>NZ_AYMJ01000014.1 GCF_000633255.1 Pseudomonas sp. H1h
CGGCTCGTAGGCCGCCTTCGTGAACAGGCTCACTCCTACAATTGGATTGGGTATGTTCAGGTGGGGATTGGTCGGCTCGTAGGCCGCCTTCGCGAGCAGGCTCACTCCTACAATTGGATTGGGTGTCAGTTGGGGACTGGTCGGCTGTCAGGCCACCTCCATGCGGCAAAGCCGCCCCACTCAACAGGATGAGCGTTAGCTCGGCTGCAGCTCTTGATCTTGATCTGAAAGGCCCCTTCGGCAGGCTGAGTGGAGGGGTTTATCCGGGGGTGGGAGCGAAGCGACCGTTTGGCGCAGCCAAACACATCGAGAGGAGGTGCAGCGAAGCAAACCGTAGACGATGCCCCCGGATGAACCCCGCAACGAAGGAACCCGAGCCTAAGCGAGGGCCGAACGCCGGGGCCCAGCCTTTTGGTTACTTTTTGGCGTCTGAAAAAGTGACCCGCTGTAAGAGCGGAACCGCCACCCGCCCCACCCACAGAAACGGATATACCCCCACCCCCAAAGAACATGGTCGGCCCAAAGGCCGCCAAGACAAACAGCCCAAAAAAAACCCCCAAGGCATACACCTCAGGGGTTTCAGACAAAACACCTCAACGCTTAATGATGCTCACGCGTCGCACGGAACTTCACATCCGGCCAACGCTCCTCCATCAACGCCAGGTTAACCCGCGTCGGCGCAAGATAGGTCAGGTGACCACCACCATCCAACGCCAGGTTCTCCACAGCCTTGTTAGAGAATTCCTCAAGCTTCTTCTTGTCAGCGCATTCAATCCATCGCGCAGAGTACACAGTGATCGGCTCATACGAGCACTCGACCTTGTATTCCTCTTTCAAGCGGCTGGCGACCACATCGAACTGCAGCACACCGACGGCGCCAAGGATGATGTCGTTGCTGCGCTCCGGGAAGAACACCTGAGTGGCGCCCTCTTCAGCCAGTTGCTGCAGGCCCTGACGCAGCTGCTTGGATTTCAGCGGATCACGCAAACGCACGCGACGGAACAGTTCCGGGGCGAAGTGCGGGATACCGGTGAAGCCGAGGACTTCGCCTTCGCTGAAGGTGTCGCCGATCTGGATCGTGCCGTGGTTGTGCAGACCGATGATGTCACCGGCGTACGCCTCTTCCAGTTGCTCACGCTCGGAGGAGAAGAACGTCAGGGCGTCGCCGATGCGCACGTCCTTGCCGGTGCGCACGTGGCGCATCTTCATGCCTTTTTCGTACTTGCCGGAGCAAATACGCATGAAGGCGATACGGTCACGGTGTTTCGGGTCCATGTTCGCCTGGATCTTGAAGATGAAGCCCGAAAACTTCTCTTCGACCGGCTCGACGGTACGCTCGTTGGCGACACGGGCCAGCGGGCGCGGTGCCCAGTCCACTACCGCGTCAAGCACGTGGTCGACACCGAAGTTGCCCAGTGCGGTACCGAAGAACACCGGGGTCAGTTGACCGTCGAGGAACTCCTGCTGGTTGAACTCGTGGCAGGCGCCCTGCACCAGTTCCAGCTGTTCGAGGAAACGGTCGTACTCGTCGCCCAGGTGCGCACGCGCCTCGTCCGAGTCGAGCTTCTCGATGATCTTGGTTTCGGTGCGTTCGTGACCGTGACCGGCGGTGTAGACAATGATGTAGTCGTCGGCCAGGTGGTACACGCCCTTGAAATCGCGGTAGCAACCGATCGGCCAGGTGATCGGCGCAGCCTTGATCTTCAGAACGGCTTCGATCTCGTCGAGCAGTTCGATCGGGTCGCGGATGTCGCGGTCGAGTTTGTTGATGAAGCTGACAATTGGCGTGTCACGCAGACGGCAGACGTCCATCAGCGCAATGGTACGCGGCTCTACACCTTTACCGCCGTCAAGGACCATCAGTGCCGAGTCCACCGCCGTCAGGGTGCGGTAAGTATCTTCGGAGAAGTCTTCGTGGCCCGGGGTGTCGAGCAGGTTGATCATGTGTTCGCGATACGGGAACTGCATGACCGACGTGGTAATGGAAATACCCCGTTGCTTCTCCATCTCCATCCAGTCGGATGTCGCATGGCGATCGGATTTACGGGATTTCACCGTACCGGCCACCGCAATCGCCTTGCCCATCAACAGGAGCTTTTCGGTGATCGTGGTTTTACCGGCATCGGGGTGGGAAATAATGGCGAAAGTGCGGCGTTTCGCGACTTCGGCGGCCTGGTTGGTCATGGGAAATCGCCTGGCGGTGATTCAAAAAAGGGCCGCGATTATAGCCCAAGTCGATGCAATAACCGAACCGTTGAGCACATTAAGGGTGGCCAAATGCTGCCCCGGATGGGAACCTTTTAAAGCACGGAGACGTCCATCCCCTGTTACGACATTTCGTCAGGGGCTGAAAAATCAGCAAGTTAGCCTGACGAGGCTGCGCTTATGGCTCGCTTTCAGACCGCTTTGCCGGCTCTGAAAAACGGCTACTTTTCGCGAACGACTCTCCCGGCAGCCATGTACGGCATGCCACACGGGACTGCGCTCGCCGACTATAAAAAAGGAGTCCGCCTGTGGCTATCCGCTATGGCAAAGGGCTGATGGGAGGTGCGGTGGTGATCGCGCTCCTGGCCCTGCTGGTCCACTGGATCGGCATCAACACGATCGAACACTACCGCGACGATTTGTTGTTTTACCTGCAAGCTCATCTGATTCTCGTCCTCGCTTCAATGCTGGCCGCCCTTGTCGTGGGCATCCCCGCCGGCATCTTCCTCAGTCGCCCGACCATGGTCGGACGTGCCGAACGCTTTATGCAGATCTTCAATATCGGCAACACCGTGCCACCGTTGGCCGTGCTCGCGATTGCCCTGGGCATTCTCGGCATCGGTAGTGGCCCGGCGATCTTCGCTCTGTTCCTCGCCTCCCTGTTGCCGATTGTGCGCAACACCTACGAAGGCCTGAAAAACGTGCAGGGCTCGCTGAAAGAAGCGGCCGTCGGCATCGGCATGACCCCGCGCCAGGTGCTGTGGAAAGTCGAATTGCCCAACGCCGTGCCGATCATCGTTGGTGGTGTGCGTGTGGCGCTGGCGATCAACGTCGGGACTGCGCCACTGGCGTTCCTGATCGGTGCCAACAGCCTCGGCAGCCTGATCTTCCCTGGCATCGCCCTGAACAATCAGCCGCAACTGCTGCTCGGCGCTGCGTGCACCGCACTGCTGGCCCTGCTGCTCGATGGCGTGGTCACCCTCGCCAGCCGTCTCTGGCTGGAACGCGGTCTGCGCCCGTCTTAAGGCTTTTGCGAAGGAATGAATATGAAACGACTTAGCTTGATCCTAGGCTGCGTCCTGCTGTTTGCAGGATTGGCGCAAGCCGCCGAGAAACCCGTGATCCGCCTCGGCGCCCGGGTGTTCACCGAGCAGACCCTGCTCGCGGAAATCACCGCGCAATACCTGCGCAGCAAAGGCTACGACGCGCAGATCACCGGCGGGCTGGGCAGCAACCTAGCCCGCAGCGCCCACGAAAGCGGGCAACTGGACATGCTCTGGGAATACACCGGCGTGTCGCTGGTGGCCTACAACCATGTCACCGAAAAACTCGACAGCGAACAGTCCTACGCCCGGGTCAAACAACTCGACGCGAAAAAAGGCCTGGTCTGGCTGACCCCGTCGAAATTCAGCAATACCTACGCCCTCGCGCTGCCGAAAAACGTCGCCGAGGAATATCCGCAGATCACCAACATCAGTCAGTTGAACGAAGTCCTGCGCGCCGAGGCCAAGACCAATCATCTGGTGGCTTTGGACACCGAGTTCGCCAACCGCTCTGACGGGCTGGTCGGCATGGTCGATCTCTACGGCATGAACCTGACCCGCAAGAACATCCGCCAGATGGACGCGGGGCTGGTCTACACCGCGCTGCGCAACGGCCAGGTGTTTGCCGGTCTGGTCTACACCACTGACGGTCGTCTCAACGCCTTCGGCCTGAAACTGCTCGACGACGACAAGCACTACTTCCCCGACTACACCGCCGCGCCGGTGGTGCGTCAGGCGTATCTGGATGCGCACCCGCAACTGGCCGAGCAACTCAAACCGCTGGCCGAACTGTTCGACGACGAAACCATGCGCCAGCTCAACGCGCGGGTCGATGTCGATCATGAGAGCCCATCGAAAGTGGCCGCCGATTTCCTGCGTCAGCATCCACTCAACTAAGGAGGAAAAGTCATGGAATTTCTGAACGCCTTTTCCCACCTCGACTGGCAGCAGGTGATGCACCTGACCTGGCAGCACATCACCCTGGTCGGCATCGCAGTGACGCTGGCGATCCTCATCGGTGTGCCGCTGGGCATTCTGATGACCCGGTTTCCGGCCCTCGCCGGGCCTTTGCAGGCCAGCGCCACGGTGCTGCTGACCGTGCCGTCGATTGCGCTGTTCGGCCTGCTGCTGCCGTTCTATTCGAAGTTCGGCCAGGGCCTGGGGCCGATGCCGGCGATCACCGCAGTGTTCCTCTATTCGCTGCTGCCGATCATGCGCAACACCTACCTCGCCCTGACCGGCGTCGAACCGGGCATCCGTGAAGCCGCACGCGGTATTGGCATGACCTTCGGCCAGCGCCTGCGCATGGTGGAGCTGCCGATTGCGGTGCCAGTGATCCTCGCTGGCGTGCGCACCGCCGTGGTGATGAACATCGGCGTAATGACCATCGCCGCGACCATCGGCGCCGGCGGCCTCGGCGTGCTGATCCTCGCCTCCATCAGCCGCAGCGACATGTCGATGCTCATCGTCGGCGCGCTGCTGGTCAGTCTTCTGGCGATCTTCGCCGACCTTCTCCTGCAGTGGCTGCAACGTACGCTGACTCCAAAAGGACTCCTCAAATGATCGAACTTCAAAACCTCAGCAAAACTTTCCAAAGCAACGGCAAAGACGTCAAAGCCGTGGACTCGGTAAGCCTGACCGTCAATGAAGGCGAAATCTGTGTGTTCCTCGGGCCATCGGGTTGCGGCAAAAGCACCACGCTGAAAATGATCAACCGCCTGATCAAACCGACTTCAGGCAAGATCCTCATCAACGGCGAAGACACCACTGATCTCGACGAAGTGACCCTGCGCCGCAACATCGGCTACGTGATCCAGCAGATCGGTCTGTTCCCCAACATGACCATCGAAGAGAACATCGTCGTCGTGCCGAAACTGCTCGGCTGGGACAAACAGAAGTGCCACGACCGTGCTCGCGAATTGATGAGCATGATCAAACTGGAACCCAAGCAGTATCTGCACCGCTACCCGCGTGAACTGTCCGGCGGCCAGCAACAGCGCATCGGCGTGATTCGCGCACTGGCGGCGGATGCGCCGCTATTGTTGATGGATGAGCCGTTCGGCGCGGTCGATCCGATCAACCGCGAGATGATCCAGAACGAATTCTTCGAGATGCAGCGCGCGCTGAACAAGACCGTGATCATGGTCAGCCACGACATCGACGAAGCGATCAAGCTGGGCGACAAGATCGCGATTTTCCGCGCCGGCAAACTGTTGCAGATCGATCACCCCGACACCCTGCTCGCGCATCCGGCGGACGACTTTGTCAGCAACTTCGTTGGCCAGGACAGCACCCTCAAACGCCTGCTGCTGGTGAAAGCCGAAGACGCCGCCGACAACGCGCCATCGGTCAGTCCGGACACCCCGGTGGCCGATGCGCTGGAGTTGATGGACGAGCATGACCGCCGCTACGTGGTGGTCACCTGCGCCGAGAACAAGGCGCTGGGTTACGTGCGTCGTCGCGACCTGCACCGTCAGACCGGGACTTGTGCGCAATTCCTGCGCGAATTCAACGCCACGGCGGCGTACGACGAGCATTTGCGCATCCTGCTGTCGCGCATGTACGAGTTCAATCGTTCGTGGCTGCCGGTGATGGATGCCGAGCGGGTGTTCCTCGGCGAGGTGACGCAGGAATCGATTGCGGCTTATCTGAGTTCGGGGCGTTCGCGCGGGATGAAGACCAATATCGTCTCGCCGGCTGAGGCCGTGGTCGCGTAAAAACGCAAAACCGTGGGAGCGAGCCTGCTCGCGAAGGCGCAATATCAGTCAGCAATGATGCTGGCTGTGAGAATGCTTTCGCGAGCAGGCTCGCTCCCACAGGAATTGTGTAATTTTATGGTCACGCGCAGGGCGGAAAAAAATCTCAACAGCAGCGTCCGCAGAACCTCTGCAAACAGACCTCCCCAAACAACCAAAATCCCCCTCACACCCTCGTCTCGCCGCCAACGTCGCCGATGTTGATGCCATCACACTTACCCACGAGTTAGCCGGCAAAAGCCGCGAACGTGCAGGTATTTTTAACACTTTAAAAATCTCTGGGAACATCTGCCCGTCATCTCGGTCGGCTACAAAGAGTGATATCCGCGACGCACGTCAGAAGCGTGCAAAAACGCGACATTTTTAGTTGATCTCAGGCCCCTCACGTCCTAAAGTTCGCGCCGAACGTCCATGCTGGAAACGATCCATCCGGCTCAAGTACTGACGACGAGACAGCAAGGCCAAGGGAAAGAAAGCTACATTTCCCATGGCCTTTTTGCTTTCGGCGACATGCCTTGGGAAGTAGGCGAACCAAAGTGGGGATACGGAGGACGTTCATTTGCACCCATTGATTAACGACGTTTGCCACTAGGAGTCCCAAGTATGTCGATCCAGGTCGAAGACTATTTCGCGCGCGCTACATTCGACAAAATGAAGGCGTTTGCCGACAAACAGGAAACCCCGTTCGTGGTGATCGACACCGCGATGATCGCCCAGGCCTACGATGACCTGCGCGCCGGTTTCGAATTCGCCAAGGTCTACTACGCGGTCAAGGCCAACCCGGCCGTCGAGATCATCGACCTGCTCAAAGAGAAAGGTTCGAGCTTCGACATCGCCTCCATCTATGAGCTGGACAAAGTGATGGATCGCGGCGTCAGCGCCGACCGTATCAGCTACGGCAACACCATCAAGAAATCCAAGGACATCCGCTACTTCTACGAGAAGGGCGTGCGTCTGTTCTCCACCGACTCCGAAGCCGACCTGCGCAACATCGCCAAGGCGGCGCCGGGTTCCAAAGTCTATGTACGCATCCTCACCGAAGGTTCAACCACCGCCGACTGGCCACTGTCGCGCAAGTTCGGTTGCCAGACCGACATGGCCATGGACCTGCTGATCCTCGCTCGCGACCTCGGCCTGGTGCCGTACGGCATCTCGTTCCACGTGGGCTCGCAGCAGCGCGATATCAGCGTCTGGGACGCGGCGATCGCCAAGGTCAAAGTGATCTTCGAACGCCTGAAAGAAGAAGACGGCATTCACCTGAAGCTGATCAACATGGGCGGCGGCTTCCCGGCCAACTACATCACCCGCACCAACAGCCTGGAAACCTACGCCGAAGAAATCATCCGTTTCCTGAAAGAAGACTTCGGTGATGACCTGCCGGAAATCATTCTCGAACCGGGCCGTTCGCTGATCGCCAACGCCGGCATCCTGGTCAGCGAAGTGGTACTGGTTGCACGTAAATCGCGCACCGCCGTCGAGCGTTGGGTGTACACCGATGTGGGCAAGTTCTCCGGCCTGATCGAAACCATGGACGAAGCGATCAAGTTCCCGATCTGGACCGAGAAGAAAGGCGAGATGGAAGAAGTGGTGATCGCCGGCCCAACCTGCGACAGCGCCGACATCATGTACGAAAACTACAAGTACGGCCTGCCACTGAACCTGGCGATCGGTGATCGTCTGTACTGGCTGTCGACCGGTGCCTACACCACCAGTTACAGCGCCGTGGAGTTCAATGGCTTCCCGCCGCTGAAATCGTATTACGTGTAAGCGATGCTTCAACTGAAAAGGCCCATGCATGCATGGGCCTCTTTTATTTGCGCAGCCAGGTCTCAAGATGATTGAGCATCGTCATGAACTCATCGGCGCCCTCTTGCGTGGCGGCCAGGTGGAAATTCAACTCGCCGAGTTTCGACACACGCTCTGCCCTCAATAAGTCATTGAACAGCATGTCGATGCGCAAGCCCGTTTCTTCGAGAAACACGCTGATGTGCGAACTCACGGAAGCCAATCCGTTAAACAACCCGGCAATATCAGCTTTGTATTCTGCGGCTCTGACGAGCAGATCCGCTGACGAATAAGCCAGGTCCCAAACCGGCGTCGTGCGCGCTTCACGAAACAACTCCTCAACCACTGCGGGCTGGGTATGGCACTGGCACGAGCGATGATCCATCGCCCTGCCAAACACCGACTTGAGTCCGAATGACTCGTCATGCACCTCGGCGATGGTGTATTTCAGTTGGCGTATCGCTGCCCTCAGCGAGGAAAAACGAAGCGCCAGTTCGTGAACAAGGTCCGGGACATCGGTGGGGGGAAACAACTTCCAGGTTGGCGACCTGGATAAGCTGTACAACTTGAAATCCACCTGACTGAGAGGCTCGTTCCTTGAAGTATTCCGGATGATTTCCAGCGTTTCAGCGGTAAACGCAGCGAGATCCGCGACGTAGGTGCTGCACTGGCGCCGAGCCTCTTCGGTGCGCTGCCAGAACTCCTGCAAGTAGCACGCATTGAAACTGGCGTTGTTCAAACGCGAATCACTGGCCAGTACCGCCAGTTGATGACCGCTGGCTCTGCGACGTTCAAACACCAAAGGAATATTGTTGAAGGTGGGGTGAAGAGAACCGAGGAAACTTGTGTATCGATCCAGCACGCGTCGTTGCGCTGTGGAGAATTCATAGGCTAGTGTTTTCATGAGTGACAGGGAAGCGGTGGGCATGTCGCCCACCGCCTCGACTCCTTACTTCTGAACAGTTTTCAGGAACTGCCTGACGTCGGCAATCCGGGTAATTGCTTCTGCCGTTCGCTGCTCGACTGGCTGCGACTTGTCTTGCTTGAAGTCCCGGGTGAAAATCTCAAACCGGATTACCAGATTCGAGAACTCATTCACGTAACCCCAGCGCTCGTCGTCCAGTTGGTCGAGGACTCGCACCAGCTGAATCTTTCCATCGATCTGTTCAATATCGTTGATGTGCTTCTTCAACTGCGCCCTTAGATCAGCCGCTTTTTCCTTGAGCTGGTTGTAAGCCGCCAGCATGTTCAGATAGGAAATGGCCTCGCCTATACCCGCGATCATTTTTTTCAAGGTATCAATGGCGAACAGCGCAATCTGGATCTGCGGTGGCGCCAGCCCCAGGGCTTTCAGGTTATCCAGTGTCAATCGGGCTTCCTGACCGATTTTCTCCACCCCTGCTTTCGCGAGCAGCTCGAGCGCTTCAGACACCGAGTTCATCTGTTTCTCGAAATCGACGACTTTTCCTTCCGCCTTGACCTTCAGTGCCTCGGTGGAGGCCCGGTCCTTATGTAGCGTCATGATCCATTGCGCCGAAGCCAACCGGTCATAGGCGGTACTCAAGCCGTTGTGGGTCATTTTCAAATCGGCCGCGTATTCGGCGACTTTCATCGATACATTCTTGAGCTCGCTTTCCATTTCCTCGTGGATTTCATCCGCGTCTTCCGGATATTCGAGACGTTCGCTCAGAGCGGTCTTCAGCTTGTTCTGCGCACGCTCCAGATTGATCCCTATCGTCTGGGCCTGATTACGAAGTTCAAATGTGGCTTTCTGGATAGCGACCGTCAGCCCATTCATTGTGCGGACGGTACCCGGCAGATAATTGAACTGTTCGCCCAGCATTTGCGCAGTGACATTACTCGCCTGAACCGCGGCACCCTGTGCCCGCAAAGCCACGACATCAAAATCCGAAACGGCAGGATGATTACTTAGCGACAACATGGTTGTTTTACTCCTAGATACTGCAATGCCGTTTTCATACTCTTTATCTGCCGCCGCGAAGACGTCCAGCAGCTGATCGGAACTCACCTTGATCTGCTCCCACGGATCAACAATGCCGAGAATCTGGTTCTTGAACTTCCTCAGGGAAGTTGCTTCTTGAAGCTGATCCACTTCTTTGACGGAGGCATTGATATAGGTGCTCAGCGCATTCCATACCAGCATCAGGTTCTGCGTGGCGACTTCAGCTTCAATCGCTACATAACTCAGGTTTTGCAAATCATCGCGCACTTTGTTCAGGGAGCTCAGCGTCTGGTCTTTGCTGGCCATTACCTCGTTGGAGGCCTGTTGCTCCGCCTTCAACAGGTTTCGCTCCTTGCGGATCTTTTCAGCTTTGACGCCCTGATAGATACCGAGAATCAAACCACCGATATTCAGTGTCGCTGCCGACCTGATCGCTTCCTGAACCAACTGATCATATTGCTTGTTCAGTTCATCGATTTCTTTCGAGCGCTGGTCGATTTCGTTCTGCAGGGCCTGGATGTCTGCCTGATAGGTATTGCGCGACACGAACTCCAGTCGCAGCTTGATCTCCGGCAGCACGATCTCGCGCATATCAGTGCCGAAACTGTCGAGCTCTGACCTGACATGCTCGGCCTTCGCGTGGCACTGCATGACTTTGGCCAGCATGTCATTCAGGTAGGCCTTGATTTCTGGCACATCACCGGACGGCAATTCCAAGTCGGGAAGACCCGGCATCGTGCGCTTCAGCTGCAGATACTCTTCCGGCGTATTGATGTCGTATTCCTCCAGATACCTGGAGGCTTTCAGGTCTTCGTAGATCTCTACGATGCCTTTACCCGTACGAATGATGCTGCCGGCAAAAATCTTCAGATCAGTACCCGTGAGCATGATTTTTTCACGCAACGTGGGCCAGCGCTTCGCATGGTCGAAGGTACAGGTGAATGTCCGCAGGAAGTCTGTTGCCTTGAGACCAACACTCCCCGTATCCCCGGCGCCATAATTCAGGAAGGCAACGACATCCGCCAGCCGAACGGGAAACGACAGCCCCAGATCCTGATACTTGCGCAGGTTGACAATCTGCTTTTTGGTTAACTGAATCCCGGTTTCCCGATTGTATTCTTCACCTTCACCGAGCGAAGCATTTACAAACATCAGAGGCGCCTTTGCGGCGACCTCGACAATCTTGCTGTCCATTTTGAACTCCATAAGATACTCCTTGTATTCTTCGGATATTTAATAAAAGTCATTTTATATACACAACATCATCAAGCGACTCACTTCAACTTGAGTACCGACATCGCAAAACAACCTTAGGACAGCAAGACAGCAATCAACAAGCGTTAAAATATTAGCAATCAATACAATTAAATCATCGACCCAGACACTTAACCAAGAACAACCATATCAACTTTACAAAACCAACTAACCGCAGAATAAATACTTACAAAGCAACTAACTCTTCCAACCGCAATTTATAAGCGCCGGCCATTGCACGAATGTGCGGATGTTGTGCATTCAACAAAGACACACTGGCGATTCGCAGGAAATTCACATTGCCCGCGCACAGCGCCTTGCGTAGCCAACCGAGAGCGTCATCAATGCGTCCCTCATCGGCAAGCACCGCGGCGTGACTGAATTGACCACGAAAATCGCCGCCCTCAGCCGCTCGACGATACCAGTCACGCGCCGCTGGCAGATCTTGCGGACAGTGACGTCCTTCTTCCAGATACCGGCCCAACAGGTTCATCGACTTGGCATGTCCCGACTCGGCAGCGCGGCAGTACAGGGCGAGGGCCTGCGCCTGGTTTGCGGGTATTCCACGTCCGGTGGCATGCAGATTTGCCAGGTTGTACATCGCCCAATCAAGCCCCGCGTCGGCGGCCGTCTGGTAATGGCGTGCAGCGAGTTCTGCGCTGGCCACACAACCCCAGCCATGTTCATGACAACGGCCGAGCATATTGCGCGCCATCAGATGCCCTTGCCCGGCAGCGATGCCGAACCAGCGCAGCGCCAGCGGCAGATCCTGGGCGATGCCGCGGCCGTCGAGCAGAATTTGTCCGAGCAGCGCCTGCGCTTCGACAATGCCCTGGCCGGCCGCGAGCAGAATCGCCTGCGCGGCACGGGCCGGGCTTTCTTCGAGCATGGCGCTGAGTTGCGTGCCGTCGAGCACTTCTTCGCGCCGCAGTTGGTAACTCATACCTCGACCCAGCGCCGCAACAGATTGTGATAGGTGCCGGTGAGGCGGATCAGCGACGGGTGATCGGGCATGTCTTGCGTCAGTTGCTGGATCGCCCCGTCCATTTCGAACAGCAGCGCACGCTGGCTGTCTTCGCGTACCAGGCTTTGCGTCCAGAAGAACGACGCATAGCGCGCACCGCGGGTGACGGCGTTGACCTTGTGCAGGCTGCTGCCCGGGTACAGCACCATGTCGCCGGCGGGCAGCTTCACTCGCTGGGTGCCAAAGGTGTCCTGGATTTCCAGCTCGCCACCGTCGTAATCCGCAGGCTCGCTGAAAAACAGCGTGGCCGACAGATCGGTGCGCACCCGCTCGATACTGCCCTTGGGCTGGCGCACCGCATTGTCGATGTGAAAGTCGAAACTGCCACCGGCCGTGTAGCAGTTGAGTAACGGCGGGAACACTTTGTGCGGCAGTGCAGCGGACATGAACTGCAGGTTTTTCCACAGCCGTTCGAGCATCGCCGCACCAATTTCCTTGGCCAGTGGATGGCCCTCCGGCAACTGCAGGTTGTGCTTGGCCTTGGCCGATTGAAAACCGGCCGTGATCTTGCCATCGGCCCAGTCGGCCTGTTCCAGAGCCTCGCGGATGCGCCGCACTTCGTCTTTCTCGAACAGAGCAGGGATGTGCAGCAGCATGTCGAAGTCACCTGATGGCAAAGAGGCGGCAATGGTATTGATTCTTATTGGCTGTGTAAAACCCGCTAGACGAATGAACTGGCAAAAACCGTAAGGTTAAATTGTAAAGAATGTAAATTCAGTACGGATAGCAATGTTTCGCAATTGATACGAATACCTGTTTACCCTATATTCCGCCCCCTCAAATCCTTGGGGAGGGAATAAAAATGGCACGTCAACACGCACAATTACCGGTGAGTTCACCACGTCTGCTCGCTTCCGCCATCGGCGTGGCAATCACCGCCGGTTCCGCTGGCCACATGGTGTTCGCCGCCGAGAAGACCGACAGCAAAGCCTCCGGCAATGCCATCGCCCTGGACGCTACCGCCATCACCGGCCAAGCCCAGGACTCGACGTCCTATCAGGTCGAAAAAGCCTCCTCGCCCAAGTACACCGCACCGCTGGTCGACACGCCGCGCTCGGTGACCGTGATCCCGCAACAAGTTTTGAAAGACACTGGCGCCCTGAACATGCAGGACGCGCTGCGCACCGTACCGGGCATCACTTTTGGCGCCGGTGAAGGTGGCAACCCGCAGGGTGACCGTCCGTTCATCCGTGGTTTCGACGCCCAGGGCGACACCTACCTCGACGGCGTGCGTGACACCGGTTCGCAGAGCCGCGAAATCTTCGCCGTGGAAAACATCGAAGTCAGCAAAGGCCCGAACTCGGCTATCGGCGGTCGCGGCGCGGCCGGTGGCAGCATCAACCTGGTGAGCAAGAAAGCGCACCTGGGCAACTCCTTCGACGGCGGCTTCACCTGGGGCTCCGACCAGACTCAGCGCTACACCCTGGACGGCAACTACCAGTTCAGCGACACCGCTGCCGGCCGTCTGAACCTGATGAGCCACGAGAGCAACGTCGCCGGGCGTGACAGCGTCGACTATGACCGCTGGGGTATCGCCCCGTCTCTGGCGTTCGGCCTTGGCACCGACACCCGCGTCAATCTCGATTACTACCATCTCGAAAGCAACGACACTCCGGACTCGGGCATTCCGTACACCATTCCGGCCGGTGGTTCGGCTGCACGCACCAAGTCCAACCCGGACAAACCGTACTCGGGTGGCGATCACAGCAACTTCTATGGACTGGACGGTCGCGACTTCCGCAAGGGCCGCACCGACACCGCGACCTTCGCCATCGAGCACGACCTGAGCGACTCGCTGACCATCAAGAACACCCTGCGCCACGGCACCAGCATGCAGGACTACATCCTGACCCAGCCGGACGACAGCAAGGGTAACGTCAACAACGGCAGCGTCTGGCGTCGTGCGAATACTCGAGTGAGCAACACCGAGACCACCACCAACCAGACTGACCTGTTCGGCAACTTCTACGTCGCCGGCTTCAAGAACAGCTTCTCCACAGGTGTCGAATACACCTACGAGGAAAGCCAGAAATCTTCGTACAACGTCAACACTGACACGACGCCGCGCTCGGCTGGCAACTCCAGCAGCAACTGCACCCCGTCGATGATCGGCGCGTCCAGCGGCTACAACTGCACTTCGCTGTCGAATCCGAACCCGGGTGACCCGTGGAACGGCGCGATCTCGCGCAATTACGCCGGTACCGACACCAAGGCCAATACCTACGCCCTGTATGCGTTCGACACCCTGGAGTTGTCCGATCAGTGGCTGGTGAACATGGGCCTGCGCTATGACCACTTCGACACCAAATACCGTACCTACGATGGCTCCGGCGCGACCGTCGTGACCAAAGGTGTTGAATCGAAAGGCAAGGACACCAGCGAGTTCGTCACCGGCCAGTTCGGCGTGGTCTACAAGCCGGCGCCAAACGGCAGCATCTACGCCTCGTATGCCACCTCCGCCACACCACCGGGCAGCACCCTGGGTGAAGGCATGGACGGCAACCCGTTGGGCGGCACCACCGATCGCAGCGGCAACCTGCTGAGCAGCGACATGGAGCCGGAAACCACCAAAAACTACGAAATCGGTACCAAGTGGGATTTGCTCAATGATCGCCTGTCGCTGACCGCCGACATCTTCCGCACCGAGAAAGACAACGCGCGCGTTCAAGTCGATACCACCTCGTACGAAAACGTCGGCAAGACCCGCGTGCAAGGTATCGAGCTGTCGGCCAGCGGCAAGCTCACCGACAAGTGGCAGGTGTTCGCCGGTTACGCCTACATGGACAGCGAGCAAGTGGACGGTGGTGACTTGCCGGCCAACAAAGCCAACAACGGCAACGAGCTGCCTAACACACCGAAAAACAGCGCCAGCCTGTGGACCACTTACCAGGTCACGCCGAAGCTGACCATCGGTGGCGGTGCGTTCTATGTCGATGACGTGTTCGGCAGCGTGGCCAACACCACCATGGTCGACTCGTATGTGCGTTACGACGCCATGGCGGCCTACAAGCTGACCAAGAACGTCGACCTGCAACTCAACGTGCAGAACCTGACCAACGAAACCTACTACGACAAAGCCTTCGCGACCCACTTCGCCAATCAGGCGGCGGGCCGTACGGCGCTGTTGAGCACCAACTTCCACTTCTGACCGATGTTGTAAATGTGCGAGAACCTGTAGGAGTGAGCCTGCTCGCGATGAGGTTGTGTCAACCAGCGAATGGATTTGACTGATCCACCGCTATCGCAAGCAGGCTCACTCCTACAAAGGCATGCGCCGCGAGACCATGGCCCCGTTCATTCATTTGAACGGGGCCTTTGTGCGTAATCAAAGAAGCTCTCGACAACCCACGGCATAATGCGCGCCGTGATGACATATTTTCGAACGGACAAGGCGAGCGACGTGTTGAAGAAAACCCTGTTCCAGCTGCACTGGTTTTTTGGCATCACTGCCGGGCTGGTGCTGGCCCTGATGGGCATTACCGGTGCCGCCTATTCGTTTCAGGACGAAATTCTGCGGGCGCTGAACCCGTCGGTATTGCAGGTGGAAAAACAGGTCGCCGGCGTCCTGCCTCCAGTCGAGCTGGTAGAGCACATCGAAGCAACCTCCGGCAAAAAGGTCTCGATGCTCTGGGTCGAGACTGACAGCGGCACCGCCGCACGTGTCTACTTCACCCCGCCCAAAGGCGAGCGCCGTGGCGAGATGCGCTATTTCGATCCGTACACCGGCGAGTTCATGGGCGACGCCGTAGGCCAGGATTTCTTCGGCCTGATGTTGCAACTGCACCGCTTCCTCGCCATGGGCGATACCGGGCGCAACATCACCGGCGCGTGCACCCTGATCCTGTTGTTCTTCTGCCTCTCCGGGCTGTACCTGCGCTGGCCACGACAGTGGAACAGCTGGCGCGTGTGGCTGACCCTCGACTGGAAGAAAAAGGGCCGCAGCTTCAACTGGGATTTGCACTCGGTGGCCGGCACCTGGTGCCTGCTGGTGTATCTGCTGCTGGCATTGACCGGGTTGTCCTGGTCGTACGAGTGGTACAACAAAGGCCTGACCAAACTGCTTTCCGATGCGCCGCAAAACGAGCGCGTGCGCGGCGGTCGCGGCCCGGCGCCGGAAGGTCCGGCACCAACCGCCGACTACGCGGCAATGTGGAGCAGCATCTACAGCGCGGCCGGCCCGGGCCTGTCGGCCTACAACATCCGTATGCCGCCAGTGGCCGGGCAACCGGCGACCGTGTTCTACCTGCTCGACAGCTCACCGCATGAGCGCGCCTTGAACCAGATCACCCTCGACCCGGTCACCGGCATCGTCAAACGCGTCGACCGCTACGCCGACAAGAGCTTCAAGGCGCAGTTGCTGACCAGCATTTACGCGCTGCACGTCGGCAGCTATTTCGGGCTCGCCGGACGGATCATCGTCACCCTCGCCGCCTTGTGCATGCCGCTGTTTTTCATCACCGGCTGGTTGCTGTATCTGGATCGTCGGCGCAAGAAAAAGCAGATTCAGGACGCGCGCAAAGGCCTCGAACAACAGGCTGGCAATGCACCTGGATGGCTGATCGGTTTCGCCAGCCAAAGCGGTTTCGCCGAACAACTGGCGTGGCAGACTGCCGGACAATTGCAGGCCGCCGGGTTGCCGGTCAAGGTGCAGCCATTGGCGGATGTCAGCGCGCAGGATCTGTGTGAATCGAACAACGCGCTGTTCGTGGTCAGCACCTTCGGCGACGGTGAAGCACCGGACAGCGCTCGCGGCTTCGAACGCAAAGTCCTGCGCAACGCCGCGAGCCTCGATGGCCTGAACTACGCGGTACTGGGTCTGGGTGACCGTCAGTATTCGCACTTCTGCGGCTTCGCCCGACGCCTGCATCAATGGTTGAGCGAGCACGGCGGCAAGACCCTGTTCGCCCCGGTCGAAGTCGACAGCGGCGACCCGTATGCCCTGCGTCACTGGCAGACTCAACTCGGGCTGCTCACCGGGCAAACGCCAGTCGACACCTGGCAAGCGCCGAGTTACGAAAACTGGACGTTGGTGCGCCGCGAACGGCTGAACCCCGACAGCAGTGGTTCGCCGGTTTACCTGTTGGGCCTGAGCGCACCGAGCACCAGCAGCTGGCTGGCCGGCGACCTGGTGGAAGTACTGCCGCGCAATTGCGCGTGGGCGGTCGAGCATTTCCTCGACGGCCTCGGCATTCGTGGCGAAACCAGCGTGAAGATCAACGGCCTCGAAGAGCCGCTGGAAGTTGCCCTCGCCTCGCGTCAGTTGCCGGAGCACCGCGCCCATCTGGTCGGCCTGCACGCGCAGGCGCTGGTCGATGCGATGGTGCCGCTGGCGATGCGCGAGTACTCGATTGCGTCGATCGCCGCTGACGGAGTGCTGGAGCTGATCGTGCGTCAGGAACAACACAGCGATGGCAGCCTGGGCATCGGTTCCGGCTGGCTGACCGAGCATGCCCCGGTCGGCGGCAGCATCAGCCTGCGCGTGCGCCGCAACAGTGGCTTCCACCTGCCGAACCAACCAGTGCCGATGATTCTGCTGGGTAACGGCACCGGTCTTGCCGGGTTGCGCAGCCTGCTCAAGGCGCGCATCGCCGACGGCCAGCAGCGCCACTGGCTGCTGTTCGGCGAACGTAATCGTCAACACGACTTCCTCTGTCGGGCAGAGCTGGAAGAGTGGTTGATCAATGGCGATCTGGCCCGACTGGACCTGGCGTTTTCACGGGATCAGGCGCAGAAGATTTACGTGCAGGATCGCCTGCGCGAATCCGCTGACGAGCTGAAGCAATGGCTGGCTGACGGTGCGGTGATCTACATCTGCGGTAGCCTTCAGGGCATGGCCGCCGGCGTGGATCAGGTGCTCAACGACATCCTCGGCTCCACCGAAGTCGAACGCCTGATCGAACAGGGCCGCTACCGCCGCGACGTTTACTGAGATTACTCACCTTCCTGAGGGAGCGGGCTTGCTCGCGAACGCGGTGTGTCAGCGGAGTCAATGTCGACTGACATGACGTCTTCGCGAGCAAGCCCGCTCCCATAAGGAAGTTGCAGTACCGGTTAAATCACACCGGTTGCAACTTCTGCTCAAACACGCTCACCCCATTCAAATCCCGCAACACCACGCTCATCTCCCCGCTCTGCCCCTCAATATTCACCTCGCCAAAAAACTGAAAGCCGGCAAACGGTGAGGCGTTCTGCGTTGGCGGTGCCTTCTGGAACACCACTTCCGGGCCAAAGGTCTTGTCCAGTGGATTAGGCCCGAAGCTCCCGGCATTCAACGGCCCGGCGACAAACTCCCAGAACGGTTCGAAATCCTGAAACGCCGCACGATCCGGGTGGTAGTGATGCGCCGCGCAGTAATGCACGTCCGCCGTCAGAAACACGAAATTGCGCACCTGCTGCGCCCGCAGAAAACCGAGCAGCTCGGCAACTTCCAGTTCACGCCCCTGAGCCGGGCCGGGATCGCCGTTGGCCACGGCTTCCCAGCGCGCCACGCCCGGACTGACTTCACCGTCCGGCACACCGAGGCCGATCGGCATGTCGGCGGCGATCACCTTCCACTGCGCCTTGGAGTGCTTCAGCCCACGCTTGAGCCAATCCAGTTGCTCACGCCCCAGGAACGGTTTCGCCGCGCCGAGATTGTCGTCATTGGCGCCGCGATAGCTGCGCATGTCGAGCACGAATACGTCGAGCATCGGCCCATAGCTGAGCTTGCGATAAATCCGCCCGCCACCGTCGGCCGCCTGCAGGCGCATTGGCGAATATTCGAGCCAGGCTTTGCGCGCACGGCCAACCAGGGTGTGGATATCTTTTTCCTGATAACGCTCGTCGAGTTGTTTGCCCGGCGACCAGTTGTTGACCACTTCGTGGTCGTCCCACTGCCAGATCTGCGGCACTTCGGCGTTGAAGCGGCGGATGTTTTCGTCCATCAGGTTGTAGCGGTAGTTGCCGCGATAGTCGTCCAGCGTCTGGGCGACTTTGCTCTTGGCTTCGGTGGTGAGGTTGCGCCACACGCGACCACCTTCGGTGGTCAACTGCGCCGGCACCGGGCCGTCAGCGTAGATGGTGTCGCCGCTGTGGATAAAGAAGTCCGGCAGGCGCAGGCGCATGGATTCGTAGATGCGCATGCCGCCGATGTCCGGGTTGATGCCGAAGCCCTGGCCGACGGTGTCGCCACTCCAGACGAAACGGATGTTGCGCCGCGCGGTCGGTGCGCTGCGCAAGTGACCGAGCCACGGTTCGCTGGCGACGCCGGTTTGTGCGTCCTTGAAATACACCCGATAGAAAATCGCCTGATCGACGGGCAGCCCGGTGAGTTCAACCCGGGCGGTGAAATCCGTGCGCGCATCGGCCAGTGGCGAGACCACACGGCGCGGGTGGCGAAACTGGCTGCGGGTGTCCCACTCGACCACCATCCGCGCAGGACGGTCGCTGCGGCTCCAGATCATCGCTCGGTCGCCTTGCAGGTCGCCGGACTGCACGCCGTCAGTCAGTTGTGGCCGATCCTTGACCGACGCAATCACCGCCGGCGCCAGCCCCGGCATCAACAGACCGGCACCGACCACTTGCATGACGCGCCGCCGACCCGGATTGAAATCGCTCATGGTGTTCTCCCTGAAAAAGGAAAACTTAAGCACGGGATGATGAATCCGGCATGACAACACCTCCCCCTGTGGGAGCGGGCTTGCTCGCGAAGACGTCGTGTCAGTCGATATTTCTTTGACTGACATACCGCTTTCGCGAGCAAGCCCGCTCCCACAGAGGATCGGTGTCAGGCTTTGGCAGGTTCCATCGCCAGCTCCACGGCTTCCGGGCGTTTGACTGTCGCGTAAATCACCGCCGTCAATAGACTCCCCGCCACAATCGCCAGCAGATACAACAACGCATGATTGATCGCATTCGGAATCGCCAGCACAAACAGGCCGCCGTGTGGCGCCATCAGTTTGCAGCCGAAGTACATCGACAACGCCCCGGTCAACGCACCACCGGCGATGCTCGCCGGGATCACCCGCAACGGGTCTTTGGCGGCAAACGGAATCGCCCCTTCGGAGATGAAGCACAGTCCCAGCACCAGCGCCGCTTTACCGGCCTCGCGCTCGGTCTGGGCGAACTTGCGCCGGGCGATGAAGGTGGCGATGCCCAGCCCGATCGGCGGCACCATCCCGGCGGCCATGGTCGCGGCCATCGGCGCGTAACTCTGCGACGCCAATAGCCCCACCGAGAACGCATACGCCGCCTTGTTGATCGGCCCGCCGAGGTCGACGCACATCATGCCGCCGAGCAACACGCCGAGCAGGATCGCGTTAGTGGTGCCCATGCTGTCGAGGAAATGCGTGAGCGCCGCGAGCATGCCGGCGACCGGTTTGCCCACCACGTAAATCATCACCAGCCCGGTGATCAGGCTGGCGAACAACGGGATGATCAGGATCGGTTTCAGCGCTTCGAGGCTCTGCGGCAATGCCACGTAACGACTGATCAGCCTGGCCGCATACCCGGCGATAAACCCGGCGACGATACCGCCGATGAAGCCGGCGCCCAACGTGCTCGCGAGCAAGCCGCCGATCATCCCCGGCGCCAGGCCCGGACGATCCGCAATCGAGTAGGCAATGTAACCGGCCAACAACGGCACCATCAGCTTGAACGCAGTCTCGCCGCCGATCTGCATCAGCGCCGCCGCCAGCGTGCCCTCTTCCTTGAACGCGGTAATGCCGAAGACGAACGACAACGCGATCATCAAACCACCGGCCACCACCATCGGCAGCATGAACGACACCCCGGTCAGCAGGTGTTTGTAGACCCCGGTTTTCTCTTGCCTGGCCGGCGCCTTGCCGTCATTCGCCGCGCTCTCCACCTGAGCGTCGGCGAGGGCTTTTTTCAGCGTCGCTTCAGACTGCTTCAACGCAATACTGGTGCCGCAGCGATAGATTTTCTTGCCGGCGAAACGTTCGGTGGCGACTTCGATATCCGCCGCCAGCAACACCACATCGGCCTCGGCAATCGCCGTCGCGCTGAGCGGGGTTTTCGCGCCGACCGAGCCCTGGGTTTCGACGTGTAGTTCATAGCCCAGACGCTTGGCGGTTTGCTGCAACGCCTCGGCGGCCATGAAGGTGTGGGCGACACCGGTCGGGCACGCAGTGATCGCAACGATGCGCGGCGCACGTTGCGCAGCGGCTGCCGGGGCGGCGTTGGTGGCAACGTATACTTGCGCCTCTTCGGCACCACGGCGCAGCACAGCGTCGATGTCCTGCAGCGCCTGCGCCGGGGCAATACGGAACACCCGTTTGCCGACAAAACGCGTCATGTCGACGTCGCCGGTGGTCACCAGCAACACCCACTCCGCCGCGGCGATGGTGGCGGCTGACAGTTCACGTTCCGGGTGCGCCGCATCCACCACCTCGACGCTGGTGCTCCAGCCCTGACGCTGAGCCGCGGCGTCGAGCAGACGGGCGCACAGCACACTGGTGACCATGCCGTTCGGGCAGGCCGTGACAATGGCTAACTTCATGACAAACCCTCTTATTGTTCTGTCAGGGGACGCACGCGTACGCCCTGTTCGAGCTGCGCCAGTTGCGCCGCATCGTTGATGCCGAAACCGATTTGCGTCACCGCCATCGCGGCAATCGCCGTGGCGCTGCGCAAGGTTTGCTCGGGCGTGTCGGCACTGAGCAAACCGTGGAGCATGCCGGCCAGCAATGAGTCACCGGCACCCACCGTACTGGCGACCGCGACCTTGGGCGGCGTGGCATGCAGCGCCGAACCGACGCTGAACCAGTTCACACCGTCAGCGCCGTGGGAAATCACCACATGCTCGATACCCTTGGCATGCAGGCACGCCGCTGCCTGCGCTTCGGCGGCGTGCGAAACCACATCGCAATCGAGTGCATCGGCGAGTTCTTCGGTGTTCGGCTTGATCAGCCACGGGCGCGCTTCAATGGCTGCGCGCAAGGCTTCACCGCTGCTGTCGAGGGCGACTTTCATGCCGAGCCCGTTCAGCCGCTCGATCAGTTCACGCAACCACTGCGCCGTGACGCCACGCGGCAAACTGCCGGCGACCACCACCGCGTCATGCCCCGGTGCAATCTGCACCAGACGCTCAAGCAACGCCTGCTGCGCCGCCGCGTCGACCACCGGCCCCGGGCCGTTGATGTCAGTGATGCGGCCGTCGCGCTCGGCGACTTTGATGTTGCTGCGCGTCTCCCCCGGCACACGGATGAACGCGTCGACAAAGCCGCGCCGGGCGAACAGGGTTTCGAACGCCTGCAGATTGTCTTCGCCGAGAAAGCCGCTGACCGTCAGTTGATGCCCGAGGTCAGCCAACACCTGCGCAACGTTCACGCCCTTGCCGGCGGCATGGGTGTGCATCTCGTCGCTGCGGTTGACCTGACCGGCCTCCAGACGTGACAGCTCGACCGTGAGGTCCAGCGCCGGGTTGAGGGTCAGGGTGAGAATCTTGGCCATTACAGGGCCTCCACTAATGCACGCACTTCGTTCGCGCTGCCCACGGTGAGGGCTTGTTGAGCAAGGGTTTGCGCCTGGGTCAGGCTGAGTTCGCGGATGCGTGCCTTGACCTCGGCGATGCTGCGACCGGACACGCTCAGCTCATCGACGCCGAGGCCGACCAGCACCGGCACTGCCAGCGGGTCCGCCGCCAGTTCGCCGCACACGCCAACCCATTTGCCATGGGCATGCGCGGCGCGCACGGTGATGTCGATCAGTTGCAGCACCGCCGGGTGCAGGCCATCGGCCTGGGCCGAGAGCGTCGGGTGACCCCGGTCGATGGCCAGGGTGTATTGGGTCAGGTCGTTGGTGCCGACGCTGAAGAAGTCGACTTCCTTGGCCAGTACCGGCGCCAGCAACGCGGCGGAAGGCACTTCGATCATGATCCCCAGTTGCAGGTCAGTGACCGGAATTTCCACACGCAGACGCTCAGTCATGTCGCGGGCCTGACGCCACTCTTCAACGCTGCCGACCATGGGGAACATGATGCGCAATGGACGGTTGTCCGCCGAACGCAGCAAGGCGCGCAGTTGCGCCTCCATGATCTGCGGACGCTGCAACGTGAGACGAATGCCGCGCACACCGAGGAACGGGTTTTCTTCCTTGGCGATCGGCCAATACGGCAGCGGCTTGTCGCCGCCGACATCCAGCGTACGCACCACCAGCGGACGCCCGGCGAGGCCGTCAAGGACGCGGCGGTATTCGGCTTCCTGAGTCGCTTCGTCCGGCGCCTGCGGGTGCGCCATGAAAATCAGCTCGGTGCGCAGCAGACCAATGCCTTCGGCGCCCTGCTCCACCGCCGCGGTGACACCGGCGCTTTCACCGATGTTGGCGAACACCTCAACGGCGTGACCGTCAGTGGTGTGCGCCGGTTGATGACGTTGTTCGGCGGCAGCCTTGAGGCGTTGCTCGCGGGTGTCGCGCTCTTCAGCAGCGCGTTGCAGGGTCGCGGCATCGGCGTCGACGTGCAGGCGACCGCGCTGGCCGTCGAGCAGCAACGGCGTGCCCGACTTCAGCAGCAGCACCGCCGCGCCGGCGCCCACCAGCGCCGGAATCCCGAGGGCACGCGCGACGATTGCACTGTGCGCCGTGGCGCCACCACGAGCGGTAAGAATCCCCGCCACACGCGCCGGATCGAGCCGTGCAACGTCCGATGGCCCGACTTCGTCCATCACCAGAATGTACGGTTGCTCCGGTTCGCTCGGCGTCTGCACACCGCAGAGTTGCGCCAGTACCCGGCGACCGATGTCCCGCAGGTCCGCCGCCCGCTCGGCGAGCAACGCGTCCTGCAGCGATTCCTGTTGTCTGGCCGCTGCCTCGATCACCGCCATCCACGCGGCTTCGGCGCTCTCGCCCTGCTTGAGGCGAGTGTCGACTTCGTCGGTCAATTCCGGGTCTTCGAGCATTTCCTGATGGGTGATAAAGATCTCGCGAATTGCCTTGGCTTTGCTGCGTTCGACCAGGCCCTGAATGTCACGGCGCACGTCGTTCAGTGCTTGCTTGAGGCGCTCGCGCTCAATAGCGGCGGACTCACCGCGCAACGGGTAATCGATGGCTTGCTGCACTTGAATATGCGCCGGGCCGATAGCGATGCCCGGCGCGGCAGGAATCGCCTGCAACTGCGCGCCGGACGCCGGGGCGACCAGCACTTCGGCGATATCGGCGATGACTTCGCGCGGCTGGCTCACCGCTGGCAACGGCTCGACTTCTTCACCGAGGCCTTCTTCGATAGCGGCCAGCAGGGCCGGCAAGGCGTCGGCGGCGATGCTCGGTTCGGCGATCAATTCCAGCACCTGACCACGACGGGCACCGAGGCTGAGCAGCTTGCTCAGGCTCTTCACCGAAACGGCGCTGTCCTGGCCGTCGACGATGCGCAGGCGAATTTCGCCGTCAAAACTCTTCGCCAGTTGCGCGAGAATCTTTGCCGGGCGCGCATGCAAACCGTGGGCGTTGGCCAAGGCGATGCGTGCGCTCGGCCAGTCGGCCGGCAGTTCACCGCCGAGCACTTCGAGGACTTTGCGGCTGCTGGTGGCGCGGCCCAATTCATGGCCGCGACCTTCAATCAGCAACGCGCACAGACGTTCGAGCAGCGCCTGATGCGCTTCACCGAGACTGGCCAGGCAGAACAGACCGCTGAGCGGCTGGCCGAGGTAGCGCATCGGTTTGTCCGGGGTGACGAACGCCAGGCCTGGACGCTTCACGGTCTGCTCGCTGTGCAGCCACCACAGGCCATCGCCCAACGGCAACGCTTCGACTTGCTGCAACACAGCGGCAAAGCCGTTGCTCACACAATCGGCCTGACGCAACAGACGCGCGCCACGCCAGACCAGCTCTTCGAAATCGTCAGCCGACACACCGAGGCCAATCATCTGCGCATCGAGCGCCAACTCCTGCGGTGCGCCTTGCAGCAGTTTCAGCAGTGCCTCAGGGGAGCTGGCGCGACGCAGGGCCTGGCCCAGATCGGTCTCGCCGAGGGCGCGGGTCAGCAGTTGCAGCAGGCGCAGATGCTCGTCGGATTTGGCCGCGATGCCGATCGCCAGATAAACGATCTGCCCATCGCCCCAATCCACGCCCTCGGGAAACTGCATCAGGCGCACGCCGGTGGCGAATACCTGATCACGGGTTTCCGGAGTGCCGTGGGGGATGGCAATACCTTGACCGAGAAAGGTCGAGCCCTGGGCTTCCCGGGCCTGCAAGCCGGCGAGGTAGCCATCGGCAACCAGACCATCGGCCACCAGATGATTGGCGAGCAATTGCAGGGCGGCGGGTTTATCCACAGCCGACTGGCCCATGGATATCTGCTCTATAGTGAGCTCGAGCATGCGATCTCCTTTTTGGCGCCTGATGACGCCAGGTATTGTTTTGAATTGTTTGCAGCTTAGGCGCTGTGGGCCATCCTTTTCAGGGGCAGTTTTGGCGGTTTCACGGCAGAACCGGCCAAAGGCGTCTAAAACGTAGAAAATACGCTTGCTGAAACGTTTAATCTAGATTGATCGGCACGTTACTCGATAATGTCTCATCCTTGAAGTCCAACTTGTCGGATGCGCTGCGACAATAGTCGTCTGCCCTAATCGGGTAGGATTGGCGAAAATGTCGGGGCTAGCTCGAAAAAACAAGGAAATACCGGGTTGAAACTCAGTGATATCGCGCGGTTGGCCGGAGTGTCCGTGACCACCGCCAGCTACGTCATCAACGGCAAGGCCGAACAGCAGCGCATCAGCAACGCCACGGTCGAGCGGGTGCGTGCGGTCGTCGAACAACACGGCTTCACACCCAACCCGCAAGCGGCCGGGCTGCGAAGTCGGCACACGCGCACGTTGGGCTTTATTCTGCCGGATCTGGAAAACCCCAGTTACGCGCGAATCGCCAAACTGCTGGAGCAAGGCGCACGTGCGCGCGGCTATCAGTTGCTGATCGCCAGCTCCGATGATGCCCCGGACAGCGAACGCCAGTTGCTGCAACTGTTCCGCGCCCGCCGTTGCGATGCGCTGATCGTTGCCAGTTGCCTGCCGGCCGGTGATGACAGCTACCGCCAGTTGCAGGCCAAGGGCTTGCCGATCATCGCCATCGACCGGGTCATGGAGCCTGAGCATTTCTGCTCGGTGATCAGCGATGACCGCGAAGCCAGCCTGCACCTGACCCAGAGCCTGCTCGACCCGCAGCCCAAGCAGATCGTGCTGCTGGGCGCGCGCCCGGAACTGAGCATCAGCCAGGAACGTGCAGCCGGGTTCAAACAGGCCCTCGTCGACTTCAAAGGCGAAGTGCTGGTCGAACACGCCGAGTCCTTCAGCCGTGAATGCGGCAAGCAGTTGATGGAAGAACTCCTGCAGCGTCTGGGGCATTTGCCGGACGCGCTGGTGACCACCTCCTACGTGTTGCTGCAGGGTGTGTTCGATGCGCTGCATGATTTCCCGCTCAAATCCCGGCCGCTGCGTCTCGGCACCTTCGGTGACACGCAGTTGCTGGACTTCCTGCCGTTGCCGGTCAACGCCATGGCCCAGCAGCACCAGTTGATCGCCGACAAGGCGCTGGAACTGGCGCTGGCCGCCGTCGAGCAATCCGAATACAAGCCTGGCGTGCAGGCCATCGCCCGTACGTTCAAGCAGCGCATTCACCGGGACTGAGCCGTGGAGCTGATCGACAGCCACACCCACCTCGACTTCCCCGACTTCGATGCCGATCGCTCGGCGTTGCTCGTCGAAAGCCGCGCCCTGGGGGTGCGGCGGATGGTGGTGCTGGGGGTCTATGAGGGCAACTGGCAACGGGTGTGGGATCTGGTGCAGAGCGATGCCGAGTTGTACGCGGCGTTCGGTCTGCACCCGGTGTACCTCGATCAGCATCGTGCGCAGGATCTGACCACGCTGGGCGACTGGCTGACCCGCCTGCGCGGCCATCGGCAGTTGTGTGCGGTGGGCGAGATCGGCCTGGATTACTTCATCGAAACCCTCGACCGCGAGCGCCAGCAGGCGCTGTTCGACGCGCAGCTGCAACTGGCGGCGGATTTCGATCTGCCGGCGCTGATCCACGTACGCCGCAGCCACGCCGCGGTGATCGCCACACTCAAGCGCTACAAACTCAAACGCGCCGGCATCATCCACGCCTTCGCCGGCAGCCGTGAAGAGGCACGGGAATACATCAGACTCGGTTTCAAACTGGGGTTGGGCGGTGCGCCGACCTGGCCACAAGCGCTGCGCATGCATCGGGTATTAGTGGATCTGCCGCTGGATTCGATCGTGCTGGAAACCGACTCGCCGGACATGGCTCCGGCGATGTTCCCTGGCCAGCGCAACAGCCCCGCTCACTTGCCGGCGATCTGCGCGGCACTGGCCGAGTTGATGAATATCAGTGCAGAGCAACTGGCGGCGGCCAGCACGGCCAACTGCGGCGAAGTGTTCGGCTGGTAATCAGTCGGCGTGGGCCTTGGCGGTGTCGAGGACCAAGGTCATGTGCTGGCGATGGTGAACAAAACGCAGCAGCGCGAAGTACACGAAAAGCACGATCAGCGAGGCATTCAGCTGTTCAGTCACGCTGAGCAATCCGATCCACTCCATGACCAGCGCCACCAGTAACGCGGTGCACACCGTTACCGACGCACTGAAGCGCAACAGTCCCAGCGAATCGAGGGACTTGAAGCGCTTGATCTGTTTCGGGCAGCGCAGCTCCAGGCTTTTCTGGCAGTGCGCGCAGGTGAACGGTTCATTGATTGCAATGGCATTGAGTTGCCACGGTTTGAGCAGTTGCGTGGTCTGGCAATGAGCACAACGGCCCTGGACTCCCAGGGTTGCAACGGACATGAGCGGCCTCCTCGACGCAATCATCGGAACTGGGATACTGGCTCATTAATGACGGAACGCCAGCCGCCGAAAGAAAACAGGATTTGGCTTACAAGCGTAAGTATCAAAGCATTACAAAATGTTCTGACATTACCGCCCTTGCAGGCGTGAGCCTGCTCGCAATAGCGGTGTATCGGCCGACAACGGTGCTTGCGACAGATCGCATTCGCGAGCAGGCTCGCTCCCACAGGAGGCAACTCAGACGCGGAAGGCGCTGATCAGTTGCTTGAGCTCCACCACCTGCGCCGACAGCGCCCGGCTGGCGTCCTCAGTCTGATGCGCGCCATGGGCCGTACGCTCGCCGGCGCGGTTGATCTCGACGATGTTCTGGTCGATATCGTGCGCCACGGCGGTTTGTTGCTCAACGGCCGCGGCGATCTGTTGGTTCTGATCGACGATCATGCCCACCGCACCCAGGATATTTTCCAGCGCCTGCTGGACCTTTTCCGACTGCCCGACCGTGCCGTTGGCCATCTGATGGCTGACGCCCATGGCCTTCACCGCTGCACCGACGCCACCGTGCAGCTTGGCGATCATCAGTTCGATTTCTTCAGTTGATTGCTGGGTGCGCTTGGCCAGGGTACGCACCTCGTCCGCCACCACAGCGAACCCCCGGCCCTGCTCACCGGCGCGGGCCGCTTCGATGGCCGCATTGAGCGCCAGCAGGTTGGTTTGCTCGGCGATGCTCTTGATCACTTCCAATACACGGCTGATCGACTGGCTGTCACTGGCTAACTGGTTGATCACCAGCACTGACTGATCGATCTCGCTGGCGAGCGCGGCAATGCTGCCCTGCTGCGATTCCACCAGTGTGCGGCCACTGATGGTTTCGTCATTGACGCTGTGCGCGCTGCTCACCGCTGCCGCCGCGCTGCGCGCCACTTCCAGCGAGGTCGCCGACATCTGGTTCATCGCGGTGGCCACTTGCTCGATCTGCGTGCGCTGTCCGGCCACGGCCTGATTGCTTTGCGCGGAGACGTTCTCCACCTGCCCGGCCTGACGCTCGACTTCACCCACGGTGTGGCCGACCCGCTCGATCAGATCGTGGATCTTTCTCACGGTGCCGTTGAACACCTCGCCCAACTCGCCCAGTTCATCACGACTGTGGGCGACGAAATTGACCGTCATGTCACCGGCCGCGACCTTGTCCATCATGGCGCCCAGACGCTTGAGCGTGGTGCGGGTCGACGCGTAGAAACCACCGTAGAGATAGAAAATCAGCACGAATACCACCGACAACGCCACGGCCTGCAGGACCATGTGCGTGCGGTTCTGCGCCAGGCGCTGCTGCAGTTGAGTATCGAGAAACTTCAGGGTCGCGTCATTGAGCTGATAAGTCTCGGCCATCAGCCCGGTGACCTGGTCGTAGAACGCTTGCCATGGAGTATCGAGGGTTTCAGCCACCACGACTTTCTCTTCAAACAGTTCACTGGCCTGTTTGAGCGAAGCCTTGCTGCTGTCGGCCTGCGCACTGAGGCCTGCGCGCGCAGCTTTGCTGGAATCGAGGGCATCCTGCAGTTTCAGCGCGTATTCGGCCTGGAGCTTTTCGATCTGTGCAAGCAACTCGTCAAACCGGGTGCTCGACGAACTGTTGAGAAAGCCCTGGCCCAACGAATAGGAACCGATGGCCCGGCCTTCACCGAGAGTCTGGGTCACGGCGGGGGTAATGGTGGTGACCAGCTCGCTGAGCTGACGGATGTCGCCCTGATTGTCACGGCTCAGACCGGCTTGACTGGCGATGATCTGGCTGAAGATCTGCGCGTTGCCGAGCAGCTTGCCGATCATAGCGCTTTTGCTTTGCAGGGAGTTTTCCGCCTGCTGGGCCTTGAACGCGCTGATCATTTCATCGCGTTTGCCGTCAAAAACCTTGCTCTGCTCGGGATCCTCGGTCGTCGCCTTCAGGCTTTGCAAACGTGAAAGGATGGTTTGTTCCAGGCTGTTGATCTGCGACTCGAGATCATCGGCCTTGCCGGACTGGCCGAGGATGACGTTGATCTGCACCCGGTTATTGAGGGTTTCCAGATCCCGGCGCAGCGTCAGGCTGCTGCCCAGCAGGTCGAGGCTCTGCAACTCGACCCGGGTGCCCTGGAATTCGCGATAGGAATCGCGCACCAGATAGAAATTGGTCACCAGCATTGGCACCAGGAACAGCACGCTGATCAGGCTGAACTTCATGCCGAAGCTCAGACGGTTCATCAGCGAGACGGCGGGATAGAGCAAGCTCTTCACTGGAAGTCTCCCTTGGCTTTTCTTGTTTTTATTGGCAGGCGCGGGACGACAGCAGATAGCCACTATCGGGCGCTGTCTCTGTATAGCTCAAATCGAGGGGAGGTTTTGTAACTTAAGGTTAACGGCTACGCGGCGCGGGCCATACACCTGCGCAGAGGGGGCAAGCCCCTCTGCACAATGCACTTCATTGAAGGAATCAGTGAACCAGCACTGTCCACAAGGCAAATCCGGCATACCACAACACTGCCGCGCGCAGCAGCAGTTCCCACAAGCAATCGAGGGTGTTGATGCCTTCAGGCCCGACCACTGGCGGCGGGATCTCACCGGCGGCCAGCCCGACCTTGTTGATCAGTTGCGCAGCACTGATGTTCCAGTTCAGCAGCTCATGCAACATCACCCGGCTGACCGCAACGAAGTTGCCGACCAGAGCCAGACTGGCAGCGAGCAAGCGCACCGGCACCCAGTCGAAGGCGTGGCGCAGCTGCCCCGCTCTTTCCACCAGCGCCTGATTCTGGCCGTGCTCTTGTGCCAGCGCCAGCAAGCGATAAGCCAGCGCCGCCACCGGACCGAGCACGAAATACCAGAAAATCACCGCGAAGAAGCTCTGATAGGCCTCCCACAACAGATGACCCTGGACCCGATCCAGCAACTGCTCGCCGCTGTCGGCGCAGATATCCAGATCACGCTTGGCCACATGCGCGGCGGCTTGCAGGTCTTCGCGGCGCCAGGCATCACGAAACGGCCCAAGCCCACCCAGCAGATCACCCCGGCCCAGGGCGTAAATCACCACCAGCACGTGCACCGGCAAGGCCAGCAAACCGTAAGCAACCGGCTCCAGGACCAACAGCAGCAAGGCGAGCAGCGCCACCGGCAGCAACACCAGAATGGTCAGCACCAGCCATGGCCGCTTGGCCAAACGCTCGCTGGTTTCGAGTTTGTGCAGTTCGCGGATCCATCCGCCATCGCGTTGAACCCGATGGCGCAGGGCCGAGAATTTCTCGATCCAGACCGCCAGCAGTAACACCAGAAAACTCATTGTCCTTCCTCTTGTGCCAGGGCTGCGCGGTAACGCGCCCAGTCGAATGCCGGGCCAGGATCGGTCTTGCGCCCGGGTGCGATGTCGCTGTGCCCGCAGATACGAGCGCCGGTGATAGCCGGAAATGCGCTTTGCAGCTGACGGGTCAGCGTGGTCAACGCCTGATACTGCGCATCGGTAAATGGCAGATCATCGGTGCCTTCGAGCTCAATGCCCACGGAAAAATCGTTACAGGTTTCGCGGCCTTCGAAAATCGACACGCCAGCATGCCACGCCCGTTCAAGACAGGAGACAAACTGGGTGACCTTGCCGTCACGTTCGATCAGAAAATGCGCGGAGACGCGCAAGTCGGCGATCCCTGCAAAGTACGGATGCTCGGTGACATCCAGACGGTTCTGGAAAAATTCCTGCACCTTGCCGGTGGCGAACTGCGCCGGCGGCAGGCTGATGTTGTGGATCACCAACAGGGAAATTTCGCCCGCAGGGCGTTCATTGAAGTTGGGCGATGGGCAGACCTGCACCCCGTGACACCACCCGCTAGCGGGATCCAACTGCATACCGATTCCTTCAACGCCGACTGTGTTGACGCCCAGTATGCCGTGATCGGCACCCGGCGCGCGATCACTTGCCGCGATTGAGTCGCCGCAGATTGCCAAGCACCGACTCCAGCGCCCGGTCGAACAGCAAGGTGTCGTCCAGCGCCCGCACCGCGCCGCGGCGGAACTCCAGGGCCAGGTCGACGCGGCTGCGCTCCAGCACTTTCATCCCGGTGCGGTCGACGAATACGTATTTGCCGGTGGTTTCAATGATGGCCGCCAGCTTGCAGCGCAGACTGTGCTCGTCGTCCTCCTGGAACGCTACCCAACTGCCCAGGCGCAATTGCTCAACCTGCCGCAGACCCGCGTCATCATGGGCAAGACCCGTCGGGTTCAGGCTGTTAGAACCTTCGTCAGCGATTCGCAAGATAATACGCTGCGACACCTCAACTACCGCCGGTGCGTTGACCGGATCCTGATCGGCAGCGGGTTCGAGTACCTGCACATGCAGCGCTTCCAGTTCGCTGAAAAATTCGCTGGTGGCAAACGGATCGAACGCCGAACTGCTCAAGCCGTCACGCAGTGACTTGAGCAACCCTGGCACCAGCGCCAGCAAACGCAGGCCGGCGTCCGCCTCGTCATGGCGCTGAACGCTCCAGACCAATTGCTTCAGGGTCTGTACGTCCGCCTGCCATTCAGCGCAGTGGTCGCCATGCTTGAGGCATGTCAGCAGCAACACCTTGCTCCAGGCATCGCGCGCGAACGTCACCACCGCCGGCGGCAGGACTTTACCCAGCAGCACCTGATTCAACGCCTGTTCGACTCGCTGGCGCGCCAGTTCGGTTTTCGCCCGGCCCTCTTCGGCATCACGCAAACGCTGCTCAAGTAATTCACTGCGTCGACGCTCATCGCCGGTGAAGGCCAGGAAGTCGGCGAGCAATTCGGAGAAGATCGCTGGATCGTCGACAAAATCGCTCAGCAAGCGCTGCACCACTTGCTCGATGCGCAGGTACAGGCTGTCGCGCGCCTCACCGTTGCAGTCGCCCCAGCCCATGGCCGCATCGGCAATTTCATTGAGCAGGCGTCGCGCCGGATGGCTGCTGCGGCTGAAAAAGCTCTTGTCGAGCACCGCCACCTTGAGCATTGGAATCTGCAGACGGGCGATCAGCGCCTTGAGCGAATCAGGCAGGTTGCGGTCCTCGAGGATGCAATCGAAGACCATCGCAATCAGATTGATCACGTCCTCGTCGGCGCCGTCGACGATGCGCGACTTGCCGCTCCTGACGCTGACCCGCGTCAGCAACTGCTCAAGCTGGTTGCGCAGATCGAAGTCGTCCTGCGCCGCCAGCGCCGGGACGTATTGCTGCAGGTGCGAGAGCAGGCGCAGCAGGTCGCGGGTGCTGATCGGTTGCGTCGCAACGCTCGGCTCCAGGGTCGGCGCGACGCTGCCACGCACATGCAAGAGCAGCTCCTGCAACGCGGCGAAGACTTCCTGCACACCTTCGTCGGCGGGCGCAGGCTCATCGCTTTCTTCGCTGCTGATACTGGCCGCAGCACGCTCGATAGCCCGCCGCGCCGGAGGCGGCTGCAGCTCGGGCAACACGCCGGTAGCGATCAGCAATTGATTGGCCTCGGCGTACAACTGCTCGGTGTCGGCCAGCACATAGCGCTCGAACAGCTTGAGCAGGATCAGCTTGACCTTGATCTCCACACCCAGGTTACGTCCGGCCTGCAGAAAATACTCGCAGAGCATCATCGGGCCGAGCGGGTTGTGCTGATCGTCGATGTGTTTGCCGAGCAGCGCGTTAAGCCGCGCCGTCAGTTGATCGAGGGCAAAGCGGTCACGCTTGAGCACCCGGCCGACCATGGTCTCGACCGCCACGCTGCGCTCCATGTCGTCGGTACGCGGTGCCGATTCCTCGAACATCAGCGTATCGGGCAGTGCGGGCTGTCCGACGTCGTATTGAATGAGGCCGACAAAGGCTTCGAAGAATTGCTCGAGAAAACCGCGCTCGATGTTTTTACGCTTCAGGCGCAGGTCGCGCATGGCTTCGAAAAAGATGTTCTGTTCGACATCATTGCGCGCCCGGTCGGCCATCTCGAACAGGGTGTCGTCGGCGTTATCGAACAACTCCTGCAAACCATGGCGCAGTTGCTGGGCAGCCTTGTCGCGGACCTGAAGCAGAATCACAGGCAGGCGGGCGAGCGGCGAGTGATTCGCCTGATCGGTAGCGGCCTTGTGCAAAGGCACTACATTCCCGTCTTTGTGCATCCAAGCCTCCTGAAACGGTGATTCTACTGGTCGACACAAATCCCTGTGAGAGCAGGCTTGCTCGCGAAATCGATCTGTCAGCAACACTATTTGTGAATGCCACGCCGCATTCGCGAGCAAGCCCGCCCCCACAGGTCTCAATGTTTCTGGCCATCGTAGACGTCAAACCTATGACGTCAAATGCAAGGCGGATTATCTTGTAAAACCTGCCTTGGGCGCCAGAGGCGTCAGGGTTTCCCCTATGCCTGCAACACCTTCCAGTGACCACAAATAACGCTGCATTGCTCACGAAAAATCGACCAGATGCAGTCACGCACGCGCGTTCTCGCCTTGGGTTGGCTCCTGCCATACCCCTATAATCGGCGCACTTAGTTTGTGGAGCCCGTTATGCCGAATCTACGTCTCGCCGATTTGACCGCCGAAATCGAAGCCAACGTGCGCCGTGCGTTGCTCGAAGACGTCGGCAGCGGCGACATCACCGCGCAACTGATCCCCGCCGAACGTCTGGCCAAAGCCACCATCATCACCCGCGACGACGCCGTCATCTGCGGTACGGCCTGGGTCGACACGGTTTTTCGTCAGCTCGATCCGCGTGTTGCGGTGCATTGGCAGGTGCGTGACGGTGAACGGGTCAAACCCAACCAGCCGCTGTTTCATCTGGAAGGTCCGGCCCGTTCGCTGCTGACCGGCGAGCGCAGTGCGCTGAACTTCCTGCAACTGCTGTCCGGCGTGGCAACGCGTGCGCAGTACCTGGCAGACTTCGTGGCGCAGACTCAGGTCAAGTTGCTGGATACCCGCAAGACCCTGCCGGGCCTGCGTCTGGCGCAGAAATACGCAGTGACCTGCGGCGGTTGCCACAACCACCGCATCGGCCTCTACGACGCGTTCCTGATCAAGGAAAACCACATTGCCGCCAGCGGTGGCATCGCGCAAGCCATCGCCGCCGCGCACAAGATCGCGCCGGGCAAACCGGTGGAAGTCGAAGTGGAAAGCCTGCAAGAGCTGAAGGAAGCGCTGGCTGCCGGTGCCGACATCATCATGCTCGATGAATTGAGCCTGGACGACATGCGCGAAGCCGTACGCCTGAACGGCGGCAAGGCCAAACTGGAGGCCAGCGGCGGGATCAACGAAAGCACGCTGTTGCCGATCGCCGAAACCGGGGTGGATTACATCTCGATTGGCGCGATGACCAAGGATGTGAAGGCGGTGGACCTGTCGATGCGCCTGAGCCTCTGAGGCCGTCACGCAATAAAAAACGCCAGCCCGGTTGAGGCTGGCGTTTTTGTTTCAGACCACCAGATTGTTCATCTCGCAGTACTCTTCCCACTCGACACCCAATACTTCGGCCGCCTCCTTGTGCAGTATCAGACGCTGCGCCTCGAACTCTTCAGGAGTGCTGGTGTACTTGAGCGTCAACTCCCATGGTTGCAGGCCCTGAGCTTCGGCTTCGTCTTCGAACGCCCACTGGATCTGGTCTTTCTGATCATCGGGACTGAGATCCTTGATCTCTTCCAGCAGTTGGGGCGCATCGAGCTTGTACTTTTCCAGCGCTTGTTCGTGGCGTTGTTCTTGAGTTAATTGGGTCATGGCGTTCTCGCTGATCGTAAGAATGGAAGATGGATCTGGATCATCAAGGATCTCTCTGACGCGGATTGTCCGGCCTTCGGAACCATTCGGGATCATCTGAAAACTGCTAAGCGATGCTCATGCAGGCATCGAATATAGGACGTTTGCATGACGAATTACACGGCTCTTTACATCTCTCGCACAAAAAGTTGACCTGCGGAACATAAATCAGGATTCCAAGTCATAGCGTTGTGCCACTTCGGCACTCACCCTCGCTGTTCACAAGGAAAACCAGTGATGCGCAGCTTTTCGAAGATTTGTTCCGTCGTGTCTGCCAGTACCTTGCTCGCCGCTCTGCTGCTACCGGCAAGCGCCATGGCGCTTGAACTGAGCTCCAGCAGTTCGTCCTATGGCGACAAGGTTTCGCTGATTCACAACGATTACGGCAAGGATGTGGTCATCAAAAGTGATATCAGCATCGATGAACTGCAAAAGATCCGCGATACCGTCCGCGACCAATCACGCCAGATTGAAGACCTCAAACGCAGCAGCGGTTCGAATTCGAACTCCAGCAGCAAAGAAATCGACGACCTGAAGAACAAGGTCAAGGATCAGGACCGTCAACTGGATACTCTCGGACGCCAGGTCGAAGACCTCAAGCGCAACAGCGGCTCAAGTTCGAATTCCGAAAGCAGCGAAATTTCCAGCCTGAAGCAGAAAATCAACGATCAGGATCGCGCCATGGATCAGCTCAAACGTACCGTCGAGGACCTGAGCCGCAAGGTGAAATAAGGGATATGGTGCCCGAGACAGGAATCGAACCTGCGACCTTCGCGTTACGAGTGCGCTGCTCTACCGGCTGAGCTACACGGGCGGTGGGCTAAACCTAGCACCGGTCTCGCCGTCCGGCAACTTCGCAGAATGTCTCGATATTTGCGAGACAAAAAAATGCCCCGCCGTTTTCACGGCGGGGCATTTTCATTGCGCTAAAGCTCTGGGGTGATTAAACGCCCGAAGCCTTGGCCGCTGCCACGTCTTTGATGGACAGCTTGATACGGCCGCGGTTGTCCACGTCCAGTACCAGCACTTCCACTTCCTGGCCTTCTTTCAGGATGTCGGTCACTTTCTCTACGCGAGCGTCGCTCAGCATCGAGATGTGCACCAGACCGTCCTTGCCAGGCAGGATGTTGACGAATGCGCCGAAGTCGACGATGCGCTCAACCTTACCGACGTAGATCTTGCCGATTTCAGCTTCTGCAGTGATGCTCAGAACGCGCTGACGAGCAGCTTCTGCAGCTTCCTTGGTTTCGCCGAAGATCTTGATCGAGCCGTCATCTTCGATGTCGATCGAAGCCTTGGTTTCTTCGCAGATCGCACGGATGGTCGCGCCACCCTTACCGATAACGTCACGGATTTTGTCGGTGTCGATTTTCATCGCGATCATTGTCGGAGCGTTGGCCGACAGTTCGGTACGCGACTGGCCGATGATCTGGTTCATCTGACCGAGGATGTTCAGGCGCGCTTCCAGGGCTTGGCCCAGAGCGATTTCCATGATCTCTTCGGTGATGCCCTTGATCTTGATGTCCATCTGCAGCGCAGTAACGCCTTTGGCGGTACCGGCTACTTTGAAGTCCATGTCGCCCAGGTGGTCTTCGTCACCGAGGATGTCGGTCAGAACAGCGAATTTCTCGCCTTCTTTAACCAGACCCATGGCGATACCGGCAACCGGCGCCTTCATTGGAACACCAGCGTCCATCAGGGCCAGGGAAGCGCCGCAAACGGAAGCCATCGAGCTCGAACCGTTGGATTCGGTGATTTCCGAAACCACACGGATGGTGTACGGGAACACGTCAGCGGCTGGCAGCATGGCCGAAACCGAACGACGGGCCAGACGGCCGTGACCGATTTCACGACGACCAGCACCACCCATGCGACCACACTCGCCCACCGAGAACGGAGGGAAGTTGTAGTGCAGCATGAACGGGTCTTTTTTCTCGCCTTCCAGGGTGTCCAGCAGCTGTGCGTCACGGGCGGTGCCCAGTGTTGCAACTACCAGAGCCTGGGTCTCGCCACGGGTGAACAGAGCCGAACCGTGGGTTTTCGGCAGAACGCCCACTTCGATGTTCAGCGGACGTACGGTGCGGGTGTCGCGGCCGTCGATACGCGGCTTGCCGTTGACGATGTTTTCGCGAACGGTGCGGTATTCGATTTCGCCGAAAGCCGCTTTGACTTCGCTGGACGAAGGCTGGCCTTCTTCACCGGACAGTTTGGCAACAACCTGATCCTTCAGCTCACCCAGGCGAGCATAACGATCGGCCTTGATGGTGATGGTGTAAGCCTGGGAGATCGCGTCGCCGAACTCGGCACGGATCGCGCCCAGCAGTTCGGTGGCTTCTGGAGCAGGAGCCCAGGTCCAGGTTGGCTTGGCAGCTTCAGCGGCCAGTTCTTTAACCGCGTTGATCACAACCTGGAACTCGTCGTGAGCGAACAGTACCGCGCCCAGCATCTGGTCTTCGGTCAGCTCTTTGGCTTCCGATTCAACCATCAGTACGGCGTCCGAAGTACCGGCAACGACCATGTCCAGGCTCGAAGCTGCCTGCTGCTCGTAAGTCGGGTTCAGCAGGTAGCCGGTGCTTTCGTGGAAAGCAACACGAGCGGCGCCGATCGGGCCGTCGAACGGAATGCCCGAGATGGCCAGGGCAGCCGAGGTACCGATCATCGCAGCGATGTCCGGATCGGTCTTCTTGCTGGTGGAAACGACGGTGCAGACAACCTGCACTTCGTTCATGAAGCCTTCTGGGAACAGCGGACGGATCGGACGGTCGATCAGTCGGGAAGTCAGGGTTTCTTTCTCGGAAGGACGGCCTTCACGCTTGAAGAAACCGCCAGGGATCTTACCGGCAGCGTAAGTTTTTTCCTGGTAGTGAACGGACAGAGGGAAGAAGCCCTTGCCTGGATCGGCTTGCTTGGCACCGACTACGGTCACCAATACGCTGACGTCGTCGTCAACGGTGACCAATACTGCGCCGGAGGCCTGACGGGCGATACGGCCAGTCTCGAGGGTAACGGTCGACTGACCGAACTGGAATTTTTTGATTACCGGGTTCACGGTGTCCTACCTTCTTTGTGGCTCTTGGGGGAACTGGTTTCTTGCGAAATTCTTGGGCAATGTCGGGAATCGGCCCGTTGACTGTCCGGGTAAAACGGTAGTGCAGATAAAACTTGAGGCTGGGAGCCTGCCAGCCACCAGCGGAAAACCGCTGATGCCTGACAGACAACCAACCTCATAGCGCAATCGCTGATTAGCGACGCAGACCCAGGCGGCCGATCAGAGCGCTGTAACGGCTCAGATCCTTGCCTTTCAGGTAGTCCAGCAGCTTGCGACGCTGGTTTACCATGCGGATCAGACCACGACGGGAGTGGTGGTCTTTACCGTTGGCCTTGAAGTGACCTTGCAGTTTGTTGATGTTGGCGGTCAGCAGTGCAACTTGCACTTCTGGCGAACCAGTATCACCAACAGCTTGCTGGTAGTCGGCAACGATTTGAGCTTTTTCTTGAACGTCGAGAGCCATGAGGCAATCCTTTTATCAGGAAACTGTTTCAAAAACAGTTTCAACAGGCCAGGGACAAATCCCTGTATCTATAAATGAGTCGTGACCGTGCCTGTTAACAGCCACACTCGCCGGCCCGCTGTTACACGGACCGGTTTCCGGTCATTCTGACCGAATCAGTCGACGTGGCGCGATGCGCCCGTCTTCGCTCACTTCACCGATACCGATGAAGCGACCGTTGTGATCCTGTACCCGTACCATGCCAAACTTCGGAGCATCCGGGGCACGTACCGGCTGGCCGTTGAGCCAGTAGAACGCGCTCGCTTCGGAGAAGTGCAGCAGCGGCCAATCCTGCAGGCCACTGTCCGATGGCATCAGGAAGCGATCGACCGCTTCGTTGCCGCCTTCGGCATGTACCGCTTCCAGCTCTTCGAGGGTAACGGTCTGCGCCAGGGTAAAAGGCCCGGCCTGGGTACGACGCAGTTCTGCGACGTACGCACCACAACCGAGTTGCTCACCGATATCCTCCACCAGGGTGCGAATATAGGTGCCCTTGCTGCAATCCACCGCAAGACGCGCAGTATCGCCTTCGAAGGCCAGCAATTCCAAGCGCGCAATAGTAACAGAACGCGGTTCGCGCTCCACTACTTCGCCTGCACGGGCCAGCTTGTACAGCGGCTGCCCGTCACGCTTGAGTGCCGAGTACATCGGCGGTATCTGACTGATTTGCCCACGAAATTTCGGTAGAACCGCTTCGACATCGGCGCGACCAACGGTCACCGGACGCTCCTGCAAAACCTCACCTTCGGCGTCTGCCGTGGTAGTGGTCTTGCCCAACTGCGCCAGGGTTTCATAACCCTTGTCGGAATCGAGCAGGTATTGCGAGAACTTGGTTGCCTCGCCAAAGCACAGCGGCAATACACCGGTGGCCAACGGATCGAGACTGCCAGTGTGACCGGCCTTCTCGGCGTTGAGCAACCAGCGAACCTTCTGCAACGCGGCGTTGGAGGTGAACCCCAGCGGCTTGTCGAGCAGGATGATACCGCTGACGTTACGACGGATACGTTTGACCTGAGCCACCGAATTACTCCTTGGTGTCTTCAGGTTCAGCGGCGGCCACGTGCTGATTATCCTCAGCCACGGCGCGCTCGATCAGCGCCGACAGGTGCGCACCACGCACGACGCTTTCGTCGTAGTGGAAGTGCAATTGCGGCACGCTGCGCAGCTTCATTTCACGGGCCAGTTGCATCCGCAGGAAGCCTGCGGCAGCGTTGAGCACCTTGATGCTTTGCGCGATATCTTCGGCGTTGTCTTGCCCCATCACGGTGATGAAGATCTTCGCGTGACCGACGTCACGACTGACTTCCACAGCGGTAATGGTGACCAGGCCAACACGTGGATCTTTGACTTCGCGACGGATCAGTTGGGCCAGCTCACGCTGCATCTGATCGCCGATACGTTGGGTACGGCTGTATTCTTTTGCCATGACTTGTTACCTGTTACTGCCCCACGGTGAAACCCGCAAGGTCTGAAAGCGGCAAACGCCCGGCCTGACAAATGCCAGACCGGGCGTTGCGTTTAGAGTCCGGGTGATGCGCCACACAGTTGAGTGCGGCCGGCCATCACGGCTCCTGAAGTGCGCGAGTTAGAGGCTGCGAGCAACCTGAACCTTCTCGAAGACTTCGATCTTGTCGCCGACTTTGACGTCGTTGTAGCTCTTCACGCCGATACCGCATTCCATGCCGGCACGTACTTCGGAAGCGTCATCCTTGAAGCGGCGCAGGGATTCCAGCTCGCCTTCGAAGATAACGATGTCTTCACGCAGTACACGGATCGGACGGTTACGGTGCACAACACCTTCGATCACCATGCAGCCGGCGATCGCGCCAAACTTCGGCGAACGGAACACGTCACGCACTTCGGCCACACCCAGGATGTTCTCGCGAACATCGCTGCCGAGCATGCCGGTCAGGGCTTTCTTGACGTCTTCGATGATGTCGTAGATCACGTTGTAGTAACGCATGTCCAGACCTTCCTGCTCGACGATCTTCCGTGCGCCAGCATCGGCACGCACGTTGAAGCCGAACAGTACAGCGTTGGAAGCCAATGCCAGGTTGGCGTCGGATTCGGTGATACCACCGACACCGCCACCGACCACGCGCACTTGCACTTCGTCGTTGCCCAGGCCGTTCAGAGCGCCCTGCAAAGCTTCCAGCGAACCACGGACGTCGGATTTGAGGACGATGTTGAGCGTCTTCTTCTCTTCCTGGCCCATGTTTTCGAAGATGTTTTCCAGCTTGCCGGCGTGAGCGCGAGCCAGTTTGACTTCGCGGAACTTGCCTTGACGGAACAGAGCCACTTCACGGGCTTTCTTCTCGTCGGCAACCACGCTCATCTCGTCGCCAGCGTCCGGAGTACCGTCAAGACCCAGGATCTCGACCGGAATGGCCGGACCTGCTTCCTTGATCGGCTTGCCGTTCTCGTCGAGCATGGCGCGCACGCGGCCATAGTTCGAGCCGACCAGCACCATGTCGCCTTGACGCAGCGTACCGTCCTGAACCAGCACGGTGGCTACCGGGCCACGGCCCTTGTCCAGACGCGATTCGACAACAACACCACGGCCAGGAGCCGATGGAGTGGCGGTCAGTTCGAGAACTTCGGCCTGCAGCAGAACGGCTTCGAGCAGTTCGTCTACGCCGGTACCCATTTTCGCCGAAACCGGTACGAATGGAGTGTCACCACCCCACTCTTCGGAAGTCACGCCGTGAACCGACAGTTCGCTGCGGATGCGATCGAGGTCGGCACCCGGCTTGTCGATCTTGTTCACCGCAACCACCAGAGGAACGCCAGCCGCCTTGGCGTGCTGAACGGCTTCGATGGTTTGTGGCATCACGCCGTCGTCCGCCGCAACCACGAGGATCACGATGTCAGTCGCCTTGGCACCACGAGCACGCATTGCGGTAAACGCGGCGTGACCCGGGGTGTCAAGGAAGGTGACCATGCCGCGTTCGGTTTCAACGTGGTACGCACCGATGTGCTGAGTGATACCGCCGGCTTCGCCAGCAGCTACCTTGGCACGACGGATGTAGTCGAGCAGCGAGGTCTTACCGTGGTCAACGTGGCCCATTACGGTCACGACCGGCGCACGAGGAACCGCTTCACCTTCGAACTTCAGGGACTCGGCCAGGGAATCTTCCAGGGCGGTGTCGCTGATCAGGGTCACTTTGTGGCCCAGTTCTTCAGCAACCAGTTGGGCAGTTTCCTGATCCAGTACCTGGTTGATGGTGGCCGGGGTACCCAGCTTGAACATGAACTTGATGATTTCGGCAGCCTTGACCGACATCTGTTGAGCGAGATCGCCAACAGTGATGGTTTCGCCGATCTTCACTTCACGCACGACAGGGCCGGTTGGGCTCTGGAAACCGTGAGCGTTGCGTTTCTTCAGCTTGGCCTTGCCGCGACCACCACGACGGAAGCCATCGCTCTCTTCGTCGGTAGTGCGTGGCGCCACACGTGGAGCCGGCGCTTTTTCTTTGACCGACGCACGATGCGGAGCGTTTTTGCGCTCGCCATCACCACTACCGCGACGATTGTTATCGTCGGCACGTGGTTTGTCCGGACGACGCTGTTCGTCGCGCTTGCGAGTGTCGGCAGCTGGCGCAGCAGCAACAACCGGCGCAGCTTCGCGCACAGGTTCGGCCACTGGAGCAGGTGCTGCAACAGCTTCGGCAGGAGCATTCGACGCAGCAGCAGGCTGGCGACGCGCTTCTTCTTCAGCGCGCTGCTTGGCTTCTTCTTCAGCCTTCTGACGGGCAGCATTTTCTACTGCGCGACGCTCTTCCAGTTCACGCTGGCGCTCGGCTTCGATTTCTTCCGGGCTACGCTGTACGAAAACTTTCTTCTTGCGAACTTCTACGCTGATGCTCTTGCTACCAGCTACACGCAGGGTGCTGGTGGTTTTACGCTGCAGCGTGATCTTGCGTGGTTCTTCCACTTTCGCCTTGTGGCTGCTTTTCAAGTGAGTCAGCAGGGATTGCTTCTCACTGTCAGTCACATGTTCTTCGGCGGCGGTGTGCGGCAGACCTGCCTCACGCATCTGCTGCAACAGGCGCTCTACCGGTGTTTTGACCTCATCGGCCAGTTGTTTCACCGTGACTTGCGTCATGCACTTCTCTCCTCAGGCCGCGCCTAATTACTCGAACCAGTGGGCTCGGGCGGCCATGATCAACTTGCCGGCACGATCATCGTCAATGCCGTCGATGTCGAGCAGGTCGTCAATAGACTGCTCGGCCAGGTCTTCGCGGGTAATTACGCCGCGCACCGCCAGTTCCATCGCCAAATCCTTGTCCATACCCTCAAGCGAGAGCAGGTCTTCGGCCGGATGGGCGTCTGCCAGCTTTTCCTCAGTAGCGATGGCTTTGGTCAACAAGCGATCCTTGGCACGAGCGCGAAGCTCGTTGACGATGTCTTCGTCAAAGCCGTCGATGTTGAGCATTTCTTCCAACGGTACGTAGGCAATCTCTTCCAGGCTGGTGAAGCCTTCATCAACCAGCACCTGAGCCAGCTCTTCGTCGACTTCCAGCTCGTCGATGAAGTTGCGCAGGATGTCGCCGGTTTCTGCTTGTTGCTTAGCCTGGATGTCCGATTCGGTCATCACGTTCAGGGTCCAGCCTGTCAACTGGCTTGCCAGACGCACGTTCTGACCACCACGACCGATGGCCTGAGCCAGATTGTCTGCGCCAACGGCGATGTCCATTGCATGGGCATCTTCGTCAACGATAATTGCCGCAACCTCGGCCGGGGACATGGCGTTGATCACGAACTGAGCCGGGTTGTCGTCCCACAGGACGATATCAACACGCTCACCGCCCAACTCACCCGACACGGCCTGGACGCGCGAACCGCGCATACCGATGCACGCGCCCTGCGGGTCGATGCGTTTGTCCTTGGAGCGGACAGCGATCTTGGCACGCGAACCCGGATCACGGGACGCTGCCATGACTTCGATCAGGCCTTCAGCGATTTCCGGCACTTCGATACGGAACAGCTCGATCAGCATTTCCGGCGCAGTACGCGACAGAATCAGCTGCGGGCCGCGGTTCTCGGTGCGGATTTCCTTGAGCAATGCACGCAGACGTACACCGACACGGAAGGTTTCGCGAGAAATGATGTCTTCACGGGCCAGCAACGCCTCGGCGTTGTTACCCAGATCGACGATCACGTTGTCGCGGGTCACTTTTTTCACGGTGCCGGAGATGATCTCTCCCAGGCGCTCGCGATAGGCGTCGACCACTTGAGCGCGCTCGGCTTCACGCACTTTCTGCACGATGACTTGCTTGGCAGTCTGTGCGGCAATGCGGCCGAACTCGATGGATTCGATTTTTTCTTCGACGACGTCGCCAACCTTGGCGCCAGGATGCGTTTCGGCAACCTTGCTCGGCCAGGTTTCGATGGCCGGATCGTCAAGATCATTCTCTTCGACGACCGTCCAGCGACGGAAAGTTTCGTAGGAACCGGTGTGGCGGTTAATTTCCACACGCAGGTCAACTTCGTCTTCAAAACGCTTTTTCGTAGCAGTGGCCAGGGCCAGCTCCAGCGCTTCAAAAATTACGCTTGCCGGTACGCCCTTTTCATTGGATACCGACTCAACAACCAGCAGTACTTCTTTGCTCATCGTACGCCTCGCCTTTCGCAAGCCATTGGATCCGCGGGATCCGCGTCTCAGTCAAAACTGGGAATAATGTTGGCCTTGTCGATCATGTCGATCGGCAACAGGAATTCATGGTCATCTACCTGCACCACGACGTCCTGCTCTTCTACACCGCGCAGAAGGCCCTGAAAGTTGCGTCGCCCTTCAAAAGGCGAGCGCAGCTTGATCTTTACTTGTTCACCGGCAAATTTTGCAAACTGCTCAAGAGTGAACAGCGGGCGTTCCATGCCAGGCGAGGAAACTTCAAGGGTGTATTCAACGGAGATCGGATCTTCAACATCCAGCACACCGCTGATCTGACGGCTGACGATGGCGCAATCATCCACCAGCACGCCGCCTTCTTTATCGATATAAACGCGCAACATTGAGTGGCGACCTTGAGCCGAAAACTCAATACCCCAGCATTCATAGCCTAGGGCCACGACCACCGGGGCCAACAAGGCCTGCAACTCTTCTAGCTTGCTCGACACCTGAACCCCCTCGTGCATGTATGTGCATGCTATGCAAAATAAAAAAATGGGCGAAACGCCCATCCTTGAAACGCCGTCGAACAGCGGCGTAGAAAGTGTCCAGCTAACAAAAAGCCCCTTAAAAGGGGCTCCTTAAACTGGTTGCGGGGGCCGGATTTGAACCGACGACCTTCGGGTTATGAGCCCGACGAGCTACCAGACTGCTCCACCCCGCGACAAAGCTGGGGCGGAAGTATACGACCGATCCCTTATAGGGTCAATGTAACCTTCCACCTGCAAGAAAGCCCGCAACAGCGGGCTCTCCTGACTAATTGGTACCGAGAAGGGGACTCGAACCCCTACACCCTATGGGCACAACCACCTCAAGGTTGCGTGTCTACCAATTCCACCACCTCGGCAAAACTACGTTTGAAACCCTTCTTACTTCTGCTCTTGAGCTGGAGGTACGTCAGTCGCTGGAGTAGCCGACTTTTGCTCTTGAAGCACCGGGACATCATCAGAAGCCGGTTGTTGTTGCTTAGGCACTTCCAACACTGCCGGGTTTGGCAAACCTGCCTGAGTCAGCTGATGAGCCTTCTCTTTAGCAAAGTAACCTAACCCCAAGCTGGTTATGAAGAAACCGGCGGCAAGTATAGCAGTAAACTTACTAAGAAAGGTAGAGGAACCTTGGCTTCCGAACACAGTATTTGAAGCACCTGCTCCGAAAGACGCGCCAGCATCCGCACCTTTACCCTGCTGCAGCAAAACCAGAGCAACTACGCCCAATGCACCCAGCAGATGAAAAACGACTACGACTGTTTCCAGCATTTTTTCAGTTTCCCGCGGCGCGACAAATCGCACCGAACTCATCTGCATTCAGGGAAGCTCCACCAATGAGCCCCCCATCGATATCCGGCATGCCGAACAGTTCGACCGCATTGGCCGCCTTCACGCTGCCGCCGTATAGAAGCCGCACACCTCGTGCGACTTCAGAATTCTCTGCCGCCAACTGCTCGCGAATGGCTTTATGCACATCCTGCGCCTGTTGCGGCGTTGCAGTCAGTCCGGTGCCAATGGCCCAGACCGGCTCGTAAGCAATGACTGCCTTGGCAAAGGCACCAACACCCAGCTCCTCGATGATGCTGCCCAGCTGACGCCCGACAACCTCAAGAGTTTTTCCGGCTTCGCGCTGCTCGAGGGTTTCCCCTACACACAACACCGGAATCAAGCCACATGCCTGTGCCGCTGCGAACTTGCGATTCAGCATCCCGTCTCGCTCGCCCATTATCTGGCGGCGCTCGGAGTGCCCGACAAGCACCAGGGAACAACCCGCATCCACCAACTGACTCGGCGCAATCTCACCGGTCAATGCACCTTGCATGGATTCCACCGCAGAGTTCTGCGCGCCGACCGAAATCGACTTGCCTTTCAAGCCATCAATCACTTGATTGATATGCAAGCAAGGCGGGAATACCGCGACATCAACACCGCTTGGCAAGGCCAGATGACGAAGACCGTTGATCAGCTCAGCGACGCTGGCGCGGGTACCGTGCATCTTCCAGTTACCAGCTACCATAGGGCGACGCATGCTGTACCTCGTCGGTCAAAGTGGGCGCAGATGTTACCCAACACAATCATGGCTGGCAAGCCGAATCAGGCAGAAACTTCACTTACCAGTTTTGCCAGTTCTTCGGCATAGGCGCGAACCTGAGTTTCATCCTCACCTTCGACCATCACACGCACCAGCGGCTCTGTGCCGGACTTGCGCAAAAGCACCCGGCCACGACCCGCCATTGCCTGGGTGACACGCGCACTGGCTTCCTTGACAGCCGGATGCTCAAGCGGACTTTCGCCACCACCGAATCGGACGTTGATGAGCACCTGAGGGCACTTGCGCAGAGCCTGACGAGTTTGCGCCAGTCCTTCATTACGTGTCTTCAATGCCATCAGCACCTGCAACGCTGCGATGATCGCATCACCGGTAGTGGTGTGATTGAAGCAGACGACGTGTCCGGAATTTTCACCACCCACCAGCCAGTGGCGCTCCAGCAACTCGGCAATCACATAACGGTCGCCAACGTTGGCACGAATGAACGGAATCGAAAGCTCGGCGAGTGCCAACTCAAGCCCAAGGTTGCTCATCAGCGTACCAACGACCCCCCCCTGCAACTTGCCACGCTCGTGCAGATCGCGGGCAATAATAAACAGCAACTCGTCACCATCAACGATGGCACCGGTGTGATCGACCATCAGCACCCGATCACCGTCACCATCGAAGGCGATACCCAGGTCGGCGCGCTCAGCCAGCACGGCAGCCTGCAGTTGACCCATATGAGTCGAGCCGCAATTGTCATTGATGTTCAGACCATTGGGCTGGGCCGACAGCACGACCACTTCAGCACCCAACTCACGAAAGACACTCGGAGCGACCTTGTAAGTTGCACCGTGCGCGCAGTCGATAACGATCTTCAGGCCAGAAAAACTGGTGCCGGTCGGCACACTGCTTTTGCAAAATTCGATGTAGCGACCGGAAGCATCGTTGATTCGCGATACTTTGCCGATCTTGCTCGACTCAACGACAGTCATTGGCGCATCGAGCAACTCTTCGATCATCAACTCCAGCTCGTCGGGCAGCTTGGTGCCTTTCCCGGAGAAGAACTTGATGCCGTTATCGTCATGTGGATTGTGCGAAGCGCTGATCACGATCCCGGCTTCAGCCTGGAATGTGCGCGACAGATAGGCAATGGCCGGTGTCGGCATCGGGCCGAGGAGCATCACGTCGGCGCCCGCCGACGTCAGGCCTGCCTCAAGCGCCGACTCGAACATATAGCCAGAGATTCGCGTGTCCTTGCCGACCAGCACCTTGCAGGCGCCCATCTTGCGAAACGCCATCCCCGCCGCCCAGCCGAGCTTGAGCATGAAGTCAGGGGTGATCGGATACTCACCAACACGACCACGAATACCGTCAGTGCCAAAATACTTCTTGCTCATAAGTGCTCCATCATTCTTATTCGGCTGATTCCACGGCCGCGAGCATGCGCACCACGTCTACCGTTTCCGCCACATCATGGACGCGCAATATACGCGCTCCTTTCACCGATGCCAGTGCTGCCAGTGCCAGCCCGCCATGCAGACGCTCGCCCACGGGACGATTCAGCGCCTGGCCGATCATGCTTTTGCGTGAAACGCCAACCAACAGCGGACGACCCAGCGCATGCAGGTCTTCCATATGTTTGAACAAGCTTAGATTGTGCTGCAGGGTTTTGGCGAAACCGAAACCGGGATCAAGAATGATCCGCTCGGCAGGAATGCCTGCCGCCGCACATTGCGCCATACGCTCAGACAGAAAATCGCTCACTTCGCGAGTCACGTCCTGGTAGTGCGGATTGTCCTGCATGTCACCCGGCTCGCCGAGCATATGCATCAGACAGACCGGCAGGCCGGTTGCCGCTGCGGCATCCAGCGCGCCATCACGGCGCAGCGAACGCACATCGTTGATCAAGCCGGCGCCGAGGCGCGCAGTTTCGCGCATCACCGCAGGTGTCGACGTATCGACCGAGATGACCACATCCAGTTCGCGATTGATCAGCTCTACGATGGGCGCTACGCGCTCCAGCTCTTCCAGCGGCGAAACCGCGCGGGCACCTGGGCGGGTCGACTCACCACCGACGTCAATCAGCGTCGCCCCGGCCGCCACCATGGCCTCGGCGTGGCGCAAGGCCACGTCCCGCTGGCTGTAACGGCCGCCGTCGGAAAAAGAATCAGGGGTGACATTGAGAATGCCCATGACATGCGTCCGGGCCAAATCAAGAACCCGGTTGCCGCAAGGCAACCGGGTCAGGGACTGTACAGAAGTCATTTCAAACCTTAAACGTCAGCAGCCGGACCGCCAATCGGTGTTTCCGGACGCTCATCCTGGACCACTGGAGGCGGCGTACCGGTGCCGGTACCGCCCGACCAGTCGCGAGGTTCACGAGGTGTACGGCCCGCCATGATGTCGTCGATCTGCTCGGCATCAATCGTTTCGTACTTCATGAGCGCATCCGCCATTGCGTCCAGCTTGTCGCGGTTGTCCGTGAGAATCTGTTTCGCGGTGCCGTAGCACTGATCGATGATGCTGCGCACTTCCGAGTCGATCAGCTTGGCCGTCTCACCGGAGAAACTTGCATTCTGACCACCACCGCCGCGACCGAGGAACACTTCACCCTCTTCTTCGGCGTACATCAGCGGACCGAGTTTTTCCGACAGACCCCACTTGGTCACCATGTTCCGTGCAATCTGGCTGGCACGCATGATGTCGTTGGAAGCGCCGGTGGTTACACCGTCGAAACCAAGGGTCATTTCTTCAGCGATTCGGCCGCCGTACAGCGAGCAGATCTGACTGATCAGTGCACGCTTGGACAGGCTGTAGCGATCCTCTTCCGGCAGGAACATGGTCACACCCAGCGCACGACCGCGCGGAATGATCGAGACCTTGTAGACCGGATCATGCTCAGGCACTACGCGACCAACGATGGCGTGGCCGGCTTCGTGATAAGCGGTGTTCTGTTTTTCTTTCTCGGACATGACCATCGATTTGCGCTCGGCGCCCATCATGATCTTGTCTTTAGCCAGTTCGAACTCTTTCATTTCAACAATGCGCTTGCCGCTGCGCGCAGCGAACAGCGAAGCTTCGTTGACCAGGTTGGCCAGGTCCGCACCAGAGAAACCCGGAGTACCACGCGCGATGACTGCCGGAGCAACGTCGTCACCCATTGGCACTTTGCGCATGTGAACCTTGAGGATCTGCTCACGACCACGGATATCCGGCAAACCAACCACCACCTGACGGTCGAAACGTCCCGGACGCAGCAGCGCAGGGTCGAGCACGTCAGGACGGTTGGTAGCAGCAATCACGATAATGCCGTCGTTCATCTCGAAGCCGTCCATCTCCACCAGCAATTGGTTGAGAGTCTGCTCGCGCTCGTCGTGACCGCCACCCATGCCGGCGCCACGGTGGCGACCGACGGCGTCGATTTCGTCGATGAAGATGATGCATGGAGCGTGTTTCTTGGCTTGTTCGAACATGTCGCGAACACGGCTCGCACCGACACCCACGAACATTTCAACAAAGTCGGAACCGGAAATGGTGAAGAACGGCACCTTCGCTTCGCCGGCAATCGCCTTGGCAAGCAAGGTTTTACCGGTGCCCGGAGGACCGACCATCAGCACGCCGCGCGGAATGCGACCGCCCAGACGCTGGAACTTGCCCGGGTCACGCAGAAACTCGACCAGCTCGCCAACTTCTTCCTTGGCTTCGTCGCAACCGGCAACGTCAGCCAAGGTGGTTTTCACCTGGTCTTCGGAAAGCAGGCGCGCCTTGCTCTTGCCGAAGCTCATCGGTCCGCCCTTGCCGCCCGCCCCGCCCTGCATCTGGCGCATGAAGAACATGAACACCGCGATGATTACCAGGATCGGGAAGCTGGCCACCAGGAGCTGGGTCCAGATGCTTTGCTGCTCAGGCTGTTTGCCTTCGACCACAACGTGGTTGTCGACCAGGTCGCCGATCAGGCCATTGTCCTGGATCGCCGGACGAATGGTCTTGAAGCTGTCGCCGTCGTTGCGTTTGCCGGTAATCACATAGCCGTCAACGGCTACGCGCTCGACCTTGCCATCCTTGACCTGCTGGATGAAGTCGGAATAGTTGAGGGTCTGCGGCTCGTTAGGGCTGGAGAAGTTGTTCATCACCGTCACCAGGACTGCCGCGATGATCAACCACAGGATCAGATTCTTTGCCATATCGTTCAATTAACTACCCTCTGAAGCAAGCTCCGCTACTGGCGCGCGCTTCGCATGATATTCACCGGCCTAACTTACTACATTACCTACAGCTCTGGCAGGCGCCGTCTGTAACCCTTTGTGAAACACTTTCTACACAATATTCGCTTATGCGCGCGGGGCGAAATACGAAATACCTATCACCCCGCCGAAAAACCTCGTTTTACTCACTACGCCCGCGGTAACCCCAAGCCAGCATGTATTGCTCGCGGGAACTGCCACGGGACGAATCCGGCTTGATCATCTGGATCTTGTCGAATTTTTTGCGAGCGTCCTTCAGGTAAACATCAAACCCTTCGCCCTGAAAGATCTTGATCACGAAATTACCGCCCGGCTTGAGAATCCGCTCCGCCAGATCAAGCGCCAGCTCGCAAAGGAACATGGCTTTTGGCATGTCCACTTCAGGCGTACCACTCATATTGGGGGCCATATCGGAAATCACAAGGTCCACCTGCGAATTACCCACGGCTTCAAGGATCCGCGCGAGCACTTCGTCCTCGGTGAAGTCACCCTGGATGAAATTCACGTCCGGGATGCTGTCCATTTCCAGGATGTCCGAGGCGATCAGACGCCCCTGACCACCGATCAGCCGGCTAGTCACCTGCGACCAGCCACCAGGCGCGGCACCCAGGTCGACAACGCTCATGCCGGGACGGATCAGCTTGTATTTCTCCTGGATCTCCAGAAGCTTGTAACTTGCACGCGAGCGGTAGCCATCCTTCTGCGCCTGCTTCACATAGGGATCGTTGACATGTCGTTTCAGCCAACCAAGGCTTGTCTTGGAACGCGCCATTGGGCACCTCGATGATAAGGGTCGTGATTAATTGGGCGGATCCACGAACCCTCGGGTAAAATGGCCGCCATTTTACAGAATCCAGACGAAAGGGTCAGATTATGCCGCTCACTCCAGAGCAGAAGAAACAGTACAAATCCATTGGCCACCATCTGAAACCCGTTTTGACGGTGGCGGACAACGGTTTGACTGAAGGTGTGTTAGCCGAACTTGAACGCGCATTGGCGGATCACGAGCTGATCAAGATCAAGCTCAACATCCTCGATCGCGAGTCGCGCCTGGCGCACATTGCAGAACTGTGCAAGGTCGGCAAAGCGGACCTGGTTCAGGTCATCGGCAAGATGGCACTGGTTTACCGCAAGAACTTCAGCGTCAACAAGCAGCTGTCGAACGTTCATCGCTTCAAGTGATGACAAGGGTCAAGGGTGTGCTTCGCGCACCCTGCCACTCCATCCCGGCACTGGTTGCAGCACCAGCACCAGGCCTGAAAAGCCCAATACCAGAAAACTGAATTCCTGCCAGCGCTGCGCATCCGGCCAGCCGACACGCACGGCGACAAACATCGCACACGCGTACAACGCCATCAGCAGCACCTGCCCGCGAAAATCCCGCCATAGACTGACAAGGCCCTCGGCCTGTACCAGCACCAAAGCCTGAAAGATCACGCACGCGAGGGCAAAACTCACCACCGGCACTGCAAACGCATCGGCGATCTCATCGACCAGCAACGGTGCCAGACCAATCTTGCCCAACACCGCTCGCAAACCGAGATGAATCAACCAGAAGCCGCCGACCCACAACATCTGGGCCAGCTGCCAAAGCATGGCGCCCGCACGTAGCGGGCGCCCTCTTTCAGATGTGACGGACTTCGACAATCTCGTACTCGATAACGCCGCTTGGCGTTTTCACGGCGACTACATCGCCCTCTTCCTTGCCGATCAAGGCACGGGCCAGAGGCGAGCCAACCGAAATCTTGCCGAGTTTGAAGTCAGCCTCGTCCTCACCCACGATGTGGTAAGTCACGGACTCATCAGTCTCGACGTTGGCGATTTCGACGGTTGTACCGAAGATCACCTTGCCGGTATGAGGAATAGTCGTGACGTCGATGATGACCTGATTCTGAATCCGGCCTTCGATGTCACGAATCCGCGCCTCTACCATGCCCTGCTGTTCGCGGGCGGCATGGTATTCGGCGTTTTCCTTCAGGTCACCCAACTCGCGAGCCGTACCGATGTCCTGGCTGAGCTTCGGACGAACGACCTTGGTCAGATGAGCGTGTTCTTCTTCCAGGGCTTTCGCGCCCTGGACGGTCATTGGGTATTTGATCATGCCTTCAATCCTGCGTGTAGATCCTGCAAGCGGCGCACGGTCTTCTCGGGACCGAACTTCAGCGCTTCACAGATAGCTTCGCCCGCCGCAATGGTGGTAGTGCAGTAAATCTTGTGCTGCAGGGCATTGCGACGAATGGAGTAGGAATCAGCGATCGACTGACGACCTTCAGTGGTGTTGATGATCAGGGTGACTTCGTCATTCTTGATCATGTCGACCACGTGCGGACGACCCTCGGTCACCTTGTTCACGCGGCGCACTTTCAGGCCTGCGGCTTCGATCAGCTTGGCAGTACCGGCAGTGGCGACCACTTCGAAGCCCAAGTTGATCAGATCACGGGCCACGCCTGCAACCAGTGGTTTATCGTCGTCACGCACGCTGATGAACGCGGTACCGCCGGTCGGCAGCACTTCGCTCGCGCCCATCTGGGCCTTGGCGAACGCTTCACCGAAGGTGTCGCCGACGCCCATCACTTCACCGGTGGACTTCATCTCTGGGCCGAGGATCGGGTCAACGCCAGGGAATTTGGCGAACGGGAACACCGCCTCTTTCACGCTGTAGAAGTTCGGGATGATTTCCTTGGTGAAGCCGATTTCCTTCAGGGTCTTACCGGCCATGACGCGAGCAGCGATCATTGCCAGAGACACACCGATGCACTTGGACACAAACGGTACGGTACGGGAAGCGCGCGGGTTGACTTCGATGACGTAGATGTCTTCGCCTTGCAGCGCCAACTGTACGTTCATCAGGCCGACAACGCCCAGTTCCAGGGCCATTTTCTTGACCTGTTCGCGCATCTCGTCCTGGATGTGCGCCGGCAGCGAGTAGGGTGGCAGCGAGCACGCGGAGTCACCGGAGTGAACGCCCGCTTGCTCGATGTGCTGCATGATCGCGCCGATCACCACATCTTTGCCGTCGCATACCGCATCCACGTCCATCTCGATGGCGCAGTTGAGGAAGTGATCGAGCAGCACCGGGCTGTCGTTGGACACTTGCACCGCGTCACGCAGGTAACGCTTGAGTTCGTCTTCCTTGTAAACGATTTCCATCGCGCGGCCGCCCAGTACGTAGGACGGGCGCACCACCAGCGGATAGCCGATTTTGGCGGCAGCACGAACAGCTTCGTCTTCGCTGCGCACAGTGGCGTTTGGCGGCTGACGCAGGTTCAGGCGCTCAACCATTTGCTGGAAGCGCTCACGGTCTTCGGCGCGGTCGATTGCGTCCGGGCTGGTGCCGATGATTGGCACGCCCGCCGCTTCAAGGGCACGAGCCAGTTTCAGCGGAGTCTGGCCGCCGTACTGGACGATCACGCCTTTCGGCTTCTCTACACGGCAGATTTCCAGCACGTCTTCCAGAGTCACCGGCTCGAAGTACAGGCGGTCGGAAGTGTCGTAGTCGGTGGAAACGGTTTCCGGGTTGCAGTTGACCATGATGGTCTCGTAACCGTCTTCGCGCAGTGCGAGGGCTGCGTGCACACAGCAGTAGTCGAACTCGATACCCTGGCCGATACGGTTCGGACCGCCACCCAGAATCATGATCTTGTCGCGACCGGACGGCGCTGCTTCGCACTCTTCCTCGTAAGTCGAGTAGAGGTAAGCGGTGTCGGTGGCGAACTCGGCAGCACAGGTGTCAACGCGCTTGTAGACCGGGAACACTTCCAGCTTTTGACGGTGAGTACGCAGATTCTTCTCGGTCACACCCAGCAGCTTGGCCAGACGCTGATCGGAGAAGCCTTTGCGCTTGAGCTTGTACATCAGGTCGCGGTCGATAGCGGACAGACCGAGGGTCTTGACCTTCTCTTCGTCCTTGATCAGATCTTCGATCTGTACCAGGAACCACGGGTCGATCATGTTCATGCCGAAGATTTCTTCGACGGTCATGCCGGCGCGGAACGCATCTGCCACGTACCAGATACGCTCGGCGCCCGGCACGGTCAGCTCACGCTTGAGCACGCTCATGCTTTCCGGGTTGCTCAGGTCGAGCTTCTCGTCCAGACCGCAAACGCCGACTTCCAGACCGCGCAGGGCTTTCTGCAGGGATTCCTGGAAGGTGCGACCGATGGCCATGACTTCACCCACCGACTTCATCTGGGTGGTCAGGCGCGCGTCAGCCTTGGCGAATTTCTCGAAGGCGAAACGTGGCAGCTTGGTCACGACGTAGTCGATCGACGGTTCGAAGGACGCCGGGGTCTTGCCGCCGGTGATGTCGTTCGACAGTTCGTCGAGGGTGTAGCCCACCGCCAGCTTGGCGGCGACTTTGGCGATCGGGAAACCGGTGGCTTTCGAAGCCAGCGCCGAGGAACGCGATACGCGCGGGTTCATCTCGATCACGACCATGCGGCCAGTGTTCGGGCAGATACCGAATTGAACGTTGGAACCGCCGGTCTCGACGCCGATCTCGCGCAGTACCGCCAGGGAGGCGTTACGCAGGATCTGGTATTCCTTGTCGGTCAGGGTCTGCGCTGGAGCCACGGTGATCGAGTCACCAGTGTGCACGCCCATCGGGTCGAAGTTCTCGATCGAGCAGACGATGATGCAGTTGTCCTTTTTGTCGCGGACAACTTCCATTTCATATTCTTTCCAGCCGATCAGCGATTCGTCGATCAGCAGCTCTTTGGTCGGCGACAGGTCCAGACCACGGGCGCAGATTTCTTCGAACTCTTCACGGTTGTAAGCGATACCGCCACCGGTGCCACCCATGGTGAAGGACGGACGGATGATGCACGGGAAGCCCAGGGTCTCGAGGACCGCGTTGGCCTCTTCCATGCTGTGGGCGATACCGGAACGCGGGCACGCCAGGCCGATGGATTTCATCGCCTTGTCGAAACGCGAACGGTCTTCAGCCTTGTCGATGGTGTCGGCGTTGGCGCCGATCATTTCTACGCCGAATTTTTCCAGAACGCCTTCGCGCTCCAGGTCCAGGGCGCAGTTCAGAGCGGTCTGGCCGCCCATGGTTGGCAGCACCGCATCCGGACGCTCTTTTTCGATGATCTTGGCAACAGTCTGCCACTTGATCGGCTCGATGTACGTGGCGTCGGCCATGTCCGGGTCGGTCATGATGGTGGCCGGGTTGGAGTTCACCAGGATGACGCGATAACCCTCTTCGCGCAGGGCTTTGCAGGCCTGGGCGCCGGAGTAGTCGAATTCGCAGGCCTGGCCGATAACGATCGGGCCAGCGCCGAGAATCAGGATGCTTTTAATGTCTGTACGTTTTGGCATGGGTTTGTCACTCAAATCCGCAGGTCAGTCGGCAAGCCGTCTTGATCGATTTCTGAAGTCTCGAAGGGGCCGCCGGTGCCGGGGCCGCCCTCGAGGGCTTCTCTCTACAGTCTCAAGGCGAACGCTTAGCGTCGCTTGGCCATCTCGTTGATGAAGCGGTCGAACAGTGGCGCGACATCGTTCGGGCCCGGGCTCGCTTCAGGGTGGCCCTGGAAGCTGAACGCGCTCTTGTCGGTGCGCTCGATGCCCTGCAGGGTGCCGTCGAACAGCGATTTGTGAATCGCGCGAACGTTGGCGGGCAGGGTTTCTTCGTCTACCGCAAAACCATGGTTCTGGCTGGTGATCATCACGACACCCGTGTCCAGATCCTGCACCGGGTGGTTCGCACCGTGGTGACCGTGACCCATTTTCAGGGTCTTGGCGCCGGAGGCCAGGGCCAGCAGTTGGTGGCCGAGGCAGATGCCGAACACCGGAATTTCGGTTTCCAGCACTTCCTTGATCGCCTTGATCGCGTAGTCGCAAGGCTCCGGGTCACCCGGGCCGTTGGACAGGAACACGCCATCCGGTTTCAGCGCCAGCACATCGGCGGCCGGAGTCTGGGCTGGCACCACGGTAACGCGGCAGCCGCGCTCGACCAGCATGCGCAGGATGTTGACCTTGACGCCGTAGTCGTAGGCAACCACGTGGTATGGCAGCTCGGAGGCTTCGATGGTCGCGTGGCTGTCGGTCTTCAGATCCCAGACAGTCGAGCGCCATTCGTATTGGGTCTTGGTGCTGACGACTTTTGCCAGATCCATGCCCTTCAGGCCAGGGAAGCCTTGCGCCGCGGCGATTGCCGCCTCTTCGGAGATGTTGTCGCCGGCCATGATGCAGCCGTTCTGTGCGCCTTTTTCGCGCAGGATGCGGGTCAGGCGGCGAGTGTCGATACCGGCGATCGCCACAACATTGTTGGCTTTCAGGTAATCGGACAGGGACATCGTGTTACGCCAGTTGCTCGCTACCAGCGGCAGGTCACGGATGACCAGGCCAGCGGACCATACGCGGTCAGACTCGGCGTCTTCCGGCGTGGTGCCGGTATTGCCGATGTGCGGGTAAGTCAGGGTAACGATCTGTTGGGCGTAGGAAGGATCGGTAAGGATTTCCTGATAGCCGGTCATTGCGGTGTTGAACACCACCTCACCAACGGTTTGACCGTCGGCTCCAATGGCTTCGCCGCGAAAAATGCTGCCATCAGCAAGGGCAAGTATGGCTGGCTTAGTCAAGAAGACCTCCCGTAAATAACGCATGAAAGGGCGATCGCAGGTTGTAAAAAAGCGGAGTGACGTATGGACACGTCACCCCGCTTCTTCACTGAATTATTCTGCGCGCTTTTAGTGGACACACTAAAGCTGTAGCTTACAGAAAAAGGCTTTTTTGGTCCACCGCTAAAGAGCCTAAAAGGCCGGAGAATGCGACAGGGCGTCGCGCGGCGAAGAAAAACCAGCGCAAACAGGGCGTTTGCGCTGGGTAAAACAGTCAATCAATGCAGATCGAGCACGTCCTGCATGTCATACAGACCTGGCTCGCGAGCATCCAGCCACAACGCCGCACGCACCGCGCCCTTGGCGAATGTCATGCGACTGGAAGCCTTGTGCGTGATCTCCAGGCGCTCGCCTTCGCAGGCGAACAGCACGGTGTGATCACCCACCACATCACCACCGCGAACGGTGGCGAAACCGATGGTTTCGCGCTCGCGCACACCGGTGTGGCCTTCACGACCGTAGACTGCGACTTTCTGCAGATCACGATCCAGCGCCTCGGCGATTACTTCGCCCATGCGCAATGCCGTGCCCGACGGAGCATCAATCTTGTGCCGGTGATGCGCTTCGATAATCTCGATGTCGGCATCATCACCCAGCACCCGGGCAGTCATCTCGAGCAGCTTGAGCGACAGGTTGACCCCAACGCTGAAGTTGGCCGCGAAGACGATCGGAATATCCTTGCCCGCCTCTGCCAACAACTGCTTCTGCGCGGCGTCCAGCCCAGTGGTGCCGATGACCATGGCCTTGCCGGCCTTGCGACAGAACGCGAGGTTTTTCAGCATGACTTCCGGCAGGGTGAAGTCGATCAATACGTCGAACTCTTCCGCCACCGATTCCAGATTGCCGGACAACGGCACCCCGATGCGCCCCAATGAAGCCAGTTCACCGGCGTCCACCCCGATCAGCGTACTGCCGGGACGAACGATCGCAGCGGTCAGGCCAGTCAACGGCGCGCGCTGCTGCACGGCCTCGACCAGAATCTTGCCCATGCGCCCGGCGGCGCCCATCACAGCTATACGTCGCATGCCGACTCCTTACAGATCGCCGAAGAAGCGCTTCACACCATCGAACCAACCGGTGGTTTTCGGCGAGTGACTGTTGTCGTCCGCCAGCGAGCTGCGGAATTCTTCGAGCAATTCGCGCTGGCGACGGTTCAGGTTGACCGGGGTCTCGACCGCGACGCGACACATCAGATCGCCCGCACCACCACCACGTACCGGCGCCACGCCTTTACCGCGTACACGGAACTGCTTGCCGGTCTGGGTGCCTTCGGGGATTTTCAGTTTGACGCGACCGTCGAGGGTCGGAATTTCCAGCTCGCCGCCCAGCGCCGCATCCACAAAGCTGATCGGCACTTCGCAAAACAGATGCTTGCCATCACGCTGGAAGATGTCGTGTTCGCGCACGTTGATCACAACGTACAGGTCGCCAGTCGGGCCACCTTGAGTACCCGCCTCACCTTCGCCGGACAGACGAATGCGGTCGCCGGTATCAACACCAGCCGGCACTTTCACCGACAGCGTCTTGTACTCTTCGACACGGCCGTCGCCGTGGCACGAATCGCACGGGTCGGAAATGATCTTGCCCTGGCCATGGCAGCGCGGGCAGGTCTGCTGCACCGAGAAGAAGCCTTGTTGCATACGCACCTGACCGATGCCGCCGCACGTCGGGCAAGTCGATGGCGACGAGCCTTTCTTCGCACCCGAACCATCGCACGGCTTGCAGTTGACCAGTGTCGGGACGCGGATATTCACGGTGGTACCGCGCACCGCTTCTTCCAGATTCAGCTCCAGGGTGTAGCGCAAATCGCTGCCACGCTGAGCGCCGCCACGGGAACCGCCGCGACCGCCGCCGAAGAAATCACTGAAGACATCGCCAAAGATGTCAGAGAAATTCTGCCCACCGAAACCGGCGCCGCCGCCACCCATGCTCGGGTCTACACCGGCATGGCCGTACTGATCGTACGCCGCACGCTTGCTGGAGTCGGACAATACTTCGTAGGCCTCGTTGGCCTCTTTGAACAGTTCTTCCGACGCTTTGTCATCGGGATTACGGTCAGGGTGATGCTTCATCGCCAGGCGACGGTAAGCCTTTTTCAGGTCTGCATCGCTTGAGCCACGCTCAACACCCAACACTTCGTAATAGTCACGCTTTGCCATAAGTCTTTTGCACTCTTGAGGACGTTCGGCAAACCCCTCCTGAGGATGGCCAAACTCGTTGAGCCCCAATACAGGCCCGGACCCAACTCACGTCAATTCAACGATCCTGGTCTTTGTTTCATGCGGTACTTGCGGCGCGAAAAGCAGGAGCATTTCCGGCCATACCAGCAACACGCGAGGCTTGTCGCATGCTGTAAAAATTCGCGTATTCCAGATACGCCAACGCGGGAGCAAGCTCCCGCGCGGCGACATCCTACCAGTCACCGCCCAAAGGCAGTCAACCGGCCGACCAACAACTTACTTGTGGTCTTTTACTTCTTCGAACTCGGCATCAACAACGTCGTCAGCCTTTTCAGCCTTCTCGTCGTGTGGCGCTGCGCCTTCGGCAGGCTGAGCCTGTTCGGCGTACATCTTCTGGGCAACCGGTGCCGAGACTTTCGACAGCTCTTCAACCTTGGCTTCGATGGCAGCCTTGTCGTCGCCTTTTACAGCGGCTTCCAGTGCAACCACAGCAGCTTCGATCGCGGTCTTCTCTTCGGCGGTGACTTTATCGCCCGCGTCAGCAACCATTTTGCGAGTCGAGTGAACCAGTGCATCACCCTGGTTACGGGCAGCGGCCAGCTCTTCGAACTTGCGGTCTTCCTCGGCATTGGCCTCGGCGTCACGCACCATGCGCTCGATTTCTTCGTCGGACAGACCGGAGTTGGCCTTGATCACGATCGACTGGGTCTTGCCGGTTGCCTTGTCTTTCGCGCCGACATGCAGGATGCCGTTGGCGTCGATGTCGAAGGTCACTTCGATCTGCGGCACGCCACGTGGAGCTGGTGGAATGTCGGCCAGGTCGAACTTGCCCAGGGACTTGTTCTGCGCAGCTTGCTTACGCTCGCCTTGCAGGACGTGAATGGTCACGGCGCCCTGATTGTCGTCGGCAGTCGAGAACACTTGCGATTTCTTGGTAGGAATCGTGGTGTTTTTCTCGATCAGCGCGGTCATCACGCCACCCATGGTTTCGATACCCAGGGTCAGCGGGCTGACGTCGAGCAGCAGAACGTCTTTCACGTCACCCGCCAGAACGGCGCCCTGGATTGCAGCACCCATGGCAACAGCTTCGTCCGGGTTAACGTCTTTACGAGCTTCTTTACCGAAGAAATCAGTAACCAGCTTCTGTACCAGCGGCATACGAGTCTGACCACCGACCAGAATCACGTCGTTGATCGCGCCAACATCCAGGCCAGCGTCTTTCATGGCGATGCGGCAAGGTTCGATGGTGCGCTGAACCAGGTCTTCAACCAGAGCTTCGAGCTTGGCACGCGAGATCTTCACGTTCAGGTGCTTAGGACCGGTGGCATCTGCAGTGATGTACGGCAGGTTGACGTCGGTCGACTGAGCGGACGACAGCTCGATCTTGGCTTTCTCAGCGGCTTCTTTCAGCCGCTGCATGGCCAGCGGGTCACCTTTGAGGTTCATGCCGCTTTCTTTCTTGAATTCGTCAACGAGGTAGTCGATCAGACGAATGTCGAAGTCTTCACCGCCCAGGAACGTGTCACCGTTGGTGGCCAACACTTCGAACTGGTGCTCGCCGTCAACTTCAGCGATCTCGATCACGGAAACGTCGAACGTACCGCCACCCAGGTCATAAACGATCACGGTGTGATCGCCCTTGGCCTTGTCCATACCGTAAGCCAGAGCCGCTGCGGTTGGTTCGTTGATGATACGTTTTACGTCCAGACCCGCGATGCGGCCGGCGTCTTTGGTCGCCTGACGCTGGCTGTCGTTGAAGTAGGCCGGAACGGTGATTACCGCTTCGGTCACTGGCTCGCCGAGGTAGTCTTCGGCGGTCTTCTTCATCTTCTTCAGGATTTCAGCCGAGATTTGTGGCGGCGCCATTTTCTGGCCGTTCACTTCTACCCAGGCGTCATTGTTATCAGCCTTGACGATCTTGTAAGGGACCATCTGGATGTCTTTCTGCACAACTTCTTCGTCGAAACGACGACCGATCAGACGCTTTACTGCGTACAGGGTGTTGTGCGGGTTGGTCACTGCCTGACGCTTGGCCGACTGACCTACCAGGATTTCGCCATCGTTGGCGTAAGCGATGATCGACGGCGTGGTGCGCGCGCCTTCAGCGTTTTCAATAACTTTGGCTTTGCCGTTTTCCAGCACGGAGACGCAGGAGTTGGTAGTCCCCAGGTCGATACCGATAATTTTGCCCATGTTCACTCTCCCGAAACTTTGGATTTTTTTGCCGCAGCAGTGGTGGCTAACTGCGGTAATACTTAAACGCTTGACTTCTAAATGGGGGCCTTGCGGCTAATTTCAAGCCTTCTCGTCAATCGAAGGCGAAATTGGCGCCGGCGCCTTGCTGACCACAACCATGGCCGGACGCAACAGGCGCCCGTTGAGCTGATAACCCTTCTGGAACACCTTCAGAACGCTGTTCGGTTCTACGTCGGCACTTTCCTGCATGGCCATCGCCTGATGGTGAACGGCGTTGAACGGCTCGCCATGCGGATCGATCGCTTCAAGCTGGTAGCGCTTGAGGGTGTCGTGGAACATCTTCAGCGTCAGTTCGATGCCTTCACGCATCGGACGGATGCTTTCGTCGTCCGGGTTCGACAGCTCAAGGCCGCGCTCCAGGCTGTCGACGATCGGCAGCAAGTCGCTGGCGAATTTTTCCAAGGCAAACTTGTGGGCCTTTTCAACATCCTGCTCGGCACGGCGGCGGACGTTCTGCAGATCGGCAGCTACGCGCAGAGACTGATCCTGCGCGGCGGCCAATTGCTCTTCGAGCACTTGTACACGGGTCGCCAGGTCGTCACCCGAAGTCTCGGGCGCCTGATTGGCTTCTGGATTTTGCGTATCTACTGTCTGTTCGTCAGCCATAGGATTCTCCTTTCAATTACGTCCGCGAGCTCGACTCGCGCTTCTGCCCCGATATATGGGGCCGTAAAATCAGGCTTCAAGGGCCTGCAATGATTACCCCTACAAAAAAGTGCTGCATTGTCATTCCCGGCTGGACTAAGCATTTGATCGGATCAAGCAAATCGAGCTAAGCGAGGGCATTGTCAGGCCGAAACAAAACACTGTATAAATAACCAGACCTAAAGCCTGGGAGCGGCCTTTATGCTGGTGCACCTGTCCGTACACAACTACGCCATCGTTGAACATCTCGATCTCGAACTCGATCGCGGGATGAGCGTGATCACAGGGGAAACCGGCGCCGGCAAGTCGATCATGCTCGACGCGCTGGGCCTGACCCTCGGCGATCGCGCCGACAGCGGCGTGGTTCGCCCGGGCGCCGACAAGGCCGACATCCTTGCCACCTTCGATCTGGTCGACATTCCTGAAGCCCATGCCTGGCTGGCCGAGCGCGACCTCGAAAATGACGGCCCGTGCATCCTGCGCCGGGTCATCACTGCCGAAGGACGTTCGCGCGGCTATATCAACGGCACCCCCTGCCCGCTCGGCGACCTCAAGGCCCTCGGCGAACTGCTGATCGATATCCACAGCCAGCACGAACACCAGTCGCTGCTGAAGACCGATACCCATCGCCGCCTGCTCGATGAATACGCCGGCGCTACCGATCTGGCGCGCCAGGTTCAACTGGCTGCTCAGCGCTGGCGTCAAACCCGTCAGGAACTGGAGCGACTCTCCAATTCCGGCGACGAACAACGTGCTCGCCATCAATTGCTCAGCTACCAGCTAGAAGAACTGGAAAACCTCGGCCTCGGCGAAAACGAGCTGGAACAGCTGGAGCAGGAGCACAAAAACCTGACCAACGCCGAAACCCTGCTCGGCATTTGCCGACAAGTGGTCGAGCAATGCAGCGAGAGCGACTCCGGCAACGTGCTGAACGCGCTGACCGCCAGCCTCAATCGCCTGTCGAGCGTGAACAACTCGATTGGTGCACTGGGCGAGGCCAGCAGTCTGCTCACCAGCGCCCAGATCCAGGTCGAAGAAGCGGTGGGCGAGCTCAATCGTTTCCTCGATAACTTCGATGCCGATCCGGCGCGCCTGCAATATCTGGAAGAACGCCTCGACGCGATCTACACCCTGGCGCGCAAACACCGGATCCAGCCGACCGAGGTCGGTGAAATGCAGCAGAAGCTGCTGGATGAAATCGAAACGCTCAACGCCAATGACGAATCCATCGAGCGTCTGGGCGAAGAACTGGCTTCTTATGCCCGCCATTATCAAGAGAAGGCACGAGAACTGAGCGACTTGCGTCATCAGGCATCCGGCAGCCTCGCCAGCGCCGTAGAGCAAGAGATCCAGCGCCTGGGCATGCCGGGAGGCCGTTTCACTATCGAACTGCGCGCCAACAGCAGCGACGAACTGCTGCCCAACGGCCTGGAACAAGTGGAGTTGCTGGTCAGTGCCAACCCCGGGCAACCGCTGAAGGCCCTGGCCAAAGTGGCATCCGGTGGCGAGCTGTCGCGGATCAGTCTGGCGATTCAGGTGATCACCGCGCAGACCTCGCGGGTGCCGACCCTGGTATTCGACGAAGTGGACGTGGGCATTGGCGGGCCGACGGCGGAGATTGTCGGCCAGTTGTTGCGACGCCTGGGTGATCGCGGGCAGGTACTGACCGTGACGCACTTGCCGCAGGTCGCGGCGCAGGGGCATCAGCATTTATTTGTGCACAAGGTGCGCGGCGAGCAAGCAACTCACACCGCCGTGTCCAAGCTGAGCAAGAACGACCGGATAGAGGAAGTGGCGCGGATGCTGGGTGGCATCGATCTGACCAAAGAGTCTTTGGCTCACGCGAAAAAGATGGTCGTCACCGCCAAGGCCTGACCTCAGGTTTCATGCACAACAGAAAGCACGAAGGCGACCCTTGGGTCGCCTTCGTTCGTTTCGCGAACCTGAAATTCGCGCGACATGCTTACTTTTTCTTGCGTACGTACAGCACCAGATTGTGATCTACCAGATCAACACCGTGCTCCTCGGCAATTGCCTTCTGAAGCTTTTCGATTTCCGGGCTGACGAATTCGACGACTTCACCGGTTTCCACGTTGACCATATGGTCGTGGTGTCCACCATCAGCCAATTCGAATACCGCGTGGCCACCGTCGAAGTTGTGACGGACCACGAGGCCAGCGGCTTCGAACTGGGTCAGAACACGGTAAACCGTGGCCAGACCGACGTCCTCGCCAGCTTCCATCAACGCCTTGTAGACGTCCTCGGCACTCATGTGACGCTGCTCGGTAGAGTCGAGCATTTGCAGGATCTTGACCCGTGGCAGGGTCACTTTGAGGCCGGCTTTGCGTAGTTCGCTATTTTCAACCATGGTCAGCTTTCTCGCGATGCTGCTTCGCAGCTTCTCTTAATGCGGGTATGATCGGCGTTTACGTTGTCCCAGCCAAGATAGTGGAAGTCGCCCACCGATGCAAAACACCAAGCTCTTGCTAACCAGTTTCACCTTTGTGGGACTGCTCGCACTCGCCGGTTGTTCATTCCCCGGGGTTTACAAAATCGACATCCAGCAGGGCAATGTCGTCACGCAGGACATGATAGACCAGTTACGCCCGGGAATGACCCGTCGGCAAGTACGGTTTATCATGGGCAACCCTCTGCTGACCGACACGTTCCATGCCGATCGCTGGGATTATCTGTACAGCCTGCAACCTGGTGGCGGTGAACGTCAGCAGGAACGCATGAGTGTTATCTTCAACTCCAACGACCAGCTTGTCAGCCTGTCCGGTGACTTCATGCCGGGCGTAAGCCGTGACGAAGCCATTCTGGGCAAGGACAGTGGCACCAGCGTGACAGCGCCTGCTACCGAGAACGCCGAGAAGCCGAAGCCGGAACAGCCAGCCAAACCAGGTTCCTTGCTGGATCAGATCCAGAAGGACGTGGACGGTGTTGAAACCGTTCCGGTTCCGACGCCTGAGCCGCTGGACACCACGCCGCAATAATTTGCGACGCAATAAAAAACCCGGAGATTCCGGGTTTTTTATTGCCTGCGATTTGGCGCGTTACTGATTCCGCGCCTTGGCCTCGGCAGCCTTGGCCGCCCGCAAGCGTCGCACCTCTTTCGGATCCGCCAGCAATGGCCGGTAGATCTCGATACGATCCCCCGCCTGAATCAAGCGAGCCCGCGGATCACTGACCACCTTGCCGAAGATACCCAGTGGGCACTCGCTCAAGTCCAGCGTCGGGAACTCAGTCCCAATACCGGATTTCAGCGCTGCCTCACGCACTGTCGTACCTTCAGGGAGGCTGACAGCGCGCAAGATCTGACGATCCACGGCGGCATACACCACTTCTATCTCGATCACCGGCTCAACCATGCATCTGCTTGGCGCGCTGGCAAAACGCATCCACCAGCGTATTCGCCGCCTGATTGAACAACGGGCCGAGTGTCGCGCGCACTATCGGGCCGGCGTAATCGAACGACAGATCAAGGCTGATCTTGCAGGCCTTTTCACCCAGCGGCTTGAACACCCAGACGCCGTGCAACTGATTGAACGGACCTTCTTCCAGATTCATTTCGATCGATTGCCCGGGCACCAGCGTGTTGCGCGTGACGAAATGCTGACTGAGACCGCCCTTGGCCACTCCGACGCTGGCACGCATATGCTCAGGTGAGCTTTCCAGCACCTCGGCAGACGAACACCAAGGGAGAAACTCCGGGTAACGCGCCACGTCGTTGACCAGGTCATAAAGAAATTGCGCCGGGTATGGCAGCAGCGCTGATCGTTGAATATGTGTCGTCATGTAAGCGTCACTTCCAGAGCTGGGTGGCAAACACTACAAGAATGCCGATGGGCGCCACATAGCGCATCAAGAACAAGGACAGGGTAAACAACAGCGGATTACGGATCGACAACTCTTCACGCACCGCATCACGCCCCATCACCCAACCGGCAAACAGCACGAAGCACAAGCCACCGAGCGGCAACATGATCCGCGAGGTGAAGAAGTCGATCACACCGAAGAAGTCCAGACCGCCCGCGGCCCCCCATTGGTAGAGATGGAACAGCCCGCCTTCGTTCACGAAAAATTTGGCTTCCTTCCAGATGTTGAAGGAGAACACGGTGCCCAGACCGACGAACCAGCAGATGAATGCCAGCCAGAAAGTCACCCAGCCGCGACTGATTTTGGTGCGTTCAACCAGATAGGCAACCATCGGCTCAAGCAGGGAAATCGCCGAGCTCCAGGCGGCAATCGCCACCAGAACAAAGAACACCACGCCCATCAACTGGCCGAAAACCACGTTACCGAAGGCAAATGGCAGGCTGACGAACATCAGGCCCGGGCCTTCGCTAGGGTTCAAACCGCCGGCAAACACGATCGGGAACAACGCCAGACCCGCCACCAGCGATACAAAGGTATCGAGCAACGCCACACCCACCACGGTGCCGGATAGTGAGGCCTCCTTGGTCATGTAAGCGCCATAGATCATGATCGAGCCAACGCCCACGCTCAGCGAAAAGAATGCGTGCCCCATGGCCGGCAGCAAGCCGTCGAGGACTTTTTCCGGGTGGAAGTCGAACATGAAGTGGACGCCCTCCATGAAATGCCCGGTGGTCATGCTGTAACCCAGGAGCACCAGCACCATCACGAACAGCAGCGGCATCATGATTCGCAGACTGCGCTCAAGCCCGGCGACCACGCCTTTGGCGATCACCACGGCCGACAACAGCATGAAAACCGTGTGCCAAAGTGTCAGACGCCAGGGATCGGAGATGACATTGCCGAAATAAGCGCCAACCTGATCCGCCGTGGCACCCTGGAAGTCTCCGCGCCCCATGTCGATGATGTAATCCAGCGACCAGCCGCCGACCACACTATAGAAAGACAGGATCAGCAACGCGGTGATCATTCCGGCAAATGCGCCCCACGACCACTTGCCCGAATGCCCGGCTTCCAGCGCCAGCACCTTCAAGGCGTTCGCCGGACTCTGCCGTGCGCGCCGGCCGATCAGGGTTTCAGCCAGCATGACCGGGACTCCGATCAGGGCGATGCAAGCCAGAAACATCAGCACGAAGGCGCCGCCACCGTAGACCCCGACCATGTAGGGGAATTTCCAGATGCTGCCCAGTCCCACGGCCGAACCGGTCGCGGCGAATATGAAAACCCAGCGGCTAGCCCAACTGCCGTGGACAGAAACCTTGTCTGTCGACATCGAATATCACGCCCAAGCATCAGAAAAAGAGGCCGCATTGTCCGGGATTCACTCAACCTGCTCAAGCACGCAGCATCACCGTAGCCGAGGACCGTTTATCTCCATATAATGCCGCCCCTATGGCTAAACAGAAGAAACACCCTACAGGGACCATCGCGCAGAACAAAAAGGCGCGACACGATTACTTCATCGAACATCGGTTCGAGGCTGGTCTGGTCCTGGCCGGCTGGGAAGTAAAAAGTCTGCGGGCAAGCAAGCTGCAACTGGTCGACAGTTACGTGCTGCTCAAGGATGGCGAAGCCTGGCTGCTGGGCAGTCACATCACGCCGTTGATGACCGCCAGCACCCACGTCATCGCCGATCCGACCCGCACCCGCAAACTGCTGCTCAACAAGCGCGAGCTGGAAAAACTCGCCGCTGCCGTGCAACAGAAAGGCTACGCCTGCGTCTGCCTGTCCTTCTACTGGAGCAAGCACATGGTCAAGTGCGAGATCGCTCTGGGCAAGGGCAAGAAGGAATACGACAAGCGTGACACCGAGCGCGAACGCGACGCCGGTCGTGAGTTGCAGCGCGCCGTGCGCAACAAGGGCAAGGAAGAATAATTTCTTCTGCCTTTAAAGCGTATTCGCGAGCAGGTCGAAACGTCGCACCGTCGCTCCCACCCTGGAATGTATTTCAAATGTGGGAGCGAGCCTGCTCGCGATAGCTATTGCAGCATCAACACACAAACAACTGATCACATCCCCTTGCGCCGCTCCGCCCGAGCCATGCGCTGAACCTCTTGGCGCACTTCTTCCAGCACCTCCTGCACATACAGAATGTGTCGGCTGGAGACTTCCCGCGCCTGCTCCGCGCGCCCTTCGATAATCGCCAGGTACAGCTCGCGGTGCTGAGAAATCAGCATGTCGCGGGTTTCCGTGCGCTGCTTGTACATGCCACCGATGTTGGTCACCACGTTGCGCTTGAGCAAATCGAATAGCCCGCGAATGGTGTGCAGCAGCACCGCGTTGTGGCTGGCTTCGGCAATCGCCAGATGAAACTTCGCATCCGCCGCGCCCTCCTCCACCCGACTCACTTCGTCATGCCGCGTATAGCAATCCTGCAGCTCGTTGAACGCTGCTGTCAGGCGCTCGCGATCCACGTCGGTAGCGCGCAATGCTGCGTAATAGGCGCACGATGCCTCCAGAGTGTGCCGAAATTCCAGCAAGTCACGCTGCGCCTCCGGATTGCTCTCGAGCAGCAGTAACAGCGGATCGCTGAACGTCGAACCAAGGGTTTCCACCACATAGTTGCCACCGCCCTGGCGACTGACCAGCAAACCCTTGGCCGCCAGTTTCTGAATCGCTTCGCGCAATGACGGCCGCGATACGCCGAACTGCTCGGCCAGCGCTCGCTCAGCCGGAAGCCGTTCACCGGACTTCAGCGTGCCCTCGAGGATCATCCCCTCGAGTCGCTCGACAATATCGTCAGACAAACGGCGCTGACGAATCTGATCAAACCCCATAACTCATTTCTCCACGATCCCGACCGCTCGCCGGGCTCTCTATTCTGGCCTATCAGCGCCTCGCCGACACCTGTCAGACAGCATTTGCCCGACCGGATCAGATGACATCTGCACCGCTCATTCGACAAAAGTTTCAGGGCGACAAATTGACACACCGTCATCAAGGCTTTTACCCTAGCCAACAGCGATTGTAAATTGGTATTACCAATTAACCAAGAACGCTGACAGTGCCTGACCAACAACAATTAGGGGCCACCCCATATGCAAACCTGGCAACAGCTCTACACCCCGCTCGGCAGTCTCGGCGTCTCCGCACTTGCGGCCGTCATTCCTATCGTTTTCTTCTTTCTCGCTCTGGCGGTGTTCCGCCTCAAGGGCCATGTGGCCGGCAGCATCACGCTCGCCCTGTCGATCGCCGTAGCGATTTTCGCCTTCCACATGCCGGTCGACATGGCCTTCGCCGCGGCTGGATATGGTTTTGCCTACGGTCTGTGGCCGATTGCCTGGATCATTGTTGCAGCGGTATTTCTCTACAAACTGACGGTCAAGAGCGGTCAGTTCGAGGTCATCCGCAGTTCGGTGCTGTCGATCACTGACGACCAGCGCCTGCAGGTGTTGCTGATCGGTTTCTGCTTCGGTGCGTTCCTGGAAGGTGCCGCCGGTTTTGGCGCCCCCGTGGCAATTACCGCCGCGCTGCTGGTCGGCCTCGGGTTCAACCCGCTGTACGCCGCTGGCCTGTGCCTGATTGCCAACACCGCGCCGGTGGCCTTCGGTGCCTTGGGGATTCCGATCATCGTGGCCGGCCAGGTCACCGGTATCGACGCGTTCAAGATTGGCGCCATGACCGGTCGCCAATTGCCACTGCTGTCGCTGTTCGTGCCGTTCTGGCTGGTGTTCATGATGGACGGCCTGCGCGGTGTGCGTGAAACCTGGCCGGCAGCACTGGTTGCAGGGTTGAGCTTCGCCGTGACCCAATACTTCACGTCGAACTTCATTGGCCCGGAACTACCGGACATAACCTCGGCTCTGGCCAGCCTGATCTCTCTGACTCTGTTCCTGAAGGTCTGGCAGCCAAAACGCACTGCGGGCGCGCAAATCGCCGGTGCCACGTCGAGCGCAGCAATCACCGCCAGCGTCGGTGGTTTCGGCCAGAAGCGCACCACTGTGGCTTCGCCTTACAGCCTCGGGGAAATATTCAAAGCCTGGTCGCCGTTCCTGATTCTTACCGTGCTGGTGACCATCTGGACGCTGAAGCCTTTCAAAGCGATGTTTGCCGCCGGCGGCTCGATGTACAGTTGGGTGTTCAACTTCGCGATCCCGCACCTTGATCAATTGGTGATCAAAACCGCGCCAATCGTGGCTGCTCCTACGGCCATCCCGGCGGTGTTCAAACTCGATCCGATTTCCGCGACTGGCACCGCAATTTTCTTCTCCGCGCTGATCTCGATGCTGGTGCTGAAGATCAACTTAAAAACTGGTCTTACCACTTTGAAGGAGACCTTCTACGAACTGCGCTGGCCTATTCTGTCGATCGGTATGGTGCTGGCCTTCGCCTTCGTCACCAACTACTCGGGCATGTCTTCGACCATGGCCCTGGTGCTGGCAGCCACCGGTGCCGCGTTCCCGTTCTTCTCGCCATTCCTTGGCTGGCTCGGCGTGTTCCTGACCGGCTCCGATACTTCCTCCAACGCGCTGTTCAGCTCGCTGCAAGCCACCACTGCGCACCAGATCGGCGTCAATGACACCCTGTTGGTGGCGGCCAACACCAGCGGCGGTGTGACCGGCAAGATGATCTCGCCACAGTCGATCGCCGTGGCCTGTGCTGCGACCGGCCTGGTGGGCAAGGAATCGGATCTGTTCCGCTTCACCCTCAAGCACAGCCTATTCTTTGCCACGATCGTCGGCCTGATTACTTTGGCCCAGGCCTACTGGTTCACCGGCATGCTGGTGCACTAAACCTGCAAGAGCCTACAAGCAGCATGGAAATAACCGACGCCGGTTCGTGATGCCGGCGTCAGCAATTCACACCCCGGTCTGTAAGGCTGCTGAAAGCCACACGCTCTATATTCAGCAGCCTCAGCGGACGGATAACCGGGACCACCCGGAGACACGCCTGATGAGCGAGCTTTTTTACAACGCAGTGCCAAACGCGACCCGTGTTGCACCGCCACTGTCCGAACCTCGGCAATACCCCAGCGAGAAACCGTCGCGGGTCTACCTGTTCGGTACGTGCGTGGTCGACCTGTTCTACCCCGAAGCCGGGATGGACGCGATCCACTTGCTGGAGCGCGAAGGGATCACGGTCGAGTACCCGCAAGGGCAGAGCTGCTGCGGGCAACCGGCCTACACCTCGGGTTACACCGAGCAGGCACGGACGGTCGCGCGCTCGCAACTGGCGCTGTTTGCCGGGGATTATCCGGTGGTGGTGCCGTCGGGTTCCTGCGCGGGCATGCTGCGCGAGCATTACGCCGACTTGTTCAAGGACGAGCCGCAAACGTTGAAACAGGTGCAGGCCCTCGCGGCCCGTACCTATGAACTGGCCGAGTTCCTGCTGTTCGTCTGCAAGGTGCAGCTCAAGGACAGCGGCGAGCCGGTCAAAGTCGCGCTGCACACCTCGTGTTCGGCACGGCGCGAAATGAATACCCACCTGCACGGTCGCGAGTTGTTGGCGCAGTTGAGCAACGTGGAGCGGGTCAACCACGATCACGAAAGCGAATGCTGTGGCTTCGGTGGGACATTCAGCGTCCGTATGCCAGATATATCCGGCGCGATGGTGGCGGACAAGACCAAAGCGTTGAAGGACTCTGGCGCACATAAGGTATTGAGCGCCGACTGTGGCTGTTTGATGAACATCAACGGCGCATTGGAGAAACAAAAGGAAGCACTGCGCGGGCAACATCTCGCCAGCTTTCTGTGGCAAAGAACCGGAGGTGCGCAATGAGCACTTCCGCGATTATTCCTACGGTCGCCGTAGAAGAGGATTTCCGCACCCGGGCACACAATGCCTTGGGCGATGCGCAGTTACGGAACAACTTCCGCACTGCCATGGATTCACTGATGACCAAGCGGGCCGCGGCTTTCAGCGATGCCCACGAAAGAGAACACTTGCGCGCCCTGGGCAACTCGATCAGGGCACGCGCGCTCTCCAAGTTGCCCGACCTGCTCGAGCAACTGGAACAGAACCTGACCCGCAACGGTGTGACAGTGCACTGGGCGGAAACGGTGGACGAGGCCAATGGCATCGTCTTGTCGATCATCCGCGCTCACGAGGCGCGGCAAGTGATCAAGGGCAAATCGATGGTCAGCGAAGAGATGGAGATGAACCATTTCCTCGAGGCTCAAGGTGTTGAATGCCTGGAGTCCGATATGGGGGAGTACATCGTCCAGCTCGACCACGAGAAGCCTTCACACATCATTATGCCGGCGATCCACAAGAATGCCGGTCAGGTCGCGTCCTTGTTCCACGACAAACTTGGCGTGGAATACACCAAGGACGTTGACCAACTCATTCAGATCGGTCGCAGAGTCCTGCGGCAGAAATTCTTCGAAGCAGACATCGGCGTCTCCGGTGTCAACTTCGCCGTCGCCGAGACCGGCACCCTGTTGCTGGTGGAGAACGAAGGCAACGGGCGCATGACCACCAGCGTACCGCCGGTGCACATCGCCGTCACCGGCATCGAAAAAGTCGTGGAAAACCTGCGCGACGTGGTGCCGCTGCTGTCGCTGCTGACCCGTTCGGCGCTGGGCATTCCGATCACCACCTACGTCAACATGATCTCCGGCCCGCGCAAGGAGCATGAACTCGACGGCCCACAGGAAGTGCATCTGGTGCTGCTCGACAACGGTCGCAGCCAGGCCTTTGCCGACAGTGAACTGCGTCAGACCCTGAACTGCATCCGCTGCGGCGCCTGCATGAATCATTGCCCGGTCTATACCCGCGTCGGCGGCCACACCTACGGCGAGGTTTACCCGGGGCCGATTGGCAAAATCATCACTCCGCACATGGTTGGCCTGGCGAAAGTTCCGGATCACCCGAGCGCTTCGTCGCTGTGCGGTGCCTGCGGTGAAGTGTGCCCGGTGAAAATTCCGATCCCGGCAATTCTGCGCCGACTTCGCGAAGAAAACGTCAAAGCCCCGGACGCGCCGCATCAAGTGATGCGCGGCCAGGGCAGCAAGTATTCGCGCAAGGAACGCTTCATCTGGAATGCCTGGGCGAAACTCAACAGCTCGCCGACCCTGTATCGACTGTTCGGCTTCTTCGCCACACGCCTGCGTGCGCTGACACCAAGTAATGTCGGACCGTGGACGCAAAACCACAGCGCACCGAAACCCGCTGCCCGCTCACTGCACGACATGGCCCGCGAGCATCTGGCCAAACAGGGAGACCGCTGATGAGCGCCAAGCAAAATATCCTCGCCAAGCTACGGAAAAGTCTGACTGGCGCCACACCGATTGCCGACGACTTCGACGTCAATCTGGTGACGCAGCCTTACACCTACAGCGCCGAACAACGCATCCCGCAACTGCGCAAACTGATGGAAGCGGTGCACACCGAAATCCATCTGACGACTGGCGCAGACTGGCCGGCGCTGCTCGCGCAATTGCTGCGTGATCGCCAACTGCCAAGCCTGCTGATCGCACCGACAACGCCCCAAGGTCAACGCATCACACAACACTGGGCGAACAATCCCGATCTGCCGGCACTGAAATCCTACGACCGACCGATGGAGGAGTGGAAAGCCGAGCTGTTCAACGACACCCCGGCCAGCGTCACCGGCACCCTCGGTGCCATCGCCGCGACCGGTAGCCTGATCCTCTGGCCAACCCGCGAAGAACCGCGGTTGATGAGCCTGGTACCACCGGTGCATTTCGCCCTGCTCAAGGCCAGCGAAATCCGCGACAACTTCTATCAGGTGCAACAGGAATTCGAGTGGGCGCAAGGCATGCCGACCAATGCGCTGCTGGTGTCCGGCCCGTCGAAAACCGCCGACATCGAACAAGTGCTGGCGTATGGCGCCCACGGCCCGAAAGACCTGGTGGTTCTGATTCTGGAGGACCAATGACGTTACCGGCGACTTTCCTGCGAGATGCGCAACAACTGATCCCGGCCGAGCGCCGTTTTGATGACCCATTGTCGACCCTGGCCTTCGGCACCGATGCCAGCTTCTATCGGCTGATTCCCAAACTGGTGATCCGCGTCGAATCCGAAGACGAAGTGGTGGCGTTGCTGAAACTGGCCAAGCGCGATCAGGTTCCGGTGACCTTTCGCGCCGCCGGCACCAGCCTTTCCGGGCAAGCGATCAGCGACTCGGTGCTGATCGTGCTTGGGGATAACTGGAACGCCCGCGAAATTCGTGGCCAAGGCATGCAAATCCGTCTGCAGCCGGGCGTCATCGGCGCGCAGGCCAACGCATGGCTGGCACCGTTCGGACGCAAGATCGGTCCGGACCCTGCGTCAATCAACGCCTGCAAGATCGGCGGCATCGTCGCCAACAACGCCAGCGGCATGTGCTGCGGCACGGCGCAAAACACCTATCACACGCTGGCCGGGATTCGCCTGGTGCTGGCCGATGGCACCCGCCTCGACACCGAAGACGCCGCGAGTGTCGCAGCCTTTCGCGAAAGCCACCGCGAACTGCTGGAGCGCCTGGCGACGTTGGGCCGCGAGACCCGCGCCAATGCCGAACTGGCCGCCAGAATTCGCCACAAATACCGTCTGAAAAATACCACCGGCCTGTCGCTCAATGCGCTGGTGGATTTCGACGAGCCTGTGGATATCTTGAGCCACCTGCTGGTCGGTTCCGAAGGCACCCTTGGATTCATCAGTGCGGTAACCTACGACACGGTGATCGACCACCCGAACAAGGCTTCGGCACTGATCGTCTTTCCCGATGTGGAAACCTGTTGCAACGCCGTTACTGTGCTGAAAAGCCAACCGGTCTCCGCCGTGGAACTGCTGGACCGACGCAGCCTGCGCTCGGTGCAGGACAAACCGGGCATGCCTGATTTCGTACAACAGCTGTCGGACGATGCCTGCGCCCTGCTGATCGAATCCCGCGCGGCCTCCTCCGCTTTGCTGCAGGAGCAACTGGCGCAGATCATGGCATCGCTCAGTGGCTTCGCGGTCGAAAAGCAGGTCGACTTCACCGAAGACCCGACTGAGAACGCCAAACTCTGGGCGATCCGCAAAGACACCTTCCCCGCGGTCGGCGCCGTGCGCAAAACCGGCACCACGGTGATCATCGAAGACGTGACCTTCCCGGTCGAGCAACTGGCCATCGGCGTAAACCGCCTGATTGCACTGTTCGATAAACATGCCTACGACGAAGCGATACTTTTCGGACACGCACTGGAAGGCAATCTGCACTTCGTCTTCACTCAAGGCTTCAACAGCCCGGAAGAAGTCGTACGCTATCAGGCGTTCATGGACGACGTCGCGCAACTGGTGGCGGTGGAGTTCGGCGGTTCGCTGAAGGCCGAACATGGCACCGGGCGCAACATGGCGCCGTTCGTTGAACTGGAATGGGGTAGCGACGCCTATCAGTTGATGTGGCAGCTCAAACGCCTGCTCGACCCCAACGGCATCCTCAACCCGGACGTAGTGCTCAGCGAGGATCCGCAGATCCACCTCAAGCACCTGAAACCGTTGCCAGCGGCTGACGAGATCGTCGACAAATGCATCGAATGCGGCTTCTGCGAACCGGTCTGCCCGTCGAAAGGACTGACCCTCAGCCCACGCCAACGCATCGTGATCTGGCGCGACATTCAGGCGAAAAAACGCGCGGGTGTCGACACCACCGAGCTGGAAAAAGCCTACGAATACCAAGGCATCGAAACCTGCGCAGCGACTGGCCTGTGCGCGCAGCGTTGCCCGGTCGGCATCAACACCGGTGAGTTGGTGAAAAAGCTTCGCGCCCGTCACGCCACGCATCAGAAAACCGCTGACTGGATCGAAGGAAATTTCGCCAAGACTCTGCAAGGCGCACGCTTCACCCTGCACGTGGCCAACGGCGCACGGATGCTGCTCGGCGCACCGCGTCTGGGCAAACTTTCGGCGACCCTGACGCGCTTGTCCAAAGGCCAGGTGCCGCTGTGGACCAATGCGATGCCGCAACCGGAAAAAGCCATTCGCTTCAGCCCGAGTGTCTCCGATGAGCGCCCGCGCGTGGTGTATCTGGCGGTGTGCGTATCGCGGGTCATGGGCCCGGCGGCGGGTGACAAGGAGCAGATGTCGCTCTACGACAAGACCCGTGGTCTGCTGGAAAAGGCTGGTTACCAGGTGGTCTTTCCGGACAATCAGGACAACCTCTGCTGCGGTCAGCCCTTCGCTTCCAAAGGCTATACCGAACAGGCGGAACACAAGCGTCAGGAACTGATCGGCGCGCTGCTTCACGCCAGTCGCGGCGGGCTTGATCCGATCTATTGCGACACCAGTCCGTGCACCCTGCGCCTGGTTCAGGACGTGGGAGATGTGCGTCTGGATCTGTACGATCCGGTGCGCTTCATCCGTACGCATCTTCTCGATCGCCTGGATTTCACCCCGCAGGAAGCACCGATTGCGGTTCACGTGACGTGCAGCACGCAGCATCTGGGCGAGAGCCAGGCGCTGATCGATCTGGCACGCAAATGCAGCAAGACCGTGGTCATCCCTGAAGGTATTCACTGCTGCGGGTTCGCCGGTGACAAGGGTTTCACCACGCCGGAGCTGAACAGCCATTCGCTGCGTACGCTCAAGGATGCGGTGCAGCATTGCAGCGAGGGGATTTCCACCAGCCGCACCTGTGAGATCGGCCTGACGCAACACGGCGGGATCGACTATCACGGGCTGGTCTATCTGGTGGATCGGGTGACTCGGGCCAAGGCCTGCTGAAGAAAAATAGAACCCTTGCGCGCCACCGTAGTCCACAGAACAGGCCCCGAAATTCGGGGCTTTTCCTCCACTCGGTTGCCCGTCCTGACGGCCAGCGAAGTCTGGATCCCTCAGTTCAAGGAGATACACATGAAACGTTCTGTACTGTTAGGTCTGTTCGTGACGGCCTCGATGCTGGCCTCCACCTCGTTCGCCGCCGACAAACCTGCCGACCTGTGCGATGCCAATATCCAGACCATCAACAATGCGAAGGGGCAGCTGTCAGCGAACCCGGAACTCAGTCAGCGTGCAGAAGCCAGCGTGAGCAAGGCTCAGGCGCTCAAAGCCCAGGGCAAGATCGATGACTGCGTTGCGGAAACCTCGCAAACCATCCTGGAGCTGCGCAAATCCACCGGCACCAACAATTGATTCACGCCCGGGCCAACCTTCGGGTTGGCCTTGCAGGCCGTTTGGCGTACACTGCACAGGCTTGTTGCCTCACATGATGTACGAGGCAATGAGTTCGGGGCCGATTAGGATTCGACGCCGGTGACGAAACTTTAGGTGCATGCCGACTTGGTAACAGAAGTCGTAAATCCACTGTTGCAACTTCTTATAGTTGCCAATGACGACCAATACGGTGCTGCTCTCGCTGCTTAATTGCAGCTGACATGCACTCCTGGTGCCTTCGGGCCCAGCAATCATCAGGGGATGTCTGTAAACCCGAAATGATTGTCATATAGAACAGAATCGCCGTGCAGTACGTTGTGGACGAAGCGGCTAAAACTTACACAACTCGCCCAAAGCACCCTGCCCGTCGGGTCGCTGAGGGTTAACTTAATAGACACGGCTACGCATGTAGTACCGACAGCGGAGCACTGGCGGACGGGGGTTCAAATCCCCCCGGCTCCACCAACTTTACATCTAAAGACGTCCAAGGACGTCTTTTTTTGTGCCTGCAATCCAGCAAAATCAAGGCTTTAGCGTCTATTAGCGTCTATGGGCGTCCGACACAATCCACGTAACCCGGTATTCCAGATGGTATTCCAAGCCCTTCAGTGGTAATTTTTGGAATACCAATTGATGTCATGGAACACCTCATGTGCGCCCAAGCCACCCGCCTCTCTGACCGCCAGCTCAAAGCGGTAAAGCCGAAAGACAAGGACTACGTCCTCAGCGATGGAGACGGCTTACAGCTGCGCGTGAGGATCAATGGCTCTACGCTATGGAACTTCAACTACCGGCAGCCGATTACCAAAAACCGCATCAATATGGGCCTCGGCACCTACCCAGAACTCTCGCTCGCTCAAGCCAGGAAGAAAACTGTCGAAGCCAGAGAGCTTCTCGCTCAGGGCATCGACCCGAAAGAACAACGTAGCGAGCTGGAGCAGACAAAAAGACAGGCAACCGAGCACACATTCGAGAACGTGGCGTCTGCGTGGTTTGAACTGAAAAAGGATTCTGTGACTCAAGCTTATGCCGAGGACATCTGGCGCTCGCTCACACTGCATGTCTTTCCATCGCTGGGAACAACACCTATCTCGCAGATCAATGCCCCGAGGGTCATCGAGCTGCTGCGCCCTTTGGAAACCAAAGGCAGCCTGGAGACAGTGAAGCGACTGACCCAACGACTCAACGAGATCATGACCTACGGTGTGAACTCGGGAATGATCTTTGCCAATCCACTTAGTGGTATCCGGGCGGTTTTCAAAAAACCGAAAAAGCAAAACATGGCTGCCCTCCGCCCAGAAGAACTGCCAGAGCTAATGGTCGCCATCGCCAATGCGAGCATAAAGAGAACAACACGCTGCCTGATCGAATGGCAACTCCACACCATGACCCGTCCTGCGGAAGCGGCTACGACGTCCTGGGCTGACATCGACCTCGACAGGAAAACCTGGACGATTCCAGCGGAGCGCATGAAGAAGCGACGCGCTCATGTCATTCCGCTGACCGAGCACGCGCTTGCCCTGCTAGAGACGATCAAACCCTACAGCGGCCACAGAGAGTACGTGTTCCCTGCTGATAGAGACCCGCGGACCCACTGCAACAGCCAGACGGCAAACATGGCCCTGAAGCGCATGGGTTTTGAAGGTCGATTGGTGAGCCATGGAATGCGCTCCATGGCCAGCACCATCTTGAACGAACAAGGATGGGACCCAGAGCTGATCGAAGTCGCACTTGCGCACGTGGACAAAGACGAGGTGCGTAGCGCCTACAATCGTGCAGATTACATTGAGAGAAGACGCCCAATGATGACTTGGTGGAGCGAGCACATCCAACAAGCCGCCACCGGAAGCTTGTCAGTTTCAGCCATCCAAAGGGCTAGAGGCTTAAATATAGTTTCGATGCAATAGCCAGCAAGTATCGAAAGTCGTTCGGGGTGGCCGGTCCCCCCTCCTTCCCTCAAACCCCAATATGGTTTCCGCACATAAGTTCAGCCTCCCTACTAACTCGTTTTATCTTCCATAAATTAAACGGTTACCTAATCTAACTTTATGGCGGTTCTGACACGCGAAATAGGGGAGCTAATGCCAGTTATGTGGAATCTTTTAGAATCGTATTTCGCAGGGTGAGCTGATAAGTAGTCCTACTTGGTTAGTGCTTGTGCGGAAATGAACATCGTGTCAGAAGCGACGCACTGCGTGTTGACCTAACATGAGTCCTCTCTCCTCAATCCGAGTCAATCTCATCCCCCAAACCGGCCACAGCAGAAAGTCCCTCCAACGGATACACTGTACTCAGCCGGATCCCGCTTCGACCATTACCGTCTAGTTCCAGTATTCGAAGAGGCGGCTGCCGCCCACTTGGTGTCTCTACCAAACCTACACCAGCAAACTTTTCTATGAGGTGTCGAGCCAATGCGCGACTAGAGGTGGTAATGACGAGGTTAAGCGTATTACTGCTTTCTAAGACAGTCGCTCGCAAAATGTCGAGAAGACCGACACGATTCAAGTCGTCCAAATGGACGATCGGCTCATCAAGAAAGAATGTCCCGCCGAGGCTGCGTGCCCGCGCCAAGAATAATGCGAGCGCAAGATCTTGCCGCTGGCCTTGGCTAAAATCTTTGCCCGGATCGAGCTGCTGGTCCCCTGCGTCAGCGAGCCAATGCAGAAAGTCAGTATCCGCACCGAGATTGATCCGGTCAAAAACACGATTAGCATGCATCCGCGCGAAGAGCGGGTTTACCACTCGGCTCAGGTCTTGAACCTTTTGACGGCTAATCGTGGTATAGGCCTCATAGAACACTGCACGCGCGCGGTTCGCGGCGTCCAACCTACCCGTCATCACACTTGATTCATCGATTAAAAGTTGGGTCGCCTGCTGAAGCTCCAACAGACGAGAGCGACGAGATTCGGCTGCCCATGCTGCCCGAGCCGCCGTAATGTGTCCTTCAATTACAGTAAGTCGAACGTTTTCTTTTGTGAGTTCAGACATCAATGTATCGAGCTCGGCGTTCGACCATTCAATATCTGGCGAAGCCTCTTGCCATGCCGATTGCAAAGAGGCGAGTTCCGCTGACTTTTGCTCTAAGCCCAGACGGCAATCCTTCAAATTTTGCTGCGCCGCGGCATACTTTGCGCGTAGATCGTCACGATTACTGATCGCAGCCTCGATAGACTTCGCGAGCTCAGCAAGCTCGAGCTGTACCACACGATGTCTTGCCTCGAAGACGGTATCCAAATGTTGGTGCAGGTCTGCGACCTGGAATCCGGAAGCGGGCATGCGAAATTCAGAACCGAAAACTGTAGGTAAAATCCCATCTCGGGCTGACAGCAGCACGGAAATAGCATCGGCTACATCCAGATGCGCAGCAAGAGACTTGAACTCTTCTGCCGTGGCACCTTGGCTGACACCGAGCCTTTCCAGCTCGCGATCATGAACAGCATTGGCCAACTGCAGATCCGATTGCTCTTTTTCCAGTCCGTGTAGATATTTTTGCTTTTGCAGAGCTGCATTGAGCTGGGAGTGTGCAAGCGTGGCCGCATCATCGGCTGCGGCAACCCCAGACCTGGCGGCTACAACTAACTCTGGGGCGGCGGAAAGCGTCGCATTGATTGCTGATCTTAGATTTTCAGCATCCTTCCAGTCATGAGAGCAAAGAGGGCATTTTCCAATGTCCACACCATGGTCATGATTTAAAAGCTCCCTCGCAGCAGCTTGTAAGCGAGCCACAGGGCTCGCCACAGCATCTAGCAGCTTGGTGGCAGCTTTGGCGTGAGAAACGGTCTCAGCGGCTTTGTCCTGCAAATGCTCCAGCTCCTCACGTGAGGGTGCATCTGAGCGAGCGGCACTAACCTCGAGGTCCAGTTCCGCTAAGCGCTTGGTCTCATAGCTGGATCCGGCACTAGATAACTCAAGCCCTTTCAATTCATGACGACGTTGTTGTCGTGCGCTCGCCGGCCATTGGTATTCAGAGTATTTATGCGAAAGTTCTATGAGGCTTAGAGAAAGATCATCGGCAAAACCGCCATCCAGAAGTGTGGCGACTACCATCGCACCCAGATGAGTCAGTTCATCCTTAGCCTTCGCGAGTTCTTGCGCCAGCAGATAGGTGGCTTCCCGCCGAGAATTAAAATCAGTGAGCTCAGTTGCAGCTTGCCGTCCATCCTTTTCAATGTGGGCTAAGGACTGCGCCAACGCAGCCTCAAGATTGATCCCTTCAGTGACAGCCATTTCTAGGCTGCTACGGATGCTCCACTTCGCCTCAACACGCTTAGCTGCGTGTGAGCGTGCATCGAATAAGTGTTTGTAACGACTGTGCAACGCGGTGAGAGAGGCGAGTTGATCGTCGAGGTTGGGCTGCTCTACGAACCACTGAGTATCCTCGGGCGCAAAGAGATTCGCGGCAGTATCAGCCTCGAGACGCGCCGAGCTCGAGTGCGAAGTTCCGGCCGCTTCATCAGGGCCAAGAGCGAGCTCCAGATCAGTAACTTCCGCTGATCTCGACTCAGTCATTTTTGTAAGATTTCGCAGGCGCCTACCGATCTCAACAATGTACTTTTCACACTGCCGCTCGGCATCAAGCAGATGCCGAATTCCGAGCAAATCCGCGAAGACTTGAGTTCGTCGCTCGATAGTTTCTTCGTCGGTATCGACCAAGGCCGCCAGCGCTTCAGAACTCAAAAAGCGCGTTCCTTTAAGCCACCGCTGCCGTAAATTTATAGCCGTTATAGCATGTGCTTCGTCTGCCGCAGCGACCGGAGCCAAGAGGGCCAGAAGTTCGTTGGGACGAAGGGTAACTGCTGCCCCTTCATCGGCACCATATGCTGCAGAAGACTGAGATCCATCAACATCTCTTCGGACAAATTGTTCCGTTCCATCAATATAGAGGCTCGCAGCGGCGGAGGTAGTGGCGTCATTTTGGCTGGGAAACTTCGGACTCAGAACTAGAGCGTCGAATCCATTACCTTCCTTCAACCTTTCTACTTGGCCTGTAAGCAGCCATTCTGCAGCCTCGCACATTGTTGTCTTGCCGGTGCCGTTTGGAGCGTATACCACGGTCAAAGGTGAGCTGAAATCAAAGCGGACAGAGTCGTTGAGCCCACGAAAGTGAGACACATTTAGAGTGTTAAGTCTAATTCCGCGCATTCAGCGGCCCCTCATGACGTAAAATTGTCCCATTGACGCCAAGCGTTGAAAGCTCGGCCCACAATGCTTGAGCTTCAGAATCCAGCTCTGGCCATTGGAGTTCATTACCCGAGGGGGCAGCTGAATCTGGCAGTCCCAAGACTGTTATGTCGGCTACTCGTTGCCACAGACCCGGCTCATAATTGTAATCTACAGGTAATGAAGGCCAAATCATGTGCTTGCGGCACACCTGCGCCGACAGCTCTAGTCGGCGAATCTCCTCTCGGGCATATGCCTCAGGGGCCTCGGGGATGGCGAGCACTAGATAGCCATCTATTGGGCTTCCAGGAGACAGCCTTTCGTTCCGGACGAGAACTTCATCAAACCAGGCTTGGCCTTGCGCTGCTGCTCGCTCGATGGAAATATGGTCACTTCCACTGCAGGGCCATAGGAGGACAAGCGCGTAAGACGAAGACCAAAGCGTTGTTCCCGCAGGCGCGGAAATCATTATGCCCAGTGAGGGAAGCTCTGGAGTTTGGTCGAGACCTACTTTGACGCACAGCTCATTAAGCTGCTCGCGGGCGGAGTTCCAAAACTCAGAGTCTTCATTCATGCATCTTTACTCCCTAAAAAAAGAGGCGATCTGACCGAGCAATTCCGCGACTCGCTCGTCATCTTCTGATGCCACATATTCTGTGTAGACCGCGGCGGCTTTCGACAATCCGAGACCGGCTACTCTGCGCATGCCTCTGAGACCCCTTATGTCCCCTGTCACGGGTGCAAGTGATCCACCAGCGCGAAGATCAGCATTGCTCCTTGGAGTGGTGCTGATGTCATCGCGCCTCTCTGGTGCGATCTCCCCGCTGTCTAGGTCGCCATAACGAGTCGCTCCTAGAACGATTAAAGGCGGATGTGGACCACCTCTATCCCGCCATTCTCCGAGAGAACGTTTTAGCGCCCTAGGTGACTCGTTATGAGAACGCCATATTAGTAAATGCCGGTTTTGAGCGCGGACGATGAGTTGACCAGCGGCACCAGGAGAGTCTTGCCAATCTATTCCATCAATCGATTTCAGCGTTGCTAGCGCGTGAAGGCCGGCTCGAAGAGCGCTGATCACTTCAGGATCATAAACTGCGTCAGGATCGACCGGTTTGAGGGAGCTTGTGCCCTCCAAAATGGTGTTGAGCATGGAACTCGAGTCGGCTGATTGGATAGTGCGCAAATGTTCGCCGATTTCGGCGATGCCTGCATCTAGCCGAGGGGCTGCATTCATGTCAGGCGGATACCTACGTAAAAAACGCTCAATCTCATAGGTGACCTTGTTAGGAGCAGCCGGCACCGGGAGCATCATCCCTGTGTTCTGAATAGGGCAAACCATATTCCCTCTCCAAATCAGCAAGCTGTTAACAGGGGTGTATGGCGGCCAATACACAATACCTGCAGTGACTGATGGGTTTGTCGCTCGTACCACCGCCCCCACAATGCCCTGAGAACTCAGCGCCCGCGTCGCAGTGAGACTTTTCTGACCGTGAGGCATCTCAGTAAATGACGCAAAAACACCACTGAGACTTCTCCATTTATCGTTCGCCTCATCTGCAACGGGCCTATCGTGAGACACGTTGCATAGGGCGACTACTCCCCATCGACCCGCAAGAACGTGGTTCAAAAGTGAGTCGATAGCGATTCCCCAATTCTGGTTGTATCCCGTCTGGAGCAAGGAACCTACGATGAGCGCTGGACGGTCATTGTTCAGGCTCTCGAGTTTGCGGTGGATACGTGCTTGGGGTGAACGCCCATTCTGCCCTGCAGGCATCAGTAAATCAGCACAGATCAGAGGAAATAGGTCCAAGTCGTTGAAACGCAGATGCAAAAGTGTGTCATGGGCCTGCACATCGTCTAACTCGATTGCCTCATAACTTTGCTGGAGAACATTTTTAAGATAAGTGATGCAGTGCGTCTGACCGTTTGGCTCATGAATCCAACACCAACCGCCATTCACACGCATCGCTGGGCTGATGCCATTACGAGCCTGCTCCCAGGCGAGGTGCCTAACTGTGCCGTCTTCGGAGGGCGCCCCATACCATTCGAGTACAGCTTCACCCGACGAGACACCAAATCCGCTGACCAAAACGAGTGGTCGATCGACACCTCTGACAAGAGCGTCAACAGCGTTCCAGTCCACTGAGCCCAATGCCCACTCCGGCGCAACAATGAGCACAGGGTCACCACCTGGCGCTATCGTGGACAGGGCAGGTCTCGTCCCACCTGGCCCAGCCTCGAGCAGATTGCGCAGAACATTCAACGCAGTCGTCCGACTTAGATCTCCTAAGGCCTCATCAATGGACGCAGGCAGCTGCAGCAGGCATAGATTGAGTCCACCTCTGGGGCGAAGCGCACAATTAACTTGAACGCTCGTGTAGTTGTCTTGAAACTCAAAATTCAGGTCGGGCACGATAGCGCAGCCATTAGCCTAGGGCATCGAAGAGGGACGGTAGAGCAGCAATTTTGGCGGGCCAATACGCCATCATCTGCAGAAAAATTATCGTCGAATGAATGAATCACTTAGGGTACAGATCGCGAACGCGAATGAAGGGGGAACCGGTCTCTGCCGCGCGGCGGACTTTGATCTTGAGGAGTTCGGATAGCGAAATCTCCCGATCTAACATTTCGTACAGATCTAATCCATCCATGCAAATCACCCGCCTGCCTCGGCCGAAGGCGGCAAGACCATCCTCTGTGAACCCGCTATTGCTTACAAATAGTCCTCGAGTCCAAGCAGCCTTCTGCTCGATCTTCCCATGAAACGTATGCAAGTCGGCGACACCAATGGGTTGGCCGTGCCATTTCGCTTCGAGCAGATAAACCTCGTTGTCCAGCTCAAAACTACCGTCTATTTGCTCACCTCTAAGCCGAAATGGTTCTCGGGCTGCCAGCTGAAATGCATCGAAGAGGTTTTTGAGAAATGCCTCGAAAGCATAGCCACGAGCGTGAGGCAGGAGCGTACCGACTTCTAAAAGGATATTTTTGAATGCGGCGAATTTACACCCTTCAATTACCGGCTCGACCGGTTTCGCTGCCGTAGGTGCGGCCTGCGGTTGACCCGACAGCCGACTTAACAATGCGTGATACCTCTGCTCTGCATTGGCGATTGGGTCTGGGGATTCAGTCCGAATGAGATGTTCGCTCCGATGCTCCCAAAGGGCAGCGAGCAGCCGAACAGCATCAGAGTCGTTGCAACTCTGTAGGAAGCACTTTAAACGTTTGCCCTTCGAACGACCATTCACCGCAAATTTAGGATCGTCGATATCAACATTCAGCTCAGCCGCGAAAAAAGCCGCATAACTGACGTCTGAAAAGTCCAGGACATAACCAGCACCACGGACGAAATCGACGAGGTCGTCTACGAAGCGTAAGTCGATAGGTCTGATCGAGCTAATGTTGGACTCCTTCCTATGACTCACATTTCCTAGGTGCCCAATCTTCCTTCAACACCTAAAGCTAACGCAAGACCGTTCGACTCAGGGAAGGAAAATCGGCTCTTCGGGTAGCTGCGTTTATGGGGCCGTCAAGAACGTAGCTGAGCGTCAAATACGCCAAAGCCGCGAGCATCGACCCGCCTTGGCGCAAACGGGCTGAGGGCCACGGCAGCGACCAATGCCTTGGCATGAGGCCAACATGGCCAAGGTTCTGGCCTGGCAAGGCCACTCCAATAGCACGACCCGAATCAATGCCGCCGACGGCTAAGACCGGAGTATTCTCCGACGTTTAAGGCCACAACCTTGTCTAAATGCGGACATTTTTTGAAAAACCTTCAGGGGTTTCGGCGGATCTCAGGCCCTCTCCCCACAGCGCTTATGAGCCCAATCTAGTCGGCCATACCCAATAGCTATGATGCGTATGCCTACTTGAAGGGCGTCCTCACACGCCCGCCCACGCAGCCGGCGAGTGAAATCGGGAAGCTGGTGCCGCATCGTTGGCGACCGGCTTGGTTTCGCCAGACGGGATACCCAATAGCTTACCGCCATTCTTTCTGATTGCGACTTTGACATTGTCAGATTTTTAGTAATAATATCTGACAATGTCAAAACCGGTATTCACTGGGGGCTAGACGAAATGAGCGATGGGCCACATAGAAGCTTGAAGCTGCGAAAGCCATGGAAAGAACTGGCAAAGCGTGCGGACCAAGATACCTACGATGCCTCCCAGATAGCTGAGGCTACGGCGTACGCAGTGGCCAGTGACTTCAGAATGGAGGTCTCGTGGCATCTGATGGAAGCCCTGAAAGCAGTCTTTACCGGTTGTGATAACTCCCTGGAAATGCCGGAACTTGCGCTGGATCAACTTGAAAATGCGAAAGCTCTAGCAGCAGCCTCCGTTTTTGGAACGAATCTTGTGGAATGGAGCATCACCCTCATCCATGAAGGCAAATTTGGAATTGAAGCATTCCATGAAGCGGTAGGCCTTGCCGCTAAAGACCGCTGCCACGCAAACATCCGGTCGATCGAAGAACACTACCTTCGCGACTCGAATGAGTACAGAGCAGAGCACGTGAGTAAGAGACTCCAGAATGCCATTTCTACTCTATCGAGCACCCAACTCGGTCTGGATCTTGTGGGCCCAGAGCCCAATCGAATCCTCCCCTTTAGGAAGATGGAAGGTCTTGATGACGGAGTATCGTTGTGATGAACACCTTGCCGCCTAAGGAAATAGCTGTAGATATACTTGAACCTGGCGCCCGCAAAAGAAACGGTGTGGTCCCGTGTTACATCGAGAAGAACATCGAGTTCAATCTTGAGGCTCTCGCATCCTTCTCATCCCATGACAAATGGGAGCCCGTAGCGTATGACGCACTTCTCATAGCCGCTGCGGTCGAGTTCTGTGATCGCATCCTTGTCCGCAGCACCATGAGCTGGGGCAGGCGGTTCATCGTGCATGTTCCAGTACACGACGTTGAACGGTGGTCGAGTAACAAGGTAGATCGAGCGCTCGTCAACGCGCTGAACCTCCTGACCGGCGACGACTGGAATTTCAACTTTCGATATCGAAAGCAACCCGCACAGAGACCGCCACAAGGCCAAATATCTTTTCCTTCCGATGCAGAGGCGGTCATTGCTTTCAGTGATGGAATGGACTCGCGTGCGGTCTCTGAACTTGAGAGCAAGCGCCTAGGCAAACGCCTGATTCGTCTTCGAATAGGGAGCAAACAACATGATATTTCAAAGAGGGAGCGACAAAGGATTCCGTTCACGGCCATCCCATATTCAGTCAAACTTGATGACGCAAGAAGCGCCGAGAGAAGTGCGCGCAGCCGCGGGTTCAAGTTCAGCATCATATCCGCAATTGCGGCGTATCTAATTGATGCTCCAATGGCCATCATCCCCGAAAGCGGACAAGGTGCCCTTGCACCTGTGCTCCTTCCTGTTGCACATGGGTATGAGGACTATCGAAATCACCCCGTGTTCACCAAGCTTATGGAACGCTTTATCGAGGCCCTTCTTGGTTATCGATTCCAGTACACCTTCCCCAGGCTTTGGATGACGAAAGGCGAGACCCTGCGTGAGTTTGTGGAAACCTGCGGCCCTCACGCGAATTGGATAACGACCAGGTCGTGCTGGCAGCAATCCCGACAGGTAGCCGTTTCAGGCGCAAGAAGGCAGTGCGGTATATGCGCCGCGTGTATGCTTCGCCGCCTTAGCGTCCATGCTGCAGGATTAGAGGAGCCACCAACGAATTATGTATGGGAATCCCTAGACAGCCCAACCTGGGAAACAGGCGCAGCAAAAGAATTCACCAGTTGTACTAAAGCCTTGCGACAATACGCTATCGCAGGGGTGCTTCATTTCGAACACCTTTCTTCGATTCGGGAATCTTCGCAGTACGAACTGATCAAACGCCGCAGAACGACCGAACTGGCTCGAGCTCTGGCCGAGTCGCCACATGCCGTGGCGCAGAACCTTGACAGGCTCTTGCAGCAACATGCCAAGGAATGGTCAGCGTTCACGAGCGATATGAGATCAGAGTCGTTCGTGAGGAAGTGGATAGATGGCGCATCATGACCAAACCAAACTTTGAACTGAACCCAGCTGAACTGGGTGACCGACTGAAGGTCGCGCGCGAAACCGCGGCCATGACCCAAGACGCAGCGGCCAAAGCAGTTGGCTTTGCTCGAACCACTCTTGTGGCCATTGAAAAAGGACAGCGCTCTGCAAAGCTTGACGAGATCCAGATGCTTAGCCGCTGTTATGGAGTATCTGCTAACTCTTTGCTGCGCCGAGAAGCGGTCCATGTGGACCTTGTTCCTCGCTTCCGCTCACTCCCAGACACTGGTGATGCAGGCATCGACCAAGCTGCTCGGATGCTGAATGATCTCGTCAGGGCAGAAGTAGAACTTGAGAACATTTTAGGTGTTCGGAAAACCTCAAATTATCCGACCGAAAAAAGCATCTTGCCTGGCGATGTACGCAAACAAGCAGAACACGATGCACATAGCCTCCGGAGCTGGCTAGGGCTCGGCGAGAGCCCGATTCAAGATCTGTTTTCACTCATAGAGATGCAACTTGGAATTCGTGTCTATAGCCGGAGACTTGAATCGAAAGTGTCTGGGCTGTTTGCCTATGACGACGCCGTTGGCGCCTGTATGCTAATAAATACAGTACATCGGAAGGATCGTCAAACTCAGACTGGCGCCCACGAGCTAGGGCACTTTATAGCGACGCGGCGTCAGCCCGAGATCTATCAAGCCGAAAAGTATGAAAACTCGCGTGAAGAGCGTTACGCGAACGCTTTCGGAAGCGCGTTTCTAACGCCAGCCCGTACTGTCATGGAAAAGTTCAAAGAAGTGACCATTGGATCAACTCACCTCACTCGTCGGCACATCATCCTGCTCGCTAGTTTCTTTGGTGTTTCACGCCAGGCGATGGTGTTGAGGCTTGAAGAATTGGACCTGACGAAAAAGGGTACTTGGGATTGGTTCATGGATAATGGCGGTATAACCGACGACCAAGCCCAGCAGGTACTAGGCCCGATAGCTCACGATTCCACGCCTACGGAAGGCGCGCAATCAACGAGGCTTTTTTTATTAGCTATCGATGCGTGGAAGAAAGATTTAATCAGCGAAGGGCAAATGTCGGATTTGCTTAAGCTCGATAGGGCAAAAGTACGCGAGTTGCTTGATGAGGCAGAAGAGGATGAGGTTGATGACCTTTTCAAGCTGTCTCACTGATCGAGATAGCATTCTCGTTCTAGACGCCAGTGTCATCATAAACTTGCTGGCGACTGGCTATGCAGGCGCAATCCTGCAAGCAGTTCCGGCACCTATTGTCGTCACCGACAATGTAATACGGGAGATTGCGCAAGGAGCAGTAAACGGCCGGCCTGAGCCGAAACAGCTTTCGGAGCTAATCCATAATCAAACTTTAAAGAGAGAAGAGCTTTCTGGCATTGCACTAGAGCACTTCTTTGACTTGGTATCCGGATCCACAGCGGCCTCGCTCGGAGACGGAGAAGCCGCGACACTCGCGCTTGCACATAGCAACGGGTTCACAGCTGTCATTGATGAAAAAAAAGCAACTCAGATTTCCTCCCAACGCTTTGGAACACTGAGACTAATTACAACAGTCGATATTCTTGCTTACGAGCCCGTGCGTATTTCAATCGGAGATAAAGCCTTAGCCGATGCAACGCTTCAAGCGCTGAAACACGCCAGAATGCAAGTCCGAGACAGTCAATTCGACTGGATTGAAAAGGTGATCGGATGCGAAAATGTAGGTTTATGCCCAAGCCTTAGGAGGCTTGTAAAGCTTAAGCTGGCAGAGCGCCGCAATGTTAGCCAGTAATGCTGGACCAACTTATACAGCTAAAAATTAGCTGTATAAGTCTGAGAATTCAATCACCAGAGGGCCGCACTAGGAGAAACAAATTTCTCTTTGCTCGAGTAGCAGCAACGTGCAGCAAGCATCTTTCAGAAATTTCAGTATCTTCGGTTACCCCTGCATCCTCATCACGGCTTAATTGGTCGGCGTAGGAAGCGGCTCCTTTGTAGGCGGCAACAATCACTACGCTAAACTCAAGCCCTTTGATGCGATGCATGGTGGCCAGGCGAACGCCCGGCTGTGCCGAATCGTCAGAGGTTGAGTTGTCCAGTTTCAATTGAACAATACCTGCCTGCTGCAGAGCCCGAGCGACATTATCCAGATCGTCATTAGTACGCGCAGTGATGCAAACCTGTCGAGGCTCCATCCCATCGTCCTGCAATTGTTTAAGGATCGCCTTTATATGCGGCATATCTTCGTGTGCGGAAGACGACTCGATGATATCCGGCACATCACCATGCGTCAGAGACCGATAACCGCGCAGAGAGTCCACGTTGCCATCCAAGTCATCGACAGCACATCCTTCGAGTTGAGCGCAGGCCCATTGACGGATTTCGTCGGTGGTTCGGTAATTCACCTTCAGGTTATGGCTACGGCCGCGAACCTCGATGCCCACCCGACTAAGCACGACTTTGTGCCGGTAGATACGCTGGTGGGCATCACCAACAATAAACAGGTCGTTTTCGGCTACCTTTACTGCCGTACGAATTAGCTCAAAGCCCGCGTTGCTAATGTCCTGGGCTTCGTCCACCACCATGGTGCGGATACCCAGTGCAGGCTGCTCCTTCCTTAACAACTGAGAGGCCTCACGGAAAGCTTCTTCTGGCTCACGCAAATTGGCAGCTTGCAGTTGGGCCCGGTATTCGGCAAACACCGGCCAGATAGACTTACGCATCGCACGGCCAAGCTGACCGCCGCGGCCTACTCGACTAGCACGCATATAGTCCTCAACAGTTTCGCAGGCTTGAGGAAGCACCACCCGCTCATATTCGGCACGCATGAACTGCAAGCTGAGATCAACCGATGCGGGCATCGCCGATAAGGCTGCTTGCCAGAAACGGCGACGGTCGCCTTCGTTATACAACAGGTTATGTGGGTAGCCAAAACGACGCAGAAGACTGGAAGCCCACTGATCCAGGTTCACCACCTGAATTTTCTCCAGCTCCTGCGGTGTGCACAGCAGAGCCAAATGCTGGCGAATGTCCTCAGCCAGGGTTTTGGTGAAGGTGGTAAACAACACCGGACGACCTGGCAAATCCGAGTATTGTCGTGCAAGTCTTGCAGCGCGATGCATGGCTACAACAGTTTTACCAGTACCTGCGCCACCGGTCACCTTCACAGGGCCACTCCAGTCACGCTCAACCAACTTACGCTGGCTTGGGTGCAGGAAGACCCTCCAATGCTCTAGAGGTGCCGCCAGTAAAGCTTCTAGATCGCTGTCGTCAGTAAGCACCACGAAATGACGGCGTGAGCTATCACGCTCCAGCGCAGCACCGAAGTCTGTAGGGTCGACCGCCGCCGGCGCGGATTGATCACTGATAATCTTGTCGAAAGTCTCGCCGGCAGCAAACAGATACAACGCTTCGTATGCCTCATCGGGCAATTGCGCTTCCAACACCTCAAGCTCGCGCTCATTAGTAATGGAGCGCACAGCTTCCAGCCGGTCATCAGGTACACCCAGGCGGCGAATTTCGCGGTCTTTGAGTGCATCGAACAAGCCTGCCACTCGCACTTCAGCCGGTGTGTCAGCAGCCGTCGTGTCAGCAGCCTCCTGCACTGCATAAACCTGAATACTGCCAACATCCGGGTGGATAGCGACTCGATGGCGACGCGCCCAGTGATAGGCATCGTCATGCTGATCGACCCATAGCAGGCAATACACATTGCCTACATCCGGCTTGAGTACAATGCCACGCATATTGTCGTTGATCCGAACCGAGCGCATGTTCGGATCGGCGGCATCATGAATGCGTTCATAATTGATGCCGGTCGCCATTGGGTTCTGACGAAACTTTGCAACGAAGGCCAGTACCGCCTGCTGATGAGAACGTGGAACTACCGAAAACGACTTCAGGAAGTCATCGGACATTGCAATCTTGAGTGCCAGCGTCATGCCAGTGTCTCCATCAAAAGGGTTCTCAGCTCATCAGGCAACTCACTGCCGTCATTGGTAAAAGAATGCCAACCTTGGCGAGCAAAAAGCGCAGCCTCTGATCCAGAATCTGGCAGTAGTACCGCGGTACGAACATCTGGCCAAGCCAATTCAGCTTCTGCTATTATGCGACCTTTTTCATCCATCAACTCATAGCCCACTTCTGGGGCGGTTACGTCCAAACCAGCCAGAGCCAAGCCCCAAGTTTGTACTTCATGAGCAGCCAAACTCAGCGCTTCCCGCCAGGCCTCAGACAGCCCGCCGGATTTTGCTTTGAGCGCAGAACAATCCTGCAGCGCAGGTAACCCTGGCATTTCAGCGTTGCCAACCCAAATCTGACTCAGCGGCAACAATAAGTTCAGCGCCTGCCAAAGTTGCTGCCAGCGTAACTGAAGCTCGCTTTCGGACAGGCCATCTTCTTTCCACTCGCCAACCAAAACAGGCTCAGAGCCTGCAGAGCCATTTCCCGTCATCACTTGCTTCAGATGCTCCGGATGCATGGCAATGGCCAGCATCCAGGCTGTACCGAGCTGACGCAGGCTCAACCTATGCAGTTGCAGGCCTAGTAGCAGACCCAGCTCATCCAAACGCTGCCAGAAAGCTCCTTCGCGCAGGACTTGAAGCGCAGTGGTGTCCCCCGGCGGCATCAACATTCCCGCAGCCAGGGAGACGGCCAATTTGCGGAGCGCTTGGTGTTGCCCATGAGCTAAACGCTGATGCAGCTGGGTAAAGGACGGCAGCGATTTGAAATTGGAGAGTGTTGCGATGCCCTGTGCCGCGCACAGCTTCTGCACTACCTGCTGCGGATCATCATTAAGCAAAGTTGGCCAAGGCGATGGCGTAGGTAATACCTGGCTTTGCAAGGCGCATTCGACATCATCCCAGGTCAGCGTCCAGACTGAGAACTTCCCGCTCTTGGCCACCGCCATACGTTTTGCCAGATCGGTAGTGATGATGTCTTTGTGGTACTGCCAACCATCAACAAAAACCGCCACGGGCATGTCGTCGGCTGCATCATCCGGCCAGAACACGAAGTCAGGCTTGCACGGAATCAACACACCATCGCTGGCTCCCAGATTGACCTGCAACTCCATCCGCCAGCGACGCGAGCCAGCCTGTATCTGATAGCCCGCCTTGCCCTTGAACAACAGCTCACTCAGCTTGAACTTCTCACCTTCATGCTCACGGCGCAGCGCTTCGACAAACCGCTTCTCCAGCATGCTGTCCAGTAACTGGTTAGCTGGCTGGGCTTCGGTCAGATGGGTAACAGGCTTCAGTGCTCCCTTATACTGCATCACCTCACCCAACAACTTCTGTGCTGTACGTCGCGAGATAGACTTACGATCATGGCTGTTGTGATAGCGGTACACGCAGCGATAACAGCCATCGGTGTCCGCATTCTGGTTGCAAGTACAGGTATTGAGGGCTTGGAGTGCAATGTCGAATACTTCCAACAGCGGTTCGGGCGCGCGCATCAATTCCTTGAGATAGCCGGTGCCACCTGGCACGCTGTCGTAGATCACCAGATAACAACGCGGCGTATCTGAGCCCGCGGCCATACGCATATCTAGGGCAATACGCAGATGGTCCACTGCGCCCCTAAACCGCCGCGCCAACCCCAACTCCAGAGCCGACACAAAGCTCAGCAGGGCCTCGTTGGTATCGGCAAAACCCACCTCGGGCAAAAATAGACGAATGCCCTCACTAGTGAACTCTCGGTAGAGGAACACGCACTGCTGCGTGCTCGCCTCGGGGTTCTTGCGCTTCGCGCACCAGGACGAATGGTTGCGATATAGCTCCTCGGCCTTACGCTTGCGCTGTAAGGTGCCGCACTCGGGGCAGATGCTAAAACCAGGGCGGCTGAGTTCCTTCCCGCCGATCTCCATCGGCATGCCTTCCGCTGACTGCTCGCCAAAGTTCACCTCGCGAAAAGTCACCCGATCGAGAAACTCGAAGCCGAAAGGAAATGTCTGCTCGTCAATCACAAAGGCCTGACGCACGGCATCAGGCGGGCTATCCACCAAAGCTTGGCGCACATAAAAGCCGCGCTGACGCTCGTCTGAGTCGTCAGCAATACGGCTATCGCGATCCAGCGTTCTGGCAAACACCGTGGTCAAGCGCAGCATCTCATGTACGCGCCCACTGTCGCGCCACAGCGTATCGCCACATCGTGGGCAGTAAGGGTGTTGATCACCTGACGACAGCGGTTCGGTATAGGAACACTGCCTACAAAAACGCCAGTGTTCCGGCTTGATCTTCGATACGTCGATCTGGTTGATCACCACCCGCCGGCCTTCGGCATAAAAGGTGTTGTTCGGTGCCAACTCAGTGATGGCCGTAGATCCAGGTCGCTCATATTCGAAGGTCAGCGGATCAGGAGCGGATGTTCCAGGCTTTGAATCGCGCACAATGATCGAGCGCAACAGCACACCTTGCTCCGGGAACGCATAGTTGGGTAGCAAGCCCTCATCAGTCAGCACATTGAGCGTAGCCTTACCCTCAATGCTGCCAATCAAACGCGAAAGCGCAGTTCGATCTTGAAGCAGTCGTGCCAACTCCAAATCCTGATCCTCACCACGCACCGTCAATGCCTGCAGCTTATCGATCTCCTTCACTGCGGCCTCACGCTTGCGCTTGATGCTTTCAACATCACTTGCAATGCCCTGCAAACGGTTGACGATCTTGTACGCCAACGGGCTGCTATCACCGTTGCTGCCCTGAATGAAATTAGCCAGCCATTGGCATGTACCGTCGCTCAAAGGGCACATCTCCCCCTGATTGAACAGGCGCAAGAACCGTTCAAGAAGCGACGCCTGGTGCTGTTCCACAAAACTCAACCAGGGGTAAGGAAACTTGCTGTTGGTCTGATTATTGACCGCAGTGAACACCCCACGAATTTCCTGAGGGATCTGCGCCGCCCGTCCGTTCTCATGCACCCAGCAATCCAAGGTGAACGCTGTAAGTTGACGTTCAAGTACCGCTGAGGCGTTAAGGAAAACCCCTGGTGCCTGCACGGAACCTGCAATCATGGTTTTCGGGTCATCCCAGAAATACAGGTCATGCGACTTGCTGGTCGCCATGCTCATCAGCAACGCATTACCCGTGCTACGCCCTGCCCGTCCTGCTCGCTGAATGTAGTTTGCCTGCTGGGGAGGAATCGAACATTGCAGCACACTGGATAAATCGCCGATGTCGATGCCCATTTCGAGTGTGGGTGTTGCGGAGAGCACATTGATGCCGCCAGGGCGATCACTGTTGGACTTGAAGTTACGCTCCACCGCCTCGCGTGTCTCGCGTGGCAGCAAGCCGGTATGCTCATGCGCTACCACCCGCTGAATGTCCGCATTCAGGTAAAGCTTGCGATAAAAATCACCGGGCAACTCAAGTGCCTGCAACTCGCCCCGGCAATCAACGCGGCGACACGCTTGCTCAGAAAAATCATCCTCTGGGCCAGAGAGTGTTGTGTTGTGGCAGCTGGCACACCGCCACACGTTGCCACCCAAGATAACGTGGAAAGCAGAGGGCTCCAGCCCCCATACACGGATATCCGGCTTCTCGGTAGCCTCCTCAAAACCTGCTAAGCCAACGCTTTCCAATGCCTCAAGAGCAAGCCGATAAAGCGGCGCAATCAAGGCATCCGTGCCCAGCGCCAGATCATGCAAAGCAGGCAGTGCCTTGAACGCCCAGTCGCTAAACAAACGGGCATGGCTCTTAGTTATACTGACGCAGCGACCAAACTCTGCAAGTGTCAAAAACCTCGGTGGCCTCGGGCTGGTTAGAAGCTTGAACTGGCTAGAATTCTTCTTATACCCCCAAGGGCTGCTACCCATTCGCGCATAAAACCCTAGTTCCTGATCACGCCAAGCCCCGATGCGCTGCATGTTTTCCAGTAGCCCGCGCAGTAAAACAACAACTTCGTCCAGCTGCGCGGCGGCTAACGGTTCAAGCGTGTCACGTAGACGTGGCAATAGCCATTGAGCGGCTTCGTCTAACTTGCCAGCAAGTGGCACTACGCATGCAGTTCCCGTAGCTACCAGAGTGCGACCAATATGAGCATCCTGGCCAAATTCTGCATTGAGCACCCAAGGCAACACCCTCGCCAACTCGCCAGGTAGGTTGCTGCTTTCAGGCAGCGCTCCCTCTTCCATCAGGGTCTCGTAATCACGTAGCCACTGCATTTGCGGCGGCAGGAAGTTAGCAATGTAATGACCATCACCTAACACCGTGCGCCAACGTTGCGCGAATGCTGTTGGCAAATTTTCCAATGTCACAGGTCGCCCAGCTGCGTAGGCATCAGCAATTACCTGCGCCAACGCCGGGCGTAAGTTCATTCGCCAGGTTCGCGCGGCAAGGAACCCTGCACGATGCGCCGCATCCTGTACCGAGTCAGAGAAAGCAATCAGCTTTTTGTCCGGGTTGAAGCGCGTTGCAAACAACTGTCCCACCATCACCGCCGCCAGACTGGCCGCTTGCGAACCAACAATCGTCAGCGTTTTATAACCGGCACAGAAAGGACAATCATGGTGCGACTTGGTGAACTTCGCGCCATTGCGCGTGCCTTCACGCAGGTTGCTGGCAATATCTACAGCCAGCAAAGGCTGATCCTCACAGTGTGAGCATTCGGTTTGCGATGCCTGATGCAAGGAGCCGCAGGCAGGGCATACCTGCTTGCGCTCGAACACCGCTGGGTTCGCCCCCGCACTGGAAGGAAAGACAAAACGGGTACTCACATCCTCGGCGAAGAACGCGCTGTAAAACGCCTGCAAATCATGGGTGAGTTGATTGGGGCTGATCTTTTGCTGCGTAGAACCCCAGCCGGTGGCGTGGCACTCGCGGCAATGGATCACCGGAAGATGCAGTCGCTCCATATCGGCTTTACGTAAGTCATCGTAATGCCGAAGCTGCGGTTCAGCATCCAGCACAGCTACCATACGGCGCAGCTCACGTAGCCAGATTTCCACCTTAACCTGCAAGAAAAAGTTCTGATGTGCATCCTGGCGTGCATGCGCTACCAACGACAGCAAGCTAGACAACCAAAGCAGCGCAAAGCGCTCATCATCGCAGTTCGGCAAACGGCGCTTGAGCAGTACCAACAGGTCATCCAGCAACACGGACTTTGGCCCAAGACGCTCCAGATCACGCAGAAGATTCTGGAAGGCGAAATGGCTCTTCAGGTGCTTACCTAAGCCACAGCGCCAAGCAAAATCCTCTGCCTGCATGAGCGAGCAAGGCTCACCGAACCACAAAGGTGCTTGGGCCGCCAGATAGGCATGCAGGTCGTTGTAGTTCTCGGGTGCCAAGACATCCAGGTCACTGGGATGCGGGCTTTGGGTGAACTCAACCAGTGCTTCAGCGAGATAATCCCCAACCGACTCGCGGTCCTCGGCGATAACCGCACTGTCATCCAACACTTCACCAAACACATCACCAGCAAACGCCAGCAAATCGCTAACGCCATCATCGCCCAGCGTTGCCGAAGTACCGACGCACACCAACTGGCCCGGCGGCGCATTCAGCCGCCCCTTTAGGCGGCGAATAAGACAAGCCAGATCAGTTCCCTGCGCACCATCAAAGGTATGCAGCTCATCCACCACCATGTAACGCAGCGTGTCCGGCTGCTGATGCGCCCACAAAGGGGTATCAGCTGCACGCAGCAGCAGAAAGTCCAACATTTTGTAGTTGGTCAGCAGAATATCCGGCGGATTTTCACGCAGGGCATTGCGGTCTGTAACCACCGAATAACTGCCGTCGCTCAATTGGGCGACCGTTTGCGACTCGACAGCCGGCGCATCCCCCACATACAAGCCTGCACGAATCCCAATAAGGCCAGCGGCCTTAACGATTTCCTTGGCCACGCGCCCAGATTGGTCGCTGGCCAAGGCATTCATCGGATAGAGGATGATCGCCTTGATGCCACGCCGCCCCTCTGCACGCGCCACACGACAATGCTCAAGGATCGGATATAGAAAGCACTCAGTCTTACCCGACCCCGTCCCCGTTGCTACCAACGTGGATTGAGCCTCTGAGCCCGCCAGCCGCGCAAAAGCCTTGGCCTGATGTGCATGGGGCACAAAGCTGCTGGGTAACCAAGGGAAAGCCGGTAGGCCGCCATTCAGCTGCTTGCGAAATGGCAGGGGCAACGTCAGATACGGCCCTTTGAAGATATTGCTGCGCTCAGCCAAAAAGCGCTCCAGCAAGTCCTCAAAACCAGTAGTAGTGGACGGGAATGCGGTACGCAGAAAGTCTGCGACGCCCTGAGTGACCTGCTGAGAAACGATTAGTGGCTGCATATTTTTTACTCGGCAAGATCAGCTTCAGTGAGGGGCCATTTTTTCACTGAGAACCCGGCGAGCTCCATGCTGCAGGCAAGGATCGCATCCTTGGAAAAGGCTAGGTTGGTATCAGTATTCTTGGCCGCCAGCCCCTGGATTACGGGATGCGTGATGTAGGTATTGTGGGAGTGCTCCTTGATGGGCAACTCATCGACTGCATTAACCAAAGCGTTGAGCAGCATGGTCAGTGTGGTAAGCCGCTGTTGACCATCCACCACCCGCAACGGTGTCATCTTTCCAGTCTGCGACAAAATAAAGGTGCCCAGATGGTGGCCACCGCCCAGCTCCATTGCTTCCTTGATATCCTCGAACAGGTCACCGATATTGTTGGTCGTCCAGGCGTAGTCACGCTGGCGAGCGGGAATTTCCAGGGTTTTGCCTGTGAAGAACTGCTCGATGGATAGGGTAGCCAAAATCCGTTTCCTGATGGTGGTGGCTCAGCGGTGTGCTGGTATCCAGGCTTTACCGGCTAGCGCACGAAATAACGATGGCTCACGCCATCACGCAGCAACATCTGTTGCTCATACATGTCCGTCAGCAGGCCTTTGAGCTGTTCGATACGAACAGAGGTCCTGTTCTGCCAACCGTAAAAGGGCGCCAAGATCGGAAACAGATGCGCTGCCAGATCTGCTTTTTTCATGCTGTCTGTCAGCGTCTTGTTGATCGCCCGCAGCGTCAGCCAGTAGAGCGGGTTCATCTCGAATATTCGGCTGTCTAGACCGCTCAACAGGCTACGGGCCGTAATTCGCAGCTGTGTTGCAGCGCGTGCGCATTGGCAGACCAATTCAATTGCTAGCTCATCAATGAAGTGGCTACCCGAGGATTGCTCGGCGACAAAAGCGCGAATGCGCGCCTTGTGCTCCATCACCGAATGATCGGGGCGCTTTCCCGTCAGCAGCTCCAGAAAGGTGATACCCAGTGAATAAAGATCATGCCCAACTCGGGCTTCCAGCTTCTTCGGATAGTCGTACGCCGGAGTGCCACTGAAGTTAAGTTCGCCGCGTGGGGTGCTGATGCCCAAGTCGATTATCCGTAGCATCTCTTCATGTGTCGGCATGCGAAACACCGTGTTGGCGCGCTTCTTCGGCTGGCAGAGGAAGAAAAGATTGGCCGGTTTGACATCAGCATGCACATAGCGCCCCTGCCGGCTATAGGGGCGCCCGTGAATATCTGCCAGCCCGAGCAGGATTTCATAGACAATCTCGAAGCAGTCAAAGTAATGCTGGAGGTCGTTGGCCTTGTACTTGTGTTGTTTGATGAAGGCAGACAGCGTCACCCAAGGTTTAACGAGCAACTCCATGACATAACCATTCCAACCATCCTCTCCCCGGTAATAGTCGAAGATACGTACGGTCTGCCCCTCAATATCGCGGCACATCACGATCTCATCACTTAGATCGGCGTGGCTAATCTTGACTGCCACCTCACGGTCTAGCCAGCTATCCAGCGCTTTCCATACCGCGCCAAAGCCGCTGCGCTCACCAATGGGAGCCTTCCCCCGGAGGACAAATCGCTGAGCCAGCTCTGGCAACAAACGTTCGATATCCGCCTTGCTGAGTCTCTCTGCAGGGTTAGCCATGATTCGCCTCCTTGGCAAAATGCGCCCAGGCTACGCGATAGTCAGCTTCGCGGTCAGCCAGGGTGAAAGGGGCAGTGTATTGGATAGTGCGTTGTATCGGGCCGCCGGGTTGAGTGTCGTCGAGGATGGGGCGCTCGATGAGGGTGCCGTCGGGGACTTGGGGGTGGCCGTCCTTAGGCTGCACGTCTTCCCAACCGAGACGACCTGTTTTGGTACCGCCATCGGGCAGGCGAACTGTGCAGTTGGCATCGCGCTTACCGGCCTTGCGCGGTAGGCCGACGCCAACCAAGCCCTTACTGGCGGTGAAGACGATGCGGCCGCTGGCATCGTACCAAGTGTCGCGCTCGTATTGGCGCATGACGGGGAACTGCACGCGGTAGATGGTCAGCAGTTCGTCCAGGGTCAGGCCGAGGGCCCGCGCGGCGAGGACGTCAATTTCCACCAGCGCCTGACGACGGGTAAAGTCGCCGCGCGCGGTGCAGTTGCGCTGCCATTCGGGAGTGAGTTCGGCGAAAAAGCGCCGCGGCAGGCGTGGGTCATTGCTGGCCCAGGAGCCCTGCTGGAATGCGGTTTGCCAGCAGTCGCGCCAGAGATCGGCGTAGTGAGTGGTGAGGCAGTTTAGAGCCAACACCCGAATCGTCATTGCGCAATCTCTCGGCATTAAAGGCATCAGGCTTGCGGTGCCGTCACGAAAGTCTTTCTTACCCGAGACTCTTACAAAAAAATCGAATGGTAGCGATGCCCAGTAACCTGCAGCAGAGACGGTATGCTTTGAATCGCGAAAGGTAATAGAAAACACTCCGTCGATATGTGCCACCTTAGGAGGCATAAGAATCGGCCTGACTGATCGCTCGTCAGCGGGATGCGCACCTCGACGCGATGCAACTCTCCAGTATGCCGTTACTGGCCTCGCATCCTGCTCACCATCTTCCACCCAGCTAACTCGCGGCACGCGGCGAGCGTAATCTGCGGGGGCGCAGGCGGGTAAATAGTTGCTGCGAGGGAGATAATCGTCTGGCAGGTTTTCAAGGTCGAGCACATCGTAATGGCTATTCTGGGTGCATACTGCACGTGGGGTTTTGTTAAGCGGATTGCCTACGAAGAAATGTGGGCCTGACAGTACGAAGTCGACGTGGGATTCGACAAAACCCGTGCTGCGGCGAATGGTACCATCTCTTTGTCGGCCACTTTCATGCCACATCTCTGTGGGAAGGTAGTCTTTCTGCAGGTTTCCAAGGCGTTGTGGTGTCTGCGCAAATTTCTCAAGCACTGCTACGAGCTCGCGGCTATGCACCGCTGGTAGGCGCGCTTGCAATGCTGGAGTACCGGGTGCGTCGTAGAGTTGCGCAAAGGTTGCCAGCAGAGCTTCATCTACTTCGATCACGCGACTGGCATGGCCTTCAGTGCTCCAGCCACCTTCGTCGCGCTTGATTCCAGGAATTGCACCGCCTCCTGCATGGACAAGGCTGGCACCAATCGTTGCAGGCCAGAAAAGGTTAGCCATCGATTTGAAATGCACTGCCTGCTGGGGGGCTGCATAGATATGCAGGCCAAAACGCATTCGTCCGTGATCGTTAGTACCCTCAAATAACGCAAATTCATTTTGAAATTGATAATGCTGCCGTAGCCTTGGGTAAATAGCCTCCCGCAGCGCACCTGCTTTCGGGTCGTCGTACACACCCTCGGGATGCACTAGCGCTTGTACACCGCAGCCAATCTGCCATACCAGCGGCAGAAAGCACTTGAATAGGTTGCTCTGCTGGCCCTTGAGCAGAGGGTAGTTCTGGGTGGCATTTAGAAATGCCCCCATACCCTCAGTCGCCGTGCACTCGCCCAGATAATCCGCCCGCGCCTGCTGCAGCGCTGTAAACACCACCTCACGCTGCTTGGCTGCATCTGAAGCACTGAGCTTGCGGATTGCAAAGCGAGGATCGAAGTCCGATAGCAGCGACTGTTCGTTCCACTCGATCTTGATCCACGGTGGATTACCAAGGATCACATCAAAGCCACCACGGGCCTTGAACACATCGGCGAACTCCAGCGCCCAGTGCATAAAGTGCTGCTGGCCGGCCACCTGCTGCGCCACCTGTAATTGCGGCAAAGCATTGATCAGCGCGGCGATATCGACATGGCCGTAACGGTCGCGCTCGGGAGCAAAGTCCAGCCCATGCTGCGCCTGGGTTTCAGGGAATAGATCATCGGCCGACGCGCCGCTCAAACTGGCGTTGCCTAGCAGCACCGTTTCCAGCACAAACCACCAGTGTTCACGGCTGGGCAACTCGCTGCCTTTATCCAGCGGCCAGAACCACAGGGCACACCAGGCATCCATCACCAGTTTGAGACGGCGGTAGGGGCTGGCGTTTTTCTGTGCTTCACTAAGCATTTCACGTTGATAGGCGGCGTCTTTTTGCGCGGTGCTAGTCGGAGCGCGGTTGGCGGCCAAGTCGGGCCATACATGCAGTTCATCGCAGGTAGCGGCGCGCACACGGGCCAGCTCCTGAGCGTGTTGCTGCCAGAGCTGCTCAGTGGCGGCACTCAGCGCTTGCACCCGTCTGATTTCATCGCGACTCAGCGGCGCAGTAAAACCTTTGCGCCATTGTTTGAACTGCTCGAAGGCGGCTGGCTCAAGCGCCTTGACCACCTTATCGCTGACCATGCCCATGCCTTCAGCAGGCAGCAAAAAGTGGAACACATCGGTAGCGGCTGGAACTTGTGTGAGTGGCAAAGCACGTGGTGAGGCAGCGCGCCAGTCGCGTTCGGGCTGACCGTTTTCACCTTTGCCTGGGCTGAGCTGGGCCGTGCTAAACAACTCGCGCCGCGCCCCCACCAGGGAGTTACCGTTGTACAGTTGCAAGCCAAACCATGGCACATGACTGCCTTTGAAAATGGCGTTAAGCCACAAGGAGACTTCGGCCAGCTCCACCGCGATGGGGTTAAGGTCCACACCGAAGACATTGCTGTCGGCGATGTACATCTTCACCCGCTGCTTTTCTTCGGTGTACTGCTCGTGCGGAATGGTGCGGCCCAGCTCTTTCTGTTTGGCTTGCAGATAGGCTTCGGCCAATTGGCTGACTGCCTCGTTCAAGAACGCCGCGCTGCCCATAGCCGGCTCGCATACGGTGAGTGTCAGAATTTCATCTGCTGCTTTACCGGGCAAGATTTCCTTTAGTGCATGTTCCACCAGGCACTTGGTCAACACTTCCGGGGTGTAATAGCTGGCTGACTTCTCGCGGGCACGACCGGCCAGACGATAGATAAAACTGCCTTTGGGGTGGATCTTGGTATTGCCGCCAAACAGGCGTTCAGCGTCGGTGTACTGGCTGATGCTGTTGGCAGGTACAAAGTAGGCCGCATCCAGCGGGTTGACCTCGGCTTCTTTTTTCTTCTCGGCAGCGCTAGGGGTATCGAGGCCATCCTCGCTGCCCGTATCGCTCTCGCTCGAATCGTCCTCTTCGCTCTCGTCTCCCGTAGTTGCCTTCTTACCCTTGGGGTCAGGGCGTACTTCGTAGAGATCTTCTTCGGCGAAAAAGCCACGGAAGGACAGCAACGATTCGTACACTGCACCTAGCTGGTTGATCCCGAGGGTGCCATAACTGATACGTCCACGACGACTCTTGCCACCACCACGGGACAGTGACATTAGCTCAATGACTTGCTGCAGCACCGAGTTACGTAGTTTGACGCTACCCAGCAGCGGCGTGCGAGTCGGGTCAAACAGGTGGCCCTGCAGCGGCGCAATGGTGAAGCCGTTATCGAGCAAGCCATCATTGCTGCCACTCAGGTCGAGCTGACTCGCTGTGGCATCCCGGCGCGGATAGCCTTGCCAGATCAGGCCAAAGAGCTGCTTGAGGCTGTCGTGAAAATAGAAACCTTCCTGGGCTTCGCTGGTGGTCAGCGGGGTTTGCTCCAGCTCGCGCAGGTGCTCGATGCTGTAGCCCTTGAGGTAGGCCTCGGCATCGATGGGCGCATAGCCCAGCTCGGGCCGTGCTTCGATATAGAACATAAACAGCAGGCGGTACATGTAGCGCAGGCTTTCACGGCTGAGCTGGTCGGCCAAGTCAGTATCGTTACGCTCGAACACCTTCTCTTTGGCCACAGTGCGTTTGTACCAGATGGCCTCGTTGGCAATGAGCTCAATGCATTCACGCAGGGCGTATTTGAGATCAGTGGATACCTCAAAGGCATGTTTGTGCGAGCTGTCGTCCAGGCTGTCGAGCAGCGCCACTCCGCCTTCCACCGGCAGCACCGACTGGCTGCCCAGCAGAGCGGCCATAGCGCGGAACTGCTTGTCATCACGCGGGCCGAACAAGTCCGGCAGGTTGAAGCGCAGCAGTGCCTTGCGCCCCCATTTGCTGCGCTCGATTAGCAGCCACTCTTCATGGTGCAGCAGCAACACCCAGCGTGGCGGGTGATCATCAGCAAACAGGCGCTTGCTGAGGGTTTCTTCCCAGTCGCTGTGGGCATATTTACCTTTGCCCTGCTCACTGGCCGCTGGCGCAAGCAATTGCAACGGGCTGCTGTCGTCGTCTTCCGCATTGGCAATAGCTGCCGCAATGACCAAAAGCGGCTGATGTTTGGCATCGCGATACACCGCGAACACCGGCAATTCGCCTTCGGCCAACGTCAGGCTCTGCGGCGCTAGCTCGTAACCCAGAGCGGCGAGAAGTGGCTGCACTAGGTCAATAAACAGGCTGGCGCGCTCGCTGGTTTTGCGCTCACTCAGAAAGCGCTCGCGGGCACGGAAGTAACCATTAGCCCCCGCAGCAGTGCGCAGACGAGCGACGGGGCTTTGCGCGCCCTGCTCTTTCCACTGGTCAAACAGCGTCTTGAGGTCTTTTTCGAGGATCTCATCCAGGTAGTGCTGGCTGTAAAACTCGTTGGCATTGGTGAGGCCGGTGATGGCAAAACTCATGCTGTATTCTTCCTTAAGCCATCAGTGCGGCGACAACTGTGAACTGAGCGCGGTCATCCAGTTGCAGGGTGTCGCGTATCCATTGTTGGTAGTTGCTGAACAGGTCTGCGGTGGCGCTTTCTTTCTGTTTACGTTTGGCTGCGATGACCTGTTCGATACCTTTGGCGAAATCAATTTCCAGCTGTTCGTTGTGTTTGTGCTGCAAGGTTTGCAGCTTAGCCAACTCGCGCTCAAGACGCTGGCGACAGCTGGCATCGAAGGCCTGCTTGATCGGTTTGATGTGTTTCTCAGCAGCCTGAATAACCGCAGGTAGCGCACTTTGCAGGGCACGGCTGTCGGGCGCCTGGCCATTGTTGGCCTGGGCTTTTGCGGTGCTGGTGAGCCCTGTGCGCTGCAGTGTTTCCGCCAGGCTCAGTACGCCTTCTACCTGCCCAGCAGCATTGAGCTGCACACCGAGCCACTCGGCCAGTACGGCTTGGCCGCGACGGTTAGGCACCTGGGCGAGCACCAGCACGATGGCTTCGCCTACGGTCAACCCCTGTGCGACGCGCAGCAGCGGCGCGCGCTGGCGACGGAACAGAGCCATAAGTTTGTAGTCGAGCCACTGGGCAATGGGGTTGAGCGCCCAGAGGTAGTGCAGCTGCGGCCAGGCATTGGTGTCGCGTGCCTGCTTGATGGCCTCTTCAACCACAGCCTTATCGGCGCTCAAGGCAAAGGTGTTATCGGTCGGCCACATTTCGCTGGCCAGATCACGCTTGAGCACCTGGGCAAGGTCGCGACTGGGCTGGAAGCTTAGCGTGCGGCTGGCATCATCCGTTTTGATTGCAGCATGTTCGCGTGGCGACTGTTGTGCCAGCCAACGCAAGGCATCGCGAAGGTAAATGTAGCTGTCGTTAAACAGACTGGTGAGTTCAGCAGTCGGCGCCATGAGTGCTGCTGTGCTGGCGGGTGCAACGCTATCATTGCTGGGCACGTTCGCGCCCCACAGGGCTTCGAAAGGGTCGATATCATCCCCAGCCAGTAGCGCGGCGAATTCATCGACAGTGCGGTTGCCTTCAATGGCCTTGGCCACTTCGACGGTTTCCAGCTCCTCGTCATATAGCCCCATAAAGGCTGATGGGTCGCCGATATTCTTTGCCGCCTGCTCGTCCTTGTCGATCAGGATTTCCAGGTAGCGCAAGTCACCGCGAACTCTCTCGTGGCGAGGTTCGGTCAGCAGGTAGCCGATTTTCGGGGCATACAGTTGACCATAGCGATCCACACGACCATTGCGCTGCTGGAACACCATCAGCGACCAGGAAATATCGAAGTGGATCAGCCGATGAGCTTGGTAGTGCAAGTTAAGACCTTCGGAGGCTACATCCGAAGCAATCAGCAGGCGCAGGGGCGAATGGGTTTTGCCGAAATCTTCGACTGTTTGCTGGATGTCCAGGTCAGGCAATTGGCCGTGCAGAATGGCTACGGCGTTATCCTTTAAACCAAGGGCCTTGGGTAGCTCTAGCTGGAGGAATTTCAGTGTTTCCACCCGCTCGGTGAAAATCACCAGGCGGTCACTTGGATTTTTGCCATCCCAACGCCAGTGCTGACCTTGTTTGAGCTGGCTGATGAGGTGCTGGAATTTGCTGAATTTGTCGACACTGATGGCCTGTACCAAAACTTGAAAATTACGCAGCCCCTCAAGATCAGGATGACGTGCGTCTTTTATCTCGAGCTTTCGGATGCGCTCTTTCAGCGTTTGTAGGCAGGCTGCCGGGGAAGAGAAAAGCGCCTTTTCCAGCACGGTGCGGAACAACATGGCACCGTCGCGCGCACCGGTCCCGTCACTATTAAGTTTGAGCTCGGCTAGGGCATCGAAGGCGAGGTTTTCCGCCGGGCTTGCGGCGCAGGCCAAACGAAACACTTCTCGCTCTGGGAACTCCTGCTTCATCTGCTCGCGCACGTCTTTCTTGAAACGGCGAACAAAAAGGTGATCGACATCCTCGCGGGTGTAATCGGCCCCTACTGGAAGCACAGTGGGGTCGAGCATGCGCACGAGGCTGGCGAAGCTGTCCTTTTTGCCGTTGTGTGGTGTGGCGGTGAGCAAGATCAGTGCATCGGAGCGTTGCGAGAGTAACTCGGCCAAGCGATTACTCTGGGTGCGATTGCCCTTGTAGGAAACGTTGTGGGCTTCGTCGATGATGATCAGATCCCACCAGGCGCTTTCCAGGTAGTGCCGGTACTCGCTGTCGCGCTTCAAGGTATCGACCGAGATGATGGTGCGGTCGTAGTAGTTAAAGGGATTGTGATTGGCTGGAATATCACGACGAATGCGCTGAATACCGGCTGAGTCCAGGCGGGTGAGCGGGATAGTAAATCGGTTCCAGAACTCCTGCTGAAACTGGCGCATCATACTTTTGGTAGTGACCACCAAAATGCGGCGAGCTTTACCTCTGCGCATCAACTCGGCGGTAAGGATGCCGGCCTCAAGGGTTTTACCCAAGCCTACTGTGTCCGCAATGAGCAAGCGCGGGCGTAGTTGCTGCAAGACCTGATGAGCAGGCTGCAACTGAAACGGCAGCGCATCCATTACTCCATGGTGTCCAATGACTACAGATTCGTTTTGCAGAGCCGATTGACGCAGACGCGCCTCGATAAACAGGCGCGAAGCGATAAATGTGGGCGAGTCGTCGTACACCAGCTCAGTTTTTGCTGGATCAATCAGGGTAACGTCTTCGAGCTGAGTGAGGAAAAGAGCATGACGATTGCGTACGGTTTCCGAAACGCCAATACACGAAAGCTGCCACCCGCCAAGACTACATTGATCTGCATTCTGGATAATCCACTCTTCATCGCGGATTAGTGCACGGGCACCGGGGGCCGGGGCTTGGGTCAGTTGCATGGTGCAATCCTTGTCAGGGCTTTAGGTGCGCAGCGAGCGCTGGAAAACGGAAGGCAATCACCACATGGGCCTACCCGGATCGGCACTGCCATCGATATTGAATTAATCGTCTGTCGCGTGGGTAGTTATGTCACCCAAAGGGGCATAACGAGGTATAGGACACAACGCATATTGCCCCCGAGCAATCGGCTTTAAGATTTTCACCACAGCGATGCGGCGGGTGGCACTTTACCAGCTTTTTAATCCCGAACTGGGCGAATGAGTTATGACAGACGTACTCATCCCAACACGTAGAGCCATGCAATACAGTACATACGGCTGGACTCGAAGCTACCGTTATGCCAACAGATGCAGACCATTTCCCATAGCAGATCTGACATTTTTATGCGCGATTTTCGGTGGAGTGACTACCTGCCAAATGCCGGAGTAGCCGTCCTACATTCCTTGCGTGGTCAAACGGGTGCCATCTGTGCGGCGCCGACTGGAAACGCCTAAAAGATATCGATTTTCCGCCTTCTTTTACATTCTGAGATCGATTTAAGAGAATCTCAGACCTACTTAATCGCAATGAAGTACCACCGGAGAGGTTCGCCCCTTGTCATTGCAGTGCCCTCGCAGCCACAAGCGTAGCCGCGCTCACCTGCGACAACCTGTCACAGATAGCGCGCCTGGCTCTCAGGCGCACCTCAATTCAACGATTAGGCTGTCTGGTGCGGCGGCCTGTCGCACTTGGGGTGTCAAAACACTCTTATTAAACTCAATACGCCTTCATGATGTGCTTTCTCCCAAGCGGTGAATGCACTGGCAATGCTCATCCGCAACGGACTGACTCCGCCCTTGCAAAGGCATCGCGTGATTATAAAAATGCCCAACGAGGTCCACCGTGAAAAAAGTATTGGCAGCTGTTTGTTTACTCGTACTCTCAAATGCTTTTGCCGCCCAAGAGCCTGAAGCGGTGTTCAACCGCTCCTGCACTATGTGCCATAACGGCCAGTCACCCATGGCTCCAAAAAAAGGTGATCAAGTGGCTTGGAAACCCCGCTTGGAGCAAGGCACCGACGCATTGGTCAAGCACGTGACCGAGGGCTTCAAGGCCATGCCGCCACGGGGATTGTGCATGGACTGTAGCGAAGAAGATTACAAAGCCGTGATTGCTTGGATGTCTAAGTAAGGTTGCGGCAGGGATGGCAGCTTGCTGCCACCCACCCGCTCTTATCTACGGCCGCGGAACGACGGCATATCGATCATGATGGTGTCTTTAGAAGCGGGCCGTTAGCGTTAGGTAAGCTGAACGTGGTTGAGTGGGTAGTACCACTGGAGAGCCCATATATTGATAGGTCTCAAAGACTTTGCGACCTGTCAGGTTTACCGCCGAAACCGAGATCGTGTAGCGGTCGAAATCGTAGGAAGTCTGCGCATCCAGCAGTGTGTAGCCTGGGACGGATACCGTATTAGGTAGGGTTAACTCACGCGCGCTGAGTGCTGTAATACCAGCACCGAAGCCCAGTCCCTTGGCGGCGCCGTCAAGTATCCGATAGCGGGCTGCGAGGCGACCGCTGTGCCGCGGTACGCGAGGCAGTCCGTCACCGACCGGAATCGAGTTGTCCTCTGTGATTTCTGCCTGGGTGTAGGCGTAGTTGCCCAGCAATGAAAGAGCGGGGGTCGGTTCCCAAACCAGATCAGCTTCTACTCCGCGAGCGCGTTGTTCGCCGCTCTGCACCGAATAACCCAGAATCGCGTAGGTAGGGTCAGGATCAGGGGTGGACACATTACGACGCGTCTGCTCGAACATGGCGAGAGTGCCAGAAATGCCCAGATCGTTGAACGCCAGTTTGACGCCCGCCTCATAATTGCGAGACAGCTCAGGCTTGGGCGCCTCGTTACCAGTAAAGTTGAACGCCCCCCTGAAACCGGTGGAATACGCCGCGTAGAGCGCAAGACTTTCGGTCAGGTCATAAGTGATGCCAAAACGTGGTGTCACACGATGATATGAAGTATCTACACCTTGCTCTTGTTGGTTGATGTCGAGCTGGGTCAATCGCAACGACCCCAACAAGTGCAAACGGCCATAGGTCGCTTGATCCTGAACGTATAAAGCCTTCGTCTCGTAACGGTTAGTCTGGGACACAATTGTTTCGGGCGTCGCGCCGTAGGAAATCCCATATCCCGGATTGGCAAGGTCAAGCTCGCCGATGAGTTCAATGCCGGACATCCCCGAGCTGAAGTGAGTATTGTCGTAACTAATACCAACCAGCAACTCATGATCTCCGCCCAGCGATTCGACTCGGGAGCCTAGGTTGGTATCCAGCGTGCTTTCCCGGATGTTCGTGGGCAGGTAAAGCTTAAATATCGGGTAAACCGTGGGTGTCGTAGGATTCGGTCCCAGAAGGTCCGGAAATACAAGGCTGCCATAATCACGAACTTTGCCCTCGTAATACTGAGCGCTGACGGTCAGTCGTGTGTCGTCATTAAGCTCATGCGTGAACTCGGCGGTGGTTGTTCGATTCTCGATGGTGGTGTGAGGCTGTCCGTTGGTCGCTCCTGGGAAGGCGTTGCGATCAATGTGCCCGCTCAATGCTGGAGCGGCTGGCAGGCCGGAATATTCGACCTGGCTGCGATTCTCGTATTGGCCGCGTAGTAACAACTCAGTCTCTGGCGATAGCTGGAAAGCGATGCTTGGTTGTATCGACCACTGATGGCCGTTGACATGATCAATCCAACTGTCGTTTTCTTGATAGTCGGCGGTAATCCGTGCGGCGACCTTGTCGCCGATGGGTGTGTTGAGATCCAGCGAAGGATTCTCTGTGCCGAAGCTACCGGTGCGCATCGACAGCAGTGCACTTGGCTCGGTCTCGGGCTGTTTAGAAACTACGTTAATCAAACCACCCAGCGGTGCGCCGATACCGCCGCCGTACAACGCTGATGTAGGGCCTTTGAGTACCTCAATTCGCTCGGTGCCGATGAGGCTGGTCGGGTCGATGGTCGCTGCCGTGCCACCAAATGCAGGCAGCCCGTTCACGTAAATTTCCGCCGGAAAACCGCGCACGATTGGCTGAGCGAAAAGTGCCTCTTGCGGCTTGGTTGCTCTTACCCCTGAGACGTTAACCAGCGCGTCAGCAAGCGAATGACTGTCCTGCTCCTTGAGCATCGTTTGCGTTACAACTTGAACGGATTGCGGGACTTCGACCAGGGGCGTGTCGGTGCGAGTGGCCGACGCAGAAGATGGTGCGCTGTAGCCTTCACGCGCCCCAGAAACGTTTATGGTTTCCAACGTCCAAATCTGTGATTGATCGGATGTTGGGGGTACATCCACGGCACCGTCTTGTGGGTGCGCAATGACCGGTAATGCTAGCCCCAGAAACACGCAAAAGGCATGGCGCCAACGCAGACGCGATGGATCAATGTAAAACAGCGGCCCGTTCTTGTCCGAGTACATGGGATCTTCCGATAAAAGTCATTTGAAGCAGAACGCGCAGAGGGATTCGGCGTCGGCGGACTCAAAAGCCGGTCGATGCAGAGTCGGCAATGCGCGTTCAGCCAAAAGTGGGTATGACGTTCAACGATCGAATCGGTGGCGCTCGGCTTCTTGCACCGAGGAATATCGGTGGCGCTGCTTGCTTGGGAATTAAGTGAGTAGAAAAAAGCTGTAACGATGGAACATTAAGTTGAAAACTGGACAGGTTTGACTCGGCGAGAGCGGGATGCTGGAACAGAAGAGAGCAATATCCGCATTTTTCCCACACGACCAGATCATGGGTCTTGCCGACAGAAGCATGGTGAGACTTCTGGCTCGTGCCAAGCATGTCGTGGCACTCCATGCCAGCCATGCTCATTGGTTGACTTTTGCCATGGGAAAGGCTGATCCCCTGACTGATCAGGGGGCCGGCAAAAATCATCAGTAATGCGAACAGGCTCAGCCATGCTCCGATAATGTGACGCTTACGCATTAGCAGGGCTTCTGCTCATCACGCGCAGCCTTCGATGCCTGTGTCTGCCGCTCGTATTCGGGGATGGGCAACCAGCGTCGAAAGCCGGCACCCCCTTTCCCCGTCAGAGGACACCAGGAAAAATCCCAGGGTGCCGGTGGAAAATCCTCTTTTTCAGGGTCAACACCAGCGATAGAACGAGGCTCTACTTTCCAGTCAAACCCCCTCATCGGCGAGCCTTGCCAAGCCAATACCAGTCCTCGTGCTTGGCTATCGTCAGTATTTATCCACCGGGCCGCTGCCGCAGTCATGAAGGCATCAATGTGTTCTTCGTGGATGTGCGCCTGATAGGTCGACGTAAGTAACCAACGGCAGACACTCAGGTAGTAAGTCCAATTCAGCGACGGATGATTGCGGTACGCCCAGGTCATAAAACTGCGAAATATGTTCAAGCCGTCTGGTGGATCTAGCTTGAGCAGCCCCGGACACACATCGAACAACGTATGCCAATAAGGCAGCAATCTGGCATCCAGTTGAACAAAGCTGCGTGCGTTGCAGGGATAGTCTGGAAACGGCAATAAAAAGTCGCCACGACTGTTTATGCGCGACGTTTTGCTAACCAGCCGCGAAACGCCTGAAGGAATAACTACAGAGCGCATAGCAGCGTCCATGCCATCGCCGCTTGCGATTTATTGAATGCAGGAAAACTGAAAGTCAGACCTTCGGGAGCACTGGAACTGCAACCGGAGTGATTAATAACGCGAGACATACTGCCTTCTCTACAAGACGATTGGAGGGCGTTCAACGGCAGTCGCTGCAGCGACGACCTAGCGTAAACGGACGACAAAAAACGAGCGGTGGCAGATAAATCGAGCCAGCCCCCTTGGAAGCGTTAACTGAGGGAAAGCTCGAGGATGGGCTGAGGATCAGGAGTATCCAGAGGGTTGCCTTGCAGTGCATCTCGCGGCTAGAGCGCGGCTTTTGTCCAATTCGTAGTAGCGAGGTCAGGCAGAAAAGTAAGGCGATGCTCAACTTCGCCACAGGACAGAATAGGCAGCAAAGACTACCGGCCCAACCACGGGTTGAACGGTCAGTGAAGTCCATGCTCTGTGCCGGATTATGGCTGCCCGATGCAGAGCAAACTGACCGCCACCAACAAGTTCGAGCCCTATCATCTGCCATGCCCTAAGCCGAATCACCACGTGGAAAACTGCTGCTACAGGACCTTTTCTCACTATGGCTTAACACTCTCAGATCCGGCCATTAACGTTAGACATGCTGGCCACCGTTAACGTGAATCTCTGCGCCGTTTACATAAGAAGCGCCACCGGTGCAAAGAAAGTAGACGAGCGAGGCAACTTCTTCAGGTTTGCCCAGCCGGTTCATCGGCACTAGCCGTTCAACGATTTCCGCAGTGCCTGCGGACAGTATTGAGGTTTCGATTTCTCCAGGTGCGATAGCGTTGACCCTTACGCCATGTCGGCCAAAATCAAAGGCCATTTCCCGAGTCAGGGCGGAGAGCGCAGCTTTGGATGTGGAATAAGCGACACCTGCGAACGGGTGCACCTTGGATCCTGCTATAGAGGTAACGTTGATGATGCTGCCTTTTGCAGCTTTCAATTCATCAAACAGCCCCCGCGCAAGGAGGGCCGTAGAAAACAGATTGACATTGAAGACCTTGATCCAGGTTGCATAGTCGGACTCCAGAACACCAAGTCGTGTCCCCTCAGGCCCCTTAGGCGAAACTCCTGCATTGTTTACCAATGCATCCAAGCGTCCGCCCAATTTTTCCCTGATGGCCGCCAGGCTGTCACTGACGCTATCAATATCTTCGAGATCAAGATGAATGTGGTTGAGTAAGCCCTCGGCCCATGGGCATTCAGCGACCCAGTCCTGGCGAGAGGCGGTGAAAATCCTCCACCCAGCGGCTTGAAAGTGTTTGACGGTGGCATGGCCGATGCCACGACTGGCACCGGTCAATAACAATGTCTTCTCGCTCATACATGCATTTACCTATTAGAAAGTTTCGCTTTGTTTTTAAGCGGTCTAGGTCAAAAAAATCGCAATCTTCGATGCGCTACTTTTTGGCAGGTTGTCATGAGAGGCCATGACTCTCATAGCCGCTTTTGATCGCAGCAAACATCGGGTGGTCCGCTGGAATCCCAAGCACTTTTTGGCCATTTCTCGTTTCCTTGCGTTGAAGCGCCTGAACGGTGATGAGTGTCCTTCTCCAGGATGAGGATGAGTCAATCTTACCGTTCGAACGTCGACTCTACGTCTGACTGCAGGAGGCGGAAACGACATTTTTCCCTCATTACCGGTCACGGGATGGCCCACTTACGGCGGCACTAAACTGCAGGTTTCTTCCGTCAAGAATCGCTGCTTCGACGAGCTGAGCCCTAGCTCAGAATCGTAAGTTCGCGAAGGGTCCAAAGCCAGTTCCGGCTGGCTGCGGTTTGTTAGGCACGGCACTCGATTGGCGGCTTGTACGAAGTTGAGCTACTCGCCCGGGATATGAGCGATGAGGATAGGCAGCGCATATCTGCTTAGTCATGCAACGTGACTTCGGCGGACGCATACGAACTGACCTCACAGCTCTGTTGTAGTCCGGCCGAGGCTCCTTGTTTGATCATTATTCGTACTCATGGACTCTCGGCAGGCTTGCATTCCATAGGCTCATTTCGTGACACTTGAGTTGCGTAGCTGCCTCCTCAGTCGTCGGTACGCGCTTATATCTACCAATCCAAGGAGCGATGAATGCGTGTGCGTCCAGCGATAATGAGTGACTCTGAGAGCATGAGTAGAATCGCGAAGGCTACCTTTTCACTGGCGTGCCCAGCAGACACTCCAGCAGAAGAACTGGAGCGCTACATCAGCGAAAATCTGACCGCGCGTTGTTTTCAGATCGCGCTGGATACGTCAAGCCAAGAGGTGCGAGTGTTGGAGAAAGCCGGAGATATCGTGGGTTTCAGTTTGGTCGACTACAAACCAGATCGATTAAGCATCCCACTGGCGGATGGCATCCCTGAGTTGACGCGATGCTATGTCGATTCAAAACACCATGGAACCGGTGCCGCACAACTCCTCTTAACTGCGACGCTTACTGGTATTTCAGATCGTATCCGGCTCACGGTGAATGATCAGAATGCCCGCGCAATAGGCTTCTACCAACGTAATGGATTTTTGACAGTTGGAGAAACCAGTTTTCAATGCGGCGATGATGTCCACCGAGACTTGGTGATGGTACGTGAACTATAGGGTCGCGGTTTTTGCGTAAGCGTTCCGGGAAAACAGATTGCGAGACTCCTGCATTCAGGCAATCGGTGCCGAGTACCCAGGTCAGGTCGCCGGACGCTCACAATTAAGGTCAAATCGAATGCAAACACGTAGTCAACTGGAGTGCAATCTTACGACAGGTAGGCACCCGTCTAATTAGGCAAGGTGTGTTGAGCGGACGCTTAATGCGGTTTGGCTCTGGCCAGGAAATTTCCGTTGGGTTTGAAGCATAAAGAGCGGGTCAAGTTGACCCGCTCTTTATGAGCAATTCAAAGCTGTCCAGGCTACGTGATCACCGCTTACGGCCATTGGAGGCAATGCTAGTGTCGGCTCGGTTCCACCCACCACCTAGGGCTCTAATCAGGTTCACCGTTGCAATGGCCTGAGTACCCGTCAGACGGCTCAGTTGCAGTTCGGTTTGTAAGACTTGGCGCTGAGCATCGATAACGTCCAAGTAGCTGATCTGCCCCTCTTCATACTGAGTTTTAGAAAGTCGCTCTGTCCGTATTGATGCTGCAACAGCTTCGCTTTGATTACCTTTCTGATCATCGAGCAACCTCAGATCTGCCAGGTTGTCCTCTACCTCTCTAAACGCCACCAATACTTGCTCCCGATACTTCGCAACCTGCTCGTCGTATCGAGCCCTTGCAGAGGCGAGATCTGCTTTCCTCCGACCACCATCAAATATCGGTAACGTCAGCGCCGTTCCCGCAAGGGGGCCTAGTAGAAAAGACCGAGTCGACCAGTCGAACAGATTCCCCAGCGATGACGACTCGAAGCCGGCGGAGGCATTTATGTTAAGCCGCGGGAAAAATGCTGATTTCGCCAATCCGATTTGTGCATTAGCCGCGGCCATAGCTCTCTCGGCGGCAGCAATATCTGGACGGCGCTCCAGTAGGGCTGATGGTAACCCGATAGGCACCTGGGTCGCGATGGGCTCTATAGGTGAGTCAGGGAAGCCGAAGTCGGCAGGAGACTTACCCAACAACACGGCAAGACTATGTTCTGACGTCGCGCGAAGCCGTGCGATCCCTACCGAGTCCGCCCTCGCGGTCGATAGTTCGTTGCGAGCTCGCGAGAGGTCAAGTTCGCTTATGTCACCTTCTTTGAATCGCCCCTCTACTAATTTCAGGGTGTTTTCACGCAGGGTGACCGTGCGACGAAATAGTCGAAGTTGGTTGTCGTACTCACGCAGCTCGAAATAATTTTTAGCCACATCAGCTTGGAGGGCTAACAGCACAGAACGATACAGCGCCTCGTTCTGTGCTTGATTAGCGAGCGCAGTGTTCACTTGTGAATCCACCTTCCCGAACAGGTCTACCTCGTAAGAGGCCGTCGCCTGCGCCCGCCAAAGAGTCTGCGTGGACCCATTCGCATCGTCAGACAACAATTGTGAGGCAGGAGACAGGCGTTCACGCGTAGGACCAAATCCCGCATCTAGGGACGGGAACCATCCCGCTCGGGCTGATTGGGTCAAGGCTCTCGATTGCTGGACTCGTGCGGCAGCCGCCTTCAGATTCTGATTAGCCTCTGCGGCTTGCCGCTCCAGGTCGTTTAGCACCGGATGGCCAAAGACTAGCCACCATTCCCCACGATGCTCGGCATCGGCCGGTTCAGCGTTTTTCCAGGCGCTATCTTTAAGCAATGATGCTTGCTTCTGTTCAGCCGAAGCTTCCTTGAACGCCTGTGGAGTCGGGACGTCGGGGCGGTTGTATGTCGGCTCCACAGAGCATGCTGATAGAAGCGATAGCAGCGCTGAGGAAGTTAGCAGTCCAAAAATAGACTTTTTGGGTAATTGGATCATTCGTTTGGCTCCGATCATGAGTCCAATGCTTCCGTTGTCAGGTGAGGCGCGTCTTTTTGAGCCACGTGTATTTTGCCACCTGCCAGCGTACGCAGGACCACGTAGAAGACAGGTGTTAGTGCGAGACCGAACAGGGTCACGCCTAACATGCCGAAAAACACCGAGATCCCCATGGCTTGGCGCATTTCTGAGCCCGCCCCAGTGGAAAACACGAGTGGAACAACGCCCATGATGAAGGCGATCGAAGTCATGAGAATCGGCCGGAGACGCAAGCGGCTCGCTTCAATGGCAGCCTTCAGCGGCGAGTACCCGTCGTGCTCTAGTTCTCTGGCGAACTCGACTATCAAGATGGCGTTTTTGGAAGCCAATGCGACCAATACCATCAACCCGATCTGGGTAAAGATGTTGTTGTCTCCCTGCGTGAGCCACACCCCCGTGAGTGCGCACAAGATGCTCATGGGAACGATCAGGATTACCGCCAAAGGGAGGGTCAAGCTTTCGTACAGTGCGGCCAGTACGAGAAATACGAGCAAGACGCTGACAGGGAAGACCCACATACCGGCATTACCTGCCAAAACCTTTTGGTAAGTCAGCTCAGTCCACTCGAATTTTACGCCTTGAGGCAATACCTCGGCTGCAATGCGCTCTGCAGCTGCTTGGGCCTGGCCAGACGAATAGCCTGGCGCTGGGCTGCCGTTAATATCCGCTGCGGTGTAGCCGTTATACCGAACCACCATGTCCGGACCGTAGGTTGGGGTGATACGAACCAGAGACGATAGGGGCACCATTTCTCCACGGTCGTTTCTGGTTTTTAGCTGAAGGATGTCATCTGCTCGCTGACGAAACGGTGCGTCGGCCTGCACTCGTACCTGATATACACGGCCAAAACTGTTGAAGTCATTCACATACAAGGAGCCAAGGTATACCTGCATGGTCTTGAATACATCGGTAACAGACACGCCCAGCTGTTTGGCTTTCACACGGTCTAGCTCGACGTTTAGCTGCGGGAAGTTGATCTGATAGTTTGTCAGTGACCCACCAAGCTCCGGGGTCACTGCAGCCTTGGCCATGAATGCTTGAGCGGCCTTGTTAAGCTCCTCATACCCGAGGCTACCTTGATCTTCCAGCTGCATTTTGAAGCCACCTAGTGTGCCAAGCCCGAGTATTGGAGGCGGTGGAAAGGCTGCGACATAGGCTCCTTTGATACTGGCGAACTTTTGGTTAAGGGATGCGACGATGGCCGCGGCGGACTCATCTTTCGATGTACGCTCGCTGAGAGGCTTGAGGGGGACAAAGACAATCCCTGCGCTAGAACTGTTCATGAATCCGTTAACGGACATGCCAGGGAAGCCGACTGCGTGAGCAGCGCCCGGCTGCTTCATGACTATTTCGCTCATCTGGCGAATCACTTCTTCCGTTCGGTCAAGAGAAGCGCCATTGGGAAGCTGGGCGATGGTGACCAAGTACTCCTTGTCCTGCATGGGAATAAACCCAGCAGGCACAACGTTCCCCATAACCGCAGTGAGACCCAGAAGAACCACATAAACAACCAGCATGCTGCCCTTGCGCTTAAGGATGCCTGTTACCCCTTTCGAGTAGTGCTCCGAGCCACGATTAAAAACCTTGTTGAAGGCTCGAAAAAAACCGCCCAGTAGCTTATTCATCACCCGCGTTAAGGCGTCTTGCTTAGCGTCGTTGCTACGCAAAAGTAGTGCGCTGAGGGCTGGAGAGAGCGTGAGTGAGTTGAAAGCAGATATCACTGTAGAGATCGCGATGGTCATGGCAAACTGCTTATAGAACTGGCCCGTGAGACCGCTCATAAATGCCAACGGTACAAACACAGCCACCAACGTGAGTGCGATGGCAATGATGGGGCCGCTGACCTCTCGCATGGCTTTATACGTGGCGTCCCTCGGGGTCAGACCGCTGGCTATGTTCCTCTCCACGTTTTCAACCACAACGATGGCATCGTCAACGACGATACCAATGGCTAACACCATTCCGAAAAGCGACAGGGCATTGATTGAGAAGCCGAAGGCCAGCAATAGCGCAAAGGTACCGATGATGGACACCGGTACAGCGATTAAAGGGATGATCGCTGTACGCCATGATTGGAGGAACACAATTACGACCACGACTACCAGTGCGATGGCTTCGAGCAGTGTTTCTATAACCGCCTGAATGCTCGACTTCACGAAGCGAGTGGGGTCGTAGATAAGCCTGTAATCCAGGCCTGGAGGAAAATCAGCGCTGAGATCTTTGAGTGCGGCGCGGATTTGATCAGAGATCTCCAGCGCGTTAGCGCCAGGCAATTGGTAGATGGCGAGGGAGACGGCGGGTTTGTTGTCCAGCAGCGCACGCAATCCGTATTCAGCCGCAGAGAGTTCGACTCGGGCGACATCCCGCAGATAAGTAACTGCGCCATTGGGGCTAGTTTTGAGAATGATGTCGCGGAACTCGTCGACGGTCTTCAAGCGACCCTGGGCATTGATTGTCAGCTGTACCGCAGTACCCGGCGAAGAAGGCGCAGCACCAACGGCACCCGCAGCAACCTGAATATTCTGTTCTTGAATGGAAGTGACAATCTCCGAGGCGGTGAGATTACGCTGTGCCACCTTTTGCGGATCAAGCCACACACGCATTGCGTAGTCACCTGCCCCCCACATATCGACACGGCCAACGCCAGGTATCCGCTCAAAGCGCGTTTTGACGTTCCGTAGGCCGTAGTTTCTCAAATACGTTGTGTCGTACCGATCATTCGGCGACACGAGGTGCAGAAAAAGAACTAATGAAGAAGAGCTTTTGAGAGTAGTAACACCCAATCGTTGTACATCTTCGGGCAATCGTGGCAATGCTTGATTGACTCGGTTCTGTACCAACTGGGTAGCCAAGTCCGGGTCAGTTCCTAATGCGAAAGTTACAGTGATGGTCAGGTTACCGTCACTGTTCGCTTGGGACTGCATGTACAGCATATTCTCAACGCCGTTAATTTTTTCCTCAAGCGGCGCAGCGACTGTCTCGGCAATGACTTTTGGGTTCGCTCCAGGATACTGTGCGCTGATTGTGACCGAGGGCGGAACGACCTCTGGGTACTCAGAAATCGGTAATTTAAATATTGCTATCAACCCTGCAAGCAGGATCACCACGGATAGTACGCCCGCAAAGATCGGACGATCAATGAAGAACTTTGATATGTTCATTAATGACTCTTTAAGTGAGGCGGCTACTTGCTCTCAGCGCTGCTTGAAGGTTAAAAAAGACAACAGGACGCTTAAGGATGCACTCTGTTTTACAATCAATGCATGGATCAATAAATCCTAAGTGCCTGAGGGACACTCATTATTTACTGGTGAATTTTAGTTAGTGCTGTCGTGGGTCAGTGAGCGTTTCTAGCCTGAGCGTCATTTTGGGGAATTATCTTTCCTAGAACCTGCTCCCCTGGACGGACTCGCTGAATACCGCCTACCACCACCCGTTCGCCCTCTTCGAGTCCGGACGTGATAATGCGATAATTGCCTTGTAGATTTCCCAGCGCTACCGGGCGATAAACAATATGGTCATCTTTTCCCACGACCAAGACAAATCGCTTGTCTTGATCGGTGCCAATTGCCGCATCATCAATAAGAAGGGCCGCGTATGGTTCACTGCCGCCCACTTTCACACGCGCATATAGCCCCGGGACCATGGTGCCATCAGCGTTGTCAAACCGTGCACGCATGCGGATAGTGCCTGAGGTAGTGTCGAGTTCATTGTCTACGGATTGGATGACTCCCCGGCGCGAATACCCTGTCTCATCTGCAAGTCCTAGATCAACCGGAACAGTAGCCTTATTGCCGAGTCTGTTGATGTACTTAAGATAAGTCTGCTCATCAGCGTTGAACTCTGCGTAAATGGGGCTAACAGAGACAAGCATCGTTAAAGGTGCCGCGCCTGCCCCGGCGTTTACGATGTTTCCAAGTGTTATTTCTGCCCGCGATACTCGACCAGAAATTGGAGCTGTAATCTGGGTATGGCCGAGATCAATTTTAGCTGCATCCAGCGCCGCTTCAGCAGTCTTAAGATTGGCACTGGCCTCCAATGCCGCGTTGTTTTTTTCATCGTAGTCACGTTTCGCTATTGCATTTTCGGCAATCAGGCGCTGTGCCCTCTCCCAGTCGCTTTTCGTGTACGCGGCGCGAGCCTGAGCTGCTGCAACCTGCCCCTTAGCTCGTTCGACTTGTGCTTGGTAAGGTCTTGGGTCGATGACGAACAGAGTGTCCCCTTTTTTTACCAATTGGCCATCATGTATGTTGACGTCCGTTATGGTTCCTGCAACCAGCGGCCTAACCTCAACTTTTTCCACCGCTGCTAATCGGCCAGAGTAAGTTTGCCAGTCGGTAACCGTTTCTTTTTTAACGACCACGACATCTACCTCTTGGACTGGGGGCGGGCCGTCCTGTGCTATAGCTTTCTCTGAGTTATCGACCACGCCAAAGGCAACGACTCCGAAAATAATAAGTATACCTGCGGAATAAAGTGCCAGCCTAGTGCGGGGTTTGGAATTAGCGCTCATCATGACTCCAAGATTAATTCTGTTCTAGCTTAGCTGTTGTGTGAATGAAAAGTTCCGATGGCTCATTCACAGCAACATGAGGTGGCGTTTCTTAAAGCGCCAAGCTTTTTGGATCCCCAGCGATACCGTTTTTTTTAAAACGGTGTGCGGCACGCCCGGATAATTATGTCGCCGATCGGTTTTCGCTGCCCGAGACGTGTTCACTGGTTGCGTTTTTTATTCTGCGCTCGATACATACCCACCACAAGGTAATAACAGCGCATACCGCTAATAGTGGGAAAATCATATCGTTCATACCCTTCCAGCCAAGTGATTGCAATAGAGGGCCGGCGGCCAAAGTTGCAAATGCAGTGAACGTGTATCGAATAAACTCTGCCACTCCCTGCACCCTAGCCTTCTCGGAGGGATGATGCGAAGCAGTCAGTAAGACTGTGCCGCCCACAAACATAAAATTCCATCCCACGCCTAAAAAAAGAAGTGCAATATAGAATGCCGCCAAGCTGTCCGAACAATGTGCAATCAATCCGCAAGCTGCACTAAGTGCAATTCCCAAGAACAAAATCGAAGGCAATCCGAATCGGGAAATCAGGCGTCCCGCAAATAGTGACGGCGCGTACATACCTACTAAATGCCATTGAATAATGCTGGCGCCATCATTTATTGAGTGATTGCTGGCGACAGCCGCCAGCGGTGTTGCAGTCATGATGAACATCATCACCACGCCGCCTATCACGTTATTCGCGAGTGCCGCTAGTGAAACTGGCTGTCGAAATATTGTAAGTAACTTGCGTGGCGGCTGTTCGTGGCCATGCAGCTCCATGGATTCTGGAAGTGCATCTTCATAGCCTAACCAAAGTAATGCTGCCGAGGCAATGCCGAGCAGGCATACCATCAAATAAGAACCGGCGAATAGGGTAGCGAATAAATTCGTGCTCCAACTCGCTAACAAAGGCCCAAGAATAGCGGCGATCACTCCGCCCGCAAGCACCAACGAGATTGCGCGTGCTTTGCGGTCGTCAGGTTCCGAATCTGTCGCCGCCAAACGGTAATACTGGGCGAACGCTTGAAAGATACCGACGGCCGCTGTCCCGATGCAGAATAGCCAGAAAGAGTTCAGGAAGACCGCCCATACGGAAATCGATCCGCCTATTGCGCAGATGAAGGCACCTAGCACAAATCCACGCCGTCTTCCGATCGTCTGCATCAGAGTAGAAGCGAAATATGTCGAAATGGCGCCTGCTACGGTGATCAGTGCAAAAGGCAGAGTCGCGAGCGATTTATCAGGGGCAAGCTGATATCCCGTCAAACCGGTCAATGTGAGATCGATCGCGATGGCCGCCGTGAATAATCCTTGGGCTATGGCCAACACAGCCACATTCGAGCGACTTGACGATTTTTCTGGCGCTGGAATGTCTTCCGACGACTTTGATGTACTCATTGCACCCGCCTCCAGCCAAGCAGATTTGAGGTGACAGCCCTTACAGCCATGACGACTCTCCCGTTGAGAAACGGGAGCATTCTCTATGTCACTTATGGCGGGAGAAAGGACTTACTTCCCTCCTTTTTGGCCGTCATGCTGCATTGGCCAGCGGATGTCACAGACAGGAACGCAAATAGCGAAGCGGGACTACGAGGCGAAAAATGAGGATGACGTTTTTCGAGGGTTTTTCGCTCTTTTCGCCATACGACTTTTAGAGGATCATCCGAGGCAAGCAGTACGAAAATCGCCAACAGGAGGCTGGCAGGGAATAGTAATTGTGAACAGGATCAATGATTTTTGGAGAAGGTAATTCCATGCGTGACATCGCTTTCCTGGTCTTTCCCGAGTTTCAGATTCTGGACCTTAGTGGTCCGCTGGCCGCCTTTGAAATCGCTAAAGAGATCGGGGTATCAGATCCCTACTGCTGTTCGGTAGTCTCGTTGTCGGGCGGTCCCGTTATGAGTTCGTCTGGTCTGGAAGTAAGGAGTCAGAAGATCAGATCAAGCCCGTACGATACGTTGATAGTGGTCGGCGGTAAGGCTTTTTCCAAACCCTATGACCTTCCCATGGTGTCGGACCACCTCGCTAATGCGGCCGCGAAAGGTACCAGGCGAGTTGCGAGTGTTTGCACCGGGGCTTTTCTATTGGCTTCGGCGGGCCTGTTAGACGGTCGCAGGGCTACTACACACTGGAGGCAGACCGCACGACTGCAACGCAATTTTCCGAAGGTGCGGGTACAGCCCAATCATATATTTACGAAGGATGGTGGCATCTGGACGTCTGCTGGCATCTCTGCGGGAATCGATCTGGCGCTGGCCATGATTGAGGAGGATCTGGGAAATGCTGTTTCCCATGAGGTCGCCCGCGCCATGGTCGTGTACCACCGTCGGCCAGGAGGGCAGTCACAATTTTCGGCCATGGCCGATATGGAGCCGACGACGGATCGCATGAGGGAGGTGCTTTCCTACATGCGAGAGCATCTAAACGAACAGCTATCAACAGAGCATTTGGCATCAATTGCTTGCCTCAGCTTGCGCCAATTTGGTCGAGCCTTTCTGCTGGAAACGGGGGAAACACCCGCTAAAGCTGTGGAGCGTTTGCGTGTCGAGGTCGCGAGGCTGCGCGTTGAACGTGGGGCGGAACCGATCGAACTGATAGCACACTCGGTTGGCTTCAAGGATCCGGAGCGGATGCGCAGAGCCTTCATCAGAGTTATCGGGCACCCTCCTCAGAGCATCAGACGTCTGGCCGCACATCAGGGTGTTAGCGCTTATGAGGTTACGGTTGAGGCTGAAGTGTCTTAACTGCCCGCTCAGTGTTCATTACGCTCGGCGCAATCCCCTTTGCAACGGCGTATTTGAGCGCTGTACCGAAAGTCTATTCCTCTTAAAGCCGCCTCATCAGTAGATTCTAATTTCGGAGGGGAAACAAGTTCGACTAAACCGTATGGCGTAAATCGAGGGGACTAAGTCGTTTTGCAAAGCGCTAGTGACGCTTAAGCTTCAGCTTCTGGGTTTAGTGACCCCGAATGGTCGCGGTAAATCTCAAATCTACTAATGGGACAGTCATGAAAGAACTTTCAGGCAAACGTGCATTCATCACTGGCGCTGCACGTGGTATTGGCGCAGCTATCGCTATCGAGTTGGCAGAAAAAGGAGCTGATATTGCTTTCAGCTATGTTCGCTCTGGAGATGCGGCGGAGGAACTGGCCAGAGAAATTGAGGGGTTGGGTGTTAAAGCCTTCCCTATCCAGGCCGATAGTGCGGATCCCCAAGCAGCTACGCGTTCTGTACATGAGGCAGCTAGGCTTTTAGGAGGGTTGGACATACTAGTAAACAATGCGGGCGTCGCTTTTATTTGCCCGCTAGAGACAATGCCGCTGGATCAGATAGACCAGATCATCGCCGTAAACATTAGAGCAGTGATCTTGGCTTCTCAAGCAGCCATTGCCTATATTGGAGAGGGCGGAAGAATCATCAATATCGGTTCCTGTCTGGCGGAGCGTGTGGCCTTCGAATCGGTCACAGTCTATTCCATGTCCAAGTCCTCCCTACTTTCCTTTACAAGAGGACTTGCTCGTGAGCTAGGACCGCGTGGCATCACCGTTAATACTGTGCATCCTGGACCTACGGACACTGATATGAACCCAGCCGATGGTGATGGTGCCGATGCGATGAGGGCTCATTCAGCATTAGGCCGATACGGTACTGGGAAGGATGTCGCAGTGGCGGTCGCGTTCATCGCGAGCCCAAGCGCTAAACACATCACCGGCACCGGGTTAAGCGTGGACGGGGGCGTAAACGCGTAGTCCTGATTTATCTACCTACAGACTCTCTGACTAGTTACCTCAGGCACCTTGCTAGTAAGACTGAACGCCATTACGGGGCTAAAGAACTTGGTAGTTCGGGCTGATTTCCAGCAGTCATTCTAGTTGGGTGGCCGGGGAACTTAAATCTTCTTTTCGCGAACACCTAGTTAGACGAGCCATGTTTTACAGTTGAGGCGCTGTCAAAAGTATTAGAGACAACACCCTCAATTCAATCGCACTAGTGATCAGCTCAACCTGAACCGATGTATTTATCCATCGGCAGCACATGATCAATGTATGAAGTAATAATTCAAAGAAGACTTGCTAATCCAATTTGTGGTTTTTTCGTATAAAGAGGCTTGAATCAATGAGCGTTTTGTTGACTCGCCGCAAGGTGATTTCAGGTATGGGACTTCTAGGTATTGGCATGCTGGCAGGATGCGATACCCGAGGTGAGCTATCGTACAAATACGGCAAAGACTTAAGCAATAAAATTCTTGGGCGCACGTTCCGGCTAAAAGACACCGACGGCGAGGTAAGAACGCTTTCAAGCTATCGAGGCGTGATGCCCATGATTTTTTTTGGATTCACTCAATGTCCGGCAGTCTGCCCCACCGCCTTGGCTCGTGCAGTTAAAATCAAAAAAATGATGGATAAGGACGGCTACTTTCTTCAGGTTATCTTTATTACGCTCGATCCCGAGCGGGATTCACCAGCCGTCCTAGACGCCTATGTAAAAACTTTTGATCCGTCATTTATCGCTCTTTACGGAACGCTAGAAGAAACAGCGGCTACAGCCAAAGAGTTTGGCGTGTTTTACGAGAAAGTACCGATTGGGTCAACATATACACTTACTCATTCATCGACGAGCTATGTGTATGACTACCAAGGAACGCTACGCCTTGGATTTTCTCAAGCACTTTCGGCACAACAATGTGCAGAAGATCTGATTACACTCATGGAGATTTGCTAATGTATTCAGGTCAAAATTTTACCAGTATAAATCAACACGTTAAACAGATCGTACTTGGGATTTCTCTACTAGGGCTGGCTTTCCAGATTTCAGCCCAAACGCAGGTAGAGGGCGCCTGGGTTCGCGCGACAGTGCCAGGACAACAAGCGACTGGTGCGTTCATGACGATAACTGCAAGCAGCGACAGCAAGCTGCTCAGTGCCCAGTCACCGGTGGCGAAAATCGTGCAAGTTCACCAGTCGACAATCAAGAACGACGTGATGCGCATGCAACCAGTAGAGTTCGTCGCCTTGCCTGCTGGCAAAGCAGTCATCCTGGATCCCCACAGCTATCACATTATGCTTATTGACCTGATGAAACAGGTAAAAGAAGGTGACCAGGTGCTTGTGAATCTTACGGTAGAGAACGCCAAGGGCGAGAAGGAATCGATCAAGGTTGAGGCCACCGCGCGAGCTTTAAATATGGCTGATGACGCAAAATGAATCGATAGTTTCAACGATGAGGCGCCAGTAGAAGAAAGTGGCTGACCGTGACGAGCGTTTAAACTGGGCGACGCCGCCAGCCACGTCGTCGGATTCGCTGGCCGCGTTTATCGAGTAGATTCGGCATGAAGCTAAGGCAAAGAATTTTTTTGCCTTAGCTACCTTCGTGCGTGTAACACAAAAAAATTGTTGGCTTATCTCAGGTGACCTCGCGCGCGCCCCCTGTCTGGTTGCGATGCACCTCAGGTTAGCGCGCTCAAGCCTTTTAGCATCGGCTTAGAGGAAGAGGATCTTGCATCTGACGGGCTAAATTTAGCCGATGCGGCTCGTCGCTTGCTTAGGCGTATCGTTGGAATATCTTCGAGATTATTTTCCACTGACCGTCGATCTTGAGCAGCGAAAGAAAGTCGTGGAAGCTCGCGCCCAAAACGTCATTCTCCATGTCCACTCGGACAACTGCAGCTGTGGGTGCGATAGCCAAGATGTCCAGGCGACTGCGGGTGTTCGGTGAAGCGCCCAGTGCTTTGAAGAAACTCGCAAATACCGGAACAGCTGGACCTTGAAGCAGCTCATCGCCGGTGTAGCCCCACATTATCGCGTCTTCGTGGAAGGCTTTCTCAATTCCAGCGATGTCCCCAGAGCGATAACCGTCAATATAAGCTTGAGCTGCCTGAATTACATCGTCGTACTCAGTCGTGGCGACTGGTTTTATATGCGAAGTCATGTTGAATCCTCGAGAGCTACTTAGTGAAATGTGCAAGTTTTAGAGCCGCTCAGCACCACGTACTGCGATCACCACAATGGTTATTAAAACGAGTGCTCGCTCCCTGGCGTAGGATCGATGCATTCAGATCTAGCTGCGCGAGCCCCCAATTTTCAGGTACTCCCACGGCAAGTCCCCTGCGTGTAGGAGTGCAGGGGCTTTTTGTTTGGCGATGACTACTGCTCAGGACCTGCCCCTAGAGCGACCCCGCGGCACGGCGCAGAAATGACTGACCAAGGTCCGCCGAGAACAACGTTACAGAGCAACGATCACGCGGGAGCTAGTTTTGATAACTGCGCTCGACGCTTCATATGCTCACTCGCGACTCTCACAGCCTCGTCAGTTCGCCCCCACAGACCCTTTATCTGTGCGACGATCTCCGGCCGCGCGGTACGTGGATTCCCCGAGTTCATTGTCGGCTGCGGGTCGTACTCGAGCACCAGCTGCGTAAACTCTGCCGCATCCTGGCCTTTAAGCTCGGCGATGACCTTCAGCGCAAAGTCGATACCTGCCGTTACACCGCCACCTGTGATTCGGTTCCTGTCGACGCATACCCGTTCGTAGCTCGGTTCGATACCCAGTGCGATGAGGGGTTCGTAGAAAGGCCAGTAGGTTGCTGCACGGTAGCCCTCCAATAGTCCCGCCATAGCAAGAAGTACAGAGCCTGTGCATACGGCGGTTACATAGGTGGCAGTCTGTCCTGCGCGAGCAATAAAATCGAGCAACTCCCGGTCCTTCATGATTTCAGGGGTTCCTCCGCCACCTGCGACAAACAGCACGTCTAGGTTATCTGGAACGTCATCAATCGTGATCGTGGGGTTCAGGGTGACGCCCATATCCGTGGGAACGGGCTCCAGCGTCTTCCAGATGATGTGAGTTTTGGCATGAAGGCCGAACGCCGTCTGTGGGCCAGCCAAGTCCTGCAGAGTGAAACCAGGAAAAATTACCATGCCAATCTGCAGTTGTCGGTCTTGAATCTTATTGCTCAGCTCATCAGACATTACCGTCTCCTCTCGTCGTAGTTGACGAAAGAGTATTCCTGCTAGACGCTACACGTGAGTGGCTTAAATGACATCAAGCGATCGTTTTCTGCCAGTTATTTGATTTTGAGAGCGGGGGTCAACGCCGTGCATAAAATTGCGGTTCTGGTATTGAATGACGTGGTGCCGTTGGACTTTGGTATCGCCTATCAGGTTTTCGCTTTGGCTTCTCAGGTCGATGGCAGCAACGCATACGAGGTTGAGGTGTGCGCACCCGAGCGGACAATTCGGTCTGCTGGTTTTGATATGCAGGTGCGGTACGGCCTCGACCGTCTTGAGCTAGCCCACACTATCGTCGTTCCAGGGTGTGAAGACCCGTTTGGAGAGGTTCCAGAGGCAGTAAGAATCGCCCTTCGCGAGGCATATGTTCGTGGTGCACGATTGGCTTCAATCTGCACGGGGGCTTTTATCCTTGCCGCGAGCGGTCTTCTTGATGGAAAACGCGCTACCACCCATTGGCGTTTCGCCGAGGACTTGGCCAAGCTTCACCCAGAGATACAAGTAGAACCTAACGTTCTGTTCGTCGATGAAGGAAGCATCGTGACTTCGGCCGGCGCGTCAGCAGGATTAGATATGTGTTTGCATCTCGTGCGACGCGATTTTGGTCAGACTGTTGCGGCAAACACTGCCCGTCTAGCGGTCGCGCCACTGTACCGTGACGGTGGTCAGGCCCAGTTCATTCGTCAGGAGCTTCCAGGCTCTTCAACGAGCTTAATGCCCTTGATCGAATGGATACGGGACAATCTGAACAGTTCGCACACGGTCGACAATCTTGCGGCGCGGGCCAACATGAGCTCTCGCACCTTCGCTCGGCGATTTCAAGAACAGACCGGGACTACACCTCTACAGTGGCTTCTCACCGCCCGTATTGATCGAGCGCGTGCATTGCTTGAGGAGAGCGAGACGTCGATTGATCAAACGGCACTTCTTTCCGGATTCGGGTCTGCGGTGACCTTCCGGTCGCGATTCCGAAGGGTCGTTGGCCTGACGCCGACGGAGTACCGTCGTCGTTTCAGCTCAGCAAACTAAAATCCAATACCCGCAGACCATGGGTTTGGATTTTCAGGACGACCGACACGCTCACATCGATGCGTCAGTCGCCAATTCCGCTGGCGATCAATGACAGTACCTCGCTCGGCGCATTTTTCGGGGCACAACAAATTCTGGATGGGAGGGCTGTAGTTTCACTACGGCGAAGCCAAGAACTTCTCATGGACAAATGCTAGAAAATCTTGCCCTTATGCCAGCACCTTAGCCTGAGTCTTTACTGTCGTATAGCTGGGCGCTATCAATGGATTTCTGGTCCGAGACCCGATAGGCGGTCAGTTGTAGGCCGGGTTTGCCTCATACTCCCTCCGGCTCGAGTGTCATGACCATTGGCTATGCGCCCGTGGATAATCAAAAATATTTCAGACCTATATCACCTCTATGAACGCCCACCTGTATCGACTGCAGTTGGGATTTTGGCGTGCCTGCACTTCGCTTAGCACGCTCATCATTTGAGAGGATCTGCGTATGTATAGCCCTTGCCCAAGTTGTAACTCTGGACGCATCGTCACGAAAAATATCGGCAAACAAGCAGGCGGTTTGATCGGTGCCGCAGGCGGCGCCGCTAGTGGTACAGCTGGCGCTCTGTCCGGCGCTGAAGCTGGAGCTGTTTTAGGTGTCGCCGGAGGCCCAATAGGCATCGCAATCGGGAGCGTCGCTGGGGCGATTTTAGGGGGGTTGTTTGGAGGGGTCGCTGGCGGTATCGCCGGGGCCACGCTCGGTGAACAGATCGATGACAGGGTACTGAATAACTATCAATGCCTAGAGTGCGGTTACAGCTTCAGCGCTAATCGCTAACTCATCGAGTCAGCCCCTGTTTCTCATGCAAACAGGGGCGCCCCTTTTGTAAAAGGACCTATTCCCATGGCTCATCTCATTGAACAAATGGCTTATGTTGGCGCAACTCCCTGGCACGGTCTGGGTAGTCGCCTTTCTCCGAAACAACCCATCGAAATCTGGCAGCGCGAAGCGGGTATGGACTGGAAGATCCAGGACAGCCCGGTGCATTTCAAATCCGATAGCATCGGTGCACTTGGCTCAATTCACACCTTCCCTGACCAGAAGGTTCTCTACCGCTCCGATACTAAGGCCCCGTTGTCCGTGGTTTCTCAGCGCTACCAGGTCGTGCAGCCGCGCGAGGTCTTGGAGTTCTATCGGGACCTCACTGAAGTATCGGGCTTCGAGCTGGAAACGGCCGGCGTACTCAAAGGCGGTCGCAAGTTTTGGGCGCTGGCCCGCACTGGCCAAGGTACGACCTTGAGAGGCAACGATCAGGTCAATGGTTATCTCCTGCTGGCCACCTCCTGTGACGGTACCTTGGCTACCACGGCCACACCTACAACTGTGCGGGTAGTTTGCAATAACACGTTGACTATTGCGCTGGACGGTTCGGCCAAAGCGATCAAGGTGCCGCACAGCACGCGTTTCGATCCACAGGCAGTTAAAAAGCAACTCGGTATCGCCGTCTCGCAATGGGACAACTTCATGCACCGGATGCGAATGCTGTCTGAACGCAAAGTTCAGTGGCATGAAGCCATGGGATTCTTCATGAACGTGCTGTGTGATGCCAATCCGAACATGCCACTACCGGCAGTACTTCCCAACGAGCGGGCGCTACGCAAGGTGCAATGCCTGTATGAAGGTCAGGGCCGCGGGTCAACCCTGGTGTCAGCTCAAGGAACCGCCTGGGGCCTGCTCAACGCCGTGACGGAGTACGTCGACCACGAACGCCGTGCGAGAAGCATCGAGTACCGTATGGACTCTGCCTGGTTCGGGCAAGGAGCACAGCTCAAGCAACGGGCGCTGGAGGCGGCGCTACAACTTGCAGCTTAGGCCTAGTTTTCACTGTCCTCATAAACCCCTTCCCCATTCTGTTCTTCCACTCCCTAAACGCCTGACCAGCTTCGTGCTGGTTGGGCGTTTTTATGCCTCAAGGAAATGATTATGAGCTCTCAATCCCTACTACATCTCAGAACTAAACCCAGTCCTGCCTTACGCTTGGTCGGCACCAAACAACTGCCGCGTGAGGACTGGTTGGCCGTGCGCAAGCAAGGCATCGGCAGTTCGGATGCCGCCGCCGCTGTGGGCCTGAACCCTTATAAATCACAGCTGGAACTGTGGATGGAAAAAACCGGGCGTGACACCTTACTAACCATGCTCGATCCGCAGGATGAGGAAAGCCCCGCGTACTGGGGCAACATCCTGGAGCCGATTGTCGCATCCCATTACACCCGGCGCAGCGGTCATCGGGTCCGCCGAGTCAATGCGGTTCTGCAGCATCCTGATCCCAAACTGGCCTGGATGCTGGCCAATATCGACCGTGAGGTTATCGGTGCGTCAGAAGTGCAGATTCTCGAATGCAAAACCGCCGGCATAAACGGCGCACGTCTCTGGAAAGAAGGCGTGCCCGAGTATGTGCAGTTGCAGGTCATTCACCAGTTGGCCGTGACTGGCAAGCAGGCGGCGGATGTGGCGGTACTGCTCGGAGGTCAGCACCTGGAAATCCATCGCATTGAGCGCGATGAGTCACTGATAGCTCGGCTGATCGACCTGGAACGGCTCTTCTGGGATTACGTCGTCAGTGACACCCCACCGCCGGCAGACGGTTCGGCCTCAGCGGAGCAAGCTTTGCGCTGTCTGTATCCGCACGACAATGGACAAACCCTAGACTTTAGCCAGGACACACTGCTCTGTACGGCCTTTACAGAGCTGCAGAACGTGCGCAAGTCGATTGCTCTGCAGGAGGCGCAGGAAGCTCAACTTAAGCAAACACTGCAACAGGCCATAGGCGATGCCAGTCGGGCGACCTTCGCAACCGGCAGCATCACGTGGAAGAAAGCCAAAGACAGCTTGGCTCTGGATATCCCACGCCTGCTAAAAGAAAAGCCTCATCTGCAAGTTCGCTACTCGACCACCAAAGTCGGTAGTCGACGTTTTCTGCTGGCTTAAACGATCGTTCACTCCTCCCCTATCCCCGTGTCCTTTCCCTTCAATGCCACCCTGGTCGCTCGTGCGGTCTCGGTGGCGTTTTTATTTCAATGACAGGAGAACTCCCATGCTCAAAGGTTTAGCCATCACACCGCCGGTTTTAGGCCGAATTTCCATCGGCAAAGTCGTCGAAAAGAACGGTAAGCGTCTGCCAGAAAAGGACGATCAATTCACCCTCACCTCCCAAGTGCAGAGCCGTGACGGCTGGTTGCTGCACCCCCTTAACGAAGAATTGCGCAATGGCCAGGACGGCAAACTGCGCAGCATTCCGATTCGGCTGCTCTTCAACGAGCCGGACCTCAACTTGCGGGCTGACTACAACCTGTTCGACCGTAACACCGGCCGGCCGCTGTGCGTCGGCAATGGTGAGACCTGCAAGCGTCTGACCAAGGATGGCATTCAGTCGTTGCCCTGCCCTTCACCGGATGGCTGTTCACTGGCTCAAGGCAATGCCTGCAAACCTTACGGCCGGCTCAACGTGGTGATTGGCGATGACGATCCACTGGGCAGCTTTGTCTTTCGCACCACCGGCTACAACAGCATCCGCACCCTCGCAGCGCGACTGCATTATCTGCAAGCCATCTCTGGCGATCGACTGGCCTGCCTGCCGCTGGAGTTGCGTCTTCGCGGTAAGTCCACTCGCCAAAGCCACGGTGCACCGATTTTCTACGTAGACATCACGGTACGCAGTGGTCTGGGCATGGAGGATGCCTTAATCGCAGCCAAGCAATTGGAGGAGACCCGCCAAGCCGCAGGCTTTGACCAAAGCGCCTTGGATCAAGCGGCACGGCAGGGTTTTAACAACGGGGCCTTTGAGGACACCGTGGAGGACACCGGTGCCATCGTCGAGGAGTTCTTCCCTCTCATTGAAGATCAGCCCAGCCGTATAGAACTCACCCCCCCTCCACTGGCAGCGCCTGCCAAACCCTCACTTGCCCAGAAGCTGGAATCGCGAGCCTCGCAGCACAAAAGCAGGTATTCGGTTCAGTAGCCACCAACTCTTCTGCGTTCTTCCCTATTCGCTCAGGAATACCTGAATGAAATATCACAAGCTGATAGCCGGTGAAACAATCGGTACCTATGTCATGGAATCCCCGGTTACCGAGGCTGACATCCTGCAGATGGCACAACAATTGGCAATGAGCCGTCTGTCTAAAGGCCGGGCATTGACGGAGCCAAAGCAGGTTTTTAGCCACCTGCAAACACTGCTGCAGTACCACGAGCACGAGGTCTTTGCGCTACTACTGCTCGACAGCAAACATCGAGTGATTGCCTTCAGGGAGCTATTCAGAGGCACGCTGGATGGCGCCAGCGTCTACCCGCGAGAAGTGGTCAAGATTGCGTTGGAGCACAATGCGGCAGCGGTAATTCTGGTACATAACCATCCATCCGGCGATCCTGAACCTAGTCAAGCCGATCGCACGCTAACCCTGGCGCTCAAGAACGCCCTCAGCATGATTGGCACCCAGACGTTGGATCACATCGTTGTAGGTCATGAAGGCTGCGTATCGCTGGCTGAACGAGGTTACCTTTAACTCCAATGTACACACCGTCCGATGGACCGCCTTTGGCACTGCCAGGGTGGTCGTCGGCACGGTGTCCTTCTATTTTTTTGTCGTGATTCAGCGTTGTGCTCAGGATCTGCTGCACCCGAAACCATGGGAACCATCCCCAAAAACCTTCGTGCTCGACTTACACAGGTAGCTCGCACGATGGAAGAAGGCTGCCTGTCCGGCTATCTCGTCGCGATACAAGTGATAGTAAGGATTTTGTGGAATCTCGACCAATCCCCTGACAGCCTCTACTGATAACCCTAAAGCGCTTGCCCACGCTCCTTCCAAGCGATTAAACATGTTGTCTCTGCCTGATTCGATCTTCCCCAGCGCATTGAAGGCATCGTAGTTCAGCAAGATCGCAAAGTGATAATGTGGCCGCCCGCGCTGCCCTTGTTCCCTAGCCCAGACGTAACGCACCTTGGTGTCGTGAGCGTACTTATTCACAAGTTTCGCCATTTGGCGATTGTGCTTGATCTTGGCTTTAAAGGATTCGATGAAGCGGTCGATAACTTCGTTCGTGAAAGCGTAATCGGGCAATTGGTTATTAGCTGGTAGCCGCAGGTCAAACCTGAATGCAAACACACGAGGGTACTGATTAAGCGCTCGAGATACCGTCTGATGAAGACGATTTAGGTACTCTTGGATGAAAGGCCCCTTATCCACTTGTACGGCCAAGCCTTGATAGTGGCCTTCGTAATGAAGGGTTAAGTTTGTGTTATCTGGATGTCTAGCCATGATGGAGCCCCGAGTATTGGTTTCATATAGTCAGGACTCCTAGTACATTTTTACCTTACATCTTAGAATGCAGAGCACAGTACTGCTCTGCTCAGAGTGCCTACATTCCCTCCGACACACCCCTACACCTAACCAGTACAGACAAGCCAAACTCACAATAGAGATACTATATAAGCATAGTACCAATACCGAAAATCCCTGGCGGCACAACACCAGATAAAACACCCACAAACCCCGGTAAAACCTAACATCACATAGACCACAATCACTCTGGAAAAACACCACCAAGGAACTAATCCTTGATGGTGTTAACTGAACCTAGCTAATCAAACTTCAAAAGCCAGCCACAGCAGAACCTCAAGTACTCTTGCTCACCAATTGATCCCGCTCTTTAACCTTATGCAGTATCCAATCGTGAACTTCACTTTCCAGCCAACCCACGCAACGATCACCCAAAGAAATAGGTTTTGGAAATGAATTCCCGGAAATAAATTTGTAAATCGTAGATCTAGCGAGGCCAGTTAGATCCATGACCTCTTTCAATCGAATTATCCTCATGAACGCAGCTCCTGTATTCGTCCAGAGGATTGGCAAGCCCAGTAAAAATTAACGTGTTACCGACTCTACCCCTCATCAAAAGGCAACGCCTGGCGAGGTAACCCTGGCAGAGCAGGGCACCAAATTTAATCAGACGGAAAATTTGCCCGTGAAATGGCGTTACCTTATTTCGCCATATTGCTGCTATAAACAGGTACAGTTCCCCAGTAAAGACTGAGAAATCTATTTTTTTTAACTACTAGAGATGCTCTTGGTTGACACGTGAGTGATGGTAGAGTAAATCTATATTCTTACTTTATTTACGCTAGAAGGAATCTACAGTGGCACTACACCTTGAAGATGCTCTTTCCCAACTTCTCGGCGAAACGGAATACAGCAATCGCCACGATATATGGCTGTGGTACACACTTTCATTCTACGAAACTAGATTTAACCCCAATGATTACTCAGATACTGGCATGAGAGACAAAATGGCCAGATACCTACAAACTAGGACATGGAGAGTCGACGAACTACTGAAAGAAAGACGCAAGCAACTTGTTCACAAAAGAGATATTGAGTGGATAACGGAAGACCGTCGAGTAGCAGAGTGGATGACAAGAGAAATTCAAAACTCCACCGGGCACAGCCAACTCAACAACTACTTCGACTTAAAAGAAAAAGATCTGCCTATCGCAATCCTCGACGTATGGCAAAGAGACATAACTCAAAAAACAAATCTACTTAGAGATCTTGAACAAAGATGGAAAAGTCACAAAACAAACGACAAAGTGTATGCCTGGTTTAAAGATGACGACCAGAAAAGCCAGTTCGCTTGGGACTGGCTAGAAAAGAACTCCTTCGTCGTCACAATCGGATCAACTCCTTTCGAAACATTCGAAGACGTATTGATATTTTTTGACAAAGCGAATTACTCACGAGAACAAAAAGAACTTTATATAGGAAAAATCAAAAAAGGATGGACCCAAAAAAAATATAGAGAAAACCTAAAAGGAAAGGCTCAGTACAACTTTGTTCTTTCAGACAAGGCAATTGAAAGCCTCGAAAAGCTGGCGAGCCGCTATGAGATTAGCCGAGCAAGGCTCTTAGAGATACTGATAGAAATGGAAGCAGAAAAGAATGATCACATACCTGAAAGAATCAGAACATTACAACTACTAAGAAACCCATAAAACCAAAACAGCATCCAACTTACATGCGCTCGCCCTCGACTGGCGGCGCCCCCCTTAAAACTGTAATTCGAATGGGACTCCTCGATTCATCATCAGTACCTTGTCTAATGATAGAAGGGAAACGCCCAACTAGAACAGCACCACCTTTTTTCAATCTACCCTTTCTTAAGTGGTCTAAGGATATAAAAATCACTTTGTGCTTCTTTAAGTCACTTTGACTTTCGAAGATTTCCTGTTACCTAAACCCAATCGGGACTTGAGCTTAGGGTTCGCGGCCCCCGTCTAGGGTGCGTCTGATTGAGCGCAGTTAGAACAAATCTACAGTGACCGCTCCATGAACACGGCATTCAAGGCCGCCATGTAATTCCCGATATGCCCCCCTCTCACTAGACTAGAAGTTTGAAGGGGAAAACAGTCAAAATCAGGAAGGCTTTTTCAGCCACTCCAAGAGGCTGCGCTGGGAGCAGGTCAACAGGTAGACTAGCGTTTTTAAGCGTCGGCTGGAGTTACGCATGGGCACGCAGGAAAACATGACGAGTGCCGGAAGAAATTCGCTACGGCTTTCCCGGTTGCGGCTGCGTGATTTCCGCTGCTTTGAAACGATCGATATCGACTTCCACCCGCAGCTGACAGTGCTGGTTGCGGCCAATGGTACGGGTAAAACGTCCATTCTCGACGCCATCGCCATCGCATTCGGTCCGTATGTAGGGGCGTTTGACGAGGCTGTGGGCAAGCATTTTGAGCCGAGTGATATTCGCCAGTTTCGTGCCAGGCAAACCGCTACAAACGAAATGGAATACGCCCCCCAAGGGGCTAGGCTCGAGGCTACGGGTTTTATTCCCGGCAGCCTGCTGGATCAGTTGTCCGATGATCAACTGCCCACTATTTGGCGCCGTCATCTTTCTAGTACGACCAAGACCAAGACCTCGATCAAAGACGCCAAGGAGTTGGTGAACTACGGCAAGCGCATGCAAGAAGCTTCGCGCACACCGGACACTGAAGTCGTTCTGCCACTAATCGCGTACTACGGCACTGGCCGGCTGTGGCAGCAGAAAAAACTGACGGATGCGAAGAACATCCAACGCACCTCACGGACCGTGGGCTACACCGACTGCCTCGACCCGGCCTCCAGCTATAAATCGTTTGTGCAGTGGTTTCGCTACTGGAGCCTGAATGCCAAGGAAGCCCAACTCAAGGCGCTTGAAGCAGGGGCCAAGTTTTCCAAAACTGAATTCGACACCTACATCCAGTCAGTGAGTCGCGCCGTGAACGCTTGCATTCAACCGGCAGGCTGGAGCGGCATCGAGTACTCCTTCACCCGCGACGCACTGGTTGCCCGTCATGAGCAATTGGGCGAACTCCCAGTGGATTGGCTCAGCGACGGTATTCGCAACATGATCGGCATGGTTGCCGATATCGCATTTCGCGCAACCAAACTCAACGGCCACCTTGGCATGCAGGCGGCGCAAGAGACACCAGGCCTGCTGCTTATCGACGAAGTCGACATGCACCTGCATCCGGAATGGCAACAAGTGGTGCTGCTCAACCTGGCCCAGGCGTTCCCGGCCATGCAGCTTATCGTGACCACCCACAGCCCCCAGGTATTGAGCACTGTCTCCGCGGCCTGTGTACGAATCCTACGCACTGAAATCGATCCCGAGACCACCAGCCGGGTCACCACCGTCAGCGAGCCACAATGGCAAACCCGCGGCGTCGCCAGCTCCGACCTGTTGGCCCGTATCATGGGCGTCGATCCGGTACCTCATGTGCCTGAGGCCATCTGGGTTTCTGATTACCAGGCACTGATTCAACAGAACCTTCATGAGCAGCCTGAGGGACGTATATTGAGAGACAGGCTGGAAGCCCATTTCGGGGCTGAACATCCAGTTGTGCACGAACTTGATCGGCTGGTTCGTTTACAGGGAATCAAGCAGCGCCTGCCCCGCGAACTTGGCAACAGGGAGCGTTGAGGTGCGGCGTCTGAATAGACAAGACGAACCTCCGGCGGGCCTGAGACGTTACCGGCATGGCCGGGATGCCTGGAGTGCTGTGACACCCGAAGAGCGCATGGCTATCTGGCTGTCGCTGGACTTAATGCAAGGGCCTCGATGTGCTTACTGCGATGGGCCAATGGGTGATGGAAATCGTCATATCGAACATTTCCGCCAGCGCGGGAGATACCCCCAAGGTACGTTTGATTGGAGCAATCTGTTTGGCTCCTGCAACCGTGCCGGAACTTGCGGAATGGCCAAGGACCAGTGTGGAGCTTATCCCCCAGAAGCACTGATCAAGCCTGATATCGAAGATCCTGACGTATTCTTGCTCTTCACGCCCGGCGGCACCGTGCGGCCACGTGCGGGGCTGACGGCAAACAACCATCTTCGTGCCACAGAAACCATCCGCATTCTTGTGTTGGACGGAGCCTTAAACCAGATTCGTCGCGCGCAGCTCTGCGGCTATATTCAGACCATGGAGATTTTTGCAGACTACGCCGAGGCTTATCCCGACGATGATAGTTGGGTTGAGGAGTTGGAGCGGGAGGTACGCGACACCGCGCATTTGCCGTACGCGACAGCCATCAGACATGTGCTGACTCGTCAGAGCGAGTGAAGGTAAGAACGAGCGCCGCCATTTGCTTTCAGAAGCCATTGCTTGAGCTCAAAATAGAGATCCGAAATACCGATATGGAATTCAGCTCTGACCGACTAAAGGCGGCAATTTAAGTAGATCCGCGTATGGTATTCCAAATGGTATTCCAACGAAAAAGTTAACCAAAAATAATCTATAAAAATCAATATTTTAAGAATTCAGTTCAAATTACCCCGGCCCACCAACTCTCAACGACAAAGCCCGCCTAGTGCGGGCTTTGTCGCATCTGACCGTCCCACTCCAGCGCTTACCGCCGAAAACCCATCCCCCGACACACCCGATCAATGCTCATGCCGATGATGCACATCCGGAAAATGTGCATGACTGTGCCGCATCGGCGTATGCACATGCGGATGGCTATGCGGCTCCACCCCATCCCACTCAAACCCATGCGTATGCTGGTGATGCTCATCGTGTGTATGCCGATGATCGTGTTCAAGCGTTTCGTGTTGATGCTCATGAGCATGGTTTTCCATCAGGTGAATCCATACCCCGACGACCATTAATGCGGCCGCGAGCAGGAACATCAGCGATACCGACTCGCCGAGCAGCAGAATCGAGATGCCTGCCCCCAGGAATGGTGCGGTGGAAAAGTACGCGCCGGTGCGCGCGCTGCCCAGTCCGCGCAGGGCGAGGACGAACATCACCAGGCTGACGCCGTAGCCGAGAAAGCCGACCAGCAGTATCGGCACCAGCGAGCTGGCGGCGGGCAGTTGCGTGCCGATGAGCAAGGCCAGGGCGCAGTTGACCAGCCCCGCCACCAGGCCTTTGCTACCGGCGATGAACAGTGCATCCGAGGCAGAGACTTTGCGCGTCAGGTTGTTGTCGATGGCCCAGCAAAAGCAGGCGAAGGCGACAGCCAGCGGCCCGCTCCAGTCATGCGCCGACACCGCCTCCTGCGGCCATGACAGCACGACACCGCCGGCCACGATGGCAAGCATGCCGATCACGATGCGCCGGTCGGCGTTCTCCTTGAACACCACCCACGCCAGCAGTGCCGTGAGCACCGATTCCAGATTGAGCATCAGTGACGCGCTGGCGCCGGACGTTCGGGTCAGACCGAACATCAGCGCCACCGGTGCCAGCACCCCACCGAAGCCGATGGCGCCGATCAGCCACGGCCATTCGCCAGCCCTGAGTCCGGAAGGCTGCCAGCCTCGATCGCGGGAAAAACGCAGGACGGTCAAGCCCAGACCGCTGCCCAGATAGAGCAAGCCGGCGAGCAGAATCGGCGACGTCTGTAGCCCCAACAATTTGGCGAGTGGCGTACTGGCGCCGAACAGCGCCGCCGCAATCAGAGCGTAGAGAACACTCATATTCATGATGGGATCACTCGCTCAGGCCGATGGAATACCGGCAGTCATCATCGCGCCACACAGGTGAGAATTATGTGAACAGCTCCCTGAAGATCGGACATCCAGGAAGCCGAGACCAAACAGGCGTAACCCGAATACCGCCAAGAAGCCCGGCTGAATGCCGAGCTTTTATATGTCTGCTCTGTTGCCTACATCGTGCAACGTCTGCGGATAAACCCCCAAAGCACTTCTACACTCACACCGCCCCCACTGCCACGACGAGTCCCCATGACCACCCTCCAAGACCGCATGAAGCAAGGCAAGGACGCGCGCAAGCAATGCTCGCGCGGTTCGCAGGCGACCACCGGCAAGATGAATCGCGATCCGATTCCGCTGATCAAGGCCTCAAGCCAGGGCCGCGTCGCGTCGTTGGTGGAGCTGCGTTATGGGCGGATGCTGGTGTCGCCCTTCACTTTCTTTCGCGGTAATGCGCTGGTGCAGGCGCATGACTTGTCAGGCACGGCGAACATGGGGCTGGTCGGGCCAATCTGTGGTGATGCGCATTTGATGAATTTCGGTGGGTTTGCCACGCCGGAGCGCAATCTGTTGTTCAGCGTCAATGATTTCGACGAGGCGCATCCCGGCCCCTGGGAATGGGATGTGAAGCGCCTGGCAGCAAGTTTTGTGGTGGCGGCGCGGGATCTGCGCCATGGTGAGTCGGTTGAAGAGGACGTCTGTCGGCAGATGGTCGGCGCCTATCAGGCAACGGTGTTGGAGTGCGCCGAACAGAGTGCGCTGGAAACCTGGTACGAATCGATCAAGTACGAAGACTTGCTCGATCAGGCGCGCAAAAGCGCGCTGGAACATGTGCAGCGTGCCGTCGACAAAGCCGAGCGGCGGACCCATGCCGAGTTGCTGCCGAAAATCAGTGAGCGCGACGCCAACGGGCGGCTGATCATTCGCGACGACCTGCCGGAAATTTTCCACCTGCACAAGAACACCACGCTGCTCGACGCCGATGATGACTGGTTGCGGCTGGCGGACTGGCGGCCGTTGTTCGACACGTTCATGCGGGATTACCGAACCACGCTGCAGGCTGACCGGCGGGAATTGCTGTCACGGTTTCACGTGCAGGACCTGGCGTTCAAGGTGGTGGGTGTCGGCAGCGTCGGCACGCGGTGTCTGGTGGCGTTGCTGACCGACGATCAGGAGTTCCCGTTGTTTCTACAGTTCAAGGAAGCGCGGCGCTCGGTGCTCGCGGATTATGTGAAAGCCAAATCCCGAACCCGCCATGAAGGTCAGCGTGTGGTCGAAGGACAACGCCTGATGCAGTCGGCCAGCGATCTGTTTCTCGGGTGGACCACCGGCCCCAGCGGTCGGCATTTCTATGTGCGGCAATTGCGCGACATGAAGATTTCCGCCGAGCTGGAAAACTTCGACGCCGAAACGTTCGCCGCTTATGCCCGGGTCTGCGGTCGCGCGCTGGCCCGCGCTCACGCCAAGGCCTCGGGGAATGCGGCGCTGATCAGCGGCTACATCGGCAAAGGCAATGCCTTGGCCGACGCGCTGTTCAAATATGCGCGCAGTTATACCGCGCAGAACGAACGCGACTTCGAACGTTTTCAGGAGGCCTGTCGCAAGGGCCGCTTGCGGGCACGTTCGGAAGCCGATTTTGCCGCGGACCACTTGCCTTGAAGGGTTCCAGCGCCGTCGCCGCCGAGATGAATTTTTCTTCACTGCTCCGGTTCGATCAACACGGTACAGTCCGCTCGCTCATTCAAGAAACTACGGTTCGCCCGCGCTCTCCCGCGGGCTTTTTTTTGCCCGTCGTTCGGCGCCGAAGCGATACACCCAGGTGTCCTGCACGCCATGCTGTGGCGACTGCCGCGCCCGCCGGTGAACCCTGATCAGCGCAAACCCCGCCGCTTCAGCCAGCCGCTGACTGCGGGTGTTGGCCGATGAGGTGGTCAGGTAAAAGGTGAAATCAGGCCAGCGCCTGACCAATTGCGTCAGCACTTCGCGCATATAGCCCTTGCCGGCAAACGCGCTGTTGGCCCAATAGCCGACGACGTAGCGCTGGCGCCGACGCGGTATCAGACCGATGCAGCCAACGACGGCTCGACCGTCTTCGGTCACGATGAACAGCCGCCGCTCACCGGACTCGCTGGCGAAATCTTCCCGTGCTTGCAACATCGACGACAGCGCCCGCTCTTCACTGGTATGTTCGACCGCCCACTCCAGAAAGGGCGCATGCTCGCGGTAACTGGCGTTCAACGCCTCGCGCACCGGGGTGACCAGCGCGGGGTCCGGCGAGCGAACACGCAGCGCCAGCCCGTGCACCGTCAATGCAAATTCCATTGCTTGTTCCTCCAATTGCAGAAATGCCGCACTCGATACCACCCTGTGCACTCAACCAGAGAAATTTACAGGGCGCCAGCGCGGTTAATGCCGATCAGTTAAACGAACTCAATGCTCAAAGCCACGAAGATCAATAGCGGGCTTGCTCGCGAAGACGTCGGCCCAGCAAACATTGATGTTGACTGCCCCACCGCTTTCGCGAGCAAGCCCGCTCCCACAGGGGATCTGCGCTTAACTGATCGGCATTAGCCAGTGCGGTTTGTTTTTTTCCACCCTGTGGGCAATCCTTTCCCTGACCTTGCCAACCGGAGCGCCCGATGTCGCTGCTGAGCCTGCCCTGCCAACGTCTGACGCTCGCCATCCTGGCCCCGGGCCAGGCCGAACTGGAAAGTGACTTCTATGCACGCAACCAGCGCCACCTCGCGCCTTGGTCGCCGATTCGCACCACCGAATACTTTTCCACCGAACAGATTCGCCGACGCCTCGAGGTTCAGGCCAGTGCCTACGAGGCCGGGCTGGCGATGCATTTCGCCCTGCTGACGCCGGACGGCCAACAGATGATCGGCGCGTGCAACTTCAGCGGGATCATTCGCGGTGCGTTTCAGGCCTGTTATCTGGGTTATCACATCGACCACGCGCATCAGGGCCAGGGCCTGATGCAGGAAGGCCTGGAAGCTGGCATCGGCTACATGTTCGACACCCAGAACCTGCACCGGATCATGGCCAACTACATGCCCGGCAACGAGCGCAGTGCGCGCCTGCTGGAGCGCCTGGGTTTCGAGCGCGAAGGTTACGCCAAGGCCTACCTGAACATCGCCGGCCGCTGGCAGGACCATGTGCTGACGGCGCTGATCAACCCGTTGTTCGAAACGCCGGACAAGCGTTGGTCGCGACAACTGGCGTGAGTTTCACAATTTGTTAAGCATTGGCGAAGTATGCTCAAGGCTCCTGCCCTTTCCGGTTGCCTGAAACCCATGCCGCGTGCCGCCACTTCGCTGTTTCTACTTGCCGCCCTGCTGTTCTTTTTCGCCCTGGGCAACCACCAGTTGCAAGGCTCCACCGAGGCCCGCGTGGCCGGGATCGCCATGGAGATGCACCTGGACGATGACTGGGTGACGCCACGCCTGTTCGGCGAGCCCTTTCTGGAAAAACCACCCCTGAGCCTGTGGCTGGACGCCGGCGCCATGCGCGTATTTGGTGTTTCGCCGTGGGCGGTGCGGCTGGCGTCGGCGGTGGCCGGGCTGCTCAGCGTGATGCTGCTGTACGGCATGCTGCGCCGCTTCGGGCGCCCGAAGGCGCTGGCCTGGACAGCGGGGATTCTGCTGGCGACCATGGCCAGCTACTGGAGCAATGTGCGCGGGGTCGGCGAGGATGCGCTGCTGGCGCTCGGCGTGACCACGGCGCTGCTGGCGTTCTTTCAGGCGCAACGCGCACCGAACGCGGGCAACTCGCTGCTGTTTATCGTCGGGATTGCCATCGCCACCTTGAGCAAAGGCGTGCTCGGACTGGCAATGCCGGGAGTGGTGATTTTCGCCTATCTGCTGGCCGACAACCTGATCGACAAACGCCTGAAGATCGGCGCCTGGCTGCGTCCCGGCCTGCTCACGGCCGTGGGCCTGATTCCGTTGCTGATCTGGCTCGCCGTGCTCTATCAGCGCGGAGGCTCGCACGCCGTCGCTGAAGTGCTGCTGACCAACAGTGTCGGTCGCTTCAGCGGCTCGTTCGTCGAAGCCGGCCATTACGAGCCGTTCTATTACTACCTGGCCAAACTCCCGGAAGCGTTCCTGCCGTGGAACATTCTGGTGTACCTGGGCCTGTGGCATTTTCGCAAGGAACTGAAAGCCAACCGTTACCTGCTGTTTTTCAGCCTGTGGATCGTGGCGCAGTTCATCATGCTGACGCTGGCCTCCAGCAAGCGCACGGTGTACCTGATGTCGATGACCCCGGCCGCTGCGGTGATTGCCGCCGAGTATGCGCGGGTGTTGTTCGATCGCTTGCAGGCGCATGAAACGGCCAACCGGTTTATCGGAAAAGTCGCCCGCCATCGTCAGGCGATTGCTGCTGGCTTACTCACCGTGGTGATCGCCAGCTACCTGGGCGCCGCACAGTGGGCCTTGCCCAACGCCGACAAGGAACTGTCGTTCCTGCCGCTGACCGAACACATTCAGACCCTGCAAGCCAACGGCCAGCAGGTGGCGCTGTTCCAGGCCAATGAGCGGGTCGGCGGCGCCAGCGTGTTCTACACCCAGCGCGTGCTCAAAGGGCTGGATACCGACGCGCAACTGCACGACTTCCTCAGCGCCTCACCGTCGAACGTCGCGGTGATCTCGGCAGACAGCGAACCCGCCGCGCCACTCAAAGTGCTCAAGACCATGATGGTCGGACGGCAGGCGTACTACTTCGTCGGCTACTGAAGCCCTAAGCGCCAGACAATAAAAAACCCGCCGTCACTGGCGGGTTTTGTTTGTGCTGACGGGATGGAAACGTCAGTTCATCGGGTGGTGACTGAGTGCCAGTCAGAGGCTTCGATGAAACCCAGCATGCGCGGGGCCGCTTTATTCGCGGCGGAAATGAACAGCGAAGAACCGTAGCCAGGGTCAGAAACCGGTACGTCCAGGTCCTTTTCCAGCTCCGCCATGCATTCGCTGTGGGTCACCAGAATCAGATTGCGGCCCGGGAGCTTGTGCACCAGCGCTTCCTGCAAGATGCGGCCCTTGCAGCTGATCAGCCAGTCTTCGCCGGTGGCCGCACGGTTGAACATGTAACCGGCGGTCTGCACGGTGCGCAACATCGGGCTGTTATAGATATCGGCGTGGTCCAGGCCCAGATGCTCGAACTGCGCGCCGACACTGACCGCAACACTGCGCGAGCGGTCGGTGATGCCGTCATCGCCGCTCAGGCACGGCGCCGGGGAGTGATCGCAGCGCTCGACATGACGCACCAGCACGATCATGTCGCCCTTGGCCCACCCGGCCGCCAGCGCCTTGGCACCGGAGATGTTGCCATGGGCCAGGTCCGGCACCGCTGCCGGGGCGAGCAGCCACAGGGTCAGCGGAATCACCAGCAGCAAGGCGCCGAGCACGACCCTGGTATTGCGATATCGGGTCAATCCGCTCAGGGAGATCGAGCGTTTGACGCCGAACAGACTCAGTCTCAATTCCACATCGGGCCGCCTCGCCGGCATGCATCACAGTCAATACGATGCGGCGAGGGTAGAGAAGCGCACGTAAGTGGTCGGTGAAACGATTGTGAAAAAAGTCTTGAGGAGCCTTGTTACAAATTCCGTCGGACAAAATCCTTTCAGCTCTCGTGTTTGCGGCCGATACAGTCCTGCTAACACCCTTGCTGGCTCAAAAAAACAACAATCTTCCAGCCTGACCGACGATCAAGAAGCTCTACGTTCCTGGAGGAATTGTGATGAATAGCTGGTTCGGCAACATCAGCGTGAACATGAAATTGGGTCTGGGCTTCGGCCTGGTACTGGCCCTGACCTGCGTCCTCGCCCTGACCGGCTGGACCAGTCTCGGCGGTCTGATCGACCGCAGCAACTGGATGAGCGACATCACCCAGCTCAACGCCGGCCTGACCAAGCTGCGCGTAGTCCGCCTGCAATACATGCTGACCAACGGCGACGAAACCGCCGCGCAGAATGTACAAACCACCCTCGAAAGCTTTGCCGCGCAACAGCAAGCGCTGATCAACAAGTTCAAGAGCCCGGAAAACGTCAAACTGCTGAAAGAGCAGGCGGCGACCATCGCCGAATACCAGACGTCGCTGAACAAGATGCGCAACGCCTACCGCACCGGCAACAGTGCGCGCGACGTCATGAGCACCAATGCCGAGACCGCTTACAACCTGATCGAGTCGATCAGCAACCGCGTCCGTCAGATGGACATGAGCGAACAGCGTTTCGAACAGTTCCAGGCCATCACCGAAGCCAAGGAAGCGTTCATCCTGGCGCGCTATGAAGTGCGCGGCTACACCGCAACCACCAACGCCGAAACCGAGCAGAAAGCCGTCGGCCAACTGGACGTGGCGATTGCCAGCCTCAAGCAACTGAACGTGCATTTCGCCGCGACTCAACAAGACGCCCTGCGTCAGCTGGAAACCGCCCTGAGCAACTATCGCAGCGCGTTGCAGGCGTACAAGAACGCCAACAGCGAAGCCGTGCAGGCGCGTAAAGAGATGACCGATCAGGGCGCCGCGATCGTCACCACCAGCGAGCAGCTGTACCAGATCCAGCTCGACCGTCGCGACATCGAAAGCGCACAGGCCCGTACTTTCCAGTTGATCAGCACCCTGCTGGCGCTGCTGGTCGGTGTAATTGCCGCCGTGATCATCACCCGTCAGATCACCCGTCCGCTGCAAGAAACCCTGGCCGTGGTCGAGCGCATTGCCAGCGGCGACCTGACCCAGAACGTCACCGTCACCCGCCGCGACGAACTTGGTGTGCTGCAACAAGGCATCGCACGCATGGGCGTGACCCTGCGCGATCTGATCAGCGGCATCCGCGACGGCGTCACCCAGATCGCCAGCGCCGCCGAAGAACTCTCCGCCGTGACCGAGCAGACCAGCGCCGGCGTGAACAGCCAGAAGGTCGAGACCGATCAGGTTGCGACCGCGATGCACGAGATGACTGCCACCGTGCAGGAAGTCGCGCGCAACGCCGAGGAAGCCTCGCAAGCCGCTGCCGCCGCAGATGGCGAAGCCCGTGAAGGCGACAAGGTGGTGAATGAAGCCATCGCGCAGATCGAGCGTCTGGCCAGCGAAGTGGTGCGTTCCACCGAAGCCATGAGCGTGCTGCAGCAGGAAAGCGACAAGATCGGCAGCGTCATGGATGTGATCAAGGCCGTGGCCGAACAGACCAACCTGCTGGCGCTCAACGCGGCGATTGAAGCAGCACGCGCCGGTGAAGCCGGTCGTGGTTTTGCCGTGGTCGCCGACGAGGTCCGTGGTCTGGCCCAGCGCACACAGAAGTCCACCGAGGAAATCGAAGGCCTGGTCGCCGGTCTGCAGAACGGTACTCAGCAGGTTTCGGCCGTGATGAACAACAGTCGCGCCTTGACCGACAGCAGCGTGGCCCTGACGCGCAAGGCTGGCTTGTCACTGGAAAGCATCACCCGCACGGTGTCGAACATCCAGTCGATGAACCAGCAGATCGCCGCCGCTGCCGAACAGCAAAGCGCCGTGGCCGAAGAGATCAGCCGCAGCATCATCAACGTGCGCGACGTGTCGGAACAGACCGCCGCTGCCAGCGACGAGACCGCAGCCTCCAGCGTTGAACTGGCGCGCCTGGGCGGTCAGTTGCAGCAGATGGTCAGCCACTTCCGCGTCTGACCTTCGCTTTGCGGTGAATAAAAGATCGATTCGCGAGCAGGCTCGCTCCCACAGGTACGGCGTTGATCACAGATTATGTGAACAACGCCAATCCCCTGCAGGCCTTCGCCGGCTCGCGATGGCGTCAGTCCAATCCCCCCAGACTCACAGCCCTGACGCTCCCGCCTCCTACGGACTAATCACTTCCATCCCTGAAAGCTGAAAGTCCTTCACATGTCGAGTGGCAGTGGCAGCAATAGCATCAGTAAATTCAGGTCATTTCACCCATGCCATCGATTGCATAAGTGACATCGACCTTGAAGTAACTGCCGTCAAACTGATCTGTGGTGAACGTCAGTTTACCGTTGATCCTCACTTCAGCCGGCGCATGGTTCTGCAGCACCACGACACCTTGGCGAGCAGGATAAACATGGCCACCCAAAGTATTGGAATACCAGATTCTTTTGACTTGTCCTCCATCCTTCGGGAATTCAAAGGTGCCACTTGGCTGGTCTTTATCAACCAGGTTGAAGCCCATGCCTATCTGCCTGGGCGAGGTCATATCGCCATAGACTTGCATGTCTTCGTAATCGAGTCGCCCCACTCGACTCGACACAAAATCGAATGTGGCAATCAGCTCATTATCAGTAAGTCGATATTCTTCGATCCGGCCCTTCATGGTGCCATTGACGGCCATGATGCGTACCTCCCGTTGACTCTCAACCGAATGGTTGGAATCGGCTAAGCATGCAACAGGCCCCTTCATAAAAGACCTGTCATAAATGACAGGTCTTCAGACTCGATAGCAATTAAAGCGCTCGTAATAGGCTCATTCTGGATTAGCGCGTGCCGCGCTGGCGCAACGCCGACGGCATGAAGTACGCGTCTTCCGGCACCGGTTGCGAGAAGTCCACGGTGGAGGCTTCTTCGTTGTCGAGGTTCTGCACGTAGTAACGACGAGCCTGCAGGTCGTGGAACACGTCCAAAGCACTCCAGGTGGTCGGCAGGTCATAGAAGTTTTTCAGGTAGGCCATCGACACCCGCCACAACTCCCCGCGCCCGTCGTATTGATCGACCAGCGCCGCGCCCCAGCTGTCCTCGTCGAGAAACAGCACGCGCCTGGAATAGATATGCCGCGCGCCCGGCTTGAGGTTGCCTTCGACCACCCATACGCGGTGCAGCTCATAGCGGGTGAATTGCGGGTTGAGGTGGCCCGGGGTGAGCAGTTGCGCGTACTTCACGTCGGGGCTGCCGACCTTGTAGTTGTTGTAGGGGATGTAGATTTCCTGCTTGCCCTTGAGCTTCCAGTCGTAGCGGTCCGGTGAGCCGTTGAACAGGTCGGTATCGTCGGCGGTACGCAGACCATCGGACGAGGCGATCGGCGTGTCATACGCAAGGTTGGGGGCGCGGCGCACGCGGCGTTGGCCGGCGTCGTAGACCCAGGCCTGACGCGGGTCCTTGAGCTGATCGAGCATCTCGTGCACCAGCGCCGCACCGCCGGCCAGTCGCGCCGGGCTTTTCACGAAGGCGAGGTAATAGAACAGGATGTTCTTCAGGTCGGCGTACTGGCCGCCGGGACGGTAGAAGTTGAACAGCGCTTCCTGCTGCGAGGTGACCAGCGCAAAGCTGCCGTTGCGCTGCACCGGGGCTTCGGACGCGCGGCGTACCACGTAGATGCCGCGATAACGGGTGATGTGGTTCCACAGCACTTCGACGCCGTCCTTGGGCACCGGGAACGGCACGCCGCCGTAGGCATCGGCGAACCCGCTGCCGCCCTCCAGCAGCTTGGCCGAGGTCGCGTTCTTGAGGGTGTTGTCGTACAGCCACTGCGGAGCCGAACCCGAACGACGCGACGGATAGACCGGCATCTGGAACGTGTCGGGGTAGCTGTTGAACAGCGCGATCTGCCCGGGACTGAGATGGGCTTTGTACTGATCCAGATTGGCCTTGGTGATGACGAACAGCGGCTTGTCCGCGGCGTACGGGTCCGGGTGGTGCTGACCGGGTTTGTAGCCGGCCGGCGCCTGAGTGATGCCACCGGTCCAGGCCGGAATGGTGCCGGCGGCGTTGCCCGCACGCTCGGCGCCCATCGGCGTGAGGGTGGTTTTCAGTTGTTCGGCTTGTTGCGGGGTGATCGCGGCGAGGGCGCTGCCGGCGGTCAGGCCCAGAACAAGCGCCAGCGAAATCCGGGTCATGCTTGAAGTGTGAAACATGATCTTCTCCAAAGTACAAAAACCTGTGGGAGCGAGCCTGCTCGCGAAAGCGGTGTATCAGTCGACATCAATGTTGAATGTGCCTGCCTCTTCGCGAGCAGGCTCGCTCCCACAGGGGGGATGAGGTGTTGCTGAAATCTCGTGTAGAACTCACAAGAAATACTTGAGGTTGAACCCGACGTTGTCGCGGTCACGAATGCCGTTGTTCTGCCCGCCGCCCCAGAAGTTGGTGTATTGCACCTCGGCCTCGAGCTTGTTCTGGTAGTTGGCCTTGACCCCCAGGGTGTAGGCCTTGCGCCCTTCGATGGTGTTGCCGGCCTGATAGCTGTTGCCCTTGAAGTCGTCCTTGTAGACGACGTAGGGCGAGACGTTGACCCCGGCATACACGTCGTTCCAGGTGCCGTTGAACATCACCGTGTAGCTGTAGGAGTTGCGGTTGACCTGATCGTCACGATCACCGCCAGAGACATATGAGGTGTTGCCGGTGCCCGCGTAGTAACGCGTGCTGCCGTCATAGGCGGTGTATTGCAGGCTGCTGCCGCGCAGGTGTTCGGAGGCCAGTTCGAAGATGCCGAACATCGAGTCAAACGACAGCGTCGGGCCGAAGTTGTAGATGCTGCCCAGCGAGGTGTTGAATGCTTCGACGCGTTCGGCGTTGTTGATCTCGCTGTCGAGGGTGACCATCTGCCCACCGACATTGACTGCCTTGCCGGTCACCGCTGTAGCCGCGCCGTTGGCCAGGTCGCCGATCAGATCGTTGGTCGCGGCAATGCCGATCGGCAGGTTCGGTCGATAGGCAATTTCGCCGAACACCGTGGCCTGGCCCAGGGTGGTGTTGAAGCTGAAGCCGTACATGCGGATGTCTTCGGCATAACGCCGATGCGCCTGGATGTTGCCCATGACGTCGGCGGTGGCGAGACCGTTGGCCAGTGCCCCGGCCTGACTGCCGGCAACGCTGGACAGCATGTTGGTCAGGGCATTCATGTCGATACCCTTGTAGCCACCGAGGTCAGCGGCGATGGTCGGTTCCTTGGCATGGTAGTTGACCATGTACAGACCGAACTCGGTGCTGTTGAGTTGCTCGGCGATGTAGCGAAAGGCAAAGCCGAACTGGCCATCGTTGCGCGCGTTGTAGTCCTTGCCGATCGACGCCACCTTGAGCGTGTTGCCGTAGGCCGGGGTCACGCCATTGGCGTAGAGGCCGGTGCTTTTCAGCGCCGGACCGAGCAACGGGTTGTTGCCCAGTGCGCTGTACAGGCCGATGACGTTGCCAAAACCCGGCACCGGAGTATCGAGCGCCGTGCCGCTGAAGTTGTTGTAAGCGGTATTGCCGCCATCGGCGAACAGGTCGCTCTGCGAGTAGAAGGTGCCGACCGGATCGATGCGGGTTTCCTTCCAGTTGGTCTGGTAGAAACTTTCCATGGTCAGCGAATCGGTGAGGCCGATGTTGAAGCTGAGCGCTTCCACCGGCATCAGCACTTCCTTGACCTCGGCGCCCGGCAAACGGTACTTGGCGGCGTCCACCGGGTTGGTGGTGTTGATCCCGCCGCGATAGAAAATCCCCTCGCCCCAGTTGAACACCTGGCGCCCGACCCGTGCGGTGACCGGCATCTGCGCGACGTCCCAGTTGCCGTAGACATAAGCGTCGAGCATCTCGATCCGGCTGCCGGCGATGTCACGGGTCTGGCTAGTGAAGCGATCGTCCTGCGGGTAGCTCTGGCTCGGTTGCGACGGGTTGTTGTTGCGGTAGTAATCGTTGCGCTTATCCATCAACTGCGTGTCGTAGAACGCAGTGCCGCGCAGGAACATCCCATAGTTCTGATAGTTGGCTTCCAGCTCCGAGGTGATCTTGTACACCTCGGAAACCAGCCCGGTGTCGAAGTTGCGATTGCCGTCGTTGGTGTTGACGTCATCGTTGTTCTTGTCACGGCCCTGCACCCGCCACAAACGGCCATAGGACAGGGTCGTGTCGATCGAACCGGTGACCTGATTGTCCAGCACGCTGAACTCCTTGGCCTGCACGCCATCGACTGCGCACAGTTGCAGCAGCCCTGCCAGACCGACGCCGGGGAGCGCTACGCCAGACAGGCGAAATCGAGCTTTCATGATCTGTTCCTCTTTCCCTGGTTTTATTGTTGTGGGGTGCAATACCGCTATGGCCGGGGCGCCAGTCCGGCGCTCACATACATCCGGCTGTGTGCGCCGAAATGCCCGAGCAATCTGAACAACCGCTGATTGAGCGCCGGATGCTCGAACGACTCGCGCTGCAACTGATTGCCGCTGCTGAAATCGCTGGTCACAGGCGCCGTCTCCAGCCATTGACCGATGGCTGCATCAAACGCGGCGGCGTCGTCGACCGACTCGGCGCTGACCACGTCGCGCAAGTAGTCCACCGAGTACGGCGGATACCTTTTGTCCTGCGCCACATCGGCGTAGGCAGCGAGCATCGGATGCGGCTGACCGGCTCGTAGCAGGCGCCGCAGCCAGGTCGCCTGGTACTTCTCGATTTCCATGTGGCGGGTGGCGACGCGTTCGATGGAGGCTTGTTTGTCATCCGCAAAACCGGCCAGCGCCTTGCCTTCCAGCAACAACAGGCTGGGCAGCTCGACCCCGGGCAATGGCTTGGCGTGATAGGGCTGAGTGAGGTCCTGCACGTGGTGCACGCCCCAACCAAGAAAGCGGTAGCCCCAGTAGGGATGACCCGTGGCAAAGGCCAGTCGCGCCAGGCCCATGTACTGATAGGCACGCCAGTCGGGCCAACTGCGCTGAAGAAATCCGGCGGCTGCATACACCACCGGGCTCTCATGGAAAAAGCCCATGTGGAACGGCGCCTGCGAGCTGTACTGAAAACGCGCATCGCCAAACGGCTGCGCGCCGAAGCCGTACAGCGCGCCGACCTCGCCGGGGTTGTCACTGAACAGGTTGATGTCGTGGCCGTAGTCCGGCTCATCGGCGGCACTCGCCAATACCGCCAGCGCCGCGACTTTTTCGCCGTCCACCACGCGAATAAAACGCTGACGATTCCATGGCGAAAGCGTCTGCTCGACCATCACCTGATCGGCACTGAGATGTTCGCGCTCGGGCATGTCTTGACCCGGCAGCGGCTGAATGACCATCGCCAGATAAATGCGCGGATTGAGCCGCAACGCAGTGAGAAAGTCGTGGCGCAGATTGTCACCTGGCACGGCGGGCAACTTCAGATTGTCGGGGCGCGGCGGGTACTGGGCGAAGTGCTCACGGGCGAAGCTTTCCTGCTGCTCCAGCAGCGCCACCACGGCCGGATACTGCTCGGCCAGAAACCGCTCCAGCGGCTCAACCTCTACCGGCGGCGCATCACGCAAGGCCGGCAGTTCCTGCAACGCCAGATAGCTGCCCACCGTGTGGTTCGACCAGCCCCACGCCGTCGGGGCCACTGCACAAAGCAGCAACAGGAGAAATGTCAGCTTCATTGCTTTTAGTTCTTATTGGATGTGCTGTAGGGGTTGAGCCTAACAACCACCCCCGGCGCTGGCACTGTCCAATCTCACCAGAAAAAGTCTCCGATAGCGCCACGCCTCGATCCGAAAGACACCACTGTGCCCGCTCCCACAAGGAACTGCGTGGTGTTTTGTCAAGCGGGGTAACCGGTGATCTTGCGGATGCTCTGGTACAACGGTTTGAGCTGGCGGTACATGCGCAGGTAGACGTCTTTGTACAGCTGCTCGTAGATTTTTTGCGCCTCGGGTTGAGGGGTGAACACCGCGCCGACTCGAGTCATCGCCGCGATCGCGCTGGGGAAATCCGCGTACACCCCCAACCCCACCGCACAGCAGATCGCCGCGCCCAGCCCCGACGCCTCATACACATGCGGACGCTCCGCCGGCAGGCCGAAAATATTCGCCGTGAGCTGCATCGCCGCATCGCTCTGCGAGCCGCCGCCCGCCACCCGCAGACGCTTGATCGACACTTTCGAGCGCTTCTCGATCTTCTCCATGCCCTGACGCAACGCATACGCCAGTCCTTCCAGAATCGCCCGGTAAATGTGTGCGCGGGTGTGCACATCGCCAAAGCCGATCATCGCGCCCTTGGCTTCCACGCCCGGCTCACGAATCCCCGGCGACCAGTAGGGTTGCAGCATCAGGCCCATCGACCCTGGCGGTACTGCCTCGACCAGTGCATCGAACAGTTGCTCGGGTTCAATGCCCTGCTCTTTCGCCTGCTGCATCTCACGCAAGCCGAACTCGTTCTTGAACCAGCTGACCATCCAGTAACCGCGATAAATCATCACCTCGCAGTTGTACTGATCCGGCACCGCCGACGGATACGGCGGAATCAGCGGGACGATTTCCAGATAGCGCGAGCGGGTGCTGGTGATCGTCGCCGTGGTGCCGTAGGACAGGCACACGGTGCCCCCATCGACTACGCCGGAACCGACCACTTCGCAAGCCTTGTCGGCGCCCGCCGCAATCAGCGGCAACCCTTCGGGAATCCCGGTGTGGCGGCTGGCCTGCGCGGTAATGTAGCCAAGGGTTTCACCGGGCTTGTGCAGGCTCGGCAACTGCTCGGGACGCACCGCCAGCGCCTGCCATTTCCAGTCACTCGGCGCGGCCCATTTCAGGCGTTTGAAATCGAACGGCAAGTAGCCGACGCAACACCCCACCGAATCGACAAAGCGTCCGCACAGACGATGGGTGAGAAACCCTGAGAGCAGCAAAAACTTGTCGGTCGCCGCCCATACCTCAGGCTGATGTCGCGCGATCCAGTTGGCCTCGGCCTGGGCGCGAAAATAATCCACCGTGGCCTGCGCGCCGACCAGTTTGAACAGCCAGCCCCACGGCCCCTTGATCCCGCCTTCGACTTCGCTCTGGCGCTGATCTAGCCACAGAATCGCCGGACGCAACGGCGTGCCCTCGGCATCGACATTGATCACCGTGCCGCGTTGAGTGGTCAGCGACACCCCGGCAATCTGCGCGCGATCAATCCCGGTTTGCGCCCACACCTGCTGACAGGCCTCGCCGAGTTTCGCCCAGTAATATTCCGGATCCTGCTCGGCCCAACCCGGCTGCGTCGAGTAATAGGCCTGCAACTCGACCTTGCCTTTGCCGAGCAGATTACCCTGCAAATCGAAGAGCAGCGCGCGCACGCTCTGAGTGCCATTGTCGATCGCCAGCAGGTAACGCTTGTTCGGGTGGTTATCCATGGAGCTCTCTTCAAGGGGCATCAAGGCGTGGCATCCGGCAAACCGTGATGGCGTTGCCACAACGCCCGGTAACGCTGCAGCTCTTGCTGCCAGTGTGCATCGTCCCAGCCCAGCCGTGGCTGGCAGAGTTGGCGGATGGCTGCGAAGTGATCTTCGCTACCGCGCGCCAGCAACAGACCCAGACGGGTGCGACGCAACAGCAGATCATCGAGGTGCAGGACCATTTCCGCTTCACAGGCAAAGGCCAGTTCTGCCCACAAAGTGTCGGTGTGGCCGACGGTATCGTGGCCCAACTCGGCGATCAGTTGCGCCAGCCTCGGCAGGTCACGGCCATGTCGTCCGGCCAGGCGTCGCCATTGCTGAGGGCTGAGTCCGGGAATGCTCAGCGGCGCAACGCCAGCGAACACCGGCGCCGCATCATCCTCGAAATGACGGCCGAGCATGCCGGCACAAGCCTTGAGCACTTCGATGGCTTGCGGGCGAAAGGTCGTCAGTTTGCCGCCGGCCAGGGTCACGCAACCCGGCTCCTGCCACAGCACATGTTCACGGGTTTCGTTCGACGGCTTGCCTTGCTGCTCACCCGCCGCGCTGCCCACCACCGGGCGTACGCCCGACCAGGTCGACAGCACATCGGCAGCGCTCACTTCGGCTCCGGGAAATTGTTGCTGGCAAGCGGCGAGCAGATAGTCCAGTTCTTCTGCGCTGATGCTCGCACTCTGATCCAGATTCTCGCGGTGATCGAGATCCGTAGTGCCGACCACTGTCGCCCCTTCCCAAGGGAAAACGAACACCGGCCGCCGATCCCGCTCATGCAGAAAGGTAAACGCCTGCGCCACCGGCAAGCGCCAGCCCGGCAGCAGCAGATGGCTGCCACGCAATGGCCGCAGTTGTCGCGGCGACTCAGGCAAGCGCAGGCGTTCGGCCCACGCACCGGTCGCCACCGCCAGCACGCCGCAGCGCAATTGCAGCGATCCACCGGCTTCGCAGTCCTCGATCTGCACCCCGCACACGCGCCTGTCTTCGCGCCGCAACTGTTCAACGCGCACCCCGTTGAGCACCACCGCGCCATCGGCCCGCGCTTCGCTCAGCACGCGCATCACCAGCCGTGCATCATCGGTCAGCGCATCGACAAAACAGGTGCCGCCGAGCAGGTTGTCTTCCTTGACCCCCGGCGCCATAAAACGCAGTTGTTGCGCGTCATGAAAACGATGGCTGCGCCGTCCGGCCAACGCGTCGTAAACCGACAACAAGCCACCGAGCACACGCGGCCCGGGAAAGCCGCCGCGATAGTGCGGCATCATGAAACTCATCGGTTCCACCAGTCCCGGCGCTTCGTCGAGCAGGCGTTGACGTTCGCGCACCGAGTCGCGGGTCAGGCGCCACTGGCCCTTGGCGATGTAGCGCAAACCGCCATGGACCATTTTCGACGATCGACTGGAGGTGCCCCAGGCGAAATCCCGTTGTTCCAGCAACAGGCAGCGCCAGCCACGCCGCGCAGCTTCGCGCAGGATGCCGGCACCGCTGATACCGCCGCCAATCACGATCAGGTCCCAGGTTTCGGCGCCCAACGTTGGCAGAATTTGCTCGCGCCACGCGGCGTTCCAGTCAGGATTCATGGTGGTCACTCCGGCAACAGCGTGCCGGGATTGAGGCGCCCGGCCGGATCGAAGTGCTTGCTCAGCGCCTGCAAAGTGTCCATCGCCAGCGCACCTTTTTCGCGCAGCAGATACGGCGCGTGATCCTTGCCGACACCATGCTGGTGACTGATGGTGCCGTGGTTGTCGACGATGGTCTGGCTGGCCGCATGCTTGAGGGCCTTCCAGCGGGCTAGCGTCGCGGGATAGTCCGCCGCCGGGCGAAACACGTAGGTGGTGTAGATGCTCGAACCTTCGCCGTAGACGTGGGACAGATGGGTGAACACGTGCACGCGTTCGCCTTCGGCGGCCAAGGCATCGCGCAGGCTGTTTTCAATCAGGTTGAGCAGGTGGTCGACGTTGCTCCAGTCGGTGGCGGTTTCGAGGGTGTCGACCACGTAACCGGCGTTCCACAGGTTCTCGCGCAGGTAGGGGAAACGGAAGCGGTTCTGCGCCCACTTCTTGCCAAGCAAAGTGCCGGTGAACACGCCGCCAAAGGCTTTCAGATGCTGCCGGGCTTGCGTCAATGACAGCGCGTTCTGCCGACGATTGCCGGTCACGCCGAAGGTCAGCAGGCACTTGCCCTCACCGGCGCCGCGCAGGCTCAGATACTTTTCCAGCCAGGCGATCTGCTGCGGATGGCCGGCCAGCGCCAGCTGAGTTTCAGTCTCCACTGCATTCGACAGACGCAGCATCGACAGCGGTACCCGCGCCTGCGCCAACTGGCGGATCGCTTGCAGCGCCTTGCTCCAACCGGGCAGGAACACGCCGTAGAAACGCTCATCGGCGGGCAGCGGACTGACCCGCACCTTGACCTCGGAAATGATCCCGAAACGGCCTTCACAACCGAGCACCACTTCACGCAGATCAGGCCCCGCCGCCGAAGCCGGAAAGGTCGGGATTTCCAAGGGGCCGGCGAAGGTTTCCAGCGTGCCGCCGGCGAACAATTGCTCGATGCGCCCGTAGCGCAACGACTGCTGACCACTGGAGCGACTGGCGACCCAACCGCCGAGCGTCGACAGTTCCCACGACTGCGGGAAATGCCCGAGCGTGTAACCCTTGGCGCGCAGTTGACTTTCGACTTGCGGGCCACTGGCGCCGGGGCCAAACGTCGCCAATTGGCTGGCCTCGTCGAGGTCGGTCAGGCGATTCATCCGCGCCAGCGACACCGTCACCACCGGCCGCGCCGAATCCGGCGGGTTGATGTGCCCGGCCACCGAGGTGCCGCCGCCGTAGGGAATCAGGCACAGGTCCTGCTCATGGGCGAGCGCCAGTAATTGGCGGACCTGCTCAGTCGTTTCGGGAAACGCCACCGCGTCGGGATAGTTGCCCGGCACGCCTTCGCGCAGTGCCAGCCAGTCCGGCAGGCTCTGGCCCCGCGCATGCAACAGACGGTCATGGGCGTCGACGCTGTACAAGGCGTGCTGCCCCAGCCGCGAGACCGGCACCCGCGCCAATGCCTCTTCCAGCGTGGCATCAGGCAGCGCGCGCCCGCCCCCCAACCGTTCATGGAGAAAACTCGCGCCCTGGGCCGGCAGTTCGACCACCGTGGTTGCATCTCCCCAGCCGTTCCAGCGTCGCATGCGTGTGTCCTTCTTATGCAGTCTGATCAGTGATGTGGCAGGCCTCCATACTAGTCAGCGGCCGAAAAGTGTCACGGTCGCATCCGGCCAGTTCGAGTAGCCAATTGAGTCAAACGTCGCGCAAGTGCCAGCCATTTACTTTAGCCGTGGTTTCAAATTACCTTTCAGGCATTCATTCGCTCATGCAGGCCTTGATCAAGGGATTTGGATCATGCAATCGCTCGGCTTCACCTCCGTTCCGCCGCTGCTCAAATACGTGCGCCATGCCGAACAACTGGGCATGGCCATCGAGCCCGCGTTGGCGGCGGCCGGATTGCAGGCGCAGCAACTGAGTGACAACAGCCTGCGTCTGCCGGGCGAAACCCATGAACGCCTGCTCGATTACTTCTGCGAGCACTCGGGCGATCCGCTGTTCGGCCTCAATGCCGCGAACTTCGTCTTGCCCAATTCCTGGAGTGTGCTCGGTTACATCACCATGAACTGCGCAACTCTGGGCGATGCCATGAGCCGGATCATGCCGTTCGAAAAACTGGTGGGGGACATGGGCGTCAGCCGCGCCGAGGTGCAGGACGGTCACGTGCATCTGATCTGGAGCTGCCGCTACGAGCGCCCGCGGATCCGTCGGCATCTGGTGGAAAACGTCCTCGGATCATGGCTGCAATATGCACGCTGGATCGCCGACACGCAGATGTCGCCCGCCGCCGTGTGGCTGGAACACCCGCGTCCGGTGGATACCACGCAGGCGCAGTACGAACGGTTTTTCGATTGCCCGGTGCTGTTCGAGCAGCCGTATTCAGCGCTGATCGTGCCGCTGCCGTACCTGCAATTGCCGTTGCGCCAGGCCGATGCGCAATTGCTGCGCACCCTGGAAGAACACGCGATGGGCCTGATGGCGACGCTGGAGGACGCATCGTTGGAGCAGAGGGTCAAAAGCATCCTGCGCCAGTTGCTCAAGGAAGGCTTGCCGCGCAAGGAACAGGTGGCCGAGCAACTGGCGGTGTCGGTGCGTACGTTGCAGCGCCAGTTGCATCAGGCGGGGACGTCGTATCAGCAGATTCTCGATGACCTGCGTCAGGAGTTGGCCGAGCATTACCTGTTGAACAGCACACTGCCGATTCAAGACATTGCGCAGTATCTGGGGTTTACCGAGCCGAGGTCGTTTCACCGCACGTTCAAGAGCCGGCGCGGGATGCCGCCGGGGGAGTTTCGGCAGACGCATCGCGGGTGATGGTGCCGGCCTCTTCGCGAGCAAGCCCGCTCCCACAGGGAATTTATGTCGTACACAAAATCCATGTTCGCTGACGATCCAATGTGGGAGCGGGCTTGCTCGCGAAGGCGTCAGCAGCCGCACAACGTCCCACAGATAAATCGCGCTGACTGGGCCGCGACTTGTTCAGCTCGATTCAGAGACTGATCGCGTTGGTAAACACCAGCCGATTGCCGAACGGATCCGTGATCGTCATGTCCTGACTGCCCCATGGCATCGCCTGAATCCCCGGGTGCGAGAACTTGTAATCCTTGGCCACCAGCTGCTGCTGAAACGCCTCCAGCTCATCGGTCTCGATGCGCAACGCCGAACCCGGCGTTGCATCGCCATGATGCTCGGACAAATGCAACACGCACTCGCCACGCGACACCTGCAGATACAACGGGAAATTGGCCTCGAAACGGTGCTGCCAATCGACCTTGAAGCCGAGGAAGTCAACGTAGAATTCCAACGCCTTGGCTTCATCGAAGATCCGCAGGATCGGGGTGGTTTTACCGAAGCTCATGGGGTGCTCCCTGACTGTTTGGCCCAAGAGTGTAGCTGGGCTGGATGTCAGCAATTCGGCTTGGCGATGGCTTTCTTTAATTGCAATGTGCCATCACTGTGACGCACTCCGCGAAATGTCAGCGAAAGTTGTTGCGCAAATCACCCTGCCGCGCCAGAAACCGCCCTTCCCGGCAGCCATTCGCCTGGCCGTCGCGATAGCTCAACACACCGTTGATCCACACGCCATCGATGCCCTGCGCCGCCCGCTGCGGGTCATTGAAATCCGCCACATCACGCACGGTCGCTGGGTCAAACAACACCAAATCGGCCCAATAACCTTCACGAATCTCGCCGCGCTCCGTCAAACCGAAACGCGCCGCCGACAGCCCGGTCATTTTGTGTACCGCCGTGTGCAGCGGAAACAGCCCGACATCGCGACTGAAGTGTCCGAGTACCCGTGGGAAAGCGCCCCACAGGCGTGGATGCGGGAACGGGTCTTCCGGCAGTCCGTCAGAACCGACCATCGACAATGGATGCGCGAGGATTTTTCGGACATCCGCCTCGTCCATGCCGTAGTACACCGCGCCAGCGGGTTGCAGGCGTTTGGCCGCTTCGAGCAGGGGCACGTTCCATTCGGCGGCGATGTCGATCAGGTCGCGCCCGCTGACGTGCGGGTGCGGCGTCGACCAGGTGATGGTGATGCGGTGGGCATCGGTGACTTGCTTCAGATCCAGCGTCGACGAGCTCGCCGCGTAGGGATAACAATCGCAACCCACGTGCTGGGTTTTCGCTGCTTCTTCCAGCGACGCCAACAATTGCGGACTACGCCCCCAGTTACCGACACCGGCACATTTGAGGTGGGAAATGATCACCGGAGACCGTGAATGGCGTCCGATGCTGAACGCCTCCTCCATCGCCTCCAGCACCGGTTCGAACTCACTGCGCAGGTGCGTGGTGTACACCGCACCGAACGCGGTCAGCTCTTCGGTCAATTGTTTCACTTCATCAGTGGAAGCATTGAACGCGCTGGCGTACGCCAGCCCTGTGGATAACCCGAGCGCACCCGCTTCAAGGCTTTCGCGCAATTGCTCACGCATCGCGCCGATCTCGTCTGGCGTGGCGCTGCGGAACAAGTCGTCGAGGTGATTGCTGCGCAGCGCTGTGTGACCGACAAGCGCGGCGACGTTCAGCGTGGTCTTCGCCGCTTCGACCGCCGCGCGGTAATCGCTGAAACGCGGGTAAACGAACGCGGCCGCCGTACCTAGCAGGTTCATCGGATCCGGCGGATTGCCCTTCAACGTCACCGGCGACGCACTGATCCCGCAGTTGCCGACAATCACCGTGGTCACGCCTTGACTGAGCTTGGGCAGCATTTCGGGTTGGCGGATAACCACGGTGTCATCGTGGGTGTGCACATCAATGAAACCCGGCGCCAGCACGCGACCGGCGGCGTCGATTTCCTCAGTGGCACGAGCATCCTGCAGGTCGCCAATGCGCTCGATGCGGCCATTGAAAATCGCCACATCGGCGCGGTAACCGGGCGTGTTGCTGCCATCGATGATCAGGGCGTTGCGAATCAGCGTGTCGTACAGCATGTCAGTCTCCCAGCGGCAGGTGATCGTCGCCGCCACGGTATTCGTCGAGGGCGAGTTTGATCCGCCGCAGACGCTCTTGATTGTCTTCAGGGTTGGCCAGCGCCAGCTCGGTGGCGAGCACGTCGATGGCGAGCAGCATGCCGTAGCGCGCCGCGGTCGGTTTGTAGATGAACGAGGTTTCCGCGCCTTGCAGCGGCAGGACGATGTCGGCCAGTTCGGCCAGCGGCGAATCGGCGCGGGTGATGGCAAGGATGCGGGCGCCGTAGTTGCGCGCCAGCTCGACGGTTTCCAGCAACTCCGGGGTGATGCCGGTCAGCGAGCAGACGATCACCACTTGTTCGGCATTCAGGCTGGCGGCGGTGACGCGCATCATCACCGCGTCGTGGCACACCGCAATCGGGTAGCCGAGGCGCACCAGCCGTACCTGCAACTCGTCACTGCACAGGGTCGAGCAACCGCCCATGCCGAACGCATGAATCATCCGCGCCTGGCCGAGCAATTTCACCGCGTCGGCGAAGCGTGATTCGTCGAACCCGGCCAGATGCTGACGCAGGGTGGTTTCGATATCACCGACAATCTGCCCGTAAAACGCTGACTGCTCAGGCTTGCCCGCCGGGTCGAGAAAACGGCTGCCGACGCCGCTGGCCTGAGCCAGTTGCAGGCGCAGATCACGCAGGTCGCGGCAGCCCACCGTACGAGCAAAACGCGATAGCGTGGCGGTGCTGACTTCGGCCCGTTGCGCCAGATCTTCAAGGCTGGCCGAAGCGGCAAAACCGACATCGTCGAGCATCAGCCGGGCGATACGCCCTTCGCCGGCGCTGAAGGAGTCCTGACGGGCGCGGATCTGATAAAGGATGTCCATGGCGACTGGCTCCGGTTACAACAGGTATGAAAGGCCGACGGTCAGACCGAAAGCGACCAGCGAGATCAGCGTCTCGAGCACGGTCCAGGTCTTGAACGTCTGCGCGACCGTCATGTTGAAGTATTCCTTGATCAACCAGAAGCCGCCGTCGTTGACGTGGGAAAAGATAACCGACCCTGCACCGGTCGCCAGCACCAACAGCTCCGGGTGTGGATAACCCAGACCAATGGCCACCGGCGCAACCACGCCCGAAGCGGTGGTCATCGCCACGGTTGCCGAACCGGTGGCGACCCTCATCAACGCAGCGAACAGCCAGCCCATGATCAGCGGCGACAGGTGAAATTCGTGGGCCAGGCCGACGATCTGATCGGTGACACCGGCGTCCACCAGAATCCGGTTCAGACCACCGCCGGCGCCCACCAGCAAGGTGATGCTGGCGGTTGGTGCCAGGCACTCGTTGGTGAACTTGAGGATCGATTCACGGTTGAAACCCTGGGCGATGCCCAGCGTCCAGAAACTCAACAGCGTCGCCAGCAACAGAGCAATCACCGAGTTGCCGATGAACAACAGAAACTGGTTGAAGCCGCTGCCCGGCGTGGATATCAGGTTGGCCCAGCCCCCCATCAGCATCAGCACCACCGGCAACAGAATGGTCGCCATGGTGACGCCGAACCCCGGCAGTTTGTCGCGGGGTTCGCGGTCGAGGAACTGCTTTTCCAGCGGGTTATTCGCCGGCAACTGAATACGCGGCACGATGAACCTGGCGTACAGGGGGCCTGCGATGATCGCCGTCGGAATACCGATGGCAATCGCATACAGCAAGGTCTGCCCGACCGATGCCTGATAGGCCTGCACCGCGAGCATCGCCGCCGGATGCGGTGGCACCAGCGCATGCACCACTGACAGGCCGGCGACCATCGGCAAACCGACCATCAGAATCGACACGCCCACCCGCCGCGCCACGGTGAAGGCGATCGGCACCAGCAACACAAAACCGACTTCGAAGAACAGCGGCAAGCCGACCAGAAACGCGATGCAGACCATCGCCCAGTGTGCATTCTTCTCGCCGAACCTGGCGATCAGCGTGCGCGCCATCTGCTCCGCGCCGCCGGACTCGGCCATCATCTTGCCGAGCATCGTTCCCAGCGCCACCACCAGTGCAATATGCCCCAGCGTCTTGCCCACCCCGGCCTCATACGCCCCCACGACACCTGACGGCGGCATCCCCGCCACCAACGCCAGACCAATGGAAATCAGGGTGATGACAATGAACGGGTTGAGGCGGTAACGAGCGATCAACACGATCAGCGCGATGATGGCGACGGCGGCATAAACCAACAGCCAATAGCCGAAGGAAGGCGTCATGCGGTACTCCTCGAAAGGGTCACGTTCGAATGGGTTGTGAAACTCATAAATCATTTCGAGATCGAGTTTTCAAACCGCATGAAAGTAATTTTCGTGGAGAGGTAAGGCGTGTCGCTGATGGGTATGTCTTGTCGCGATTAATGAAAATCGTGGGGCTGGATTTACATCCCGCTCAGGCAAACACAAATCAACCTGTGGGAGCGGGCTTGCTCGCGAAAGGGCCGATACATTCAACATTTCTACCAACTGATCCAGCGCTTTCGCGAGCAGGCTCGCTCCCACAGGTTGATTGCATTCCGTCAGTCAAGATGCGGTCAAACTGTGGGAGCGGGCTTGCTCGCGAAGGGGCCGATACATTCAACATTTCTACCAACTGACCCAGCGCTTTCGCGAGCAGGCTCACTCCCACAGGTTGATTGCATTCCGTCAGTCAAGATGCGGTCAAACTGTGGGAGCGGGCTTGCTCGCGAAGGGGCCGATACATTCAACATTTCTGTCAACTGACCCAGCGCTTTCGCGAGCAGGCTCGCTCCCACAGGTTGATTGCATTCTGTCAGTCAAGATGCGGTCTAACTGTGGGAGCGGGCTTGCTCGCGCAGGGGCCGATACATTCAACATTTCTACCAACTGACCCAGCGCTTTCGCGAGCAGGCTCGCTCCCACAGGTTGATTGCATTTCGTCAGTCAAGATGCGGTCAAACTGTGGGAGCGGGCTTGCTCGCGAAGGGGCCGATACATTCAACATTTCTGTCGACTGACCCAGCGCTTTCGCGAGCAGGCTCGCTCCTACAGGTGTTGGGTGTTCGATGAGTTACACCATTTCGTTACGAATCCAATCCACCACCGACGTGCGCTTCGGCGCCCAGCCCAGCAGTTCACGGGCGTGTTTGCCGCGTACACGGCTGTTGGAGCCCAGACCGTAGTTGGCCATTTCGTAGCCCCATTCGGCTTCGGCGTCTTTGAGCGGCCAGTCTAGTGGCTCGCCGAGGTTCAAGGCTTGGGCCATAGCGGTGGTCATGTCGATGAACGAGGCTTCGCCGCTTTCGACGAAGTAGAAGGTGCCCGGTATGTTCCTGGTCAGCGCCAGCAAATACAGCGCGACGACGTCTTCGATGTGAACGTTGGACCATATGTTCTGCCCAGTGCCGACGTGGCGCACCACACCGCTTTTACGTGCCTGCTTCAGCAAACGCGGCAACTGCACGCTGTCGCGATGCACACCCAGGCTGTGGCCGTAGATCAGGGTGTTGCAGATCACCGCCGAGTTCACCCCGTCCTTCGCCGCTGCGAGGATCAGGTTGTCGATCGCGACGCGGGCAGCCTTGTCGACAGTCGGCTCCGGCAGATTGTCTTCGTAGTAGATGACGTCGCTGGACTTGCCGCCCGACGCATCGCCGACGATGCTCGAACCGCTGGTGTGCAGGAACACCTTGTTCGAACCGCGCAGGGCATCGAGCAACGCTTCGACCGCACCGCGATGGTCACTGCTCGCAGCATTGATCACCGCATCAGCGGCGCGGGCCTGATCGGCCAGCAGCGCACTGTCTTCGAGAGTGCCAATCACTGCGTTGATGCCCAATGCCTTGAGTTCATCAGCCTGCTCGGCGCTGCGCACCAGGCCCGTGACATTGTGCCCGGCCTGGACCAGACCGGTGGCGATCGAGCCGCCGATGAATCCGGCGGCGCCGGTGATGAATACGTTCATGAAGAAACTCCCTGCGTGAGTAAGTGATGCAGCGAGTATCGACCGCTGACCCGAGTGGAAAAACCCGTCCTCACCCAATTCACTATTGCGCAGAGGTCACGAATCAACCCTTGAAATCAGCGCTGGCGTAAGCCGCGAGTTTGCTCTGGATGAAGTCGAGGAAGCACTGAATGCGCAGCGCCAGTTGCGAGTTACGGTAGTAAACGGCGTTGATCGGCTGGCGATACCCGCTGTTGAACTCCGCCAGCAGCACCTTGAGGCGTCCGGCGCGGATGTCATCGATGGTCATGAAATGCGACAGGCAGGCGATACCCTGCCCTTCCAGCGCCAGATGGCGCACGGTCTCGCCACTGGAGGCGCTGATCGCCGGGGTGATCGGCCAGCGGTCACCGTGCACGTAACGCAGCGGCCACTGGTTGAGGCCTTCGTTGTGGGTGAAACCGAGCAGGGTGTGTTCGCTCAGCTGCGCGACTTGCTGCGGCGCACCGTGCTTGTGCAGATACGCCGGACTGGCGACGATCAGCAGCGGACTGCAACCCAGTGACCGCGCATGCAACGTCGAGTCGGCAAGGGTGCCGATGCGGATGGCGACGTCGGTGCTTTGTTCCAGCAGGTCAATGATCAGGTCATTGCTGTTGAGTTCAAGCTGGATGTCCGGATATAGCCGCCTGAACTCGTCGATGTACGGCACGATGGCGTGCAGCATGAAGGGCGATGCGGCGTTGATCCGCAGGCGTCCGGACGGGGTTTGCTGGCGTGACGACAGACGCTCTTCGAGCGCGTCCATCTGATCGAGAATCAGCTTGGCCTGCTCGAAGAAATACTTGCCCTCTTCGGTCAGGTCCATGCGCCGTGTGGTGCGGTTGATCAGCGTGGTGTCGAGTTTGGCTTCCAGCCGCGACAACGTGCGGCTGACCGCCGACGGCGTCTGCCCGACCTGCTCGGCGGCAGCGGAAATAGAACCGCACTCGATCACGCAGACGAAAATCTGCAACTCATCGGATCTGGCTTTCACGGATATTCTCTAATCGAATGCATATTCATTGTGGTGAGGGAGCTGCCCCCGCTTTACCTCAAACGTAGGGGCGCGCTGCGCACTCCAGCGCGAGCAAGCTCTTTCGCCACAGGATTTGTCGAAGCTATTCGATAGTAGCTTGAATCACTTCAAGCCTTGAGGCCGAACACCTCTTTCAGATGCTGCTCATAGCGCGCCACATCGTTCTCGATGTTCGGACGCTTCATCACATCCACACAGAGGAACGTCGGCAAACCGCTCATGCCGAGGAACTCGTTGGCCTTGTGGAACGGGAAATACACCGCGTCCACACCCTTGGCCTCGAAAAAGTCTGTCGGGTCATCGAAGGCTTGTTGCGGCGCATTCCAGGTCAGCGACAGCATGTATTGCTTACCCTGGATCAGGCCGCCGCTGCCGTACTTCTGCGACGAGTCGGAACGGGTACGACCATCGCTGGCGTAGAGGCTGCCGTGGCCTTCGGTGAAGACCTCGTCGAGGTACTTTTTCACCGTCCACGGCGCGCCCATCCACCAGCCTGGCATCTGATAAATGATCACGTCGGCCCAGAGGAACTTGGCGACTTCTTCAGCGACGTCGTAGCCCTCGTCGATGAAGGTGGTTTTGACATCAACGCCGCCACGATCGAGCACGCTCAGCGCGGTTTCGTGCAGGGTGGCGTTGTAACGACCGTCGGAGTGGGCGAATTTTTTGCCACCATTGAGCAACAACACTTTTTTCATGAGAACGCCTCGGTGCAGCCTGGGGCTGGAGGAAGATGGGAAAAGGAATGGCGGCAGGTTAACCACCCATCTCGCGCGGAATAAGCCGCGCCGGCGCAAAATACATTTGATCAAAAAGCACGAATCAAATGCCGATTGTTGCAATAGCATTCCCGGCGATCTGCATTTGAGGAGTTGTTTCGATGAGTGAACGCTACGGTTTCATCCTGCACGCCAAGACCCGCCCGGAGAAATCCGAGGCCTTCGAGGCACTGTTCCGCGCCTGCGTCGAGCCGAGCCGCGCCGAGCCCGGCTGCATCGAGTACCACATGCTGCGCGACAAGGAAGACCCGACGTTGTTCATCTTCTACGAGATCTGGGAAAGCCAGGCGCATCTGGACGTGCACTCGAACCTGCCGCACATGCGTGAATTTTTCGAAAACCGCATGGCGTACCTGGAGCGCGATTTCGATATCCGGCAGATCGACATGCTCAGTGCGTCGTCGGCTAACCGCTGATCAGCAGATGGGCGCCGAGCGCGCCCAGTCCGACAAAAAACACACGCTTGAACAGCACGGCGCTGATCCGCTGCCGCAGCCACTGCCCCAGCCACATGCCCAACATCGCCGGGATCAGCGCCAGCAGCGAGGCGCTCAATTCGCCCCCGCCCAGCGCGCCGCGCCAGAACAAACCGGCGGCCAGCGCCAGGGTCGAAACCGTGAATGACAGACCCAGCGCCTGCACCAACTGATCGCGGTTCAAACCCAGCGCTTGCAGATACGGCACTGCCGGGATCACGAACACTCCGGTGGCCGAGGTGATGACGCCGGTGATCACCCCGCACACCGGACCGAGCCACGCTTCATGCCGAGGATCGACCTGCAGCGTCGGCAGCAGTAATCCACTCAACGCATAGAGCAGCAACGCCGCCCCCAGCCCGCGCACCACCCAATGCCCGCCCGCCATGCCGATCGACAACGTGCCGAGTGCGGTGCCGAGGAAGATCATCAGCAGCATCGGCCACAGGCGCTTGATCAACCCGCGCAAATGTCCGCCGAACGCCAGTTGCCAGACGTTGGTCAACGTTGCCGGAATGATCAGCAGTGCCGCTGCCTGTGACGGTGCCATAGCCAGACCGAGCAGACCCATGGCGACAGTGGGCAGGCCGAGGCCGATCACACCTTTGACCAAGCCGGCCATGACGAAGGTAGTCAGGACCAGCAAAGACAAGGCCAGGCCGAGGTTTTGATAGAAATCTGCGAGTGCGTTCATGGCGCTACTGTGCGCCTTGGGCAGAGGGTTGAAAATCTGCCATATACTGAGGTTGCCTCTGCCAATGCAAGAGGCTGACAACAATTTTGCGGCTGATGGCCCTTTCGCGAGCAAGCCCGCTCCCACACTGGATCGGCGGCGAACACTGAACCTGTGGGAGCGGGCTTGCTCGCGAAGAGGCCAGTCCAGACATTACAAAAACCACAGGCTGCCCATGCACTTCGACCTCACCGACCTGCGCCTCTACCTGCACATCCTCGACACCGGCAACATCACCGCCGGCGCCGCCCGCAGCCATCTTTCGCTTGCCGCTGCCAGCGCGCGCATTCGCGCCATGGAGGCCTCGCTGGGCACTGACTTCCTGCAGCGCGGGCGCCGTGGCGTGACCCCGACACCGGCCGGCAAGGCACTGGCGCAGCACGCACGCATCCTGCTGCAACAGGCCGAACGCATGCAGCAGGATCTCGCCGACTACGCCCAGGGCGTCAAAGGTCAGGTGCGGCTGTTGTGCAACACCACGGCAATCACCGAATACCTGCCGGAGGTGCTCGCCGACTTCCTGCGCAGCCATCCCAACCTCGACATCGATCTGCAAGAGCTACCCAGCGCGCGCATCACGCATGCCTTGCGCCAGGGCGCAGCGGATCTCGGGATCGTCTCAGATGCCGTGGACACCACCGATTTGCAGACTCAGCCGTTTCGCGACGATCCATTGCTGCTGATCGTGCCGCTCGCTCATCCGCTTTGCGACGCCGCCGACGTCAGTTTCAGCGACGCTCTGCACCACGACTTCGTAGGTTTGAGCACCGACAGCGCACTGGCGATTTATCTCGAAGAACAGGCGTTGCACAGTGGCTCGCGGATGCAGGTGCGCATTCGTGCTGACGGTTTCGACGGGGTGATGCGCATGGTCGCGCGGGGTGCCGGGCTGGCCATCGTGCCGCTGGCGGCCATCGAGCGCGCGCCAATGCGCTCATTCAAAAGCGTTGCCCTGAACGAGCCATGGGCGCGCCGTACCCTGATGCTCTGCGCCCGCGATTTCAGCGCTCTGCCGGGTTATGCCAAAGCCTTGTTGCAGGCCTTGACCCTTCCCTGAGGGGCAGACTTCATCCTTGGCGTTTTCAGCGGCAAGGAACATGACCATGGGCAAACGCATTCTGCTGATTCTCGGCCACCCCGGCGCAGCTGGAAGGTTTCGAAATCGAGCTGGAGCGGGCGCGGGTCGAATGTCCGCTTAAGAGTCTGTAACGGTTTGCGCGTTTCTGAGCAGCTCGATGTCGAGTACAGACAACTGAGCGGCGACCGGGCGCTATAGGGTGTGACTTGGTTTCTTTGCCATCCGCCCAATGCCCGGAGTTCTCATGACCGCGACCGCCCCCATCACCGTTCTGCGCGACACCCACCCGCTGCCGGTACTCGATGCCTGTAAATGGGAAAAACTCGAAGGCGATCCGCACACCGTCAACCTCAACGCCTACACCAGCGAAGACGGCAGCAAGATCATGGGCACCTGGATCTGCACGCCGGGCAAGTGGCGGGTCGACTACGTGAAGTGGGAGTACTGCCACTTCCAGGAAGGCTACTGCATCATCACCCCGGACGGCATGGCGCCGATTCACCTGCGCGCCGGCGACATCTTCGTGGTTGAGCCGGGGATGAAAGGCACTTGGGAAGTGGTCGAGACCGTGCGCAAATATTTCGTCTTCGCCTGATGCAAAAAAGCCGGGAAACCACCCGACGTGATTTCCCGGCAACACCTGCTGCATTCCGATTGGCACCACTGCTGTGGTGCCGGTGAAACTGTGATTACTGCGGCTTGCGATAACTGTTGATGATCGCCGAGAAATCCTTGCCACCTTCTCCGCGCTGGCTCATCGCCTGATACAACTGTTGCGCCACCGCACCGAGCACCACCGGTTGGTGCGCCTGACGCGCCGCTTCAGTCGCCAGCCCCAGATCCTTGAGCATCAGTTCAGCACCGAAACCGCCGGTATACCCGCGCGAGGCCGGCGCCGTTTCGACGATGCCCGGCCACGGGTTGTACATTTCCGAACTCCAGCAACGCCCGGTCGAACTGTTGATGATGCCGGCCAGCACCGAGGTGTCGATCCCCAGCGCATCGCCCAGCGCCATGGCTTCGCTGACGCCGACCATCGAGATCGCCAGCAGCAGGTTGTTGCAGATTTTGGCGATTTGCCCGGTGCCGACTTCACCGCAATGCACGATGTTGCGCCCCATCTGTGCCAGCACCGGTTGCAGGGTGGTGAACAGCGCTGGCGTCGCGCCGACCATGAAGGTCAGCGTGCCCGCGGTCGCGCCACCGGTGCCACCGGAGACCGGTGCATCAGCCATGGCCACGCCTTGGCTGGCTGCTGCGGCCGCGACATCGCGGGCAGTCTGCGGATCGATGGTGCTGCAGTCCACCGCCGGCACGCCTTTGCCGATGCCGGCGAGCACACCGTCCTCACCGAGCCAGACGCTGCGTACATGCACCGCCGCCGGGAGCATGGTGATCACCAGTTCGGCGTCTTCGGCCGCTTCACGGGCCGAGGCGCGAATGGTCCCGCCCAGTAGCTCCAGCTCGGCCAGCACAGTATTGTTCAGGTCCACCAGGTTCAGCGAATGGCCGGCCTTGATCAGGTTGCGCGCCATCGGCGCCCCCATGTTGCCCAGACCGATAAATGCGATTTTCATGGCCAGTCCTCAGCGCAGGTTGATGGTGGTGTTCACGCCGTCGTTGACGCTGTCGTCATCGAACCAGCGCGCCGTGACCGTCTTGGTCTGCGTGTAGAACTGCACCACTTGCTTGCCATACGGACCGAGGTCGCCGAGTTTCGAACCGCGCGAACCGGTGAAGCTGAAGAACGGCACCGGCACAGGGATCGGAATGTTGATACCGACCTGGCCAACATCGATTTCGCTCTGGAATTTACGCGCCGCTGCACCGCTCTGGGTGAACAGGCCCGTGCCGTTGCCGAACGGGTTGGCGTTGACCAGTGCAATCGCCTGATCAAGGGTGTCGACTTCCAGCACCACCAGCACCGGGCCGAAGATTTCCTGGGTGTAGATCTGCATGTCGGTAGTCACGCCCGAGAACAGGGTCGGGCCAACGAAGTTGCCTTGCTCGTAACCCGGCACCTTGATGTCGCGACCGTCCAGCTCAAGCTTGGCGCCTTCCTTGATGCCGCTTTCGATCAGGTCGAGAATCCGCGCCTTGGCTTTCTTCGAGATCACCGGGCCAACATCCGTGCCCGCCTCGCTGCCGGCGTTGACCTTGAGTTTCTGCGCCAGCGCTTTCAGGTCCGGCAACCATTGTTTTGCTGCACCGACCAGCACCACCACCGAAGTGGCCATGCAACGTTGCCCGGCCGCACCGAAGCCGGCACCGACCAAGGCATTCAGCGCTTGCTCGCGATTGGCATCCGGCAGCACCACAGCGTGGTTTTTCGCGCCCATCATCGATTGCACGCGTTTGCCGTGTTTGCCGGCCAGGTCGTAAACGTGGGTGCCGACCGCAGTCGAACCGACGAACGATACCGCCTTGATGTCCTTGTGGGTGCACAGGCCATCCACCACGTCTTTACCGCCGTGAACCACGTTGAGCACGCCTGCCGGAACGCCGGCCTCGATCGCCAGCTCCACCAGCAGCATGGTCGACAGCGGATCCTGTTCCGAAGGCTTCAAGACGAAGGTGTTACCGCAGGCAATGGCCATCGGGAACATCCACAGCGGAATCATCGCCGGGAAGTTGAACGGGGTGATGCCGGCGCACACGCCGATCGGTTGGCGCAGGGTGTAGGTATCGACGCCGCCCGCGACGTTTTCGGCGAATTCGCCCATTTGCAGCGTGCCGATGGAGCAGGCGTGCTCGACCACTTCCAGGCCACGGAAAATATCGCCCTCGGCGTCGGCAATGGTCTTGCCCTGCTCGGCGCTCAGGACTACGGCGATGCGTTTGGAATGCTCGCGGATCAGCGCCTGCAGCTTGAGCATGATGCGCATGCGTGCGCCGATCGGGGTCAGTTTCCAGGTCTGGAACGCGCGATGTGCGGCACTGATGGCGGCATCGACTTCAGCGGCAGTGGCGAACGGCACCTTGGCCAGCACTTGCTGGGTCGCCGGGTTGACGATGTCATGCCACTCGGTGGTCTGCGATTCGACCCACTCGCCGTCGATCAGCAGCTTGACCTTCTGGACCGTGGTTTCGTTGGGCGTAAGCGATGCGTTCATGCTGGTCTCCGAAACTTGTTTTTATCGTAGGAGCCAAGGCGAAAGGTTCGCCTTGAGATGAGGCGTGTGTCACGAATTGGTTGTCGGACTGTTTTTGGAGTATAGATGTGCAAACTTCTAATAAGAACGCACATATAAGCCCGTCCATCATGCAAAAAAACATCACCTCTCTGGGGTCTCTGAACTGGGATGACCTCAAGTTTTTCCTCGAAGTCGCCCGCACCCGCAAGGCCAGCACCGCGGCCAAACGGCTCGCCGTCGACTACACCACCGTGTCGCGACGCATCAGCTCGCTGGAAGCGGCATTGGGCACACTGCTGTTCGAGAAGTCGCGCACCAGCGGTTTCGTGCTGACCACTGAAGGCCAGCGTCTGCTGGGTTATGCCGAGTCGATTGAAAGCACGCTGCACATGGCTTGTGAACAGGTATCAGGCTCCGGCGTGGCACTCTCGGGGCATGTGCGCATGGGCTGCACCGAGGGCTTCGGCAGCTTTTTCATCACCCCGCAGCTGAGCCATTTCGTCGACGCCTACCCGGCGATATCCGTGGACATCCTGCCGCTGCCGCACTTCATCAGCCTGTCCAAACGCGAAGCCGATATCGTCATCGCCCTGGAGCGTCCGGAACACGGGCCGTACGTCTGCTGCAAACTCTGCGACTACCGTTTGCAGCTCTATGCAACTCAGGACTACCTCGACAAACACCCACCGATCCGCCGCCCGGCAGACTTGGGCAAGCATCAATTCATCAGTTATGTGGATGACCTGGCGTTCAGCTCGGAGCTGCTCTACCTGGCTAACGTGCTGCCGGGCGCCAACGCACCTCTGCGCAGCACCAGCGTGATCGCGCAGTTCGTCGCGGCACAGCAGGGCCGTTCTCTGGCGATTCTGCCGTGCTTCCTCGCCGCGCAGGACCCGCGCCTGCTGCCGGTGTTGCCCGAAGAAATCGACATCACCCGGCAATTCTGGATGTACTGCCGGGAGGATTTGCGCAAGCTCAAGCGGATCACCCTGTTGTGGGATTACATCCGCGAGGTGACCGAGCGCAATCAGGGTCTGCTGATGGGACAGACGCGGGAGATGCGGTTTGCCGATTAATCGGCGCTGACCACAATCGACACCCGGCGGTTTTCGGTGCGTCCGGCGGAAGTGCTGTTGGACGCGACCGGCTCGCTGCTGCCCAGCCCCTGCAACTGGATGTTTTCTTCCTTCATGCCGACCGTGGTCAGCACCTTGGCCACACTCTTGGCCCGGCGCAGTGACAGTTGTTGGTTGTAGGTTTCCTTGCCCGACGCATCGGTGTGGCCGTCGACCCGTACCCGCTCGATGCCGACACCGACCAGTGCCTTGCCGATTCGCTCGACGATATCGGTGCTCTGGCGGTTCAGGCTTTCGATATCACTGCCAAACAGCACTTTGCCCGACAGGCCAAACTCCCAGCCCTCGTCGGTCGGCTCGAAGCCCTGTTGTTTGAGTACGGCGATCTGCGCAGGCGTCAGGCCTTTTGGCGGTGCGGTCTGGCAACCGGTCAGCGCCAGTACGGCGATCATCAGCAAGGTGGAAAACAATCGAGCGGGAAATGTAAACACGGGTATTAGCTCCTGGTTTGAAGATTGACGACCGGGTTCTCCGACCCGGCAGTGAATTGAGCGCCGCGCGACAGGCGCTTGGCCTGGTACATCGCGGCGTCGGCGGCATTGAGCAAGGCACCCGGTGTGACGCCATGATCGGGGAAAACCGCAATGCCGATACTGAGCGACGTCACCACACTGGTGTCACCCGGCAGCGCGATGGGCATGTCCATGCTGGCGAGAATCTTGTCGGCAATGCGCTCGGCGTCTTCTATCTTGTGCAGCGGCGCGAGCAGCACGGCGAACTCATCACCGCCCAACCGTGCCACCAGATCTTCCTCGCGCAGTTGCGCGCGCACCCGATTGGCGACCGCCACCAGCACCGCATCGCCGGCGGCGTGACCGAAGTTGTCATTGATGCCTTTGAAGCGATCGCTGTCGAGAAACAGCACCGCCACCCGCTCGTTGAGCTTGCTGGCATGACGCAAGGCGCGAATCAGCCGGCCCTCGAAAAACGCCCGGTTCGGCAAGCCGGTGAGGCTGTCGTGGCTGGCCTGATGGGCGAGGGTTTCGTTCTCGCTTTGCAGATGGGTCTGCCAGGATTCGAGTTCGTCGAGCAGCGCATTGAAGTCGTTGCCGAGGTTATCGAGTTCGGCGATCTGTGCCGGCGGTACGCGTCGATCCAGCGCGCGCTCGCTGCGGGCAGCATGGGCCACCGCCGCGAGACTGCGCAACGGTCCGGTAATACCACGTAATTGCCGGCGCGCCAGATACAGCGCGACCCAGGCACTGATCGCAGTACAGAGGACGATCCCCGCCAGACCGCTCAGCAAGAAGCGCATGAGGCTGCCGCCATGACCGACCAGCAGAATGTGACCGATCTCGCGATCCTGATGCACGATCGGCAGGCTGACCGGTTTTTCCAGAACGGTACGCGTGATCTGCATTTCCAGCTCGGAGAACAGGCCATTCTCGGGCCGCTGCCAACGCGCCAGCAACTGGCCCTGCGCATCAAAGACCTGCGCGTCCGCCACCTCTTCGGTGGACGCGATCAAGGCCAGCGCTTCAGTCGCGGCGGCCTTGTCGTTGAACACTACCGCCGCTTCCACGGTGTAACTGATCGAGCGCGCAATGAGCTGCAGGTTGTGGTCGGCGTAGACCCGCAACGCGAGAACGCCCAGCAGGGTCAGCGACACGCTGGCCATCGCCACGGCCACCAGCGCGACAGTCAAATGTCCACGGCCGATGACCGATCCCAGCGTCGGGCGGCTTCTGGAACTGAACAGTTTCATGGCGCCGCCGGTTTGCGGCGCGACAACTGCAGTACGCTCGGGTGGATGCGCACACCACTGCGGGCGACGGAGTCGAGATTGACCTCGAAGGAAACCTGCTCATCGCCGACCCGAAGACAGAACAGGCTACCGACCGTGCACTGATCACCACCTTCACTGATACTCAGCACCGGATGACCGATCAATGATGCGAAAAGCCTGCTGCGCTCATCGGCCGTGAGCTTGCCGATGTACACCGCATCGCATTCGCTGACGATGGCCGGGTTGTCGGCCAGCAGTCGACGTACCGCGACCGGCCGACCAGTGGCCTGCGTTGTACCTTTGACCAGATCGTCGGTGTATTCCGTGGGGCCGACAATGCACAGGCGCAATTGCGCAGGTTCAACCGGCCAGCGAGCGTAGCTGAGGATGCCAAGCACGACCTGCGTCACTGCCTGGGCGCGTTGTTCGGCCAGGCCCGCCGGCGTTTGTGGCTGCGCGATGGCAGCGTCCGTCAGCAAACAGAGCAGACCGACAAGCAATGCGTGCTTGCAGCGAACCACGCGCTCTGTCGCCCAGACAGCCACCTTCATGCAGGGATTCTCTTGGATCGTACCGAAATGATGCCGCAACGATAGCACAGCGGAGTAACACCAGCGAGACAGCGCCCTCTGACCGACTGGTCAGTAATCGGCGCCAAACGCCTGTCTTTTCATCCATGAGCCTCGCCGCCCTCCTCCAGTTCCAGCATCAGTCCACTCAGGCGCTTGACCTTGCGCTGCACCGCCTCTTCGAACACTCCGGCCCGGGGTTCAATCAAGGTGAACCAATGCTTGGCCCGGGTAATGCCGGTGTAGATCAATTCCTTGGTCAACACCGGATTCAAGGCATCCGGGAGGATCAGCGCCGTATGGGCGAATTCCGAGCCCTGGGATTTGTGTACGGTCATCGCGTACACCGTTTCAACGTCGTTGAGTCGGCTCGGCAGTACGAAACGCACGCCGCCCTGACCATCGTTGCGCGGAAAGGCAACGCGCAATACCGGTTTGCCAGCCTCTGGGCCTTCGCGCTCGGGCAACTTGAGGGCGATGCCGATATCGCCGTTCATCAGGCCCAGACCATAGTCGTTACGGGTCATCAGCACCGGCCGGCCTTCGTACCATTGCTGGTCATGCTCAATCAGGCGCGCCTTGAGCAGGGCTTCGGTGATCCGCAGATTCAGCCCTTCAACGCCCCAGGGTCCCTTGCGCACGGCACACAACAACTGGAAAGTATCGAACGCCTGCAACACATCCCGGGCCCAGTTGATCCAGTCCGGATGCTCCAGCGGCCTGCCTCCCGGCGGGCGTTGATTGCGCAGCACGTTCAGGTAGTGGCGATAGCCCTGCGGACCATCACCATGACCTTCAAGCACAAGGCGTTCAAGCTTGTGGTCGTACTCGCCATTGAGCCGCAGCGAAAATACATCGTCGTAGTGACCGGCCGCCAGCAACTGACGCGCCTCATCGGGCAACTGCTGATTGACCCGACGCGCAAGCTGACCGATGCCGCTGCCTTCACCGAAGCGCCGGGAATGACGCAGCATCACCAGTTGCTGGGCCAGCGGATGTGAGCCGTCGCGATCCTCGTGCAGGCCACTGCCCTCCAAGGACTCTCCACTGACCGACTCCAGCCACTGCCGGGTCTGCGGGTTGTACCAGCCTGCCTCGGCATCGCGGCACAGATCACCCAGCACCGCGCCGGCCTCCACCGAAGCGAGCTGATCCTTGTCGCCGAGCAACACCAGACGCGCATGCGGTGGCAACGCGTCGAGCAGATTGGCCATCATCTCGAGGTCGATCATCGAGGCTTCATCGACCACCAGCACATCCAGCGGCAAGCGGTTACCGGCATGGTGACGGAAGTGTCGGGTCCCCGGACGGCTGCCCAGCAGGCGATGCACGGTGGTCACGTCGCAGGGGATTTTCTCGCGCACGGCTTCGGCGACCTTCAGCGACTGCACTTGCTGACTGATGGACTCAGTCAAGCGCGCCGCGGCCTTGCCGGTCGGCGCCGCCAGACGAATGCGCAACGGCTGACCGGCTTCCACCGCCGGAGCCTGAAGCAGCGCGAGCAGGCGCACCACCGTGGTGGTCTTGCCGGTGCCCGGCCCCCCCGTGATGATGCTGAAGGCTCCGCGAGTGGCAAGGGCACAGGCGAGTTTCTGCCAGTCGATCACTGCACCCGACCGGGCGGAGCCGAACAACTCGTCGAGACGCAGGGGTAGATCATCGGGTGGCGTTTCGCCTTGGGCCAGACGTGTGCGTAACGCTGCATCGATACGCCGCTCATACGCCCAATAGCGCCGCAGATACAAACGCTTGCCGGACAGCACCAACGGACGCTGGTGCGCCGTGGCGCTGTTGTCCGCTGCCAACGCAACCAGAGCGCTGCTAGCCAACGCCTTGCACCAATGAGCGCCATCCAGCGTTTCAAGCAACTGCGACGGCAGCAGCAATACGCCACTTTGCACATCGCCTTCGGGAGGCAGCGACAGAGCAAAATCCGGTGCCTTGAGGGTTTCGAACACGTCGAGGCAAACATGCCCGTGACCCAGTTGATGGCTGGTCAGCGCAGCCGCGAGCAACACCAGCGGATCGGACTCGGGCGCGAGTTCGTGCAGAAAACCGACGAAGGCTTTGTCCAGCGAACGAAGCCAGCCGCGCTCGACCCAGCGATCGAGCAAGATCAGCAGGTCTGAGGCACTCGTCAGCGGCGCCAGGCTCGACGGTTTGTCGATTTCCGCTGACAGATCGGCAAAGGTACGGTTCATAGCAGGACTCCCTGTTCCCATGCGGGCTCGGCCTTGGGTTCCGGCTTGCCCTGGAACAGGCGATCCAGACGCTCGATCAGCTCTCGTGGCGGGCGCGCAAAATACACGCCGCGACTGTCTGCCCGAGTCCCTCGCAGAAACACATACAACGCACCACCGACATGTCGATCGTAATCATAGTCAGGTAATCGCGCCTTCAACTGTCTATGCAACGCCAACAGGTACAGCACGTATTGCAGGTCGTAACGGTTGTCGAGGATCGAGCGCTCCATGGCTTGCTCGGTATAGGCCGCATCATCGACGCCCAGCCAGTTGGATTTGTAGTCGGCCACGTAATAACGACCCTCGTGTTCGAAGGTCAGGTCGATGAAGCCTTTGAACATGCCGTTGAGTTGCACAGGCTCGGCGGCCACCCGTGCCACGCCATTGTGGGTGTACTGGCGCACCCACTCGTCGAGTTTGAGTACATCGACCTTGTGACTGGCAAACCAGAACTCCATCTCGACGCGGTACTGCTTCAGTTGCTCGAGAACCACCGGAGGCTGCCCGCCACCTGTCGGCAACGAAGATTTGAGCAGGTGGTGCAACCACTCACTCAGGGTGGTAATCCAGCCCTCCCAGCCGCGCAGGTTGCAGCGCCGGCCAATCGCGTCCTTGAGCGTCTCGAAGGAGACGGCGAAACCTTCATCCCCGGCCCACTCCAGCAAGCCATGGAGAAAAGTGCCCGGGTTAGGTCCACGGGGGAATCGATGAATATCGGCACCGCCGGCGATGATCTCACGCGGTGCATCCGGGTCGAGACGTTCATCATCGAACAGCTTTTGCGCCTGTGGACTGTCAGGCGCCTCATCACTGCCGACGCTCAGCACGTCGCTGATGCGCAAGGCACTGTAGGAGGCAATCCACCAGTTCTCACTGGCCTTGCGCTTGGGTACCAAGGTGGCACTGAGGATCGCCTCGTTGCGCTCGGGGCGATAAAAACCATCTGTAGCTTGCGGCATTTCCCCCGTGCATATGGCCGCACAGTCCTGCTGCAGGTCCAGCAGCCAACGGCTCAGGCCGATTGATTCACCTAGTGTTTCACCGCCACCCAGCAAATAACCAAGCGCCGAAAGGTGAAGTACCGAACTGTTGTTATTGCCGCGCTTGAGATCCGCGACACCCAGCCAGCAGGCATGTTGCGCGCGAGTCAGGGCGACGTAGAGCAGGCGCAGGTCTTCAGCCAGACGCTCATCGTCCGCCAGGGCGATCAACTCGGCAGTCGGCTTCAGGCTCACCTGAGCCTTGCCGGCGGCATCGTGGTAATGCAGTGGCAAGCGGCTGCCATCCACAGGTTTTGCCGAGCAGATGAAAGGCAGGAACACCAACGGGTACTCAAGCCCTTTCGACTTGTGGATAGTCACCACCTTGACCAGTTGCTCGTCGCTCTCAAGACGCAATATCTGCTCTTCACCGGCCTGACCGGACAACGCCAGCAATTCTCCCAGATGACGAATCAGCGCCTGCTCGCCATCGAGTTCTGCTGCGGCCTGTTGCATCAGTTCCGACAAGTGCAAAAGGTTGGTCAGCACCCGTTCGCCATCACTGCGTGCGATCAGCGTCTGCGGCAAATGGAAGTCGTGGAGCAGGCGCCGCAACATCGGCAGCACACCTTGCTTGCGCCACAGTTCGCGATAACCACGGAACTGCATGACCCGGGCTTCCCAGACCAACTCGTCCTGATTCAATCGCTCCAGTTCAGCCAACGGCAGATTGAGGGTGATGCAGGCCAGTGCAGCCTTCAGCGAACGCTCGACATCCGGCTCAGCGCAGGCCTTGAGCCAGGACAGCAGGTCATGTGCTTCCTGAGCGGCAAACACCGAGTCCTTGTCCGACAGATAAACACTGCGCACCCCACGGCTGGCGAGCTCTGCGCGTATGGCTTGGGCCTCTTTGCCATCGCGTACCAGAATCGCGATATCGGAAGGCCGCAAGCCTTTGAAGCTTTCTCCTTCCTGAACGAATCCCGCCGCACCGGTTTGTCCGCCATTGAGCAATGCAGTGATTTCGCTGGCACAGGCCGCCGCCAACTGCTGGCGATAGACTGCGCCTGAGAGAGGCTGGTCCGTCGGTAGGTGCCAGACGTTCAATGCCGCGACATCCTGGCTGGCAATCTGCAGCCGTTCTTTGCGCCCCTGAGACTCAACTGGCTGGAAGGGTACCGGGTTTTCCCCGTTTTTTTCTCGAAACAAAAACGCGCCGCGTCCCTGCTCACGGGACTCGGCGCGTTCGAATACATGATTGACCGCGTTGACCATGCCATGGCTGGAGCGGAAGTTGGTGCCCAGCGTATGCAGGCGGCCGGTGGTGGCCTGACGCGCACGCAGGTAGGTGTAGATATCGGCGCCACGGAACGCGTAAATCGCCTGTTTCGGGTCGCCGATCAGGAACAGACCGGTGTCTGGACTGTTGTCTTCGATGCGGTAGATGCTCTCGAAGATCCGGTATTGCACCGGGTCGGTGTCCTGAAACTCATCGATCAACGCTACCGGAAACTGCTCGCGGATCACCGCTGCCAAGCGTTCGCCGCTGTCCGATTGCAACGCCGCATCGAGGCGCAACAGCATGTCGTCGAACCCCATCTCCGCACGGCGCCGCTTCTCTTCTTCAAAGCGTGCGCCCACCCATCTTGCCGCGTGCTGCAGAACAGCAGCGTCGGGGGTCGGCAGTGCGTCGAGACGCGACTTGAGGCCTGGCATCGCGTCCAGACCCGGATGGTTCGGTGCCTGGCCCTTCCAGGCTTCGGCCATCCCGTCAGGGGTCAGTCGGGTGAAACCGGTGCCGATGTCCAGTTGCTCCATGGCCTCGTCTTCGGCCCAGGCCTTGAGCTTCTCGAACCAGGGCTCGAAGTAGCGCGCCTGCATCTTGCGCCCGTCGACCGCTTTGCTCGCAACGCCCTCATGACAGATCACCAGCAGCTCGTCTGCCCACTGACGCCAAGGCGTTTTCAGTTCGAGAAGCGCGGCACGCCGTTCCTGCAGGCACTCCTCGATCAACTCTGCGGGCGCTTTGCCTTCATCGTTGTCACGCTCACTGCCAAACAAACTGCGCACCCGTGGCAACAACGCGGCCGGCCCGCCCCAGTTGCCACGCACCCAGTTCAGCGCATCTCCCTGCATCGGGTAACAGAACAGTCGCCAGTAATCGCGCAACACTTCACCGAGCAGATCGCTGTGATCGGTTTCCAGGGACTGGGTAAACAGGCTGCCACTGTCGAACGCGTGTTCGCGCAGCATGCGCTGGCACCAACTGTGAATGGTCGAGACAGCCGCTTCATCCATCCACTGCGCGGCGATGTCCAGACGATTGGCGCAGCCAGGCCATTGTGACGGGTCAAACTGCTCACGCAGTTCGTCGATCAGTCCGTCCGGCGCTTGGGTCTCCTCCCGGAAAAAACGCGCGGCCTCGGCCAGCCGTGTGCGGATTCGTTCACGCAGTTCTTTGGTGGCGGCATCGGTAAAGGTCACCACGAGAATCTGCGGTGGTAGCAGTTCTCGGCCAAAGCCGTTCGGCTCGCCGCCGTGCCCAAGGATCAGACGCAGATACAGAGCAGAAATGGTAAAGGTTTTGCCGGTACCGGCGCTGGCTTCGATGAGCTGACTGCCGTGCAGCGGGAATGCCAGGGCCAGAGGTGTCTTGCCGCTCATGTGCGTGCCCCTTCGCTGGTCAATGAGCGCCAGGGCGCTTCGTACAAGGGGCGATACAACGCGTCGCACCAACCGGAGAACGTTTCGTCGGCAATCAATGCATCGAAGTCGGCGAATTGTCGGGAAAGCGCAGGGCTCTCGCGGCGCTCGCCTTCGCTGTTCTGGCCGTCGCCTTCGTAGGCTTTTCGGGCAGCAGCGTCGGCCTTGAGCGGGTCAGTCTGCGCAAGCCAGGCGAAGGCGGTCTTTACCGCAACCGGCAGTGGCTGGCGCATGCCGGCCTGCCAGGCGAGCAGCAGATCACCAAGGAAACGCACAGCCCTGTCCTGCTCCATCGGCTCAAGCAGCAACGTATCGTCACTCGCCACCAACGCCGTGCTCAGCGTGAGCCCGCTCGCGCAAGCCACCAGGTGATTGACCCAGGGTTTGGTCAACCGATGCCATTTTCGACTTTTGATCGAGCCGATGCTGTTGGGAATGGTCGTGACCGACAACACGCCACCGTCCGCTCGTTGATGCAAACCGGCAAGCCAACCTTCAACGCGTACACCCTGCAATTCAAGATTGACCGGGATCGCACTGGTCAAGGGCGTTGGCCACAACGCCAGAAGCTGTTGGTAACGTTGCAGCAAGTCCGGTAACGGCTCGATCAACTCCCTCTGGAGACATTCACCGAAACCGGCCATGGGCAGCAAGCCACTGTTTTGCAGACGCCGGGCCTGATCCTCAAGCGCACGATCGACATTGTGTGGCTGCCTGAGTGCGGCTTCGAGCAGGCTGTCGCTCAGTGTGTAGCGCTGCAACGCATCGAGCACAAAAGGTTCTTCGTCAGCCAGCGGGGCCTCAGCGGCCTCGAAATACACTTTGAGTCGCTGAGTGAAAAAGTGCCGGATCGGATTACGCAGGAAGTCCTGCAGCAAGGCCAGGCTCAATGGTTCTTCTTGAACATGCGGCGCCAGTAATTGCGCTTCGTGTTGCGACTCATGGAGTTGGTGTAAAACCTGCCATTCACGGGCATAGCTGAACAGCTGATCGCCTTCATGGAAATAGCGTGAGCTGAACGGTTGCAGTGGATGCTCCTCGGTCATGGCGCTCAACAGATCCCGCTGTTCATCGAGCAACCGCCAGCCGCTGGCAAGGTGGTCGCGCAACTGGCCGATCAGCACCGACGCGGGACGCTCACTGTTGTCGCGAATACTACGCCCGACCCAACTGATGTACAGCTGATCACGTGCAGACAGCAGCGCTTCGAGCAACAGATAGCGATCGTCTTCACGCCGCGAACGGTCCCCTGGACGGTAATCACTGCCCATGAGGTCGAAGTCCAGCGGCGGTTGCGCCCGGGGGTAGTCGCCATCGTTCATCCCCAGCAAACAGACTAGTTTGAACGGGATCGCCCGCATGGGCATCAGCGTGCAAAAGTTTACCGCACCGGCGAGAAAACGCTGGGAGAGGCGCCCTTGATCCAGTCCCGCGAGCCAGGCTTCTCGGACCACCGTCAACGGCAGTTCATCGACCAACCCTACGGACTCGCAGGTTTTCAGCCAGGTCTCGCGCAGCTCTTCAAGTTGCGTCAGCAGATAATCGTCGTGCTCGTTACTGGCCTTGAAAAACAACTGCATCAGGACTTGCAGACGCAGGCCCCACGCCTTGGGTTGAGCGGCCTGAGTGAGCTCGTGATGGGCCCGTTCCAATGCGTCGAGCAAAGCAACCAAGGGCCCGATCAACGCAGCATCAAGACCACCGATCTCATCATAAGGCTCAATACCCGCGCAGGCGCTGGAGCTGCCGACGGCGTACCCCAGCAGCATTCGCCGCAGGCCGAAATGCCAGCTGTTCTGCTCCAGCTCATCCGGCAAGCCCAGACCGGCACGCTGTTCGGCGTTCATGCCCCAGCGCACCCCCGCCCCTTCGATCCAGCGATGCAGCGTTGGCAGATCACGCTCTTGCACGCCAAAACGGGCGCGTAGTGCGGGAACGTCAAGCAGGTCGAGGATCTCACTGACCGGGAAACGACTGTCCGGCAATTTGAGCAGGTGCTCGACTGCAATCAGCAATGGGTCCCGGCCGCGCTGCCCTTGGTCGGCCAAAGTGAAAGGGATGAAGCGTGGATCATGCCGATCCAGTTGACCAAAGACTGCCCGAATATGCGGTGCATAGCTGTCGACGTCCGGCACCATCACGATCACATCGCGTGGACGCAGATCCGGATTGGCGCTGAAGCGTGCGAGCAACTGATCGTGGAGGATCTCCACTTCACGCTGAGCGCTGTGGGCAATGTGAAAGCGGATGGACTCGTCGTGTTCGAGATCAACAGCAGGCCAGTATTCACGTGTTTCGTTGAGTGGCCGCAATTCGAGGATATCGTCCTGAAGCTGATTGAGCAGGTTCTGTGGCTGATTCTCACTGAACAGGTCGATACGCCCATCGCGAAAAGCAGCGCGATAGCTGTTGGGGTCGTCATAACTGTCCAGCAGGTTGATGTAATCGCGACCCTGCTTGCCCCACGCGGCAAGTAGCGGGTGGGCGTGTTGATGCAACGCATCGGGATCGAGTACCGCTGGCATTCCGGTCTTGCGACTTTGGCGCTTGTATTGATGGCGCAGCAGATCCTTGTCCGCAACGATATCGGCCCAATGATGCCGGCAAGGGTTATGCACACACAGCAGCACCTGGCTGAAACGCGCAAGTCCCGCCAACGCCTCGAGCACTTGGGCCGGCAATGAAGATATGCCGAACACGATCACCCGCGTTGGCAGTCCCGCAGGTGCCTGCTCAAGGGCGTTTATGCGCTCGATAAATCGCTGGTGAACACCGGCTCGACTCTGCGCCATGCCCTGTTCACCCACGTCCTCCAACAGCGCACGCCACAGTTCAGCCTGCCAACAACTGACGGGGGGTAGTGGCTTCACCTCGCCTCTGACATTGCGTAACTGGTGCCGGCCTTCGGCCCAATCTTCGAGCCAATCAGCCCGATACACCTGGTATTGGTCAAAGAGGTCCGCCAAGCGTTCGGACAACTGGTAGCGCTTGCGCAAATCGGTGTCATGAGTAAGGAAGCGTTGCAACGGCTCAAAATGCGGGCGATCAATCACCTGCGGCAACAAGCGCATCAGTCGCCAGGTCAACGGGGCTTTGTCGAGCAGGGATGTGGCCGGGATTTCGTCGCGGCCCAACACCATACGGTAGAGCTGCCACATGAAACTGCCAGGGAGTTGCACATCGATGGCAGCGGCTATCCCGCAGCCACCGAGGTCATCCTCTTCAGGGTCTTCAGCCAGAGCCAGTTTCAGCCACTGGGCGATACCGTTGCTCTGCACCAGAGCGATTTCATTCTCCAAGGGCGCCAATGGATAGCGCCGCATGATGCTGACCACCAGGCTGCGTAGTTCGTCCAGGCTATTGCTCTGGACCACCATGAATGCAGCGTTGAGGGACGAGGCGTCCGGCATAAAAGCTTCCTTGGAAAAGTACAAAAGCCAGGGCAGAACCTTAGCACTGTCGGCAGGCTGTGACAGCCGGAAGGGGCACCTGCATGTCGTAGGAACTTTCCTGCGGGCAAAAC
>NZ_AYMJ01000015.1 GCF_000633255.1 Pseudomonas sp. H1h
GACGCACTGGGACGCCGCCTGCACAAAAACTCCCGCGCCCACTACAAACAGCGGCCTGAGGCAGGCTCTCTCTGGAACAGAAACGAGCACGTGCGCAAACAGCGCGAATTCGGCTGCGGCTTTACCTTGTACGGCTGGGATGGCGACAACCTCGCTTGGGAAAGCAGCCCGGCGCAGAGCGATGGCGAGCCGGGACGCACGGTGCACTATGTTTTCGAGCCGGGCACTTTTGTCCCAGTTGCGCAGGCTGTACGGCATGCGCCGATCAATCTGATTGGGCTACCGGATTACAGCGGTGAATACAGCCTCGATGAAGACCCGGTGTGGAATCACAAGGCAACGGCATTACCGTTTGATGCGTTGGTCTGGTATCAGTGTGATCACCTGGGAACGCCGCAGGAACTGACGGATTCGCAAGGCAACTTGGCCTGGACCGCGCAGTACAAGGCGTGGGGACAGATGACGGAGCAGCGTTCTGAATGGGCGCGGCAGCATTGCGTGATGAATCCGATACGGTTCCAGGGGCAGTATCACGATCATGAGACGGGGCTGCATTACAACCGGTATCGGTACTATGATCCGGGGGTTGGGCGGTTTGTTAGTAAGGACCCGATTAGCTATGCGGGGGGACTCAATCTTTATGCTTATGCCCCTAACCCGACAGGCTGGATCGATCCGCTCGGGTTAACTCCATCGTGCTCTCGACGTACTCAGTTACCAGGAGACCAAACATTTCCTTCAAAGAGAGCGGCACGAAGGGCTGCAATGCGTTCGAAAAACATTCCCACGTCTCAAAGTTATAACTCTAGAACTATCAAGGATCCAGAGGACACACGCAAAGGCATTCACCCTAGTGAGAGATATAAAGTTGAAACCCTCACCACTGGTGGTCAGAAATCTGGTGGTGAAACACCAATAGGCTCTGTAAAAATACACGACGCCGGGCACGAATTTAAGGATAATGACACATATGAACTCCCTCACTACCATGGTGTGAACGGAGAGCATTATTCATACGAGAATCAAAAACCTAAAGGATGCCCACGATGAAAGCTGTAGTTGATACCGGGTCAGTTTTTGCTTCGAAGGCTGCTGGATTTCGCTTTGATAATTCATGCGACTCGATATGGTATCTGGCTACAGGCTATGATTATGGATTGATTTTTGATTATTTGGCTCCCGTTTTCTTTCGGCATAATACATATGCTGTGCTTGCTGCCGAGCTCGATTCGAGTAGCACTATAGCGAAGAAACTAGGCCTGCATAAAAGAGCGTTTGGGAAGCTTGGTTTGGCCGCAGCGAACAAAAGAAGACACTTGGAATTAAACATAGACATTGAGGGGAAGCATAATTTCTGCGACCTCTCTATCCTCTCCAGCAGCGAAGAAATAAAGACCCTTTTGACGGCCATATACAAAGGATGGAATGCATTAATATTTTTATCAGAAAAAGAACTAAATGAAACTGATAAAAAAGAAATCCTCAGTGTAATTTCTGAAATGTATAGAGCCTCAGGCACAGATTTCTCTCAAGCCTCTTCGTTAAAGTTATTTCATAAAATAGCAGCAATACTGTTTTCAAAAAAATGTATTGTCGTCATGCTAGGCGAGGATCTCTCTGATACTCGAGCAATACTAATCTCAGGTCATCCCGAACAGATAATCGAGTTTTCAGAGCTTGCAAATACTTTGATTCAAACCGACTCCGATCCAACTCCAACACCGCTAACTCGAAACTTTACAATTAAAACCCCTTTCGCGAGAAGGCGTATGTTTGAGGTATAAATAATAATCGCAACAAAAAATGAGCTTTTTTATGTTTCTTATATGCCCAAATGACAAGCTTCACTCTTATAAGCAGGCTCAGATAACCCCTCGCAGACAGACCGTGTTGTTGAAGATCAATCAAACGATGTCTATATCAAATAAAATCGACACCCTGCCACTTGGTCATGATCCGCGCGCCGTCCAACTCGAACCGAGTAAAGTTCTTCACTGCTGGATAACGATCCCTTCTGGCATACAGACTTCAATACCTATAGATAATTAGAGAGTGAAATGACCGACCCATTTGTGAAGATTGATGTGTTTTTTCTGAAGATAAAAAGTACATATTCACACGCTGCTTTTTTAATTTTTAGTCGGTAACCATTGGCGATTTCGACCAAATCATCGTAGGAAAAACTCTGATTGGAGCCTTGGAAGATTTGGTTTTTCGACTCGGAGAATACAGATCAATTGATTGCGCGCCAGACAAGCTGGAGCAAACGTTTTCCGCACTTATAAACAGCAATATTAAACACCCCTGTTTACCTCTCGGAGTTGAAGCCTTCGATGGCGACATGGGTGCGTTTTTATTGTCTCGGGTGAAAGCTATATCGCTGTGAAGCCATAAATCAGAAACAACTCCTACTTAACACACTTATTATTCAAGGACTGAATATGAAACATACAACATCAACTCTCATCATCGCAAGCGTCATTGGCTTCCTCAATCCAGCACACGCTGAAGGCGTGGACCCTGCGGTCATTAAAAGCGTATATGACACTGGCCGCAATGGCAGCGGCCTGATTAATTACTGTGTCGATAAGGGCTTCCTCAAATCGGACAGTACTGAAAGCGCCAAGAAGATGAATACTTATCTAGCCGGTCTTCCGGGAGTTGATACACGCGATGGAGAGCAATACGAACGTTATGGACGCAAGGGTAAGATCAAGCAGAAAGATGGGAAGATCGAGCGTGTGGAGACTGCTCCCCAAGGCGTTGAAGCCTGGTGCAAAGGCGCCGATGAAGGCCTTCGTCGTGGGTTGAAATCAGTCGGTCTCTGAGTGAATCCAGCCTCACTCCACCTTAAGATAAACGCTCGCGGACTCGCGAGCGTTTCTGGACTGTGCACCGAGTTCCAAGCCTATTTCGAGTATCATCTGCGCCTTGCCCTCAAGACCTCAATGCAGGAAGCATACCCATGACCAACAAAGCAGTTATCGTATTCAGCGGCGGACAAGACTCAACCACCTGCTTGATCCACGCCCTGACCCACTACGATGAAGTCCACTGCATCACGTTCGACTATGGTCAACGTCATCACGCGGAAATTGAAGTGGCGCAGCAGCTGTCGAAAAAGCTCGGCGTGACCGTGCATAAAACGCTGGATGTGTCCTTGCTCAATGAGTTGGCCATCAGCAGCCTGACCCGCGATAACATTCCGGTTCCGACCGTGAACAGCTCCGGCGAGAGCTTGCCAAGCACCTTTGTTCCGGGGCGGAATATTCTGTTTCTGACCCTGGCCTCTATCTATGCCTATCAAGTCCAGGCCAAAACGGTCATTACCGGTGTTTGTGAAACCGACTTCTCGGGCTATCCCGATTGCCGGGATGAGTTCGTCAAGGCCTTGAATAAAGCCCTTGAATTGGGCATGGATTACAAGCTGCAACTGGACACGCCACTGATGTGGCTGAACAAGGCAGAGACCTGGGCCTTGGCTGATTACCACAATCAACTGGAGCTGGTTCGCGAAGAAACACTGACTTGCTACAACGGCATCAAAGGCGTTGGATGTTCCGATTGCGATGCCTGCAACCTTCGCGCAAAAGGCCTGAATGAGTTCCTGAATAACAAAGCGCAGGTGACCCAACGCTTGAAAGATAAACTTGGCTTAAAGTAAGCCACGACCAGAAGCGCTCACTCGAGCATGCCGAGTGAGCGCCCTCCTCTGCTTACTGCGTCTGTGCACCCGTCAGGTATTTCTTGAACAAAGACCTTGCCCCGTAGGCCGGCAAGATATTGAAGAAGGCAAACCCCACTTTGATTGCGATCTGAACGTAGATCATGCCCAGTATTGCGCTGTTTTCCATCGTCCCGTAAAAGGCGATGTAGCAGAAAAGAAAGCTGTCGATGATCACAGCAAACAAAGTGCTTAAAAACACTCGCAAAAACAGAAATCGGGAGCTCGTGAGCTCTTTAATCTTGCACAACAGATATGAATTTATATTCTCGGAAACCAGAAACGATACAGAAGACGCTACCAGGACCGCGGACAACTGACTGATAACATCATTGTAAGCCCCATCGAGTTTCCAACCCGGCAGCCCCGGAAGATGGGTAGTGATGGCGAGCAGAATGATGATCGCGGCGTTGCTGATGAACGCGAACAGGATCGCCTTTCGCGCGAGCCTCAGGCCGAACGTTTCATTGAGCAAGTCGACGATCAGAAATGTCAGCGGATAGAGGAAGGTGCCTGGCGTTACGACAATATCGAAATACTCCAGATAAATCGGCTTTGTCGCCGCAATGCTGGTAAAAATGTAAAGCGTGAACAGCATCAGGTTCAGGATGATGTAGATCATCCAGGAACTCTCATGACGGTCATTTATTTCGTAAGCCGTGAGAGCGCCGCCCTGCGAGTAAAATTTTTTATAGAGGTTTTTCACTTCGATTTTATTCAGATTATCCATAATCTCACTATTCAACACTTCACTTAACTTTATCTTAATTATTTTACCTGTCGCGATAACCATGATGACGGCCAGGCTTTTCCCATTCTCGAACCCCAGCAACTTGTACTTGCTGTTTTCCACTTCAACACTGCAATCCATTAAATCGTTCCTCGATTACCTCTCCGACCACGCACACACGATCCGTATCGAAGCTGCCTTCATGGCTTATAGATAACTTCATTGTCACTTTGTCATACACCAATTTTTCCCTGTCGCTGGTCGACGCTCCTTTCTGCACGATCAACAGATCGCCGGGTTCATTCATGCCACTTATTTCGTTTTCCAGAAGCACGCCAATCAGGTTGAAGGACGCGCCAAAGTAGTAAGTCAGTGGATAAATCGTGGCCAACTCACCAATTCTCTTATCCAGACTTTGCAGCAGCATACTTTCCTTGATGACAGGCACCGCCGCCGGGTTCATATTGCCCTGCGGAGAAATACTGCTTTCGATTATTTCCTTTTCTTCAAAATCAATCGTCTCTATTTCTTCATAAGACACGCCGAAGAAATCAGAAATCTTGCGAACAGTGGACTGTTGTACATTGACCACCTTGCCTTCAAGAATGTTATAGATGGTCGTTCGGGTCAAACCACTGGAGTGGCACAGGGATAACTGAGTCTCCCCGCGACTCTTTATCAGGTATTTGATGTTGTTCTTCAGATTCTCCGATCTTTCTCTTCTGTGCATCACATGCTTACCATCCGTTGTTAACTGCAATCAATGTCACGCCCCGAATGATCATTCCGGGCATACACAAGTGAGGTAGGAAATTGCAGTTTTATCCCTGTCAGTGCCGCGCAGGATCATAGCACTCTCCCTCCTTGGGTTCGGTATAAAAAGTCAGCTTTCACAGACCACTTCCTGCCAACTTGCAGGATCATTTCAGCCTCTGTACTGACTCGTTAGTTCCTGTTGCCTTTCACCCGGCGCCTGAAGATCAGCACCGGGCCATGACTGTTTTACACCCGCAACGACGACGAAAAGAATCATTTTCTTTGAAGAATGTTCATTTTTTTGATTAATTCTGTGGCGTTCCTCTCTGAAAAATCTATGATGCGTCAAACCGGCGCCTCATCACTCGAGAGTGAAAGAACGAAAGACCGGGGGGGCCTGTACAGGGTTTAGTTTTGCGCGCACAGCGGCCAGAACACGGATTCGCCTGTACAGATCTGGCAGCACGGACGTGCGCATATCACGCAAAACCAGGGAAGGAATCAAGCAATGGCAGTTATTACTGAACCGCTCCAGAACCAGGCTGACTTGTTGCGTCGTGGCCTGGCGGATCTGCGTACCGAAGATGCCGAACTGGCGGCCATTCTCGATGCTGAAGTCAGGCGCCAACAGCACACGCTTTCGTTGATCTCATCCTCTTGCGTCGTCCATCCACGTACCTTGGTGGCATCCGCTTCAGTGCTGGTCAACGTGACGGCTGAAGGCATGCCCGGCAAGCGCCACAACGCTGGGTGCGAGAATGTCGACTTGGTCGAATCGCTGGCCATCCGCAGGGCTCGGGAACTGTTCGCAGCGCAATACGCCAACGTGCAACCCCACTCGGCGTCGAACGCGGTTTATCAGGTGCTCACAGCCTTGCTTGAGCCTGGCGATACCTTGCTGGGCATGGCGGTGGAACACGGTGGTCATCTGACTCATGGCAGCCTCACCGCGTTTTCCGGCGCCTACTACAAGGCGATCCAGTACGGCACGACATCAGACGGCCTCATCGATTACGACAAGGTACGCCTGCTCGCACTCGCCCATCGCCCACGCATCATTCTCTGCGGCGCCACCGCTTATTCGCGGGCGGTGGACTTCAAGCGGTTTCGCGCAATTGCCGATGAAGCCGGCGCCATCTTGCTCGCCGACATTTCGCATATCGCCGGGCTTGTCGCCACCGGGCGACACCCAAGTCCGATCGACGCCGCACACGTCACCGTCACGTGCACGCACAAACAACTCGCCGGGCCTCGCGGCGGCCTGATCCTCAGTGGTGGCGATGCCAACACCAAGATTCCCGGTTTGAGAACCACCTTCAGTCGCCTGCTTGATCAAGCGGTTTATCCGCGAATGCAGGGCGCGCCCGCTGCCAACATGATCGCGGCAAAGGCTGCCGCGCTGGGTTACGCACTGTCCGCAGAATTCGATGCCTGCATGGCGCAGGTCCGCAGTACCGCGGATGAAATGACCAAAGCGTTTCAGGCCCGGGATTATGAAGTGGTCGGCGGCTGCAGTGAAAACCACACGGTTCTGGTTTGCTTGCGTGGCGGTATGACAGGCGCCATAGCACAGGCGGCGCTGGGGCATTGCGGGATCATCGTCAGCAAACATCGCGTACCCGGCGATCCCCGCTCTTCCCTTGTTACCAGCGGGCTGCGAATCGGCACAGGTGCTCTGGCGCAACGCCGGGTCGATGTCCACGGCAGCCGCCAGATCGTCGATTTGATAGACCGGATTCTCAGTACTGTGGCGCCGCTCGGCGAGCAGGATTACACACTGGAACCCATACTCCTCGCGCAGTTTCGTTCAGAGGTCGAAACCTTGTGCAGGGACTACCCTCTCGCGGACTGTCTATAGCCTCCGACTTACAGCATTTGTACCCATAAAAAACCCGGCACTCAGGCCGGGTTTTGTGTTTCTGCGTCAGCGCCTACTTGGCAGCACCTGCCGCGTGCACGGCCTGCTGCGCACCGCGCTTGTTCTTGATCACGTAGCAGACCCACATGAACACGACCCACACCGGAATCGCGTACACCGAGATCTGGATGCCCGGGATCAACAGCATCACGCAGAGGATGAACGCCACGAACGCCAGGCAGATGTAGTTGCCGTACGGGTACCACAGCGCCTTGAACAGCGGCGTCTGTTTCGTCTTGTTCATGTGCTGGCGGAACTTGAAGTGCGAGAAACTGATCATCGCCCAGTTGATCACCAGTGTCGCAACCACCAGCGACATCAGCAGTTCCAGCGCCTGTTGCGGCATCAGGTAGTTGAGCAGCACGGCCACCAGCGTGACCGCTGCGGACGCGAGGATCGAACGCACCGGCACGCCGCGCTTGTCGATCTTCGACAGCGCCTTCGGCGCATCGCCCTGCTCGGCCATGCCCAGCAGCATGCGGCTGTTGCAGTAGGTGCCGCTGTTGTACACCGACAGTGCCGCGGTCAGAACCACGAAGTTGAGGATATGCGCGGCGGTGTTGCTGCCGAGCATCGAGAACACCTGCACGAACGGGCTGCCGCTGTAAGAGTCACCGGATGCATTGAGAGTGGCCAGCAGGCTGTCCCATGGGGTCAGCGACAGCAGGATCACCAGTGCGCCGATGTAGAAAATCAGAATCCGGTAGATCACCTGATTGATCGCTTTCGGGATCACGGTCTTCGGCTTGTCGGCTTCGGCTGCGGTAAAACCGAGCATTTCCAGACCGCCGAAGGAGAACATGATGATCGCCATCGCCATCACCAGGCCACTGACGCCGTTGGGGAAGAACCCGCCGTGCGACCACAGGTTGCTCACCGAAGCTTGCGGGCCGCCATGGCCGCTGACCAGCAGGTAGCTGCCCAGCGCAATCATGCCGACGATGGCCACGACCTTGATGATCGCGAACCAGAACTCGGCTTCACCGAAGACTTTGACGTTGGCCAGGTTGATCGCGTTGATCAGGACGAAGAAGGCCGCTGCAGACACCCAGGTCGGAATGTCCGGCGCCCAGTAGTGAATGTACTTGCCGACTGCGGTCAGCTCCGACATGCCCACCAGAATGTACAGAATCCAGCAGTTCCAGCCCGACAGGAAGCCGGCGAAACCGCCCCAGTACTTGTGCGCAAAATGGCTGAAGGAACCGGCCACCGGCTCTTCGACGATCATCTCGCCGAGCTGGCGCATGATCATGAAGGCGATGAAGCCGCAGATGGCATAGCCGAGGATCATCGACGGGCCAGCGGATTTCAGGACCCCGGCAGACCCCAGGAACAATCCGGTACCGATCGCGCCACCGAGGGCGATCAGTTGAATATGGCGATTTTTCAGGCCGCGTTTCAGCTCGCCTGATTGCGAGTTTTGTCCACTCATGAAAAAGGTCTCACGCAAGGTTTGATGATGTTCAGTAGACGTTGCTGCAAGGTTGCGATTTCAAGCAGCCCCGATCAAACCCCAGCGCAGGCACCAGGAGTTCAGCGTTCTTACAACGGTCATGCGTCACCTGTTTGTTTTTATCTGTGACGAAATCGAACCCGACACGCTTGTGACGCGGCGGAGTGAACAAGGCGGATAGCCTTGAGGTTTGCGCGATTACGCAGGGAGTCACAGTAAAACGCGGCGCATTGTACACCGCTAACCCCCTGCTGCCAGACCCCGCTGGATCAGCGTGGCGCTTGCCGGGATTGCGTGGGTCCGCCTCGAGATAATCGGGCGACTGCAAAAAATGAGTCAGGCCTTTGCAGACCATCGACGGGGACGAGCGAAAAATCGCCCCACGGAGAGAAGTGAAGATCCATCACGGCGTTCATTGCGCCTCCTTCTTGTTATGCACCTGCACGACAGGCATGAGGCGCATCTCACCCTTCAAACGTTGCTGAAACAAGCGCGCCAGAGCCTCGCGCAGCGCCCGGCTGATCGGGCTCCGGCAGTTTTTCCTTACAGCGTCGAAAGCGTTGCTGATCCACTGGGTTTTAACGCGCATTTCGTAAATATTTCTTTACGAGCCGTAACGTAAATTTTCCATTTCAGAAAAATCCGTAGGACGTCTGCAAATTGACGGTAGCAAGCTTGCTAATGAAAGTGGCTGCTTAGTTTTTTGTTTTCAAATAAGAAAACGCTCGATAAAAAACAGAATAAAAAGTCTATTTAAATTTTAAATAAATAATTTTTTGCATTACAAAACACCCTGAACTAGGTTCTTCACGTCTTGCCGGCCACCTCGACCGGCCAGTCACAACCGTGAAAGTCATCTAGGAGATCGACCATGCAAGCACTGGAAAAAGACTTGGATACCGAACTGCAACTGGACGAATGGTTTGAAGCACCGACCCATGAGGCCGCCGTGGAAATGATGCAAGCCGACGCGGTGGTTCCGTTCGGCACGGCGATGTGGCCTCTGTAAGACATCCCGGGCAGGCACGCTCCGGCCGGTCGTGCCTGCCACTTTCTTCTCGGTCAGTCAGGGAGGACTCATGGATAAGCCCCGCGCGATCTCGCATTTCCTTTACTACCTCGAACATCACCCTGCCCTTGCCGGCCTTGAGTCCGCCAGGGTATTGCTCGGCCACACTGCCGATTATGAAGCGCTGACCGGCGCCATCACCGAACAGGCCGGCGATCATCCGCGTTTCAACTTCAGCGCCCGTCGGCTGGACCTGGAAAGCACCGCAGCGCTGGCGTCGGCGATTATTGACAGCGATCTGTACATTTTCTTCTACGACTCTTCCACGCTGCCCAACCCGCGTCCCGACGGACCGGAGTTTGTCCGTGCGCTGCAAGGCGTGATGGCGGAAAACTGGAAGAAGTCGCTGCTGTTCAAGGATTACGGCGACTATTTCTACGACACCTTCAGCGTCACCCCGCAACGCATCGCGGGGCTCAACAGCCACTTGATCCAGCGTATGTCCCAGGCCACGACATTGAGCTTCAAGGACGACCACGGCTCATGGTTCGAAACGCCGCTGAGCAGCATCAAGAAGTGGACCGACATCAACGGCGTCGGCAACTTCGACCTGGCCCCCGGCGAAATTGCCACCCACAGTGAAGCCATCAACGGTCATGTGAAATTCAAGGGCACGTTCCTCAGCACCATCCCGTTTGCGCGCAAGTACGGCGTGCTCGAATCGCCGCTGGAACTGTGGATCGAGAACTCGACCATCAGCCGCATCGCCACCGAGGTGCCGGGGCTGGAGCACGATTTCAACAAGTATCTGGACGCCAATCCGTCGAATCGGCGGATTGAGGAGTTGGGGATTGGCACCAACGAAGGCGTGAAGGATTTGTATGCGCGCAATGCCGGGTTCGAGGAGCGGCATTGTGGGTTGCATCTGGGCCTCGGCGGCGGGGCCAAGGGCAGTCATCATCTGGACCTGATTTTTTCCGGCGGGGTGTTGGCGCTGGATGACAAGCCGGTGTTCGATGGGCGGTTTGTGTTTTAGGCGACTGACGCCTTCGCGAGCAGGCTCGCTCCCACAGGGATTCATGTTCGACGCAATTCCAATGTGGGAGCGGGCTTGCTCGCGAAGGGGCCGGACCAGGCAGCCCCCATCTTCTTGCAGACGAAAAAAAACGCCAACCCTGCGGTTGGCGTTTTTCATTCAGGCACTCGAGCCGATCACTCAGGCTTCTTGCGCCCAAAACCCGGACGCTGGCCGGAACCGGCCGGTGCGCCGCGGCGCTTGCCCGATGGCTTGTCACCGTCGACCAGTTTGATCCCCGGACGCTTCGGCGCAGGCTTGGCCGGACGCTTGTTGGTGGTGTCCGCTGGACGATCCGCCACTGGCGTACCGCGACCGGCAGGGGCACCACGCTCGCCACGCTCAGTGCGACCGTTGGCTGGGCGCGGAGCGCGCTCGCCATCACGAGCAACCGGCTTGCGGCCCGGACGCTCGCCTTCGATCTGTGGCTCACGACTCGGGCGTGGGCCGGTCGGCGCGCCAGCCGCTGGACGCAGAGTGCGTACGCGCTCGGTCTTGGCCATCGGCCGCGACGATTTGCGCTGCATACGCTCAAGTTTGTCTTTGCTCTTGGCGTTCAGTTGCGGCATGGCCACAGGCGTCAGACCCACTTCGGAACTCAGCGTGTCGACTTCGTACTGGCTCATTTCGCGCCAGCGGCCCATCGGCAGGTCGGAGTTGAGGAACACCGGACCGAAACGCACGCGCTTCAGACGGCTGACCACCAGACCTTGCGATTCCCACAGACGACGAACCTCACGGTTACGACCTTCCATCACCACGCAGTGATACCAGTGGTTGAAGCCTTCGCCGCCCGGCGCCTGTTGAATGTCGGTGAAACGCGCAGGGCCGTCTTCCAGCACTACGCCAGCCTTCAGGCGTTCGATCATCTCGTCGTCGACTTCACCGCGTACACGCACGGCGTACTCACGGTCCATCTCGTAGGACGGGTGCATCAGGCGGTTGGCCAATTCACCGTCGGTGGTGAACATCAGCAGACCGGTGGTGTTGATGTCGAGACGACCGATGTTGATCCAGCGGCCTTCTTTCGGACGCGGCAGCTTGTCGAACACGGTCGGACGGCCTTCCGGGTCGTCACGGGTGCAGATCTCGCCATCGGGCTTGTTGTACATGATCACGCGGCGGACCGACTCGGCAGCCTCTTCGCGCTTGATCACCTTGCCATCGATGGTGATGGCGTCGTGCATGTCGACGCGCAGACCAAGGGTGGCGTCTTTGCCATTGACCTTGATCCGGCCCTGGCTGATCCAGGACTCCACGTCACGGCGCGAGCCGACGCCGATACGGGCGAGGACTTTCTGCAGCTTTTCGCCTGCTGGGCCGATTTCCTGGTCGTCTTTCTGATTGATGTCACTCATCTGGGCACCTCCCGGTGTGGTCTGTTCAGGCGGCGCCTGAAGCTTTGAAAACTGTTTTTCGGGCGAAGGGATCGCCGAAGGGTCGCGAATCATACGCGGATGTGCGCCATCGCGCATCAGAGACTAGCTGATCAATCGGCAGTTATTTCTTTTTCCGCCGACCGGCGCCACCCAGTTTGATCAGGCGCAGTGCGGCTTCGGCCAGTACGGTGCGCTTGTCGTCCTTGTCGAGTTTCTTCCAGGCGCGGATCTCGCGCTTGCTGCGGCCACAGCCGAGGCAGATGTCGTCGGTGAATTTGCAGAGGCTGATGCAGGGGTCTTTGGTGGAACTCATCGCCATCTCCCGGCGTGTACATAGATCCAAATGTGCGGGCTTGCTCGCGAAAGCGGTGTATCAGACACGAATGTATTGCCTGACACACCGCTTTCGCGAGCAAGCCCGCTCCCACAAGGGACTTTCAGTGTTCGTTGGATCGGGGTCAGCCCTCGAACTCGCGGCGTTCGGCTTCGATGGCTTCGGCCAGCGCTCGGGCTTCGGCCTCTTCTTCACTCAGTTCTGGTTCCGGCGCCGGCTGTTCGAGGGCGGCGACAGCAGCCAGGAGTTTTTCCCGAGCTTCGGCAACGCCAAGCACGTCTTCTTCCGGTTCGACTTCAGGCTCAATTTCAACTTCAATTGCCGGCTCGGCCATCTCGGCATCAGGCTCAGTCGATTGCGCTTCACCGTCCGCCGCATCACGCAACAAATCATCAAAGTCGGTCTTGATCCCCTCCTCCATGCTGTCCAGCTCAAGCAGCAAGGTGTGGAAACTGGTTTCTTCTTTCGGTTCTTCCGGCTCGGCACTGGCGTCGGCCAGCTCTTGCAGGCCCGCAGGCACCGGCGCGTCGTCGAAATCGAGCACCGGTTCGGCTTCCATCTCGCGCAGTTCGGCCAGCGGTGGCAGGTCTTCGAGGTTCTTCAGGTTGAAGTGATCGAGAAACGCCTTGGTGGTGGCGAACATCGCCGGTTTACCCGGGACGTCGCGGTAACCGACGATGCGGATCCACTCACGCTCGATCAATGTCTTGACGATGTTGGTGTTGACCGCCACACCCCGCACGTCTTCGATCTCGCCCCGGGTGATCGGCTGGCGATAGGCAATCAGCGCCATGGTTTCCAGCAGCGCACGGGAATAGCGCTGTGGGCGCTCTTCCCACAAACGACCGACCCACGGCGAATACTTCTCGCGGATCTGCAAGCGATAGCCGGAAGCAACTTCCTTGAGCTCGAACGCCCGCCCCTCGCAGGACTTGGCCAGCAAGCTCAGGGCTTTCTTGAAGACCGCAGGTTCGGGCCGTTCACCCTCTTCGAACAATTCGAACAGGCGTTCAAGCGATTGCGGTTTTCCCGAGGCCAACAGAAAGGCTTCAAGCAGGGGCGCCAGCTCGCGGGGTTCAGTCAGGTTCATGTTTCGACTCGTTATTCGGCTCGGGCTCGCACGTGGATCGCGGCGAACGGCTCATTCTGCACCAGCTCGACCAAGGATTCCTTGACCAGTTCAAGGATCGCCATAAAGGTCACCACCACGCCGAGGCGACCTTCCTCGGCGGTGAACAGCTCGACAAACGGCACAAAGCCGCCGCCCTTGAGCCGTTCCAGCACATCGCTCATGCGCTCGCGGGTCGACAGCGCCTCACGGCTGACCTGATGGCTCTCGAACATGTCGCCACGGCGCAGCACCTCGGCCATGGACATCAGAATCTCTTCCAGCGCGACATCCGGCAACAGCTTGCGCGCGCGGGCCTCAGGGGCGTCGAGCCTGGGCACCACCACGTCGCGGCCAACCCGGCTCAAGCCGTCGATGCCTTCGGCGGCAGCCTTGAAGCGTTCGTATTCCTGCAGGCGCCGGATCAGCTCGGCGCGCGGGTCGTCTTCCTCTTCTTCGACGGTTTCGGCTCGCGGCAGAAGCATGCGCGACTTGATCTCGGCCAGCATCGCGGCCATCACCAGGTACTCGGCGGCCAGCTCCAGGCGCACCGACTGCATCAGTTCGACATACCCCATGTACTGGCGAGTGATTTCCGCCACCGGAATGTCGAGGATGTTGATGTTCTGTTTGCGGATCAGGTACAGCAGCAGGTCGAGCGGGCCTTCGAAGGCATCAAGGAACACTTCCAGCGCATCCGGCGGGATGTACAGGTCCAGCGGCATTTCCATGACGGCCTGGCCATAGACCATGGCAAACGGCAGTTCCTGCTGGGCGCCGGCCTGGGGATCGACAACGGTTTCCACTGCGGACATTCAGGCCTCGACCATGAACGGCGCGGGGTCGCCGCAACCGACGCGGATCACTTCCGGGTCGTCGCCGGTCAGGTCGATCACGGTTGACGCTTTGATCCCGCCGAAACCGCCGTCGATGATCAAGTCCACCTGATGTTCAAGCAATTGGCGCATTTCGTACGGATCGCTCAACGGGTCTTCATCGCCGGGCATGATCAGGGTCACGCTCATCAGCGGCTCACCGAGCTCGGCCAGCAAGGCCAGCGCGATGGGATGACTCGGCACCCGCAGGCCGATGGTGCGCTTTTTCGGATGCAGCAGCAGGCGCGGCACTTCGCGAGTGGCGTTGAGAATAAAGGTGTAAGGCCCCGGCAGATGGGCCTTGAGAATGCGGAAGGTGCCGGTGTCGATCTTGGCATAGTTGCCCAGTTGCGACAGGTCGCTGCAGATCAGCGCAAAGTTGTGTTTTTCATCGAGCTGACGCAGGCGTCGTACACGCTCGATGGCCGTCTTGTCACCGATCTGGCAACCGATCGCGTAGGAAGAGTCCGTGGGATAAATCACCACCCCGCCTTTGCGGATGATCTCGACCGCCTGTTTGATCAGGCGCGCTTGCGGGTTTTCCGGATGGATCTGGAAAAATTGACTCACATTTTCTACCTGTTCAGACGGCGGCAATAACTGTGTCATGTTTGAACCGACCCCACAGGGGTGGAAGGTCCTCGGGAATCGGCCGGTACTGGCCGATCTCCGACCAGCCGCCCGGGCCATGAAAATCACTGCCGGCGCTGACCAGCAGACCGAACTCACGGGCAAGGATTGCCAGGCTGCCTACCTGTTCTGCGGGCTGAAAGCCATTGACCACTTCGATCGCATGCCCGCCCGCTTGAATATAGTCGGCAATCAGCTTTCGGCGCTTGCTGCGGGTGAAATCATAGTGCCAGGGATGCGCCAGGCTGACCCACGCCCCGGCGGCGCGCAGGGTGCCGACGGTGTCTTCGAGGGTTGGCCAGTGCAGTTTGACGTCACCCAGCTTGCCGGCGCCGAGCCATTTGCGGAACGCCTCGGCGCGATCCTTTACAAACCCTTCACGCACCATCCAGTCGGCGAAATGCGGACGGGCCGGGGCGTTGCCGCTGTCGCCCAGCTCCTGCTGGACTTGCCGGGCACCGTCGAGGGCACCGGGCATGCCCTTGAGGGCGAGCTTGCGGCTTATTTCTTCGGACCGCAGCCAGCGGCCATCGTGCAATTTGGCGATGGCCTCGACCAGCGGCGCGGCATTGACGTCAAACCCGTAACCCAGCACGTGAATGGTCGCCCCGCCCCAAGTGCAGGACAATTCGACGCCATTGACCAGTTGCATACCCAATTCGTTGGCGGCGGTGCGCGCTTCGGCGAGGCCTTCGAGGGTGTCGTGGTCGGTCAACGCCAGGACTCGCACGCCGTTCTCGAACGCACGCGCAACCAGAACCGCAGGCGCCAGGGCGCCATCGGAGGCCGTGCTATGGCAGTGCAAATCAACATTCACAGAGAGTTGTAACCTCAAATCAGCTGGCGCTATCGCGCGTCCATATGTTTGTTATTATGCCGCCACATCCAGCTTCTGGCTCTCACTGTGAAACAATTCATCGATTTCATTCCGCTTCTGCTGTTTTTCATCGTTTACAAACTTGATCCACGGGTCGTCGACATCGCTGGCCATGAAGTGACTGTAGGCGGTATTTACAGCGCCACCGCGATGCTCATCATCAGTTCCCTGGTGGTCTACGGCGCACTGTTCATCAAACAGCGCAAGCTGGAAAAGAGCCAATGGCTGACCCTGATCGCCTGCCTGGTGTTCGGCAGCCTGACGCTGGCCTTCCACAGCGAGACCTTCCTGAAATGGAAAGCCCCGGTGGTCAACTGGCTGTTCGCCCTGGCCTTCATCGGCAGCCACTTTATCGGTGACCGCCTGCTGATCAAACGCATCATGGGCCACGCGCTGACGCTGCCGGACCCGGTCTGGACCCGTCTGAACATTGCCTGGATCGCCTTTTTCCTGTTCTGCGGAGCCGCCAACCTGTTCGTGGCGTTCACCTTCCAGAGCATCTGGGTCGACTTCAAGGTGTTCGGCAGCCTGGGCATGACCGTGCTGTTCCTGGTCGGTCAGGGCATCTACCTGTCCCGTCATCTGCACGACGCCGAAACCACAACGCCAAAAACCGAGGACTGACATGCTCTACGCAATCATTGCCACCGACGTCGCCAACTCGCTCGAAGCCCGCCTCGCCGCGCGCCCGGCCCATCTGGAACGCCTGCAAGTGCTCAAGGGCGAAGGCCGCATCGTGCTGGCCGGCCCGCACCCGGCGGTCGACAGCAATGATCCGGGCGCTGCGGGTTTCACCGGCAGCCTGATCGTCGCCGAATTCGACTCCCTGAGCGCCGCCCAGGCCTGGGCCGATGCCGATCCGTACATCGCCGCCGGCGTGTACGCCAGCGTGATCGTCAAGCCGTTCAAGCAAGTCCTGCCATAAGGCTATCTCTCCCCTGTGGCGAGGGGGCTTGCCCCCTTTTGGTTGCGCAGCAACCCCAAAGCCATCCAGCGCGGTGTACCTGACGCACCGCGCACTGTTATCGACGACTGCCGCGCAGCCGAACGGGGGCAAGCTCCCTCACCACAAAAGCTCCTATGTCCGATACAAGTCTTTCTCCGCACTGAACCTTCCTGATTCTCGCCGCTCTCAATCGCTCATTATTCTCGTTTGCCTGCCGACAACCTGCCCACTATCCATTTGCTAGCAGGAGTCGCAATGCGCAAAGGTCCGTTGTGTCTGATGTGGGTCACGTTGTCGATCATGGCGCCCGCCCATGGTGAGGAAACCACCGAAAGCGGCAGCTCCACGCCATTGTCGTTGAGTGCCGGCAGCCAGATTACCGAGTTGCAGCAACGCCTGAAGGCCAGCGAGCAGCAGCGGGAAGAACTGAACAAACAACTGCAAAATGCCGACAACACCCGCGAAAGCGCCCAGCTTGCCCGGTTGCGTCAGGAGAACCAGCGCCTGAAGCTGCAACTCAAGGAAGCCCAGGCCAGCCCGCTGCCGCGTCTGTTGACCGAACAGCAGCAATGGTTCGTCACGGGCGCCGGGGTAGCGCTATTGGCGCTGCTCTGCGGTATCTTTGCCAGTGGAGCAAGCCGAAAACGTCGGCAATGGCTAAATTGAGTGAGTCATGAGCGAGCTGTTACTGATTGATGATGACCAGGAGTTGTGCGAACTCCTGAGTAGCTGGTTGAGCCAGGAAGGCTTCCAGGTGCGCGCCTGCCACGATGGCCAGAGCGCCCGCAAAGCCCTGGCCGAATCGGCCCCGGCGGCAGTGGTGCTGGACGTGATGCTGCCCGATGGCAGCGGCCTGGAACTGCTCAAGCAACTGCGCAGCGAACACGCTGATCTGCCGGTGCTGATGCTCTCGGCCCGTGGCGAACCGCTGGATCGCATCCTCGGCCTGGAGCTCGGTGCTGACGACTATCTGGCCAAGCCCTGCGATCCGCGTGAACTCACCGCCCGTCTGCGCGCCGTGCTGCGCCGCAGTCATCCGGCCGCCGTGTCGACCCAGCTCGAACTGGGCGACCTGAGCTTCAGCCCGATGCGCGGCGTGGTCAGTATCGACGAGAAAGAACTGACCCTCACCGTCTCTGAGAGCCGCCTGCTCGAAGCCCTGCTCAAGCAGCCCGGCGAGCCGCTGGACAAACAGGAACTGGCGCAACTGGCCCTCGGCCGCAAGCTGACCCTGTACGACCGCAGCCTCGACATGCACGTCAGCAACCTGCGCAAAAAGATCGGCCCGCACCCCGATGGCCGCCCGCGCATCGTCGCCCTGCGCAGCCGCGGTTACTACTACAGCCTATAAGCCTGCCACTGCAGGCCAAGGCCTGCATGGGTGCATTTGTCAGGTTGGCGCTCGAACGTCTTTACCCAAGCTTTACGCAGCGCTGACCGCCGCTGACCTTGATCTCCGTAATCTGTACTCATCCGGAACGTACCGGGAACGAGACAAGGAGATACACCATGCGCAAGACTCTTATCGCTCTGATGTTCGCTGCCGCTCTGCCAACCGTCGCCATGGCCATGCCGCAGGATGGCGGCCCGATGGGTGGCCCGATGGACGGTGCACGCCACGGCGGTCAGATGCACGGCATGCACGGCAAAGGCCCGTACAGCCAACTCGATCTGTCCCGCGAACAGCGCGATCAGATCCGCAAGATCATGGGCGAGCAGATGCACGAGCGTCGCCAGGTGGTCGAGAAGTACCTGGAAAAACTCTCGGCGGCTGACCAGAAAGCCATGAAGGACGAGATGGCGGCCAACCACAAGAAAGCCGAAGCCGACGTGCGTAACCTGCTGAAACCGGATCAACAGAAGAAATTCGACGAGATCCAGAAGAAACAGGCCGAACGCCGCGCCGAGTGGGCCGAGTTCAAGGCGTGGAAAGCGCAACAGCCGCAAAAAGCGCAATAATGCGATAACCCCGGACCCGACGGCTAAATGCCGTCGGGTCTGTTGCCACTCAATCCGAATGTGGGAGCGGGCTTGCTCTCGAATGCGGTGTATCAGACAAAGTAATGTTGACTGACACACCGCATTCGCGAGCAAGCCCGCTCCCACATTGTTGAGATTTATGTTTGATTGAGGAATTTCTGTGCGCTCATTGTTCTGGCGTATTCTCGCGAGCTTCTGGCTGGCCATTACACTGGTTGCCGGCTTATCCATTCTGCTCGGGCACATGCTCAACCAGGACGCGTGGATCCTCAGCCGCCATCCGGGCCTCAACACGCTGGCCGCCGAATGGACGCAAACCTACGAAGCGCAGGGCGAAGACGCCGCGCAGGACATCCTCGAACAGCGCAAACGCCAATATCACATCGACGTCCAGGTGCTGAACGAGAGCGGCGACCCGGTGGTGCGCGGCACCTTCCCGCGCCGCGCCGCCGCGTTCGAAGCCCGGCAGAACAACGATGACCGGCGCCTGCCATGGCGGCGCCTGACCGACGAGTTCACCAGCGAAAAAACCGGCGATACCTACCTGTTCATTTTCCGCATCCCGCACCCGGAACTCGACGCCTGGCACCGCGAAAGCCTGCTCTGGCCCCTGAGTGCGCTGGGCATCGCATTGGTGGTGCTGACCCTGTTCAGCCTGCTGGTGACCTTCTCCATCACCCGCCCGCTCAGCCGTTTGCGCGGCGCGGTGCATGATCTTGGGCAGACCACCTACCAGCAGAACAGCTTGGCGAAACTGGCCAACCGCCGCGATGAATTCGGCGTGCTCGCCACTGACTTCAACCGCATGGGCGCGCGCCTGCAAAGCCTGATCGGCAGCCAGCGCCAGTTGCTGCGCGATGTTTCCCACGAACTGCGCTCACCGCTGGCACGGCTGCGCATTGCGCTGGCACTGGCGGAACGTGCCAGCCCGCAAGAACGCGAAAAACTCTGGCCGCGCCTGACCCGTGAATGTGATCGCCTCGAAGCGCTGATCAGCGAAATCCTCGTACTGGCGCGGGTCGATGCCGACAACGCCAGCGCTGAAGCGGTGGATCTGAACTCATTGCTCGGCACCTTGCAGAAAGACGCGCAACTCGGCTCGCCGGAACAAACCGTGCGCCTGAACGCCGAGCCTCAGCTGAATCTGACCGGCTGGCCGACCATGATCGAGCGCGCCGTCGATAACCTGCTGCGCAACGCCCAACGCTTCAACCCCGAAGGGCAGACGATCGAAATGCAGGCCTTGCGTCAGGGCGAGCGGATTGTGGTAAGCGTGCGCGATCACGGGCCGGGCGTGCAGACCGAGCATCTGAGCCAGCTGGGCGAACCGTTCTACCGGGCGCCGGGGCAGACCGCGGCCGGGCATGGTCTGGGTCTGGCGATTGCCAAGCGCGCGGCGGAGCGGCATGGCGGGAGTCTGGTGCTGGCCAATCATCCCGACGGCGGGTTTGTGGCCAGTCTGGAATTGCCCTTGGTGCCGGGCGCCATTGTCCAGCCGTAAAAACCAATGTGGGAGGGGGCTTGCTCCCGAAAGCAGTGTGTCAGGCAACATTATCTTGTCCGATACGCCGCTTTCGGGAGCAAGCCCCCTCCCACATGGACATCAAAGTGTCAGGCCTTGGCGGGCCAGGCGCTGACGGGTTTGTGGCCAGTCTGGAATTGCCCTTGGTGCCAGGTGCCATTGTCCAGCCGTAAAAACCAATGTGGGAGGGGGCTTGCTCCCGAAGGCAGTGCGTCAGGCAACATCATTTTGTCTGATTCGCCGCTTTCGGGAGCAAGCCCCCTCCCACATGGACATCAAAGTGTCAGGCCTTGCCGGGCCAGCCGCTGACGGGTTTGTGGCCAGTCTGGAATTGCCCTTGGTGCCGGGCGCCATTGTCCAGCCGTAAAAACCAATGTGGGAGGGGGCTTGCTCCCGAAGGCAGTGCGTCAGGCAACATCATTTTGTCTGATTCGCCGCTTTCGGGAGCAAGCCCCCTCCCACATGGACATCAAAGTGTCAGGCCTTGCCGGGCCAGGCGCTGACGAATTCGGCCAGATCTGCCTTCTCGGCCACTCGCGGCTCTTTCTGCGGCGTGCCCAGGTACAGGAATGCAATGACTTCCTCGCCTTCCGCCAGACCCAGGCCTTGGGCGACGTGCTTCGAATACGCCAGATCACCCGTGCGCCACACCGCACCAATCCCCTGCGCGTACGCCGCCAGCAGGATCCCGTGGGCGGCACAGCCGGCCGCGAGCAATTGCTCGGACTTCGGATACTTGACGTGGTCCTGCAGTTTCGCGATCACCACCACCACCAGCGGCGCCCGCAGCGGACCGTTGCGCGCCTTGTCGATCATCGCTTCGGTGACTTCGCCGTCCTGCATCTGCGCCGCTTCGGCCAGTAACTCGCCCATCTGCTCGCGCGCCGCGCCTTCGACAGTCAGGAAACGATACGGCTGCAGGTGGCCGTGATCCGGTGCACGCAGGGCCGCACCGAACAGGGCTTCGCGCTGCTGCGCGGTGGGGGCCGGTTCGACCAGTCGTGGAACGGAAACACGGTTGAGCAACGCGTCGAGAGCCTGCATCGGCCACCTCCTGAGAAAAATGTGCGGCTATTCTAGCGGTATCTGCTCACCGGGTGCCGGTTTACATGCCTGCCTCCACGGGTAGAATGGCGCCCTTCTTACCTCAGCCCGAGCGGACTTCATGGCGTTGCCGACCTTACGGATCATTGGTTTCATCATCGGCATCTTCCTGATCACCCTGGCCATCGCCATGGTCGTGCCCATGGCCACCCTGGTGATTTTCGAGCGCACCGGCGATCTGCCGTCGTTCCTCTGGGCAAGCATGATCACCTTCCTTGCCGGCCTTGCCCTGGTGATCCCCGGGCGCCCCGAACACATCCACCTGCGCCCGCGCGACATGTACCTGCTGACCGTCAGCAGCTGGCTGGTGGTGTGCATTTTTGCCGCGCTGCCGTTCCTGCTGACCCAGCACATCAGCTACACCGATTCGTTCTTCGAAAGCATGTCCGGCATCACCGCCACCGGCTCGACCGTGCTCAGCGGGCTGGACACCATGTCGCCAGGAATCCTGATGTGGCGCTCGCTGCTGCACTGGCTGGGCGGTATCGGCTTCATCGGCATGGCGGTGGCGATTCTGCCACTGCTGCGCATCGGGGGCATGCGCCTGTTCCAGACCGAATCGTCCGACCGCTCGGAAAAGGTCATGCCGCGTTCGCACATGGTGGCGCGGCTGATCGTGGCGGCGTATGTCGGCATCACCATCCTCGGCAGCCTGGCGTTCTGGTGGGCCGGGATGAGTCCGTTCGATGCGATCAACCACGCGATGTCGGCGATTTCCACCGGCGGTTTCTCGACCTCCGACCAGTCGCTGGCGAAGTGGACACAACCAGCGGTGCACTGGGTGGCGGTGGTGATCATGATCCTCGGCAGCCTGCCGTTCACGCTGTATGTGGCGACCATGCGCGGCAACCGCAAGGCGCTGATCCGCGATCAGCAGGTGCAGGGTTTGCTCGGCATGTTGCTGGTGACCTGGCTGGTGCTCGGCACCTGGTACTGGTGGACCACCAATCTGCACTGGCTGGATGCACTGCGGCATGTGGCGCTAAACGTGACGTCGGTGGTCACCACCACCGGTTTTGCCCTCGGCGACTACAGCCTGTGGGGCAACTTCTCGCTGATGCTGTTTTTCTATCTGGGTTTTGTTGGCGGGTGCTCCGGCTCGACCGCGGGCGGGATCAAGATTTTCCGTTTCCAGGTTGCCTACATCCTGCTCAAGGCCAACCTTAACCAGTTGATTCACCCGCGCGCGGTGATCAAGCAGAAGTACAACGGCCACCGTCTCGACGAAGAGATCGTGCGTTCGATTCTGACCTTTTCGTTCTTCTTCGCCATCACCATCTGCGTGATCGCCCTGCTGCTGTCGCTGCTCGGCGTCGACTGGATGACTGCGCTCACCGGCGCCGCCAGCACCGTGTCCGGCGTCGGCCCGGGCCTGGGCGAGACCATCGGCCCGGCGGGCAACTTCGCCACCCTGCCGGATGCGGCCAAGTGGATCCTGTCGTTCGGCATGCTGCTCGGCCGACTGGAGATCATTACGGTGTTTGTACTGTGTATTCCGGCCTTTTGGCGTCACTGATCGGCGCTTGCAGCAGCCGCGCCCGGTAATCGCCGGGCGTGGTGTCGAACCAGCGGCGGAAGGCGCGGAAGAAGTTGCTCGGATCGGCAAACCCCAGCAGATAGGCAATCTCCAGCAGGGTCATGCCTGGCTGCGCCAGATACTGCTCGGCCAGCTCGCGGCGAGTGTCATCGAGCAACTGTTGAAAACTTGTGCCCTCCTCCTGTAATCGCCGCTGCAAGGTGCGCTGCGACAAATGCAGGGTCTGCGCCACGGTATCGCGCTTGGGTTCACCCTGAGGCAATAAACGACACAACACCTGCCGCGCCTTGTGGGTCACGCGACTTTCAGAGAACCGCGCCAGGTATTCCCCGGCAAACCGGTCGTGCAGCAGCGCCATGGCTTCGTTGGCGGTGGGCAGCGGTGCCTCCATATCGGCGCGCTCGAAGATCAACGCATCGTACGGCGCGTTGAACATCAGCGGCGCATGAAAGGCTTGTTTGTAGGGCTGCAGATCATCGGGCTCATCGCCCTGAAACAACACTTTGACCGGGTGCAGCGTGCGCCCGGTGAGCCAGCCGCACAGGCCCAGCGCACAGGCCAGCGAAGCTTCGGCGCTCTGTCGGGTCGGCGGCAGATGATCGCCATGCACCGTCAGAATCAGCGCATAACCTTCCTCGATCAGACGAAAACTCAGGTCGGCACTTTCAGCGATGATCCGCTGATAACGCACCAGGCGTTGAAAGCCTTCGGCCAGGGTGTTGCTCGACATCAGCGCGTAGCCGGCGACATGGAACGACGCCGGGCGCACCACCTTGCCCATGTTCAGGCCGATCGCCGGGTTGCCGGACAACTCGACTGCCCGCTGCCAGAGTCGGGTCATGGAATCTTGCGGGAAGCGCGCATCCGGATCGTCCAGGGCGGCGTAATCGAGCCCCAGCTGCTTGAACAGTACCCGGCAATCCAGGCCGTCCATCTCCAATGCTTTGACAATCCCCATCGCCCAGCTTGCAGAAGTCGTTCGTTCGCTCATGGCGTTATTCTTTTACATGATGGATCGCCTGTGACGACCCGATTTGCGAAGGATACTAAAGTGGCGCCCATTGTCACTGGCTGTTGTCAGTGTTCACTCTAGACTCAAATAAGCTACCCGCCGAACAACTTGCCGTCAGAACAATAACCACAGAGATCGCGGTCGTGGAAAACATCAAGCAATTCAATACCTTCGCTGAGTTCTATCCGTATTACCTCAGCGAACACAGCAACAGCACCTGCCGTCGGCTGCATTTCATTGGCACCACGCTGGTGATATTCATTCTGGCCATGACCATCGCCAAGGGCGCCTGGCTGCTGTTGCTCGCCTTGCCGCTGGCCGGTTACAGCTTTGCCTGGGTCGGGCATTTCTTCTTTGAAAAGAACCGCCCGGCGACCTTCCAGCATCCGCTGTACAGCCTGCTCGGCGACTTCGTCATGTACCGCGACATGATTCTTGGCCGCGTGGCGTTCTGAACCCCAAGACACCTGGAGGCTGGCCAATGAACGCCAATGCCCGTTTCACCCACATGCAGGATGGCACGCAGGAAGACTGGGCGATCATCGCCGCGGACTTCAGCGCCTACGCCCGGCAACTGCCGTCCCGGATCGTCGCGCACCTGAAGTTGCTCGAAGGCGATTTCGGCGGCTTCCCGGTGGATCGCCTGACCCACTCGCTGCAAACCGCGACCCGCGCCTATCGCGATGGGCGTGATGAGGAATACGTGGTGTGCGCGTTGCTGCATGACATCGGCGACACCCTAGGTTCCTACAACCATCCGGACATCGCTGCAGCGATACTCAAGCCGTTCGTCAGTGCCGAGAACCTGTGGATGGTCGAGAAGCACGGCATCTTCCAGGGCTACTACTTCTTTCATCACCTGGGCATGGATCGGCACCTGCGCGAGCAATTCGCCGCGCATCCGCAGTATCAGGCCACGGCGCAGTTCTGCGCCAAGTACGATGCAGCGGCGTTCGACCCGGCGTATGACACCCTGCCGCTGAGCTTCTTCGAGCCGATGATGGAGCGGCTGTTTGCGCAGCCCAGACATTCGATCTACAAGGCGGCAATGGAAGAACACAATCCGGCTTGATGACTGCCACCGTTGAAAAATGTGGGAGGGGGCTCGCTCCCGAAGACGGCGTGTCAGATAAACATGTAATGACTGATACATCGCCTTCGGGAGCAAGCCCCCTCCCACAGGGGATCTCTGGTGTCTAGGCGATCTCGGCCACTTTGGCAGCCTTGAGCTCTGCCTCCCGCGCCTGCGCATCCGCCAGTCGATACAACTCGATCGTGCCGTCCCAGTGCTCGATCAACGCCGTGCACGACTCCACCCAATCACCGCAGTTGAGGTAGTCCACCTCGCCGACCTTGCGGATCTCGGCATGGTGAATGTGCCCGCAGACTACGCCGTGCAGCTCGCGCTTGACGCATTCGTGGGCAATGGCTTCTTCGAAGTCGCTGATGAAGCTCACCGCAGTCTTGACCTTGTGCTTGAGGTACGCCGACAGCGACCAGTAACCGTAGCCATAGCGGGCGCGCCAGTGATTGAGCCAGCGATTGAGAGTCAGGGTGAATTCGTAGGCCGAATCGCCGAGAAACGCCAGCCAGCGGTGATAACGGGTGATGACGTCGAACTGGTCGCCGTGAATCACCAGCAGGTGCCGGCCATCCGCCGTGACGTGTACCGCCTCGTCGACCAACTGAATGTTGCCCAGGATCAGTTTCGAATAACGGCGCAGAAACTCGTCGTGGTTGCCGGTGACGTAGATCACCTCGGTGCCGCGTTTGCTCATGGTCAGCAGGCGGCGAATCACGTTGGTGTGCGCCTGCGGCCAGTACATGCCGCCGCGCAGCTTCCAGCCGTCGATGATGTCACCGACCAGGTAGATCTTGTCGGCGTGGTAGCCCTTGAGAAATTGCGACAAGTGCTCGGCCTGGCAATCCCGCGTGCCCAAATGCACGTCGGAAATCCACAGGGTACGCACCCGTTGTTTACGGCTGGGTCTGGCGAGCTCGGCGCTGGTCATGGGCAACCCTCTGCGATGTTTTCGCAAGAGTGCGCCCGCCGGGTTAATCGACCATGACAGGCGTGCGTCAGTCGTGTGACAGCGCGCAGGCCGGTGGCCCCGGTGTAGACTGGCGCTCACTTCGGAGACTTCTGCCATGCGCCCGATCCTTACCCTGCGCCAGTACACCCACGATCTGATCGTCCACAGCCACGACCACGCCCAGTTGGTATTCGGGTTGTCCGGCGCGCTGGATTTCGAAGTCGAGGGCCGTGGCAGTCAGGTGCGCCAGCAGAGTTTCGTGGTTATCCCGTCCGGCGCCCATCACGCCTGCGGCAGTCCGCAAGGCAGCCGTTGCCTGGTGTTGGACATCCCCGACGAGCAATGGCTGGCGGACTCGCTGGGCGAACATGCCGAGGCCAGCCGTCAGTTACTCGACCGCCCGGCCCGATTGGCACTGGATGCCGGGCAAAGTCAGCTGGTCAGCTGGCTGGCGAACAGCCCGGTCAGCGATCCGCTGATCGCCCGCCAGGGCGCGGTGTTGCTGCTGGCCAGCCTGAATCACGCCCGCCCTGCCGAACTCGGCGCCCGCCGCCTGCCTTACGCAGCCCTCGATGCCCACATCGAGCAATACGCCGCCTATCCCCTGCAAGTGGCGGATCTGGCCCGGATCGCCGGATTGTCCAGCGCCCGTCTGCATGCGCGCTTCATGGCCGAATGCGGACAAACGCCGATGGACTACATCCGCAGCCGGCGCCTGCACAAGGCCGTTGGCTTGCTGCGCGAGACCGCGTTACCGATCGGCGAAATCGCCAGTCGGGTCGGTTACAGTTCGCAAAGTGCTTTCGCTGCTGCAGTGCTGCGTGAGTTTGGTGCCTCGCCGGGCACACTGCGGCGCGAGGCTGGCGATAAAGGACGATAGTCTGGCGACAGACACCCGCCGGTGCACCTCTTTAAACTGCTGCGGTGATGGTGCTGACTTTCAAGGATTGCAATGACTCCGCGTACCGCCCTAGGCGCCCTGCATATCGGCGCTCTGATGTTCGGCCTGACCGGTGTGTTCGGCAAACTCGCTGCCGCGTCGCCGGCGGTAATCGTCTTTGGACGCGCCGCGTTTGCGGTACTCGCCCTGGCCTTTTTCGCCCGCTTCGCCAGCCTGAATGGCTGGCAGAAACTGCAAGCGGTCGATTGGCGGCGCCTGACGCTCAGCGGCGTGTTGCTGGCCGGGCACTGGGTGAGTTTTTTCATCGCAGTGAAGGTGGCCGGCGTGGCGATTGCGACGCTGGGCTTTGCCAGCTTCCCGGCCTTCACGGTGATTCTCGAAGGGTTGATCTTCCGCGAACGCATCCGCGCCAATGAAATTGTGCTGGTGGTATTGGTCAGCGTCGGCCTGGTGCTGGTAACCCCTGCATTCGATCTTGCCAGCGGCGCCACCACCGGGTTGCTCTGGGCGGTGCTGTCAGGCCTGTTGTTCGCCCTGCTCTCGCTGACCAATCGCGCCAGCTCCGGACGTATTCCGGCGGTGCAGGCAGCGCTGTGCCAGAACGTAGTGGTGGCGCTGTGTCTGCTGCCGGTCGCCGCCCCGCAATTAAGCACAGTGCGTGCCCTGGACTGGCTATGGATCGGCCTGCTCGGGGTGTTTTGTACCGGCGTCGCGCACAGTTTGTTCGTCGCCAGTCTGGCGGTGATCAAGGCACGCACCGCCGCCGTGGTGTTCGCCATGGAGCCGGTGTACGGCATCACCGTCGCCTGGCTATTGTTCGGCGAGAACCCGACCGTACGCATGTTGATCGGCGGCGCGCTGATCATCGTCGCCATCGTGGTCTCGGCGCGGATGTCAGGCAGCGCTGACAAGAAAACCGTCGCCGCCGAAGCCGCGTCTCACTGAGTGCGGTCGTTGTGGCCGAGGTCGCGGTCAGGGTCGATCTGATCGCGCACCCGCTGCTTGATCACCTTGGCCTCGGGAAAGCCGCCGTCCGCCTTGCGTTCCCAGATCTGTACGGCGCCGCAGCTGATATGAAACACCCCGCCGGTGCCGGGCACCAGCGAGACCTTGCCGAGGTCATCGCCGAAGGTGCTGAGCAGCTCCTGCGCCAGCCACGCGGCGCGCAGCAGCCACTGGCATTGGGTGCAATAGGTGATGACGACTTCGGCTTTTTCGACGGTCATGTTCGCTGAAACTCCTGAGACAGAGGGCGCCGCTATAATAGCCGGCTTTATCGCTTGCCCCGAGACTCACAATGCACCGTCTGCTGTTCTGCCTGCTGCTTGGTTTTCTTCCTTTGCTCGTCCACGCCAGTGAGGCATCGCGCCCGAAAGTCGGCCTGGTGCTGTCCGGCGGTGCCGCCCGTGGCTTGGCGCACATCGGCGTGCTCAAGGCACTTGAAGAACAAGGCATCAAGATCGACGCAATTGCCGGCACCAGCATGGGCGCGGTGGTCGGCGGCCTGTATGCCTCGGGCTACAAGATCGATGAGTTGGAAAAACTCGCGCTGAACATCGACTGGCAGCAGGCGCTGTCCGACGCTCCGCCACGGGAAGACGTGCCGTTTCGACGCAAGCAGGACGACCGCGATTTTCTGGTGAAACAGCAACTGAGCTTTCGCGATGACGGCAGCCTCGGCCTTCCTCTGGGGGTAATTCAGGGCCAAAACCTGGCGCTGATGCTCGAAAGCCTGCTGGCGCATACCAGCGACACCCGGGACTTCGACAAACTGCCGATCCCCTTTCGCGCTGTCGCCACTGATATCGCCAACGGCGAAAAGGTGGTGTTCCGCAAGGGCCATCTGCCCCAGGTGATCCGCGCCAGCATGTCGATCCCGGCGGTATTCGCTCCGGTCGAGCTGGACGGCCGACTGCTGGTGGACGGCGGCATGACCGACAACATCCCGCTCGACGTCGCGCGGGAAATGGGTGTCGACGTGGCCATCGTGGTCGACATCGGCACCCCGCTGCGCAACCGCAAGCAACTGACCACCGTGGTCGATGTGCTGAATCAGTCGATCACCCTGATGACCCGGCGCAACTCCGAAGAACAGCTGGCCGCCCTCAAGCCCTCCGATGTGTTGATCCAGCCGGCGCTGGCGGCGTTCGGTGTCACTGATTTCGGCAAGGCCCAGGAGATGATCGACGCCGGTTACCGCGCCACGAAGATTCTCGACGCGCGCCTCGCATTGCTTAAACCCCGCGAATCCCAGGACGCCGAACTCAATGCTGCCCGCGCCCCGGGTCAGCGCACGCCGATCATCACCGCGATCAAGGTCGAGAACGACTCGAAAGTCGGCGACGACGTGATCCGCTACTACATCCGCCAGCCCATCGGCGAGCCACTGGACCTGGGCCGACTGCACTCGGACATGGGCACGCTGTACGGCCTCGACTACTTCGAACAAGTGCAATACCGCGTCGTACACAAGGGCCAGGATCACACTCTGGTAATCAGTGCCCGAGGCAAGCGCAGCGGCACCGATTACCTGCGCGTCGGCCTGAACCTGTCGGACGACATGCGCGGTGACAGCGCCTTCAACCTCGGCGCCAGTTACCGCATCAACGGCATCAACCGCCTCGGCGCGGAGTGGCTGACCCGGGCACAGATCGGCGACAAACAGGAACTCTACACCGAGTTCTATCAGCCGCTGGACGTCGGCTCACGTTACTTTGTCGCCCCGTATGCGGCCTTTGAAGCGCAGAACGTCGATGCCGTGCTCGACAACGACCCGATCGCCCAATACCGCGTCGAACGCTACGGTTTCGGCCTCAACGTTGGCCGACAGATCGGCAACAACGGCGAAATCCGCTTCGGGGTCGGTGAAGCCTGGGGCAAGGCGGATGTGCGGATCGGCGATCAGGACCTGCCGAGCGAAAACTTCAAGGAAGGTTTTTATTCACTGAAGTATTCGTTCGACTCGCTGGACAACGTCTACTTCCCCCACGAGGGCAAGGACGTCAGCCTGACCCTGCAGCAATTCGAGCCGAGCCTGGGTTCGGACACGCGCTATCGCCAGTGGGAATTCAAACTCGACAAAGCCATGAGCCGTGGCCCGGACACATTGATTCTCGGCGGGCGCTATGCCCGCACGCTGGATGATGCCAACGTGGTGACCTCAAGCTTCCTGCTCGGGGGCGCGCGGCAGCTGTCGGGGTTCCGCGAGGACTCGATCTCCGGACAGAACATCAGCCTCATGCGGGCGGTGTATTACCGCCGGTTGACGCCGCGTTCGTATCTGCCGCTGGACTTCCCGCTGTATGCCGGTGCGTCGCTGGAACGTGGTCGGGCGTGGAACAACGACAATCAGTTCGACAGCGGCTATATCAATGCCGCCAGCGTGTTCATTGGTTTTGATACGCCGCTGGGGCCGTTGAATTTCACCTATGGCTTGAATGATGCGAATGAACAGGCGGTTTATCTGAATCTGGGGCAGACGTTCTGAGCACTCAGCGGGATTGATGTTGCCGGGCAGGCCGCCTTCGCGAGCAAGCCCGCTCCCACAGGAGAACGCATTCCAACGAGCCTGCTCGCGAATCCGTCAGGACAGGCACCGCATCAGTAGCAGACACACTGGTTAGCGAATCCCCGCCAGCAAAGTTCTGGCAGTTTGCTTAAGGGGTTCATCGCCTTCCTTGAGCAACTCATTGAGCAGCGCAATGGCGCTGTCGATGTCGCCGTCATCAATGCAGGTCTGCGCCTGCTCCAGTTTCCCTGATCCAGAGGCGGGTTCCGGTTCCTGCAACGTCAGTGGCTCCAGCCCCAGTGATGGCGGCGGATCGCCAAACTCATTGAGAAAGTCATCGTCCAGCGGCTGTGCGTCCGGTTCGGGAATCCATTCCAGCTCCGCCTCATCGTTCACTGCGGCTTCGGGCAATTCGAAGTCCGCCGGCAGCACTTCAAAACTGGACGCTGACACCGTGGGGTCTGCTGACGGCTGATCGGCTGCTGCACGGCCGTCCTCCAGATCCCAACTGGACGCCATCGACAGCTCGCCCAGGTTCAATTCGAAATCATCCTCAGGCGCCGGTTGCGCCGCAGCAATCGGTACGGCGACGGCCGGCATTACCGGTGCCATGGGTGCGGCACTGTTGAGCTTTGGATGACGCGCCCGGATCGCACCCAGTTGCTGAGGATCGACACCTGCCCCACGCAACTGGTTTTCCTGTTGTTCGTAAGCCGCGCTGTCGCCCTGGCGCCCCAGCACTTCGAGCAATTGCACGCCCAGATCGGTGCGCTCCGGCTCCTTGTCCAGGGCATTGCGCAGCAGGCCGGCGGCCTCGTTCAGGCGTCCATACGCCAGGTAGATCCCCACCGCTTCCAGCACATCGCCCGCGGCGGGTTCTTCACGGTGTTCGGTCGCTGCACTGATATTGGCCGGGGGTGCCGTTTGCGTGTCATCAAGCTCAGGTTGATGACCTTCTGAAGCAATAGGCAGCGGCGCAGCATCCTGGGCCAGTTGACGTCGACGGCGCACGAATAGCCCGCCACCCAACACTCCCAACAACAGCAGCAAGCCGCCGAGCAACGGCCCGTTGAGACCCTCGTCTTCGGCTGGCGGCGCTACGGTTGCAGGCGCCGGCACCGGCTGCGTAATGACCGCTGCCGGGGGCTTTTGCAGCTCGGTCAAACGCGTTTGCAAATCGCTGACCTGCTTTTTGCCATCGGCAATCTGAGCATCCTGCGCCTGCAGTTTCGCGTTCAACTCATCGACGGTCTTCTGCAGTTGCTGGTTCTGCAACACGCTGGCCGCCAATTGTTCGGTCAGTGCCGCGTTGGCCGGTGCAGCAGGTGCGGGTGGCGCTGAAGGTGCAACGTCGCGTTTGCCCTGGGCAGCCTGCGGTGGCGCCGTGGCCGGTTCGACGGTAGGGAATTCAGAAGATTGCGGACGTGGGTCGGGCTCATCCGTGGCCGGCACGATGCTCGGCGAACCCGGCGGATCGATCAGCACCGTGTACTCGCGCAACAAATGGCCATTGGGCTGATTGAGTTGCACCAGAAAATTCAGAAAAGGTTCTTTGACCGGTTTGCGCGAGGTCACCCGGATCATCTGGCGATTGCCATGCAGGATCGGAGTGAACCGCAGGTCATTGAGGAAAAACACCCGCTCGACCCCGGCGCGACCAAATTCATCCGCCGTGGCCAGACTGGCCGAGAGGTCGCTGGCGCTGAGGCCGCCGGCATCGACCAGCGCGATATCGGCCTTGAGCGGCTGATTGAGGCCTGAGTGAACAGTGATGTCACCCAGTCCCAGTGCCATCGACCAGGTCGAATAGCTGAATACGCCAGCGACCAGCAGCCATTTGGCGCCACCGCGCAGTACCACGTGCCGACTTGCGAGCATGAGCATCCCTTAAATAAGCAAAACCGACTTCTATGCGTTCGCACATCCGGTACGAACACGATATTGCCCAGTAGTTCTTATAGTCTGCTCTGCGCGATCCCTCAAAAAACCGGCGCGCGGTTATGCCTCAAGATTTTTCCAGATTGGCCAGAATGTGCCCGTGAACCCGCATGCACACCTTCATATCCGCTTCGTCGATACCGACGAACAGCTCACTGCGCAGTTGTGCGGCAATGGTTTCGATTTGTTCGATCAGCGGCAGCGCCGGGGCGCAGAGAACGATTTTTTTCGCCCGACGGTCTTCCATCACGGACTGGCGTTGCACCAGGCCCTGGCTTTCCAGGCTATCGAGCAAGCGGGCCAGGGTCGGCCCTTCGACGCCGACGCTTTGCGCCAGCTCGCGTTGGGTCGGTGCGTCTTCGAAACGCGCCAGATGCAGCAGCACCAGCCAGCGTGCCTGGGACAGACCCAGACCCGCCAGCCGGCGATCCAGTTCGGCACGCCAGCCACGGGACATCTGGGCCAGTTGCATGCCAAAGCGGTGTTGATCGGTTAACGGCATAAAACACTCATGAGTAGACTGACAAATAGAGAAAAACTAATTATTAGTCAGCTAAGCATGACATTTGGCTATAGGCAAGAGCCGACCTGTACTGAATCGTTACAACTGCCTGACGGTTGGCGCAAACGTCGTCTTACATTTCGAATTCAGATTGCAGCGCAGCCCTTACGCAATACAGCACGCCCTCCGGAACCCGCCCCGCAAACAGCTCGGCCACTTCAGCGACCGACGGCAATTCGCCCTCGCCATCGAGGAACGCGTCCTGCACTTCGCCCATCAGCTCTTCCGGCAGATCCAGCGCCTGCTCCAGCGACAATTGTTGTTTGCCGATGGCTTCGGCGAGCATGGTGTAGACGTTCTTTTCCGAGCATTGCAACTGCCCGGCGATCTGCATCGGAGTCATGCCGGCGCGGGCCAGAGTGATCAGTTCGTGGCGTACGTCGGCCACCGCTTTCGGCGCCTCGACTTCGCCGCCAAGCACTTCGAGGAAGGCCTCGCCGTAGCGCTCCAGCTTGCGTGCACCGACGCCGCTGACCGTGGCCATTTCCGCCAGCGAGGTCGGCTGGCTGCGAAGCATTTCCAGCAGCGTCGAGTCGGGGAAGATGACGTACGGCGGCACACCGTGTTCTTCGGCGAGTTTGCGCCGCAGCGCGCGCAGCGCTTCCCACTGTTCGCGCTCTTCGCCGCGCACCAGTTGGCTGGCCGGGCTCTTGCTGTTGCTCTTGGCGGCGACTTGCGGCTTGAGGTCGCGGCGCAGCTCCAGGCTCACTTCGCCCTTGAGTAATGGCCGGCAACTGTCATTCAGACGCAGACCGCCGTAACCTTCGTGATCGACATCGGCCAGACCACGGGCCACCAACTGGCGGAACAACGAGCGCCATTCGCTCTCGCTCAACGCTTTGCCGACGCCCCACACCGACAGGTGCTGATGGCCGAAACTGCGAATTTTTTCGTTGTCCTTGCCCAGCAGCACATCCACCAGATGGCCGACGCCATAACGCTGGCCAGTGCGGAAAATCGCCGATAACGCCTGACGTGCAGGCTCGGTGGCGTCCCAGGTCTGCACGCCGTCGACGCAGTTGTCGCAGTGGCCGCACGGCTCGGGCATGTCTTCGTCGAAATACGCCAGCAGGGTCTGGCGCCGGCAACGCGTCTCTTCGCAGAGCGAGAGCATGGCGTCGAGCTTGTGCTGCTCCAGACGCTTGTGCCGCTCGTCGCCTTCGGAGTTCTGCAGCATTTGCTTGAGCATCACCACGTCTTGCAGACCGTAGGCCATCCACGCGTCCGCCGGCAGGCCATCACGGCCGCCGCGACCGGTTTCCTGGTAATACGCTTCGAGGGATTTCGGCAGATCGAGGTGCGCGACAAAACGTACGTTGGGCTTGTCGATGCCCATGCCGAACGCCACGGTGGCGACCATGATCAGGCCTTCCTCGTTGAGGAAGCGTTTCTGGTTGAAGGCTCGCAGATCGTTGGGCAGGCCGGCGTGATATGGCAGTGCCGGGAAGCCCTGCTCACTGAGGAACGTCGCCACTTCCTCGACTTTCTTGCGCGACAGGCAGTAGACGATGCCCGCATCGCTGCGGCGCTCGGCGAGAAATGCCAGCAACTGCTTGCGCGGCTGCTCCTTGGGTACGATGCGGTAGAAAATGTTCGGGCGGTCGAAGCTCGACAGGAAGCGCTCGGCATTTTGCAGATGCAGGCGGGTGACGATTTCTTCGCGGGTACGTTTGTCTGCAGTGGCAGTCAGGGCGATACGCGGTACGTCGGGGAACATTTCCGCCAACTGGCCAAGTTGCAGGTATTCCGGACGAAAGTCGTGGCCCCATTGCGAGACGCAGTGCGCTTCATCGATGGCGAACAGGGCGATATTCAGCCCTTGCAGGAACGACAGCATGCGCGGCTGCACCAGACGCTCGGGCGCCAGATACAGCATTTTCACTTCGCCGCGCTTGATCCGCGCCGCCAGATCGCGCTGCTGTTCGGCACTCAGCGTGGAGTTCAGCGCCGCAGCGGCCACACCCAGCTCTTCGAGGGTGGCGACCTGATCGTCCATCAAGGCGATCAACGGCGACACCACCACTGCCAGGCCGTCGCGCAACAGCGCCGGCACCTGGAAGCACAGGGACTTGCCGCCACCGGTAGGCATCAGCACCAGCGCATCACCGCCGCTGGCCACGCGCTCAATGATTGCACCCTGACGGCCACGGAAACTGTCGTAGCCGAAGATGTCCTTGAGGACGCGTTGAACCTGTTCGAGCATAAAAACTCCAAAAATCTACCGAAACATCCCTGCACAGGCTGGTTCAGGACAGCCAGGGCTGCTTAAACAAAACGTAAGAGCGCATTGCCAGACCACCGCAATACGAGCAGGGAGCGAAAACGCGGCAGTATACCCGAGCCCTCCCCGGCAAGGGGTGCCGCTGAGAAGACACCGATTAATCTGCCACCATAACTCCCTGTAGGAGTGAGCCTGCTCGCGAAGGCGGCGTGCCAGTCAATACAAACGTGCCTGATACAGCGCATTCGCGAGCAAGCCCGCTCCCACAGGGTTATTCGTGTTGCCTGTAATTACGGCAAATCTGCCGTGCGGCTGGCTTGAGCGCGCAAGAAGGCCTAGAATTCCCGCATTGTTTATTCCCCCAAGGTAGCCCCGTAATGTCCTTCGCTGAGCAACTAACCCGCCTGCAAGTCTTTCTCGACGCCGACGAGCTGCACGAAGAGGCGCTGGATTACGTGGCCGCCCACGGTTACCTGACCGCATTGTCGATCTGTGCCGAAGACGTACCGGAGCGCGAATGGATCGACGCCCTGTTCGCCGAAGAGCCGCATTACAGCAGCGACGCGCAGCGCGAAGAGATCGAAGCCACCCTGATCGGCCTCAAGGCACACATCGCCCGCCAACTGGCGTCCGACGAGGAATTCGAACTGCCATGCGATCTGGACCTCGGTGACGAGCCGGACGATTCCGAACTGCGCGGCTGGTGCATCGGTTTCATGGAAGGCGTGTTCCTGCGTGAAGCCGCCTGGTTCGAGACCGCCGAAGAAGAAGTCAGCGAAATGCTCCTGCCGATCATGGTCGGTTCGGGCCTGTTCGACGAACAGCCAGAATTCGAAGACATCGCCAAGGACGCCAACCTGATGGACGACATGATCGTGCAGATCCCGGAAGCCCTGACCGCGCTGTACCTGCTCTGCCAGGCGCCAGACGAAAAACCGGCGATCCTCAAGCCACGTCACCACTAAGACCCGGCCTATGGACAACCCCATAGGCAACCGCCCCCTGATGCTGCGCTACATCCTGCTGGCCATCGGCTGGCTCAGCGTGGCATTGGGGGTGATCGGCATTTTCCTGCCGGTTCTGCCCACCACCCCTTTCCTTTTGCTCGCGGCGGCGTGTTTCGCCCGCAGCTCTCCGCGTTTCTATCGCTGGCTGGTCGAGCATCCGCGACTCGGGCCATGGATCCGCGACTACCTCGACGGCAACGGCATTCCGCTCAAAGGCAAGGTCTACGCGATCGGGCTGATGTGGGCGAGCATTCTGTTCTCGTGTTACCTGGTGCCGCTGCCGTGGGCGCGGGGGTTCATGCTGACCAGTGCGGTGTTGGTGACGGTTTATATCTTGCGGCAGAAGACGCTGCGCAAGTCTTGAAGTATTAATCGATCGCTCCCTGCTCGCGAAGCCCCATTCAGCAGCAACGCCTGCCTTCAAATAAAAACCGCCACCCGGCTCGACCAGGGTGGCGGTTTTGTCGTTGCAAATACAGCGTAACGACCGCTTGTCTTAAACCTGCCTGTCCCTGTCAGATCTGACAGTAGGCAGCCGCTGCTACCTGATGTGAGATGGGACACGTCCGTCTGGACAGACTCTTATCACTCCAAGGTGCACACCATGGATATTCAGTCGTCAACATTGAACGCAATCTTTGAGTTGGTTGCGGTTTTCGTACCAGGCTGGGTTTCGCCGATCAAACCACCTGCACGTGCCCATGGTGGTATCCCCAGATCGCTCTACGACGACAAACCCTCGGGCCTTCAAGTGGTGATTGATCCGTGGTCTGAACTGCAACGACGCAACCAAATCATGGAGGCGTACGATTCGGTGGCCCTGTATGTCAATGACGCCCCTACTTCAGTGGCCGGGGCAATCGTACAACCCGGCGACGAGCAAAAACGCATCTCGCTGAATGTACCCCACGGACACTTGATTCACGGCGTCAATCGCCTGCATTACAAGGTAACCCGGCTTAGCGGTAACGTTGAGTCTTCGCGCGACCTGCTCGTGCTCTATCATCTGCGCCCCCTGAGCAGTCTCGACCTGGTGATTCCACCCAATGTAGTCACCAACGGAGTCAGCGCCGCACTGGCGGCACTCGGGGTTGTATTCGGTTTCACCTACAACACCGCACACCCCTATGACCTCGTGCGCTTTCGGATTGGCAACGAGTCGTTCACCAAAGAAGTCACCGACCCACCGACGCCGCTGACCATCACGCTGTTTACCGCTGACTTCCTGAAAGTCGGTGACGGCAAGATCGTCGTCGACTTCGTGGTAACCGACCAATTGGGCAACTCTGCCACCTCGGGAACCAAGACCCTCGACGTACACGTCGCCCATATCGACCTGCAACCCCCGACCGTCATCGGCCAGACCGGCAACAACTTCAGCCCGACCCAAACGCAAATCCGCGTGTTGGTACCCACTGGCCCGCTATTGCCCACCGACCAATTCACTGTGACCTGGACCGGGGCGACTTCAACGGCTGCCGGCTCCTACACCAGCCCGCCGCAATCGGTCAGTGCCGGACTGGAAATCGCCGTACCGCGCTCGGTACTCGCCTACAGCCTGGGCAAAATCATCACAGTGACTTACACCCTCATCCGCAATGGCGTACCCAGCACCTCACTGGCACTGCTCTTGAACATTCTGGTGTTGCCGGCTGCGGCACTGATCACGCCGAAAATCATCGACGCCGATACCAGCAACGTGCTGGATTTAATCGCGCTCGGCAGCAAAGACGGGACCATCCACGGCTTGCTCTGGACGTTGATCGAAGTCGGTCAACAGGTGTGGCTGACGCTGGAGGGCAAGAAGGCCGATGGCAGCCCGCATACCCTGAATGTCTGGAATGGCGGAGCCAGCAAAGTCAATACGGCGTGGGTCAATCAGGGCTTTTGGCCCAAGACGGTTGCCAACAGCTACCTCAACCAACTGGGCGACGGGTCCACCCTGACGATCAAATTCAAGGCAGCACTGGATCAAAGCAACATCGAAGCCAATGCAGTGGTGTTTCCGGATCGCACCTACACCATCAGATCGGTTGCCTTGGTCGCCCCAACGATTACTTCGGTCAAAGGCTCGCCCAGCGGCGTGGAAATTCCGCAGGGTGGCAGCACAGTCGAAACAGCGGTCACCTTGACCGGGGCGGCCAGCAAAGGGCTGCAGGTCGAAGTCTTCGACGGTGCGGTCTCAAAAGGAAAGGCCACCGCTAATGCCTCGACCGGAATCTGGACGTTGACGGTCAGCGGGTTGGCTGTCGCTGAACATAGCCTGACGGCGAAAGCGCTGTATGGCAGTGGGCAGGTATCGGCGGCACGGACTTTAACGATAATTACTATGAGCTGGACGGAAAATTTTGATCTTTATCCTAGAACCGAATTATATCCAGGCAACCCCCTTAATACGCCTGACCTGTCAATCTCTGTAGTGATGTATGCTGGGAACGTAATAATCATGCAAAGCACTGCATTTATTCCTACGCCCCTGCCTGGAAAGTTTTCAGGAATGGTACTTATGCTCAGAAGTGATGATGGAACGCCTACCAGTATCAGATTCGAACTGAAGAAGAAATGTACGCGTATCAATTTCTGGCTCTATAACTATGGCAGCTATTCTTCAAGAAGCAGCATATTCATTTATGACTCAGACGGAAAACTAATAAAACAAGAGTCTCTTCCAGACTTTTATCCGGAAAGCACTCCTGAACAATACGACTTCGCCAGCTCTGACATCGCAAGTTTTGAAATCCACACCACAAACTTAATAACTGTTGATCACTGCTCTTTTTGGGGCTAGTAGACAGTGGGACAACTTCAAGCCTCCCCGAATCTCATAAGATATGTTTAGCTGACAGAGCACCCGTTGGAGACGCGGTCAACTGTGGGAGCGAGCCTGCTCGCGAAGGCTGTCTCACCGGCAACACATCGCTTCAGGCATAAAAAACCCGCCGTCCCGGTTAATCGGGACGGCGGGTTTTGTCGTTTCAGACCTCGCTACACCGTATCCACCTTCAACGAATGATCATTGAGCATGCCGCTGATGATCGTCGCCGTGTCGTGCCCGCTGGCGATCACCCCGCCCGCCCCCGGGGTCACGCCGTAGTGGCTGGCGAGGTTGACGCCGGCCAGGTCGATGGTCTGGTTCGGCGTGGCGCCGGCCAGGGCACTGACGTCGATGCTGGTGAGCACCGAAGCGCCGCTGCCGGTGACGGTGAAGTGCAGGTAATCGTCCAGCGACGCCGTGGTGCCGTTTTCACCTTGCAGCAGTTGCGACAGGTCGAGCTTGTCGGTGCCCGGGGTGAAGTCGGTGATGGTGTCGTGGCCCGTGTTGCCCTTCAGGTACTGGAAGGTATCGGCGCCCGGCCCGCCGGTCAGGGTGTTGTTGCCCATGCCGCCGATCAGCAGGTCGTCACCGCCGCCACCGTTGAGGATGTCGTTGCCCAGCCCGCCGTTGATCACGTTGTTATTGTTGTCGCCGGTCAGGGTGTCGTTGAAGTTCGAACCGACCAGGTTTTCGATATTGCTGAGGGTATCGGTGCCAGCGCCGATGGTGTTTTGCGCCCCCAGCAGACCGAGGTTGACCGTGACTCCGGCAGTGGCGTGGGCATAGCTGACCGTGTCGATGCCGGTGCCGCCATCGAGAATGTCATTGCCCGGGCCGCTGTAGAGCAAGTCGTTGCCCGCGCCGCCGTGCATTTCGTTGTTGCCGGAGCCGGCGGTCAGCACGTCGTTACCGTCGCCGCCATTGAGGATGTTGTTGCCGGTGCCGGCCACCAGAATGTCATCGCCTGCGGTACCAGTGAGGGTATGACCATCCTGATAGGTGATGCTGACGTTGGCCGTGTCGCTGCCGCCATGGTTGTCGTTGGCGGTGTAGGTGCCGTTGAAGTCCGGCGTCACGTCGTGCGCGCCGGCGTAGTTGACCGTCATGGTCAGTTGGTAGTTTTCCGCCGCAGTGGGGTTACTGCCGCTGGTGTTGCTGATGTTGGTCACGTGGATCTGATAGGTGCCATCAGCGCTGGCAGTGATGGTGCCGCCGTCGGCGATGCTGGTGAACGCACCACCGTTGACCGAGTACTCCATGGTGATGTGCCCGGCCGCCAGGTTGTGATCCAGGTTCAGCGTTTCGCCCTGTTTCAGTTTGACGGTGATCAGGTCCTCATCGTTGGCATTGGCGGTGGTTACCGCGCCGAGGTATCCGCTGACCACCAGCACAGCCGTCATCGCTGCCGTGTTGGCCGCGAACGCATTGCGCACGTCGGCCAGGTTCTGGTTGGCGGCGGTGTTACCGGTGCCGTTGAACGTGATGGCGCCGGTACCGCTGAAGTCAGCGCCCTTGGCTGCCCACCCGGTGTTGAAGGTGGTCGGCGAGGCGTTGAGCGGGTCGCCGTCCGGGTCGGTGTCGTTGGCCAGCAGCAGTTCGCCCGGCACCGTGACGCTGCTCGACAGCACGTTGGTGATGACGTGGTCGTCCATCGCCACCGGTGGCGAGTTGGGGATCACTTTCACCGTCAGCGTCGAGCTGGCAAGGTCGCCATCGTTATCGCTGAGGGTGAAGCCGATGTTCTCGGTGATCACCGTGGTGGTGGTTTTCTGCGAGGTGTAGCTGTAGTCGCCAGTATCGAGGTTGATCACCAGCGTGCCGCTGTTGTTGGTGGCGATGCTCAACGTGTTGTTCACCGTGTTGAACGTGCCGTGGTTGGTGCCACCGCTTGGGGTCAACGACCCCTGGCCGCTGTTGGCGCGCGGGTCATAGGTGTAGGTGGTGCCGTCGATCACGATGGATTTGATGAAACCGCCATCGGCACCGAACGTGCCACCCTCGCCCAGCAGCGAACCGGTGACCGGCGCACCTTCCACGGTGCCCGAGAGCACCGAGTTGAGCTGATTGAGATCGGTGACCACCACGGCGTTGGTGTTGGTGTGGCTGATGCCGTCATACGCCAGCGGGTCGAGGTTGGCGTTGCTCACGCCGCTGCCCAGGCCGATCGCGTAGTTCTTGATGTTGTTGGCGTCGAGGAACGCTTTGAGTGCGGTCTCGTCAGCGGTGCCGATTTCCTGGCCTGTGGTCGGTTTGCCGTCGGAGAAGAAGTAGCCGACGTTCTGCGCTCCGGTGAGTTTGCCCGAGGTGTTGAAGGCGGTTTGCATCGTCGCCACCGCCGCGTCGTAGTTGGTGCCGCCACCCGCCGTGAGGCCGGCGAGGAGCGATTTGGCGGTCGCCACGTCAACCCATACCGACGTTCTGTCGGTGGCGCTGCTGCTGAAGGTGACGAGTTGCACCTTCACGTCGCCGAGGTCGTCGTATTTGTCGAGCAAGGCACTGATCGCCTGTTTCGCCAGATCCAGCCGCGACAGCCCCGGCACGCCGGACGGATCGACCATGCTGCCGGAAATGTCGAGGACGATGAGGATGTTGGAATCGATCTCCACCGCTGCCACGGAGCGATCCGACGGCACCGCTTTCGGCACGTCATCGACGATGTTGACCACGATGGTGCTGGTGGTGCTGTTGCCCAGTGCATCGGTGGCTTTGTAGGTGAAACTTTCGCTCAGGGTATTCGCGCCGTCGTTGGCGTTCGGCGTGGTTTTCGGCGCCGAGGTCAGGGTGTAGGTGTAGGTGCCGTCAGCGTTGAGCTGGATCTGCCCGTAAGTGCCGGTGGCGCTGCCAACCAAGGTGTAAGTGATCGCCCCGCTGCCGCCAGTGACCGCGCCGACCAGCGTGCCGGTGGCAGTTTCGCCGGTATTGGTCGGATCGCTGCCGGTGACCGTACCCGGGGCCAGGTCCTGGCCGTCCTTGGTCAGGTCGAGGGCTTTTTCATAGACCGTCACGTCCTGATCGACCGAGGCCACCAGTTTGCTGTCGGCGACGTTGATAGTGATGGTGGTGGTGCTTTCGTCGCCGTCACCGTCGCGGATGGTGTAGGTGAAAGTATCGGTGGCACCCGGTGGGCTCACCGAGTTCGGGTTGCTGTGGTAAATGGCGTTGCCGGCCGCATCCAGGGTCAGGAAACCGTAGGTGCCGTTGATGTTGCTGTTGAGGCCGCCGATCGCCGAACTTGAGGTGTCACCGCCGGCACGCACGCCAACCACTGCACCGCCCGCTGCGGCGCCGTCCGCACCGGTAACGTCATTGCCCAGCACGCTGACATTGACCGTACCGCCCTCCACCACCGAACCGGTGTCGGCCTTGGCGGTCGGCAGGTCGTCGATGATGTTGACGTTGATCTGCCCGGACGCAGTGCTGCCGTCGCCATCGGTGGCGACCACGTTGAAGTTCTCGGTGAGACTGTTGGCACCGTTACCGGTGGGGTGGGCGTCGTTGTGATCCAGCGTGTAGCTGTAACTCACAACACCTGTAGCCGCGTTGAAACCAGTGATGGTCAGCGTGCTGCCGAGCGGTGTGGTGACCGATTGCGGGAAGCCTGCCGCCACACCGTTGGTGACCACGGCGATGCCGCCGACGGTGAGGGTTTGCAGACCATCGAGCGCGGTCACGGTGAATGTGCCGCTCTGGGTCAGGGCATTGGCATCAGGCGCGCTGCCGGTGCTGAGGTTTTTTTCGTAGACGGTGAGTTCGCCGCCGTTCACATCCAGGCCGCTGATGATCACAGGATCGTCGTTGTTGTGAATCTGCAGGACAAGGTTGGCGGTGCTGGTGTCGCCGTCCGAATCGGTGATGGTGTAGGTGAACGTCTCGGTTCCATTACCGCCGCCGTGCAGGTTTTTGAAGTCGGCATCGGTGGGGTTGAGCGTGTAGGTGTAGGTGCCGTCGGTGTGCAGTTCCAGGGTGCCGTAAGTGCCGGTGAAGGTGCCGGCAGTGACGGGGCCAGTCGGTACGCGGTCGGCGCCCTGCACGTCGTTGGTCAGGACGTTGCCGGTCAGGGTCAGGTTGGTTTCCGAGGCGGTGCCAGTGTTGCTGTCGTTCACTGCTTTTGGCAGGTCATCGATGATGTTCACATCGAGCGTTGCGTTGGCGGTCGTGCCGTTGTCGTCGACTACGGTGACGGCGAACTGTTCGGGCAGGTTGTTGGCGCCGTTGGCCGTTGGGTGGGCGTCGTTGTGGTCGAGGGTGTAGCTGTAGCTGACGACACCGGTGGTCGCGTTGAAGCCAGTGATGGTCAGCGTGCTGCCGAGCGGTGTGGTGACGGATTGCGGAAAGCCTGCGGCGACACCGTTGGTGACAACCGCGATTCCACCGACGGTCAGCGTCGTGACACCGTCCAGTGCGGTAATGGTGAAGGTGCCGCTCTGGGTCAGGGCATTGGCATCAGGCGCGCTGCCGGTGCTGAGGTTTTTTTCGTAGACGGTGAGTTCGCCGCCGTTCACATCCAGGCCGCTGATGACCACGGGGTCGTCGTTGTTGTGGATCTGCAAGACAAGGTTGGCGGTGCTGGTGTCGCCATCCGAGTCGGTGATGGTGTAGGTGAAGGTTTCGGTGCCGTTGCCGCCGCCGTGCAGGTTTTTGAAGTCGGCATCAGTGGGGTTCAGCGTGTAGGTGTAGGTGCCGTCGGTGTGCAGTTCCAGGGTGCCGTAAGTGCCAGTGAAAGTCCCGGCAGTGACGGGGCCAGTCGGTACGCGGTCGGCGCCCTGCACGTCGTTGGTCAGGACGTTGCCGGTCAGTGTGAGGTTGGTTTCTGACGCCGTGCCGGTGTTGCTGTCGTTCACTGCTTTTGGCAGGTCATCGATGATGTTCACATCGAGCGTTGCGTTGGCGGTCGTGCCATTGTCGTCGACTACGGTGACGGCGAACTGCTCAGGCAGGTTGTTGGCGCCGTTGGCCGTTGGGTGAGCGTCGTTGTGATCGAGGGTGTAGCTGTAGCTGACGACACCGGTGGTCGCGTTGAAACCTGTGATCGTTAACGTGCTGCCGAGCGGTGTGGTGACCGATTGGGGGAAGCCCGCAGCCACGCCGTTGGTGACCACGGCGATGCCGCCCACCGTGAGCGTCGTGACACCGTCGAGTGCGGTAATGGTGAACGTGCCGCTTTGGGTCAGCGCATTGGCATCAGGCGCGCTGCCGGTGCTGAGGTTTTTTTCGTAGACGGTGAGTTCGCCGCCGTTCACATCCAGGCCGCTGATGATCACGGGGTCGTCGTTGTTGTGGATCTGCAGGACAAGGTTGGCGGTGCTGGTGTCGCCGTCCGAATCGGTGATGGTGTAGGTGAACGTCTCGGTGCCGTTGCCGCCGCCGTGCAGGTTTTTGAAGTCGGCATCGGTGGGGTTCAGCGTGTAGGTGTAGGTGCCGTCGGTGTGCAGTTCAAGGGTGCCGTAAGTGCCGGTGAAAGTCCCGGCAGTGACGGGGCCAGTCGGTACGCGGTCGGCGCCCTGCACGTCGTTGGTCAGGACGTTGCCGGTCAGCGTGAGGTTGGTTTCCGAGGCGGTGCCGGTGTTGCTGTCGCTCACTGCTTTTGGCAGGTCATCGATGATATTCACATCGAGCGTTGCGTTGGCGGTCGTGCCGTTGTCGTCGACTACGGTGACGGCGAACTGCTCGGGCAGGTTGTTGGCGCCGTTGGCCGTTGGGTGAGCGTCGTTGTGGTCGAGGGTGTAGCTGTAGCTGACGACACCGGTTGCCGCATTGAAACCTGTGATCGTTAACGTGCTGCCCAATGGTGTGGTGACCGATTGGGGGAAGCCTGCGGCGACGCCGTTGGTGACCACGGCGATTCCGCCCACCGTGAGCGTCGTGACACCGTCGAGTGCGGTAATGGTGAACGTGCCGCTTTGGGTCAGCGCATTGGCATCAGGCGCGCTGCCGGTGCTGAGGTTTTTTTCGTAGACGGTGAGTTCGCCGCCGTTCACATCCAGGCCGCTGATGACCACGGGGTCGTCGTTGTTGTGGATCTGCAAAACCAGATTCGCCGTGCTGGTGTCGCCGTCCGAGTCGGTGATGGTGTAGGTGAACGTCTCGGTGCCGTTGCCGCCGCCGTGCAGGTTTTTGAAGTCGGCATCGGTCGGGTTGAGCGTGTAGGTGTAGGTGCCGTCGGTGTGCAGTTCCAGGGTGCCATAAGTGCCGGTGAAGGTGCCGGCAGTGACTGGGCCAGTCGGTACGCGGTCGGCGCCCTGCACGTCGTTAATCAGGACGTTACCAGTCAGCGTGAGGTTGGTTTCCGAGGCGGTGCCAGTGTTGCTGTCGTTCACTGCTTTTGGCAGGTCATCGATGATGTTCACATCGAGCGTTGCGTTGGCGGTGGTGCCGTTGTCGTCGACTACGGTGACGGCGAACTGTTCGGGCAGGTTGTTTGCACCGTTGGCGGTTGGGTGGGCGTCGTTGTGATCCAGCGTGTAGCTGTAACTCACAACACCTGTAGCCGCGTTGAAACCAGTGATGGTCAGCGTGCTGCCGAGCGGTGTGGTGACCGATTGGGGGAAGCCCGCTGCCACGCCGTTGGTAACGACAGCGATGCCGCCGACGGTCAATGTGGTGACGCCATCCAGCGCCGTGATGCTGAAGGTGCCGCTCTGGGTCAGCGCGGTGGAATCCGGCTCGCTGCCGGTGCTGAGGTTTTTCTCAAAGACCGTCAGCTCCCCGCCTTCAACGCTCAACCCGTTGATCACCACCGGATCGTCGTTGTTGTGAATCTGCAAAACCAGATTCGCCGTGCTGGTGTCGCCATCCGAATCGGTGATGGTATAGGTGAACGTCTCGGTGCCGTTACCACCGCCATGCAGGGCTTTGAAATCCGCATCGCTGGTGTTCAGGGTATAGGTGTAAGTGCCGTTGGCATTCAACACCAGGGTACCGAAAGTGCCGGTGAACGTACCCGCGGTGACGGGGCCAGTGGGTACACGATCGGCGCCCTGCACGTCGTTGGTCAGGACGTTGCCGGTGAGGGTCAACAGGGTTTCCGAAGCGGTGTTGGCGTTGCTGTCATTCACCGCTCTGGGCACGTCGTCGATGATGTTGACGTCCAGCGAGCCGGTGGCGCTGTCGCCATTGTTGTCGCCGGCGGTCACGGTGAAATGTTCGCTGAGGCTGTTGGCGCCATCACCCGCTGGATGGGCGTCGTTGCCGTTGAGGGTGTAGCTGTAGCTGACGACCCCGGTCGAAGCGTTGTAGCCGGTGATGGTCAGGGTGTTGCCCAGTTGCGTGGTGATCGACTGCGGAAAGCCCGCCGCCACGCCGCCGCTGATCACGTTGATCCCACCGATGTTCAGGCTGCTCAGACCGTCCGGTGCCGACACCGTGAAGCTGCCACTCTGGGTCAGCGCACCAGGATTGGCAGAGGAGCCGTCCGGCAGGTTGGCTTCGTTGAGCGTCAGCTCCCCGCCGGGTACCGCGAGGCCGCTGAGTGTCACCGGATTATTGACCGGCGGCACGATTGGCGTGTTGTCGCCATTGTCGACCACCACAAATGGCCGCACTTGCGGAAACTCGGGAATCCCGTTGAAACCGGCGGTGGGAAAACCGATGACCGGGTCCACTCGCCCGCCGACTTCGGTCAGCAACACAAAACTGTGGCCGCCGCCCGCCTCGCCTGGCACGCCAGTCGGTGCATTCGGCCCCGCAGCGGTCGCTTCCGCGGCTTTGGTCGGGTCTTCGCCAGCGGCGATGGCTTTCTGGATCTGTTCGACATCGGTCAGTTGCGCTTCGCTCGGCGTCAGCGCTTCAGGGGAATCGATGTGCACCGCCTGGTTGGCCAGCAGTTGCCCGGACATGGTCATGCTGCTGTCGCGGCCCAGGGTCAACTCATGGCCGTTTTGCAGATGAACGGCGACGGCGCCTTCAGCGCCGGTGATCACTTGATCGCCGGCATACAAGCGGTCGCCCTCGACCAGGGCGCGGCGCATGCCGTCGGTACCCTGCGCAAAAACCTGACCTATGACTTTAGTGACGATCCCGATGAGCGTTGCCATGTGAATTTCCTCCGCTGCCGACCACCGTCGGCACTGGTTCGCGAAGCAGCCCATGGCTCAAGCGGGTTGCCGGGGTGACGCTCGCACCTCGGCAGTTCGTTTCGCAGGTTTGCGCGAATAAGGAAACTTCAGTGCTTTCAAGCACTTCGGTTCCCTGATCGATGCAGCACGCCCACTAACGCTACGTAACGGTGGTGAATCACCCGAGTGACAAAAAACTGTCGCTCATCAACCGCTACGCGTCCCTCCCCTTCAGCAGTACTTCGCCGTATGTCGCAAAGTGAGTGGAACTTTCCTCAAGCCTTTCCGTGCTCCCTAAAGCGCATGAAACAAAGGCTTTCGTCCTGAACAATGTGCCGGTTTTTGCCAAGCGCATAAGTTTTTTTCGGCATAAGCCTTATGAAAATTTTTTCTTAGCTACGCTTCAGGATGTTCTTAGCTCTGTTGTTACAAGAGTGAAACGCTTACACCTCAAAATATCGTCAAATATTTGGCGACAGTAACACACCATCAGGACCAGGGAGATGCACCCCATGCGCGTTTTAACCCCCCTCTGCAGCGCGGTTTTGCTGGCCATGGCTTGCACTTCCCAAGCCCAGGCCATGAACCTGACCGAAGCGATTCAAAGCACCATCGCCACCCACCCGGAACTCGCCTCGCGAGTCGACGCCAAACTGTCGGCCGATGAGCAGGTGAAGGTGGCCAAGGGTGGCTTCTATCCTTCCGTCGACCTGAATGCCGCCTACGGGCGTGGCTACAGCGACAACACCAACACCCGCTCGCTGACGCCGAGCGGACACAACACCGAAATTCTCAACTACACCCAGTCCGAGTTACGCCTTCGGCAAATGATCTTCGACGGTTTCAACACCGCCAACGAGGTCGAACGCACCAAGGGCGTGTCCAACTCGCGCGCCTACTACGCGCAAGGCACCGCCCAGGATCTGGCCCTGCGCACCATCGAGGTTTACCTCGAAGTGCTCAAGCGTCGTGAACTGGTGACCCTGGCCAAGAACAACCTGCAAGCGCACTTGCGCGTGAATGATCAGATCGGCCTGCGTACCCAGCGCGGTATCGGCAGCACCGCTGACTCCGATCAGTCGGTCGCCCGTAAGGCGCTGGCGCAGAACAACCTCGACACCGCTGAAGTCGATCTGGCCGACGCCGAATCGAACTTCTACGCCGTGGTCGGGCGCATGCCCGATGAACTCGAAGCGCCACCGTCGACCCGCGGCGAAATCCCCACCAGCCTGCCGGAAGCCCAGCAGAGCATGGTCGAGAACAACCCCTACCTGAAATCCGCGCAGGCGGACGTGCAGTCGGCCGAGAGCCAGTACGAAGTTGCCAAGTCGCCGTTCTACCCACGCTTCGATGCCGAAGCGGCAGTCGGTGCGAACAACAACGTGCAAGGCGATGAAGGCCACGACAACGAATGGCGCGTCGGCGTGATCATGAACTACAACCTGTTCCGCGGCGGCAGCGACAAGGCCCGTCTGGCGTCCGATGCGCACCAGATCAACCAGGCAATGGACATCCGCAACAATGCCCTGCGTCAGTTGAACGAGAACATTCACCTGGCCTGGAACGCCATGGTCAACGCGAAGAAGCAGACCCCGACCGCCCGCGAATATGCCGAGACCACCAAACGTGTGCGCGCGGCCTATCAGGATCAGTTCGGCCTTGGCCAACGCACCCTGCTCGACTTGCTCGACAGTGAAAACGAGCTCTACAACGCCAACCGTCGCTACACCGAAATCCGCTATACCGAGGAGTATTCGATGTACCGCGTGCTGGCAAACATGGGCCAGTTGCTGAGCAAGCAACGGGTGGTGCTGCCGGCAGATGCGATCGCGGCGACCGAGGTGAAGAACGAGGCGCGCCTGCCTGAACTGAAGTAAGCAAAACGCTGTGGTGGGGGAGCTTGTCGGATCGCCGCACCGGCGCGCTCGAGTGCGCAGCGCTCACACTGCCGATTCCGTTAGTTGCACAGGGCTGCTGCGCAGCCCAACGGGAGCACGCTCCCTCGCCACAGGTTTTGGGCAAGTCTTACGGAGGCGATCAATATGACCAGCATGGAACCCGGTAGCACCGGGATCGATCCGCGGTTGAGCTTCGATGACCCGTTACTCGACGGTCTGTTGATCCTCTGCAAACTCCACGGCGCGACTGTCAGTCGCGCCAGCCTGAGTGCCGGGCTGCCCCTGAACAAGCAACGCCTGAGCCTGGACCTGTTGCCCCGTGCAGCGGCCCGGGCCGGTCTGCAGGCGCGCTTGCTGCGGCGTGAACTGAAAGATGTCTCAGCGCTGAATCTGCCGATTCTGTTGTTGCTCAAGGATGGGCGTACCGCTGTGCTGCGGCGTTTCGCCGACGACGGCAAGGTGCTGATTCTGCCCAGCGAAGCCGATGGCGGCGAGCAATGGGTCAGCCGTGAAGAGTTGGCCGAACACTACAGCGGCCAGGCCTTGTTCGCCCGTCCGCGCCACGAACTCGAAGACTTGCGTTCACCGCTGGTGCCGCGGGTCCATGCCTGGTTTCGCGACACCCTGAAGCTGTCGAAATGGCTGTACAGCGATGCGATCCTCGCCAGTTTCCTGATCAATCTGCTGGGCCTGATGGTGCCGCTGTTCGTCATGCAGACTTACGACCGCGTGGTGCCCAATCAGGCCACCTCGACCCTGTGGGTATTGGCGATCGGCCTGTTGATCGGCACCGGTTTCGAACTGGTGCTGCGGGTGGTGCGTGCGCACCTGCTCGACACCGCCGGCAAGAAAACCGATGTGATCCTTTCCGCGACATTATTTGAACGCATCACCGGCATGGCGATGAAAGCACGGCCAGCCACCATCGGTGGTTTCGCCCAGAGCATTCATGACTTTCAGGGCCTGCGTGAATTCCTCACGGCGGTGACCCTGACCAGCCTGATCGACCTGCCCTTCGTGGTGTTGATGCTGGTGGTGATCGGCCTGCTCGGCGGCTGGCTGGTGGTGATTCCGCTGCTGGCGTTTCCGATCACGATCATTTTTGCCCTGGCCATTCAGGTGCGCCTGCGTGACACCGTGCAAAAAAGCCTGAGCCTGGGCGCCGAACGTCAGGCGTTGCTGATCGAAACCCTCGGCGGCCTCGAAACCCTCAAGGCCTGCAGCGCCGAAAGCGAGCGCCAGCACAAGTGGGAAAGCACCCACGGCGCGCTCACCCGCCTCGACAGCCATGCGCGCAACCTCTCGGCGCTGGCGACCAACGGCACGCTGTTCATCCAGCAGTTTTCCGGGATGGCGACGATTGTCGCCGGGGTCTACAGCATCATCGCCGGCAACCTCAGCGTCGGTGCGCTGGTCGCCAGCTACATGCTCGGCAGCCGCGTGCTCGCGCCGCTGGGGCAGATCGCTGGCCTGATCACCCGCTACCAGCAAGCGCAACTGACGATGAAAAGCACCGACGCGCTGATGGGCCTGCCGCAGGAGCGCGACGGCAAGCAGCGGCCACTGGAACGCACGCAATTGCAAGGTGCGCTGGACGTCAGCGGCGTGACGTTTCACTACAACGGCCAGAACGCGCCGGCGTTGAGCAACGTCAGCTTCAGCATGAAACCCGGCGAGCGGATCGGCATCATCGGCCGCAGCGGCTCGGGCAAAAGCACTTTGGCGCGGCTGGTGATGGGGTTCTATGAACCCGAAGAAGGCCAGTTGCTGCTCGATGGCCTCGACCTGCGACAACTGGATGTCGCCGACCTGCGCCAGCAGATCGGTTACGTCGCCCACGACCTGCCGCTGCTGGCCGGCAGCCTGCGCGACAACCTGACCCTCGGTGCACGCTACATCAGCGATTCGCGCATGCTCGAGGTCGCCGAACTGACCGGCGTCACCGAACTGGCCCGCCAGCATCCGCAAGGTTTCGACCGCCCGGTGGGCGAGCGCGGACAACTGCTCTCCGGCGGCCAACGCCAGGCCGTGTTGCTGGCCCGGGCGCTGCTGCTCGACCCGCCGATCATGCTGCTCGACGAACCCACCAGCGCCATGGACAACAGCAGCGAAGACCTGCTGCGCCAGAAGCTCCACGGCTGGGTGCAAGGCAAGACGCTGCTGCTGGTCACCCATCGCACCTCGATGCTGAGCCTGGTGGATCGGTTGTTGGTGCTGGACAACGGACGGGTCGTCGCTGACGGCCCGAAAGAAGCGGTCATCGATGCACTGCGCAAGGGCCGTGTCGGCTCGGCGGCGGTCTAGGAGTTGCCCATGTCAGCTGCATCCGATGGCAAATCACGCGGCTACTTCGACAGTTTCGGCAAAAGCGCCGAAGCCGAGTTCATGCCCGAAACCGCCGGCGCGTCCTTGCAGGACTCGCCGCGCTGGTCGCGGATCACCGTGTGGCTGGCGGCGGCGCTGTTGATCAGTGCGCTGGTCTGGGCCAAGTTCGCGGTGCTTGAAGAAGTGACCATGGGCGAAGGCAAGGCGATCCCATCGAGCAAGGTCCAGGTGATCCAGAACCTTGAGGGCGGCATCGTTACCGAGATTTTTGTGCGTGAAGGGCAAATGGTGAACAAGGGCGACAAGCTGTTGCGCCTGGATGACACGCGCTTCCTGTCGAACAAGGGTGAGAGCGAGGCCGACCGTTACGCCCTGACCGCGCAAGTCGAACGCCTCTCCGCCGAAGCCGAGGGGCGCCCGCTCAAGCTGTCTGACGAGGTGGTTGCCAAGGCACCACAGGTCGCCGAAGACGAACGGGCGCTGTACGACCAGCGCCAACGGCGCCTGGCCAGTGAGCAACGCACCCTCACCGAACAGCTGCGGCAGAAGACGCAGGAGCTGGCGGAGTTTCGCTCCAAACAAGGTCAGTACAGCTCCAGCCTGGCGCTGCTGCAGCAAGAGATGAACATGTCCGCGCCGCTGGTCGGCACCGGCGCGGTATCGCCAGTGGAAATCCTGCGGCTCAAGCGCAGCGCGGTGGAGATTCGTGGCTCGCTGAACGCGACGACGCTGGCGATCCCCCGTGCCGAATCGGCGATCAACGAGATCAAGAGCAAGATCGACGAATCGGAACAGACCTTCCGCTCCGACGCCGCCAAGGACCTCAATCAGAAGCGCACCGACCTGTCGAAAATCACCGCCTCGAGCATCGCAATCGACGATCGCGTCAGCCGCACCACCGTGACCTCGCCGGTGCACGGGGTGATCAAGCAGCTCAAGGTCAACACCATCGGCGGCGTGGTGCAGCCGGGCAGCGACATGGTGGAAATCGTGCCGCTGGAAGACAACCTGCTGATCGAAGCCAAGGTTCGTCCGCAGGACGTTGCGTTCCTGCACCCGGGCCAGAAAGCCATGGTCAAGTTCAGTGCCTATGACTACACGATCTACGGCGGGCTGAGCGCGAAACTGGAGCTGATCGGCGCCGACACCATCACCGATGACAAGGGCAACAGCTTCTATCTGATTCAGGTCAGGACCGATAAAAACCATTTGGGCGGGGATGTGAAACCGCTGCTGATCATCCCGGGGATGGTGGCGACGGTGGACATTATTACCGGGGAAAAAAGCGTGCTGGATTATCTGCTGAAACCGGTGCTGAAGGCGCGGACCGAGGCGATGCGCGAGCGGTAGACACTGCGAACAGTGCACAGATAGATCTGACGCATTCGCGAGCAGGCTCGCTCCCACAAGGGGATGTGAGGTGAACACAGCGTTTGTGCGCACCTTCGATCAAATGTGGGAGCGAGCCTGCTCGCGAAGAGGCCAGCTCAGGCAACGACTATCTGTCCCCATGATTACGCTGAAAAACCTCCTCCCCCATCGCCGCAATCTGCCCCTCGATCAACGCCTCGAACGGCTTGAGCAACGGCGTAAACGTCGTCGGCGCCTCGAGGGTTTCCAGCGCCTGCACGATCGCCTCGATGGTCGACAACGCCCCCGGCCCCGGCGCCTTGCGCAACCGATACCGCGACACCCCGCCCTCGGCCAGCGTCACCCGGGGCAGCGCCGCCAGCAGCGGATTGAGATGGAGCATCTTGCGCGCCTTGCGCCAGGTGCCATCCGGCACCACCAGCAGCAGCGGCTCAGCGGATTCGCTGTAAGCCTGCATCGGCTGCGCATCGTCGGCAGGAAACAGCAACCGCGTCTGATACCCCGGTCGGCTGAGCAGCGCCGGCAGATCCTCGAATACCTCACCGACGATCAGCTCGGCGTTAGTCAGACCCAGCGCCGCCAGTCGCGCCGTGTTCAGCGCGTGATTGACCTCGCTCGGGTGCTGCAACAGCAACACCCGGGTGCGGCTGTCGAGGCTCGGGATCAGCGGGCACAGGCAATGGGTTTGTGGGCGCAGGCAGCGCGGGCATTGGGGTCTGGACATGTTCTCAGGCCTGATTGAGCTGTGCTTTGAGCAAGTCACGGAAAGTCTGGATCAGCGGCTCGCGGCTGCGGCCCCGGCGCATGATCATCGAAAACGGCGCCTGATAACCGAAGGTCGCCGGCAGCAACACGCGCAGGTCACCCTTGTCGGCCCAGGCCTGAGCGTAGTGCTCCGGCAAGTAACCGATGTAGGCGCCAGACAGCACCAGAATCAGTTGCGCCTCCATACTTTCCACAGTCGCCGCGCTGTGTTTGAAACCGTGCCGCGCCAGTTCCGCCTGGCTCCAGTAACCCCGGCCGACCATGCGCTGCTGGGTGATGACCTGCTCGGGAATCCGCCGCTCGTTGAACAACGGGTGCCGGCTGCTGCAATACAGCCAGTGCTGCTCGCGGTACAGCGGCATGTAGACCAGACCGCTCATGCGCGTCGAGAACGCGCCGATGGCCAGATCGAGGCGGTTGTCCTGCACGCCGAGTTGCAGCTCATACGGGCTCATCACCGAAAGATGCAAATGCACCGCCGGGTGTTCCTGACTGTAGGCGCCGATGGCTTCGGCGAACGGCAAAGCCTTGTCACTGACCGTGGAGTCGATCACCCCAAGGTTGAGCGTGCCACGCAGCTCACCCTTGAGCGCGGCGGCGTACTGCTCGAAGCCTTCGAGTTCGGCCAGCAGGCGCAGGGTTTCCTGATGGAACAGCTCACCCTTGCTGGTCAGGCTGAACCCGCCCCGCCCGCGATGGCACAACACCAGACCGAGCGCCGCTTCGAGCTGGCTCATGTAGGTGCTGATCGCCGAGGTCGACAGGTTGAGTTCCTGCTGCGCATTGGCGAAGCCCTGATGCCGCACGACGCTGACGAAGATGCGCAATAGTTTCAGGTCAGGTAAAGCGTTGGCCATGTCTACTCCATCACAAGAAACACACGGTGCGTCTGGAAACACACCCTCCCTGTGGGAGCGGGCTTGCTCGCGAAGGCGTCGTGTCAGTTGACATCCATGATGCTGACACACCGTATTCGCGAGCAAGCCCGCTCCCACAGGGGCATCCTGTTCACCCCGGTGAACAGCACTGAGTCTATCTCCAGCCTCGGCATTAGTTTAGAAAAATCTGAACTAAGTATTTGCCCGTAGCGATTCTTCCCCCCCACTACATTTCGCAGAATCGACCCCACAGCGGCGTCCGAACCTGTGTTGAACGGTGCGCCGACATAAATAAAACAAAGACGATGAGGCCCTACCCGTGGACAAGATTCTTCACCAACCACTGGGCGGCAACGAAATGCCGCGCTTCGGCGGCATCGCCACCATGCTCCGACTCCCCCATGTACCGACCGCTGCCGGCCTGGACGCTGCCTTCGTTGGCGTGCCTCTGGACATCGGTACTTCGCTGCGCCCAGGCACCCGCTTCGGGCCACGCGACATCCGCACCGAATCGGTGATGATCCGCCCGTACAACATGGCCACCGGCGCCGCCCCGTTCGACTCGCTGTCGGTCGCCGACATCGGTGACGTGGCGATCAACACCTTCAACCTGCTCGACGCCGTGCGCATCATCGAAGAAGCCTACGACAACATCCTTGAGCACAACGTGATCCCGATGACCTTGGGGGGTGATCACACCATCACCCTGCCGATCCTGCGGGCGATTCATAAAAAGCACGGCAAGGTCGGTCTGGTGCACATCGATGCACACGCTGACGTCAACGATCACATGTTCGGCGAGAAGATCGCTCACGGTACGACCTTCCGTCGCGCCGTCGAAGAAGGTCTGCTGGACTGCGACCGCGTGGTGCAGATTGGTCTGCGCGCGCAGGGCTATACCGCTGACGACTTCAACTGGAGCCGCGATCAGGGCTTCCGCGTCGTGCAAGCCGAAGAGTGCTGGCACAAGTCGCTGGCACCGCTAATGGCCGAAGTGCGCGAAAAAGTCGGCGGCGGCCCGGTGTACCTGAGCTTTGACATCGACGGCATCGACCCGGCCTGGGCGCCGGGCACCGGCACCCCGGAAATCGGAGGTCTGACGACCATTCAGGCGATTGAAATCGTCCGTGGCTGCCAGGGCCTCGACCTGATCGGCTGCGATCTGGTAGAAGTCTCGCCCGCTTATGACACCACCGGCAACACCTCGCTGCTGGCCGCCAACCTGCTGTACGAAATGCTCTGCGTACTGCCTGGCGTGGTCCACCGCTGAGGGTTCGGTCATGAACGAACGTGATCAGGTTCTGAAGGCGGCCGCCGGTCTGGTGTCGGCTTTCGCACGCAACGATCGCGAGGCTTACTTCGGCGCGTTCAGCGCCGATGCGAGCTTCGTGTTCTACACCCTCGAACAGCCCCTGCTGTCGCGCGATGCCTATCAGGCGTTGTGGGACAGCTGGCGCGCCGAGGATGGCTTCGAGGTGCTTTCCTGCACCTCAAGCAACGCCTTCGTCAGCCTGCAGGGTGACGTGGCGGTGTTTATCCATGACGTGGCCACCGAGCTGCGCATGCAAGGGGAGCAACACTTCAGCCAGGAGCGCGAGACGATTGTTTTCAAGAAACAAGCGTCGAGCCTAGAACAACAAGGCCATTGGCTGGCCTGCCATGAACATTTGTCCGCAATGCCGGAAGGGCTGCCATCCCCTAGGGTCTGCTGACGTTGGGTGACGACCGCGACGGAGACCCATTTGGCGCAGGGCAAGGCGCGAGGAACGCAGTTTGGTTGTTCCAAATAAGTTCCGAGCAACGCAGCCCTGCGCCAAATGGGTCCCGTCCCTTCGGGTTGCGCGCCAAAGTGCGCGAGGCTGCGTTGCGGGATTTGCCAAGGGAACAACCATGGGCGGCATCCCGCGCCTTGCCTCGCGCACTTTGGCGCAGCAACGCGGTTCGCCACCCAACGTCAGCAGACCCTATCCAAGACAGGTGACGCTCACGCACGATGAGCGCGCCTTTATGATCGGAGCAGATCATGAATAACAACAACAACGACCAAAGCCTTACGCAAATTGAAACTCACGGGGTCGAGCAGATCCCGGACAACGAACGCACCGCAGGCCCGACGGATCTGTTCCGGATGATCTTCGGTGGTTCGAATACCTTTGCCACCGCCGTGCTCGGCAGTTTCCCGGTGCTGTTCGGTCTGTCTTTTCAGGCCGGCGTCTGGGCGATTGTGTCGGGCGTGCTGCTCGGCTCGCTGATCCTCGCACCGATGGGCCTGTTCGGTCCGATCAACGGCACCAACAATGCCGTGTCGTCTGGCGCACACTTTGGCGTGCACGGGCGGATCGTCGGTTCGTTCCTGTCGCTGTTGACCGCTATCGCGTTTTTCTCGCTCTCGGTGTGGAGTTCGGGGGATGCGCTGATCGGTGGTGCGAAACGCCTGATCGGTCTGCCGGAAACCGACCTGACCCTGGGCCTGGCCTACGGTCTGTTCGCGATTCTGGTACTGACCGTGTGCATCTACGGCTTCCGCTTCCTGCTGTGGGTGAACAAGATCGCGGTGTGGAGCGCCAGCCTGTTGTTCCTGCTGGGCATCTTCGCCTTCGCCGGCCCGTTCGACGTCAACTACGCCGGTACCGTGAACCTCGGTCAGCCGGGCTTCTGGGCAGCGTTCATCGGCGCGGCGCTGGTCGCGATGAGCAACCCGATTTCCTTCGGTGCGTTCCTCGGCGACTGGTCACGCTACATCCCGCGTGACACGTCCAAGCAGCGGATCATGGCAGCGGTGGTGCTGTCGCAGATCGCCACGTTCATCCCGTTCCTGTTCGGCCTGGCCACCGCGACCATCGTCGCGATCAAGGCGCCGGACTACATCGCGGCCAACAACTACGTGGGCGGCTTGTTGGCGGTGTCGCCGAGCTGGTTCTTCCTGCCGGTGTGCCTGATTGCGGTGATCGGCGGCATGTCCACCGGCACCACCTCGCTGTATGGCACCGGGCTGGACATGTCCAGCGTGTTCCCGCGGGTGCTGTCGCGGGTCAAGGCAACGCTGCTGATCGGCGTGCTGTCGATTGCCTTCATCTTCATCGGACGCTTCGCGGCCAACCTGGTGCAGAGCGTGTCGACCTTCGCCGTGCTGATCATCACCTGCACCACGCCATGGATGGTGATCATGATCATCGGTCTGCTGGTGCGTCGCGGCTTCTATTGCCCGGATGACCTGCAAGTGTTCACTCGCGGCGAACAGGGCGGACGCTACTGGTTCAGCCACGGCTGGAACTGGCGTGGTCTGGGTGCGTGGATTCCGAGCGCAGCGGTCGGCCTGTGCTTCGTCAATCTGCCGGGGCAGTTCGTTGGCCCGCTGGGTGAAATGGCCGGCGGTATCGACATCAGTTTGCCGGTGACGCTGGGCCTGGCGTCGGTGGTGTACCTGACGTTGCTGAGCCTGTTCCCGGAACCGCGGGAAGTGTTCGGCCCGCAGGATGCGCGCAGCCAAGGCGCGTCAGCACCGGCCAAATCGGCACTGCGCCAGGCGGCCTGAAGAAACACACACCTTCTGTGGGAGCGGGCTTGCTCGCGAAAGCGATCTGTCAGTCACATCACGTTTGAATGTGCCTACGCCATCGCGAGCAAGCCCGCTCCCACAAGGGCAAATCGAATTCAGCCTCACATAAAAAAGACAATCGGAGACACGCCATCATGGCTTTGGATTTATTCGTCGTCCTCATCTACGCCGCCGGCATGCTCTTGCTCGGCTACTTCGGCATGCGCAAGGCCAAGACCAACGAGGACTTTCTGGTCGCCGGACGTAATCTGGGCCCGAGCCTGTACATGGGCACCATGGCCGCGACCGTGCTCGGTGGTGCGTCCACCGTCGGCACCGTACGTCTGGGCTACGTCCACGGCATCTCCGGCTTCTGGCTGTGCGCGGCACTGGGTAGCGGCATCGTCGCGCTGAACCTTTTCCTCGCCAAACCGCTGCTGAAACTGAAGATCTACACCGTTACCCAGGTTCTGGAAAAACGCTACAACCCGATGGCCCGCTCGGCGAGCGCGGCGATCATGCTGGCCTACGCACTGATGATCGGCGTGACCTCGATCCTCGCTATCGGCACCGTGCTGCAAGTGCTGTTCGGTCTGCCATTCTGGGTCTCGGTATTGCTCGGCGGTGGTGTGGTGGTGATCTACTCGGCCATCGGCGGCATGTGGTCGCTGACCCTGACCGACATCGTCCAGTTCATTATCAAGACCGTGGGCCTGATGTTCATCCTGTTGCCGATCTGCCTGTACCGCGTTGGCGGCTGGGACGAGTTGGTGCTGAAACTGCCGGCGACCGCCTTCAGCTTCACCACCATCGGCTGGGACACGATCATCACCTACTTCATGATCTACTTCTTTGGCATCCTGATCGGTCAGGACATCTGGCAACGGGTGTTCACCGTCAAGACCGCCAAAGTCGCCCAGTACGCCGGCAGCATCGCGGGCATCTACTGCATCGTCTATGGCCTGGCCTGCGCACTGATCGGTATGGCCGCGCACGTGCTGATCCCCGATCTGGACAACGTCAACAACGCCTTCGCCGCCATCGTCAAACTGTCGCTGCCGGACGGCATCCGTGGCCTGGTGATCGCCGCTGCTCTGGCAGCCATGATGTCCACTGCCAGCGCCGGCCTGCTCGCCGCCGCCACCACCCTGACTGAAGACCTGCTGCCGAAACTGCGTGGCGGCAAGCAATCGAGCCTGGCCATCAACCGCTTGTTTACTTTGCTCACCGGTGTCGTCGTGCTGGGTATCGCCCTGGTGGTGAATGACGTGATCAGCGCCCTGACCCTCGCTTACAACCTGCTGGTAGGCGGCATGCTGATCCCGCTGATCGGTGCGATCTTCTGGAAACGTGCGACCACCGCCGGCGCCATCGCCAGCATGGGCCTGGGCTTTGCTACCGCGCTGCTGTTCATGTTCAAGGACGGTCTGGACGCCAACACCCCGATCTACTACAGCCTGGCTGTGGGCCTGATCAGTTTTGTGGTGGTCAGCCTTTTCTCACGCCGTCCTGCGACGATGGCGAGCGCGATCTAAGCTTTGATGTAACGACTTGATGCTTTCTTCGACGGGTGTGGCGCGGGCGTGTCCTCCCTTATTTACTGCACCGGCTCGCTTTTAGGCACAACCCGGAGGGCCGGAGCGGATGTCGTGCAGGGCTGCGTTGCTCGGAGCTTATTTGGAAAAACCAAACTACGCTCCTCGCGCCTTGCCCTGCACGACATCAGATCCGGCGCGGTGCAGGAAATAAGGGAGGACACGCCCACTTGCCACACCCGTTTTTTTCGTCTGGAGAAAAGGCCTTATGAAGATCGTTTCGCGCGATCAATGGTTTGAAGTGCAAAACCTGAGCGACGGCATCCGGCTGATTCACGAGCCGTACATCCGCCCGTTCTACCGCTGCAACCTGTGGCATGTGCAGGGCCGCGACAAAGACCTGCTGCTCGACAGCGGCTCGGGGCTGGTCAGCCTGCGCGAACAGTTGCCGTGGCTCACCGAACGGCCGCTGGTGGCCGTCGCCAGTCATTGCCACTTCGACCACATCGCCGGGCATCACGAATTCGCCGAACGCCTGGTGCATCGCGCCGAGGCGGATATTCTTGCCGCGCCGGATGGCGAGAACGACTTGAGCCGGGCCTTCGTCGGTGACGACATGTTCGAAGCACATCCGGACTGCCCGTTGTGCTACGCCGAATACCGGGTCAAGGCCGCGCCGGCTACCGGGTTTGTCGAGGACGGCGACGTGCTCGATCTGGGTAATCGCACGCTGCAAGTGCTGCACACGCCGGGACATTCGCCGGGCGGGATCAGCCTGTATGAGGCGGCCAGCGAAACCTTGTTCAGCGGCGACATCATCTACGACGGGCCGCTGATCGAAGACGCTTACCACTCCAATCTGCAAGATTACGCCACCAGTCTGCGGCGCTTGCAGGCATTGCCGATCCGCACGGTGCATGGCGGGCACTTCGGCAGTTTTTCCGGTGGGCATTTGCGCTCGATGATTGACGAATGGTTGCGCGGCCACGCTTGAGGCCTGCTGTAATCAGTCAAAACAACGACGAATATATCTGCCATGAGAAGAGCCGCCGTGCGTGCCGCGGTACACCGCTACATCCGGCGCCTGCTGGAAACCCGCGAATTCAACGACCACACCAGTCTGGTGCAATTAGGGCTGGAAACGGCGGATATCGAAGACCTGATCTTCCATCTGGAAGATGAATTCGGACTGACGGCATTCACCGCCGAAGAGGATCACATGCTCAAGACCGCGAAAACGGCGAATGACTTGAGCAGGTTTCTGATTGAGATCGGACGCCACTGAGAGGCAGTGCCAAACACATCTATCGGGATGAGATGAAACCCTGTGGCGAGGGAGCTTGCTCCCGCTCGGCTGCGCAACAGCCGCAAACACAGAACATGCGATTGATCATATACAACCGGGCCGAATGGTTTTGGCGCCGCTTCGCAGCCCAACGGGAGCAAGCGCCCTCGCCACAAATAGCCCGGTGCTTTTTGGCTTAACGGCGACGCGGCTGGCGCCGGCGCTGTTCGTCATCGGTGCGGATTGGTACGGGTTGCAGAGGCGGTTCGATCAAGCCGAGGGCAACACCCAAATCGTGTAGCCAGTTCTGAATTTTCTCTTTCATCGTCATGCCCCCTTCAGGGTAGTGCTGAGCGACCGGAATTCTGAGGCCGCTTCGCACTGATAATAGTCCGAAGTCCTACGCAATGCTCGGCCAAATCCGCAATGATCTGTTACTGAATTGAACAGAATTCCGATCGGTTGGTTCACCCCGCCTGCCGGGGTTCATCCGATGCCACGGGATAGAGCGCCTGCTGCTGTTCAATCCAGGCATTGAGGTTGGCCCCGACCATGCCCTTGCGCCACATGAGCCACGTTGTCGCACTGGCGAACGGCTCGGCCAACGGGTGCACCGCAACGCTCTCGCGCCCCGGCAAACTGGCAAGCATCGACTCCGACATCAGCGCCACGCCGCTGCCGGCAATCACACAGGCGAGCATGCCCTGATAGGACTCGATCTCCATCGCCCGGCCCATCGCCGCCTGGTAATGAACAAACCACGCCTCCAGCCGTGCGCGATAAGCGCAGCCATGGCGAAAGGTGAACACCGCCCTGCCCTCGACCTCCTTGGCGCTGCGGATCGGCGGGTGATCGGCCTCGCTGATCAGCACCAGACGCTCGTCGCACAGCGGCACGCCGTCAATGCCCGCCAACTGTGGAGGGCCGTCCACCAACGCCGCATCGAGGCGCCCGGACACCAGACCTTCGAGCAACTCACCGCTAGGCCCCGACTGCACTTGCAGGTTCACCGCCGGGTATTGCTTGTGATAGCGCGCCAGCAACGCCGGCAAATGGATCGCCGCCGTGCTGTACAGCGTGCCGAGGACAAAATCCCCCGCCGGTTGCCCGCCCATCACCGCCGCACTGGCCTGATCGCGCAGGGCGAACAGTTTGCCGGTGTAGTCCAGCAGGACTTTTCCCGCAGGCGACAGCTGCAAACGCTGACGCTCGCGGACGAACAGTTCGACACCCAATTGCTCTTCCAGCTGCTTGAGCCGGGTCGACAGGTTGGACGGCACCCGGTGCAGACGCTCGGCGGCGCGGGTGATCGAACCTTCCTCGGCCACCGCCTGAAAGATCCGCAATTGGCTGAACTCCACAAACATTCTCCAGAACAGAACAAGTTACTCACTATTATTCAATTTTAAAGAAAGTCAATCGGTTCTAGCCTGACGGTCATTGCTCCTTCAAAGGAATCCAGACCATGTCGCCACTGATTCGCTTATCCGCCTGTTTCGTCGCCCTGATGATGGCCATGGGCATCGGGCGCTTCGCCCTCACCCCGCAAATGCCGCACCTGCTCAGCGAAGGCCAGGTCGACCTGACCGCCGCCGGTCTGATCGCGGCGGCCAACTACCTCGGCTACCTGCTCGGCGCGGTGGACGCAATGTTCGCCCATCGTCCGCAGCAAGTGCAGCGCCGTTTGCACGGTGGCTTGTGGCTGTGTGTGCTGCTGACCCTCGCATCGTTCTGGGCCAACGGCTTCTGGTCGCATTTGTTGCTGCGCTTTGGCACCGGGTTGGCGAGTGCCTGGGTGCTGGTGATGATTACTGCACTGAGCCAGCCACTGGCGGCTGCGGCGGGTCGGCCACGGCTGGGCGCGCTGGTATTTGCCGGGCCGGGGCTGGGAATTTTTCTGACAGGGTTGCTGGCGCTGGTCTCACACCTGCTGAATCAGACGTCGGCCACGCTGTGGCTGATTTACGCCGCCGTGGCGCTGCTGATGTTGCTGGGGATCGTACGGATCCTGCCGCAACCGGGCATTCACACGCCGGCCACCACGCTCAATGTCAGTCACTCGAATCGCGGCATCCCGCGACTGGCAGCGGTGTATGCACTCTACGGTGTGGGTTACATCATTCCGGCCACGTTTCTCTCGCAAATGGCCAATGCGCAGTTTCACGGACAATGGCAGGCCGACCTGTTCTGGCCTTGCTTCGGCCTCGGCGCCGCGGTTGGTGTGCTGCTGGTGAGCCTGCGTCGCCACGACCCGAACACCACGCGCCACTGGCTGACGGCAACCTTGTGGCTACAGGCGCTTGGGGTCTTTGCCTGTCTATTGGGCAGCGGTTATGGCCTGGCGCTGGGCGTGATGTTGTGCGGCATGCCGTTCCTGGCCTGCATGCAACTGGTGATGCAACGTTCGCGGGAACTGGCGCCGCACGCCACCCAACGCAACGCCGGCCTGCTGACCGCGTGCTTCGCCGTCGGCCAGCTCAGCGGTCCGTTGCTGGCGGCGCTGAGCAGCCATTTCAGCGGTGGCCTGCAACCGGCACTGGTAATCGCCGGCAGCGGTTTGCTGATTGCCGGCGGGTTGGCCCTGCAAGCATCTACTGCTGACCGAGCGCTTTGCGCAAACGCCGACGCACCCACTGCTCAGCACTGACAAAAGTGATGCCGAGCAACACCAGCACCGCGCCGATGACGAAGTTCGCGCTCAGTTGTTCACCGAGCAATACCACACCGAAGGTGACGCCAAACAACGGCGTCATGAACGAAAACACCGCCAGATTGGCCGCCAGATAACGCCGCAGCAACCAGAACCAGGTCAGGTAACTGAAGAACGACACCACCAGGCCCTGGAACAACACGCTGGCAACCGCCACGGTGGTCAGGCTGACGTGAGTGATCTGGCCGCTGAACAACGCAATCAACAACAGGCCGACGAAGCCGACGATCAACTGATAGAACAGGGTCAACGTCACCGGTGCTTCCGACAGCCGCGAAGCGCGCACCACCACGGTGGTCGCGCCCCAGCAGGCGCCGGCCAATACCCCGAACGCATCACCCAGCAGCATGCGCCGGTCGAGGTTGTCCCACGACACACCGCCGGCGAAGGCAATGGCGATACCAATGAATGCCAGCAGAATCCCCATCCACTGCAGCGGCCGCAGGCGTTCGCTGGCCAGCAGAAAGTGCACGCCGAGTGCAGTGAATATCGGCGCGGTGTAGAGGAACACCGACATGTGCGCGGCCGTGGTCAGTTGCAGGCCTTCGGCGATGAAGAAGAACTCCAGGCCAAACAGTGCGCCGGCCAGCAAACCTCCGCGCCAGGTATTGCCCACCTGATCCCAGCCACCCTTCCAGCACAGCAACAGGCCGACCAGTAACGCGGAAATCCCCGAGCGACCGGCCGCCTGCATCACTGGCGCGATGTCCGGCGCGGCCCACTTGATCATCACTTGCTGCACGCCCCAGATCAGGCACAGGCCGATCATTACCTGCAAGGCAAAACCGTCGGCATTGCGCCGCTCGACACTCACCGCAACACCTCGAACACACACAACATGGCAGCCATCCAATGGTCAAAAATCGGTGTCGGGGATTATCAATCAGCCGGGCAGAAAAAGCCGTCTGGAAAAGACATTTAGTTTGTCTGTTGCGTCAGCGGTGAATGGCTGTCGGCTGTGCCGCCATTCGCGAGCAGGCTCGCTCCCGCAGTAGACCGCATGCCCCTGTGGGAGCGGGCTTGCTCGCGAAGGCGTCGGTCAAAACAACAAAAATTACGGGGCTGACTACATAAATCGCTTCGCTGCTAGAAAACCGACCGAGCAGGCAACAGCCGTGGCAAACGTCCCCCACGCCCAATCCATCAAACTCACCTGCACCGACCAGCCACGCAACGTCGCCCAATTGGTCAGGTCATACGTGCCGTACGCCACCAGCCCCAACAACGCCCCCATGCGCGCCGCGCGTTGCCAGCTCAGCGCCGGCAACACCACAAATTGCACGCAACCAAAAACGTACAGGCAATAAAAAACCGCTGCCGGTAACAGCAGCGGTTTTTCGAGCATCAGCGAACCGAGCAGTTCGCGGTAGGTCGGCGCCATCAACAGGCCAAGCCAGAGGCCATCGAGCAGAAGAAACGCCACCAGGGTGGCGCCGTAGGCAATCAGTGCTTTTTTCATCTGCCCGACCTCAAGTGAACCCATACAACATGGGCTCCGCAGGGCTCAGGTTAGTTCAATGCGATCGGCGTGAATGACGATCTTGCCGTCCTTGTACAGCGAACCAATGGCCTTCTTGAAGTTGCCCTTGCTGACCCCGAACAGGCTGCTGATCAGGGCCGGATCGCTCTTGTCACTGACCGCCAGCGTGCCGTTGTTATCGCGCAGTTTGGCGAGGATCTTCGAACTCAGGCTGCTCGCCGCTTCCTGGCCAACCGGTTGCAGGCTGAGGCTGATCTTGCCATCGGCGCGTACTTCCTTGATGAACCCCTTCTCACTCATGCCGGAACGCATGAACTTGAAGATTTCATTCTTGTGGATCAGGCCCCAGTGCTTGTTGTTGATGATCGCCTTGAAGCCCATGTCGGTGGCTTCGGCAACCAGCAGGTCAACTTCCTGCCCGGCACTGTAGTTGGCCGGGGTCTTGTCGAGGTAGCGATCCAGACGTGCAGTGGCGGTGATGCGGCGCGTGTGCTTGTCGAGGTAGACGTGCACCACACAGTATTCGCCCGCGGTCATCTGGCGCTTTTCTTCGGAGTACGGCAGCAACAGATCTTTCGGCAGGCCCCAATCGAGGAACACGCCAATGCTGTTGACTTCAACTACTTTCAGGCTGGCAAATTCACCGACCTGAACTTTTGGTTTTTCAGTGGTGGCGAGAAGTTTGTCTTCACTGTCCAGATAAATAAAAACGTTGAGCCAGTCTTCATCTTCGCTGGGAATATCTTTAGGGATATAACGGTTGGGCAAAAGAATTTCGCCGTCGGCACCGCCGTCCAGATATAAACCGAAGTTAGTGTGTTTAACCACTTGCAAACTGTTGTAACGCCCGACTAAAGCCATTTTCCAAAACCCTCATTGCGTGGCGGCATTCTACCCGGTTTTGCCCGTTTCGTTCGCTGACCGAGCACCCGGTTCAAGAAAATCGTCGGGACGCCTTGATTTTCCTCGGGTTGGCACGGGCGACTCGCCATTCGTCTGGCCAACGCACGGCCTGCTGCGCCGTTTCATTCGAGATAATTTCAGTTACGACAAATAAATGTTCTTATTTAAAACAGTAGCTTAGGGGGATATTTCGGATAATTAATCGAGAATAATCCACCCACGCACTTGGTTATTCCCGGGGATATTTATCAAGCAATTGTCAAGTGATTCCTGTACGATGCCTGGCCGAGTTACTTTTCTACAGGTTAATGGCCGCCATGCGTGTAAAAGCATCCACCAGCAAAGCAAAGCCAGCTCCAGCCGTTGAAACCAGCGAATCGATCAACGATCAGATCGCAGCGTTCCTCAAGTCCGGCGGCGAAATCCAGCAAATTGCCAAAGGCGTCAGCGGCCAGACGTTCGGCCCGTCCAAGCAGATCAGCCTGGGCAAGAAGTAATACCCGGTAATACACCCGTCCTGAGACGCTTTGAGCTTCGAAGCGTCTGGACTGGCACCCGCGCCACACCCTTTCTGTTTAATTAATCCGCAAAAATCGACGAACGGCCATCGACCCCGATGATTCGCCGGTATCCTTTCACGCGTCTAGATCAAGCGTTTCAGCAGGCCCGACGTCCTGCGCTCGCTGTTCATGGAGTGACGCATGCTCAAATCCATCTGTTTATTGTTTGTAGGCCTGCTGGCCTGCTCATCGGCGCACGCGCAGATTTTCCAGCGCGAGCTCGGCGACTTCGACCTCAAACTCGGCACCACCCCCAGCCGCAGCATGGCCCAGGGACTGGTCAAGCCGTCCGCAGTCGGCTCCTTCCACGGCGGCCTCGACCTCAGCCACGACAGTGGCCTGTATGTCGGCCAATACGCGCCCAGCATGGGCATCACTCCCGGCAAAAACCTCGAAATCGATTCCTACGTCGGCTTTAAACAACCTTTCGATCAGACCCTCGGCTACGAAGTCGGGATGATCCACTACAGCTATCCCAAGGTAGACACCCTCGACAGCCAGGAGCTGTTCGGCGGTCTGACCCTGCTCGGCAGTCGCTTTGGCGTAGCGTTCAGCAATGATCCGGATAAACAGAACAACACGCTGTTCGCCGACCTTGGCGGCAACCAGCCGTTCGGCATCGGAATCAGCATGAAATACACCACCCATCAGCTGAACTCGCCGGTCTCGGTGGACGGTGGCTACGTCAGCAGTTTTACCGATTGGTCGGTGAAACTTTCCCGGCCATTCATGGGCATCGACCTCGACCTGATCTACAGCAACTCCAGCCTCAGCGGCAGCGCTTGCTCGGCCTACTCCGGACACAACAGCGAGTGCGACGGGCTGGTCACACTCAAGGCCGCACGCGCGTTCTATTGATCGGCTGAACTGCCGGGAGCATCCTGCGTTCACATAAGAATCAGACGCCAGGCTTTCGCAAGGATCCGCTCATGTCTCGCTGGTTCAAACACCTCGCCACCCTGCTGATCTTCACCCTCGCCCTCGGCGCCTGCAGCCGCGTCGGCCTGGCCTATCGCAATCTCGACGTGATTATCCCGTGGACGCTCGGCGACTACCTGGACATGAACGGCGAGCAAAAGGACTGGTTCAACGAACGTCTCAAGGAACACCTCAACTGGCACTGCACCACGCAGTTGCCGGGTTACCTCGACTGGCTGGATCGCTTGCAGGGCATGGTTGAAACCAATCAGGTGACCGACGCCGCACTGCAAGCACGCACCGTGGAGGCCAAAAAGGCCATCGCAGACACCGCGCGCCAGATCACGCCATCGGCCATCGAATTGTTGCAAGGGCTGGACGACAAACAGGTCGCTGAAATGAACGACGCCTTTGCCAAGGATCTGCGCAAGCGTCAGCAGGAATACGTCAAACCGCCACTGGCCCAGCAGATCGCCGAACGCGGCGCACGCATGGACAAGCGCCTGACCGATTGGCTCGGCCCATTGAGCGTCACCCAGGAGCAACGGGTGATGGCCTGGTCAACCGCGCTGGGCGATCAGAACACCCAGTGGATCGCCAACCGCGCGCACTGGCAGCAGCAATTCAGCGCGGCCGTTGCCCAGCGTAAAAGTCCCGAATTCCCACAACGGATCGAGACGCTTCTGGTCAATCGCGAGCGTTTATGGACACCGGACTATCAAAAGGCCTACGCCAACACCGAAGCCCAGGCGCGTGCGCTGGCGGTTGATCTGATGGCGCAGAGCACGCCGCAGCAACGGCAGCGGTTGTTGAAGAAGATCGAGGGGGTACGCAAGGACTTCAATGATCTGAAGTGCCTCAAGGCTGCGCAAAAACCTTAAACAAGATGCCAGTCCAATGTGGCAGCGGGCTTGCTCGCGAAGGCGCTGGGTCATTCACCATTAATGTGTCTGATGCACCGCATTCTCGAGCACGCCCGCTCCCACTGGAGACCTGTCAGGCAATCTGCGCTTTGGACGCCACTTCATCAAACGTCGCTTCATCCAGCGCGTCCTGCTGATCGTCCAGCACCTGCCGCGGGTGGTCATTGCCGGGAATGCTGCTATCGATCAGGCTCAACAGGCTAGCGCCACGCGCCGTCAGCACGAAATTGTTGCCCGTGCTGCCCTGATCATCTGGACGAGGTTCGATATACCCGCGCAAAAGCAGCAACCGTTCATATTCACAGGCCAGCGTTTTCAGGTGATCCAGATTCTCGATCGGCTCGCCCGCGCTGGCTTTTTGCGCCGCATAGTCCTCGGCGTACGCCCGAGGGGCGAAGCTGTGGCCGGCGCTGTTCTGCACTTCGTGCAGCAAGCGTTCAATCAAATCCCAGTTATAAGTCGTCATCCTGATTCAACCTCCGGTGCGCGTGATTAATGGCGCGTTCATAGGTTGTGACCGGAGCCTGTCGCAGCCGTTCAGCTGCATTTCACGCCTCGAGGTCTGTCGATTTGCCCATGGGTTAAACGACTAGTCTGACAAACACGGTTTGAACTCCCGCAGGAGAAATCATCATGAACATTGAGAATCATCCGGTGGTGTCGCGTGAAGAATGGCTTGCTGCACGAAAACAACATCTGGCTGACGAGAAAGCCTTCACCCGGGAGCGCGACCGCCTCAGCGCCCGGCGTCGCGCCCTGCCGTGGGTGAAAGTCGACGAGGACTACCGCTTTCACGGCCCCAACGGCGAACTGAAGCTGGCCGACCTGTTCGGCAAACACAGCCAACTGATCGTTTACCACTTCATGTTCGCCAAGGACTGGGAGGAAGGCTGTCAGGGCTGCTCGTTCCTGTCCGACCACATCGACGGCGTCAACCAGCATCTGGCCCATCACGACATTGCCGTGGTGGCCGTCTCCCACGCGCCATTCGGACAGTTTCAGGCCTTTAAACGGCGCATGGGCTGGAAATTCGACTGGGTGTCGTCAGACGGTTCCGATTTCAACTACGACTTTGGCGTGTGCGCCCGGGAGGGCGACGCCAAGGCCGGAAAGGCGACGTACAACTACGAAAAAACTGACAGCGCCGAAGAAGAAATGCCGGGGCTGAGCGTGTTTTATCGCAATCAGGCCGGAGAGATTTTTCACACCTATTCAACCTACGCCCGTGGGCTGGACATGCTGGTCGGTGCCTACAACTACCTGGACCTGACGCCCAAGGGCCGCAATGAAGACGAGATCATGGAGTGGGTGCGCCATCATGATCAGTATGAGCGTGCCAGCAAGTCCGGTTGCTGCCACGGCGGCGAATAGCAACCTGCAGCGGCGAGACTGACTGAACTTTTCAGCGCCCCAAGGCCTCCACCGGTTAACCCGCCTTATCCGGAACGGAGGCCTGCCCCCATGAAAACCCTGCTCAAGCTGACCCTCGCCGCCACCTTCGCCTGCTCCCTGCCCGTGTGGGCCTGCACGCCCGAGGAAGCCACCGCCAAACGTGAACAACTGGCCAAGGAAGTCTCCAGACTCACCGAACAGAATCCGGCGAAGGCCAAGGAAATCAACGCCGAGCTGCAGAAGATGGACCTTGGTAGCGCCAGCGCCGATCTGCCGGACAAGTGTCAGCTGATTGATCAGCGCTTGAAAGAACTCGACTCGGCCGAGAAGAAAACCGAGGGTTGATCATAGCTAATCAACAAATCGCAGCCTGCGGCAACGCCCGTCCGGCTGCGTTTTTTTACCCTTGAAAATGCATTTGTGCATTTATTTATTTGCACAAATGCATATACGTGACTACGGTTAGTTCGAGCAAGGAGATCGGCACCAGCCATCGAACATGGCAACCGTTAGCCACCGATCGCTCGGCAATACCGCAACACCCCACACAAGCTGGATGCTTGTTTTCATTCATGGAGGACTGAAAAATGTTAACCACTCAAGCAACATCGTTCACCGGCGAGAGCCTGCCAAGGTGCCTCGTCGGCCACCTGCTCGACCCGCAACTGGTCGAAGTTGAAGCCGCAGCGCATACCGCTGCACTGGCCGCCGCCAGCCTCAACTTCACGATGCAGAAACAGACTCAGACCAACTGGTGCTGGGCAGCCGTTTCCGCCTCGGTCGGCAACTACTACGGCACCGGGTCCTGGACCCAGTGCGGTGTCGCCAGTACCCAACTGGACCGCAATTGCTGCAATCAGCCGGGACCGTGCAACGTCTACGGCTATCTGGATTCGGCCCTGCAAACCACCCGTAGCTACAACGGCATGAATCAGGGTTCGCTGCAGATGTCGGCCATCCAGAACCAGATCAACATGGGCCGCCCGGTCGGCCTGCGCTGTGCCTGGTACGGCGGCGGTGCGCACTTCCTGACGATTTATGGCACCAACGGCAACTACGTGCTGGTTGCCGACTCGATCTACGGTTACTCGACCCGTGCACTGAACGCGTTCCCCGGTTCATACAACGGCGGCGGCAACTGGACCCACACTTACTTCACCGCAAAAAACTAGGAGGGCGACATCATGCAACTGACTTATCCAAAGGCGCCTTCCAACGGCGTTCAGACCCTGCGTCCGGCGCTGCAAGCCGCACTGCAAACCCAAGGCTTGGGCATCAATCGCCAATTCGCCAACGCCACACCGGCGAAGATCAGCCTGAGCGAAGCCTATCGTGGTTATTCGCTGACACTGGACGACCTGAGCCAGGGCAAAGGCCTGCGGGATGCGCGTATCGGTGACTGGCACTACCTGGTGTTTGCCGACGGCGTGACCATTGCCGATGCGCAACTGGCGGAGGTTCGCGGCCACGTCGAGTTCTCTTCGCTGAACCATGGCAGCCGGGCCACCGACACCGTGGGCGCATTGAAACTGGCAGAACAGGCGCCGCAACTGCAAGGCAAAACCGTCGAATTGCGCGTGCTGTTTGTTTCGGCCCTGCACGTCGTGGCGATCTGGCTGCATGCGGACGGCGAGGATGTGCTGATTCCGATCGAGCCGACGCCCAAGGCGCTGGGCGACTCGCGGTTGTACAGCGAAGCGGCACTGCTGGCACTGCTCAAACCGGCGGCTGATCGCGCCAAACAGCGCTTTGACGCCGATACCAGTGGGCAACTGGGCAGCTGACAAACGCTGCGTATAAAAAAACCCGGACACTGTCCGGGTTTTTTATTGGCCGCTGAAGGCGACTTACTCAGCCGCAGGCTCTGCTGGCTTGCGACGCTTGAGCGGTGCCATGCCGTCGCTGCTCACCAGTGAATCCGGCTTCGGACGGTTGGCGCTCTTGCGCTTGGTCGGGGTCTTGGCGGCGGTTTTCTTCTTGTCGCCCTTGGCGTCGGTCTTTTTCTTCTTCACGCCGACAGCCTTGCCCGAGGCCTTGACCTTTTTCGGCCCGCCGTAGGTGCCTTTGACTTCCTTGATGGTGCGGCGCTCGAAGCTCTGCTTCAGGTAGCGCTCGATGCTCGACATCAGGTTCCAGTCACCGTGGCAGATCAGCGAGATCGCCAGACCGTCGTTGCCGGCACGGCCGGTACGACCGATACGGTGCACGTATTCGTCGCCGCTGCGTGGCATGTCGAAGTTGATCACCAGGTCCAGGCCATCAACGTCCAGGCCACGGGCCGCCACATCGGTAGCCACCAGAATCTTCACGCCGCCCTGCTTCAGACGGTCGATCGCCAGTTTGCGATCCTTCTGGTCTTTCTCGCCGTGCAGCACGAACGCCTTGTATTCCTGAGCCACGAGGCGGCCGTAGATGCGGTCGGCCATGGCGCGGGTGTTGGTGAAGACGATGGCCTTCTGGTAGGTCTCGTTGGCCAGCAGCCAGTTCACAATCTGCTCTTTGTGCTGATTGTGATCAGCGGTGATGATCTGCTGACGGGTGGTCGAGTTCAGTTGGCTGACCGCATTGAGCTGCAAGTGCTCAGGGTTGTTCAGCACCTTGGCGATCATGTCGCGCAGGCCGGAACCGCCGGTGGTCGCGGAGAACAGCATGGTCTGCTGCCGGTTCGGGCATTCGTCGACCAGACGCTGTACGTCTTCGGCGAAACCCATGTCGAGCATGCGGTCGGCTTCGTCGAGTACCAGCACTTCGACTTCTTTGAGGTCGAGGTTGCCGGCGTTGAGTTGCTCGATCATCCGGCCCGGGGTGCCGATCAGGATATCCGGCACCTTGCGCAACATCGCGGCCTGGACCTTGAAGTCTTCACCACCGGTGATCAGGCCGGACTTGATGAAGGTGAACTGCGAGAAGCGTTCGACTTCCTTCAGGGTCTGCTGGGCCAGTTCACGGGTCGGCAACAGGATCAGCGTCTTGATGCTGACGCGGATCTTGGCCGGGCCGATCAGGCGGTTGAGGATCGGCAGGACAAAAGCGGCGGTCTTGCCGCTACCGGTTTGCGCCGTCACCCGCAGGTCACGCCCCTGGAGCGCCAGCGGAATGGCCGCTGCTTGCACCGGCGTTGGCTCGACAAATTTCAGCTCGGCCACGGCTTTGAGCAGGCGTTCGTGCAGGGCGAATTGGGAAAACACGGGTGCTACCTCGAAGATATGCAAAAAAACAGCTGCATAGGTTACCGGTTTCGAGCGCTCAGGCCGAGTTTCTTTATACAAACGGGCGTAATCAGTGGCTTTTTTGTTGCTCGATTTGTCTCCATCGGTAATACACAGCGTCTTAAATGCTCTAATCGCCCATCGCGTCTTACAGAAGAATCGTTGCTCACATGGATTTCAAACAGCTCTGGCTCAACGCCCAAGACCTCTGGGGTGCCCTCGAACAGCACCCGTTCCTGCAATCCGGCCTGGCGCTGATGCTGCTATTAGTCATCGCGCTGGTCCTCGGACGAGTGGCGCGCTATCTGATCCTGCATGCCAGCCGCATGCTCGGTCGCCAGCCGGCGCTGCACTGGATCAACGACTTTCGCCACAACAAGGTGTTTCAGCGCCTGGCGCAGATGACGCCGTCGCTGGTGATCCAGTTCGGCCTGCACCTGGTGCCGGAACTGAGCAAAACCGCGATGACCTTCCTCGGCAACGTGGCGCTGTCCTTCACCATCCTGTTCCTGCTGCTGTCGGTCAGCGCCCTGCTCAACGCGTTGCTGGACATCTATGCGCGCACCGAACACGCCCGCACCCGGTCGATCAAAGGCTATGTGCAACTGGCGAAAATGGTCTTGTACGTGTTCGGCGCGATTATCATCGTCGCCACCCTGATCGACCGTTCACCGCTGTTGCTGCTCTCCGGTCTGGGTGCGATGTCGGCGGTGATTCTGTTGGTCTACAAGGACACCCTGCTGTCGTTCGTCGCCAGCGTGCAACTGACCAGTAACGACATGCTGCGGGTCGGCGACTGGATCGAAATGCCCCAGGTCGGCGCCGATGGCGACGTGGTCGACATCACTTTGCACACGGTCAAGGTGCAGAATTTCGACAAGACCATCGTCTCGATTCCGACCTGGCGCCTGATGAGCGAGTCGTTCAGAAACTGGCGCGGCATGCAGCAGTCCGGTGGGCGGCGGATCAAACGCAGCCTGTTCATTGATGCCAGCGGCGTGCGCTTCATCCGCGACGATGAAGAGGAAAAGCTCTCCCAGGTGCACCTGCTGACCGACTACATGAGCCGCAAGAAAGCCGAACTCAAGGCGTGGAACGAGGCGCAGGGCAACGTCGCGGCGATGTCGGCCAACCGGCGGCGCATGACCAACATCGGCACTTTCCGCGCTTACGCACTGGCGTACCTGAAGAGCCACCCGGAGGTCCAGCCGAACATGACCTGCATGGTCCGCCAGATGCAGACCACCGCGCAGGGCATTCCACTGGAAATCTACTGCTTCACCAGCACCACGGCGTGGGCCGACTATGAGCGGATTCAGGGGGATATTTTCGATTACCTGCTGGCGGTGCTGCCGGAGTTTGGGTTGAGCCTGTATCAGCAGCCGAGTGGCGGGGATTTGCGGTCGGGGTTGTTGCCGGCGGTGTTGGGTTCGGCGCACATTCCGCAAACCCAGAAACACTTGATGTAACGCCACCGATCAAAACTGTGGGAGTGAGCCTGCTCGCGAAGGCGTCAAATCAGTCAACATAATCTTTGAATGACACATCGCTTTCGCGAGCAAGCCCGCTCCCACAGGGGTTATCCGGTGGTTGGAACTTTGCGGATACCTAAACGGCTAATCCATACGGCTGTGAGGATGACACTCCCGCCAAGGAACAACCTGCCCAGTTCCTCGTGCTGATTCCAGATCAGCAGATTCAGCAGCAAGCCCACCGGCACATGCAGGTTATTCATCACTGCCAGCGTGCCGCCATTGACCAGGCACGCGCCCTTGTTCCACCAGTACAGACCCAGCGCCGTCGAGACCAGCCCGAGAAACAGCAACACGCCCCACTGCAGCGGCGCTTCAGGCAGAAAGTCGGCTTTGCCGAACAGCAGAAACGCCGGCAACACCACCGCCAATGCACCGAGATAGAAGAAGCCGAAACGCCGGTAATGCGGCAGGTCGCTTGGGTGTTTCGCCACCAGGTGCTTGTACAGCACCTGTCCGGCGGCGTAGGTGAAGTTGGCCAGTTGCAGCAGCAAAAAGCCCATGAAGAAGTCCGGGTTGATCCGGTCAAAGCGAATCACCGCCGCGCCACCTACTGCGACCAATGCGGCCACCAGCGCCCACGGGTTGAAACGGCGGTTCAGCGCATCTTCGATCAGCGTCACGTGCAGCGGCGTGAGGATGGTGAACAGCAGCACCTCCGGCACCGTCAGCACGCGGAAGCTCAGGTACAGGCAGACGTAGGTGATGCCGAACTGCAGCGCGCCGATCAGCAGCATGCCGCGCATGAACGCAGGTTCCACCGAGCGCCAGCGGGTCAGCGGGATGAACACCAGCCCGGCCAGCACCACACGCACCAGCACCGCAAAGTAGCTGTCGACATGCCCGGCGAGGTATTCGCCGATCAGACTGAAGGAAAACGCCTGGATCAGCGTGACAAAAAGTAGATAGCCCATGGTCGCCTCTGTTTCGAATGGCGGCGACGATAGCGGGTTTTACGCCTGATCGCGAACCCTGTGCAAAGGCTGCCGCCGTGGGGACGACGCTGCTCGCCCCCACAGGACCAGAGTCATCCTTTGACGCAGTGCTCCATGCCGTGTCCGCCGCCTTCGTACTCAGGGCCGTAATAGTATTTGTTGAACGAGAGTTTGCCGTCAGACCCTGCCTCTACCTTGGCGGCACCCACACCATAATCTTTCAGTGCCGGGTCGGTGTGAGCGAAGTAAATGGCCAGTGAATCGGCGTTGGCAGCCGCAAAACCGTCGTACACGGATTTGTCTGCCAGCGTCAGCTTGAAACTGTAGGCGCCGTAATGACCCGTGCTCTGCTCGGCGTTGAGCTTCATGTCAACCGTGCCTTTGAACTCGCCAATGTGACTGTCAGTGCCTTTGCACTGATAGACACCACTGAAATCGGTGCCGGTGAACGGCGGTGGACTCGCCCAGGCGGGCGCCGAAATGAATGCGATTGCGGCAATGACTTTCTTCAACATCGTGATCTCCCTGTCTTGTTTGTCAGCGGTGTCGGCTCGTAGCTCACCAAGCGGTTCACCCCTGATCGCTGACTGTTCAGCTGACGCAAAAGCCTAAAGATGCCGCGTCCGACGAACAACCTGAAAACCATGTAGGAACTTTCTGTTTTTGCGTTCCCCATAAAACGACAACAGGCAAAAAAAAGCCCGATCTCGCTAAAGCGTTCAATCGGGCTACAGCACTCAGGAGCAACAAGTGCAAAGGGAGGTTCGATGCGCGTAGAACCTTGAAGGGGTTGCGCCAGGTCACTAAAACAATCGGCGATTATCTGGCGATTAACCGATCAAGCGACTTGAGACAGTTTGGCGTTGGCCTGATTCAGGCCCTTCTCCTGGAAGTCGCCGCCCAGGTTCATGCCTTCGGCGTGAATGAAGGTCACGTCGTGGATGCCGATGAAGCCCATGACCTGACGCAGGTACGGTTCCTGATGATCCGCCGGGCCGCCGGCGTAGATGCCGCCGCGAGCGGTGAGCACGTAGGCACGTTTGCCGCTGAGCAGGCCTTGCGGGCCGGTTTCGGTGTACTTGAAGGTCACGCCGGCACGCAGCACGTGGTCGAGCCAGGCCTTGAGGGTGCTCGGGATCGCGAAGTTGTACATCGGCGCAGCCATTACCAGCACGTCGGCGGCCAGCAACTCATCGGTCAACTCGTTGGAGCGGTCCAGCGATGATTGCTCGTTGGCGTTGCGCTGCTCGGCAGGCGTCATCCAGCCGCCCAGCAGGTTGGCGTCCAGGTGTGGCACCGGGTTCACGGCGAGGTCACGCACAGTGATCTGATCGTTGGGATGCGCCGCTTTCCACTGACCGATAAAGGTCTGGGTCAGTTGACGGGAAACCGAGTCTTGCTGGCGGGCGCTGCTTTCGATGATCAGAACGCGGGACATGGTGTGTAGTCTCCATCCGAGAATGTTGTAGGTCGATGGAGTGAAGGTTAAACAGGGTTGGATCGATGAAAAAGCGCAAATAATTGCTGCAAAGCATCGAATAATTCGTTTAGATGCGTCTAAGCCTTTGTGGGAGCGAGCCTGCTCGCGAAAGCGGTGCATCAGTCAGAGACTGTGTCGACTGACCCTACGCCTTCGCGAGCAGGCTCGCTCCCACAGGGATCGATATTATTTCGGGCTGCAGCTCAGTTCGATGCGCAGCCTGATGATCTCGCGTGAGAACTTGGCCGTGGCGTTTGTATGTTTGCCGGCCGGCACCTCGATGTTGCGTGTACGCGGTGCTTCCGGGCCATTGCTGAACACGGCTTTGCACAGCGCATCGACATCGCCGTAGTTGGCGACGCGGATCGAGCCAATGTCTTTATCGGTGTCGTAGGTTTCGTAGTCGATCTTCAGGCCATTGAGGCTCTTCTGCACATCGATCGGGTAAGCAAACGCAGTCAGCGGCAGCAACGCTAGCACCACACAACAGAATTTTTTCATTCGCCAGTCTCCATGAGGGACGGCCAGCTTAGGACAAGAGGAGCTATTGATGAAAGCGCCCCGCGTGACCCTTGATCAATGGCGAACACTGCAGGCCGTGGTCGACCATGGCGGATTCGCCCAGGCCGCCGAGGCACTGCACCGTTCGCAATCGTCGGTGAGTTACACCGTCGCCCGCATGCAGGATCAGCTCGGCGTGCCTTTGCTGCGCATCGACGGGCGTAAAGCGGTGCTTACCGAGGCCGGTGGCGTGCTGCTGCGCCGCTCACGGCAACTGGTGAAACAGGCCAGCCAACTGGAAGACCTCGCCCACCATATGGAGCAAGGCTGGGAGGCCGAGGTGCGACTGGTGGTCGATGCCGCTTACCCGAGCGCGCGCATCGTCAGGGCCCTGACCGCGTTCATGCCGCAGAGTCGCGGCTGCCGCGTGCGCCTGCGCGAGGAGGTGTTGTCGGGTGTAGAAGAAGTGTTGCTTGAAGGCGTGGCCGATCTGGCCATTACTGGTCTGAGCATCCCCGGCTACCTCGGCGCGGAATTGAGCGACGTCGAGTTTGTCGCCGTCGCCCACCCTGATCACGCCCTGCATCGGCTCAACCGCGAGCTGAGCTTCCAGGATCTGGAAACCCAGATGCAGGTGGTGATCCGCGACTCCGGTCGCCAGCAACCGCGCGACGTCGGCTGGCTCGGCGCCGAACAGCGCTGGACCGTCGGCAGCCTCGCCACCGCCGCGACATTCGTCAGCAGTGGCCTGGGCTTTGCCTGGTTGCCACGGCACATGATCGAACGGGAATTGAAGGAAGGCACGCTCAAGCTGCTACCGTTGGATCAGGGCGGCAGCCGTAACCCGAGCTTCTACCTGTATTCGAACAAGGACAAACCACTGGGCCCGGCGACGCAAATCCTCATCGAACTGTTGCGCACCTTCGACACATTACCGCTGGACGCGCCGTTCGCCGCCCCCGAACAAGCCTGACACGGAGTTCACCGATGGCCTATTTCGAGCACGAAGGTTGCAACCTGCACTACGAGGAATATGGCCACGGTACGCCGTTGCTGCTGGTTCACGGGCTCGGCTCGAGCACCCTGGACTGGGAAATGCAGATCCCGGCGCTGTCGGCGCACTACCGGGTGATCGTTCCGGACATACGCGGTCACGGTCGCTCGGACAAACCTCGCGAGCGCTACAGCATCGCCGGTTTCAGCGCCGATCTGCTGGCATTGATCGAACACCTGAACCTCGGTCCGGTGCACTACGTGGGGCTGTCGATGGGCGGGATGATCGGCTTTCAGTTCGCCGTCGATCAGCCACAGAGGCTGAAAAGCCTGACCATCGTCAACAGCGCCCCCGAAGTCAAAATCCGCAGTCGCGACGATTATTGGCAGTGGTTCAAGCGCTGGAGCCTGATGCGCGTACTCAGCCTGGCGAGCATTGGCAAGGCACTGGGTGGCAAACTGTTCCCGAAACCCGAGCAGGCCGATTTGCGGCAGAAAATGGCCGAGCGCTGGGCAAAAAACGACAAACGTGCTTATCTCGCCAGCTTCGATGCGATTGTTGGCTGGGGGGTTCAGGAACGACTTTCGCGCGTGACCTGTCCAACGCTCATCGTCAGCGCCGACCGTGATTACACGCCGGTGGCGCTGAAAGAAACCTATGTAAAACTGCTGCCCGATGCGCGGCTGGTGGTGATCGCCGATTCGCGCCACGCCACCCCGCTTGATCAACCCGAACGCTTCAACCAAACGCTGCTGGAGTTTCTTGCCGCAGCCGATATTCAATCTCAGGATCACTGACCCATGCTGAAAAAACTTGCCCTCGCCGCCGGCACTGTGCTGTTTGCTGCCAACCTGATGGCTGCCACGCCTGCCAAAGCACCGCACGTGCTGCTGGACACCACCAACGGCCAGATCGAAATCGAACTGGATCCGGTCAAGGCGCCGATCAGTACCAAGAACTTTCTGGATTACGTCAACAGCGGTTTTTACACCAACACCATTTTCCACCGTGTGATCCCGGGCTTCATGGCTCAGGGCGGTGGTTTCACACCTCAGATGCAGCAGAAAGAAACCAAGGCGCCGATCAAGAACGAAGCCAGCAATGGTCTGCATAACGTTCGCGGCACCTTGTCGATGGCCCGCACCTCCGATCCAAACTCGGCCACCAGCCAGTTCTTCATCAACGTGAAGGATAACGACTTCCTCGACCCGGGCCGTGACGCCGGTTACGCGGTGTTCGCCAAAGTGGTGAAAGGCATGGACGTGGTCGACGTCATCGTCAACTCGCCAACCACTACCAGGCAAGGCATGCAAAACGTGCCTTCCGACCCTGTGATCATCAAGTCGGCCAAAGTCATCGACTAAGTTGTACAGGGCGTTTCGAGCGGCGTGAATTCAACCCCACGCCGCTCACACCGATAAAAGGAGAGCCCGGCTTCCGGGCGGTTATCTGATGCTCTATCGCCGTTTCGAACAACTGATCGACATATTCCGCGACGCCCCGACGGCGTCCCCGCCCGATCGTGTCTGGCCCTTCTACACCTATTACCTCAAGCAGGTCTGGCCGAGTTTTGCTGCCCTGCTGGTGGTCGGCCTGTTTGCCGCACTGATCGAAGTGGCACTGTTCAGTTACCTGAGTCGCATCATCGACCTGGCCCAAGGCACGCCCAACCCGAATTTCTTCAGCGACCACGCCCTCGAACTGACCTGGATGGTGGTGGTCGCGCTGGTGCTGCGGCCGATCTTCTTCGGCCTGCACGACCTGCTGGTGCATCAGACCCTGAGCCCGGGGATGACCAGCATGATCCGCTGGCAGAATCACAGCTATGTGCTCAAGCAGAGCCTGAACTTCTTCCAGAACGACTTCGCCGGGCGCATCGCCCAACGCATCATGCAGACCGGCAACTCACTTCGTGACTCGGCGGTGCAGGCGGTGGATGCACTGTGGCACGTGCTGATCTACGCGATCAGCTCGCTGGTGCTGTTCGCCGAAGCCGACTGGCGCCTGATGATCCCGCTGCTGACGTGGATCGCCGCCTACATCGGCGCACTGTATTACTTCGTGCCACGGGTGAAAAATCGCTCGGTAGAAGCCTCCGACGCACGCTCCAAACTGATGGGGCGAATCGTCGACGGCTACACCAACATCGCCACCCTGAAGCTGTTCGCCCATACCAATTTCGAACAGCACTACGCCAAGGAAGCCATCGAAGAGCAGACGGTCAAGGCGCAGATGGCCGGTCGCGTGGTCACCAGCATGGACGTGGCGATCACCACCATGAACGGCCTGCTGATCGTCGGCACCACTGCGCTGGCGCTGTGGCTGTGGACGCAGTCGCTGATCACCGTCGGCGCAATCGCCCTGGCGACCGGCCTGGTGATTCGCATCGTCAACATGTCCGGCTGGATCATGTGGGTGGTTACCGGCATCTTCGAAAACATCGGCATGGTCCAGGATGGCCTGCAGACCATCTCGCAACCGGTCAGTGTCACCGATCGCGAGCAGGCCAAACCGCTGGCCGTGGCCCGTGGTGAAGTGCGTTTCGAGCACGTGGATTTTCACTACGGCAAGAAGAAAGGCATCATCGGCGACCTCAATCTGACCATCAAACCGGGTGAGAAAATCGGCCTGATCGGCCCGTCCGGTGCTGGCAAATCGACCCTGGTCAACCTGCTGCTGCGCCTGTACGACGTCGAAGGCGGACGGATTGTGATCGATGGGCAGAACATCGCCGAAGTCGGCCAGGAAAGCCTGCGCGCGCGGATCGGCATGATCACTCAGGATACGTCGTTGCTGCACCGCTCGATCCGCGACAACCTGCTCTACGGCAAACCCGATGCCACCGATGCCGAACTCTGGGACGCGGTGCACAAGGCCCGCGCCGATGAGTTCATTCCATTGCTGTCGGACGCTGAAGGCCGCACCGGTTTCGATGCGCACGTCGGCGAGCGCGGCGTGAAACTGTCCGGTGGCCAGCGCCAGCGCATTGCGATCGCGCGGGTACTGCTCAAGGACGCGCCAATCCTGATCATGGACGAAGCGACCTCGGCACTCGACTCGGAAGTCGAAGCGGCGATCCAGGAAAGCCTGGAAACCCTCATGCAGGGCAAGACCGTGATCGCCATCGCCCACCGCCTTTCGACCATCGCGCGCATGGACCGGCTGGTGGTACTGGAAAACGGCAAGATCGCCGAGAGCGGCACCCATGCCGAACTGCTGGCCCATCGCGGGCTGTATGCGCGGTTGTGGGCACATCAGACCGGAGGGTTTGTCGGCATCGATTGATCATTGGGTCAATTCAATTGCAATGTGGGAGCGAGCCTGCTTGCGAAGGCGGAGTGTCAGATACCACCATTGTTGTCAGACATGCCGCTTTCGCGAGCAGGCTCGCTGCCACAGGGTCCGCAGTGATCCTGAACGCCTGAGAACCGCCACAGCCCTCTCCCCACAGGCTCTGGCGGTTTTTTTGTGCCCGCTGGAAATCCGTCCAAAGCCTGCTGTACTCAGCCAAGGTTCCAGCAGGGAACCTGTCGTAAATTGGCAAGGAAGCACAAATCGATTCAGTCTCGATAGCACGCCTATCAAGGACACTCTCATGTCTCTGTTCAAACGTTCAGTTACTGAGTTGTTGGGTACGTTCTGGTTGGTTCTGGGTGGTTGTGGCAGTGCGGTGCTCGCCGCGTCTTCGCCTCTGGGCATCGGGGTGCTGGGGGTGGCCCTGGCATTTGGTCTGACCGTGTTAACCATGGCGTTCGCCATCGGCCACATCAGCGGCTGTCATCTGAACCCGGCCGTTTCCGTGGGTCTGGTGGTCGGCGGCCGGTTCCCGGCCAAAGAGCTGCCCGCCTACATCATCGCGCAAGTGCTGGGTGCGATTCTCGCAGCGGCGTTGCTCGCGCACATCGCCAGCGGCAAGGAGGGTTTCGACATCGCTGCGGGCCTGGCGTCCAACGGTTATGGCGAACACTCACCGGGCAAATACTCAATGGCCGCAGGTTTCGTCACCGAGCTGGTGATGACTGGCATGTTCGTGATCATCATCCTCGGCGCCACCGACAAACGCGCCCCGGCGGGACTCGCACCGATTGCCATCGGCCTGGGCCTGACGCTGATTCACCTGATCTCGATCCCGGTCACCAACACCTCGGTCAACCCGGCGCGCAGCACCGGGCCGGCGCTGATGGTGGGCGGCTGGGCGATCGCGCAGTTGTGGATGTTCTGGGTCGCGCCGCTGCTGGGCGCGGTGGTGGGCGGGACGATTTATCGCTGGCTGGGCAAAGACGAATCTTGAAGACGCCACAACTCACCTTGTAGGAGTGAGCCTGCTCGCGATAGCGGTCTGTCGGTTAGCTCATCACTGGCAGACAGGCCGCTATCGCGAGCAGGCTCACTCCTACAGGGGATCTATGTTTGCCGGTAGGGCAAGGCTGTTCTGGCTTCCTCGGCGTAGGCCAATACGCCGGCGCGCTCCTGGTGTAGGAAGTCTTTGACCGCTGCCTTCAGGCCAGGATGGCGCAGGTAATGCCACGAGTGCGTGATCACCGGTTCAAAACCGCGAATCAGTTTGTGCTCACCTTGGGCACCCGCATCAAAGCGTTGATAACCCTGGGCAATCGCGTAATCCATGCCCTGATAGAAACAGGTCTCGAAATGCAGCCGGTCGAACTCGGCCAGGCAGCCCCAATAGCGACCGTAGAAGCTGTCGCCTCCCACCAGACTGAAGGCCATCGCCACTGGCCGTGAATCCTGTCTGGCCAGCACTACCCGAATCGACTCCGGCATCCGCTCGGCCAGCAGACTGAAAAACTCGCGCGTGAGGTACGGCGTCTGCCGACGCACCGCGTAAGTGTTGGCATAGCAGGCATAGACAAAATCCCATTGCGACTCGTCCAGCTCACGCCCCTCCAGCCATTCGAATTCGAAGCCCTGCCCCGCCACTTGCTCGCGCTCCTTGCGCATCTGCTTGCGCTTGCGCGAACTGAGCCGGTCGAGAAAGTCCTGGAAGTCCCGATAACCGCGATTCTGCCAGTGATACTGACAGCCGATGCGCTGCAGCCAGCCCGGCTGCTCGGCCATGGCGGCGTCGGTGAACGGGTCGGTGAAATTGATGTGCGCGCTGGAAAGTTCTTCGATTTCCAGATAACCCGGCAGGCTCTTGAGCAGTTCGAAACCATCCTCGACATTCACCGCCAACAGTCGCGGGCCACTGACCGGACTGAACGGTACCGCCGTCAGCAACTTGGGGTAGTAATCGATGCCGGCTCGGGCGCAGGCATCGGCCCAGCCGTGATCGAACACATACTCGCCGTAGGAATGCCACTTGCGATAGCTGGGCAGCGCCGCGATCAACTGCCCGTCTTCCAGGTGCAGCAAATGCTCAGGCTGCCAACCGGTATGGGGGCCGACGCTGCCACTGTCTTCCAGTGCACTCAGGAACGCATGCCGCAGAAACGGCTGGTTCTCGGGCACCAGCGCATCCCATGTCGTCGGGGCGATTTCTGACAGGTTTTGCAGACGTTGCAACGGCATCAACTGGCTCTCCACATCTTGGCGTCAAAGCCCCGCGAGTATCGCTGATCGGCAACCATTGCACACGCTCAATCGGCCGACAGCGCTCTGGCTCAATAGTTCACGCCGCCTTTGTATCGTCATCGACATGACATCACTTAGCCACTGCTCTGTCATAAACCATCGCGATACTCGCTCCTGTTTTTAGAGCGCCGGGTTCTACCCGGACACTGTTTTCCGACGTGCGCGTCGGTGTGCCCAGGATGGTTCAGCCATCCCCTCTCATCTTCGGAGATTGCTATGCGTCTTGCTTCCACGAAAACTGCGGCGGCCCTGTGCGGTGGCCTGTTGCTGGCCATGAGCGTTCCGGCCAGTGCTGCAGTCGACGCCAAACTGCTCGACATGCTCAAGGCCAACGGTTCCATTTCTCAGGCTCAGTACACTGAACTGCAAGCTGAACTGGCCAAGGATCAGAAGGCTCAGCAAATCGCGCAGCAGGCGCAGCAAGAGACCAACGAGCAAATCGCGGCAACCGCGAAGAAAACCAACGAGCTGAGTTCCTTCGACCAGAAACTCGCCTGGGCTGCCAAGACCCAGTTCAAGGGCGATGTGCGTTTCCGTCAGGAGACCGTCAAGAACGATGGCGTGCCGAACAGCAAGGACCAGGACCGTCAGCGCATTCGTGCCCGCCTGGGTGCCTACACCGAAATCAACCCGCAGGTGGACACCGGTATCCGTATCGCCACCGGCAGCAGCGACGATGCCCGCTCGACCAACCAGGACCTGAACAACTACTTCGACAAGAAACAGATCTGGCTCGACCAGGGTTACGTCGACTACCACCCTGACGCGATCAAGAACCTGCACCTGATCGCCGGTAAAATGAACCAGCCTTGGGTCAGCATGGGCGACATCATCTGGGACAGCGACATCAACCCGGAAGGTCTGGCCGTCACTTACAAGTACCCGCTGAGCGGCAGCACCGAGCTGTTCGGTAGCGCCGGTCATTACACCCTCAAGGACAACGTCGACGGCGAAGGCGTGCAGTTCAAGCACGACCTGCGTCTGTACGCCGGCCAGTTGGGCGGTCGCTTTGCACTGACCGACAGCCTCAAACTGACCCTGGGCGGCAGTATCTATTCCTACGACAACGACAAGGACAGCGCCTGCCCGACCACCGGCACCGTTACTGCGCCATGCGCCCTGGCGGTCAATGGCAACAGCCCGAACGAAACCTTCAAGTTGTATGAAGGTTTTGGTCAGCTGGACATCGCCAACCTGCCCGTTCCGCTGTCGATCTACGGTCAGTACGTCAACAACAAAGACGCCAGCAACGACCAGGACACTGGCTGGCTGGCCGGCGTCAAGACCAAGGTTTATGGCTTCGGGATCGACTACAACTACCGCGACGTGCAGCGTAACGCGGTGGTCGGTGCCTTCACCGACTCCGACTTCGCCAACGGCTACACCGGTTCGCGCGGCAGCAAGTTGAAAGTCAGCTACGAGCTGGACAAGAACTTCACTCTGGGCGCGACCTACTTCATGGCCAACTCGGACTACACCAACGCCAGCCTGAAAAAGACCGACTCCGACATCAACACGCTGCAACTGGATGCCGAAGCGAAGTTCTAAAAAGCGTCACCTTATAGCCTGATGCGGGCGGGACGATCCCCATCATCCGTTCGTTTCGTCCGCGCCGGGCTATTGCGCGACCCTGTGGCGAGGGAGCTTGCTCCCGCTGGAGTGCACAGCAGTCCTCTGCTTCTAAGTAAAGCGAGGGTTGCTGAGCGTCCCAGCGGGAGCAAGCGCCCTCGCCACACATCATTTTTCAGGAACGGTCCTTGCGCCGTTGCTCGGCCAGACTTTCGGCCAGCGCATCCACACCCTCTTCAGGTTTCTGCGGCATCGCTTTCAGCGTGGCCTGCATCAAACGCATCTGGCGAATGAATCGCCGACAGTTGGGGCAGAACATCAGGTGATGACGCACCATCAGTTTCTCGCGAAAGCTCAGTTGGCCATCGAGATAATCGCTGGAGCGCGCCACTTGCTCTTTACAGGTCAGCATTCGCCGGTCTCCTCAAAATGCTCCACCGTGGCGAAGACTTTCAGCCGCGCACGATGCAGCAGCACACGGACATTGGAGAGCGAGATCTCCAGAAGATTACAGATCTCTTCCAGCTCCAGCCCCTGACGCTCGCGCAGCAGCAACACGCTGCTTTGCAGTTCCGACAGGCTGAGCAAGGTGTGTTCCAGGCAATCGCGCAATTCGCTTTCGGTGAGCAAGGCTTCCGGCGTGTCCTGATGCCAGGCGAACGGCGCCACCAGCCAATGGCCGTCACCGGGGGAAAAGCGATCGTCATCGATGGTGCCGTGCGGCGAAGGCAGGTCATCCATCAATACTTCGCGGCGGTTCTGCTTGTAGCGGCTCTTGGCCGAGTTGGCGGTGATGGTCAGCAGCCAGGTCTTGAGGCTGGAGCGGCCCTCGAAGCCACCGATATGGCGCACCACCGACAACCAGGCGTCCTGCACCACTTCTTCGACATGACGCTGGCCGACGATGGCATACGCCACGGCGCGCATGGCGCTCTGGTAAGTGCTGACCAGTTCCTTGAAGGCTTTTTGCTCACCGGCCAACAGGCGCTCGAGCAGTTGGGTGTCGTCCGTTGCGGCCATTCACACCTCGTTTTCAGATGGTCGAAAGCAAAAGATCGCAGCCTGCGGTAGCGCCTACAACGGCGGATCAATACCGTCAGTGCAGGAGCTGCCGCAGGCTGCGATCTTTTGTGGCGAACTCAGCGCTTGCGCAGAATCACGCTGCCGATCGAGTAACCGGCGCCGAACGAGCTCAGCACGGCCAGCGAACCGGCAGCCAGGTCATCCTGATGCTTGTGGAAGGCAATCACGGAACCGGCGGAGCTGGTGTTGGCGTAGGTGTCGAGAATCACCGGCGCCTCTTCTTCAGTGGCTTCGCGGCCCAGCAGCTTGCGCACGATCAGATGATTCATGCTCAGGTTGGCCTGGTGCAGCCAGAAACGCTTGACGTCACCGACGTTGAGCTGGTTTTCCTGCAGATGCTCGCCGATCAATTCCGCGACCATCGGGCAAACATCCTTGAACACCTTGCGACCTTCCTGCACGAACAGTTTGTCGCGGGCACCGATGCCCTCTTCCGCCGCACGATTGAGGAAGCCGAAGTTGTTGCGGATGTTGTTGGAGAACTTGGTCAGCAGTTTGGTACTGACCACGTCGAACTGGTACCTGGACGTCGCCAGGTCGGCACGCTCGATGATCACGGCAGTCGCGGCGTCACCGAAGATGAAGTGGCTGTCGCGGTCGCGGAAGTTCAGGTGACCGGTGCAGACTTCCGGATTGACCATCAGGATCGCCCGGGCCTGGCCCAGTTGCACGCTGTTGGCCGCAGCCTGAATGCCGAAGGTCGCCGAGGAGCACGCCACGTTCATGTCGAAACCGAAACCCTGAATGCCCAGCGCTTCCTGGACTTCAATGGCGATGGCCGGATAGGCGCGCTGCAGGTTGGAGCAGGCAACGATCACGCCGTCGATGTCGGCGGCGGTCTTGCCGGCACGTTGCAGCGCCTGTTCGGCAGCGCCGATGGCCATCTGGCAGAGTACCGACCATTCGTCGTTGGAACGCTCCGGCAGGCGCGGAGCCATGCGTTGCGGGTCGAGAATGCCGTCCTTGTCCATGACAAAGCGGCTCTTGATGCCCGAGGCCTTTTCGATGAACGCGGCGCTGGATTCGGTCAGCGCCTGGATTTCACCGCTGGCGATGGCTTCGGCGTTGTCGGCGTTGAACTGCGCGACATAGGTATTGAAAGACTGCACCAGCTCTTCGTTGGAGATGCTGTTGGCCGGGGTGTACAGGCCGGTGCCGCTGATGACGACGTTATGCATGGTCGTTTCTCTAATCTGTTCAGGCAGAAAGCGCTGGCACCGACGTACCAACACACAATGGGTCTATTCCCGTCCGAGGACGCTGACCTGGCATCTTTATATTGCCGTTTGTGACCTCGCTGAAGGCTCTGGGTCGCGAAAACGGCATTTATGGTCGCGAAGTTTGCCATAAACCCAAGGTTTTGGCGCCATTCTCAAGCACCACCCCATTTCCCTGTAGGAGTGAGCCTGCTCGCGATTGCGGTGTGTCAGGCCTCGACCTGACTCCACTGCTTGCTCAGCCGCTTGTCCGAGATCGGCGCTTTCGTCCCCAACTGCTGAGCGAACAGCGAAACCCGGTACTCCTCCAGCCACCAGCGGTACAACTCAAGCTGCGGATCGCGCTTGCCTTCCTGAGCATGCTTGGCGGCGCGGGTTTGGTATTGGCTCCAGAGACCGGCCAGTTCGCCGCTCCATACGCGATCCTTCTGCACCTGCGCGCCCAGTTTCTCGAAACGCTGCTCGACGGCCTTCAGATAACGCGGCAACTCCTTGAGCCATTGCATCGGCGTTTCCCGGACAAAACCCGGGTAGACCAGATGGCTGAGTTGCAGCTTGATATCGTTGAGGGCCACGGCCTGAGCCAGGTCGATCTTGCCCTTGAAGCGCTTTTGCAGACCGTGCCACAGCTTGAGAATCTCCAGCGTCAGCCGCGCCACGCGCTCGGCGTGCTCGGTCCAACTGCCGCGCTTGCGTTCGGCCAATGCGGCGAGACCCACACCGTCACGCGGCAATGGGTCTTCGCCTTCCAGAATGCAGCTGTCGAGGCTGGCCAGCAGAATGTCTTCGACCAGCGCATCGACCCGCCCCAGCTCGCGGTACAGCAAGCCCAGCTCGGTAACGCCCGGCAACTTGCCGCGCAGGAACTTCGCCGGCTCGGCCAGTTGCTGCATCAGCAGACGCTGCAAGGCACGGCGATGCTGGAACTCGGCTTCTGCCGGGGTCGAGAAACGCCCTTCCTTGACCGTACCGCCCTCTTCCACCAGCGCCGGATACACCGTCATCGACAGCCCGGCGATCTTCTGTTGAGTCTTCTCCGCCACCGGGGCGAAGACCTTGGCCTCCACCGGTTGCTGACTTTTCGCACTTTGCGGTACGGCCAACGCGGCCTGGCTGGCCTCGGCGAAACGTGCGGTCAGCTCGGCCAGATCCCGGCCTTCGCCGAGGAACTTGCCCTGACCGTCGACGATTTCCAGGTTCATCCGCAAATGGCTTTCGACCTGCTGCGCGGCTTCCACCCACGCCTCATCGCTGACCCGCGCACCGGTCATGCGCAGCAGCTCGCGACCGAGCGCCTGCGGCAACGAACCTTCGGCGAAGGTCATGCGCTGCAACGCCGCTTTGATGAAGTCCGGCACCGGCACAAAGTTCTTGCGCAAGGCCTTCGGCAGGTTGCGCACCAGGGCAATGCACTTGGCCTCGATCAGCCCCGGCACCAGCCACTCCAGACGTTCCGGCGGCAGCATCGGCAACAGCGGCGCCGGTACGCGCAGGGTCACGCCGTCGCGCGGATGATTGGGCTCGAAGTGGTAACTGAGGGCCAGTTCCAGATCACCGATGTGCAGCGTGTCCGGATAGTCGCGTGCGGTGACTTCACTGGCCTCGCGGGCCAGCACGTCTTCCTCGCGCATGATCAGCAGTTGCGGGTCTTTCTGGCTGTTGACCCGATACCAACTGTCGAAGGTTGCGGTCTGGTGAATCTCCGCCGGCAAGCGCGCATCGTAGAACGCGTAGAGGGTTTCTTCGTCCGCAAGAATGTCACGACGACGAGCCTTGGCTTCCAGTTCGTCGAGCTGTTCAAGCAACTGTTTGTTGGCCGTCAGGCACTTGGCTTTTGACTGAATTTCGCCCCGCACCAAGCCTTCGCGGATAAACAGCTCGCGCGAGACCACCGGATCCACCGGGCCGTAATGCACCGGGCGGCGGCCGACCACGATCAGCCCGAACAGGGTGATCTGCTCGTACGCCACGACCTGGCCGCGCTTCTTCTCCCAGTGTGGCTCGAAGTGGTTCTTCTTGATCAGGTGCCCGGCCAGCGGCTCGATCCAGTCGGGGTCGATCTTGGCGACCATGCGCGCGTAGAGCTTGGTGGTTTCCACCAGTTCGGCGGTCATCAGCCATTGCGGACGCTTCTTGCCGATGCCCGACGAGGGATGAATCCAGAAGCGCCGCTGACGGGCGCCGAGGTAATCACCGTCCTCGGTTTTCTGGCCGATCTGGCTGAGCAGGCCGACCAGCACCGCTTTGTGCAGTTTCGGGTAATCCGCTGGTTCTTTGTTGAGGCTCAGCTGCATGTCGCGGCAGATCAGGCTCAACTGGCGATGGGAGTCACGCCACTCGCGCAGGCGCAGGTAGTTCAGGAAATTCTTCCGGCACCAATTGCGCAGCGGGCTGGCGGTCAGCGCCTGGCGCTGCTCTTCAAAGCCACGCCACAGATTGACCAGCCCGGCGAAGTCCGAATCAGTGTCCTTCCATTGCGCGTGCGCCTGATCCGCAGCTTGCTGACGCTCCGGCGGACGCTCGCGCGGGTCTTGAATCGACATCGCACTGGCGACGATCAACACTTCCTGCAGGCTGCCGAGCCTGGCCGCTTCGAGCAACATGCGCCCCATGCGCGGATCCACCGGCAGGCGCGCCAACTGGCGACCCAGGGGGGTCAGCTGACTGTTGCGGTCCACCGCCGAGAGTTCTTGCAGCAGGTTGAAACCATCGCTGATCGCCTTGCCGTCGGGCGGTTCGATGAACGGGAAAGCAGTGATCTCGCCGAGGCGCAGGTGCAGCATCTGCAAAATGACGGCGGCAAGGTTGGTGCGCAGAATCTCCGGATCGGTAAATTCCGGACGGCCGAGGAAATCCTCCTCGCTGTACAACCGCACGCAAATACCCGGTTCAACCCGGCCGCAGCGACCTTTACGCTGGTTGGCGCTGGCCTGGGAAATCGCCTCGATCGGCAGACGCTGCACCTTGGCGCGGTAGCTGTAGCGACTGATGCGCGCGGTGCCGCTGTCGATCACGTAACGGATGCCCGGCACGGTCAGCGAGGTCTCGGCGACGTTGGTCGCCAACACCACACGACGCCCCGGGTGTGACTGGAAAATCCGCTGCTGCTCGGCCGGCGACAGACGCGCGTACAGCGGCAGGATTTCGGTATGTTTGAGCTGGGCCTTGCGCAGCATGTCGGCGGCGTCGCGAATTTCGCGCTCGCCCGGCAGGAACACCAGCACATCGCCAGGGCTGCGGCGTTCGCTGCGCTCGTACGCGGCGATTTCGTCGAGGGTGGCCAGAATCGCCTGATCCACGGTCAGGTCGTCCTCGACACGGTTGCCCTCTTCGTCCTGCTCCAGGGTCAGCGGGCGATACCAGGTGTCCACCGGGAAGGTGCGGCCGGAGACCTCGACAATCGGCGCGCCGCAAAGGCCGTCCCCATCGAAATGCCTGGAAAAGCGCTCCAGGTCGATGGTCGCCGAAGTGATGATGACTTTCAGGTCCGGACGACGCGGCAGCAGGGTTTTCAGATAACCGAGCAGAAAGTCGATGTTCAGGCTGCGTTCGTGGGCTTCGTCGACGATGATCGTGTCGTAGCGTTCGAGGTAGCGGTCGTTCTGGGTTTCCGCCAGCAGAATGCCGTCGGTCATCAGCTTGATCAGGGTGTTGGAGTCGCTCTGATCCTCGAAACGTACCTGATAGCCGACCAGCGAACCCAGCGGTGTACCAAGCTCTTCGGCAACCCGACTGGCGACGCTGCGTGCAGCGATTCGACGCGGCTGGGTGTGACCGATCAGACCGTACTGACCGCGACCGATTTCCAGACAGATTTTCGGCAACTGAGTGGTTTTGCCCGAGCCGGTTTCGCCGGCGATGATCAGTACCTGATGCTTCTCCAGCGCAGCCTTGATTTCATCGCGCTTGGCGGCAATCGGCAGGCTGTCGTCGTAACGAATCACCGGCAGGCTGGCCTTGCGGGCCAGCACCTGGTCACAGGACGCCTGCATGCGCGCCACCCACTGGGCCAGTTTGGCCTCGTCGGGTTTCTTGCGCAGCTCAAGCAACTGCCGCCGCAGCCGGTGACGGTCGGCGAGCATGGCGTGATCAAGGTTTTTCAGCAGTTTGTCGATGGAGGGCGATTCGTCGGTCATCGGGTACGCAATTCGGTCGTCTGTTTATGCAGGGGGCCGATTGTCGCAGAAAAGCAGCTACAAGCGGCAAGCTACAAGCGGCAAGTTAAATCAGTTTCCGGCTTGAGGCTTGTAGCGTGCCGCTCATCGCTGCTGTTATTCGTTGTCCAGGCCCTTGCGCCGATACGGGAACACATCGATGACCTTCCCCGCACGAATCGCCTCTTGCAGACTCTTCCAGTAATCGGCGTTATACAACTCACCATGTAACTGATCGAACAGCTTGCGTTGCGCCGAATCAGCAAACAAAAACGGTGGAAACTCCTCGGGAAACACATCCAGTGGCCCGATCGAGTACCACGGCTCCGAGGCCATTTCGTCCTCCGGTGTACGCGGCGCGGGGATATGGCGGAAGTTGGCTTCGGTCAGGAAACAGATCTCGTCGTAGTCATAGAACACCACGCGCCCGTGCCGAGTGACGCCGAAATTCTTCAGCAGCATGTCGCCGGGAAAGATGTTCGCTGCCGCCAGTTGCTTGATCGCCAGGCCGTAATCCTCCAACGCCTCACGCACCTGCGCCTCGTTGGCGTTTTCCAGATAAAGGTTGAGCGGGGTCATCCGCCGTTCGGTCCAGCAGTGGCGGATCAGCACCGTATCGCCTTCGACCGAGACCGTCGACGGCGCGACCTCAAGCAGTTCTTCAAGGCACGCCGGATCGAACTTGCTCAGCGGAAAACGGAAGTCGGCGAACTCCTGGGTATCGGCCATGCGCCCGACCCGATCGACGCTTTTCACCAATCGGTACTTTTCGATGACCGTTGCCCGGTCGACGTTTTTCGACGGCGAGAAGCGGTCCTTGATGATCTTGAACACGGTATTGAAGCCCGGCAGGGTAAACACGCTCATGACCATGCCGCGCACGCCGGGGGCCATGATGAACTGATCATCTGTGTTGGCCAGATGATTGATCAGCGCGCGGTAGAACTCGGATTTGCCGTGCTTGTAGAAACCGATCGAGGTGTACAGCTCGGCGATGTGCTTGCCCGGCAGGATGCGCCGCAGAAATCCGATGAATTCCGCCGGCACCGGCACATCGACCATGAAATACGAGCGGGTGAAGGAAAAGATGATCGACACATCGGCTTCGTCGGTGATCAACGCATCAATCTGGATCCCGCGGCCCTCACGGTGCAGCAGTGGAATCACCAGCGGCCATTGTTCGTCGCGGGTGTAGATGCGCCCGACCAGATAGGCGCCTTTGTTGCGGTACAGCACCGAGGAAAACAGCTCGACGGCCAGCTCCGGATCCTTGCACACCCAATCCGGCAGGTTCTCGCGCAACTGCGCTTCGAGGCGCTGCAGATCGCCCGGCAAGTCGGCGTAATCCTCGCTGAAGCGATAGTCGGCAAAGATGCTCGCGAGCATCGATGACAACTGGCCCTGCGGCTTGTAGGTACGGGTTTGCGCGGCCCGGGCGCGGCGCAGGCTCGGGCGGGTGGTGTGGATGAACATGCAGCCGTCGCTGATCAGATCATGACTGAACAGCCCGCAGAAGATCGAGTTGTACCAGGTCTCGGACAGTTCATCATCAAAGCGCAGGTCGATCACGCTGATGTAGGCGCTTTTCACCAGCGGCCAGCAACTGACATTCATCAGCGTCTCATCGTCGAAGTGCTCGCGCAGGCGGGCAATGGTTTCACCGACCTTTTCCTCGTAAAGGTTGATCCGCGCAGCCGACGCGGTCTGCGTCTCCTGCCAGCGCGCCTGCTCGAAGCGTTCGCGCGCACCGTCGGTGATCCGCCGGAAATGCTCGCGGTAATCGTCAAAGCCATCGAGGATCATGCGGGCGATATCGGTGGCTGGCCATTGCTGCGGCATAGGTTGAGACCTCGGCGTACAAGTGGAAATCTGTGCCTGAGCTTAGCCACGGAACCGTGTGCAGGTGAAGTGCAATTTCTGCCAAAAGCCAAGCACTGGCGTCCATCGCCGGATTTTTCCGTGGGTAAAACCGCGTGCGTAATTAAATGCCCGATTAGCGGTTGCCATTGCCTGAGCGCTCGGCAACACTCTCGTCCCGATCAAGGAAGGAGTGCCATCGTGAGCGCTGTCGATATTTTCCGCATGCTGTCGCTGGCAGCCATCTGGGGCGCAAGCTTCCTGTTCATGCGCATCATTGCGCCGGTGATAGGCACGATTCCGACCGCATTCTTTCGGGTGTCGATTGCTGCCGTGGGCTTGCTGGTGATTCTCGGCCTGATGCGCATCAGCTGGGATTTCAAGGGCAAACTGAAAACCGTGATGTTGCTGGGCGTGATCAACTCGGGGATTCCGGCAACGCTGTATTCGGTGGCGGCGCAAGTGTTGCCGGCCGGTTACTCGGCGATCTTCAATGCCACCACGCCATTGATGGGCGTGTTGATTGGCGGGCTGTTTTTCAGTGAAAAGCTCACTGTCGCCAAACTGGCGGGGGTGTTCCTCGGCTTGTTCGGTGTCGGTGTGCTGACGCGTGCTGGGCCGGTGGCCTTCGACATGCAATTGCTGATGGGCGCCCTCGCCTGCCTGCTTGCCACCACTTGTTATGGTTTCGCAGGATTTCTCACGCGGCGCTGGCTGGATCATAGCGGTGGGCTCGACAGTCGCCTCTCGGCCGTGGGCAGCATGCTCGGCGCCTCGCTGTTTCTATTGCCGCTGTTCGGCTACAGCGTGATCACCGCACCACCAACAAGCTGGGGCGGATGGAATGTCTGGCTGTCGCTGCTGGGCCTGGGCCTGGGTTGCACGGCGTTCGCCTACATCATTTATTTCCGCCTGCTCAGCTCCATCGGCCCGGTCAAATCGATGACCGTGACCTTCATGATCCCGGCGTTCGGCGTGTTGTGGGGGGCGTTGTTGCTGGATGAACCGTTGTCGATGGCTCACCTGTATGGCGGGGTGTTGATTGCGCTGGCGTTGTGGCTGGTGCTCAAGCCTGCGGTGGTGAAGCCCTCTGCAGCGACAGCCCGATGATTTTGCGGCGTTGATCAGTCCGTCGTCGCGAGCAAGCCCGCTCCCACAGGGTGATGCGCCATTTTCAAATTGGCGCTGACCCTGTGGGCTTGCTCGCGAAGAGGCCGGACCAGACACTGGAAATGCCTGGCCCACTTGCGTTTATCCAGCAGATTTACGGAACACAAACGCCAGACCAACGATGATCAGCAGCATCCCCAGCACACTCAACGCCGCCAGGCGATTGCCGAAAATCAGATAGTCCATCACTGCCGTCACCGCCGGCACCAGATAGAACAGACTGGTGACATTCACCAGATTGCCCCGGGCGATCAGGCGATACAGCAACAGTGTCGCCAGCACCGACACCACCAGCCCCATCCACAACACCGGCACGATGAAACCTGCGCCGTGTTCAAAGTGGAACGGCTGAAACGGCACGAAAATCCCGCACAACAGCAGTCCGGACAGGTACTGCACCGGCAGCGTACCGAGGGGATTTTCAGTGATGCGTTTCTGCATGATCGAGCCCAGGGTCATGCTCGCCAGCGCCAGCAAGCCAAACAGCATGCCCTGCCAGGACATGCCCGCCAGACCGATCCCCTGGTAAACCACCATGATCAGACCGGCCAGGCCCAGGGCCAGACCGAACATTCGGCTCGCCGAACGCTGGCGCTCCATCAGCACCACCGTGAGGATCGGTTGCACGCCCATGATGGTCGCCATCACGCCAGGCGTGATTCGGGTGTTGAGCGCCAGCAGATAGAAAATCTGGTAAGCCCCCAACAGCACTACCCCGGTGGCGATCGCATACAGCATCGGCCTGCCGCCCTTGGGCAACTTCAATTTGAGCAGAGGCGCCAACAGCAGCAGCCCGCACAGGGCGATTACAAAGCGAATCAGCAAAAAGGCAAAGGGCGAAGCGTGGGCCAGGCCCCATTTGGAGAAAATCGCCCCGCTGCTCCACAGCAGAACGAACAGGCTCGTGGACGTCGCCGCGAGCGCGGACTTTTTCGAAAGGACAAACATGAATACCACCTGTAGTCAGGCAAAAAGCCAACTCAGCCAAAGCTGAAATTCAGTAGGTTTTTTCTGGCGGGCGCAGGGGTCGGCAGAGAACGCCGATCAGCCCGAAACGCCAACGCCCGGCGGTGATACGACTGCGCACACCGGCGTGCTACTGACAGGTGGAGGGTAATGACTGATCTGTCCAGGCTGCTGATTCCCGCACGACACGACGCCAGCGTTGACCGCTGAATCGACTACCGCGTTGATGAGGGATGCAGGCATTGGCACTGATCTTTTTTGAGGGGGTTGGGATGTGAATCCTCTGATTCACCAGCGCCGACTATAACCAGCGCCGGACATGGATTGCAACGGTTTGGCCAAAGGGCCAGCAGGGACAGCTCGATAGCAGGCGCATAGGCTGATGAGCAACGGCTACGCCCATTGATGGGGAGACAGGGAATGCTCGAGATCACATGCCAAGGGAACGGAGTTATCTGCGCTATCAACTGTACAGGTCGCAGGCCAGGAAACAGGCAAGCATCGCCAAAGCTCTATTACAGCTACCAGCGGGACAAGACTTGTCGAAAGTACGCTTCGAACCCATCGATGCCATAGCACTGAACGCGTTTGAACTTTGGGAGAATCCACTTTTTTGCTGGCAAGAGGTTGCTGCATGGAAGTCACGAGAACCCCTGTCCCTGGATATCGCGATCTGGTTTGAAGAACAGCTGTGCGGACTGTGTTTCGTCAATCCGAACAAAAGCCGCCAACGTATTCGAATCGTACGATTGGAGGGGCGACCCGGAGATTCTCACCCGCTAAAGAATCGTATCGGGACCCTGGCGATGATGGTCATCGATGAGTTCGCCCAAATAATTGGCAGCAACTTCATTGAAGTCCAGGAGCCAATGCAGGGAGCAATTCCTGTTTATACAAAGCTTGGCTTCAAATTTGATTTGGAAGGTCGTCTTGTCCTCGCAGTGGAGAGTAACGTATCGTGAAAACAGTTCAAGTAATGAACAATGAGGGAGGGAGCATGCGCAAATCAGTCAAGAAATCCCCCACCAAGAAAAGATCAATCAAAACGGAAGACAAAATTGTCTCCTCCGAGCTATCAGCCAATCAGCGGCGCTTTCTGCAGTTGCTGATTACAGGCATTGAAGACGAACCCAACGTTCTCGCTGGACGCCGTTGACTCACAGACAATAAAAAACCGCTCATACGAGCGGTTTTTTTAGTTATAGCATCCAGCCTCAACCAAACAGCCAATACCCCAACAGCGTCAGCACCACCACTGCCAGAATCGGGCGCAGGATGCGGTAGGCCTTCGGATTACGGCGCTTCCACTGCTTGACCACGCCGCTGAACTTGTCGCTGAAGTTCTTGCTCCAGGCATAAGCCTGGTTAATCCCGCCGACGCGTTCATCATCAAGATTCTGCGGAGCGGTGGCACGACCCAGCCAAGCGCTGATGGCGCGGTTGATGCGGGTCATCAGGCGATTGCTCAGCGGGCGTTCGACGTCGCAGAACAGGATGACGCGGGTCTGTTCGGTTTCGTTCTTGACCCAGTGGACGTAAGTCTCGTCGAACATCACGTCTTCACCGTCACGCCAGGCGTAGACCTGACCGTCCACGAAGATCCGGCAATCGTCGGAGTTCGGCGTCGACAGGCCCAGGTGATAACGCAGGGAGCCGGCAAACGGATCACGGTGCGGGTTCAAGTGGCTGCCACCCGGCAACAGCGCAAACATCGCGCCTTTGACGTTGGGAATCGCACTGACCAGCGCCACGGTTTTCGGGCACAGGGTTTCGGCCGACGGCAGCGGTTTGTCGTACCACTTGAGGTAGAAACGCTTCCAGCCCTTCTTGAAGAACGAGCCGAAACCGGCGTCATTGTTCTTCTCGGCGGCGCGGATGTAGCCCTCGTCGAACAGGTGCATGGCCTCGTCGCGAATGGTTTCCCAGTTGTCGCGCAGCACATCCAGTTCCGGAAACTTGCTGCGATCCAGATACGGTTTGGACGGCACGCCGGAGAACAGGTACATCAGGGCGTTGTACGGAGCGAACAGCGCCGAGTGGTTGACGAACTGACGCAGGACCGGCAAACGCGCCTTGCCGCGCAAATGCACATAGAGGATGCTGCCCACAAACAGCAGCAACACCAACACCTTGGCGGCTAACGAAAAGGTCATCAACGACTCCTTGAATAAAGACAACGCTGCGCAAGGCCCATTACTCGGCATGGCAGCCGGCCATGATAAACACTACCGGCCTCGGGCAAAACCCGCCCAACCCAAGATTCAGTGTTAAGAATTGCGCAACAAAGCATTTATTAGCATAACGATCCTGAACTCCGGCTGATCTGAATCAATTCGCTTACTGCTGGTTCTCCTGTTCAGTGAACAAATCGCTGAACAGCATGCTCGACAGATAACGCTCCCCGGAGTCCGGCAGAATTACCACGATGGTCTTGCCCTGCATTTCCGGAGTCTCTGCCAGTCGTACCGCTACAGCCATCGCCGCGCCGCAGGAAATACCGCACAAGATCCCTTCTTCCTGCATCAGGCGCAGCGCCATGGTCTTGGACTCGTCATCGGTGACCTGCTCTACCCGATCGACCATCGACAGATCGAGGTTCTTCGGCACGAAACCGGCGCCAATCCCCTGAATCTTGTGCGGGCTCGGCTTGATCTCCTCGCCTGCCAGTGCCTGGCTGATCACCGGCGATGACACGGGTTCCACCGCCACCGACAGAATCGGCTTGCCCTGGGTATTCTTGATATACCGCGAAACGCCGGTGATGGTTCCACCGGTTCCGACGCCAGCTACCAGTACATCCACCGCACCATCGGTGTCGTTCCAGATTTCCGGACCGGTGGTCTTTTCGTGAATCGCCGGGTTGGCCGGGTTATCGAACTGCGATGGCATGAAGTATCTGCCGGTATCGCTGGCAACGATTTCGGCGGCCTTCTCGATCGCGCCTTTCATGCCCTTGGCCGGTTCAGTCAGGACCAGCTCTGCGCCCAGCGCCTTGAGCACCTTGCGCCGTTCGATACTCATCGAGGCCGGCATGGTCAACATCAATTTATAGCCACGGGCCGCCGCAACAAAGGCCAGGCCGATACCGGTATTGCCGGAGGTCGGCTCGACGATGGTCATGCCTGGCTTGAGTTTGCCGCTGCTTTCGGCGTCCCAGATCATGTTCGCGCCGATCCGGCACTTGACCGAGTAACCGGGGTTGCGCCCCTCGATCTTGGCCAGGATAGTCACGCCACGCGGCGCGATGCGGTTGATCTGCACCAGCGGCGTGTTGCCGATGGAATGGGCGTTGTCAGCGAAAATACGGCTCATGGCTGGGTCCTTATGCAGCGTTGAATTCAGCCTTCCAAGGTATGCCTGTTGCCTGGCGCAGTCCAGTCGGGTCGAACGTCTGCGTCACGCAACAGTCAATCGCTTACATCGTTCGGGAATTGCCGCCATGAAGCGTCGCTACAGCTGGCCATTAGGGATTTTCGCCGTCGTCGTTGTGTTGCTGATTGCCCTGCACATCGCCCTGCCCTACGTGGTGCGTGACTACCTGAACGACAAACTGGCGGACATGGGCGATTACCGGGGCCAGATCACCGACGTCGATCTGGCCTTGTGGCGCGGCGCCTACAAGATCAACGGGCTGAAAATCGTCAAGGTCGACGGCAAGGTGCCGGTGCCGTTCGTCAACGCGCCCGTGATCGATCTGGCAGTCAGTTGGCACTCGCTGTGGTACGACCATGCCGTAGTGGCGCAGGTGAAGTTCTTCAATCCCGAGGTCAACTTCGTCGATGGCGGGGCCAACAAGCAGAATTCCCAGACCGGTAAAGGCACCGACTGGCGCGCGCAACTGGGCAAACTGCTGCCGATTACCCTCGACGAAGTGCAGATTCATGAGGGCAAAATCAGTTTCCGCAATTTCAATTCCAAGCCGCCGGTCAACATGAACGCCACCAGCGTCGAGGCCAGCATCTATAACCTGACCAACGTGGTCGACAAACAGGGCAAGCGCGACGCCCGTTTCGAAGGCAAGGCCAAACTGCTTGGCCAGGCACCGCTGGAAAGCACTGCGACTTTCGACCCGCTGAGCAACTTCGAGGACTTCCAGTTCCGCCTGCGCGCCCGCGATATCGAACTCAAGCGCATGAACGACTTCGCCTCGGCCTACGGCAAGTTTGATTTCAACGCCGGCCACGGCGACGTGGTTATCGAAGCCCAGGCGAAAAAAGCCCAGGTCAGCGGCTACATCAAACCGCTGCTGCGCGACGTCGAAGTGTTCAACTGGCAGCAGGATGTGGAAAACAAGGACAAGAGCATCTTCCGCTCAGTCTGGGAGGCCATCGTCGGCGGCTCGGAAACCGTATTGAAGAACCAGGCGAAAAACCAGTTCGCCACCAAGGTCGAACTCAGCGGCAACGTGCACCAGCAAAATATCAGCGCGTTCGAAGCGTTTTTGCAGATTTTGCGCAATGGTTTCATACAAGCATTCAATGCCCGGTATGAGCGGCCGAAGCCGGATGCAGGTTAGTTTTGACGTTTGGGCTGCTTCGCAGCCACCGGGGATGAATCCTCGCCAGGGCGATGTTCGGCATCAGGCCGAAACCGAGTCAACATGTGACGCCCCATTCAGAGACTGAATAAGCCGTCTGCGTTCACAGTCGACCGGGCTGCGCGTTATAGTCGGTGCATCCGATTTTTTCGCCCCCGCCCTGCCCGCGCAGGTCGGCGTTACCGTTCGAGGATTAGCAGATGAAGTTCGAAGGCACCCAGGCCTACGTCGCCACCGATGACCTGAAGCTGGCGGTCAACGCCGCCATCACCCTGGAGCGGCCGCTGCTGGTCAAGGGCGAACCGGGCACCGGCAAGACCATGCTCGCCGAGCAACTGGCCGAATCGTTCGGCGCCAAGCTGATCACCTGGCACATCAAATCCACCACCAAGGCCCATCAGGGCTTGTACGAGTACGATGCAGTCAGCCGTCTGCGCGACTCGCAACTGGGCAATGAAAAAGTCCACGATGTGCGCAACTACCTGAAGAAAGGCAAACTCTGGGAGGCTTTCGAGTCCGAAGAGCGCGTCATTCTGCTGATCGACGAGATCGACAAGGCCGACATCGAGTTCCCCAACGACCTGCTGCAAGAACTCGACAAGATGGAGTTCTACGTTTACGAGATCGACGAGACCATCAAGGCCAAGAAGCGCCCGATCATCATCATTACTTCCAACAACGAGAAAGAGCTGCCGGACGCTTTCCTGCGCCGCTGCTTCTTTCACTACATCGCCTTCCCGGACCGCACCACCCTGCAGAAAATCGTCGACGTGCACTACCCGGACATCAAGAAGGATCTGGTCAGTGAAGCGCTGGACGTGTTCTTCGATGTGCGCAAGGTGCCGGGCCTGAAGAAGAAGCCGTCGACCTCGGAACTGGTCGACTGGCTGAAGCTGCTGATGGCCGACAACATCGGCGAAGCCGTGCTGCGCGAGCGCGATCCGACCAAAGCCATTCCGCCACTGGCCGGTGCGCTGGTGAAGAACGAACAGGACGTGCAACTGCTTGAGCGCTTGGCGTTCATGAGCCGTCGTGGCTCTCGCTAAGCACTTGTAAGCAGGGGCCATCGTTATGCTGCTCAACCTCTTCAATGAAATGCGCGCAGCCAAGGTGCCGGTTTCGGTGCGCGAACTGCTCGACCTGATCAACGCGCTGAAACAGCGCGTGACCTTCGCCGACATGGACGAGTTCTACTACTTGTCGCGGGCGATCCTGGTGAAGGACGAACGGCATTTCGACAAGTTCGACCGCGCGTTCGGCGCCTACTTCAATGGCCTGGAAAAACTCGACGATCACTTGCAGGCGCTGATCCCCGAAGACTGGCTGCGCAAGGAGTTCGAGCGCTCCCTGAGCGATGAGGAGCGCGCGCAGATCCAGTCCCTCGGCGGCCTGGACAAGCTGATCGAAGCGTTCAAGAAGCGTCTGGAAGAACAGAAGGAACGCCACGCCGGCGGCAACAAATGGATCGGCACCGGCGGCACCAGCCCATTCGGCTCTGGCGGTTTCAACCCGGAAGGCATTCGGGTCGGCGATGCCGGCAAGCGCCAAGGCAAAGCGGTAAAGGTCTGGGATCAGCGCGAGTACAAGAACCTCGACGACTCGGTGGAACTGGGTACGCGCAACATCAAGGTCGCGCTGCGTCGTCTGCGCAAATTCGCTCGCCAGGGTGCGGCGGAAGAGCTGGACATCGACGGCACCATCGACCACACCGCCAAGGACGCCGGTCTGCTGAATATCCAGATGCGTCCCGAGCGTCGCAACACGGTGAAGCTGCTGTTGCTGTTCGACATCGGCGGTTCGATGGATGCGCACGTGAAGATCTGCGAAGAGCTGTTCTCGGCCTGCAAGACCGAGTTCAAGCATCTTGAGTATTTCTACTTCCACAACTTCGTGTATGAATCGGTGTGGAAGAACAACATGCGCCGCACCTCCGAGCGCACTTCAACCCAGGACCTGCTGCACAAGTACGGCGCCGATTACAAAGTGATTTTCATCGGTGACGCCGCCATGGCGCCCTACGAAATCACCCAGGCCGGCGGCAGCGTCGAGCACTGGAACGAAGAGCCGGGTTATGTGTGGATGCAGCGTTTCATGGAAAAGTACAAGAAACTCATCTGGATCAACCCGTATCCGAAGGACACGTGGGGCTATACCTCGTCTACCAATATCGTGAGGGATCTGATCGAGGACCAGATGTATCCGCTGACCCTTCGCGGGTTGGAAGAAGGGATGCGGTTTCTTTCCAAATAACCTTCGTTAGCAGTGATGGCCTCTTCGCGAGCAAGCCCGCTCCCACAATTGGAATGCATTCCAGTGTGGGAGCGGGCTTGCTCGCGAAGCGCTTAGCTATTTCGAAAACGCTGCAAATACTCGACGTGCTCCCGGTGCGCGACTTCCTGTACCACCGGCCTTAATCGCACCTGCGCCCCCGGCAGGCACTGCGCCAGCCGCGCCAGCGCCAACGGCGTCAACGCCCCCAACCGCGGATACCCACCAATGGTCTGCCGATCATTGAGCAAGACAATCGGCTGCCCGTCCGGCGGCACCTGCACCGCGCCCAAGGGAATGCCCTCGGAAATCATCGGCCGGCCCTGATACTGCAACGCCTTGCCCAACAGCCGAATGCCCATGCGGTCGGCGCGACTGTCGAGCGTCCACTGACTGTTGAACACATCAAACAGACTCTGCCCGCTGAACTGACCGATCTGTGCACCGAGCACCAGATCCAGCGGCGTATCGAGTTTCAGATCCGGTCGCAACGCTACCGGTACTTCACGCACCTGCAGCGTTTCGCCGCGATAGTTCAGCGTCGCCCCTTTGGTCAGCGGCAATCCCAGACCATCAAGACCACCAAGTTCTTCGCGCACCACCGTTGCACTGCTGCCCAGTACCTGCGGCGCGTCAAAGCCGCCGGGGGCCGCCAGATATGCCCGGGCACCGAGCAGCGGTTGGGTGAACCGTAACGTCTGCCCTTTGCTCAGTTTGAAACTGCGCCACGGCGCCAGCGCCTGCCCATCGATTTGCGCACCGAGATCCGCGCCGGCCAGCGCCAGCAAACAATCCTCCTGCGCAACCACGGCAAACCCGCCGAGGGTGATTTCGATCACCGGCACATCCAGGCCATTGCCCAGCAACCAGTTGGCCCAACTCATCGAACGCCAATCCGCTGCGCCGCCCTGGGTTACACCCAAATGGCGCACGCCAAAGCGTCCGGCGTCCTGCAACAAACACAGCGCTGTGCTCGCTTCAATCAACAGTCGGCTCATGCCAGCACCTCCAGCGGTGTGTCGTCGCCGCCAAGGTTGATGAATTCGGCGTGACTCACCGCTTCGAAGCGCACGGTGTCGCCGGGCTGCATCAGGCTGTAGCCGTCACGATTGCGGTCGAACAGTTTCGCTGGCGTGCGGCCGATCAGGTTCCAGCCACCAGGTGATACCACCGGGTAAGCCGCGGTCTGCCGTTCGGCGATGCCGACGCTGCCGGCCGCGACCTTCTTGCGTGGAGTGTCCAGACGCGGCGCGGCCAGTTGCTCTTCCACCAGCCCCATGAAAGCGAACCCTGGAGCAAAACCGAGGGCGAACACCTGATATTCACGCGCGCTGTGACGGCGGATCACCTCTTCCACCGCCAGACCGCTGCGCTGCGCCAACAAGCTCAATTCGGGGCCGACACTGAGGTCGTACCAGACTGGCAACACATGGCACTGACCGCCGGTGCGCGCATTTGGCGACAGGTCGATCAGCGCTTGCGCGATCAATTCACGGGCCTGATTCGGGCTCAACGCGGTCAGGTCGTAATGCACCATCAACGTGGTGTAGGACGGCACCAAGTCGATCAACTGCGCGCCGAACGCTGCCCGCAGGCGCTCACTGGCGGCGAGCATCCACGGCATATTGGCTTCGGCGATTTCATCGAACAGGCGCAGCATCAGGCAGTCCAGGGCCACCACTTCAATCCGTGGATTCATGGCGCGCTCTGCTGATTCAGGGCCTCGCGAATGCGCTGCACCGCGACCACCGAACTGGCGTTGTCGCCATGTACGCACAAGGTGTTGGCCTGCAGGTGCAACGCGCTGCCGTCACTGGCGACGAGATCGCCGCCACGGGCGATGGTCAGGGCCTGTTCGATGATTGTTTGCGGATCGTGGTGCACCGCGCCCGGCAGTTGCCGCGAAACCAGTTTGCCGGCGCTGTCGTAGGCGCGGTCGGCGAAGGCTTCGAACCACAGCGTCACGCCGTATTCGTCACCCAGTTGTTGCGCCGAAGCATTGTCGCGGGTGGCCATCAGCATCAGCGGCAAGCTGCGATCGTAAGCGGCGACGGCCTGAATCACTGCGCGCAACTGCGCCGGGTTGGCCATCATGTCGTTGTACATCGCGCCGTGGGGTTTGACGTAGCTGACCCGTCCGCCCTGCGCCCGGCAAATCCCGTCGAGCGCGCCGATCTGGTAATGCAGGATGTCCTGCAGCTCTTGTGCGGAATACGCCATGGAGCGACGGCCGAAACCGACCAGATCCTGATAGGCCGGGTGCGCACCGATCTGCACGCCGTGGCTCAGGGCCAGGCTCACGGTTTTGCGCATGATGCCTGGGTCGCCAGCATGGAACCCGCAGGCGACGTTGGCGCAATCGATGTAGGGCATGACCTCGGCGTCCAGACCCATGGTCCAGCTGCCGAAACTCTCGCCAATGTCACAGTTCAATAACAGGCGGCTCACGGTAAACACTCCTGTAGCTTCTTGTCTTTCTATCCGTAGGACAAATGCCCGTTGGGCACTGCCCCCGCAGGTTATCAGTTACTGCGCATCCAGTTGCTTGCCACGGGTTTCCGGCAGGCTCAACGCCGCGAGAATCACCACCCCGTACGACACCGCAGCGAACGCGCCGATGCCCACGCTCAGCGGCACTGTCTGGCTGAGCAGGCCGATCAGCAGCGGAAACAACGCCGCCAGCGCCCGCCCGATGTTGTAGCAGAAACCCTGCCCGGAACCCCGAATTCGCGTGGGAAACAGCTCGGTGAGAAACGCGCCCATGCCGCTGAAAATCCCCGAGGCAAAGAAGCCCAGTGGAAAGCCCAGCCACAGCATCACGCCATTGCTGACCGGCATCTGCGTGTACAGCAGCACGATGGTGAACGAGCCGACGGCGAACAGGATGAAATTCTTTTTACGCCCCAACAGGTCGGTGAGATAAGCGCTGATCACGTAGCCGACGTAGGAACCGACGATCACCATCGCCAGATAACCGCCGGTGCCAAGCACACTCAAGCCGCGCTCGTTCTTGAGGAATGTCGGCAGCCACGAGGTGATCGCGTAATAGCCGCCCAGTGCCCCGGTGGTCAGCAAGGAAGCGCGGAACGTGGTGAAGAGCATGCCGGGAGCGAAGATCTCGTAGAACTTTGCCGGGTTCTCCGGGGTTTGCGCAGCTTTGGCTTCGCGGTAGATCTGCGGGTCTTTCACCAGCCGACGGACGAAGATCACAAAGATCGCCGGCACGATGCCGAGGATGAACAGTGCACGCCACGCGTCTTCGGGTGGCAACAGCGAGAACAACAGCGCATACAGAATCGCCGTCAGGCCCCAGCCCAGGGCCCAGCCGGATTGCACCATGCCCACCGCCTTGCCACGGTCCTTGGCGCGAATCACTTCACCGATCAGCACCGCGCCGGCGGTCCATTCACCGCCGAAGCCGAAGCCCATCAGGGTGCGGGCGATCAACAGCTGTTCGTAGCTCTGGGCGAAACCGCAGAGGAAGGTGAAGAAGGCGAACCACAGCACCGTCAGTTGCAGGGTGCGCACGCGGCCGATGCGGTCGGAGAGAATCCCCGCCACCCAGCCACCGATGGCCGAGGCGATCAGGGTGCTGGTGTGAATCAGTCCGGCCTGCCCGGTGGTGATGCCCCACATGGCGATCAGGGTTGGCACCACGAAGCTGAGCATCTGCGTGTCCATACCGTCCAGGCCATAGCCGATCTTGCAGCTCCAGAAGGTGCGACGCTCTTGCTGATTGATGTTGCGATACCAGTCGAACGGCCCGGGACGGGCCGTACTCTTGGGGAGGTCGAGGGTGTCGGGCGCACGCATGGCAAGTCTCCGCAGGCTTTTATTGGTCTTGTTCGAAGTTCCGACGACGCCTATCGTGGGAACCGGATGCGCCGATTTTTGGGCGCGCCGCCCTGCTGCGTCCAACGAATAAAAACCCGCCTTAGGCATAAGAAAAATTTGTCACCCGAGCCGTTGCCATGAACCTGAAGTTTCTCGAGACCTTTGTCTGGGTCGCCCGGCTGAAGAGTTTTCGCCTGACCGCCGACAAGCTGTTCACCACCCAGGCCTCGATTTCCAGCCGTATCGCGGTGCTCGAAGGCGAGCTGGGGGTGAAGCTGTTTCTGCGTGATTCCCGTGGTGTCAGCCTGACGCCCGAAGGCCTGAAAGTGCTGGATTACGCCGAGCAGATGCTCGACACCATGTCAGCGTTGAAGCAATCGATCGAAACCCGTTCGAGCAAGGTCGGCCGGGTGCGCATCGGCGTGATGGACACGGTGATTCACACCTGGCTCAGCCCGTTGGTGGCGCAGATGACCGATCTGTACCCGCGAGTGGAAATCGAGCTGGTGGCGGATACTTCGCTCAACCTCTGCGATCAGTTGCAAAAAGGCTTTCTCGATCTGATTCTGCAAACCGACCTGGTGCGCCACGAGAGCGTGCGCAGCCTGGAACTGGCCAGCCATCCGCTGGGCTGGATCGTCGCAAGCAATTCGATCTACAACCGCAACTACACCGACCTTGGCGAGCTGGCGCAGGAACGGATCATCACCTACTCGAAAAACTCCCGACCGCACCAGGACCTGCTGGCGCTGATGCAGGCCAACGGCGTGCTGGCGCCACGCTTGAACTGCGTGAACTCGGTGTCGGCGATTACCCGGTTGCTGCGCGATGGCTTTGGCATCGGTGTGCTGCCGCCAGTGCTGGTGGCGGAAGAGCTGGCCCGGGGTGAGCTGATTTTGCTCGACATCGACCAGCGGCCACCGAACTTGCAGGTGGTGGTGTCGTGGCGAGTTGGCGTGGAATGGGTCGAAGAGATTGTGACGCTGTGTCAGCAGGTGCTGGGGGAATATGCACGCAAGGTCGGTGAAAATTACATCACGCTCGCCGACTGATACTGGTAGTGAGGGGATTTATCCCCTCACCCCATAGGTGCCGCAAGCCTTAAAGACCACGCACGTCGCGGTCTTCAATTGGCCGGCTCTGACGCAAACGTCGGCCGCCCAGCACCACCCAGTCAATCAGACGAATCAGGCACTCGATGCCGAACGACAGCAGCAACGCGCCGCTCATGCCCCAGATCATCGCTTGCGGAGTCAGCAGAATCTGATAGCTGTAGCCGTTCCAGGTTTCCTGGCGAATGTCCGGATCAGCGGCCAGCACCACTTGCAGGAAGCGGATATACCACGGGCCCTGCATGGCCTGGAACTGTTTATCCAGCGCAATCTGCCGGTTGAGCAAGGTGCTCAGGCTGTCGGCATCGCTGCGAAACACCGGGTCGTCGCTGGCGCGGTAATGCGCGACCAGCGCCTGCAAGTCGCCCTTGAAGAACTGCTCGGCCGTGCCCTGGAAGCCACGCAGACCGGTCTGCGCTTCGATCAGATGGGCTTCGACGCGTTTGGCGTAATCGTTGATGAAACCCGGCACTTGGACACCGATCAACAGGCCCGCCGCAAACAACACCAGCCGTAGATAACTGAGCAACATCGAGGAGAGATCCTTTATTCGGTCGTGCCCTGGCTGACGCATTCGCCGCGTCGCCACAGGCTCCATTGGCCCGGTTCGTAACGGGTCCAGGTTTCATTTTCGGTCAAAGGCTCGGTGGCGATCACCGTGACCACGTCGTTGGGCGTGGTTTCCGCCTGGAAATCGACGATCACATCGACATCCTTCAGCCGCGCCGGGCCGAACGGTGCGCGCCGGGTGATCTGTGCCAGTTTGGTCGAGCAATAGCAGAACAGCCAGTCGCCATCGCTGAGCAGGCAGTTGAATACGCCTTTGCTGCGATATTCGGCGCAGGCGGCGACCAGATCCGGCAGCAGCACCTCTATATCGACCGGTTCCGGGAAGGCTGCACGCACACGGTTGAGCAAATCGCAGAATGCCGCTTCGCTGTCGGTGTCACCCACCGGGCGGTAGAAACTCTTGATCGGGGTGAAATCGGCGAGCTGGCCATTGTGCGCAAAACACCAGTTGCGCCCCCACAGTTCGCGCACAAACGGATGGGTGTTGGACAGACAGACCTTGCCGACGTTGGCCTGGCGGATATGGCCGATGACCACTTCGCTCTTGATCGGATAGCGCTGCACCAGATTGGCGACTTCTGACTCGCTGCTGGCGGCCGGGTCCTGAAACAGGCGCAAGCCGCGACCTTCATAGAAAGCGATGCCCCAGCCGTCGCGATGCGGGCCGGTACGCCCGCCGCGCTGCATCAGACCGGTGAAGCTGAACACGATATCGGTCGGCACGTTGGCACTCATGCCCAGTAATTCACACATGTGCGGACTCTCGGGATTACAGACGCGGCTCGACCCGCATGCGCTGCGGATTGTTCGGCAACGGCGGACGACCGTAGCGGTCATCACCGGCACCGCCGAACGGCTGATCGTCGTCGCGATCATCGGCACGGGCTGCGGCCTTGGCGGCCTCGGCCTGCGCGCGACGGGCGCGGGAGGCGCGTTCGATCGGGAAGCGGATCAACACAAAGATCAGGTAAATGCCGAACGCGATCATGCCGTACATGAACAGGTCGGAAATCGCCCGCCAGGCGTTGTTGCCGACCTTGAAGGCCAGGTCCAGCGCGGTGATGGCGATCGACGGCGCGACCTTGGCCTTCACCGGGTCAATGATGGTCGGGCTGAACAGCAACACTGCCATCAGCACCCGCAGCGGTTCACGCAGCCAGCGCCACATCCAGCGGGTCAGGCGCATCCATACCAACAGGCAGCCTACAGCGGCAAAGGCGTAGAGGCCCCAGGCGATCAGATAGTCGTTCTCGGTCATGGTGTCCATGGCAAGGCAGGCAAAGAGGCGCTTATAGTAACGACTTTTCGCCCGCCAGGCTTGTCCCAATGCCAGACGGCCAGCTGCCATCCCTGTAGGAGCGGGCTTGCTCGCGAAAGCGCTGTCTCAGCCAAATAAATATTTACTGACAGGACGCCTTCGCGAGCAAGCCCGCGCCCACAGGATCTACAGTGGTTTCACGAGCGGCGACCACCATTTCCGAACATTGTCCGAGAGCCTTCCATGCCCCAATCCGCCAACGTCAGCAGCGCCCCGATCGCCCACAAGGCTGCCGGTGCCGACCCGTATGCCTGGCTGCAGGAACGCGACACCGATGCGGTGCTCGACTACCTCAAGGCCGAAAACACTTATCAGGAAGCGCAAACCGCTGATCAGGCCTCCCTGCGCGAAAGCCTGTTCGAAGAGATCAAGGGCCGGATCCTCGAAACCGACCTGTCCCTGCCCTCGCCGTGGGGTCCGTACCTGTATTACACGCGCACCACCGCTGGCGACGAATACGCCCGCCATTACCGCTGCCCGCGTCCCGCCGACGACAGCCTGACCCTCGACGAGAGCCGCGAGCAATTGCTGCTGGACCCGAACGTGCTGGCCAACGGCGGCTTTTTCTCCCTCGGCGCGTTCAGCATCAGTCCCGACCACCAGCGTCTGGCCTACAGTGTCGACGCCTCGGGTGATGAGATCTACACGCTGTTCGTCAAGGAACTGGCCAGCGACAAGGTCAGCGAACTGGAGTTCGAGGACTGCGACGGCAGCATGACCTGGGCCAACGACAGCCTGACGCTGTTTTTTGGCGTGCTCGACGACACTCACCGCCCGCACAAACTGTTTCGCTACCGCCTCGACGGCACCGCGGCCGAAGAGGTGTTCCACGAGCCGGACGGGCGTTTCTTCCTGCATTGCTACCGCGCAAGCTCCGAGCAGCAGTTGCTGCTGACCCTGGGCAGCAAGACCACCAGTGAGGTCTGGGTGCTGGATGCCCATCAGCCGCATCTGCCCTTCACCTGCCTGGCGCCACGGGTCGAGGATCACGAATACGACGTCGACCACGGCATGCTCGATGGCGCGTGGACATGGTTCATTCGCACCAACCGCGACGGCATCAACTTCGCCCTGTACCAGGCACCGGACAGCGGCGTCGCGCCGAGTGAAGCCGACTGGCAGAACCTGATCCCGCACAGCGACACGGTGATGCTCGACGGCGTGACCCTCAACGCCGAGGCCATGACCCTGAGCCTGCGCGAAGGTGGCTTGCCGGTCATCGAGGTTCACCCGCAAGGCCTGACGCCGTATCGCGTGCAATTGCCGGACGCGGCCTATAGCCTCTATGTGCAAAACAGCCTGGAGTTCGAGAGCGACCGCATCCGTCTGCGCTACGAAGCGTTGAACCGTCCGGCGCAGGTGCGCCAGTTGAGGCTGGCCACCGGCGAGCAAACCGTCCTGAAAGAGACCCCGGTGCTTGGCCCGTTCGACGCCGACGCCTACGTCAGCCAACGCCTGTGGGCCACTGCACCGGACGGCACGCAGGTGCCGATCAGCCTGGTGATGAAACGCGAAATGGTCGGCAAAGCGGTGCCGCTGTACTTGTACGGTTACGGCGCTTACGGTTCCAGCCTCGACCCGTGGTTCTCCCACGCACGCCTGAGCCTGCTGGATCGCGGCATGGCCTTCGCCATCGCCCACGTGCGTGGCGGCGGTGAGCTGGGCGAGGCCTGGTATCGCGCCGGCAAGCAGGAACACAAGCACAACACCTTCAGCGACTTCATTGCCTGCGCCGAATTCCTGATCCTCAACGGCATCACTACGCCCGAGCAGCTGGCAATCAGCGGCGGCAGCGCCGGGGGCCTGCTGATCGGCGCGGTGCTCAACCAGCGCCCGGACCTGTTCGGCGTGGCGATTGCCGAAGTGCCGTTCGTCGACGTGCTCAACACCATGCTCGACCCGGACCTGCCGCTGACCGTCACCGAGTATGACGAGTGGGGCAATCCCGAAGAGCCGCAGGTTTATGAGCGGATCAAGGCCTATGCGCCGTACGAAAACGTCACCGCGCAGGCCTATCCGGCGACGCTGGTGATCGCCGGCTACAACGACAGCCGCGTGCAGTACTGGGAAGCGGCCAAGTGGGTGGCGAAACTGCGTGCGACCAAAACCGACGACAACCTGCTGCTGCTCAAGACCGAACTGGGTGCCGGACACGGCGGGATGAGCGGGCGTTATCAGGGATTACGTGACGTAGCGCTCGAATATGCATTTGTATTCAAGGTTTTGGGGCTGGCCTGAGGAACTCCGTCGGTCACTTGGGTCTTAATTCCAGACCCCGGTGGTCGATACACCACAGATCCCCTTTGTGGGAGCGGGCTTGCTCGCGAAGGCGCCCGGTCAGTCAAGACTGATATTGGCTGACCCACCGCCTTCGCGAGCACGCCCGCTCCCACAACGGTCCGTGTAGTGCCTGAAAACCGTGAAAACAAAAAGACCGCAATGACATGTCAGAACCAACCCTACTGAACAACGAAATCCGCGACTGGCTGATGGACTGCGGCCTGTTCGACCAATTGCAACTGGCGGACTTTGCCGCGGCCTCGGGCTATTTCAGCATCAGCACCGTGGCAGAAGGCGAAGCGATTTTCCGCGAGGGCGATGCCGGCAGCTTCATGTGCATCATCCACACCGGCCAGGTGGCCGTGCAGAAAACCGGCAGCGATGGCCAGGTAGTGACCATGGCCATCCTGCGCAGCGGTCGGGCGTTCGGCGAAATGGCCGTGCTCGATGGCGAACGGCGCTCGGCCACCTGTATCGCCGCGAGCAACTGCCAACTGCTTAACCTGGGCAAGGACTCGCTGGAAAAAATGCTCAACGACGCGCCGAAGATCGCCGCGAAGATCATCCGCGCCCTCGCTGTCTCCCTGTCCAAACGCCTGCGCATGGCCGACGGCCAACTGGCGGCGCAGCAGATCTAGCCGCCGGGGGATTTGGCCTTGGTGCCGCTCGGTTCGACACCCGGTACCGGTTGATCCTTGCTTGGCGGGCTGGGCATTTCGATCGGCACCAGCGGCGGACTGCCACTGCCCGCACCTGACTTGGGAATGCTGATCGGGGTGATTTGCGGATACGGCGTCGGCGTTGCGGTACCGGGCGACCCGGGTTGCGGCGTCGGGCTGACCGGAATGGTCTGCTGCGCCTGCACTGCAGTAATCGTGAGCGCGGCCAGGGCAATGACCGTTAGAATGGTGCGCTTCATCAAGGGCTCCGTTTGGCCTCTAGTCTGCGCTCAGGCTACTCCCAACGGGCCTGCTTGCCTTCCCCCTTGTAGAGATTTCCATGAAACGTTTCGTTCTGCTCGACACCACGCCGATCCCTGACAACGGTGGCGCCCTGTGCCTGTTCGAGTATGGCGAGGATTTCGTCATCAAGATCCAGGGCGGCGACGGCGGGCAATTGATGAACACGCGCATGCACGGTTCCGAAGATGCGCTGGCCGAAATTCCATGCCGCAAGGTCGCCGGACGGCCGAATTCGCGGGTACTGATCGGCGGTTTGGGCATGGGCTTCACCCTCGCTTCGGCGCTCAAGCACCTGGGCAAGAGCGCCGAAGTGGTGGTCGCCGAACTGGTGCCCGGCGTGGTGGAATGGAACCGAGGGGCGCTGGGTGAAAAGTCCGGTCGGCCGCTGCTCGATCCACGCACGGTGATCCGTCAGGACGACGTGGCCAAGGTGCTGCAAAGCGAGCCGAATGGCTTCGACGCGATCATGCTCGACGTCGACAACGGTCCCGAAGGCCTGACGCAGAAGGCCAACAGCTGGCTGTATTCGGCTGCCGGGCTCAACGCCTGCGCCAAGGCCCTGCGGCCCAAAGGCGTGCTGGCGGTGTGGTCAGCCAGCGCTGACCGGCAGTTTTCCGACAAATTGAAGAAGGCTGGTTTCAAGGCTGAAGAAGTCCAGGTCTTCGCCCACGGCAACAAGGGCACCCGCCATACGATCTGGATTGCCGAGAAGCTCAAGGGCTGAGCTAAACTGGCGTCATAACCGTCATTAGTCTTTTTTACAAAGGTGAACCCATGAGTTCGTCCACCCCGACCAACACGTCGAAGCTCGATCGCATCCTTGCCGACAACCAGCGCGACAAGGAAATGGGCTACCGCGACAAGGCCCTGAAGATGTACCCGCACGTGTGTGGCCGCTGCGCACGTGAGTTCTCCGGCAAGCGCCTGAGCGAACTGACCGTGCACCACCGCGACCACAACCACGACAACAATCCGCAGGACGGCTCGAACTGGGAGCTGTTGTGCCTGTACTGCCACGACAACGAACACTCGCGCTACACCGACCAGCAGTATTTTGGTGACGGCTCACTGAGCACGCCGAAGATTGCCAAGGCAACGCATAACCCGTTTGCCGCCCTCGCCGGGCTTATGAAGAAAGAAGACTGAAGATCTTCAGCGCCTGAACTGGCCCCTTCGCGAGCAGGCTCGCTCCCACAGGATCCTCTGACGACCGAGACCTCTGTGGGAGCGGGCTTGCTCGCGAAGAGGCCAGAACAGCCACCACAAGTCCTGAATCTGCCCGCCCTCCCCCAATCCCCGTATAATCGCCCTCTTTTTCCCGAAGGCACCCCGCTCGTGGCAGACAAACGTTACAGCTGCATTGGTTTGTACAACCCCAAGTCACCGGAGAACGTCGGTTCGGTGATGCGCGCCGCAGGCTGTTACGGCGTGGCGTCGGTGTTCTATACCGGCAAGCGTTATGAACGCGCCGCCGACTTCGTCACCGACACCAAGCGCGTGCACTACGACATCCCGCTGATCGGCATCGACGACCTGAAGAAGATCCTCCCGCTCAACTGCGTACCGGTTGCTGTGGAACTGGTCGAAGGCGCCCGTCCGCTGCCTGAATACACCCACCCGGACCGCGCGCTGTACATCTTCGGCCCGGAAGACGGCTCGCTGGACAAAGAGATCCGCGACTGGTGCGAAGACGTCGTTTACATCCCGACCACCGGCTGCATGAACCTCGCTGCCACGGTCAACGTCGTGCTCTACGACCGCATGGCCAAGGGGCTGAATACTCGCTCGGGGCCGAAATTCCGCTGAAACGTCGCACATCCGATGGAACGAGCCGACCGTTGCGGCAGTCAGCTTATCTATCTATTGCACATTGCCTGGGAGACAGATCATGACCGAGCTCAAACGCGTCCAACGTATCGAATCCACCCCGTTCCAGAGCCGTTCCGAACAGAACGTCGAAGGCTGGGAGCGCATCGGATCCCTGGCCGGTGGCGTGATCATGGTCGGCAAGGGCCTGCGCCGTGGCGGTGTGTTCGGCCTGCTTCAGGTGGCGATTGGCGGTGTGGCGATGGCCCGTGGCATCACCGGACACAGCTCGGTGAAAAGCCTGCTGGAGAAAAGCCGTCAGGACATGAACAACGTGCGGGCGAAGATCGAGCGCGCCGGTGAAGAGTTGAGCAAGCTGAAGGCCAATGCCGAGGCGGCGACCAGCACCGCGACGGTGACTGGCAATGATTCGGTGAAATCGCCCAAAGCCGGGGTTTGAGCCTGAACTTGCAGTGAGGCTACCGGCCTCTTCGCGAGCAAGCCCGCTCCCACAGTTTGAAATACATTTTCCTGTGGGAGCGGGCTTGCTCGCGAAGGCGGTATCACTGCAGTAACGCGCTATCAAGAACCTTGGAGGGCTCGCCCAGAACGCTCTCGGCCAGTTGCACAAACGCCTTGGTACTCACCGTCCCCAAATGCATCGCTGCGCGCAGCACATCATCCAGCGAGCGCTTGTTCCGCGTCTTCAGGCGAATCTCGCGATCCAGCTCCTGCAGCACAACCACCGCTTTTGACATCTGCGCCGGGCTGAGCTGCTCGCCGCGCAAGGTCGTGACTTTCTGACTGTCCCTGGTCAGCTTCGCCTGCAACGCCTGATAACGCTCATCGCTCATACCCCCGGCACGACGCACCAGCTCGATGGCGTAATACTCGGCAAAGCCTTCGCTGATCCAGTCGCTGCGCTGCTCGTCGTTGATCCGTCCGAACACCTGCGCCAGCTCGCGCACCAGCGCACTGCTGCCGCTTTCGCTGACCAGCGGCAAGCGCGTGTTGAGATAAATCGATTCATGCGCACCGAGACTGCCGCGCCACATCGGATCATTGGCGCCGACGATCAACAGTTTGCCCGGATGCCGTGGGTACACAGCCTGTACCTGCGGCCAGATGAACGTCAGCAACGTCAACACATCCATGCGACGCATGCCCTGCCCTTGCGGCGAGGCCACGGTGACTTCGGTTTCGCCCAGGCGCGTGCGGCGACTGCCGAGGTGGCCGGCCAGCATCCAGCCGGTCGGCCGATCGAACAGGCGTGAAGGGTTGTCGATGCGGAATTTGTTCTTGCCGATGCGCGGCCAGGCGGTTTCGACGCTTTGCCAGCCGTTGGGCAGTTCGAATTGCAGACGCGACACCAACTCGACGCCATCCTGCTGATCGAGTTTGGCCGGCGGTACCAGATCATCACCGCGCAGCAGTGCCCAGTTCGGGGTCATGCGCGTGTCGAAGCTGCCGCTCTTGCGCCCGTGACTGAGGGTGACGCGATAGGTCAGGCTGGCCTTGTCGCCCGTCGGACGCCAGAGGCCACGGGCCTGCTTGCCCGGGGTCAGCTGCCATTGGCCATCGGCTTTGAAGTCGCTGTAATGGCTGCCATCACCGAGGTCGAAGTCGAGGCTGCGCACCGCTTCGCCTTTGGCCAGGGTCAGGCGCACCTCGGCCTGATCGCTTTGCGGCAACAGACGCACGTGGTAGTCCAGATCGACCTTCTTTGCCGCCCACACCGGCGCGCTCAACGCCAGCAGGCCAATGCCGAGCGCCCGCCGCAATCCCACAGCCATACACACTCCTTGCTTGCGCTGGTGAGTGCTGCGCACTCAATCGGGAGTAAGCTCCCTCGCCACAGATTTACAGATTAACCGGCGCGGAAAATCAGGTGATCTTCCCAGTCGTCTTCCGGCACGCTGCCTTCGGCGAGCATGCGCCCGGACTGGGAAATCCGTTCGTGGTGCACGGCGTCACGGTCGCCGCACACCAGGTGGTGCCACAGCGGTAGATCCTTGCCTTCGCTGACCAGTCGGTAACCGCAGGTCGGCGGCAGCCATTTGAACTCTTCGGCCTGGCCCGGGGTGAGCTGGATGCAGTCCGGGACAAACTTGATGCGGTTCGGGTAATCGCTGCACTGGCAGGTTTTCAGGTCCAGCAGTTTGCAGGCGATGCGCGTGTAATAGACGCTGTTGTCTTCTTCATCTTCGAGTTTCTGCAGGCAGCACAGACCGCAGCCGTCGCACAGCGATTCCCATTCCTCGTGATCCAGTTGATCGAGGGTTTTGCGTATCCAGAACGGTTCGACTTTGGCGGCCATGGCTCAAGCATCAACATCAGGTGGTGAAAAGGCCGCCAGTCTAGTGCCCCAGGCCTTGCGGGCCAAGCGCTGGCGACTGCCGGTTGCGCAACGCTTGTCAGTTTCGATGCCGGCGCGTAGCTTTGCCTGTCGCAAGGAGCCTTGCCCGGAAGCCATTGACGCTCGACCGCGTTGCATTCCGGTGAACACCAAAGGCTCGGAAAATCCCATCGTTCAGCGCAACTGATCCCGCCGGGTTTTCATTCGACTCTCTGACTCAAATACAGCAAGGAATCTTCGATGAGTGCCAACCCTCGCGTTGCCGATTACGCCATTCACCCGCAGTTCACCGATCGCTGGTCGCCCCGCGCCTTCACGGGCGAAGCGATCCCGGAAGAAACCCTGCTGAGCTTCTTCGAGGCCGCGCGCTGGGCGCCGTCTGCGTACAACTCGCAGCCGTGGCGCTTCCTGTATGCGCGTCGTGACACGCCGAGCTGGGAGCGTTATCTGGGTCTGCTCAACGAGTTCAACCGCAGCTGGGCGCAACACGCCTCGGCGCTGGTGATCGTGATTTCGAAAACCACCTTCACCGCACCGGGCGCGACGGAAGAAACCCCGGCGCTGTGGCACACCTTCGACACTGGTTCGGCGTGGGGCCATCTGGCGCTGCAAGCGAGCATCAGCGGCTGGCACACTCACGGCATGGCCGGTTTCGATCAGGAACTGACCCGCAAGGAGCTGAACATCCCTGAAGGTTATGCGCTGCACGCAGCCGTCGCCGTCGGCAAGCTGGGTGACAAGGCAACCCTGGCCGAATACCTGCAGGCCCGTGAAGAACCGAGTTCGCGTCGTCCGCTGAACGAACTGGCGGCTGAAGGCGACTTCACCCTTTAAGCCATCACCAAAAACAATGTGGGAGCGAGCCTGCTCGCGAAAGCGCTGTGTCAATCAACATTGATGTCGATTGACACGCCCTCTTCGCGAGCAGGCTCGCTCCCACAGTTTGTAGTGCGCTGACTCAGTAACCGCGTGCGAAATCCACTTCCCCGCGCAATGCTTCACCCGCCTGATACGCTTTCAGGTTCTCGACAAACAGCTGCACCATCAACGCCGGCGACGTCGGTGCCGAGCTGTGTCCGGTCAGCAGCAAGCCCCAGGCCGTCCAGAACGGATGACGTTGCGGCAACGGCTCCTGGCGGCAGACGTCGATTACCGCGCCGGCCAGATGCCCTTCCTTCAAGGCTTCAACCAGATCGGCATCCACTACCGCCACGCCGCGCCCGACGTTGATGAACAACCCGGTCGGCTTGAATTGCTTGAACAGCACCGCGTCGTAGATATCGTGGGTGTGCTCGGTGTTCGGCAGCAGGTTGACCACGTAATCGACCTCGCCCACCAGCCGTGGCAAATCCGCCATCGAACCAACCTCGACGAACGGCGCCTGCTCGCGAGCGCTGCTGGCGATGCCGTACAACTCGACGCCGAACGGCAGCAGGAACTGCGCCACGCTCTGGCCAATATCGCCGGTACCGACGATCAGCACCTTGCGTCCGACCAGGCTCTGGCCGGTGCGGTTGTCCCACTTGCGCTCGACCTGGCTGACCAGGCGCGCCAGCACTTCACGCTCGTGACCGAGCATGTAGGTCAGTACGTATTCGGCCATCACCTGACCGAAGATCCCCACCGCGCGGGTCAAACGGTAGTCGCGGCGCAAACCGTCGGCGAGCAACGGCGTGATGCCGGCCCAGGTCGATTGCAGCCACTGCGGTTGGTGGCCTTGACGCAACAGGGTCGCCAGCAGGTCCGGCTGCCCCAGCCACACCGGGCAATCGGCAGCCTGACGGGCCAGTTCGGCGGAGTCGCCGCTGGTCAGTACTTCAAGTTCGGGGGCCGCCTGACGCAGCAGCCGGGCGTACACCGCGTGGTCGTGTTCAGCAATCAGAACGCGCATCTTCAAACCTTTCGCAAACCGTGCAGGCAACCGCCGAAGGAGTCACGCTCCTTCGTGGCGGTCGTCGCCGTAAAATCAGTTCCAGAGTGGCAAGAGGCCCAGAACAGGGCCTCGCAGATCAGACCGGGTCGTTGCGTCGCAGCAATTCTTCGGGCAGGTGTTCGATGTACTCGTCCTCGGCCGGCGGCATCTGCAGGTGATAGCCCTGCTTTTCGAGGTTTTCCAGAACCACGACGATGTCCTCGCTGGCCAGCTTACGCTCGGGCGAGAGCACCAGATCGAACGAATGTTTCGGTTTGCCGAAGGCCAGCATCAGCGCTTCCGGCACCCGCTCAAGCGCGTCACTTTTGAGCACGTAAAGATACATGCCGCTGCGCTTGGAGCTTTGGTAGATGGAACAAATACGTTTCAAGGCTGTTCTCCGGCGGTGGCCAGGCTGTCGAGCAGCTTCTGACCCATGAGTTCGCGGCGCCAGCCACGCAGCGACTCAGGCAATTGATAAGGTCCCTCGGGGAAGCCGCTTTTGACCAGTGCTTCGAGGGTTTTCTTGCGTAGCATCAGTTCCGGCGCGATACCCAGACGCTCGGCTTCGACCTGGCCGAGGGCACGCAGTTGCTTGATCAACGCAGCGGCCTCGACCGGCAATGGCTCCGGCACCGCTGGCGGCCATTGATCAGGCCCCACACTGCCAGAGCGCTTGATCAGATCAAGCAGAAATTGGCCGTCCTGACGCACGGTACGTGGGTGCATGTCTTCGATTTTGCCCAGCGCCGCGAGGTTGTCCGGTTGCGTGCGGGCCAGCGGCCACAGCGAATGCTCGCGAACAATACGGTTGCGCGGCAGATCACGGGCGCGGGCTTCTTTTTCCCGCCAGGCGCACAGCTCACGCAGCACCGCCAATTGCGCACGGGACAGTTTCCACGCCAGCTTGGCTTCGCGATAGACCTCGTACGGATCGGTTTCGCGGCGCAGGTTGGCTACCAGTTCGGCACCGTCCTCCAGCACCCAGGCGAATTTGTCGTCAGACAGTTTCGGCCGCAGTTGTACGAAAACCTCCGCCAGATGCACCGCATCTTCAGCGGCGTAGCTGATCTGCGTGTCGGACAACGGGCGCTGCAACCAGTCGGAACGGGTTTCCCCCTTCGGCAGCTCGATGCCGAGCACTTCCTGCACCAGACGCGAATAGCCCATCGAGAACCCGAGGTTCAGGTAGGCCGCCGCCAGCTGCGTGTCGAACAACGGCGCCGGCAGGCTGCCGGTCAGACGCAGCAGCACTTCGAGGTCTTCACTGCAGGCATGCAGGACTTTGAGCACCGCCGGGTTTTCCAGCAACGCCGCCAGCGGTTGCCAGGCGTCGATGGTCAGCGGGTCGATCAGGTAGGCGCGTTTGCCGTCGCCGACCTGCAACAGGCCGGCAATCGGGTAGAAGGTGTCGACCCGCATGAATTCGGTGTCGAGGGCAACGAACGGCAGCTGCTGCCACTCGGCGCAAAACTGCGCGAGGCTATCGTTGTCGCGAATCCAGTGAATATCGATGGCCACACGGCTCTCCCTTGAAGAATGGCGCGCAGTATATATCGCCGCCGGCGATTTACGCGCCTGCGCCGGGCAAGAGCTGTAACGAAATGTCCTGCCAGTGAGAAAGAATAGTCTGACAGCGAGGTCGGCAAGATTAATCCGCGCATCAGTCTCTGACGCAGCGCCTGCCGGAAGCGGTATTTAATTTTTAAATAGCACTCGGGAAATCTGATTTGCCGATACCCGCGGAGCACCGCCTAATCGACAGCCTCCGCTATCCAGAGTCTGCTGATGGAAAACGTTCGCGCCACCGCTCGCCCCGTTGTCTGGCTGATGCTCGGCATCATGCTTGTCGCGCTCAATCTGCGCCCGTCCATGGCGGCCGTCGGCCCCCTGCTGTCGGCCATACGCGGCGACATACCGCTGAGTTTCAGCATGGCTTCGCTGCTGACCATGTTGCCGGTGATGAGCATGGGGCTGGCGATGTTTTTCGGCATTGGCATCAGCCGACGCCTGGGCAAGCAACGCACGGTGATCCTGTCGCTGTTGATTATCGGACTGGCGACGCTGTCGCGGCTGTGGCTCGATTCGGCGGCGCAGTTGATAGGCAGCGCAGTGCTGGCGGGGATTGGCATTGCCTTGATTCAGGCGTTGATGCCGGTGCTGATCAAGTCACGCTTCCCCGACCATGTGGCGCTGTGCATGGGGCTGTACGTCACCGCGATCATGGGCGGCGCGGCGCTGGCCGCCTCGTTTGCGCCGCTGGTGATGGTGCAGACCGGCAGCTGGCGCATCGGGCTGGCGATCTGGGCGGCACTGGCCTTGCTCGCGTTGCTGCTCTGGTGGACACAGCCGCACCCGCCATCCACCCCGAACACGCCAGCCGGAAGAGAATCGTTCTTCGGCAATTCCCGCGCCTGGTTGCTCGCTATCTTCTTCGGTCTGGGCACGGCGTCCTACACCTGCGTACTCGCCTGGCTGGCGCCGTACTACGTCGAACAAGGCTGGAGCGAACAACACGCCGGCCTGCTGCTGGGTTTGCTGACGGCCATGGAGGTGATTTCCGGGTTGCTGACCCCGGCCATTGCCAACCGCAGCCGTGATCGACGCGTGGTTCTGGCTGTGTTGCTACTGCTGATCATTGGCGGCTTCTGCGGGCTGATCCTCAGCCCGCAACACCTGAGCCTGCTGTGGCCGTGCCTGCTGGGGCTGGGCATTGGCGGTCTGTTCCCGATGAGCCTGATCGTCTCGCTTGATCACCTCGACAACCCACAGCGTGCCGGTGGCCTGACCGCCTTCGTGCAAGGCATCGGCTACTTGATCGCAGGGCTATCGCCGCTGCTGGCCGGCATCATTCGTGACCGTCTCGGCAGCTTCGAATGGGCGTGGTGGGCGCTGAGCGCGGTGATGGTCGTGATGCTGCTGATGGTGCTGCGTTTCAACCCCCAGGCGTACACCCGACACATCCGCTGAAGCCGAATACCGTCATCGGGCTAGAGGCTTCTTGCCATCTTTTTAGCGTTTATTTGGCGACGTCGTGTTGCTAAAACTTTCTGTCCCACAACTGACATTGAAACGTCCTACAGGGCTTTGTCCTGGCACCATCGTTCCGTTACGATCATGCGCACACGTTTGCGCGGATTCAGCGCAAGGAGCACGGTGGGACGGAACGGATGCTGAACAGTAACTTGCTTCGAAAGCTCGACATGCAGGACCTCATGGTGTTTATCGCCGTGTATGAGCAGAGCAGCGTCACGGATGTCTCGGAGACTCTGTGCGTCAGCCAGTCCACTGTCAGCTACTGCCTGAAAAAATTGCGCACCAGTTTCGAAGATGATCTGTTCATCAACACCCGCACGGGCATGCGCCCCACCTACAAGGCCGGCACCATGTACGGCCATGTGCAGAAAATCCTCGAAAGCATCAACCTGTGCCACGCCGGCGCTCCAACCTTCGATCCGGCCCGGCAAGCGGTGACCTTCAATATCTGTGCGCCGGAATACTTCGAGCAACTGGTGTTGCCGCGCCTGTTGAAGCGTTTCGACTTCGACGATTTGCCGGTGATCGTCAACATGCACAAGTTCGAGACCGACGTGCCTGCCGAGGAATTGCGCGACGGCAGCCTCGATCTGGTGATCTGTTTCGGCCCCAACTTCCACCGCAGTCACACCGATCTCAAGTCGCGGATGCTGCTGGAGGACGACCTGGTCTGCGTCTTCGACAAACGTGCCACGCCACTGGAGCCGCGCCTGAGCCTGCAAGCCTTCACCGAGCGGCGGCATGTATTCCCGACACCGTGGACTTCCACCACCAACATGGTCGACGGCTGGCTGGCCCGGCAGGCGCAGAAACGGCAGATCGTCGCGCGCTCCAACAGCTACAGCGCGGCGCTGAAAATGATCACCGGCACCGACTTCATCCTCACCCTGCCCCGGCGCATCCAGCGCCTGCTGACCAAAGAGACGGTGTTCAATCACTGCGAGGCGCCGAACGGCCTGCCCGGGTTCACCCTCGACATGCAGTGGAGCCATGCCGCCGATCAGGACAGCGCCAACGTCTGGCTGCGCGAACAGGTGATCAAGGTGTGCAGCGAACTGGAAGCGGCCTGAGTCCTACACGCCGATGGCAGTCTTGGTGTAGGAATCGCGGTCGATATCGAGCAGCTCGACGCAAAGTTGCACTTCGACTCCCGCTGGCCACTCGCACAGATCCTGCAACACGGCCAGCAGGCTATCGGAAAGCTGCTTTTTGATCTGCGGCGATCGACCGCTGAGCAGCGCCAGCTTCACGTGGATGAAGGCGCGCTCGCCCATGCCGGTACCGACCTTGAACGTCTCGACCTTCACCGCGCGGCTCTTGATGTCGAATTCCGCCGCGAACTGACCGGAACCCACCAAGGTGTTATTGAGCCGGATCAACGCCACATCGGCGTTCAACTGCGGCAAGTTGGCGGTGTATTCCATGTGCAGGTGTGGCATGAGCATGCTCCAGTCGGACGGCAGAAAGGTCGTACATATACCACACCGCCGCCCTACTCTCCTGCGGGTTTTTCGGGCGTGATCGAGGTTAACGTCTGGCGCACGGACAAGGTCTCCCAAAGCGCCACCAGCACCACGATCGCCGTGGTCAGGGCTCCGAGCATCAACGCCGAAAACCACTGGTTCAACGCCAACGGCAGCGCCAGTGTGAGCAACAGCAGACCCGCCACGTGCGACAACGGCGGCAACGGCCGGTCGGAGATGACCCATTTGAACAGCGCATTGCCCAGCAGAAACAGCCATGGCCCGCCCACGATCACCAGGATGCCGGCGTCACTGGCGTGATCCGGATGCACCAGCACCAACTCGTCGGCCACCGCGCTGACAATCACCCCGGCGACGATCAGCACATGCAGATAGGTGTAGGCGATTCGTGCCTGGCGCCCCGGATCGCTCGAATGGGCGATGCGATGATGCGCACGTTCGGCACCGCTGTCGAAGTACACCCACCACATGGCAATGCTACCCAGCACCGCGACCAGAAATGCAATGACCCCGGTGACGCTCAGCGTCAGCTCGGCGAACGTCGCACCCGTGACCAGCAACGATTCCCCCAGCGCAATGATCACGAACAGTGCGCAACGCTCGGCCATGTGATTGCCTTCGACGTTCCAGTCGCTCAGCGACGAACGTCCCAGCCCCGGGACCCAGAAATACAGCGAGGGTGACACCAGTTCAATCAACAGCGCCAGCGCCCAACACAGCAAGCGCTGCTGCCCTTCGAGAAACGCCCCGGCCATCCAGAACACCCCGGAGAGCGTCAACCACGCCAGGATGCGCTGAAAATTGCGGGTCATGCCCAACGATTCGCCACGCACTGCCCAGATCGCAAACAGTGTGCGCCCGACCTGCATGAACACGAACGCCGAGGCAAACATCAGCCCGCGCTCGGTGAAGGCCTGTGGAATAGATGACGACAGCAATAGACCGGCGATCATCAACCCGAACAAGCCGAGGCGGATCGGCAGTTTTTCCGGGTCAAGCCAGTTGGTGATCCACGAGGTGAAAATCCACACCCACCACACGGCAACCATCAGCAACGCCACCTGCACCGCCCCCGCAATCGACAGATGCGCGAGCAGCGAATGCGACAACTGAGTCACGGCAAACACGAACACCAGATCGAAAAACAGCTCGACCATGCCGACCTTGCCGCTGTCGAGACTGCCGCGCCCACGCAGCAACGAACGGGAAATACTCATGGGACAGGTCTCCGCCGGGATCATTGCCATTGAGCAAAGCAGGCCGGCCAGATGAACGCAACACCCTGGCAGGCGTGAGCCTGCTCGCGATGAGGGTGCGCCAGTCGCATCAATGTTGCCTGATACAGCGCTTTCGCGAGCAGGCTCACTCCTGCAGGAGATTTGTGTTGGGGATCAGGGCGCGGTCAGTGGCCGCTCACTCATGAACGCTTCGAGTCGCGAACGCAGCCAGCGCTCGGCCGGATCGCTGTCGACATGGCTGAGCCAGACCATCGACAGATCCAGCATCGGTGTCTTGAACGGAAACGGTTCCTTGAACAACCGCCCGGAAGCGGCCATGGCTTCGGCGGTGTAGTCCGGCAGGCTGGCGATCAGGTCCGTGCCCGCGAGCAACGCCGGCAACGCACTGTATTGCGGCACCGACAGCACCACATGGCGGGTACGGCCGATTTCCGCCAGCCATTCATCGGCATAGCCACTGATGTTGGCGGTGTGGGACACCAGCACATGCGGGCGTGAGCAGTATTCATCGAGGGTCAGTGGCGAATCAGAAGCATCGGCGCGCAGGATGCTCGGCTGGATATGCCGCAGCAGTTTGCGCTTGGCATTGGCCGGCAAGCCTCGGGTCTGGCTGATGCCGACGGTAATGTCGCCAGCGGCCAGCAGGTCGGGAATGCGCCAGTAGTCGACGTGTTGCACCACAAACACCACGCTGGGTGCCTCCTGGCGCAACGCCCGCAACAACGGTGGCAGCAGGCCGAATTCGACGTCATCGGACAGACCGATGCGAAACGTCATGTTGCTAACGGCCGGGTCGAAATCGTGGGTCAGGCTCAGGGCCACCGACAGCGAATCGAGGGCCGGCGACAGGTACTTGAACAGTTCTTCGGCGCGGGCGGTCGGCTCCATGCGATGGCCGACGCGGATGAACAGCGGATCATTGAACATCGCGCGCAAGCGATTGAGCGCCGAGCTGATGGTCGGCTGGCCAAGAAACAGCTTCTCCGCTGCCCGGGTCACGTTGCGTTCGAGCATCAAGGTTTCAAACACCACCATCAGGTTGATGTCGGCCTTGCGTAGTTCATTTCGATTCATCCATTGCCCCTGATCCCCAGACTGCGGGCAGTGTATGAAGTCCTTGGGACTGGCGTCTATCAGACGATTGGCCGTTTGTTCGACAATTTCACTTGACCGTCAGTGTCTTCAGTCCCAGCCCCATGACGCGCGCATCATCATTGAAGCCGAGCTTTTTCGGGCTGACGGCATCGGGCAGATGCAGCCGGACGTCCAGAAACTCCTCCGCGGCCAGGGCGGCGCTGAGCGGAATTTCCAGCCGATTGTCCTGTACCTGGGTCAGACGCGTTGAATACGCCTCTACACCATTGATGCTGACGATCACCCGCTGGCTGAGATTCGGCGGCATGGCAAACGCCAAGGCATCGATCACGATCGCACGTGCTCCGGGGGTGACTCGCAGCAGCAATTCCGCATCCTGCCCGTCACTCCAGGTACCCCAGGCTTCCGGCGTTGACCAGCCTTTGGCCAGTTGCCGCGTGCTGCGATTGAAGGCCTGCACCAGCCCCGGCTGACTCAACGGTATCGGCGACATTGCCCGCCCCTGATCAACCATCGCCCGGCATTGGCCACAGTGCTTCCAGCCTGGGGCCAGCACGACAAAGTCATCGACTCGGGTCAACAGATCGGTGTCGCTGTGAATGCTTTTTACTGCCAGCGCCAGCGCATCGTCATCGAGGATGTACAGCGAGTCGGCGTCGTACTGGCCACTGGCAAGTTCGCTTTGCGTGGTGCGCTGCAGCTTTTCCAGCGCTTTGGGGCTCGTACGCCCCAGGTAGGCCGCATCGGTTTTCAGCCCGCGGGTGGCGGCGAAATCGGCAATCGCCTGCCACTGGTCTGGCTGGTTTTTCGGCGTCACGGCACGGATGCTCTTGTAGTGTGCCGCCGCGCTGTCCCAGAACGGATCATGCATCGGGCTGACCCAGGCCACGGCTTCCGGGACCATTTTCGCAGCGTTCAAACCGGCCCAGACAATCCGCATATCGGCAACTTGCACCGCCAGCGCGAGCGCCAGCAGCCCGATGGCGATTCGCGGTCGATAGCCGCGTACCACCAGATAAGTGAGCAGTATCACGATGACGTAAAACACCGGCCAGAACATCCGTCCCGAGGCGCGGAAAATATTCGAAAGCCCCACCACAAACTTCGGTAACGGATAACTGAAGGTCTGCAGGCCGACACCGATATGGTTCGACAGCGCGAACAGGGTCAACCCGATCAAGGCCCAGAACAGCAACGGGCGACGGTTCAGCAGTGCCTTCAGCGAAATGCCGCTGCGGTACCAGCCAATCAGGGCCAAGGGCACCAGCAGCAGCACGCCAAGCCCCAGATAATTGAAACCTTCGTAATCGCCGCCGGCCGTGGGAATGTTAGCCAGAACATAAGACCAACCGTCCGCATCCACCAGCGACAGCAGGTTCATGCGATAAAAGCCGAAGCCACCGCTCACCGCGCCACCGGAAATACTGAAATAACCCGCTTGCCAGCAGCACACGCTCACCAGCGCGAACAAACTGCCCAGCTCGATCAGAACCTGACGGCGGGTCAGTTTATCCGCCCGCAGTTTGCCAAACAGATCTGCCACCCAGATCAGCGCCACCATGCCCAACAGGTAGGCATGAACCAACGCCGTCACGGCCAGTAACGCACCCCATGCCAGGCGTCGGCGCTGCAGTGCCGGGTGCAACGCCAGATATAGCGCCGCGAGAATCAGGAAGTGCGCGGCCAGCGAAAGATGGCCACCTGTACGCAAAAACATCGGCGGCGAAAATACCAGGAGACCGGCACCGAGCAGGCGCAATAAAGGGTTTTCGGTGATCAAGCCGAGCAGCTTCCAGGCAAACCAGGCTTGCAGAACGAAACACAGCAACAACCACATGCCAAAGTACTGGAAGGTCTCCGGCAGCCACGCGTTGAAGGGTTTGAACAGCAGCGCCAGCAGCGGATTGGAGTCGGAGAAAATGATCGCGCTGCCCAGCTCCATCCCATAGGACGGGTTCAGCCCGAGAGGAAAGGTCCAGGGCGAATGGCGAAAGAACACCCAGCCCAGATAATGCGTTGCCGGGTCACCGTCCTTGAGCCAGGCAATGTTTTGTGGATCAAGGGCACGCGGGCCGATCACCAGAAAGAACGCCAGCGCCCCCAACAGGATCGGCAACAGCGCCAAGGCCGGGTGCTTGTTCAAGTCCTTCATCGGTACGTCCAGAAGTTATGCAGCACGAAGGTGAACGCCGGAATGATCAGTGCCACGGCACCGATGCCCAGCAAATAGTGAAGACCGGCGATCTGCGCCGCCCATGCGACGAACATGGCCAACAGAAATCCGCCAAAGGACACCAGCATGAAGCGCGACAGCGTTCTGCCATGCAGCCGGGCGGAGAAACTCCAGGTGGTGTTGATCAAATAGGACACCACCGTCGCCACGGCAAATGCCACACCGTTGGCCAGCGGCGGTTGCGGGGCCACGAAGTTGATGAACAACACCGCCACCAGTGCATGCAGGGCCGTGACGAACAGACCGGTCACGGCAAAGCGCAAACCGCGCTGGATCAACGCCGCTCTGTCGGCTGATGTCACGGCTTGCGCGCCAGCACAAACACACTCAGACCGGCCAGGCGGTTCACGCCCATCAGCGGCAGTTCAAGGCTGCACAGGGTCTTGAGCACGCTGTTGACCAGCGGATGATGGCGTTTGAGCTGAGACTGCGGTGCTGCAGCCTGCGGCCCTTTGGGCAGCAGACGCAACGCCGCCGCGATCGGAAACACCGCACCGAAATAATAGGCACCGCGCTGCACAGTCAACCCGGCGTCATGGGCCAGGGTTTCAAACTGCGCAAGGGTGTAGCGGCGTTTGTGTTCGAGGAAGTCGTCGTGTCCGCTCCATAGGAACTGGAACGCCGGCACGGTCATCAGGAAACGGCTGCCGGACGGCACTTTATCGACATAAGCCTTGAGCAGGCCAAGGTCGTCGTCGACATGCTCCAGCACGTCCATGAGCAGCACCAGATCGGCGTCGATGGCGTCAATGTCGCGGCGGTAATGCACCGGTTTGCCGGCCGTTGTCGCGTCCGAATCGGCGGGGTAGCTGATGTCGACGCACCACGCTTCCTGCGCAGTGGTTTGGGTCAACAGATGGTGGGAGAAAAAACCCGACCCGGCGCCCACGTCGAGAATCCGCGTGATCGGCGCATCGCCCAGCAAACGCCGGGTCGCTGCAGCTTTGGAGCAGTAGTACCAATGCTCGCCGATGCTGTCGCCGAGGATGTCTGTTTCCTTGAGATCCATGTTTCAGTCCTTGGGGTCGTAGACGCGACGCACCAGAAAAACCGGCCGGCGTTTGGATTCGATATAAGTGCGACCGAGGTACTCGCCGAGCACGCCGATGCCGATCAGTTGCAGGCCACCGAGGAACGTCACCGCAACCATCAGCGAGGCGTAACCGGGCATGTCGACGCCATGAATCAACGTGCGCACCACAATAAAAATGGCAAAGGCAAAGGACACCAGCGAGACCATCGCCCCGATGTAGGTCCAGATGCGCAGCGGTTCGGTGCTGAAACTGGTGATGCCTTCCAGGGCAAAATTCCACAGCCGCCAGCCGTTGAACTTGCTCTCCCCGGCCACACGCTCGGGGCGCTCGTAATCGACGTGGGTGGTACGAAACCCGACCCAGGCAAACAGGCCCTTCATGAAGCGCCGGGACTCCGGCAGGGTCAGCAAGGCATCGACCACGCAGCGGTCCATCAGGCGGAAATCACCGACGTTTTCCGGCAGCGGTTGCTCGGCGATCTTGTTGTGCAAGCGATAGAACCAGTGCGCCGAAGTCTGCTTGGCCCAGGTGTCGCTGCGGCGACTGATGCGATGGCCGAGCACCACCTCGTAGCCTTCGCGCCAACGCTCGATCATTTGCAGGATGATTTCGGGCGGGTCCTGCAGATCGGCATCGATGGGAACGACAATCTGCCCGGTGGCGATCTGCAATCCCGCAGACAGCGCCGCCTCTTTACCGAAGTTGCGACTCAGGTCGACGATGCGCAGACGCGCGTCGTGCTGCTGGCGTTGCAGCAGCCGCTCAAGCGTGGCATCGGTGCTGCCGTCGTTGACGAATACCAGTTCCAGATCAATCGACGCCTGGTGCTGGAAAACTTCATCGATGCGCAGGACGAACGCATCGAGACTGTCCTCCTCGTTAAAAACGGGGACAACCAGCGATAACGTGACCCGTGTAGCCTGTGGCGTTCCGTGCTCAGTCAAGGGAATGCTCTTTTTATAGTGATTGTCGGTCGTCGAAGGATTTTCGACGCCATGAGCCGTCCCGTATTAAGCAGTAGCGTTGATAGCCTTGCAAGGTGGAAATGGCGACATTTTGGCCAATCCAGACGCCGATGCGTGCGCTCTAGCCCGCACTCTTCAGAAACATCCACCAACGATTGGAAACAAATACCCGATAGCGAAAAAAACTCGCTCCGCTAGGCTTGCGTCGATGCGCCACACAGGCTGTCGCAATAACCATCGCAAGGAGCGAACCGAATGTATTTCGAGATCTACAGGCAATCCCGCGGCACCCCGACCACCGGCAAAGGTCAATGGCGCTGGAGGCTGCGGGCGGGGAACCACGAGACAGTTGCCAGTGGCGAGTCGTATATGAACAAGGCCGACTGCTTACATGTGATCGAGTTGATCAAGGGTGTGCAGGGCGAAACACCGGTGAAGGAAATCTGACCCCACCAGTCGGTGTAGCGCCGTTTCCTACAGCCTCTTCCTTTTTTGCCTGAACCACTGGCGAAGCACGTTGGCGCCCCTACGCTCTTCAGCGTATGGGGCCATCCGGCTCTGTTGCGCCACATAACATTCAAGCCAAAAAGGAGCCGCACCATGGCTAGAGACAAAGCGAAAGACGACAAGCACTTCAACTGCACCCAAACACACGAAGCCGACTACGTCGCCAGCCTCTATCCGCACGCCAAGGATGAAGTGAAAACCTTCCTGGCCACGGCTTGCAAGGACAACACGCTGCATAACTCGACGCACAAGGAGGTGTACGACTTGATCAAACGCAAGCTGGGGCACTCGCAGCCGTGAGTGACTGGGGCGGGTTTCGATAAAACCCGCGGAAACAAAAAAGCCCCGTAGCTTCTCAGCTACGGGGCTTTTTCTATGTATGGCGGAGAGATAGGGATTCGAACCCTAGGTACCGGTGAAGGTACAACGGATTTCGAATCCGTCCCATTCGGCCACTCTGGCATCTCTCCAACGGCGCGCATCATAACAACACTTTTGCCGAAAGCAAACCCTCTTTCGCAAAATTTCTCCGTGCTATCAGATGCTTGCGTCGATTAAAGCGGCACACCCAGACGGTTGGCAACTTCTTCGTAGGCTTCGATGACGTCACCGAGGCCCTGGCGGAAGCGGTCCTTGTCCATCTTCTTCTTGGTGTCCTTGTCCCACAGACGGCAGCCGTCCGGGCTGAACTCGTCGCCCAGGACGATGGAGCCGTCACTGAACACACCGAACTCAAGCTTGAAGTCCACCAGCAGCAGACCGGCGTCGTCGAACAGTTTGCTCAGGACTTCGTTGACCTTGAGCGACAGTTCTTTCATGCGCGCCAGTTGCTCGGCGGTGCCCCAACCAAATGCCACAACGTGGGATTCGTTGATGAACGGGTCGCCCTTGGCGTCGTCCTTCAGGAACAGTTCGAAGGTGTAAGGGTTGAGCTTCAGCCCCTCTTCAACGCCCAGACGCTTGACCAGGCTGCCGGCGGCGTAGTTACGCACGACGCACTCGACCGGGATCATGTCGAGTTTTTTCACCAGAACTTCGTTGTCGGCCAGCAGTTTGTCGAATTGGGTCGGAATGCCGGCCGCTTCGAGTTTCTGCATGATGAAGGCGTTGAACTTGTTGTTCACCATGCCTTTGCGGTCGAGCTGCTCGATGCGCTTGCCGTCGAACGCCGAGGTGTCGTTGCGAAACAGCAGGATCAAGCGGTCAGCGTCATCGGTCTTGTAAACCGATTTGGCTTTGCCGCGGTAGAGTTCTTCACGTTTTTCCATGATGGGCTCCGCTTGCTAAGTAGATGGGCTAGGCGATATGGCGCCAGTCGAGCCCTGAATCTTGATCGGCCAGTTGCAGCCAGTCCGGGTCGCACCCGAGGGTGTCGACGAAACATTGCCGGGCCAGCTGCGGCAGGTTGTTCTTGCTGCTCAGGTGGGCGAGAACCAGATGCTGCAAGCCCTGCCACCCCAACTCGGCCACCAGGAATGCCGCCTGATGGTTATTCAAATGTCCCAGCTCGCCGCCCACCCGCTGCTTGAGAAAGTACGGGTAGTGACCACGAGCCAGCATGTCGCGGCAGTGGTTGGACTCGATCATCAATGCATCGAGATCCCGATAACCGTCCAGCACCCGCTCGCAGTAGGAACCCAGGTCGGTCAGCAGGCCGAAGCGCCGCTGCTCGTTATCACTGAATACATACTGGGTCGGCTCTTGCGCATCGTGGGCCACGGCAATGACCCGGATGCTCAGTGCGCCGATCTGCAGCTGCTCGCCGCAGGCCAGAAAGCCTGCGGGTTCGATCGGTTTGCGCATCCCGCGCAGTGTGCCGCGACTGAGGTAGACCGGCAGATTGTAGCGCCGAGACAGCAAACCCACGCCATGCACGTGGTCGGCATGTTCGTGGGTCACGAGTATCGCGCTCAGTTGCGCCGGGTTCACACCCAGGCGCAACAGGCGTTTTTCGGTTTCCCGCAGGGAAAAACCACAATCCACCAGCACATACGTATCAGCACTGGCGATCAGCGTGCCGTTCCCTTGGCTACCGCTGCCGAGAACGGCAAAACGCATGTGATCAGCCCAGGTTATCCTGAATCACGCTCAACACTTTGCGGGCAACATCGGCCGGCGCAACGGTGTTGATGTTCTTCTCGACGGTTACCTGAACGTTGTCACCGACCTTGCTCAGGCGAACCTGATAACGCTCGGCGCGAGCTTCAACTTCTTCCTTGGTCGGCGCACTGCCGAACAGGCTGCTGAAGAAACCAGGCTTTTCGTCTTTCTTCTCGGCTTTTTCGGCCAGGTTGATGTAGTACAGGCCCAGGCTGCGGTTGATGTCTTCAACGCGCCACTGACCTTGCTCCAGCGCACGACCGACGCTCGACCAGGCACGATCCAGGTCCGGGCCGACGTTCAGCACCGGGTTGCCGCTGCCGTCTTCGCTGAGACTGACACGGCTTGGGGTATCGAAATCACGCGAAGCCAGCATCGACACCGAACCGCCCTTCTCGGAGATCCGGCTCATGCTCGCGAGCATGTCGTCGACCAAGGCTGCGTCCAGGCCAGTGTTGACCGAACGGTTGGTGAAATCGACGTCGGCGGTGCTGCCGGCAGGACGCTCGGCGCTGACCACGTAGATTTCACTGGTGTTGCGCTGCACGCCCGGCTCGATGCGCACTCGCACGCGGGTTTCGCTGTCGGCACCGACACCGGCTGCGCTCAGGCGCTTGGCCATCGCGGCAGACAGTTCGTCGGAATGCTGCCAGGTGGTGCTGAATTCGCCGGTTTGCGGGCGCTGTTCATCCAGACGGAAACCGTTGTCCTGGAAGAACTGCACCGCCACTGGCCAGACTTCGGCCGGTGGATGCTGGGCCATGACCCAACGCGAGTCACCGCTCTTCTGCAGCGAGTAGTCGGTCGCATCGACAATCGCCGACAGCGGTTGAGGACGCGGCACCACATATTCGCCCTTGGCAGTGTCATCGGCCACGTTGCGCGGGATCGGCAACAGTGGATCCAGACGCTTGGAGGTGCTGACGTTCGGTGGCAGTTGCATCGGTGCAGTCTGTTGCGCTTCCAGGTAATCGCTACCACGGTCACGGAAATAACCTTCCGGGCCCCAGATCCATCCGCAGCCACTGGTGCTGGAGATAATCAAGGCAAGTGCGGAAAGTCCGGCCATTCGCTTCATGCGTTGTACTTCCTCAATTAAACCAGGACGCTGCACTGGCGCAGGGCCGTGCGAAGCGTTTCATGACAAGGAGCGCTCAGCCAGGTCAGCGGCAGGCGGATGCCTTCGTGCATCAGGCCCATTTCAACCAAAGCCCACTTCACCGGAATCGGATTGGCTTCGATGAACAGGTCCTTGTGCAGCGGCATCAGTTTTTCGTTGATGGCCCGTGCGGTCTCGGCGTCGCCGTTCAGCGCAGCCTCGCACAGGTCGGCCATTTCGCGCGGGGCGACGTTGGCGGTCACGGAGATGTTGCCTTTGCCACCCAGCAGGATCAGCTCTACCGCGGTCGGATCATCGCCGGACAGCACGATGAAGTCCTTGCTCACGCCGTCAATGATCGCTTTGGCGCGTTTCAGGTCGCCAGTGGCTTCCTTGATGCCGATGATGTTCGGCACGGTGGACAGGCGAATCACGGTCTCGGCCTGCATGTCGCAGGAGGTGCGGCCAGGAACGTTGTAGAGAATCTGTGGAATGTCGACCGCTTCGGCAATGTGCTTGAAGTGCTGGTACAGGCCTTCCTGAGTCGGCTTGTTGTAGTACGGCACGACCAGCAGGCAGGCATCGGCGCCGGCGGCCTTGGCGTTGCGGGTCAACTCGACGGCTTCACGGGTCGAGTTGGCGCCAGTACCGGCGATGACCGGGATGCGGCCCGCTACCTGCTTGACCACGGCTTTGATGACGGCGATGTGTTCTTCTACATCAAGGGTGGCCGACTCGCCGGTGGTACCGACCGCGACAATGGCGTGGGTGCCGTTTTCAAGGTGGAAGTCCACGAGTTTTCGGAGGCTGTCCCAGTCAAGACGCCCTTGTGCATCCATGGGTGTGACCAGTGCCACCATACTGCCCCGAATCATGAAAACGCTCCTGCCGGAAAAAGAGAGCGGTAATGGTACTGGCGCCAAGATGCTTGTACAAGCGAAGTACTGCGCCGCCATTCCCCTTGGCGTCGGTTTTCGCTACCCTTCAGACTTTGATCGGTACAGATCAGCTTGTACGCCGGGTTCCAGCCTCCCTTTTCGGCCTCCCAGGTCCCGTTCCAGCGTCGCTGCTGCACGCTCCACTATTATTGGAGCGAATTGCGAGCCGTGGCCCGGGGCTTTCTGAATCGGCACGCGCAGACGCATCCCGACGATCAACGCCCATCGACCTACCGACCGCTCATCGCTTTAGGAATGCTGCATGTCCACCCCCACAGTTCGCGAACAATTCCTTGTCATCAGTGCCCTTGGCGCCAACCCCATGGAGCTGACTAACGTCCTGTGCCGCGCCAGCCATGAAAATCGCTGCGCCGTCGTCACCTCCCGCCTGACTCGCCACGGCGAATGCAGCGCGCTGATCCTTGAGATCTCTGGCAGCTGGGACGCCCTTGCGCGCCTGGAAGGCAGCCTGTCCGGGCTCGCCAAGAAGCACGCGTTCACGGTCAACGTAGTGCGCAGCGCCGCGCTGGAAAATCGCCCGCAGGCACTGCCGTATGTGGCGTATGTCAGCTCGGCGTATCGCCCGGACATCATCAATGAGCTGTGCCAGTTCTTCATGGACCACCACGTCGAGCTGGAAAACCTGACCTGCGACACCTACCAGGCTCCGCAGACCGGCGGCACCATGCTCAACGCCACGTTCACCGTGACGTTGCCGGCCGGCACCCAGATCAGTTGGCTGCGCGACCAGTTCCTGGATTTCGCCGACGCGATGAATCTGGATGCCCTGATCGAGCCTTGGCGCCCACAAAACCCAATGTAAGGAAGCTTTCATGGCCGTTGTCATCGACCAACCGGTTGCGGATTTCGAAGCACCTGCCACCAGCGGGCAGACCGTCAGCCTGTCTGCCCTGAAGGGCAAGCAAGTGGTGATCTACTTCTATCCGAAGGACAGCACCCCGGGCTGCACCACCGAAGGCCAGGGTTTTCGTGATCAATACGCGGAATTTCAAGCCGCCAACACGGAAATCTTCGGTATTTCCCGCGACAGCCTGAAATCCCACGAGAACTTCAAGTGCAAGCAGGCGTTCCCGTTCGAGCTGATCAGCGACAAGGACGAAGCCGTCTGCCAGCTGTTCGACGTGATCAAGTTGAAGAAGCTCTATGGCAAGGAATACCTGGGCGTTGATCGCAGCACATTCCTGATCGACAAGAACGGTGTGCTGCGTCAGGAATGGCGCGGCGTGAAAGTGCCGGGGCATGTGGATGCGGTGCTGGCTGCAGCTCAGGCGCTGAATCAAGCCTGATATTTCTGCGTCGATCTCACTGACGCCTTCGCGAGCAAGCCCGCTCCCACAATTGACCGAGGTCTGATGTGGGAGCGGGCTTGCTCGCGAAGGGGCCATAAGCCTCAACAAATGATCCGGTTTTAAAGTAGCGGAGCGACCACGGGCTCCTTGCGCGGCCAGGCATCCAGCACCGCCTTGAACAGCGTCGCCAGGGGAATCGCAAAGAATACCCCCCAGAACCCCCACAACCCGCCAAACAACAGCACTGCGCAGATAATTGCCACCGGGTGCAGGTTGACCGCTTCGGAAAACAGCAACGGCACCAGGACGTTGCCATCCAGCGTCTGAATGATTCCGTAGACCGCCATCAGATAGATGAACTGATCACTCCAGCCCCACTGGAACAGCGCGATCAGCAGCACCGGCACGGTTACCACCACCGCGCCGACGTAAGGCACCACCACCGACACCCCGACCAGCAACGCCAACAGCGCCGCATAGTTGAGCCCAAGGGCGACGAACGCGATGTAGGTCACGCCGCCACAGATCACGATCTCGATGACCTTGCCACGAATGTAGTTGGCGATCTGCCGGTTCATTTCCTGGGCAACCCGGGTAATCAGCGCCCGCTCACGCGGCAGATAGCCGCGCACCCACTCGCCGATCATGGCCCGATCCTTGAGGAAGAAAAACACCAGAATCGGCACCAGCACCAGATAGATCATGATGTTGACCAGCAGCGGCAGACTCGACAGCGAGAAGGTCAGCGCCCACTGCCCGAACTTGCCGATCTCGCCGCGCGCCGCTTCGATGGCCTGCAGCACCTGCTCGTCGGAGACCAAATGCGGATAGCGCTCGGGCAGCAACAGGAGCAGCGGCTGCCACTTGGCGAGCATCCCCGGCAGTTCGTTGAACAGCGTGATCAACTGATGCCAGAGCAACGGCACCACCACCACAATGAACACCAGCAACAGGCCCATGAACAGCGCAAACACCAGCCCCACCGCCGCTGCCCCGGGCACGCGCATACGTTCAAGGGCCACCACCAGCCCCTGCATCAGATACGCCAGCACCATCCCGGCCAGCACCGGCGCGAGCATGCCACCGAGGGTAAGCACCGCGGTGAAGGCGAGGAACAGCAGCACTGCCAGCACCACCGCTTCTTCATCGGAAAAATAGCGCTGAATCCAGTCGCGTAACACTTTGAACATCAATAATCCTTAGGTTTTTACGCTGTCGGTTTCAGGCTTTTTTCAACCAGTAACGGTAAACGCCTGCTTCGTCTTCTTCGCGCAGCAGCGTATGACCGGCCAAACGGGCAAAGGTGCGAAAGTCGCGCTGCGAGCCCGCATCCGTGGCGATCACCTTGAGCACGGCGCCGCTGGGCAGCTTGTTGAGCTCCATTTTGGCCTTGAGCAACGGCAACGGGCAATTCAGGCCACTGGCGTCCAATTCACAGTCATGGGCTACAGCGTCAGTCATTGCGTCACTCCGGTTCAGGTGGTTGAGCTGCCTAGAATATCTGGTCGCAAGCCCGGTGTCCGGCTACAGTAAGGTCTTTGTCTTCTAAGGCTTTGTGCATGACATTTCTGCGCCCTACCCTGCTGACGCTCGCTTGCCTGCTCGCCTCACCGGGCTTTGCCGACGATCTGCCGTCACTTGGCGACGCCAGTTCTGCCATTGTCTCGCCGCAACAGGAATACCAGCTCGGCCGCGCCTGGCTAGCCATGTTGCGCAGCCAGGTTTCACAGCTCAACGACCCGCAGCTCAAGGATTACGTCGAGTCCAGCGTCTATAAGCTGGTGGAAACCAGCCAGGTCACCGACCGTCGCCTGGAATTCATCCTGATCAACAGCCCGCAACTCAACGCCTTTGCCGCCCCCGGCGGCGTGGTGGGGGTCAACGGCGGGCTGTTCCTCAACGCGCAGACCGAAGGTGAATACGCTTCGGTACTGGCCCACGAACTGGCTCACTTGTCACAACGCCACTTCGCTCGCGGCGTCGAAGCCTCGCAGCGGATGCAGGTGCCGATGATGGCGGCGCTGCTGGCCGGCATCGTGATTGCCGCCGCCGGTGGCGGGGATGCCGGGATCGCGACCATCGCCGGCACTCAGGCCGCAGCCATTCAGTCGCAACGCACCTTCTCGCGTCAGAACGAACAGGAAGCCGACCGTATCGGCATCCTCAATCTGGAAAAGGCCGGGTACGACCCACGCTCGATGCCGACCATGTTCGAACGGTTGATGCGCCAGTACCGCTTTGACGCCAAGCCGCCGGAATTCCTGCTGACTCACCCGGTGACCGAATCGCGTATCGCCGACACCCGCAACCGTGCAGAGCAGGCACCGGCGGGCGGCATCGAAGACAGCATGCGTTATCAACTGATCCGCGCCCGCGTCCAACTGATTTATGAAGAAACCCCGGGACTGGGCGCCAAGCGTTTCCGCGCGCAACTGGACGAGAACCCGAAAAACGACGTGGCGCGCTACGGCCTGGCAATTGCGCAAATCAAGGGCGGCCAGCTCAATGAAGCGCGAGAGAACCTCAAACAGCTGCTGGCCAAGTCGCCGAACGAGATCATTTATAACCTCGCGCAGATCGATCTGGACATCACCAACAACCGCTTGCCGGATGCTCAAACACGGGCTGACCGGATGCTCACGCAGTATCCGGGCAATTACCCGCTGAATCAGGTTCGTGTCGATCTGCTGCTGAAACAGAATCGCACCGCCGACGCAGAAAAAGCGCTTGAAGGCTTGCTCAAGTCCCGCCCGAACGATCCGGATGTGTGGTATCAGGTCGCCGAAACACGCGGTTTGTCCGGCAATATCATCGGCTTGCACCAGGCCCGCGCCGAGTACTTCGCGCTGGTGGGTGATTATCGTCAGGCGATCCAGCAGCTCGACTTTGCCAAGCGCAAGGCGGGCAGCAACTTCCCGCTGTCCTCGCGCATCGATGCCCGCCAGCGTGAGCTGATGGAGCAGGAGCGCATGATCAAGGACATGATGGGCTGAGTTTTCTTTTCAGCGATGCAAATGTTTCAGGCATAAAAAAACCGCCTCTTTCGAGGCGGTTTTTTATTTCACCGCAAGCGTATTATTCAGCCAGCTTGAAGGTGATGAAGCTGGCACGACCTTGACGCAGAACGCGCATCGATACCGAACGATTCTTCGGCAGCGCCTTGGCGATCTCGGCGAACTCCTTGGTGGAGCCGATGGCCTGGTTGTTCAGGTGAGTGATCACGTCACCCGGCTGCAGACCGATCAGGGCTGCTGGACCGTCCTGAACGTCCTTGATGACCACCCCGCCTTTGAGGTCGTAGGTTTTCTTCTGCTCATCAGTCAGTTCAACTACCGACACACCGAGACGGTTGCTGCTGCTTTCCGTACCGGACTTCGGCAGTGCTGCCAGCTCTTTGTCTTCGTCCGGAATCGCGCCGACCGTCAGTTCGACGTTCTTGCGCTTGCCGTCACGAATCACTTCAAGATTGGCCTTGGCACCGGCCTTTAGAGCACCCACCAGATGTGGCAGGTCGGCGGACATGACGATCGGCTGACCGTTCATGCTCAGGATCACGTCGCCCACCTGCAGGCCGCCCTTGGCTGCCGGACCATCATCCTGAATCTGCGCCACCAGCGCACCGGCCGGTTTATCAAGACCGAACGACTCGGCCAGATCCTTGTTCACTTCCTGAATCACCACGCCCAGCCAGCCGCGGCTGACCTTGCCACCGCTTTTCAGCTGGTTGGATACATCCATGGCAACGTCGATAGGAATGGCGAACGAAACGCCCATGAAGCCACCGGAACGGGTGTAGATCTGCGAGTTGATCCCGACCACTTCACCATTGAGGTTGAACAGCGGACCACCGGAGTTACCCGGGTTGATCGGCACGTCAGTCTGGATGAACGGCACGTAGTTTTCGTTTGGCAGGCTACGGCCAACAGCGCTGACGATGCCCTGGGTCACGGTGTGGTCGAAGCCGAATGGCGATCCGATCGCCACGACCCATTGACCAGCCTTCAGATCCTGAGACTTGCCGAGCTTGAGCACCGGCAGGTCTTTGCCATCGATTTTCAGCAGGGCCACATCGGAACGCGGATCGGTGCCGATCAGCTTGGCCTTCATTTCACTGCGATCAGCCAGGCGCACGAGGATTTCGTCGGCATCGGCAATCACGTGGTTGTTGGTCAGGATGTAGCCATCCGAAGAAATGATGAAGCCCGAACCCAGTGATTGCGCTTCGCGCTGGCGATCACCCCGTGGCGAACGCTGCTGAGGCGGCATGCCACGTTCGAAGAACTCGCGCAGCATCGGTGGCAAGCCTTCCAGGTCAGGCATCTGCTGGTTCACTTTGCGATCCGGCAGTTTCTGCGTGGTACTGATGTTCACCACCGCAGGCGAGGCCTGTTCGACCAACTGGGTGAAGTCCGGCAGGTCGGCCGCCTGGGCAGCGGGAACAGCCTGACCGAGCACCAGGACGGTGGCGAAAATGGAGAGATAAGACTTCAAGCTAAGTATCGACATACAGCTCCCGTTACGACGAGCAGGGTTAAGCGATATGGAGCAAGGAACACCGGGAACCGCGGGCCGGCATTTTTGTTCCGGGAACAACAGACAAGGCCAGAGCCGTGAGGCTCTGACCTATAAAAAACTTTCGGGTGATTTGCAAATGAAAATGCTGAGCAAACATTTCATCTACGTCTCGACAAAGAGGTGGAAAAGACTGAAATCAGCTCACTGCTTGCTGGTTGCAGCGCCATCGTTGCGCATAGACAGAGCAATTCGTTCGGCCGTACCGATTGGAATTTCGCCGACCACCGTCACCATCATTTCGCCTTCAGGCGTGGTCAGGCGGCGGGAAACAGCGACAGTCGGCCCCAACTGCGTACGAGTGTCGGTCACTGTCGCGCCGTTGAGCGGCTCCAGAAATACCGAGAATCGCGCCAACCCGTCGTCATACATCAGGCTGCTGACCTGAGTTTTGGTTTCCGGGTCTTTGTGCGAGGTGCTGCTGGTCAATTCAAAGCCAGGCGGCAGCCAGTCGGAATGCCAGACCTGAGCGGTCTTCACGGCAGAAGCCTTGTCGCTGTCGAGCGTGATGGCCTTGCACTCGGCGCCGGCTTGCAGGTCTTTGTCCGACGGCACATCGGCGGTATCAAGACTGGTGAACTGGAAGCGCTCGAGTAACTGCCCCTTGTCATTAAGCAGCAGCGACTTGAGCGGCAGACCGGTCTGTTTGTCCAGATGCAGTTCGAAACCATAGCGATGCTGGTCTCGAGGCGTCAGCGATACGATGACCGCATCACGCCCGGCCACGCGCGACTTGCCGATGACAGCAAGGTCATACCAGTTTTTCAGCTTTTGGGGATCAAGCGAACGAGCAGTCGAGTTGGGAGAGTCTCCCAATCCGGCAATCAGGGTCCCGCTGACGCATTGAGTATGCCCATCAACGCGCACGACTTCCTGAGCCGAGCCGTCGAGCTGAAGCAGACGCTCGCGGACCTGGCCATTCTGGACACGATGCCAGATGTTGTGGGTAGAAAAACTACCGTTACGCTCGTAAACGAAGGTGCCGTGGAAGCTTTGCTGCTGCTCGGCCTGGCCCAGACGGGTCAACCAGTCCTGGGCCTCGTCGGCGTGGGCTGGAACAACGAACCAGCCACTGAGCAGAAGCGAAAGTAGAGGTATGGCGCGCATGATCCTCCTTAACGGTTTTCCATGCTTGCTGCACGCGCATAAGGCAAGGCGCTTTCAGTACCTTTCAGCGCAGCCTGTTGGGCATGCTGGCGCAGATAGCCTGGCAGACGCTGATCGTGCCAGCCTGGCTGACCTTGCAGTACGCCATTGGCCATTGGGCCTGTGGTTTCCGAGCTTTCCTTATAGCCTGCCAGAACAGCCGGGCCCTTGACCTGTGGAGCGGCCAGGGATTGCTGGCTGGACTGCTGAGCCAGCTCGACACCCGCGATTTCATCCTGGTTGTACAGGCGGACACCCGCCAATACGGCAACGGTCACCGACGCGGCAACGGCCAGACGACCGAGGTTGCGCCAAGGGCTACGGGATACTTTGGCTGGAGCCGTCTCGTCTTCCAGCGCAGCAGAAACTGCCGCAGCAATGTCCAGACGCGGAAGCAGCAGATCCTTGTGCATGGCTGCCCGAGCGATCTGATAACGAGCCCAGGTCTCACGGGTTTCAACATCGTCCAGTGCATTGATCACTCGACGCAATTCCAGTTCGTCCGCTTCGTTATCCATCACTGCGGACAGCGATTCCTGCAGGGCTTCACGACTCATGGCGTTCCTCTCTTGGCTGTCGCCGCTGTCTCAGTTTTCCTGCAACAACGGCTGCAGGGCTTTATCGATGGCCTCCCGGGCGCGGAAGATCCGGGAGCGCACGGTACCCACCGGACACTGCATGACGCTCGCAATGTCCTCGTAACTCAGACCATCGAATTCACGTAAAGTTAAAGCCGTACGCAAATCCTCTGGCAGTTGCTGAATGGTTCGATGGACGGTGCCTTCGATCTCATCCCGCAGCAATGCGCGTTCAGGTGATTCAAGATCCTTGAGGCCGTGATCGCCGTCGTAGAACTCTGCATCTTCAGAACTTACATCGCTATCCGGCGGCCGGCGGCCGCGTGAAACCAGATAGTTTTTTGCCGTGTTGATGGCAATGCGGTAAAGCCACGTATAAAACGCGCTGTCTCCGCGAAAGTTTCCAAGCGCTCTGTACGCCTTGATAAAGGCTTCCTGAGCCACATCCTGGGCTTCATGGGTGTCGTGCACAAAACGCACGATCAACCCGAGAATTTTGTGCTGATATTTCAGCACCAGCAGATCGAAAGCTCGCTTGTCGCCACGCTGAACGCGTTCGACCAGCTGCTGATCCTCTTCCTGGGTTAGCATGAACACTCCTCGATAAGCATGGAGGAGGCTTGCATAACTAAACGACCAGACTTGCAAACATAGACTCGGGCTTTTCGCAAAAGTTCTCCCCCTCCAGGCAAGTTTCCTGCGGGCTCTGATTTGGCACGCACGAAAAACGCAGCGCGGGATAAACCGGCTGCGCGAATAATCTTGTCATCGGTTCGCCGGCAAAAACCCAATCGCAGGTTCTGCAATGAAGCCGACACTGTCCCGTGTTTCAGGCAACTGTCTATTGATCTTGGGCCTCTGGCAAAAGTTCCAATTATTTATAGCCACGCTGAAACGACATTGAGCAACCGTGCGCTGAAAAAGCCTGTTTCATCCTCGATACAGTCGTCTTTTCCCAAAACGACAGAAAAAAACTCCCGACGAAGCGTCAAGCATTTGTCGTCACAGTAGTTTCACAATGCCATACGAGCCCGGCTATTGTGCCGCTCCCCCCCTCTATATACTAGTGGGCTGTGTGGCTGTCTTGACTCGCCGATCCAGCTGTCTTGCGCCAACCCCGACCCGGGTCGCTTTGAGCGGAATCCTGAAATGAGCCAACAGTTTCAACACGATGTTCTGGTCATTGGCAGCGGCGCTGCCGGTTTGAGTCTCGCGCTGACCCTGCCGGGTCATTTGCGCATTGCCGTATTGAGCAAAGGCGATCTGGCCAACGGCTCGACCTATTGGGCCCAGGGTGGCGTCGCTGCCGTGCTGGACGATACCGACACTGTCGAATCCCACGTCGATGACACGCTGAATGCCGGCGGCGGCCTGTGTCATGAAGACGCTGTACGCTTCACCGTCGAACACAGCCGCGAAGCCATCCAGTGGCTGATCGACCAAGGTGTGCCTTTCACCCGAGACGAACAGTCCGGCACAGAAGACGGCGGTTTCGAATTCCACCTGACCCGCGAAGGCGGTCACAGCCATCGGCGCATCATTCACGCCGCCGATGCAACGGGCGCGGCGATTTTCACCACCCTGCTCGCCCAGGCCCGACAACGCACCAATATCGAACTGCTGGAGCAGCGAGTTGCCGTTGATCTGATTACCGAACGTCGCCTGGGCATGGATGGCGACCGTTGCCTCGGTGCCTACGTGTTGAATCGCGCCACCGGTGAAGTCGACACCTACGGCGCGCGCTTCGTGATCCTCGCCTCCGGCGGCGCAGCCAAGGTCTACCTCTATACCAGCAACCCCGACGGCGCCTGCGGCGATGGCATCGCCATGGCCTGGCGTTCGGGCTGTCGGGTGGCGAACCTGGAGTTCAACCAGTTCCACCCCACCTGTCTGTATCACCCGCAGGCCAAGAGCTTCCTGATCACCGAAGCCTTGCGCGGTGAAGGTGCGCACCTGAAGCTGCCCAACGGCGAACGGTTCATGCCGCGCTTCGACAAACGTGCCGAACTCGCGCCGCGCGACATCGTTGCCCGGGCCATCGACCATGAAATGAAGCGCCTGGGCGTCGATTGCGTTTATCTCGACATCAGTCACAAGCCCGAAGCCTTCATCAAAAACCACTTCCCGACGGTTTATGAGCGCTGCCTGGGTTTCGGCATCGACATCACCAAGCAGCCGATCCCGGTGGTGCCGGCCGCGCACTACACCTGCGGCGGCGTAATGGTTGACCAGCACGGTCGCACCGATGTCCCGGGCTTGTACGCGATTGGCGAAACCAGCTTCACCGGTTTGCACGGCGCCAACCGCATGGCCAGTAATTCGCTGCTCGAATGCTTCGTCTATGCCCGTTCGGCCGCAGCGGACATTCTCGTGCAACTGGATGACATCGCGGCGCCAGACGCCCTGCCCGAGTGGGACGCCAGCCAGGTGACCGATTCGGACGAAGACGTGATCATTGCCCACAACTGGGACGAACTTCGCCGCTTCATGTGGGACTACGTGGGCATCGTGCGCACCAACAAGCGTCTGCAACGGGCGCAACACCGTGTGCGCCTGTTGCTGGACGAAATCGACGAGTTCTACAGCAACTATAAAGTCAGCCGCGACCTGATCGAGCTGCGCAACCTGGCGCAAGTCGCTGAACTGATGATCTGCTCGGCCATGGAACGCAAGGAGAGTCGTGGCCTGCATTACACCCTCGACTACCCGAACCTGCTGCCCGAGGCACTCGACACTATTCTGGTGCCGCCCACCTACGCCGGCTGAACTTGAGCCGCACCCGCAGGCGTCGGTGCACATCCACTGCCTGCGCATCACGTGGTACGCAGATCGACCGGACACGCCACTCCCCGCGCAAACGAAACCGCAGCACCACGATCAGTGGCAGCGCCAGGCTGTCGGGGCGCAGTTGTGCCGCTTGCCAGCCGCCCGCCTGATTCCACAGCTGCCAGCCGTCGGCGTCACGCCGCAGTCCACAGAAGGCGTCGGGATGCGTCAGCAGCACCTGCCGCGGGAGTAACCAGAACGCATGCGTCAGACAGACAGAAGCCCCGAGCAGACTGGCCCAGAGAGGAATTGAAAGCATGAACAAGGTACCCAGAGCGAACGCCTGGGCCAACAGATACGCCGCCAGCAACTGCCGTGAGGCATGCCAGCGGCATTCGAACGTGTTACTTGGGCTGAACACGATCCAGGATCATCCGGACCATGCGCTGCAGCTCCGGGTCTTCGGATTCGCTGCGCTCCATGAACCAGCCGAACATGTCCTGATCCTCACAGGTCAGCAGGCGGACATACAAATCGCGATCGACCTGGTTGAGGTGCGGGTAAGCTTCTTTCACGAACGGCACCAGCAACACGTCAAGCTCAAGCATGCCGCGACGGCTGTGCCAAAAGAGGCGATTCAGTTCAACTTGTTCGACCATGGAGCCCTCCTCAAATAGGCGCGCAGTATACAGCCCCGAGACGGGACGCGCAGTCGGCTTTGGTCGGGCACCACCGATCCTTTATCAACTACCCATTTCAACAACGCGCCCTTATGATGTGCCCCAGACTTTTTACCCTGCGATGACCCATGGCCGATTCTGCTTTTTTCTGCACCCTGTCTCATGAAGGCGTACTCGCGGTTCGCGGCGTGGATGCCGGCAAATTCCTGCAAGGCCAATTGACCTGCAACATCAATTACCTCAGTGACAGTCAGGCCAGCCTCGGCGCGCGCTGCACGCAAAAAGGCCGGATGCAGTCCAGCTTCCGCATTCTGCTTGAAGGTGACGGCGTGCTGCTGGCGATGGCCAGCGAGCTGCTGGAGCCGCAGTTGGCGGACCTGAAAAAGTACGCGGTGTTCTCAAAATCCAAATTGACCGACGAAAGCGCCGCCTGGGTGCGTTTTGGTCTGGAGCACGGTGATGCAGCCCTGGCCGGACTCGGTCTGCAGTTGCCCGCCGACACCGACAGCGTCGTGCGCAGTGAAGGGCTGATCGCGATTCGCGTCTCGCCGAATCGCGCCGAACTCTGGGTGCCGGCCGATCAGGCCGATACCCTCAAGGCCAAATTGGCCGCTGCCCTGCCTGAAGCCGGGCTCAATCAATGGCTGCTGGGGCAGATCCGCGCCGGTATCGGTCAGGTCATGCCGAGTACCCGCGAGCTGTTCATCCCGCAGATGCTCAACCTGCAAGCCATCGGTGGCGTGAGCTTCAAGAAAGGCTGCTACACCGGACAGGAAATCGTCGCGCGCATGCAGTACCTGGGCAAACTCAAGCGCCGCCTGTATCGCGTGCAACTGGATGCGACTGATCTGCCGGAACCGGGCACCCCGCTGTTCGCCCCAAGCCACGGCAGTGCCATCGGCGAAGTGGTGCTGGCTGCCCGCGCCGAAGAAAATATTGAACTGCTGGCGGTGTTGCAGGCCGAAGCTGCCGAAGCGGGTCATCTGCACCTGGGCGCCCTCGAAGGCCCCGCGCTGCATTTGCTCGACTTGCCCTACGAACTGGATCGCGACCGCGAAATCCAGCGCTGATCGCAGCATTTGTTGCAACACCCTAGAGAGTCCACATGAGCGAGCTGGCGGATAAGGTCCAACAGGATTTGGTTGAGGCCATCGATAACGATGACCTGGTTCTGCCAACGTTACCGGAAGTGGCCCTGCAAATTCGCAAGGCCGCTGAAGACCCGGAAATCAGCGTCAGCGATCTGAGCAAAGTGATCGGCCGCGACACGGCGCTATCTGCGCGCCTGATCAAAGTGGTCAACAGTCCGCTGCTGCGCGCCGCGCAGGAAGTGACCGACCTGCACACCGCCATCACCCGGCTGGGAATCAACTACAGCAGCAACCTGGCGATCGGCCTGGTGATGGAGCAGATTTTCCACGCACGCTCCGAGGTGGTCGAACAGAAAATGCGTGATGTCTGGCGCAGCAGCCTGGAGATCGCCGGCGTCAGCTACGCACTGTGCCGGCGCTACACCCAGCTCAAACCGGATCAGGCGGCTCTCGGAGGGCTGGTGCATCAGATCGGCGTGCTGCCGATTCTGACCTACGCCGAAGATCACTACGAACTGCTGTCGGATCCGGTCAGTCTCAACCATGTGATCGACCACATTCATCCGCTGCTGGGCGACAAGTTGCTGCGCGTCTGGGAGTTCCCGGAAAGGCTGGTGGAGCTGCCGGGGCTGTATCAGGACTTCAAGCGCGATTCGGCGCAGATCGATTACGTCGATCTGGTACAGGTCGCGAGCCTGTATTGCCACAAGGACACCGATCATCCGTTTGCGCGGATCGATCCGCTCAGCGTTCCGGCGTTTCGCAAACTGGGGATTGATCCGGAGAACCAGGCGCTGTGCGCGGACCTGGAAGAATCGCGGACGATGTTTTACTGATCCAAGACTGCGGCGCGGCCTTCGCGAGCAAGCCCGCTCCCACAGGGGTTTTGTGTAAGACACGGCTCAATGTGGGAGCGAGCCTGCTCGCGAAGAGGCCACCACAGGCACCGAAGATCATCCCGCGATAAAACTGACCCGCACTTTAAGCCCCGCCTGCTCACCGTCGTGCAAGGTGATCTGCGCCAGGTGCGCCCGGCAAATCTCTCCGACAATCGCCAGCCCCAAGCCTGAGCCCGCGACCTGCTGGTTGCGCCGGTAGAAGCGCTCAAACACCCGATCACGCTCTTCCAGCGGAATCCCCGGCCCGTCATCTTCGACCTCAAGTACCGCCGGCGCCGCCACCCGCAGAATCACATTGCCGCCCGGTGGCGTATGCGCCAAGGCGTTGTCCACGAGGTTGCTCAGCAGTTCATTGAGCAGCGTGGGTTCGCCGCGCAGCCACACCGGTTCATCCGCCTCCAGCGCCAGCGCCACCCCGCGTGCGTGCGCCAAGGGCGCCATGGCCATGCCCAATTCACGGGCCAACTGGCTCAGATCGAGCAGTTGTGCGCCGCCCTCGGCAATCGCCCGGGCACCGTTTTCTACCCGCGCCAGTGACAGCAATTGATTGGCCAGGTGAGTCAGGCGATCGGTGCTTTGCGCCGATGACTCCAGGGTGGTGCGCCAGGTTTCTGCTTCGCTGGAACGCAATCCCAGCTCCAGCCGCGCCTTCAACGCGGCCAGCGGTGTGCGCAGTTCGTGCGCGGCATCGGCGATGAACTGCGCCTGACGCTCGAACTGCCCGCGCAGACGTTCGGTGAAATGGTTGAGCGCGCGCACCAGTGGCCACAATTCACGCTGCACTTCCACGAGCGGCAGCGGCCGCAAATCATCCGGCTGACGCTCCTCCACCGCCGTGCGCAAGCGCTCCAGCGGGCGCAGCGCCGCACTGACCGCAAACCACACCAGCAACAAAGCGCCAATGGCCAGCATCCCCAGACGCAACAGCGTGTCGGCCGCCAGACTGCGGGCCATGGCGACCCGCGCCTCGTCGGTTTCAGCGACACGGATTTCCGCCATGCCGTTCATGTTCGGCTCGGTCACCGCTTTGAGCAGACTGACCACACGCACGTTCTGCCCGCGATACGTTGCGTTATAGAAGCGCGCCAACGCTGGATAATCGTCGGTGCGTCGCGTGCCAGGTGGTGGTCCGGGCAGATTTTCATAACCGGAAATCAGCTTCTGATGAATGTCGTTGACCTGGTAATAGATCCGCCCGGCACTGTCGTACGCGAACGTATCGAGGGCCACGTAAGGCACGTCGGCACTGAGCGTGCCGTCGCGCTGCGACAGCCCGGCGGCGATGGTGCGGGCCGAGGCCAGCAAGGTGCGGTCGTAGGCAGTGTCGGCGGCTTCGCGCCCGTTCCAGTACGCGCTCAAGCCACTGGCGAGCATCAACACCACCAGCAACAACGCGAGGTTCCACAGCAACCGCCAGCGCAGGCTGCTGGGCTTATGCATCGCGGCTTTCCAGCAAGTAACCGAGGCCGCGAAAGGTCACGATCGCCACCGGTTGGCCGTCGAGTTTCTTGCGCAGCCGATGCACGTAGATTTCGATGGCGTCTGGGCTGGCTTCTTCGTCGAGACCGAACACCTGTGCAGCCAGCTGCTCCTTGCTCATCACCCGTCCCGGGCGGGCGATCAATGCTTCAAGCACTGCCTGCTCGCGCGAGGTCAGGGTGAGCAATTCTTCGCCTAGGCTGAACCGCCGGGTGTCCAGATCGTAGGCCAGCACGCCGCAACGCTGCTGACGTTCACCGCCGAGCACACTGCGCCGCAGCAGGGCTTTGACCCGGGCCTCGAGTTCGGTCAGTTCAAACGGTTTGGCCAGGTAATCGTCAGCGCCGAGATTCAGGCCGTGGACCCGGTCTTTCACATCGCTGCGCGCTGTCAGCATCAATACCGGCAGATTTTTGCCGCGTGCACGCAGACGCGCCAGCACCTCGAAACCGTCCATGCGCGGCAAGCCGACATCAAGGATTGCCATCGCGTATTCCTCGCTGCTCAGGGCCAGGTCGGCCGCCACGCCATCGTGCAACACGTCCACGGTCAGACCGGTGCTCTTGAGCGCCTGGGCGACACTTTCGGCCAGTTGCAAATGGTCTTCGACGAGCAGAACACGCATGGATCTCTACCTCATTCAGGGATGGCCGACGCCACGCTTTGCCGCGGAGTTTACAGCCGCAACCGCCGCTGTGAAGCCCGAAAACCGCGAAATCCAGCTGAAAGGTTAGCGAAAGGTTGGGTCGTTAGAGTCCGGTCACGGACAGTTTCGACTGCCGTCGCTGCTGCCACACAGCGATACGAAAAACGCCTCGAAGCGTTTTCGACCAATAAGAACAATAAACGGAGTTCACCGCGCATGCCGTCCTTGCAGACCAGGGCTCTCACGCCCGCTCGCCCTTCGCGTTTCAGCCACACCGCCCTCGCCAGTGCCGCCGCCCTCGCCGGTTTTTCGCCGCTGAGCTACGCCGACTTCATCGAAGACAGTTCCGCCACCTTCGAAACCCGCAACATGTACTTCAACCGCGACTTTCGTGACGGCACCAGTGCCCAGCAAAGCAAGCGTGATGAATGGGCGCAGGGTTTCATGCTCAACCTGCAATCGGGTTACACCGACGGCACCGTGGGGTTTGGTGTCGATGCACTGGGCATGCTCGGGGTCAAGCTTGATTCGAGTCCGGACCGCACCGGCACCGGCCTGTTGCCAACCCACGATGACGGGCGCGCCGCCAACGAATATTCCAAGGTCGGCCTGACCGGCAAGGTCAAAATCTCCGCCACCGAACTGAAAATCGGCAGCCTGATTCCTGAGCTACCGATCCTCAAGCCGAACGACGGGCGCATCCTGCCGCAGACCTTTGAAGGCGGTTTGCTGACCTCCAGAGAGATCAAGAACCTGACCTTCACCGGTGGGCGTCTGGACAAGGCCAAGGATCGCGACAGCACCGATTTCGAGGACATCGCCCTCAACAACAAGAACAGCCGTTTTGCCGGCACCGCCGCCGGCAAGCATTTCGACTTTGCCGGCGTGGACTACAAGTTCACCGACAAGATCACCGGCAGTTACCACTTCGCCCAACTCGATGAAGTCTACAACCAGCACTTCTTCGGCCTCGTTGCCTCGCGCCCGATGGGTCCGGGCACGTTCGCAACCGACCTGCGTTTCGCTGTCAGCGACGATCAAGGCGCAGCCCGTGGCGGCGAGATCGACAACCGCTCGCTCAACGGTCTGGTCAGCTATGCCTTGAGCGGCCACAAGTTCACGGCCGGTTACCAGCACATGTCCGGCGACAGCGCCTTCCCGTATGTCGATGGCAGCGACCCGTACCTGGTCAACTTCGTGCAGATCAACGACTTCGCCGGCGCCGAAGAGCGTTCGTGGCAAGCGCGGTACGACTTCGACTTCGCCCGCCTCGGCATTCCCGGCCTGTCGTTCATGAGCCGTTACCTGAGCGGTGACAACATCAAGCTCAAGAACGGCGAAGAAGGCAAAGAGTGGGAGCGCAACACCGAGATCAAATATGTAGTACAAAGCGGCGCCCTGAAAGACGTTGCCGTACGCCTGCGTAATGCCACCTACCGTTCCAACTACTCCGCTCGCGATGCCGATGAAGTGCGTCTGCTGGTGAGCTATAGCGTTGCCCTTTGGTAATTCAGTACGTCCATAACAACAACTCCCAAGGAGACATAGATGAACTTATCACTGCGTAAAGTTGCTCTAGCCGCTGGCGTCATGCTGTTCGCCGGCCAACTGATGGCCGAACCGAAACGTCCCGAATGCATCGCACCGGCCTCCCCCGGCGGCGGCTTCGACCTGACCTGCAAACTGGCGCAGAGCGCGCTGGTCAACGAAAAACTGCTGACCAAACCGATGCGCGTGACCTACATGCCCGGCGGTGTCGGCGCGGTGGCGTACAACGCGGTGGTCGCTCAGCGTCCGGCCGATGCCGGCACACTGGTGGCGTGGTCCAGCGGTTCGTTGCTGAACCTGGCGCAAGGCAAGTTCGGTCGCTTCGATGAAACCAACGTTCGCTGGCTGGCCGCTGTCGGCACCAGTTACGGCGCCATTGCGGTGAAAAGCGACTCGCCCTACAAAACCCTCGACGATCTCGTAAAGGCGCTGAAGAAAGATCCGAGCTCTGTGGTGATTGGTTCCGGTGGCACCGTCGGCAGTCAGGACTGGATGCAGACCGCACTGATCGCCAAGGCTGCCGGGATCAACCCGCGTGACCTGCGTTACGTCGCCCTCGAAGGTGGTGGCGAAATCGCCACCGCGCTGCTCGGCGGTCACATCCAGGTCGGCAGCACCGACATCTCCGACTCCATGCCGCACATTCAGAGCGGCGACATGCGTCTGTTGGCCGTGTTCGCCGACAAGCGCATCGACGAGCCCGAAATGAAAGACATCCCGACTGCCAAGGAACAAGGCTACGACATCGTCTGGCCGGTGGTGCGCGGTTTCTACCTGGGGCCAAAAGTCAGCGACGAAGACTACGCCTGGTGGAAAGACGCATTCGACAAACTGCTCGCCTCGGATGACTTCGCCAAGCTGCGCGATCAGCGTGAACTGTTCCCGTTCGCCATGACCGGCCCGGAACTGGACACTTACGTGAAGAAGCAAGTGGCGGATTACAAAGTGCTGGCCAAAGAGTTCGGCCTGATTCAGTGATCGTCTCTGTCTAGCGGCCGTAGCCTCCATTCTCGGGGGCTGCGGCACAGGAGTTTCTCATGCTCTTACAACGCATTTTCGCCTCGGTGCTGTTGCTGGTCTGTGTCGGCCTGGCATTGATGGCGTGGCCGTACCAAGCGGCCTTTTCCTACGAACCGGTCGGCCCCCGCGCCTTTCCTCTGCTGATGCTCGGGCTGATGGGCGCGGCGCTGCTGTACATGGTGTTCCGCCCGGCACCGATCAAACACAGCGCTGACGAACCGCCGCTGGACCGCGCCACTCTGACCAAGATCGGCATCTGCGTGGTGCTGTTGTTGGTGTTCGCCGGCACCTTTGAACCGCTGGGCTTCATTGCCGCCAGCATCATCACCGGTGTCCCGATGGCACGCCTGTATGGTGGCCGCTGGCTGCCGAGCGTGGTGATCATCAGCCTGATGGCCATCGGTCTTTACCTGCTGTTCGACCGTTTGATGGACGTCCCGCTGCCTCTCGGCCTGCTCGACGTTCTGGAGAACTGATATGGATACTCTTGGCTATTTGGGTCAGGGTTTCGGCGTTGCGCTGAGCCCGTACAACCTGGTGACCGCCCTGTGCGGCACGCTGATCGGCACGGTCGTCGGGCTGCTGCCGGGGCTCGGCCCGATCAACGGCGTGGCGCTGCTGATCCCCATCGCATTTGCCCTCGGCCTGCCGCCGGAATCGGCGTTGATTCTATTGGCCGCGGTGTATCTGGGCTGCGAATACGGCGGACGGATCAGCTCGATTCTGCTGAACATTCCGGGTGAAGCTTCCACCGTGATGACCACCCTCGACGGCTACCCGATGGCCCGCAAAGGCCTGGCCGGTGTGGCGCTGTCGCTGTCGGCATGGAGTTCGTTCATCGGCGCGTTCATCGCCACCTGCGGCATGGTGCTGTTTGCGCCGCTGCTGGCGAAATGGGCGATAGCCTTCGGGCCGGCGGAATACTTCGTGTTGATGGTGTTCGCGATTGTCTGTCTTGGCGGCATGGCCGGCGATCGACCGCTGAAGACCTTTATCGCAGCGTTGATCGGTCTGTTCCTGTCCACCGTCGGCATCGACGCCAACAGCGGGGTGTACCGCTTTACCGGCGACAACATTCACCTCACTGACGGCATTCAGTTTGTCGTGCTGGTGCTGGGCCTGTTCTCCATCAGCGAAATTCTGCTGCTGCTGGAAAAAACCCACCACGGCCAGGAAGCCGTGAAAGCCACCGGCCGGATGATGTTCAACTTCAAGGAAGCGGCGTCGGTGTTCGTGGTGAACATCCGTTGCGGCGTGCTCGGTTTCATCATGGGCGTACTGCCGGGTGCCGGCGCGACGCTGGCCAGCGCCGTGGCCTACATGACCGAGAAACGCATCGCCGGTGCCAGCGGCAAATTCGGTGAAGGCGATGCCCGTGGCCTCGCGGCGCCGGAAACCGCCATCGGCGGCGCGGCGTGCGGCGCACTGGTGCCGATGCTGACCCTCGGCGTTCCAGGTTCCGGCACCACGGCAGTGATGATTGGCGCCCTGTCGCTGTACAACATCACGCCGGGCCCGCTGCTGTTCCAGCAACAACCGGACATCGTCTGGGGGCTGATCGCTTCGTTGTTCATCGCCAACGTCATGCTGGTGATCCTCAACATCCCGATGATCCGCGTGTTCACCCGCATCCTCGCCGTGCCGAACTGGGCACTGGTGCCGGTCATCGCGATCATTACCGGGATCGGCGTATACGCCGTACATGCGACAACGTTCGATCTGTTCCTGATGATCGGCATCGGCATCTTCGGCTACATCCTGCGCAAGCTGGACTTCCCGCTGTCGCCGCTGTTGCTCGGTTTCATCCTTGGCGGCCTGATGGAGCAAAACCTGCGTCGCGCCCTGTCGATCTCCAACGGTGCGCTGGAAATCCTCTGGTCGAGCCCGATCACCTTCGGCTGCTGGATTCTGACCGCGATCATGCTGTTGATGCCGATCATCCGTATCTGGCGCAAACGTTCTGCCGCGCAGCGTGCCATTGCCGATGTTTGATCGCTCCTCGCTGAAATCCTGGTGGGGAACCCCGCTGGTCGGTCTGCTCGGCGGCTATGTCGCCAGCCAGATCGGCTGGCCACTGCCGTGGATGGTCGGCTCGTTGCTGGCGATCATCCTCGTGCGCTGCCTGACCCCATGGCAACTCACGGAAATCCCCGGCGGGCGCAAATGTGGTCAATGGATTGTCGGAATCGGCATCGGCCTGCACTTCACTCCTGTGGTGATGGAGCAGGTACTCAGTCATTTCGGTCTGATCTTCTTTGGGGCGCTGGTCACCAGTCTTTCGGCGGTGGTCGGCGTGTGGCTGATGCGTCGCACCGGTGAGGATCGCGCAACAGCGTTCTTCTCCAGCATGCCCGGTGGTTCTGGCGAGATGGTCAACCTCGGCGCACGCAATGGCGCGCTGCTCAGCCACGTTGCGGCGGGTCAGAGTTTGCGGGTGTTGGTGGTCGTCCTCTGTGTACCGGCAGCGTTCAAGTATTTGCTCGGTGACGGGACGCCGATTGCTCACGCCGGCAGCGTCGATTGGCGCTGGCTGGCGATCCTGTTTCCAGCGGGCGGCCTGCTTGCCTGGCTCTGGCAGCGTCTGCGTCAACCCAATCCTTGGCTGTTCGGGCCGTTGCTGGTGAGTGCAGCGGTGAGTATTGGCTGGGATTTGCACATCGGCTTGCCCAACGGCGGCAGTCAGATTGGCCAGTGGCTGATTGGCAGCGGCTTGGGTTGCCACTTCAACCGACAGTTCTTCCGGCGCGCGCCGTCATTCATGGGCCGCACGTTGATCGGCACGGCGCTGACCATGTTGATCGCCACATTGGCGGCGCTGGGCTTGAGTGCGCTGACCCATCTGGATCTGCGTTCGCTGACATTGGGCATGATGCCCGGCGGGATTGCCGAGATGAGCCTGACGGCGGAGACCTTGCAACTGTCGGTGCCGCTGGTGACGGCGATGCAGGTGATGCGGCTGTTGTTCGTGCTGTTTTTGGCGGAGCCGTTGTTCAAGTACTGGAATCGTAATCCCGAGTAAAACCGCGTCGCTCTTTTCGCGAGCAGGCTCGCTCCCACGGGGTTTTGGAGTGTTCACATAATCTGTGGCACCCACAAGAATCTGTGGGAGCGGGCTTGCACGCGAAAGGGCCGGCCCGGTCAGCCAGTCAAACTGGCGGCAGACGCCACTCGATCGGCGCTTCGCCATTCTGCTCCAGAAACTTGTTGGTCCGGCTGAAATGCCCACACCCCAGGAATCCCCGATACGCCGACAACGGCGACGGGTGCACCGAGGTCAGCACCAGGTGCTTGGTCGCATCGATCAGCTTCTGCTTGCTCTGCGCATGCGCGCCCCACAGCATGAACACCAGATGCGGCTGCCGCTCACTGACCAGTTCAATGATCCGGTCGGTGAAGAACTGCCAGCCCTTGTCCTTGTGCGCGTTGGCATTGGCACGCTCGACCGTCATGGTGGTGTTAAGCATCAACACGCCCTGATCAGCCCAGCTCTGCAAATAGCCGTGGTTGGGGATGTCGATGTTCAGGTCGCGTTTCAACTCTTTATAGATGTTGACCAGCGACGGCGGCGCCGGCACGCCCGGCTGCACCGAGAAGCACAAGCCATGGGCCTGGCCCGGGCCGTGATACGGGTCCTGACCGAGGATGACGACTTTCACCTTGTCCAGTGGCGTGGAGTTCAGCGCATTGAAAATCAGTGGGCCCGGGGGATAGATTTCCTTGCCGGCCGCCCGCTCCTGTTGCAGGAAGTTGCGCAACTCTGCCATGTAGGGCTGGTCGAACTCAGCACGCAGTGCCTCCTTCCAGCTCGGTTCGAGTTTGATACGGTCGTCAGCAGTCATGGTTACATCCGGCGAAAACAATTGGGGCGAACCCTAGGAAACCCGCCCATGCTTGTCAATTGATCCGACGCAGATCCGGCACTTTCCCACACAGCGATCATACTGATCGTTCAAATTCCCGATCGAGGTCACGATGAATCTGCACTTCGAAGAACTTACCGGCACCGATGGCGCCCGCCTCGGGGTCGCCAGCCTGGACGCCGAAAAGTCGCTCAATGCGCTGTCCTTGCCGATGATCAACGCCCTGAGCGACAAACTGAATGCTTGGGCCAAGGATCCGCAAATCGTCTGCGTATTGCTGCGCGGCAACGGCGCCAAGGCATTCTGCGCCGGTGGCGAAGTGCGCAGCCTGGTGGAAGCCTGCCGCGCCCACCCCGGCGAAGTCCCGCCACTGGCCGCGCAATTTTTCGCCGCGGAATACCGACTGGACTACAGCCTGCACACCTACCCCAAACCGCTGATCTGCTGGGGCCACGGTTACGTGCTCGGCGGCGGCATGGGCCTGTTGCAAGGCGCCAGCACGCGGATCGTCACCCCGAGCAGTCGCCTGGCGATGCCGGAGATCACTATTGGTTTGTATCCGGATGTTGGCGCCAGTTGGTTTCTGTCGCGACTACCGGGCAAGCTTGGGCTGTTCCTTGGTTTGACCGGCGCGCACATGAACGCTCGTGATGCGATTGATTTGGATCTGGCCGACCGCTTCCTCCTCGATGAACAGCAACCGGAGTTGATTGAAGGCCTGCTGCAACTCAACTGGCAGGAACAGACCGACATGCAGCTCAACAGTCTGCTCAAGGCCCTGCAACAGGAAGCCGTTGGGCAAATGCCCGAGGCGCAGTGGCTGCCACGCCGTCAGCCGATCGACGAACTGCTCGACGTCAGCGATGTGACATGCGCCTGGAAAGCCATCAGCCTGCAACGCGACAGCAGCGACCCGCTGATCGCCCGCGCCGCGAAAACCCTGAGCGAAGGCTCACCGCTGACCGCGCACCTGGTCTGGGAACAGATCCTGCGCGCCCGCTACCTGTCACTGGCCGAAGTCTTCCAGATGGAATACACCCTGAGCCTCAATTGCTGCCGCCATCCGGAATTCAGCGAAGGTGTGCGGGCGCGGCTGATCGACAAGGACCAGAAACCGCACTGGCATTGGCCGGACATCAACAACGTGCCGGACGCGGTGGTCGAGGCGCATTTTCACAAGGTGTGGGAAGGTCGGCATCCGCTGGCGGATCTGACGCAGTACTAAATTTTCCATGTTCCTGCGATGGCGGCCTCTGGCCCCTATCGCGGGCAACCTGACTGGCGTTATTGCAACTCGGGATTCAACTGGTAAAAATTGATGATTTCCACCGTTGCCTGCAGCGCTTCCTCATCATTTTTTTTCAGAATATCCTCTACGTCCCTCAGAGGTGGAAGCGGATGCAGCAACTCAACGAATTGGTCCGCAGAATAGTCTTGAGTAGATTTATCTTCTCTTGTGACCCTGATGAAACTGATAGCAGCATCACCGCCCAGAAAGTGGTTGGACACCCGTATCTTTGGAGACACGCCGTAATTCACAACAATGACCAGATCATCTCGTTCACGGTGAAATTTGATCTGATGAATAGACAGTCCGAACGCTGAAAAGTCGACACCATCAATGCCGCCACCGGCATTAACAATCAAATCTCTCCCGAGCCCATCGGCGATTACCACGACCATCCGATTCGTTACCACGGTGACCCGTAAAGTACGTCAGACTTGTTCCGGTGTTTTACCTTGGGCAATAGCACTGCATTGCCCAAGTCATCATAAGAGGGCTGATCACCCGGCACATCCGGATCGCTATCTTTCGCTTTCCAGTCACCTTGAACAACCAAATCGGGGGCAGAACAGGATTGTGCTTCGTAATCCGGGAGCACTATGCCCAACATCCCGGGCCTGTAGTGCTTTACGACAATCAGATCGCTCCGGCCGTATTTGATGTTCAGCGTGCTCTCAACAAGTTCTTCGATGAGCGTCAACGTTATGGCTTGATCTTCCGTAAACCACGTATTGCTTAGAGGCGCGCTGCGTTCAAGGGCGGGAATCGGAAGGCCGTTTATCAACAACTGCCCATCAGCATTTGAATCGAAAATCTCATCGATTCCGTCACCGCTGGCAAACTCGTACCGGTCATTCCCATGGCCACCCGTCAGAGAATCATTGCCCCTGCCGCCGTTCAAAACATCATCCCCCTCCATCCCGTATAGCGCGTCATTGCCGTCGCCACCGCTTAACGAGTCGTTGCCGCGAGCACCTTCGATAACGTCGTTACCCGCCAGTCCATTGATCGAATCATTGCCTGCGCCGCCATATAGATGATCGGCATTTGTCGTGCCACCGAAAGATCGCCCTCCGTCATCACCGAACATCACCAACGGGTTAGATACGCCAGTCGTCATGGGTGCCTGTTTCCCCGAGGCGAGATCGGTGAAGGAAAACTTCTGTAGTGTGTTTTTTCCGAATGAGCCATGGGTTCTGGAAATCAACCGGGCCAACATTTCTGCGCGATCAGAAATCCACTGCTCGGTAATAAAACCTTCGCCAGTGATGGGGTCATAAAGCTCCAGCTCGCGACCAGGGAACCCGTCATCTCGCTCTATGACTATTTCACTTAGCTGTTTAAGCGAGTTTCGTAATGCTTGGCCGATTGGCGTTGCTTGGCTGGCTTGCTTTGTCCACGCGGTGACGCTGCCGTACTCTCCAATGGTCTTGGTAACGATGCTTTGGGATTGAGTCGGTGTAAACGCTGAGAAAAATGCGTACGCGTTGGTCGCGAGCGTTTCCTCCGTGGTGGGCGCGGCATTAAAGCCGCCGTCGTATGTTCGCCTGAACATGTCAAAAAAAGCATTTACGCCATATCGCAATATCAGATCAACGATGGGCGAAACAGGTGTGCCTTTCACCACGTACTGAATTAATGGATTGGTGTTCCCACTGGCCATTGCAACTTTTATTTGCTCAGGCACTACCGAAAACACGCTCTCAAGCACATTGAGACCAAAGTTATTGATCGCGGCGCGAAGGCCGACACTGTATGAATCGATGGCAAATAGAATATTCTTGAAATCATCGAACCTATTAACTTTAGCCAGCTCATGACTGCCTTTTATTTCTGAGCTGGGGTCGCCTGCGGAAATTAATCTCCAGGTTTCATACGGGGGTTTGCCACCTAACAGGCTGGACCCGATTGTTCCTGACCAACCGGCGTTACGGCTTGTAGCGGTATCGTCTTCGCCATTTTCATCATGAAATAAGACTTTCCCAATGGCGCTCGCATCAATGGCGGCTATCTGACTGATTGAAGGTACTGTCCAAGGAGCCAAATCGTCTTTAGCTGAACCGTACAGCAGCGTGTTCATAAAGTTTACAGCAACCTGATTAGAGGACTCTTGCATCCTTGCTTCAGTAAATTTCTTATCTAGTCTAAGCTCGCCCTGCCGCAGGGTGTAGGCGCGAATCAATGCAGAGTAAGCACCTTGCCCGCCGTTGGCGTCAATCGCAACATCGAGCCAAAGTTTGGCACTCTTAAAAATATTTATTACATCACCGTCAAAAGTAACATTACCGGAAATCTTTTCGCCGATAACATCAGATAAACACTGATAAAAGGAAGCGCAGCTTCTCCCTTCTTCCGCCAAAGCTATAAACTTCTCATCACGCTGGGTAAACCGCATTCCAGCACAAGAGTTCGCGACCTTCAAAATTAATGCTCTTTCTAAACCATCATAAATATAGCTCATAGTTACTTCCCTGCAATTATGGAACGTGACAGATATTCGCTGACAAATTTTAGTGCTTCAGGAGCGCCACGCAACGAACGAGTACTTAAGCTGACGCGTCCATCCCCACCTGAGAAATCAAAACTGTAGAGTTCGACCGTGCAGCGGGTCTGCAACTCGCCAAAATCCAAATTCTCTAATTGCGCTTTATTAAGCTTCAACAAGTCTTGCCTACCCAAACCCGCTGCTTTAACCCTGTCACCAGGATAATTCAAACCATCACAACTTATCGTCCGAGGTGTTCCGTCATGTCGCCGCCAGTTATGCATAACGAATGTTGTAATGAGAAAATCATTTTTTGAACTAGGTGGAGAAGCGTCAAGCCAAAGCTCTAACCCCGGATATTTTTTAAGTTTCACAATCAAATCATCCGGCCAATCAACATGCCGTCCGCCCATCGTATGCGGCTCAGTGCGCTCCTTCCGGGTGTAGAGTCTGGCAGCAACCTGGAAATACCCCCAATTGGAAGGCTTTTCTATCCCGCTCAACTCATACTCCGTACGAAGTTCGGTTCCCGTCCACCAAAACGAACCCTCAAGAACATCGGCAATACATGACCCGTCACTCTTCAAAGTCGATCCGAAATAAAAACCGGGTATCCGAGTCCGATCAAGCAAGCTGCCGCCCCGGATAGGAACCTGCTCCATACCCGCCAGTTTTTTACTGCAGTCCCCTTGTTCCTTTTGATAAATCGCCCTGCGCTCTGCCGCCGCCTCCCATTCAATATAAAAATCCACTCCCCAATAGCAAACCAGCAAAACCAGACCATATTTAAGTAACGCTTTACACCGTCTAAAGGCTTCCTTGCGAGAAATCTTAAGCATTTCAAATCTCCATTTTAAAATGACGAAAAACTCTAGTTAGAACCGACCAGCCATCGCATCTTCAAACACCTGAAAGTACCCCTTCAGACCAGCACTGACATCAAAGCTGCTTGCCGTTAGCCGTGCAGCTTTTCTGACATGCTCAAAATCACTGGGACAACTTAGAACTCTGCATACGCTCGCCGCTATTGATTCATTCTGGAAAAAGTCGGCAAGAACCCCATTACGTCCGTGAACAACAACTTCCTTCACCGGAGCTGTATCAGAAGCGACTACCACACAGCCAGACGCCATAGCCTCCAACAAGGACCACGACAAAACGAACGGATACGTCAAGTACACGTGCACTGTTGAAACGTTCAGAACAGCTCTATATTTCTGGTAAGGTAGTTTCCCTGTGAAATGCACATTGGAAACATCGCAACTCACCTCCGACAACATCCGTTCTCGCCAGCTCTTATACCCAACAGGCCTACGCCCATAGCTGACTTCATCTCCGCCAACGATAACTATTTGTGCGGCTGGACACTCAGCCTGAATATAGGAAATGGATCTCATAAAAATATGGAACCCACGATAGGGTTCGAGGTTTCTCGCAACGTACGTCACTATTGGCTGGCACGCCTTAATCACACGCCCACTGGGTAGTCTTACAGACTCAACCGTCTCATCATGGGATGCTTGAATAACACCCTCATGAATGACACGAATTTTAGACTGATAAATTTTCGGAAAAAGATCACGTTGCCATCGCGTAGGCGCAATTCCAATATCACACTGATCAAGATTCAAGAGATGCATTGAGTTCAAAACTCTGAGTCTTGACGAAGCGTCCGGCGCATTTGGAAATTCAGGATCAAAATCAGAGTCCGCACCCTGCGCTCGATAATAATATTCACAGAAGTGAATCAGCGGCACGTCCGGGTATACGTCTTTGGCGAATAGCGTTTCACCCCACCCGGGATGAGCAAGGATAATATCGGGTCGATAGCCCTCTTGCTTGAGTTGCTTCAACAACCAAAAAACACTTTGCCCATCCAACACAGCCGTTTCATATGAACGTAAATAGGGATGCCCATCATTAAACCCTTTTATTAAAGATTGATAATGAAGCAATTTCACCCCAACCATACCCGGAGCTGTATCACGCCCAATTGCAAGCACATTGAAACGTCTCCGCAGCGCCTCCATTGCAACATGGCGAAACTGGCCGGGAAAATTCTGATGAACAATAAGTAAATTCATACCTGAAAAAACATCCGTGTTTGTGCAGCTCCAAAAATTGAAGTCTTCCAACATCAATAGGCGTATACAAACGCTAACAAACATTCAGAAATAAAACTGTAGGAGGCTTCCGAGAACGTCCTAGGAGATGGAGCAAGCCACACCATTTTCCGCAGGCACAAAAAAAGCGGCGCTCAATGCGCCGCTTTTTTGTTTGCGGATGATTACCAGCGACCGCCTCGGCCGCCGTGGTCACCCCGATTACCGTGATGATCACGCCCGCCCCGGTCGCGGTCCCAACCACCACCGCGGTGGCCGTCCCAGCGCCCGCGGTCATTGTCGTGCCAGCGACGGCTCTCGTAGTAGCGCGGCGCTGGCTGGTAGTAACGCGGCGCCGAGTAGTAACGCGGAGCCGGTTGATAGTAACGCGGGGCCGCCTGGTAATAGCGCGGGGCCGAGTAATAGGTGCTGCCACCGCTGTAGTAAGTGCCGCCAGTGTTGTAGTAGGCCGGTGCGGGTGAGGTGTAGACCTGCGAACTGTAATAACTGTCTGCGTAGGAATATGGAGCGCAACCGGCAACGGAAAACATCATCGCAGCAAGTAGAAGAATTCGTCGATACATGGCGGCCTCCTGGACCGCGGGTAGCCGCACCAGCGACGCTGGCAGGCATCAGTCGTTTATTCGGTGACTGACGAATTATCTGACAGCGTTTTCCGAATCTGGTGCGTTTCAGCAACAAGTTGAAACAAGTGATTCATGAAATCCTGTTCATTTGGAAAACGCTGTCATTCAGCCGGTGATCAGTGGTGCCCACCGTGATATCCGCCGCCGTGATATCCGCGCCCGTAGCCGCCGCGATAGCCGTAGCCGCCGTAGTAATAGCGGGCACCGCCGTAGTAACGCGGCCCGTAATAGCCGCTGTAGTAGTAAGGCGAGTAGTAGCCGGGATAGTAATAAGTGGCGGGATAAGCGTCGTAAGGACCGGCGTAGTAATAACAACCGGACAAGCCCAGACCGAGCACGGCGCCCAGCAGCACGCGACGCAAACGTTTTGAAATACTCATGACGGCCTCCTGAAAGACCCACGGCCGCAGCAAGACAGCGCAGCCGACACAAGTTTTGACTGTCTGGGTTGGGGCAAGTGCCGGGCTCGCGCAGGCTTCAGATCAGCGGTGTCACTCAGACCAATAATTCCCTGTGGGATGTCCAGAAATACAGGAACGACCATTCGCGCCGCGCATGGAGCAGTTATTTCCCGGCAGTGCCACTAGAATGCTGCCATCGGCTTATCTGCCAACGGAATCGCCCATGCCGCACAGATCTGCGCTGTATACGCAACGCTCGCTGGTTCTGACACTGGTCGCCCTGCTCGGCGCCGGCTTCCTGGCCACTTCGTTGCTCAGCTATTACGCCTCGCGGGCATCGATCCGCGACAGCATCATCAACACCGAACTGCCGCTGACGTCCGACACGGTCTACTCGGAAATCCAGAAAGACCTCGTCAGACCGATCCTGATTTCCTCGATGATGTCGCGCGACACCTTCATGCGTGACTGGGTGGTAAACGGTGAACAAGATCCGCTGCAGATGACCCGTTACCTCGATGAGGTCATGACCCACTACGGCGCCTACACCGCGTTCTTCGTGTCCAACAGCAGCCACACTTACTACCACGCCAAAGGTGTGCTCAAGCAGGTGAAGATCGATGAGCCGCGCGATGCCTGGTACTTTCGCGTGCGAGACATGAAAGACCCGTACGAGATCAACGTCGACCCGGACCTCGCCAACAAGGACAACCTGACGTTCTTCATCAACTACAAGGTCTACGACTACAACAACCGCTTCATTGGCGCCGCCGGCGTGGGCCTGACGGTGGACGCGGTGATCAAGCTGATCGACAAATACCAACAACGCTATCAACGCAGCGTGTACTTCGTCGACACCTTCGGCCGGTTGGTATTGACCGGTGCCGAGGGCGGGCCGCAAGGCGCGCCGATCGGTCAGAGCCTCGGCGAACTCGAGAGCATGAAGGGTCTGGTCAGTCAGTTACCCAAACCGCACAGCGGCAGCTACGAATATTCCGCTCACGGTCAGGGGCATTTTCTCAACGTGCGGTTTATTCCGGAGTTGAACTGGTACCTGTTCGTCGACAAGCGCGAAGACGGTGCACTCAGTGACATTCGTCAGTCGCTGTACCTGAACCTGCTGATCTGCCTGTTGGTGACGCTGGGCGTGCTGGCCCTGCTCAACCGCGTGATCCGCCGTTACCAACGCAAGATCCAGGCGCAGGCCACCCTCGACAGCCTCACCGAATTGCCCAACCGCCGTGGTTTCGACCTGCTCGCCGCACAAGCCCTGCACGAAGCGCAACGCGAACCAAAACCGTTGACTGCGCTGTTACTCGACCTGGATCACTTCAAGACTTTGAACGATACCTACGGACACATGGCCGGTGATCAGGTGCTGATCGGTTTCGCCCGGGATCTGCAAAGCTGCCTGCGCCACTCCGACATAGTCTGCCGTTGGGGCGGTGAGGAATTTATCGTGTTGCTGAAGGACACCGACGGCGACACCGGTCAGAAGATTGCCGAGAAGATCCGTCAGCACGTCGAACAGCACGAATATGCCTACGATGGCCACAGCCTGAGTCTGACCGTGAGCATCGGTGCCACCACCCTGCAAGCAGATGACACCTTGCACACCCTGCTGTCCCGGGCCGATCATGCGATGTACCGGGCCAAGCAAACTGGCCGTAACCGTACTTGCGTGGAAATGCCTCACTCGACTTATGCCTGACACCGACGCTAAACCCGACCTCTGCCCCGCCTGCGGCGCCCGCAATGACTGCAGCCTGGCCGACCCGCGAACCGCCGACCGAGCCTGCTGGTGTTATGGCGTGAGCATCGATCCGGCAGTGCTCGAAGCGCTGCCTGCGGCACTGCGCGACAAATCCTGCCTGTGCCCGCGCTGTGCTCAGGTCGAAGCGCAACTGCAAGCAGCAGCGCGGCCGATCCCGTAAGATGCGCGCCCCGACTTCCATCGATACCTGACCATGCGCGTCGACCGTTTCCTCAGCAACCTGCCCCGCTACAACCGTCAGCAGGTTCGCCTGTTGCTGGTTGAAAAGCGCGTGCGGATCGACGGAAAAGTCGTCAGCGACCCGCACAGCGAAGTGCTGGAATTCAGCCGCGTCGAAGTCGACGAAGAAATCCTGCAGCTCGGCAAAACGGCGCGCTACTTCATGTTGCACAAGCCGCCGGGGTGCGTCAGCGCTACACGGGATCCGCAGCATCCGACCGTGCTCGACCTGATCGATGAACCGGACAAGGACGACCTGCATATTGCCGGTCGCCTGGACTTCAACACCACCGGGCTGATGCTGATCACCAACGATGGCACCTGGTCGCGACGCCTGACCCAACCGCAGACCAAACTGCCGAAGGTCTATTACGTCGAGACCGAACAGGAGATCGGGGCGCAATATGCGATCACGTTTGCCGAAGGCATCTACTTCGCCTTCGAAGACCTGACCACGCAACCGGCGCAACTTGAAGTGCTCGCGCCAAGGGCGGCGCGCCTGAGCATCGTCGAGGGCCGTTACCATCAGGTGAAGCGCATGTTCGGCCACTTCAACAATAAAGTGCTGCGCCTGCACCGTGAGTCGATGGGGCCGCTGCAGCTCGATGACGCGCTAAAACCGGGCGAGTACCGCGCTTTGCGCACCGAAGAGATCCATTTGTTCTAAGCCGGCGACCGCTCAGCAGAAGTTGTCGAACAATTTACCAACGGCACTTGCGCGATCCCTTCCCCACTGCTTGAATCAGGACGTCGGCCAAATTGTGACCGACGAGTCACACCATACATCCAAGAAACTTTTTGCCGGTCGCAAGCCCCTTGGGCTGCATCTCAGCCGGCAGACTGCCCGCCAATAACAACACCCGTCGACCGCAGTCATGGATCGACATGGGCCAAGCAAATTCCAGGCGTATGCCTACCTGTCACAAAGCTCGTGCAATCTCTATTTGCGCGCATACCCGCTTGCTTGCCAGGAGTCTTATGACATGAGGCCAGAAATCGCTGTGCTGGATATACAGGGTCAGTATCGGGTTTACACGGAGTTCTATCGCGCAGACGCCGCAGAGAAGACCATCATCCTGGTCAACGGCTCGATGGCCACGACTGCGTCGTTTGCACAGACTGTGAAAAACCTGCACCCGCAATTCAACGTGGTTTGCTACGACCAACCCTACGCGGGCAGGTCAAAGGTCCACAACCGCCACGAGAAACATCTGACGAAGGAAGTCGAAGGGCAGATCCTCCTGGAGCTGATCGACCACTTCGGCGCCGAACACGTGCTGTCGTTTTCCTGGGGCGGCGCGGCCACCCTGGTAGCCCTCGCCCAGCAGCCACGGCGCATCGAAAAAGCCGTGATCAGCTCGTTCTCGCCGGTGATCAACGCGCACATGCTTGATTACCTGGAGCGCGGTGTCGATTACCTCGGCCAGCGCGATGGCGACCGCGTCGGGCACCTGGTCAACAACACCATCGGCAAACACCTGCCGTCACTGTTCAAGCGCTTCAATTATCGTCACGTCAGCAGCCTGGCCGAGCACGAATACGGGCAGATGCACTTCCATATCAGTGACGTACTGCACAGCGATCGCCAGTGCTATTTGAATGCGGCGAAGAAGATCAATGTGCCGGTGCTGTTCCTCAACGGCGAATGGGATGAATACACCGCCGCCGAAGACGCACGGATATTCGGCAACCACGTAGCGCACAGTACTTTCACCACGTTGCAGGCCACCGGGCACTTCCTCGACATGGAGCACAAGGCCGCGTGCCGCGATAGCCAGAACGCCCTGCTCGGTTTCCTGAAACCGTCTCGGCAGCCGAGTCGAACGCGTTACTCGTTCGTTCAGGATCACCATGCACTGGCCATTTGAAAAAGTGTCGTCGCGAGCGAGTCTCCGGGGCTGAAAACCAGCATCGATTACCCTGCAGATTCGCCCGCGAATGACCGTTTTCCTCGCTGTAACGCGCTGCGAGCAAAAGAAAAACTTCAAATCCGCGCCCGAGTCTGGTACAAAGTCAGCCGCTCTGAGCGGGTATAGTTTAGTGGCAAAACGAAAGCTTCCCAAGCTTTAGTTGAGGGTTCGATTCCCTCTACCCGCTCCACTCAATTGGGTCTCACGTTGTGCTTATGACGGGGGATGCAGACACAAAAAACCGGCCTTGATAGTCGGTTTTTTTGTGTCTGGGATTTACTCACATTGGCTCGTAAAGGTCTGCACCCCCCCATCATCTCAACTCCACGCCCGTGCCTGGACTGACTCTTGCCATCGAGCAAAACAAAGGGTGGAAGTACCGGATATTCCCGGCTGTTCTTCCGCCGGCGATGATCTTGATGATGCCGTCGCGACGCTGCGCGGCTATCTGCTCAACCGCATTGATGAATACGTGCTTCATCACCCGGAAGAGAAGAGCCATTCGGGGTTTATGGCGCCGGCTGCGTTGAAGGTCTGCTGGAAGGTTGAATGCAAAACCGGCTGTCCGCTAGCATTTGCCCATCTCCCACCACCCTCCCCTGCGCGGCCATCGACGAATACGCGTTTTCACTTTCGAGGGACTCCATGGCGCGGCCACTATGCTGCTGCTGACTGAACTCAAAAGAGTACTTCTCCATGACGCAAAACATTTACGACGACCCCGAATTTTTCCACGGTTACAGCCAGATGAACCGCTCCATCGGCGGTCTTGATGCCGCGCCGGAGTGGCCGGCGCTCAAGGCGCTGCTGCCCTCGATGGACGACTTGAATGTGGTCGACCTCGGCTGCGGGTATGGCTGGTTCTGCCGCTGGGCCAGTGAACATGGCGCCGCCAATGTGCTGGGGCTGGATGTCTCGGAAAAGATGCTCGAACGCGCGCGCGACACCACCACCGCTGCGAACATTCGCTACGAGCGCGCCGACCTTGAGCATCTCGACTTGCCGGCCCGCAGTTTCGATATGGCCTACAGTTCGCTGGCGCTGCACTACATCAAGGATTTGCCCGGACTGTTCACTCATCTGTACGCGGCGCTGAAACCCGGTTCGCACTTTGTGTTTTCCATTGAGCATCCGATCTTCATGGCCCCGCGCACGCCGGGTTGGCTGATAGACAGCGACGGCCACAAGCGCTGGCCGCTGGACAGTTATCAGTTGGAGGGCGAGCGGGTGACTAACTGGCTGGCCGAGGGAGTGATCAAGCAGCACCGTACGATTGGCACGCTGTTGAATTCACTGATTGAGGCTGGGTTCACTATTCGCCACGTCAACGAATGGGGGCCGAGCGATGCTGAAGTGGTAGCACAACCGGCGCTGGCTGAAGAGCGGGAACGGCCGATGATGATGTTGGTGGCGGTGCAACGCTGAAAGCCCCTCCCTCTAACCCTCTCCCAGAGGGAGAGGGGACTGACCGGGTTGTTTTCGGTGAGCTGCGCCGACGTGGAAGTTCGAGTCGAACTCAGGATTTGAAAAGCTTGCACATCTCCCTTTGGGTGGGGGGAGTTCAAGTCAAGCCTCAGCGAGTCGCGACGATGAACAGCCGTGGAAACGGCAGCAGCACCGAACCATCAGACAACGCTGGATACGCCTCGGCAACCGCCGCCAGATACTGCTGCAGATATTGCGCCCGCTCGTCTTCGGTCAGCGGGCTCAGAAACGGAATCAAGCCACTGCCCTTGAACCATTCCACCACGCCCGCCGCGCCACCCGCCAATTGATGATGATAGGTTGTGCGCCACACATCGACCCGCGAACAGTGCGGACGCAACATCGAGAAGTAATCGCTGGCACTCGCCATCTCGGTGCGCTGCCCGGCGGCGCCAGCCAGTTTGGCGGCCCACGGGCCGTTGGCGGCGACTTCGCGCATCAGCCGATGGGAAGGCTCATTGAGATTGTCCGGCATCTGGATCGCCAGGCTGCCGCCCGGGGACAGTTTATCGGCCAGCGCCGGCAACAGCGTCGCGTGATCCGGCAGCCACTGCAGCACGGCGTTGGCGAAGATCACATCGAACGGACCGGCATCAGCCCAACGGTCGATCTCGGCCACCTCGAACTGTAACTGCGGCAAGCGCTTGCGCGCGGCATCAATCATGTCCGGCGAGCTGTCCAGGCCGCTGACCCGAGCCTGTTCAAAACGCTGCACCAACAGCTCGGTGGAGTTACCCGGGCCGCAACCGATATCGACCACCGATCGGGCCTGGACCGTGGGAATCGCCGCCAGCAGATCGCGGGCCGGGCGGGTGCGTTCATCTTCGAAAGCGACGTATTGTTTGGCGGACCAACTCATTGCGTTCTCCTGTCGGGACATTCCAGCGGTTCGTCACGATACAGGCAGCCCGGTGAGCTGTTCCAGAGCGACTCATTGCAAACGGTGTCCGCCGACGCCCTGCTTATCGCCAATTCGTCGACCCCTATGCATTTTGCGACCGTCCGTCGAGCCAAACACAAGCGTTTTTGACAGCTAAAGAATCCTACCTATAGTCAATTTGCGGCAATCGGAAGGAACCCGATTACATCCAGTTTCGTGCAAGGAGCACGGCCTGCTCATCTCTCGTGACCGGTGGGTTCCCCCAGTAGTGTGCTCGCAAAAGCCGTACGGCAAGCAAGCATCGTCGTGCCTGGATTGCAGTCCGACGTTCACTATGAAAAAGGAGCCTCACCATGTCTCGAGTTACGGATATCCTGGTTTCCATCGACACTGAAACCATTTTGAAAAAGTATCCAAACATCAGCAAGGATCCGAAGAATCCCACGCTGATCGACTGGCATCATGTGTACATGGTCACCAATCAGGATAACGTCGTCAGTGGCCAGGCCGGTGGCGAACTGGACCTCAAGGCGCAGGTCGGCGACCTGATCCGCTGGCGTGAAACCAGCCTGTCGCAGAGTTTCGAACAGGCGGTGATTTTCTACAAATTCATCGGTAACGCCGGGGCCGACCTGATCTCCCCACCCTCGCCGCGCAAGGCAAGCGCCTGCGTTGCTGTGCCGAACACCAGCAATCCGTCCGTGCCAAGCTGCCAGAAAGTCGATAACCATTACTGGTCATCCGAGACCCTGGATTGTGGCCGTGTGACCTATCACTTCCACTTCCTGATCGTCGATCGCAACTGCCAGATCATCGGCTGCTGCTCGTGGGATCCGTTCATTTCCATTCACAACTGACGATGTACCGGGCCCCTTGGCAACGAGGGGCTCCACCGATCCGATGCCGCCGCCCCGGCTGGAACAGGATGTCTTGCCTTGACCGAAGCGGCCGCCAGTTTGTAGCGACGTCATGAAAGGAATCCATGATGACTTCCGAACCGATCCCGTCCCCTTCATCTGCCGTCACCACCGCACAGAATGTGTTGCTGATCGTCGATGCCGAATCTCTGCTTTCGCGCTATCCGACACCCAGCCAGGACCCGGCGAACCCGACGGAAATTCCCGATGGACTGATCTTTTTCAGCACAAGCAGCAAATCAAAAAAAATAGTTACAAATGACAGCGCTACTAAAGTCATTGTCGAGATGGGCCGTGACATCCATTTTCGTGCAAGAAGCGTCAGCCTGATCGCCGAGCACAGCGTGGTTGCCTACCGCATGACCGCCGACAACAGCAGCGTTCTTACCGCTCCCCAACTGGAAGTACACACCGGCCTTACCGTCCCAGCGCCCAACCCTGAATCTCCGTCCGTGCCAGGCAGTCGCAAAGCGGACGACCACTTCTGGACATGCACCCCTAAAGCACCTGGTACCACCCAGTGCGAATTGGGATTCATGCTGGTCAACCAGCAGTGTGAAGTGGCGGGATACTTTCAGTGGCAGGTTGGAGTTGAACTGACGTCCTGAGCGTATGCCTGTCGAAGCCGGTCGCAAGACCGGCATTTCAGGGGCACGCCTGCAATAAACAGAATTTTCGCTACGCCGTCACTGTCTGAACTTCAGGCAATCCCAATAAGGAACACGGCAATGAAATTCGCGAAGATTTCCCAGACCCTGGCACTGTGGGCCGGTAGCCCGAAAACCTTCATGGGGGCGTTGGTCCTGATTTTTCTCTGGGGACTGAGTGGGCCTTTTTTCCATTTCAACGACACTTGGCAACTGATCATCAACACCTCGACCACGATCATCACGTTTCTGATGGTGTTTCTGATCCAGAACACACAGAACCGCGACACCGACATCCTGCACCTTAAGCTCGATGAGTTGTTGCGTGTGAACAAGGAAGCGCAGAACGCGATGCTCGGGCTGGAATCGCTGGACCTCAAGCAACTGGAGGCGCTACGCAAGCATTACCGCAGCCTGGGCGAAAGCGAGGTGTTCAACCTCGACGGGTTGGGGGAAAAGAGCAAACCGAAGCAGGATCTGAATGACTGCTAATCACGGTACTGGCATGCCTTGGTTGTGGCGAGGGAGCGTGCTCCCGCGGGATCACGAAGCGGCTATGAGAAGGCCAACTGCGCAGCCCGGCGCGAGCAAGCTGCCTCGCCACAGGAAATCAAACCCTGATCAGCGGCTGGCCTGCAGCGCCCGGGCCATTTCCAGATGGTTTTGCAGCTTCGGCAGGGTCTCGTCGGCAAATGCCTTGATCTCCGGCACGTCGGTGGTTTGCGCCTCCTCCTGAATCTGCTGGATGGCTTCTTCGGTGGCTTTCACCTGACTCGCGGCGTAGGCCTGATCGAAGGTTTCACCGTCCTTGACCTGAGGGATCATGGTTTTGGCCTTGTCGGCGATTTCTTCACGGGGAGCGATCGGCAGGTCGAGTTTTTTCGCGATCTTCGCCAGATGCTGGTTGGCCGTGGTGCGGTCATTGATGACCACGATGGTGTAGTCCTTGACCTCTTTGGATTCGGACTTCTGATGGGCCAGACGACTGGCTTCGATGTCGGCCATGCCTTTGGCCGAAGCATCGTTGATGAAATCGGCAGGCGACTGGGCAGCGGCGCCGCTGGCGAACGCACTGCTGGCGAACAGTCCCAACAACGTGACAAAACTGAAACGACGTACCTGGGTGGCCATCCGGCTCATGGTCGCGCCCTCCTTCTCTTCAAATTCAAGCGGGAGCTTGCGCCCCCGCCTCTCAATCAAAACGACCTTACCGACTACTTCGACTTCTGAGCAGGCTTGCGGCCCATTTCAGTTTTCGCAGGCTCTTTGTCGACCGTCGTAGTGGTGGTTTTCCCACCTTTGCGACCGGCTTCAGACGCCTTCGTTCGATCGTTGGCAAAGTTTCCCGAGTTCGAGTTTCTTGAATTAGGCATGATTCTCTTCCTCTTGGTGTTGATCGTTGGCGAGCAGGTGCCCGCCTAGATTGAGAATTGCCAGACCGATAAAGGTTTAGAAAAGTTGCCCGCGCCGCGACGAACGGCGCGGCATGTTTCAGATGTCCACCGTCCGATGATTGAGGCGTTTGGCGGCGTACATCGCTTGGTCCGCATGCCGAAACAGTTGCTGTTCCTCGCTGCCATGCTCGGGATAGCGGGCCACGCCGATGCTTGGCTCGATGTGCAGGTTGTGGCCGTCCAGGCGCATCGGCTGGACCAGCACCTGTCGGATCTTTGCGGCCACGCTGTCGGCATCTTCGGCCGCTTGCACGCTGTGCAACAGCACGACGAATTCGTCGCCACCAATACGCGCCACGGTATCGGTATCGCGCACGCAGCCCTTGAGCCGATTCGCCACCGTTTGCAACAACATGTCGCCGACCGCGTGCCCGAACGTGTCGTTGACCTGCTTGAAGCGATCCAGATCGACGTACAGCAGCGCCATGTTGCCCGAGACCTCGCGGGCGCCAGCCAGCGCAGCCTTGAGCCGGTCTTTCAGCAGTTCGCGATTGGGCAACTGAGTCAACTGATCGTACTGCGCCATGCGCCGCAGCCGCGCGTGCAACTGCTGGCGTTCGATGGCGGTGGCGACCTGGGCGCAGACGTATTGCAGCAGTTCCTTGTCCTGTTCGGTGTAACGTTCACCACCCGGCAGGCTTTTGACGATCAGCGCGCCGATGGTGCCGTTTTTCGAGTTCAGCGGCACGCCGAGCCAGCACGGTGAGTCCTGCCCGGCCACCAGTGCGGCGAAATCAGGCGGTGAATCGGGGCTATCAGGTGTCAGCAGAATCGGCTGGCCGCTGCGGATGACTTCCGCACACAGGCGTCCGGTGACAGTGCCCGGTTGCTCGGGCTGCAATTCGTGATCGTCGACGTGATAAGGAAAATTCAGCTGCGCGCAGTGTTCGTCGTACAGCGCCACGGAGAAGTTCAGCGCCGGCAACCACTCGCCGATGATCAGGTGAATACGCTTGAACAGCGCCAGCAGGTCTTCGGCGACATGCGCCGCTTCGGAAATCGCATACAACGCCGCCTGTCGCGATTCGGCCTGCTTGCGCTCGGTGATGTCGCGGGCCACGGCGATGCGCAGCTGATCGACCTCGGACCAACGCGCCGACCACAGAATGTGCGCGATGCGGCCGTCCTTGCGCACGTAGCGGTTTTCAAAGTTGTGTTTGGGTTCGCCGCCCATGATGTCGTGGGCCGCTGCAAGGGTGCGCTGACGGTCGGCCGGGTGCACCAGCTCGATCATCGCCTGGCCGATCAACTCGTCTGGCGTGTAACCAAAAATACGCTCGCAGGCGGCGCTGACAAAAACAAAACGGCCCTGCTTGTCCACTGCACAGACGGCGTCCAGCAACAGGTCCATATAACTCGCCAGCGGCGCGGAATTTCGGCTTTCCATGGTTCAGCGTGGGTGTCCGGGCAATGCAGCAATGATCCACCATCCCTGACCTTTTGATCGCGCATCCATGCTTCCAGCGTCAAGCCTTGTTCGGCAGCAATCCCGGCAGCGCATGCACCAGCGCATTGATCGCAAAACCGATGAACATCACACCACAGAGGCGGGTGATCATCAGTTCATGACGTTGATACAGCGTACGCACCCGCCGGGCACCGACAACGCCAATCAGAATAGCGTAGGCCAGCAAACCGCCGAAAAAGCTCAAGGCGATCAGCGCCGGCAGCATCGACCAATTGAGCAGTTCGGCGCGGCTCGACAGCAACGCGGTAAACGTCGCGACCGCCACCGGGTAAGCCTTGGGATTGGTCAGGCCGAACAGGATGCCGTGCCAGAACGGCTGACGCGCCGCGCCCTGGGGCTGATCATCGCTGCGCCGTTTGGCCCGCACTGCACGCCAGCCGAGCCAGAACAGGTACAAACCGCTGAGCACGCCGAGCACATCAAACGCGGTGCTGCCGATTTCCCGGGCGCCGACAATCGCAATCAACGCGGTACTGCACCAGACCACATCACCGAGCAGGTGCCCACAGAGAAAACCTGCCCCGGCCCGCCGCCCGTGCGCCGCGCCGATGCCGAACACCGCCAGCACGCCCGGCCCCGGCGTGATGCCATAGATAAAACCCGAGGCCAGAACGGCCATAAGCAACGATGGAGTCATGGAAAACCTGCAAGGCGCCAGTACACGTGGTGGCCAGTCTATATCAGGCCAATGTGTCTGTTCACGACTCGTCGTAAAAACGCATGCCGGCGTACGGTTTCAACCGACACGCGGCCAGTCGCGATGCCAGACCGCCAACGTGGGCTTCGAGCTTGTGCCCGTCCGGGTCCAGGAAGTAGAACGACGCACCTTCGCTGCGGTTGTCGCGCCATTCCCGCACGTTGACCGTTTTCAGCTTTTGCACGAACGGCAGGAAATCCGCCTGATCAAGGCTGAATGCGTAATGGGTGTAGTCGACGGATGGCTCGCCAGCGCGCTGCGCGTCCAGCGACAGGCACAACCACAGCCCCGGCAACGACAGATAGGCACCGGTGTCCCACGTGGCCTCGACGCGCAGATTCAGCACCTCGCGGTAGAACGCCAGGCTGCGGGGCAAGTCGCTGACGGCGAGGGTCAGGTGATTGAGGCCGGTGAGCATGGGTCAGTAACCTCTGAGGTCTTCAGGAACGATGTACTGCTGGCCATCGTAAGTCAGGGTGATCTGTTTTTTCTTCAGCTCGGTGGTGTTCGAAACGCACTGACCTGCGGACTGGGTGTTTTTCATTTTGCTGCCGCTGGTGGTGACGATCAGATCGGCGAAGCCATTGTGGCTTGATGGAGCGATCTCGAGCGTTCGGCGGATTTTTTTGCTGTAGCCCTCGCAGTTATTCACGAACTCACCGTTGTCCTTGAAGACCACCAGGCCCTCAAGCACCGGGCGCAAGCTGTCACCCTCGCGCACATACAGCGCCAGATCGGTTTTCTCGTAGGGAATGGCATGAGAACTGTGCACGAATTTCGCTCGCAGCCCAAACGCGCGGATATCCGGCGTCAGGCGGTAGCGCGCCGTATCGATGCGCACATCGTCAAGACGCACGGCATCCGAGTTGTAGGCGCCCGGCTTATGGTAAGTAGCGATGGGTTTGGCGTTGCTGGCATTGAGGAGCGCCAGGTCCAGGTCGAACGCCCCGGCATCGTCGCCGCCGGAATCGGCCAGGTAGGTGGATTTGACCGAAATCGCCTGACTCGGGAACGCCGGCCAGACGTTGCAGCGCGACATGGATTTGCCGTCGAAACTCTTGGTGGTGCAGGCGGCTTGGGCGTGGGTGGTGATGGCCAGCAATGCGAAAGCCATGAGGAAAGTGTTTCTGCAGGTCATGTTTCTTCCTTGATAAAAGTCGGGTGCGCTGTTGTTAGACGAATGGCAGGCGGGTCCAAGTATGACGCTGTAGTATGTTGCACTACAAATCACTACCCCGAGACCATCATGTCCGTCATGTCTTTGCGTCTTCCCGATGAAATTGCCGACACCCTCGCCAACCTCGCCAAGGCGACCGGGCGTAGCAAGTCGTATTTGGCCGTGGATGCCCTTCGCGAGTACCTCGCGCGGGAAGCCTGGCAAATCGAGGAAATCCAGCAAGCGCTGAAAGAAGCCGACGCCGGCGATTTCGCGTCTGCCGATGAAGTCAGGGCCGTCGCCAACAAGTGGAATGCCAATGCGCGTTGAGTGGCTCCGTACCGCGCTAAAAAATCTTGATGACGAGGCTGCTTACATCGCGATTGAAAATCCGAAAGCTGCTTCAGAGTTCGTCCAGGCCATTCTCGACTGCGTCGATCATCTCGCGCGCTTTCCTGCTTCCGGACGCGAGGGGCGTCTGGCAGGAACAAGAGAATGGGTGCTACCTGATCGCCCCTATCTGATTCCATACCGGGTTCGTCAGGGCCGACTCCAGGTTCTGCGCATATTCCATACTCGCCGGCTTCCTCCCAGCATGTAGTAATGGATACTCAAGTATCACGCCTCATCCCCTCCTCAATCCTGCGATTCAACCAGTTCAACGCCTGATCCGCACCCCGGCGCCTATGCCACGCCAGCACAAACGTGAACGGCGCGATCTCGAACGGGGGCGGCAACACGATCAATTCCTGCTGATCAATCTCACGCACACTGCGCGACGACACGGTGAGAATCAAATCCGTACCGCTGATCAACTGGGGAGCGACGTTCCAGTGCGGCAGGCTGATGGCGACGCGGCGGCGCTCGCGCAGTGAGGTCAATGCCCGTTCGATTTCCGGAGTGCCGCTGCCGCGCATTTCCAGCAGAACGTGCGGGCGCGACAGGTAGGTCGGTAAATCCAGAACCCCGTCGGCCGACAAGCTGCGGCGATCCAGCAGGCAGACGTAGCGCTCTTCGAACAGCACGCTGCTGCGTAATTCGTTGGGCATTTCCGGGAACACCCCGGCAGCCACGTCGATGTCACCGTTGAGCACACCTTCCAGCATGCCCTCGCGGCTGGCGTGGCTGATTTGCAGGTCGATGCCCGGGGCTTCGCGGCGCAGGGTGCGGATCAATCCGGGCAGGATGATCGCCGCGCCATAGTCTGACATCGCCACGCGAAAGGTCCGCCGCGCAGTGGCCGGATCGAAAGTATTGGGCGCCAGCAGCGACTGCACCTGAGCCAGCGCTTCGGTCAGTGGCGCGACCAGCTCCAGCGCCCGCGCCGTGGGCACCAGGGTCGAACCGGCGCGCACCAGCAGCGGATCGCCGAGTAAGTCGCGCAGACGCGCCAGGGCATGGCTGACTGCGGGTTGGCTCAAGTGCAGCCGCTCGGCGGCGCGGGTGACGTGTTGCTCGCTGAGCAAGGCGTCGAGGATCACCAGCAGGTTCAGATCGATACGGCGCAGATCATTCATCTTGTGCATGTTCTGGATGACAAAACGGAATTTAAATCTGCGCGACGAATACCTTAGAGTCCAGCAAAACCTGTTGGAGAGTGATCATGAGTACGTTGCAGTGGGCCGGCCTGTTGCTGCTGGCCGCGTTTGCCGGGGCGGTGGTGCCGTTCCAGAGCGCGATCAACAGTAATCTGGCGCGGGGGCTGGGGCATCCGTTATGGGCCACGCTGGCGTCGCTGCTGGTCAGCGTGTTGCTGTTATTGCCGGTGATTCTGGCGTTGCGCCTGCCGCTGCCGTCGCTGGGCTTTATCAGCAAGGCGCCGCTGTGGATGTGGGCCGGGGGTGCATTTGGCGTGTGTTTTGTGGCGCTGGCAGTGATGTTGCTGCCGAAGCTGGGGGCGTCGGGGTTTGTTGCGCTGGCGCTGGCCGGGCAGGTGATCGCGTCGATGGTGCTGGACCACTTCGGGTTGTTTGGGCTGGTGGAGAAACAGCTGACGGTGTCGCGGCTGTTGGGGGCGTTGTTGCTGATTGGCGGGGTGGTGTTGATTCAGTTCGGCGGGGTGTTTGAGAGCAATGGAGTGGCTGTTGACTGAGGTTATGAATCCATGATTTTTCAGTGTCTGGAAGTCAGTCTTCGCGAGCAGGCTCGCTCCCACATGTGACCGCATTCTACTGACGAAATGCGAACAACTGTGGGAGCGAGCCTGCTCGCGAAGGCGTCATTGCAGACGCCTACAACTTCAATACTTGTCGAGCGTACGCAGTTTCTGCGGCAAGCCCCACAACAGCAACGCGGCGGCAATCAGTGCTGCCACACCAATCACATACAACGCCGGTGTCGTGCTGCCAGTCAGGTCCTTGATTCGCCCGACCATCACCGGGCTGACAATGCCGCCGAATTGCCCGAGCGTATTGATCACTGCAATTCCCCCTGCCGCGCCGGCGCCAGCGCCGGCCAGCAACTTCGGCGGCAGGGTCCAGAAGCTTGGAATCGAAGCAATGATGCCGGCGCCCAGCAAGCCGAGCGCGACGATCAGGAACGTCGTGTGGCTGGCGAAAATCCCGGCGCTGAAGAAACCGATCGCACCGACGATCACCAGGCCTGCGACAAACTTGCGCCGCTCACCGGTAGCGTCTGAAAGGCGTCCGATCACCACCATGCTGATCGCACCGCAAACATAGGGAATGGCCGTCAGCAGACCGATCATCACCGGGCTCTCGGTACCCGCGCTGCGGATCAGTTGCGGCGCCCAGAAATTCAAGCCGTAGGACGCTACCTGGATCAGGAAGTAGATCAGGCCCAAGGTCAGAAACCCCGGAATCTTCAACGCCGCCAGCAACGAACCGCCGCCCAAGTGCGGTTCATGCTGGGCGATGCGGCTGGACAGCAGCTTCTTCTCGTCCGCGGTCAGCCAATGAGCATCTTCGATACGATCCTTGAGCAACATCAGCACCAGAAAACCGAGGCCGATACATGGCACGCCACCGAGCAGGAACAGCCAGTGCCAACCACGCAATTGCATCATGCCATCGAGGTGTTCCAGCACCAGACCGGAGAACGGCGCGCCGACCAGACCGGCAAACGCCGAAGCGAGAAACAACATCGACGTGATGCGCCCACGGAAGTGCTGCGGAAACCACAGCGTCAGGTAATACAGCACACCCGGCGCAAAACCGGCTTCCATCGCGCCGATCACGAAACGCAACGCGTAGAACTGCCATTCGCTGTTGACGAAGACCATTGCCGCCGTTGCCACACCCCAGGACATCATGATTCGTGCAATCCAGCGCCGCGCGCCAACCTTGTACAGCATCATGTTGCTCGGCACCTCGAACAGCACGTAACCGACCACGAACAGGCCTGCGCCGAGGCCATAAGCGGTGTCGCTCAAACTCAGGTCGGCCTGTAACTGGAACTTGGCGAAGCTGATGTTGATGCGGTCGAAAAAAGCGAACAGGTAGCAGACCATGATCAGCGGCATCAGGCGCCAGGCGACTTTGCTGACCAGGGCTTTTTCGGCATCGTTATCGACGGACGAACGAGCGTCCGCCTCCATTACATTGAGGCTCATAGGGTTTCTCCAGGCGGACTGCCGGTGGGCGTCCGATTGTTTTTGTTGTCTGGTCTGAGTTTTAAACTGTAGGAGTGAGCCTGCTCGCGATACTGGTGTGTCAGGCAACATAGGCGGCGGTTGATACAACGCTATCGCGAGCAGGCTCACTCCTACAAAAGGGATTTGTGGATTCAGGTGGGGATCGGGTGCAGGTCGCAATTACGGCCGGCCTTGGCCAGTTGGCCGGGGACTTCGTGGCCCAGCAGGTCCGGCAAACCTCGGGACAGCTTCAGCAGCAACGGCAAGTCGATACCGGTGTAAATGCCGACTTCATCGCACAGGTTCACCAGGTCTTCAGTGCAGATATTGCCCGACGCACCCGGGGCAAACGGGCAGCCGCCGAGGCCACCCAGCGCCGCATCGAAACGTCGCGCACCGGCCTCATAGGCCGCCAGCACATTGCACAACCCCAGACCTCGGGTGTTATGGAAATGCAGGGTCAGATCCATCGGCGAAACCCGCTGCAAGACTCGGCGCACCAGTCGCTCCACCTGTCGCGGATTGGCCATTCCAGTGGTGTCGGCGAGGGTGATGCCACGGATGCCGAGTTCCTGATAAGCCTCGACGATCTGCAGTACGCGGTCCTCGTCGATCCTGCCTTCGAAAGGGCAACCGAAGGTGGTGGCGATGCTGCCATTGAGTTGCACATCGGAGCCGATGGTGAATGCGACAATATCGCCGAACGCCGCCAGCGAAGCCTCACAGCGCATGCGCATGTTGGCCAGGTTGTGCGTCTGGCTGGCGGACATCACCAGATTCAGCTCATCGACGCCTGCTTCCAGTGCGCGCTGCGCGCCTTTGAGGTTGGGGATCAGTGCAACGTAAATAACCCCCGCCTGACGCTGAATGCCGGTGAAGACTTGTTCGCCGTCACGCAATGCCGGAATGGCACTTGGCGACACGAATGAACCCGCCTCGATGCGGCTGAACCCGGCCAGGGACAGTTGATTGATCAAGGCGATCTTGTCAGCGGTTTCCACCCATGTCGGCTCGATCTGCAACCCGTCGCGTGGCGACACTTCCTGGACTATCAGGGTTTGCGAATAGTCAGAGATCATTGCACCACCCCTTGGCGTTTCAGGCGCTGAATATCGAGTTCAGTCAGACCGAGGCCAGCCAGAACAGTATCTGTGTGCTGGCCGAGTCTGGGGCCCGACCAGTTCACCTCGCCGGGGGTTTCCGAGAGCTTCGGCACGATGCCCGGCATCTTCACCGTGGCGCCACCGGGAAGCTCGGCGTGGAGCAACATGTCCCGCGCCTGATAATGCGGATCTGCCACAATGTCGGCCACGGAATAGATGCGCCCTGCGGGGACTTCGGCGGCTTCAAGCGCCGCCAGTACATCGTCTATCGGCAGGCTGCTGGTCCAGTGGGTGATGGCCGCGTCAAGCAAACCGCTCTTCACCGCACGACCGTCGTTGTGGGCGAATTCCTCGGCATCGGCCAGGTCATCGCGGCCGATGGTGCGCATCAGCCGCTTGTAGATCGGGTCACTGTTGCCGGCGATCACCACGTAGGCACCATCAGACGTCAGGTAGGTATTGGACGGAGCAATCCCGGGCAAGGCGCCGCCGCTGCGTTCACGGACATGCCCGAGCATGTCGTATTCCGGAACCAGACTTTCCATGACGTTGAACACGCTTTCGGCCAGCGAGACATCGACCACTTGCCCACCACCCTGCCCCGTCTTGACCACCAGCAACGCCATCAGCGCGCCGATTACCGCGTGCAGCGAGGCCAGCGAATCGCCGAGGCTGACCCCTACCCGCGCCGGTGGCGAGCCGGGTGTACCGGTGGTATAGCGGATGCCGCCCATCGCTTCGCCGATTGCACCGAAACCGGGGCGATCGCGATACGGGCCGGTCTGGCCGTAGCCGGAAATGCGCACCAGGGTCAGATTGGCATTCAGCGCGTGTAGGACGTCCCAGCCCAGACCGAGTTTCTCCAGTGCGCCGGGGCGCAGGTTTTCGATGATCACATCGGCGTCGCTGGCCAGTTGCTTGACCAGTTCGATGCCTTCGGCGGACTTGAGGTTGAGTGCCAGGGATTTCTTGTTGCGCGATTGCAGGTACCACCACAGCGAGGTGCCTTCGTGCAGCTTGCGCCATTTGCGCAGCGGATCGCCCTGACCCAGGGTTTCGATCTTGATCACTTCGGCGCCGAATTCGGCAAACATGCGCGCGGCAAAGGGGGCGGCGATCAGGGTGCCGATCTCAATCACTTTGATCGCACTCAAGGGGGCAGTCATCGCGAGTTACCTCTTGTTCTTGGAATAGTCAGCCAAGGCTAGAGGACGTGGAACGAAGCAATCCAGCCTTCTCTCGGCAATGACCGTTCTCGAAACACGAACGCTCGCAACGCATGTGGTGGATTCAAAGCCGCCTTCGCGAGCAAGCTCGCTACCACAGGTTTTTGTGGTGCATTCAAATTGTTTGGCTGCCATCAACCCCTGTGGGAGCGGGCTTGCTCACGAAGAGGCCTGAACATTCACGGGAAATCTAAGAGCGCTGCCCACGCAAATGCTCGAATAACATCCGGCTCACCGGCGACAACCCCGCCTCATCGCGCACCACCACGATCAACGCACGATCCGACCACGCATCCGTCAACGGTACCGCGTGCAGCCCCATCGCCTGGCCAAACAGCTCATAGGCGCGCTGCGGCAGAATACCAATGCCCATATTGGCCTGGACCATCCGGCACACCGCGTCGAACCCCGGTACATGAATACGAATGCGCAGCACCTTGCCAGCCTGACGCGCCGCCGCGTGGGTGCGCATGTTGATCGAGCTGGCCGCGTGCAGACCGACATAATCGCTGTCCAGCGTTTCGCTGAACGCCACCGACGCGCGGGTAGCCAATGGATGTTCCGGCAGCATCACCACCACCAGTCTGTCCTGTCGGTACACCACGCTGTGCAGGCTTTTGATATCACTGTCACTGGAACAGATGCCAAGATCCGCAACCCCATCGAGCACGCCTTGAATCACCCCGGCGCTGGGCCGCTCTTCAAGATCGGTCTTGACCTGTGGATGCTGTGCGGAGAAATCGCGCAAATCTTCGGGCAGGAATTGAATGATCGCCGAAAGGTTCGCCAGCATGCGCACATAACCGCGCACGCCATGGCTGTGCTCGCCCAATTCGAGACCCATTTTCTCGACGTTGAACAGCATCTGCCGAGCATGGTGCAGCAGTGTTTCGCCGGCCGCCGTCAGTGTCATGCCCTTGGCCTGACGCACAAACAGACTGATGCCCAGCGCCTCCTCCAATTCCATCAGGCGCTTGCTGGCCGCCGATACCGCGATGGCTTCGCGCGAGGCCGCACGGGTCAGCGTGCCCTCTTCGTGCACGGCGACAAACAGTTGCAGGGTGATCAGGTCGAGGCGGCGAATCAGGCTTTTTTGCAGCATGTGGGACTCGGCGGAGGTGGTGCGAACGAGCGTTGAGCATACCGCCGTTCGCCACCGCCGTGCCGGCTTCAAAACGCGTTACGGAAAATCTCCTCGATCTGCCGCTGATCCGCCGCCCGTGGATTAGTCAGGCCACACGCGTCTTTCAGGGCATTGGTGGCGAGCACCGGGATGTCGCTGAGCTTGGCGCCAAGTTCACGCAGGCCACCCGGAATATCGACATCCCTGGCCAGGCAACGGATCGCGTTGATCGCCGCCTGAGCGCCCTCTTCCGGACTGAAACCACGAATGTCCGCGCCCATCGCATGGGCCACGTCAGTCAGGCGTTCGGCGCAGACCAGCGCGTTGAAGGTCTGCACATGCGGCAGCAACACCGCGTTGCACACACCATGCGGCAAGTCGTAGAAACCGCCCAACTGGTGCGCCATCGCATGTACGTAGCCGAGCGACGCGTTGTTGAACGCCATGCCGGCAAGGAACTGCGCATAGGCCATGTTCTCCCGCGCCGCGAGGTCGCTGCCGTCGCGCACGGCCAGGCGCAGGTTGTTGCTGATCAGGGTCATGGCCTTCAGTGCGCAGGCGTCGGTGATCGGGTTGGCGGCGGTCGAGACGTAGGCTTCGATGGCGTGGGTCAACGCGTCCATGCCGGTGGCGGCGGTCAGGCTTTTCGGCATCGCAACCATCAGTGCCGGGTCGTTGACCGACAGCAGCGGCGTGACGTTGCGGTCGACGATGGCCATTTTCACGTGGCGTGATTCGTCGGTGATGATGCAGAAACGGGTCATCTCGCTGGCGGTGCCGGCGGTGGTGTTGATGGCGATCAGCGGCAGTTGCGGCTTGCTCGATTGATCGACGCCTTCGTAGTCGCGGATCTGTCCGCCGTTGGTCGCGCACAAGGCGATACCCTTGGCGCAGTCATGGGGCGAACCGCCGCCCAGCGACACCACGAAATCGCAGTGACTTTCCTTGAGCAGTCCCAACCCGGACTCGACGTTGGCAATGCTCGGGTTCGGTTTGGCCCCGTCGAAAATCACCGAGTCGATGTCCTGCATCGCCAGCTTTTCGGCAAGCATGGTCGCCACACCGGCCTTGGCCAGCCCCGCGTCGGTGACAATCAGCGCCTTGCGAAAACCATAATTGCGGATCGCAACCATGGCCTCGTCCAGGCATCCGTTGCCCATGATGTTTACGGCCGGAATGAAAAAGGTGCTGCTCATGCGCGTCTCCTGACTGGGGCCGAATCGACTGCTCCGATACGGCGGATGCACACAGGATCGACCGATCGGTCACCACCGATGTTGATCTGGCTCAATGCTCGCTCGTGATAAAGTCGCCGCCCATCTGCCCCTTGTTTTGAGACTTCCTACGCAATGACCGATTTTCTGGATGTCGACGCCACCCTCGAAGACTGGAGCGCCCTGCGCGCCACCGCTGACTTCAATGGTCTGCTGGTGGGCAATGGCGCCAGCCGTGCGGTGTGGGACGATTTCGGCTACGACTCGCTGTTCGAAAACGCGCGCACGGTAGAAGAAAAACCGCTGAGCCCGTCGGAACTGAGCGTGTTCGACGCCCTGCAGACGCGCAGCTTCGAGCAGGTGCTCGGCGCGCTGAAAACCACCAGCCGGGTCAACAAGGCACTGGCCGTCAGCTCGGCCGCACCGCGCAATCGCTACTACGCGATCAAGGAAGCGCTGATCAACACCGTGCACGCCGTGCACATCCCGTGGCGGCTGGTGCAGGCCTCGACGCTGGCGACGCTGAATGAAGAACTGGCGCGCTATCGCACGGTGTTCACCAGCAATTACGACCTGCTCAACTACTGGGCGCTGCAACACAACAGCGAGGCCATCGACGATCTGTTCAATGGCCCCAATGCCAGTTTCGACCTGAGCGAAAGTGCCACGGCCAAACCGCGTTTGCTGTACCTGCACGGTGGCCTGCACCTGGTGCGCAATCAGGACGGCACTGCACGCAAACTGACTTCGACCGAAGGTACCCTGCTCGGCAGTTTTGCGATCAACAACACGATCAAGACCCTGGATGACGTGCCGCTGTTCGTCACCGAAGGGCCGAGCGCGGACAAACTCAAGACCATCCGCAGCTCGGATTATCTGTCGTTCTGCTACGAGCAGTTATTGGGTCATGACGACAGTCTGTGCATCTTCGGCCAGGCCTTGGGCGAGCAGGATGCACACATCATTCGGGCCTTGCGGTTGGCAAAGCCAAAGACCGTGGCAATCTCGATTTATCCGCGCAGTGCGGCGTTCATCCAGCATCAGAAGCGCCATTACGCCAAGGTGTTCGAAGGGACCGGGGTTGAGTTGCGGTTCTTTGATTCGAAGACGCATGCGTTGGGCAGTCCGAAGTTGTCGGTGCCTGTCGAGGTTTGATGCAGACCTGACTGACACCTTCGCAAGCGAGCCTGCTCCGGGCGGCGTTCCGACGCAGCTTTCGGGGTCGGCTCATTCTTCCGAGCTGTGCACCACCACCAGCAACTGCGCCTGCACCTCGCCCACCGACCTGATCCGGTGCGGCTTTTGCGCATTGAAGTGCAGCGCATCGCCGCGCTCCAGCAGCACCCGCTCGTTCATGAAGTCCACTTCCACCTGCCCTTCGTGAACGAACAGAAACTCCTCGCCCAAATGCTCCTTGAACGTCTTGTCGGTGAATTCGCTCGGCGGATAGATGATGAACGGCAGCAGGTTGCGTTCGCTGACCTGATGCGCCAGCACCGCGTACCCGGGGCTCTGGTCATTGGCCGCCAGTGACTGGCGTTCGTGGCTGCGCACCAGGCTGTAGCTGTCGAGGCTGACGTTGTCTTCGGAGAACAACTCCTCGACCTTCACGTTCAGCGCTTTCGCCAGTTTCAACGCCGCAGCGATCGACGGGGTATTCAACCCGCGTTCGACTTTCGACAGGTAACTCTTGGTCATGCCGGATTTTTCGGCCAACGCCTCAAGGGTTACGCCAAGTTTTTTTCTCAATAATTTCAAACGGATAGACATGCGCAGCGGTTATTCCATCAAGGAAGCGACGATTTATGCTTGCTTATGACACTTTGTGTCATATAGGCTCTTTAGTGTCATTTGCAATCACCCAAAGGACACAGACATGGCCAAGACATTAGCACTACCCAAAGAACAACTGGTCAAGCAAGCGCTGACCCAGATGCAAAAAAGCCTGGCGGATAATACGTGGACCGATCGGCAAAAGCTGGCATTGACTTGCCGGATTCTGTTCGAAAGCGGGCATGACTCCGGTCTGGCCGGACAAATCACCGCCCGTGGCCCGCAACCCGGCACCTATTACACTCAACAACTGGGCCTGGGTTTCGATGAAATCACCGCGAGCAATCTGCTGCTGGTCAACGAAGACCTCGAAGTGCTCGAAGGTCACGGCATGGCCAACCCGGCCAACCGTTTCCACAGCTGGGTCTACCGCGCCCGACCGGACGTGAACTGCATCATTCACACCCACCCGACGCACATTGCCGCGCTGTCGATGCTGGAAGTGCCACTGCAGATTTCCCACATGGACCTATGCCCGCTGTACGACGATTGCGCGTTTCTCGAAGGCTGGCCAGGGGTACCGGTGGGTAACGAGGAAGGCGAACTGATCGCCGGTGCGCTGGGCGACAAACGCGCGATTCTGCTCTCGCACCACGGCCAGCTGTCGACCGGTACCACGATCGAAGAGGCCTGTGTCATCGCCCAACTGATCGAGCGCGCCGCCAAGTTGCAATTGCTGGCGATGGCTGCCGGCACGATCAAACCGATCATTCCGGCGCTGGGTCGCGAGGCTCATGACTGGGTGTCGAAACCCAAACGCCACGCCGCCGCTTTCAACTACTACGCTCGGCAGAACCTGCGCCAACACGCCGATTGCCTGAACTGATTTCACCTTTCACGGAGACTCAACATGCCCAACATTCACGGCATTATCGGCTACACCATCACCCCGTTCGGCGCCAATGGCGAAGGCCTGGATCTGCCGGCCCTCGGTAAGTCCATCGATCGCCTGATCGACAGCGGCGTCCACGCCATCGCCCCGCTCGGCAGCACCGGCGAAGGTGCCTACCTGAGTGACGCCGAGTGGGATCAGGTCGCCGAGTTCAGCCTAAAGCACGTCGCCAAACGGGTGCCGACCATCGTCAGCGTATCCGACCTGACCACCGCCAAAGCCGCACGCCGCGCGCGCTTCGCCGAAGCTCACGGTGCCGACGTGGTGATGGTGCTGCCGGCCTCGTACTGGAAGCTCACCGAGGCGGAAATCCTTGCCCACTACCGCGCGATCGGCGACAGCATCGGCGTGCCGATCATGCTCTACAACAACCCGGCCACCAGTGGCACGGACATGTCGGTGGAGCTGATTCTGCGCATCGTCAACGGCGTAGAAAACGTCACCATGGTCAAGGAGAGTACCGGCGACATTCAGCGCATGCACAAGCTGCAATTGCTCGGCGACGGCCAGGTGCCGTTCTACAACGGCTGCAATCCGCTGGCACTGGAAGCGTTTGCCGCCGGGGCCAAGGGCTGGTGCACCGCCGCGCCGAACCTGATCCCGCAGCTGAATCTGGACTTGTACGCGGCCGCGCTGGCCGGTGACCTGGAACGGGCGCGCGAGCTGTTCTATCGCCAGCTGCCACTGCTGGACTTCATCCTCAAGGGCGGTTTGCCGGCGACGATCAAGGCTGGATTGCGTGAGACAGGGCTGGAGGTTGGTGATCCACGGTTGCCAGTGTTCCCGTTGAGCGAGGCTGGGCAAGGCCAGCTACAGGCAATCCTCAAGACCCTGCGCTGATCATCAGGCAATACACAAAACCCAATGTGGGAGCGGGCTTGCTCGCGAAAGCGGTTTATCAGTCAACGAAAATGTTGAAGGTAACGCCGCCTTCGCGAGCAAGCCCGCTCCCCCATTTTTGATTTTCGGTGTTCTTCAGAGCACCGGCAACGTCTTGTCCTTGATCACTTTGCTCGGCCCGTTGGCCTTGACGCTGGCAATGCCTTTGGCGCATGCGGCGTCTGTGGAGTACGACTCGCTGCTGCCGATGATCTGGTGGTTGGCAGCCTTCAGATTGAAGTACGGATGGCCATCCTTGGTGGTCTTTTTCTCGTAACGTTCATCCAGCGGGCTGTTGGTCTGCACCGAGGCAATGCCGTTGTCGGCTGCCGCGCGGGTGGTGTAGAGCTCGCTGGTGAGAATGGTTTCGGCGTTGGCAGCCTTCAGTACAAACCTGAACTGACCGTTGCTGCTTTTGCTCACTTCGTACCATCCGGACATGCTCGTTTCTCCTGGGCGTTTGAGAGGTTTCGCGCTTCAGAGTAAAGACCAGCTCCAGACGTCTGTCGCCTGTCCTGACCTCTTCGCGAGCAAGCCCGCTCCCACAGTTGAGCGCATCCCATTGGGAGAACCCGGCCGAATGTGGGAGCGGGCTTGCTCGCGAAGGGGTCGACTCGCAATCGGCTATTTCACCGCCGCCCGCACCACCGACAACTCCGGCGCACTCACCCGCCGCTGAGTCAGATACCGCGTGCAACTCACCCGCAAGAAGGAGGCAAAATTCACCACTTCCCCGCGATAATCCATCACCTCCTCATACAGCTTGGCGATCAGTTGATTGGTGGTCATACCATCGACTTCGGCGATTTCGCTGAGGATGTCCCAGAACTGGTTTTCCAGGCGCAGGGTCGTCACCACACCGCAGATGCGCAGCGAGCGCGAGCGTGATTCGTAGAGAATCGGATCGGCCTTGACGTAGAGCTCGCACATGGGCGAAACCTCGTTACAGGGTGATTTTGGTGCCCAGCAAGCCGAGGAAACCGGCCAGCCAGTTCGGATGCGCCGGCCATGCCGGTGCCGTGGCCAGATTGCCTTGAACATGGCCGTCCGTCACCGGAATGTCGATGTACGTACCACCCGCCAGGCGCACTTCCGGGGCGCAGGCCGGATAGGCGCTGCATTCGCGCCCTTCGAGAACGCCCGCCGCCGCCAGCAGTTGCGCGCCATGGCAGACCGCGGCAATCGGTTTGCCGGCCTTGTCGAAATCGCGCACCAGTGCCAGGACTTTTTCGTTCAGGCGCAAGTATTCCGGCGCGCGACCGCCCGGGATCAGCAGCGCGTCGTAGTCTGCCTCGGCGACCTTGGTGAAGTCGAAGTTGAGGGCGAACAGGTGACCGGGTTTCTCGCTGTAAGTCTGGTCACCTTCGAAGTCATGGATCGCGGTACGCACGGTCTTGCCGGCAGCCTTGTCCGGGCACACGGCATGCACGGTATGACCGACCATCTGCAGGGCCTGGAACGGCACCATCACTTCGTAGTCTTCGACGTAATCGCCGACCAGCATCAGGATTTTTTTCGCGGCCATGGGGAGGACTCCTCTGGGAAAGGGCTTGCAGGAGTATTCAAGGTAGACCTTATCCGCTCGGGCAGGTAACAACCGGCTACTACCGAGTTGACTTCATCGCGAGCAGGCTCACTCCTACAGGGGTATGCATTCCAACTGTAGGAGTGAGCCTGCTCGCGATGGTGCCCGCCAACTGTATGGATAAGTCTGTGCCTAGCTGTAGCAGCCCAAACCACCCGGTTTATGGCTAGATGAAGCCACCTTCCCTGCCACCTTCGTCTGGTTACCCATCATGTCTTCGCGCGAAAACACCGGCATGGCCCTGGGCCTGCTCGGGGTTGTGATTTTCAGCCTCACCCTGCCCTTCACCCGGATCGTGGTGCAGGAACTGCATCCGCTGCTCAATGGCCTCGGTCGGGCGTTGTTCGCGGCGATTCCGGCGGCGCTGCTGCTGTTGTGGCGCCGGGAAAAGTGGCCGACCTGGCAGCAGGTCAAAGGCCTGAGCCTGGTGATCGCCGGGGTGATCCTCGGGTTTCCGGTGCTGTCGGCATGGGCCATGCAGACCCTGCCGGCGTCTCACGGCGCATTGGTCAACGGTCTGCAGCCGCTGTGCGTGGCGCTGTATGCGGCGTGGCTGTCCCATGAACGCCCGTCGAAAGCCTTCTGGGCCTGCGCCGCGCTGGGCAGTGCGCTGGTGCTCGGTTACGCGTTGTACACCGGCGCCGGCAGCATTCAGGCCGGGGACTTGTTGATGCTCGGCGCGATTGCCGTGGGGGGGCTGGGGTATGCCGAGGGTGGCCGACTGGCGAAAGAGATGGGCGGCTGGCAGGTGATCTGCTGGGCGCTGGTGCTGTCGACGCCGCTGCTGATCGGACCGGTGTTGTACCTGGCGCTGCAGCATCAGGGTGCGGTGTCGGCCAAGACCTGGTGGGCCTTCGGCTACGTGGCACTGTTCTCGCAGTTTCTCGGGTTTTTCGCCTGGTACGCCGGGCTGGCAATGGGCGGGATCGCGCGGGTCAGTCAGATCCAGTTGCTGCAGATCTTCTTCACCATCGCGTTTTCGGCGCTGTTCTTTGGCGAACATGTGGAACCGATCACCTGGGTGTTTGCCTGTGGTGTGATCGCCACCGTGATGCTCGGCCGCAAGACCGCCATCAAACCCCATGTGGGAGCGAGCCTGCTCGCGAAGGGGCCGTAACAGCCGGCATCATCGTTGGCTGGCAGTCTGCCTTCGCGAGCAGGCTCGCTCCCACAAGGTCAGGCCAGGTAACCGTCGGCGCGCAGCAGGGTTTCCAGGCAGTGCTCACTGATGTTGTAGAACGCCTTCAACTCCTCAATCTTCACTAGCAACTGAGCCGGGTCTACCGGCTCGGCGCGCTTCACCGCAAGGATCATCTTGTTTTTGTTGGTGTGCTCCAGCGAGATGAACTCGAACACCTTGGTCTCATACCCGCAGGCCTCAAGGAACAGCGCACGCAGACTGTCGGTGACCATTTCCGCCTGCTGACCGAGGTGCAGACCGTATTGCAGCATCGGCTTGAGCAGCGCCGGGCTCTGAATCTGCAGGCGGATCTGTTTGTGGCAGCACGGCGAGCACATGATGATCGAGGCACCCGAACGAATGCCGGTGTGGATCGCGTAGTCGGTAGCGATGTCGCAGGCATGCAGGGCGATCATCACCTCCAGTTCGCTCGGCGCGACGCTGCGCACGTCACCGCACTTGAACACCAGCCCCGGGTGTTCCAGCTTCGCCGCAGCGGCGTTGCACAGGTTGACCATCTCTTCACGCAACTCGACGCCAGTGACTTCGCCTTCGGCCTGGAGCGTGTTGCGCAAGTAGTCGTGAATCGCGAACGTCAGGTAACCCTTGCCCGAACCGAAATCCGCCACGCGCACCGGTTTGTCCAGCGCCAGCGGTGACGAGGTCAGGGCGTGGCTGAAAACTTCGATGAACTTGTTGATCTGCTTCCACTTGCGCGACATTGCCGGGATCAACTCATGCTGCGCGTTGGTCACGCCCAAGTCCTTGAGGAACGGTCGGCTCAGGTCCAAAAAGCGGTTCTTCTCGCGGTTGTGCTCGGCAGACGGCGCTTCACGTAATTGCTGAGGTTTGCTCTTGAACAGCGAACTCTTGCCCTTTTTGCTGTATTCGAGCTGGGCTTCGTCGGTCACGGTCAGCAAATGCGCATTTTTGAACGCAGCCGGCAGCAGCTCGGCAATCACCGCCACGCCTTCGCTCAGCGGCAGGTTCTTGGTGATGTCGCGGGTCTTGTAGCGATAGACAAAGGACAGGTTGGGCTGAGCCTTCACCGTCACCGCCTTGACGATGATCCGCTGCAGATCAGCTTCTTCGCCCACGTACTTGGCCAGCACCAGCTTGATGAAGCCGCTCTGCTCGAGGCTGGTTTGCAGCAGCTCGATGAACTGGGCGTGGTGATCGGGCGCAGGCTTGATGGAAGGAGCAGTAACGGACATGGAAAAGCGGCCTCGGACGGGCGAAATCGGGAATGGCGGGTATTTTAGGGGGGAAGGGAGTTGGGGACACGCTCTTATTTACCCAACGGTGCAAACCGTGGCGTTTAACCTTGTGGTGAGGGGATTTATCCTCTCACCACAAGGAAACGGCTGTACCCGGGAAGATCAGGCCAGCACGATAAGCCGATTCGGCAATTCATTCCTCACCTGCGTCACCGGCACATGCACTTTCAGCAGCTCGCCGCAGGCCTCGATGCAGGTGACGAACCCGTCCAGCGTGCGCCCCTGCCGCACTTGCTCGGTGAATGCCGCGACAATCGCATCCCAGCTCTTGTTGTCCAGCCGTCTGGAAATGCCCTCATCCACCAGAATTTCCACATAGCGCTCAGCCTCACAGACAAAAATCAGCACTCCGGTGCTGCCCACCGTGTGGTGCAGGTTTTGTTCGAGAAACTGCCGCCGCGCCAGGTTCGACGCACGCCAGTGCCGCACCCGGCGCGGGATCAGGTGGGTGGTGACCTTCGGCAAACGAAACAGCAGGCACAGGACAATGAACAGCCCCCATTGCACCAGCAACAGGCTGTGCATGGTCAGCCAGCCGGTCAGGTAATGCACGATGCCCGGCACCAGCAGCGCCAGCAGGCTGGCCCACAGCAACGGGATGTACGCATAGTCGTCGGCGCGGGCCGCCAGCACCGTCACCAGTTCGGCGTCGGTGTCGCGCTCGACCCGGGCAATCGCCTCGGCGACTTTGCGTTGTTCGTGTTCGGTCAGTAATGCCATGTCGAAAAGTGCCTGATCATTATTGTTGTGTGTTCACCAGCCGCCGGACGAACCACCACCGCCGAAACTGCCCCCGCCGCCGCTGAAGCCCCCGCCTCCACCGCCGCCGCCAAAACCACCACCACCGAAACCGCCCCCGCCACCGGAGCCGCCACGGCCGGCGGGAAGGATACCGAGCATCTGGCAGACAAACACCGTCAGGATGAACAACATCAGCAGAAAAACGAACAGCGCCGGATGCCGCGAGACGAAATCGTCGGACGGATCACCACTCGGCTCATACACCGTCGAGGGCTCGTCCAGCGGATTGCCGCCCAGCACTACCAGCATCGCCGCCACGCCGTCGCTGATGCCCTTGCTGAAATTGCCGGTCTTGAACGCCGGGGTGATCACTTGATGGATGATCACCGAGGTCTGCGCATCGGTCAGCCGATCCTCCAGCCCGTAACCGACTTCGATGCGCAGCTTGCGCTCGTCGCGGGCGACGATCAGCAGCGCGCCGTTGTTTTTGTCCTTCTGGCCGATGCCCCAATGCCGGCCCAGTTGCACGCCGTAATCCTCGATGGTGGTGCCTTGCAGATCGGGCACCGTGACCACCACCAGTTGCTCGCCGGTCGCCTGCTCATGAGCCTGCAACTGCTGGCTCAACTGCGTGCGCACCGAGGGTTCGAGCATCTGCGCCTCGTCCACCACCCGCCCGCTCAGCGCCGGGAACGTCAACTCGGCCCGGGCGCTGACGGCAAACAGCCACAGCATCAGCACCAGGCCTATCTTCAACACACGCATGGGCAACCTCATCCGCAACAACGGATCAGAACTTCACTTCCGGGGCCTTTTCCGCACCGGGGGTGGTGGCTTCGAAGGTTTCGCGAATCGGCAGATCGCTGTACATCACGCTGTGCCAGAGGCGACCGGGAAAGGTGCGGATCTCGGTGTTGTACTTCTGCACCGCCAGAATGAAATCGCGCCGCGCCACGGCAATCCGGTTTTCCGTGCCTTCGAGCTGCGATTGCAGGGCCAGGAAGTTCTGATTGGCCTTCAGGTCCGGATATCGCTCGGACACCACCATCAGACGGCTCAATGCACCGCTCAACTGATCCTGGGCCTGCTGGAACTGCTTGAGTTTTTCCGGGTTGTCGAGGGTGCTGGCATCGACCTGGATCGATGTCGCCTTGGCCCGGGCCTCGACCACCGCGGTCAGGGTCGCCTCTTCATGCTTGGCGTAGCCTCTGACGGTTTCCACCAGATTGGGGATCAGGTCGGCACGGCGCTGGTACTGGTTCTGTACCTGGCCCCAGGCTGCTTTGGCCTGCTCGTCGAGGGTCGGAATGTTGTTGATACCACACGCGGTCAACAACGTGGCGAGCACCAGCAGCGTGGCGATCTGCAAACGCGAGCGGTAGGTTGGACTGACATTCATCAAAGTGATGCTCCCTGGCGTATTTCATGAAAAGACCGACCGTGAAACCTTCTGCATCGGCGGTTGGGGCATAATCGGCCGCGCCACTGGATTGCAACGGGCCAATGGGCTAAAAAGAGGCCCTGCGCATACGCTGCCGACGGTCGGCGGGCGTTTTTCGGCTCGGTCTTTTTGAGCCTGCACCCGAACAACAATAGTCGCTCCCTAACTTTTGGCTGGCCGGCATTGCATTGCCGTTTGGGCCCTTGAGAAAAATATTCATGAAGAAGCTGTGTTTGCTGGGTCTGTTCGTCAGCCTGGCCAGTCATCAAGTATTGGCCGCCACGACCCCAGTACCCCTGGAAAACAAGGACGCGTTCATCAGCAATCTGATGAAGCAAATGACCCTCGATGAAAAGATCGGCCAGTTGCGCCTGATCAGCATCGGCCCGGAAATGCCCCGCGAACTGATCCGCAAAGAGATCGCCGCCGGCAACATCGGCGGTACGTTCAACTCGATCACCCGCCCGGAAAACCGTCCGATGCAGGACGCGGCGATGCGCAGCCGCCTGAAGATCCCGATGTTTTTTGCGTACGACGTGATCCACGGTCACCGTACGATTTTCCCGATTCCGCTGGCCCTGGCGTCGAGCTGGGACATGGACGCCATCGGCCAGTCCGGGCGCATTGCCGCCAAAGAGGCCGCCGCCGACAGCCTCGACATCACTTTCGCGCCGATGGTCGACATTTCCCGCGACCCGCGCTGGGGCCGCAGCTCCGAGGGCTTCGGTGAGGACACCTACCTGACCTCGCGCATCGCCAAAGTGATGGTCAAGGCCTATCAGGGTGAGACCCCGAGCGCGCCAGACAGCATCATGGCCAGCGTCAAGCACTTCGCCCTGTATGGCGCGGTCGAGGGCGGTCGCGACTACAACGTCGTCGACATGAGCCCGGTCAAGATGTACCAGGACTACCTGCCACCGTACCGCGCGGCGATCGATGCCGGCGCCGGCGGGGTGATGGTGGCATTGAATTCGATCAACGGTATTCCGGCCACGGCCAACACCTGGCTGATGAACGATCTGCTGCGCAAGGACTGGGGCTTCAAGGGCCTGGCGGTCAGCGACCACGGTGCGATCTTCGAACTGATCAAGCACGGCGTCGCCGCCGACGGTCGCGAAGCGGCGAAGCTGGCGATCAAGGCCGGCATCGACATGAGCATGAACGACACCCTGTATGGCAAAGAGCTGCCGGGGCTGCTCAAGTCAGGCGAGATTGAACAGAAAGACATCGACAACGCGGTACGCGAAGTGCTCGCCGCCAAGTACGACATGGGCCTGTTCAAGGACCCGTACCTGCGCATCGGCAAGGCCGAGGATGATCCGGCCGACACCTACGCCGACAGCCGCCTGCACCGCGCCGAGGCCCGCGAAGTGGCGCGCCGCAGCCTGGTGCTGCTGAAGAACCAGGACGACACGCTGCCGCTGAAGAAAACCGCGAAAGTCGCGCTGGTCGGCCCGCTGGCCAAGGCCCCGATCGACATGATGGGCAGTTGGGCGGCGGCGGGTAAACCGGCGCAATCGGTCACTCTGTTTGATGGCATGAACTCGGTGATCGGCGACAAGGCGAACCTGATCTACGCCCGTGGCGCGAACATCACCAGCGACAAGAAGGTGCTCGATTACCTGAACTTCCTCAATTTCGACGCGCCGGAAGTGGTCGATGACCCGCGCCCGGCCAACGTGCTGATCGACGAAGCGCTGAAAGCCGCCAAGGACGCCGATGTGATCGTTGCCGCCGTGGGCGAGTCCCGTGGCATGTCCCACGAATCGTCCAGCCGCACCGACCTGAACATCCCGGAAAACCAGCGCGAGCTGATCCGCGCGCTGAAAGCCACAGGCAAGCCACTGGTGCTGGTGCTGATGAACGGCCGACCGCTGACCCTTCTCGAAGAGAACCAGTCGGCTGACGCGATTCTCGAAACCTGGTTCAGCGGCACCGAGGGCGGCAATGCCATCGCTGACGTGCTGTTCGGCGACTACAACCCGTCGGGCAAACTGCCGGTGACCTTCCCGCGTTCCGTGGGCCAGATCCCGACCTACTACAACCACCTGAGCATCGGCCGGCCGTTCACGCCGGGCAAACCGGGCAACTACACCTCGCAGTATTTCGATGACACCACAGGTCCGCTGTTCCCGTTCGGCTATGGCCTGAGCTACACCCAATTCACCCTGAGCGACATGGCGCTGTCATCGACCACGCTGAACACCGCCGGCAAGCTCGACGCCAGTGTCACCCTGAAAAACACCGGCAAGCGCGACGGCGAAACCGTGGTGCAGCTGTACATTCAGGACGTCACCGGTTCAATGATCCGCCCGGTGAAAGAACTGAAGAACTTCCAGAAAATCATGCTCAAGGCCGGTGAACAGAAAGTCGTGCATTTCACCATCACCGAGGATGATCTGAAGTTCTACAACGCCCAGCTCAAGTACGCGGCGGAGCCTGGCAAGTTCAACGTGCAGATCGGCCTGGATTCGCAGGACGTGACGCAGCAGAGCTTTGAATTGCTGTAACAAGCACCGCAATACCCTGTAGGAGTGAGCCTGCTCGCGATTGCGGTCATTCAGCTGGATCAAAGCTGACTGACACACCGCATTCGGGAGCAAGCCCCCTCCCACATTTGGATTTCAGTGTTTATTTGGCGGAGCGACTAACCGCGTCTGTCGAGAATATTCACCACCACCCGATCCACCCATCCCCAAATCCGCTGCTTCACCCGTCGCCACAACGGTCGGCGCCGCCACTCTTCCAGACTCACCTGCTGACTCAGCCCGAAGTCCTTCTCGAAACTCTTCACCACCGCTGCCGTCAGTGACGGATCCAGTGCCTCCAGGTTCGCCTCCAGATTGAAGCGCAGATTCCAGTGATCGAAGTTGCACGAGCCGATGCTCACCCAGTCGTCCACCAACACCATTTTCAGGTGCAGGAAGCACGGCTGGTATTCGAAGATCTGCACCCCGGCCTTGAGCAGGCGCGGGTAGTAGCGATGGCCGGCGTATCGCACTGACGGGTGATCGGTGCGCGGCCCGGTCAGCAGCAACCGGACGTCAACACCATGGGCAGCGGCCTTGCGCAGCGAGCGGCGGATTTTCCAGGTGGGCAGGAAATACGGGGTGGCCATCCAGATGCGTTTCTGCCCGCTGTTCAAGGCGCGGAACAGCGATTGCAGAATGTCGCGGTGCTGGCGCGCATCGGCGTACGCCACGCGGCCCATGCCCTCGCCCATGTCCGGCACCTTGGGCAAGCGTGGCAGGCCGACATGCGCCGAAGGCTTCCACGCCCGGCGATGGCGGTTGGCAATCCATTGGCGGTCGAACAGTATCTGCCAGTCGAGCACCAGCGGGCCGGTGATTTCCACCATCACTTCATGCCACTCGCTGGTGTCCTGTTCCGGGGTCCAGAATTCATCGGTCACCCCGGTGCCGCCAACCACCGCCAGACGCTGATCGACCAGCAGCAGTTTGCGGTGATCGCGATAGAAATTGCCGACCCAGCGCCGCCAGTTCAGGCGATTGTAGAAACGCAGTTCGACCCCGGCTTTTTTCAGGCGCTGACGCAGGTGCAGGGTAAACGCGAGGCTGCCGTAATCATCGAACAGGCAGCGCACCCGCACACCGCGCTCGGCGGCCTGCACCAGCGCCTGGACCACGGCTTCGGCGCAGGCGCCCGCCTCCACCAGATACAGCTCCAGTTCGACCTGTTCTTCAGCCCGGGCAATTTCCACCAGCATGCGCGGGAAGAATTGCGGGCCGTCGATCATCAGTTCGAAACGGTTGCCGTCACGCCACGGGAACACCGCGCCACGCATGTCAGCGCGCCGTGAAGATCAGCACCGCACCCACCGGCACCGACAGACTGATGGCCGACAACCCGGCCAGGTTACGCAGGGTTTCCAGACCCGGCACCAGATCGAAATCCTCGGCGTTGATCACCAACGGTTCCAGGGTCACCACTTGAAAGCGTCGGTCATCGAGACGCGTCGCCAGCAACTCGGCCGGGTATTGGTGTTGTTTGCCGTGCAGATTCACGGTCAGCGGCAGACGCAATTCAAGCTGCGCGCCGGGGGCCAGATCGTTGATCGGGCGCAGGTCGATCTGGGTGCTGATGGTCGCTTCCGGAAATTGCTCGATCTGGAACAGCTCCTTGCGCATGCGCTCGTCACGCAGCGGGATACCGCTGTTGATCGAGTCCAGTTCGACTTCGACCTCGGCCCGACCGCTGGGGTCGACCTTGCCGTGCAGCACCAGAAAACGCTGCACTTCGGAAACGTGGGCATTCTTGGTGCTGACAAACGACAGCCGCGACGACTCGCCGTCCAAATACCAGTTGGCCTGCGCCGGCAACGCGGCGGCGGCCAATAGCAGACTGGCGAAGGCTGTAGAGAGGGGGCGGTTGAACATTGAACACTCGCTGGGCGATAAACCTGCACGAACCTTAACCGCCCACCGAGTTATTGCAAGCCCTGTGGGAACGAGCCTGCTCGCGAACCCAATGCTCGTCGCACTGCAGGTATTGCGGCCAGCGCCGATTTCGCGAGCAGGCTCGCTGCCACAGAGGGATGGCGTAACTCAGGGATTGAGCCGGCAGCCCTGCCGTTCGCTCAGCCACTGTGCACGGTTGCTGCGGCCCATGCCGCTGACGGTGATGGTCTTGCTCGCGCTGTCGTCGGTAAAGCTGCTGGTGGGCAGCCACTGTTTCACGTAGCCCCGGCAATACTGCGCTTCGTTGTTCATCACGTAGCGACACGAACAATATTCCTTCGCCGTGTAGGCACTGATGATGTCCGGAAACGCCCACAGGTTGTCCCGCTCGAGCCAGATCCAGCCGAGCAGCACGATCAACAGCAACAGCAGAATCCGCTTGAGCAGTTTCATGGCTGCACCGCCTTGAGCACGCGCTTGAGCAGTTCGTTATGGCGGTAGCTGCCGTCGCGATCATCGGCATAACGCACGATCACCAGTTTCTCGCTGGGGATCACATACAGTGCCTGGCCCCAGTGGCCCAAAGCGGCGAAGGTGTCGGGGGGCGCGTCGGGCCACGGCGAGGCGGCGCTATCGGCCGGGCGATTGAGCCACCACTGACCACCGGGCACCGCCTCATCCTGATGCGCCTTGTAGCCGGCAAACGGTTCACGGTTGAAGGCCAGCCAAGCCTTGGGCAACAACTGTCGATCATTCCAGCGCCCGTCGCGGGCCATCAGCAGTCCGACCCGCGCCAGATCACGGGCGGTGAGATAGGCATATGACGAGGCGACAAACGTGCCGCCGGCATCGGTTTCCCACACGGCGTGGCGAATGCCCAGCGGCTCGAACAGCGCCGTCCACGGATAGTCGGGATAACGCTGCGGGCCGACCATGTTTCTCAGCGCGGCGGCCAACAGATTGCTGTCGCCACTGGAATAACGGAACGCCTGCCCCGGTGGCGCGTAGGCGTCGCGATCGGCGGTGAACCCGGGCATGTCGCGATGCCCCCGGGTATAGAGCATCGCCACCACTGAGGACTTCAGCGGGGCGTATTCGTAGTCTTCCTGCCAGTCCAGGCCGGAAGCCCAGTGCAGCAGGTCGGCGACTGTGATGGCCGGATGTTTTTCCAGTGGCGGGTAGAACCTCACAGCTGGATCTTCGAGCCTGAACAAGCCTTCGCCATACGCCACGCCCAGCACCGTGGCCATCAGGCTTTTACTGATCGACCAGGTCAGGTGCGGGGTCTCGGCCCGGGTCGGGCCGGCGTAGCGTTCGTAGATGATCTGGCCGTCGCGGATGATCAGCAGCGCGTCGGTGCGGATGCCTTTGCCGGTGGTGTCGTCGCGGGGTGGGAAGGCGTAACTCGCCAAAGCCTCTGCGGTTGGGTCACTGATCTTCGGGCCGGTCGGCCATTGCTCAGCAGGCCATGGTTCGGCGTGAACGGTGAAGCTGATCAGCAGCAGAAACAGAGGCAGGCCTTTGAACATGGTGAGGGCTCTGGGAATGAACCTGCTCAGATTAGTCGGGGTTTATGACAGAGGTGCAGTGATTTTGCGGCCGCCTTCGCGAGCAGGCTCGCTCCCACAGTTGACCGAGCTCCTTCAGTAGGAATGCGATCAAACTGTGGGAGCGGGCTTGCTCGCGAAGGGGCCCGTCAGCCCACCGCCAAAGCGTTGGCCAAGCGCTTGGCTCGTGCCCCCGCCGCCAACTGCATCACTGACTGATCACGCTGCCACATCGCCGCCCACTCGGGACTGCTATCGGCCATCGCCTGATCGACCTCGATTTTCAGCGCATCAAACTGCGCAAACAACCCACCCAGCAACACATGCCCGAACGGATTGTCCGGCGGCTGGCGGCTCGCCTCCGCACACCCGGCCAATAGCGCCAGCAAGCGCAATTGCAGGGTCTGCGACCAGCCACTGTCCTGGCCGACGCCATACAGCCACGCGGTCATGGCGCTCAACACATAGACATCTTCCAGGGTGCGAAACGGCTTCACATAAGCATCCCAGCCATCCCCGGGGAGCAACTCGCACAGCGCGCCATCCAGATGCAGCCGACCGTGACTGATGTCCGGCATCAACGGCAGTGCCGGGAGTTTTTCCACACGCACGCCGGGTTCGCCGGGGTACACCACCGCCAGACTCAGGCGTGGTGACTCGCCGGGCTCCTCATGGCGCGCGGCGACGAGCAGCCAATCCGCCGCATCCCCTGCGGTGACGAAATCTTTCTGCCCACTGAGGCGCAAATCAGTCAGGCGCGTCTGCATGTCCGCCGGGCGCAGGCTGCGCTGTTCGGTCGCACACAACGCGCCAAGACTTGGCGGTGCGCTCGGCCAGAGCATGCGCAATGCCGCCTGATAACCCACCAGAAATGCGAGCCCCGGCGTCGCCATTCGCCGCCCTCCCGCCACCGCGAGTTCGAACGGCGTCACGTTGCCCAATTGATGCAACAACATGGCGAAACCCTCCGCCAGATCAGCGACGGCGGGCAGGCGTTCACGGCTTTCGAGCAGGCTGGGCCAGGGCATAGAGGCTCCTTGTGGGCTGTCATACAAGCATCACCAAACGTTCATGGCGATGACACCGGGGCTACATAGCCTGACTTTGCACAACATGGCTGCATAAAGAAAGTCGATCGGCTGCAACCCACGACGGGTTCAAGGCCCGTACGGAGATTCAAATGACTCAGATCGCCCGCATCAGCGACACCGGCAATGAACGCCGCCTGCAAGCCGAACGCCTGATCGGCGCCGAGGCCTTGCAGCAAGCCCAGGCCTTGCGTTTCAACGTGTTCAGCGGCGAATTCAACGCCAAGCTGAAAGGCGCGGAACTGGGTCTGGACATGGATGACTATGATGTTCACTGCAGCCACATCGGCGTGCGTGACTTGAACACCGGGCGTCTGGTCGCCACCACCCGTTTGCTCGATCACACAGCTGCCAGCAGCCTGGGCAAGTTCTACAGCGAAGAAGAATTCAGCCTGCATGGCCTGGCGCACCTGCAAGGGCCGATCCTCGAAATCGGCCGCACCTGCGTCGACCCGGCCTATCGCAACGGCGGCACCATCGCCGTGCTCTGGGGCGAACTGGCCGAAGTCCTCAACCAGGGTGGCTACAGCTACCTGATGGGTTGCGCGAGCATTCCGATGCAAGACGGCGGCGTGCAGGCCCACGCGATCATGCAGCGCTTGCGTGAACGCTATCTGTGCACCGAGCACCTGCGCGCCGAACCGAAAAATCCGCTGCCATCGCTGGATATCCCATCCAACGTGATCGCCGAAATGCCACCGCTGCTCAAGGCCTACATGCGTCTGGGCGCGAAGATCTGCGGCGAGCCGTGCTGGGACGAAGACTTCCAGGTCGCCGACGTGTTCATCCTGCTCAAGCGCGACGAACTCTGCCCGCGTTACGCCAAGCACTTCAAGGCGGCGGTGTGATGAGCCGGTTGCGGGTGTACGCGCGAATCGCGCGGGTGCTGGTGGTGGTGACGCTGGGCCTGACCATGGCCAGCGTCTTCGGCGTGTTCGAGCGTCTGGGCCTGGCCCACTCGATGCAGCGCCGGCAGCGCTGGTCGCGATTTTTCATGGCGCGCCTGAGCAATGCCCTGCCCTTTCGCGTGACCGTGCATGGCGAGTTGCCGAAGCAGCCGATGCTGTGGGTCAGCAATCATGTGTCATGGACCGACATACCGCTGCTGGGCATGCTCACGCCGCTGTCGTTTCTGTCCAAGGCCGAGGTGCGCACCTGGCCGGTGGCCGGTTGGCTGGCGGCCAAGGCTGGCAGTCTGTTCATCCGTCGCGGTTCGGGCGACAGCCAATTGATCCGCAAACAGATGACCCGCCACCTGCAAACCCGACATCCGCTGCTGATGTTCCCGGAAGGCACCACCACCGATGGCCGCTCGCTGCGCACCTTTCATGGTCGCCTGCTGTCGGCGGCGATTGATTCCGAGGTGATGCTGCAACCGGTGGCGATCCGTTATCTGCGCGATGGCGACATCGATACCCTGGCGCCGTTCATTGGTGACGATGATCTTCTGTCGCACCTGATGCGCCTGTTCAGCAATGATTGCGGCGATGTCGAAGTGCATCTGCTCAAGCCGATTGCCTGTCAGGGCCGGGAGCGCGCGGCGCTGGCGTTTGAAGCGCAGCAGGCGGTGCAGAAGGCGTTGTTTGGCACGATCCCGGAGAAACAGACAGCACCAATGCGCCCCGCTATTGCTGCCTGAGCACTGATCCCCGGTGGGAGCGGGCTTGCTCGCGAAGGCGGTGTGTCATTCAACATTTTTGATGGATGATCCAGCGCATTCGCGAGCAAGCCCGCTCCCACAGGGGGTTACTGTGTTGCCGAGGTTTGTGCAAATTCTTGAAGTTGCGGGTAGAACAGGCGGAAGTCTTCGCTGAGCGGCTCATACAAGCGCCGCAACTCCTGCATCGCCCCCGCCAGTTCCTCGGGCCGGGTCAGGCGCCGGGAGATCCCGCGCAGTACCTGCTCCAGCACTTCGAACTGAAGATACGAACCCAGCCAGTCATTGGCGACCATGTGCGGTGCAATCTGCGCCAGGCGCTCGGGCAACTGCCGTTCACTCGACAGCACCCGGTAAACGTCGGCCGTGAACTGCTCCAGCGGCTGATCGGCGTACAGCGTCCAGTCGCGCGCCAGGCAATGGTCAAAAAACACATCGAGGACGATCCCGGCGTAACGCCGACGAGTCTGCGAAAAGCGCCCGAGCGCGGTGTCCACCAACGGGTGGCGATCGGTGAACACATCAATGCGCCGGTGCAACTGAATCGCCGCCTCAATCTGCGGCGCAAACTGCCCCTGCAGCCGTCCTTTGACGAAATCGCCATACAGACTGCCGAGTAATTGCTCGGGGCGCTGGCCTCCGAGGTGCAAATGTGCGAGATAGTTCATGGGCGCAGCTTAGCACTGCGCGCTTTCATCGTTACACCACACATATCGTTATAACCCGATATACCGATTTATGCGGTCGTCAGATCAAATTCATATTGGTATATCGCGAAATACCGATTTAAAGTTCGCCTCATCGCGATATAGCGCTACACATCACGAGCACAAAGCCATGAACCTCGACCTCGACGAAATAATAAAAGCCCTGGCACACCCAGTACGGCGAGACATCCTCATCTGGCTGAAAGACCCCAAAGCCGAGTTTCCGGAACAGCTGCACAACCACGAGTACGGCATCTGCGCCGGGCAGATCGATCAACGCTGCGGCCTGTCGCAGTCGACCGTTTCCGCTCATCTGGCGACCCTGCAACGCGCCGGCCTGATCAGCAGCCAGAAAGCCGGCCAGTGGCACTTCTTCAAACGCAACGAGGACGTGATTCAAGCGTTCCTCGACGCCATCGTCAAAGAGCTTAGCGCTCCCACAAGGAATTGATTCAAATGCCCCTCTCGCTACTCATTCTGGCCTTGAGCGCCTTCGCCATTGGCACCACCGAGTTCGTCATCATGGGCCTGCTGCCCGATGTGGCGGCTGATCTGGGTGTGTCGATTCCGGGCGCCGGCTGGCTGGTGACCGGTTACGCCCTGGGCGTAGCCATCGGTGCGCCTTTCATGGCACTGGCCACCGCCAGACTGCCGCGCAAGGCGGCACTGGTAGCGCTGATGGGGATTTTCATCGTCGGTAACCTGCTGTGCGCCATCGCCAGTGACTACAACGTGCTGATGTTTGCCCGTGTCGTCACCGCGCTGTGCCACGGTGCGTTCTTCGGCATCGGTTCTGTAGTAGCCGCCGGGCTGGTGGCGCCGAACAAACGGGCGTCCGCCGTGGCGTTGATGTTCACCGGCCTGACCCTGGCCAACGTACTCGGCGTGCCGCTGGGTACCGCGCTGGGTCAGGAAGCCGGCTGGCGTTCGACCTTCTGGGCCGTGACCGTGATTGGTGTGGTTGCGCTGATCGGCCTGATCCGCTTTCTGCCGGCCAAGCGTGACGAAGAAAAACTCGACATGCGCGCCGAACTCGCCGCCCTCAAAGGCGCCGGCATCTGGCTGTCGCTGAGCATGACCGCGCTGTTCGCCGCATCGATGTTCACCCTCTTCACCTACGTCGCGCCGCTGCTGGGCGATGTCACCGGCGTCTCGCCAAAAGGCGTGACCTGGACCCTGCTGCTGATCGGCCTGGGTCTGACCGTGGGCAACATCATCGGCGGCAAACTGGCGGACAAGCGCCTGGGCGCCACCCTGATCGGCGTGTTCGTGGCGATGGCGGTGGTGTCCACCGTGCTCAGCTGGACCAGCGCCTCGCTGATCCCGACGGAAATCACCCTGTTCCTTTGGGCCACCGCCTCCTTTGCCGCCGTGCCGGCGCTGCAAGTCAACGTGGTGACCTTCGGCAAGGCGGCACCGAACCTGGTATCGACCCTGAACATCGGCGCTTTCAACATCGGCAACGCCCTCGGCGCCTGGGTCGGCGGCAGCGTCATCGCCCACGGTTTCGGCCTGACCAGCGTGCCCCTGGCTGCGGCAGCCCTGGCGGTCCTCGCGCTGCTGGTGACCCTGATCACTTTCCGTCAGAACGGCGCTGCCGGCCTGGCCACTGCTACCCACTGATTAACCACTTCACTGACGAGGGTTGTACACATGGCAACTATTTTCGATCCGATCAAACTGGGCGACCTCGAGCTGTCCAACCGCATCATCATGGCCCCGCTGACCCGCTGCCGCGCCGACGAAGGCCGCGTGCCGAACGCGCTGATGGCCGAATACTACGTACAACGTGCCTCCGCCGGCCTGATTCTCAGCGAGGCCACTTCGGTAACCCCGCTGGGCGTCGGCTACCCGGACACCCCGGGCATCTGGTCCAACGATCAGGTGCGCGGCTGGACCAACGTGACCAAGGCCGTACACGCCGCTGGCGGCAAGATCGTCCTGCAGCTGTGGCACGTCGGCCGGATCTCACACCCCACGTACCTCAACGGTGAAACACCGGTCGCTCCGAGCGCCATCCAGCCCAAAGGTCACGTCAGCCTGGTGCGCCCACTGGCCGACTACCCGACCCCGCGCGCGCTGGAGACCGCTGAAATCGCCGAGATCGTCGACGCCTACCGCACCGGTGCCGAGAACGCCAAGGCCGCCGGTTTCGACGGCGTGGAAATCCACGGCGCCAACGGCTACCTGCTCGACCAGTTCCTGCAAAGCAGCACCAACCAGCGCGCCGACAACTACGGCGGCTCCCTGGAGAACCGTGCGCGTCTGCTGCTCGAAGTGACTGACGCGGCGATCGAAGTCTGGGGCGCCGGCCGTGTCGGCGTGCACCTGGCACCCCGCGCCGACTCCCACGACATGGGTGACGACAACCTCGCCGAGACGTTCACCTACGTCGCTCGCGAGCTGGGCAAGCGCGGCATCGCCTTCATCTGCTCCCGCGAAAAAGAAGGCGCCGACAGCCTCGGCCCACAACTGAAAGAAGCGTTCGGCGGCGCGTACATCGCCAACGAACGCTTCACCAAGGACAGCGCCAATGCGTGGCTGGCTGAAGGCAAGGCTGACGCGGTGGCCTTCGGCGTACCGTTCATTGCCAACCCGGACCTGCCGGCACGCCTGAAAGCCGATGCACCGCTCAACGATGCACGTCCGGAACTGTTCTATGGCAAAGGCCCGGTCGGCTACATCGACTACCCAACGCTGTAAGCCAAACCGCAGAAACGCAAAAGCCCCCGACTTGTGAGAGTCGGGGGCTTCTTTTTGGGTTTGTCTCGCAACAGCTGGAGCTCCCACCCCGGCATCTTGGTGATGTCGACATTTGTTGGGACTGTCGTCATTGACCACAGCTAACATTCGTTCACAGGGACGACACAAAATCCCTACAAAATCCGTAGCTCGCTACGTTTAAACTCGCGGTTCAGGTGTATATAAAAGCAGGCCGATTGACATAACCTGTGCCAATTACGCATTTTGTTTCATTTGCGCAGGCTGGGGCTCAGGCGCAGCATATCCAACCCTGTATCGACCCAACGCTCGGCCTCGACATGCAATTCAAAGCTGTCGGGCGCCAATAGCCATCCATACAGAAGGCCATCGATATAGGCATGAATGCTGATGGCCGCACGGACAGTGTCGAGATCTTCCGGCAACTGGCCGCGATTTACCGCATTACGCAGGGTCAGGCCAATGCGCAGGTTGCATTCGAGACTGGCCGTCCGGCGCTGCTGGCGCAGATCGCACATTTCATCGGTGAATTCGCACTTATGAAACAGAATCTCGTTGATGCGACGGGTCTTCGGATCCAGGGCAACCTGATGGAACAGATGAATCAACAGTTTGCGCATGCAGCCCAGCGGATCGAGTTCGTCCTCGCTCTCGCTGGCCTTGGCCAGCTCATCCAGCGGCTCATGCAGGCTATCGAGCATGGCCTGCACCAGATCGGCCTTGTTGCTGAAATGCCAATAAATGGCCCCGCGCGTGACGCCGGCCATTGTCGCGATATCCGCCAGGGTCGTGCGGGCCACGCCCCTTTCATAAAACGCTTTCTCGGCCGCTTCGAGAATCTGGCTTCGCGTTTCCTGAGCTTCCTCTTTGGTACGACGGACCATGGCAGTAAAACCTCAAACAGGATGTTTCAGGGATGGCTGACTATCCGCTGAATAAAGAAGGGGCCGATCTCTCACGAATCGGCTCCCCGGCCTACAATTTCAAACCTTGCGACGACTTTTGTAACAGGGTGGGTACGAAGCCAAGGTGTTTACAAACAACCATGAACGTAAGTATATTCCTTAGCAAGCTACTTATCCACTCGACCCGATTTTTTTACCCTTCCACACTTCTTGTGCGCATTTTGCGCGCCTGACCCGAGGATCTTCATGCAATTCAAGCCAGCTGTTACCGCTCTGGTCACTGCCGTCGCCCTGGCATCGCTGCTCAGCGGATGTAAAAAGGAAGAAGCGGCCCCGGCCGCTCCGCCTCCTCAGGTCGGCGTCGTCACCCTGCAACCACAAGCGTTCACCCTGACGTCCGAACTGCCGGGCCGCACCAGCGCGTACCGCATCGCTGAAGTTCGACCACAGGTCAACGGCATCATTCTCAAGCGTCTGTTCAAGGAAGGCGGCGACGTCAAGGCCGGCCAGCAGCTGTATCAGATCGATCCGTCGGTCTATGAAGCGACCCTGAAAAGCGCCGAAGCCAACCTGCGTTCGACCAAGTCGATCTCCGACCGCTACAAGCAACTGGTCGATGAGCAGGCCGTCAGCCGTCAGGAATACGACACCGCCGTGTCCAACCGCATGGAATCGGAAGCCTCCTTGCAGAGCGCGCAGATCAACGTGCGTTACACCAAGGTCTACGCGCCGATCTCCGGTCGTATCGGCCGCTCTTCGGTGACCGAAGGCGCATTGGTCAGCAATGGCCAGGCCGACGCGATGGCGACGATCCAGCAACTGGACCCGATCTACGTCGACGTCACCCAGTCCTCGGTTGAACTGCTGGAACTGCGCCGTGAGCTGGAAAGCGGTCGCCTGCAAAAGGCGGGTGACAACTCGGCAGCGGTCAAGCTGACCCTGGAAGACGGCAGCCAGTACAAGCTCGACGGTAAGCTGGAGTTCTCCGAAGTGTCGGTTGATCCGACTACCGGTTCCGTGACCCTGCGCGCCGTGTTCCCGAACCCGGATCACACCCTGCTGCCAGGCATGTTCGTGCGCGCCCAGTTGCAGGCCGGGGTCAACGCCGCCGCCATTCTGGCGCCGCAACAAGGCGTGACCCGTGACCTCAAGGGCACCCCGACCGCACTGGTCGTCGGCGCCGACAACAAGGTCGAACTGCGTCAGCTCAAGGCCAGCCGCACTGTCGGCAGCCAGTGGCTGATCGAAGACGGCCTGAAAGCCGGCGATCGTCTGATCACGGAAGGCCTGCAATTCGTTCGCCCAGGTGTTCAGGTCAACCCGACTGAAGCGACTAACGTAGCCAAGAACCCGGCACCCGCCAAGGCAGATGACAAAGCCTACGGCGGCAAAGGGGAGTAACTCATGTCGAAATTTTTTATCGACCGTCCGATTTTCGCCTGGGTAATTGCCCTGGTGATCATGTTGGTCGGGGCTCTATCGATCCTGAAATTGCCGATCAACCAGTACCCGAGCATTGCGCCTCCGGCCATCGCGATCTCCGTGACCTACCCGGGTGCTTCGGCACAAACGGTTCAGGACACCGTGGTTCAGGTGATCGAGCAGCAGCTCAACGGTATCGACAACCTGCGTTATGTGTCCTCGGAAAGTAACTCCGACGGCAGCATGACCATCACTGCGACCTTCGAGCAAGGCACCAACTCCGACACCGCGCAGGTCCAGGTTCAGAACAAGCTGAACCTGGCCACCCCGTTGCTGCCGCAGGAAGTGCAGCAACAGGGTATCCGCGTGACCAAGGCAGTGAAGAACTTCCTGCTGGTGATCGGCGTGGTGTCGCGTGACGGCAGCATGACCAAGGACGACCTGTCCAACTACATCGTGTCGAACATGCAGGACCCGATCTCGCGGACCGCCGGTGTCGGTGACTTCCAGGTCTTCGGTGCCCAGTACGCGATGCGCATCTGGCTCGACCCGGCCAAGTTGAACAAGTACAACCTGACCCCGGCTGACGTCAGCACTGCCATTTCGGCGCAGAACGTCCAGGTGTCCTCCGGTCAGCTCGGCGGTTTGCCGGCGCTGCCTGGCCAGCAATTGAACGCCACGATCATCGGCAAGACCCGTCTGCAGACTGCCGAGCAGTTCAAGGCGATTCTGCTGAAGGTCAACCAGGACGGCTCGCAAGTGCACATCGGCGACGTCGCCGACGTCGGTCTGGGTGGCGAAAACTCGACCATCTCGGCGCAGTTCAACGGCAAGCCGTCGTCCGGTCTGGCGGTCAAGCTGGCCAACGGCGCCAACGCCCTGGACACCGCCAAGGCCCTGCGTAAAACCATCGACGAGCTCAGCCCGTTCTTCCCGCAAGGCATGGAAGTGGTATTCCCGTACGACACCACCCCGGTGGTGACCGAGTCGATCAAAGGTGTGGTTGAAACCCTGGTCGAAGCAATCGTGCTGGTGTTCCTGGTGATGTTCCTGTTCCTGCAGAACTTCCGCGCCACCGTCATCACCACTATGACCGTGCCGGTGGTATTGCTCGGTACGTTCGGGATCCTCGCGGCCTTTGGTTTCAGCATCAACACCCTGACCATGTTCGGCATGGTGCTGGCCATCGGCTTGCTGGTGGACGACGCCATCGTCGTGGTGGAAAACGTCGAGCGGGTGATGAGCGAGGAAGGCTTGTCACCGAAAGAGGCGACCAAGAAGTCCATGGGCCAGATTCAGGGCGCCCTGGTCGGTATTGCCCTGGTACTGTCGGCGGTACTGTTGCCGATGGCGTTCTTCAGCGGTTCCACCGGTGTGATCTACAAGCAGTTCTCGATCACCATTGTCTCGGCCATGGCCCTGTCGGTCATGGTTGCGCTGATTTTCACCCCGGCGCTGTGCGCCACCATGCTCAAGGCGATTCCGAAAGGCGAGCACGGCACGCCGAAAAAAGGTTTCTTCGGCTGGTTCAACCGCACCTTCGACAGCGGCGTCAGAAGCTACGAGCGCGGTGTCGGCAACATGCTGTCACGCAAGGCGCCGTACCTGCTGGCCTACCTGTTGATCGTGGTTGGCATGATCTGGCTGTTCACCCGCATTCCGACCGCATTCCTGCCCGAAGAAGACCAGGGCGTACTGTTCGCCCAGGTGCAGACTCCGGCCGGCTCCAGTGCCGAGCGGACACAGGTGGTGATCGACGAAATGCGTTCCTACCTGCTGGAGAAAGAGTCCGGCGCGGTGGCTTCGGTGTTCACCGTGAACGGCTTCAACTTCGCCGGTCGTGGTCAGAGCTCGGGTCTGGCGTTCATCATGCTCAAGCCGTGGCACGAGCGTGATTCGAGCAACAGCGTGTTTGCCCTGGCTCAGCGTGCGCAGCAACACTTCTTCAGCTTCCGCGATGCGATGGTGTTTGCCTTCGCCCCGCCGGCAGTACTGGAGTTGGGTAACGCCACCGGTTTCGACGTGTTCCTGCAAGACCGCGCCGGTATCGGTCACGAAAAACTGATGGAAGCGCGTAATCAGTTCCTCGGCATGGCCGCGCAGAGCAAGGTGCTCTACCAGGTGCGTCCGAACGGTCTGAACGACGAGCCGCAATACCATCTGGAAATCGACGATGCGAAAGCCCGCGCCCTCGGCGTGAGCATTTCCGACATCAACAGCACCCTGTCGATTTCCTTCGGTAGTAGCTACGTCAACGACTTCATCGACCGTGGTCGGGTGAAGAAGGTGTACGTGCAAGGTCAGGCCGGTGCTCGCATGAGCCCTGAAGACTTGAAGAAGTGGTATGTGCGCAACAGCACCGGGACCATGGTGCCGTTCTCCGCATTCGCCAAGGGTGAGTGGATTTACGGATCGCCGAAACTGGCGCGTTACAACGGTGTAGAAGCGATGGAGATCCTCGGTTCTCCGGCGCCGGGTTATTCCACCGGTGAAGCGATGGCCGAAGTCGAAGCGATTGCCAAGAAGCTGCCGGCCGGTGTCGGTATCTCCTGGACGGGTCTGTCCTACGAGGAACGTCTGTCCGGCTCGCAAGCGCCAGCGCTGTACGCCCTGTCGCTGCTGATGGTGTTCCTGTGTCTGGCGGCGCTGTACGAAAGCTGGTCGATTCCTATCGCCGTTATGCTCGTGGTACCGCTGGGGATCATCGGTGCGCTGATGGCCACCAGCCTGCGCGGTCTGTCCAACGACGTGTACTTCCAGGTGGGTCTGTTGACGACCATCGGTCTGGCGGCTAAAAACGCCATTCTGATCGTCGAATTTGCCAAGGAGCTGCACGAGCAAGGGCGAAGTCTGCGCGATGCCGCGATCGAAGCGTGCCGCATGCGTCTGCGACCGATCATCATGACCTCGCTGGCGTTCGTCCTCGGTGTAGTACCGTTGGCAATCTCCACCGGCGCCGGTTCAGGCAGCCAGCACGCAATCGGTACCGGCGTGATTGGCGGTATGCTCACGGCCACGATCCTGGCGATCTTCTGGGTCCCACTGTTCTTCGTTACGGTTTCGTCCATGGGCCAGCGTAAAATCGCCGATCCGGATGAAACAACTGAAACTCCTAAAGAGGCTGGCCAATGAGCAAGTCGCTACTCTCCATCGCAGTCGCCGCCTTCGTGCTGAGCGGTTGCTCGCTGATACCCGATTATCAGCAGCCTGAGGCTCCGGTCGCAGGTCAGTACCCGCAAGGGTCGGCGTACTCGCCGGCCCAGGCACCGGCGCAGGCCGCTGCCGAGCAGGGCTGGAAGCAGTTTTTCCATGACCCGGCCCTGCAACAGCTGATTCAGGTCTCGCTTGAAAACAACCGCGACCTGCGGGTCGCAGCGCTGAACATCGACGCTTACGCGGCTCAATACCGCATCCAGCGGGCTGATCTGTTCCCGGCGGTTTCGGCCAACGCCAGCGGCAGCCGTCAGCGACTGCCGGCCAGGGCTTCGAGTACCGGCCAGGAGATGATCACCAGCCAGTATTCGGCGACCGTCGGCATCAGCGCCTATGAGCTCGACCTGTTCGGTCGGGTTCGCAGCCTGAGCGAACAAGCGTTGCAACAATACTTCGCCACCGAAGAAGCGCGCCGCAGCACCCAGATCAGTCTGGTGGCCAGCGTGGCCAACGCCTACCTGACCTGGCAGGCCGACAAGGAACTGCTCAAACTGACGCAGGACACCCTCGGTGCCTTCGAGGAAAGCTACAAGCTGACCAGCCGCAGCAACGAAGTCGGTGTGGCCTCGGCACTCGACCTGGCGCAGTCGCGCACCTCGGTGGAAAACGCCCGGGCGCAACTGGCCAAGTACACCCGTCAGGTGGCTCAGGACGAAAACAGCCTGACCCTGCTGCTCGGCACCGGTATCCCGGCCAACCTGCAAGCGGCCAAACCGCTGTCGGATGACCTGCTCAGCGACGTACCGGCCGGTCTGCCTTCGGACCTGCTGCAACGTCGTCCGGACATCCTCCAGGCCGAGTACAACCTGAAGGCCGCCAACGCCAACATCGGCGCCGCCCGTGCAGCGTTCTTCCCGAGCATCAGCCTGACCGCCAACGCGGGCAGCCTGAGCCCGGACCTGTCCGGCCTGTTCAAGGGCGGTTCGGGCACGTGGCTGTTCCAGCCGCAGATCAACCTGCCGATCTTCAACGCCGGCAGCCTGCGCGCCAGCCTCGACTACGCCAAGATCCAGAAGGACATTGGCGTGGCGAACTACGAGAAGTCGATTCAAACCGCCTTCCAGGAAGTCGCCGACGGCCTGGCTGCACGTCAGACCTACACCGAACAGCTGCAAGCGCAGCGTGACTTCGTCGCGGCCAACCAGGATTACTACCGTCTGGCCGAGCGTCGTTACCGTATCGGTGTCGACAGCAACCTGACGTTCCTCGATGCCCAGCGTCAGCTGTTCAGCGCGCAACAGGCGCTGATCACCGACCGCCTCGCGCAGCTGACCAGTGCGGTCAACCTGTACAAGGCATTGGGCGGTGGCTGGAATGCGCAAACCGCGCAGAACGAACCGCTGAAAGAAGAAGCACCGAAGATGAAGCTGTTCTGATCATCCGGTGAACAGAGAGAGCCCGCCATTTTGGCGGGCTTTTTGTTGCCCGCCAGAAAGTGATGTTGTCTGGGCTCGCGAAGAGGCCTTGGCAATCACTACAAAACCCGGCTCAATCTTGCGTTCGATAATCGCCCAAAACCCGCTTTAGCCAATTGAATCCATCCGTCCGCGCCCCGCACCATTCGACCCACAAAACCAATAACAACAGGTTCGACACCATGCCCCCGCGCCCTGCCTTGTCCGGCTGATCGCCGCCGCTTTACCTCTGAATATCAACACCTGTCTGCGCCCCGAAAGCGGTGGCAGCGAAGCCGTTTGCCTTACAAAAACAAGAGAGTCCCGAGCCCATGACCACCTCCCCTGCGCCTTATGCATTTCCCGGCCTGATCGCCCTGGCCCTGACCGGCGCCGCGCTGCCCGCCGTCGCCGAAGAAGCAGGTTTTGTCGACGGCGCCAGCGCCAACCTGAACCTGCGCAACTTCTACATCAACCGCAACTTCACCAACCCGACCAAGGCTCAGGGCAAGGCTGAAGAATGGACGCAGAACTTCATCCTCGACGCCAAATCCGGCTTCACCCAGGGCACCGTCGGTTTCGGCATGGACGTGCTGGGCCTGTACTCGGTCAAGCTCGATGGCGGTAAAGGCACCGGCGGCACGCAGTTGCTGCCGCTGGACCACGACGGCCGTCCGGCGGACAACTTCGGTCGCACCAACGTGGCGTTCAAGGCCAAGCTGTCGCAGACCGAAATCAAGGTCGGCGAATGGATGCCGGTGCTGCCGATCCTGCGTTCGGATGACGGGCGTTCGCTGCCGCAGACCTTCCGTGGCGGCCAGATCACTTCCAAAGAAATCAACGGGCTGACCCTGTACGGCGGACAGTTGCGCGCCAACAGTCCGCGCGACGACAGCAGCATGAGCGACATGTCAATGTTTGGAAAACCGGCGTTCACCTCCGATCGCTTCAACTTCCAGGGCGGTGAGTACGTTTTCAACGAAAAACGCACGCAGATCGGCCTGTGGAACGCCGAACTCAAGGACATCTACAGCCAGCAGTACGTCAATTTGATCCACAGCCAGCCACTCGGCGACTGGACCCTGGGTGCCAACCTTGGCTTCTTCTACGGCAAGGACGACGGCAGCGCCCGCGCCGGTGAGCTGGACAACAAGACCTGGTCGGGGATGTTTTCGGCCCGGTACGGCGGCAACACCTTCTATGTCGGCCTGCAGAAACTCACCGGCGACAGCGCCTGGATGCGCGTTAACGGCACCAGCGGCGGCACCCTGGCCAACGACAGCTACAACGCCAGCTACGACAATGCACAGGAACGATCATGGCAGGTGCGCCACGACTACAACTTCGCCGCCCTTGGCATCCCCGGCCTGACCCTGATGAACCGCTACATCAGCGGCGACAATGTGCACACCGGGAGCATCACCGACGGCAAGGAATGGGGGCGCGAATCGGAACTGGGCTACACCGTGCAGAGCGGCACCCTGCGCGACCTGAACGTGCGCTGGCGCAACTCGACCATACGCCGTGACTTCAACAACAACGAGTTCGACGAAAACCGCCTGATCATCAGCTACCCGATCAGCCTGTTGTAAACACCAATCCCGCTGTGGGAACAAGCCTGCTCCCACAATGGAATTGCACCATCCGTCAGGATCTGTAGCACTTCGCGGGGCCTCGCGTAGAGTAGGAAAAACCTGAAGGACTCAGGTGCCACACCCTCCCCGCTTCCGTTATCCATAGTTGTTGGTCCTCAAGCTTTGACCAGATTGTCACCGGAAGACACTGCTGATCATCGGAGGACCACCTCATGATCACTCCTCTCAACGACTCGCCCGACTGGGACGCCAAGGCGTACCAGCAGTTTTCCCGTCTCAGGCAACGCCCGGTCAACGAATTGCTCGACCGTATCGACCTGGACGACCCCAAACGCATTTACGACCTCGGCTGCGGCACCGGCATTGCCACTCAATTGCTGGCCGAGCGCTGGCCGCGTGCGCAGCTGCACGGGGTCGACAGTTCGCGACAGATGCTTGATCAAGCACGCTGCCTGCCGATCAGCGCCCAGTGGACAGAGTGCGACCTGCTCGATTGGCACCCCGGACAACCGGCCGACCTGCTGCTCGCGGCGGCGGTGCTGCACTTCATTGGCGATCATCAACAAATGCTACCGCGCCTGCTCGGGCATCTGCGCCCCGGCGGTTGTCTGGCGCTGCACATGCCGGACTGGCGCGATGCGCTGTGGTATCGCCTGATGCTCGACACCCTCGAAGACGCAGGTCCGGGTCACACCCCGATGGGCACAGCGCAACTGCGCCGGTGCATGGCGGCGCGACCGTTGTTGACGCTGGAGGATTACTACCGCTTGCTCGCGCCACGGACGACATCGCTGGATATCTGGGAAACCGAGCAATTGCAGGTGGTCGACGGCAAGTCGCCAATCTATGACTGGGTGAAGGTCTCGGCGCTGAGGCCGGTGATGCAGGCGCTGACTTCAGAGGAGCAGGCGCGGTTTATCTACCACTTCCTGATGCGGGTGCACGCACATTATCCGCAGGAGAACAACGGGCAGACGCTGTTTCCGTTCAAGCGGATTTTCATTATTGCCAGAGTCTGAGTGCATGTGCTGATTGATGCATCACGGCGCCTGCCGCTTTCGCGAGCAAGCCCGCTCCCACATTTGGACTGCATTTCCCTGTGGGAGCGAGCCTGCTCGCGAAGGCGTCGGCTCAGGCACCCTCACTCCCGGGACTCAACTCCCAGCTCATCCCACACCGATTCCGCCAGATGGAACGATGCATCACGGCGTCTGCCGCGTTCGCGAGCAAGCCCGCTCCCACATTTGGACTGCATTTCCCTGTGGGAGCGGGCTTGCTCGCGAAGGCGTCGGCCCAGGCACCCTCACTCCCGGGATTCGACTCCCAGCTCATCCCACACCGACTCCGCCAGATGGAACGATGCATCACGGCGTCTGCCGCGTTCGCGAGCAAGCCCGCTCCCACATTTGGACTGCATTTCCCTGTGGGAGCGAGCCTGCTCGCGAAGGCGTCGGCTCAGGCACCCTCACTCCCGGGATTCAACTCCCAGCTCATCCCACACCGATTCCGCCAGATGGAACGTGGCATTGGCTGCCGGAATCCCGCAATAAATCGCGCTCTGCATGATCACTTCCTTGATCTCGCCGCGGCTCACACCATTGTTGGCCGCCGCGCGCAAATGCAGTTTCAGTTCACCTTCGCGATTCATCCCGATCAGCATGGCGATGGTGATCAGGCTGCGGGTATGCCGTGGCAGGCCCGGGCGGGTCCAGATGTCGCCCCAGGCGTGGCGGGTGATCATCTCCTGGAATTCCGAATTGAACTCGGTCAGCGTGGTCAGGCTGCGATCGACATGCGCATCACCCAACACCGCACGGCGTACCTGCATGCCATCGTCGTAACGTTGTTTCTCGTCCACAAACTTTCCCTCACTGAGCGTTCAAAAACGCCAATACACGATCACTGAAATCCGCACCGGCCTGCACGTTGGACAGGTGCGCGGCATAGAACTCGGCGTACTCGGCGCCGCGCACGTGCTGTTGAATGAAGTGCCCACCGGACGGCGGCGTCACCGCGTCTTCAGTGCCGGCGATGACCAGCAGCGGCAGGTTGATCGAGGCCAACTGCTCACGGAAATCGGCGTCACGCACCGCCGCACAGTTGGCCGCATAACCTTCAGGCGAAGTCGCCGCGAGCATGTCGGTGATCTTCTTCGCTGCAGCCGGATTGGCTGCGGAAAAGTCCGGAGTGAACCAGCGCGCAATCGACGCATCACGCAGGGCAACCATCGCTGCCGGGCCATCACGCAGCACGGTTTCGATGCGCGGGTTCCATACCGACGGATCGCCGATTTTCGCAGCGGTGTTGCACACGATCAGTTTGTGCAGACGATGACCGGCATGGATCCCCAGCCATTGGCCGATCAAGCCACCCATCGACAATCCGCAAAAATGCGCACGCTCGATGTGCAGCGCATCCAGCAGCCCCAGCACGTCACGGCCCAGTTGCTCGATGCTGTACGGCCCTGGCGTCACCAGCGATTGACCGTGACCACGGGTGTCGAAACGCAGCACGCGGAAGTGCTCGGTGAACGCCGGCATCTGCGCGTCCCACATGTGCAGGTCGGTGCCCAGCGAGTTGGACAGCACCAGCACCGGCGCATCGGTCGGGCCTTGAAGTTGAGGCCCTTGAATCTGATAGTGCAGTTCGCCATCGGCGAGTTGAACGAAAGCCACAGCCCTCTCCTTCAGACAGTCAAAGCATTGTGTTCGGCCACTGCGCGCGCGACCCAGACTTGGGCCTGGCCGAGGTAATGCGCAGGGTCAAGCAGATGATCCAGTTCAGCACTGCTCAGTTCGGCAGTCACTTGCGGCTCGTCGCCGAGTACCGCGCGCAGATGGCGCTGCTCGGCCACCGCGCGTTTGCAGCACTGCTCGAGCAAATGATGCGCAGTGTCGCGCCCGACCCGTTGCGCGAGGACGATGCTCACCGCTTCGGCCAGCACCAGCCCTTGGGTCAATTCGAGGTTGCGCGCCATGCGCTCGGCATCGACCTCCAGACCATCGGCCAGCAGGCGCGCCTGTTGCAGCGCACCGGACACCAGGCAACAGATTTCCGGCAGGGTTTCCCATTCGGCATGCCACAGACCGAGACTGCGTTCGTGCTCCTGAGGCATGGCGCTGAACAACGTCGAGACCAGCCCCGGCACCCGCGTCGCCGCGCCGATCAATACCGCCGCGCCGACCGGATTGCGCTTGTGCGGCATGGTCGACGAACCGCCCTTGCCCGGTGCCGACGGTTCGAATACTTCCGCCGCCTCGGTCTGCATCAACAGGCTGACGTCGCGACCGAGTTTGCCGAGGCTGCCGGCGATCAAACCGAGTACCGCGCCGAACTCGACGATGCGATCACGCTGGGTGTGCCACGGTTGCTCGGGCAGTGTCAGTTGCAGTTCTTCGGCCAAGGCCTGGGCGATGGGCAACGCCTGACCGCCGAGCGCCGCGAGCGTGCCGGACGCACCGCCAAACTGCAGCACCAACAGACGAGGCTTGAGCTCGCGCAGACGCTGACGGCTGCGGGTCATCGCGCCAAGCCAACCGGCGATTTTCATGCCCAGAGTCACCGGTGTCGCGTGTTGCAGCCAGGTGCGCCCGGCCAGTGGCGTCGCCGCATGCCGCTGCGCCTGCGCAGCGAGCGCGTTGGCCAGTTGCGCCAGATCCGCGTCGATCAGTTCCAGCGCCTGACGCATTTGCAGCACCAGCCCGGAATCCATCACGTCCTGACTGGTGGCGCCCAGATGCACATAACGCTCGGCCTCGACGTCGGTCGCAGCGATCTGCTTGCCCAAGGCCTTGACCAAGGGAATCGCCGAATTGCCCGCCGTGGCGATGGCGTCACCGAGCGCGGCGAAGTCATACAGACCGGCGTTGCATGCAGCGGCAATCGGGGCAACGGCAGAGGAAGGAATTACCCCGACCCGCGCCTCGGCCCGGGCCAGCGCCGCTTCGAAGTCGAGCATCGCCTGCACCCGGCCCTGATCGCAGAACACTTCGCGCATATCGCGGGCAGTAAAGTAGGCATCGAACAATTGATTGCCCGGTCGCTGAGTCATAAACAGTCCTTGCCGGCGCGGGCCTTCACGGCCCGCGCGCATCGGTTTAGAGATCGTGGTGCAAGTACGCCGCCTGTTTCGGCAGGCGCAGGCTGAACAGGAACGCTACTGCCATCATCACCGTAACGTACCAGTAGAAGGCGTTTTCCATGCCCCCGGCTTTCAGGCTCAGGGCCACGTATTCGGCCGAACCGCCGAAGATCGCGTTGGCCACCGCGTAGGCCAGACCCACGCCGAGCGCGCGGACTTCCGGCGGGAACATTTCGGCTTTCACCAGGCCGCTGATCGAGGTGTAGAAACTGACGATCGCCAGCGCCACGGTGATCAGCACGAAGGCCAGAACCGGGCTGCTGATGCTCTTCAGGCTCAACAGGATCGGCACGGTGAACAGCGTGCCGAGCGCACCGAACCAGAGCATCGAATTACGTCGACCGATCTTGTCGGCGAGCATGCCGAACAGCGGCTGCATGCACATATACAGGAACAGTGCGCCGGTCATGATGTAGCTGGCGGTCTTGGCATGCATGCCGGCGGTGTTCACCAGGTACTTCTGCATGTACGTGGTGAAGGTGTAGAAAATCAGCGAGCCACCGGCGGTGTAACCAAGCACGGTGATGAACGCGGCTTTATGATCACGGAACAGCGCACGGATGCTGCCGGCGTCCTTGTTCTCGCGCATTTCCTTGCTGGTGGTTTCTTTGAGCGAACGACGCAGGAACAGCGAGATCACCGCCGCCACCGCACCGACCACAAACGGAATCCGCCAGCCATAGGCACGCAGTTCGTCTTCGCTGAGGAACTGCTGCAGGATCACCACCAGCAGCACCGCCAGCAACTGGCCGCCGATCAGGGTCACGTACTGGAACGAGGCGAAGAACCCGCGCTGCCCCTTGAGCGCGACCTCACTCATGTAAGTCGCGGTGGTGCCGTATTCGCCCCCCACCGACAGACCTTGCAGCAGACGCGCGAACAGCAACAGCAGCGGCGCCCAGACGCCAATGCTGGAATAAGTCGGCAGGCAGGCGATGAGCAGCGAGCCGAAGCACATCATCAGCACCGAAATCATCATCGAGGTCTTGCGGCCCTTCTTGTCCGCCAGCCGACCGAAAATCCAGCCACCAATCGGGCGCATCAGGAACCCGGCAGCGAACACCCCTGCCGTGTTGACCAGTTGCACCGTGGGGTTATCGGAGGGGAAAAACGCCGGGGCGAAATAGATTGCGCAAAAGGCGTAGACATAGAAGTCGAACCATTCGACCAGGTTGCCGGACGAGGCACCGACAATCGCGAAGATGCGCTTGCTGCGCTCTTCGCCGGTGTAATGAGCGGTGGTAGTTGTCATTGTTTTTTACTCTGAGGGGACAGGTGAGAGTCTAGACACACTTCGCAACAGTCCCGTTCCACGATGAATCATCAACACAGCCATTCCCCTGTGGGAGCGGGCTTGCTCGCGAAAGCAGTGTGTCAGTCACCATCGATGTTGCCTGACATGACGCCTTCGCGAGCAAGCTCGCTCCCACAGGGGATGTGTGGTGATCTTCAGTAGTCGAAGAACACCGTCTCGGCGTCAGTGCCCTGCAAAATCACATTCCACTGATAAACCCCCGCCGCATCCGGCTTCGCCAGCAAGGTCGCACGACGCTCAGCCGGTACACATTCGAGCAGCGGATCATTCACGTTGGCCGGGTCGCCTTCAAAGTAGATGCGCGTCAGCAAGTGCTTGACCAAACCACGGGCAAACACCAGCACCACAAGGTGCGGCGCCTGGGTCGAGCCCTTCAGGCCTTCGACCGTGCCCGGTTTGATCGTGGTGAAACGGAAACGCCCTTCGGCGTCCACCGGCACCCGGCCGAAACCTTCGAAATGCGGGTCCAGCGGTTTGTCCTGCGCGTCTTCCGGATGCGCGTACTTGCCGGCGGCGTTGGCCTGCCAGACTTCGAGCATCGCGTCGTTGACCACATCGCCGTTGCCGTCAACAACTTGGCCGGTGATCGCCACGCGCTCGCCGAGGGTTTGTTCGACCGCGAGGTTTTCGCGGTTAAGCCAGGTCAGGCCGATGTGGTAGTACGGCCCGACGGTGTGGGACGTGGTGGCAGTCAGCGTCATCTTATTTCTCCATCGGCGTGGCATCGCGGCCGCGCAAGACGATGTCCCAGCGATAGCCGAGGGCGTAGGACGGAATGGTTTTTTCCAGATCGAAAGCGGCGATCAAACGTTCCTTGGCCGAGGTGTCCGGCACGCAGTTGTAGATCGGGTCGTAGGCCAGCAGCGGGTCGCCGGGGAAATACATCTGCGTCACCAGACGAGTGAGGATGCTCGGCCCGAACAGCGAAAAGTGAATGTGCGCCGGACGCCACGCGTTGTGGTGATTGCCCCACGGGTAAGCGCCTGGCTTGATGGTCTGGAACTGGTACCAGCCATCGGCGTCGGTCACGGTGCGGCCGGTGCCGGTGAAGTTCGGGTCCAGCGGTGCGTCGTGCAGATCACGCTGGTGGTTGTAGCGACCGGCGGCGTTGGCCTGCCAGATCTCCACCAGAATCCCCGGCACCGGCAGCCCGTTTTCGTCAAGCACGCGGCCGTGAATGATGATGCGCTCGCCCAACGGTTCGCCGTCGTGCTGGGCAGTCAGATCGTTGTCCTTCTCGGCGACGCGTTCGGCACCAATGGTCGGGCCGGTGATCTCCGATAACGAATGCGGCAGAAACACCAACGGCTTGGACGGCGAGCGCAGGTTGGTGGATTGATACGTCGGGTGCAGGTACTCAGGCTGGGTGCCTTCCTGCGGACGACGGTAGCCAGGCTTGTCAGTCATTTCGCTTTCCTCAGTTCTTATCAGTCGACGCGCTGCGTCAGACGCGTTCGATCGCCAGGGCCAGACCTTGGCCGACACCGACGCACATCGTCGCCAGACCTTTCTTGCCTTGAATCTTTTCAAGCTGATGCAACGCGGTCAGTACCAGCCGCGCACCGCTCATGCCCAACGGGTGCCCCAAGGCAATCGCGCCGCCGTTCGGGTTGACCTGCGCCGCGTCGTCCGCCAGCCCCAGCTCACGCAGCACCGCCAACCCCTGGCTGGCAAACGCTTCATTGAGTTCGATCACGTCGAAATCGCTGACCGCCACGCCGAGACGCTCGATCAGTTTGCGCACCGCCGGCACCGGGCCGATGCCCATGACGCGTGGCGCGACACCGGCGCTGGCCATACCGAGCACTTTGGCGCGGGCCGTCAGGCCATGTTTTTTCACCGCTTCGGCCGAAGCGAGAATCAGCGCGGCAGCACCGTCGTTGACGCCGGAGGCATTACCGGCGGTGACGGTTTTGTCCGGGCCGTTGACCGGTTTCAATTTGGTCAGCGCTTCAATCGTGGTGTCAGCGCGTGGATGTTCGTCTTGGCTGACCACGGTTTCGCCCTTCTTGTGGGCGATCCGCACTTCGACGATTTCTTCAGCGAAAAAACCTGCAGCCTGCGCGGCAGCAGTGCGTTGCTGACTGCGCAGGGCAAACGCGTCCTGATCGGCGCGCGACACTTTATAGTCATCGGCCACGTTGTCGGCGGTCTGCGGCATCGCATCGACGCCGTACTGGGCCTTCATCAACGGATTGATGAAGCGCCAGCCGATAGTGGTGTCTTCGAGTTTCATGTTGCGCGAAAACGCCGCGTCAGCCTTGCCCATCACGAACGGCGCGCGGGACATCGACTCGACGCCACCGGCAATCGCCAGCTCCATCTCGCCGCTGGCAATCGCCCGGAACGCGGTGCCGATAGCGTCCATGCCCGAAGCGCAGAGACGGTTGAGGGTCACGCCCGGCACGCTGTCCGGCAGGCCGGCCAGCAGCAGCGCCATGCGCGCCACGTTGCGGTTGTCTTCGCCGGCCTGGTTGGCGCAGCCGAGGAACACTTCATCGATCGCGCTCCAGTCCACCGAAGGATTGCGCTCCATCAGCGCCTTGATCGGCACCGCGGCCAGATCGTCGGCGCGCACGGCAGACAGTCCGCCGCCGAAACGGCCGATGGGGGTACGAATCGCATCGCAGATATACACGTCACGCATCATGCTTCTCCCGGTGCCTGGCCGTGGGCGGCGGCGGTGCGTGCTTCGAGGTCACGCAGCGCGGTCAGTTCGACCTCGGTCGGCTCGGCGGTGGTGGCTACATTGTCGGCAAAACGAATGGCCCAACCGGTGGCGGCAATCACTTGCTCGCGGGTCACGCCGGGGTGCAGCGCAGTGACCACGAATTCATGGCTGCCCGCTTCCGGCTCCATGATGCACAGGTCAGTGATGATCCCCACCGGGCCGGCGCCCGGCAGCCCCAGACGCTTGCGCGAATCGCCGCCCTCGCCGTGACCGACCGACGTGATGAAGTCGAGCTTGTCGACAAACGAGCGCGCCGACTGCTTGAGGATGATCAGCACGCTTTTGGCAGAACCGGCGATCTCCGGCGCACCGCCGGCACCCGGCAAACGCACTTTCGGGGAAAAGTAATCACCGACTACGGTGGTATTGATGTTGCCGAAACGGTCGACCTGCGCGGCGCCGAGAAAACCGACGTCGATGCGTCCGCCCTGCAGCCAATAGCGAAAAATCTCACCGGTTGGTACGACGGTGTCGGCGGTTTCCGCCAGTTCGCCATCACCGATGGACAGCGGCAGCACGCTGGGCTTGGCGCCAATCGGCCCCGATTCGTAGATCAGCACCACGTCGGGCGACGAGGTCAGGCGCGCGAGGTTGGCGGCTTTCGACGGCAGGCCGATGCCGACGAAGCACACCGAGCCGTTCTTCAGGCGACGGGCCGCCGCGACGGTCATCATTTCATTGGTGGTGTACGTCATTACTGGGCCTCCGAAGCAGCGGCCAACTTGGCCTGGAACTCGCTGAAGTCAGCGCAGCCATGGATGTATTCGTTGAGCCACGCGGTAAACGTCTCACGGTCGCGGGCGATCGGGTCCCACGCCTGATAGAAACGATTGTCGCGTTCGGTGTAACCGTGGGCGTAGGACGGATGCGCGCCGCCGGGTACATGGCAGACCGCGCTCAAGGCCCAGGTCGGCAGCACGCAGGCGTTCATCGGCGCGTTGAGGTTATCGACGATTTCCTCGACGGTGACGATGCAGCGCTTGGCCGCCAGCGCCGCTTCTTTCTGCACCCCGAGAATGCCCCACAGCAGCACGTTGCCCTGGCGGTCGGCTTTCTGCGCGTGGATCACGGTCACGTCCGGACGCACCGACGGCACTGCCGCCAGCACTTCACCGGTGAACGGGCAGGTCACGGACTTGATCAGCGGATTGACCTTCGGCAGGTCGGAACCGGCATAGGCCCGCAAGACTGCGAACGGCAGGCCGGAAGCGCCGGCTACGTAGGCATTGGCCAGGTCGGCGTGGCTGTGTTCTTCGATTTCCAGCGCATGCGGCCATTGCTTCTCGACCGCATCGCGCAGACGGTGCAGCGAACCCACACCCGGATTGCCACCCCAGGAAAAGATCAGCTTGCGTGCACAACCGGAACCGATCAGTTGGTCGTAGATCAGGTCAGGCGTCATCCGCACCAGGGTCAGATCTTTCTTGCCCTGACGAATGATTTCATGACCTGCCGCCGTAGGGATCAGGTGAGTGAAGCCTTCGAGCGCGACGGTGTCGCCGTCGTTGACGAATTGGTTCACTGCGTCGTGCAGCGAAAGGATCTCAGCCATGGAGCAGGCTCCCGTTTTTGTAGTGAATCGCCAGTGATAAAAAGGCGCGAGGTTCAGCGCCGGAGTCACTGCAGATTAAGCCGCGAAAAATCGCCAAACAATCCGATAATCGACTGAGTGTTCGTTTATCGAACAGATTGTTATCACCCTATCAATCTAGATCAACAGCATCGCCGGAACGCCGCCCGGAGCAAGCCCGTTCCCACATTTTGAAATGCATTCCAATGTGGGAGCGGGCTTGCTCGCGAAGGCGCCGGCACGTTCAGCACGGATCAAAATGACTCAACTCAAGTCGCATCCGCATGACTCACCATGCCTTTGATCACCACCGCCGTCGTCGCCAACGCCGCCGGAATCACCAGCGCCGTCAACACCTGCTCGAAATTCCAGCCCAGGCCCAGCAACGTCGCGCCCATCCACGCCCCGAGAATCGCGCCAAAGCGGCCAATCCCCAGCATCCATGAAACACCCGTCGCCCGGCCCTGGGTCGGATAAAACCGCGCCGCCAGCGAAGGCATCGCCGATTGCGCGCCGTTGACGCACATCCCCGCCACCAGCACCAAGGTCGCCAGCAACGTGATGTTGCCCAGGCTCTGCCCCACCGCGTAGGCAAACACCCCGGCCAGCAGGTAGAAAGTGCCGATGACCTTGTGCGGATTGAAGCGATCCATCGCCCATCCCACAGCCACTGCACTCAACACCCCACCGAACTGGAACAGCGCGCCAATGAACGCCGCCTGCTCCATGCTCGCGCCGCTGTCACGCATCAGGGTCGGCAGCCAACTGGTCAGCAGATAAACGATGACCAGGCCCATGAAGTAGGTCAGCCACAGCAGCAAGGTGCCGGCGCTGTAGGTGCCGGAGAAAATCACCGCGAATACGTTGCGTGCCTTGACGGTTTTCTGTTCCGGTACGCTGAAACTCGACGCTTGGGCGACAGTGACCGGATCGATCGGCGACAAGGTCTTGCGCACTTTGTCGGCGCCGCGATTGCGCACCACCAGATAACGCGCCGATTCCGGCAACCAGAACAGCAGCACCACCGCGAGAATCAGCGGCAGGATTCCGCCGATCAGCAGCAGGCTGTGCCAGCCGAACGCCGGGATCAGCTTCGCCGAAATGAAGCCGCCACCGGCCATGCCGAGGTTGAAGCCACAGAACATGCTGGTCACCAGCAACGACTTCTTGCGCTCCGGGGTGTATTCCGAAAGCAGCGTAGTGGCGTTGGGCATGCCGGCGCCGAGGCCCAGACCGGTGAGGAAGCGCAGTACCAGCAGCTGTTCGACGTTGGTGCTGTACGCCGAGGCCAGGCTGAAAGCGCCGAACAACAGGACGGCGCCGACCAGCACGACTTTGCGCCCGAAGCGGTCAGCCAGAGGGCCGGAGCCCAGAGCGCCGAAGACCATGCCGATCAACGCGGCGCTCATCACCGGGCCAAGACTGGCGCGGTCGATGCCCCAGTCCTGCGATAACGCCGGAGCGATGAAGCCCATCGCGGCGGTGTCGAGGCCATCGAGAAACACAATGAGGAAACACAGGATCACCACCCGCCACTGATAGCGCGAGATCGGTTGGGCGTTGATGAAGGTCTGCACGTCGAGGCAGCGACCTACAGCGGACTGAGGCTGGTTCATTATTTTTATTCCACGCAAAAAACGCAGTCGAACGGCGGCCGGCCACAGACTGGCACGGACTCAAGAATAGAAGGCTGGAATCAGCTGTTGCGGTGAACCCGGCAATACGGGCGGAAGTGGCGACAGTCGGGGAGCATGCACATGGAGAGTTGCCTCTTGTCATTATTATGGGAGTCGACAATCCGGCAGGCTCATTCACATCTGCGCCGGATGACGCTGCCGCGACATTAATGATCCGAGGGTTTTAGCGTCAATTCGATAAACGCAACACTGTGCGTTTATCGAACAGCTTCATCAGGCGAACAACTGCGCGCTGAGGTCGCGGCTGGCACTGAGCAGGCCCGGCAGAAAGCGTTGTTCCAGCTCGGTGCGACTGACGCGACCGGCGTGGGTACTGACGTTGAGCGCCGCGACCACCTGACCCGACGCGTCGTAGACCGGCACGGCAATCGAACGCAGGCCCTGCTCGAGTTCCTGATCGACGATGCACCAGCCCTGCTGCCGCACTTCCTGCAGGCATTCGAGCAGACTTTCCGGGGTGTGCAGGGTGCGGCTGGTCTTGGCCACCAGTTCGGCGTGGTCGAGGTATTCACCCAGCGAGGTGTCGTCCAGCGCCGCCAGCAGGATGCGCCCCATCGACGTGCAATAGGCCGGCAGACGCCCGCCCACCGACAGGTCGACCGAAATCAGCCGCTGGGTGGTCGCCGAGCGGGCGATATAAAGAATGTCGTCACCTTCCAGCGTGGCCATGTTGCAGGCTTCGTGCAGTTGCTCGCTCATGCGGTCGAGATACGGCTGCGCGGAAACCGCCAACGGCGTCGAGGACAGATACGCGTGGCCGAGAGTCAGCACTTTGGGCAGCAGCGAGTACGTGCGGCCATCGGTGGTGGCGTAACCCAGTTTGATCAAGGTGTGCAGGCAACGGCGCACAGCCGCGCGGGGAATTTCCGTGCGGTGGCTGATCTGCGCGATAGTCAGGTGCCGCTTGCGCTCCTGAAACGCCTGCACCACCGCCAGACCACGGGCCAGGGAGGTCATGAAATCCGGATCGCCGGTCAGCGCCTGAATACGCTTGGCCGGCGAAGCGACGATCGGCGGCGCTACGGAAGTGAAGGAGTTGCGCATTTGATCGTTCATTTCTTGTCCTTTTTCCGACACGGATCAATGGCTATACAAGCGGCTCGCCAGCAGATAAACAAGGGCCGGGACGCCAAGATTGGGCGATTATCGAACCACCGACCGATTATCGCAATCGCCTGCCTCCCGCCTTACTCGACCTTGAGGCAATATTCTCTAAACTTTTTCGAGCTGCTGAAGCGGTCCGTTAGTTGTTCGACTTAATGACGCCAGAAACACAACACGGGGCCATAACGGTTTGGCTCGACTTTAACTACTGATAAAAAACGTCAGTCACAAAACAATCACACATCCAGAACCGTTTTTAACTTGGCAAAGATAGTCATTCCCGAATCGACCGCTATAATGCATCTCAGTGGCGCCCCGTGTTATTCGCCGAGACCGCCACCTGCCGACGCGATGCCAATCGCCGACAGCCCCGGCCAGCGCTGACGCGCATGACTCATGCAACGCCAGCACTCGCTGAAACAGGAAACTGATGCTGCGTCAGTTTTAATCTGGTGCCGTAGCCGCCTGCAACATGGAAGTCTTGATCGCCCCGCCGATAACACCAATGCCCGTCCGGGCATGACCTGTCGGTGGATCCGCTCAATCGATTCGTTGCAGTGCGTTTCACCAGACATTTATCTCAACTCAAACAGGTAGCACTGTGACGAAAGACGAACTGCGCGCGGAACTTGAGCGCCAGGAACAACGTTACAAGGAAGTTTACGGCGGGGAAGTCACCACCTACGCCGCTCAACCAGAACCGGAACGCAAGGCATGGCGTAAACGCCCCACTGTTCAGGATCAGGTTTTCCAGCAAGAACTGAAAAAGATGGAAGAAGAACTCAAAACCGAAGAGCCATGAACGGACGATCCTGAGTTTTCGAGGGTTTGCGTCGGCACCGGTTACAAGCGCGGTGAAACGACGATGCCTTGCGCGCCCGCTACCCGCGGGCAGCGGCCACCTCCCCCCGTCCTGCACGGGAATGGAGCGTGTCTTACACGTTTCAGAGATATTTCACACAAGCGTTCGAGCCGCCTCCGGCCTCGGTAAAAACCTTGGCTGAGCGCTATTTTTTTAGGCTAATCAAGAGCTTGCAAAACCCTGCAATTCACTCGGCCATTGCACCTTGCAACAATTTAATTCATCGAAGTGGGCTACCGATGAGCAGGTAGGGGATCGATTTCCAGTCTTTTCTGGCATAATCGCGCCCCCTTATGACCGGGTCAGAAAACCTTCATGATCGATTTATTCAGCGGACTGGATGCTTGGGTGCTTGTGAGCCTCTTGCTCGCCCTGACGTTTGTCCTCGCCTTCGAGTTCATCAATGGATTTCATGACACCGCTAACGCGGTAGCCACTGTTATCTACACCAAAGCCATGCCGCCTCATCTGGCGGTGTTCTTCTCCGGTGTGTTCAATTTCCTCGGCGTATTGCTGGGCGGCGTTGGCGTGGCGTATGCCATTGTTCACCTGCTGCCGGTGGAACTGCTGATCAATGTGAACACCGGCCATGGCCTGGCGATGGTGTTTTCGTTGCTCGCCGCAGCCATCGCCTGGAACCTGGGCACCTGGTACTTCGGTATCCCGGCGTCGAGTTCGCACACCCTGATCGGCTCGATCCTCGGTGTCGGCCTGGCCAATGCCCTGATCAACGACATTCCGCTGGCTGACGGCGTGAACTGGCAGAAAGCGATCGACATCGGTGCCTCGCTGGTGTTCTCGCCAATGGCCGGTTTCCTCGTCGCAGCCCTGGTGCTGATCGGCCTGAAATGGTGGCGCCCGCTGTCGAAGATGCACAAGACGCCGGAACAGCGCCGCAAGATCGACGACAAGAAGCACCCGCCGTTCTGGAATCGCCTGGTACTGGTGATGTCGGCCATGGCCATGAGCTTCGTGCACGGCTCCAACGATGGTCAGAAAGGCATCGGCCTGATCATGCTGGTGCTGATCGGTATCGTGCCGGCGCAGTTCGTCCTTGACCTTAACAGCACCACCTACCAGATCGAACGCACGCGTGATGCGACCCTGCACCTGAGCCAGTTCTACCAGCGCAACGCATCCACCCTCGGCGAGTTCCTGGCCCTGGGCAAAAGCGTGGAAGGCGATCTGCCGGAGAAATTCCGCTGCAACCCGCAGCAGACCGAACCGACCATTTCCGCCCTGCTGCATACCCTCAAAGGTGTATCGGACTACCACTCGCTGCCGGCCGAAAGCCGCATCGAAGTGCGTCGCTACCTGCTGTGCCTGGACGATACCGCGAAGAAAGTCGCCAAGCTGCCGGGCCTCGAAGCCCGCGAAAAGGCTGACCTGGACAAACTGCGCAAAGACCTGACCACCACCACCGAATACGCCCCGTTCTGGGTGATTCTGGCGGTTGCCCTGGCTCTGGGCCTGGGCACCATGATCGGCTGGAAACGCGTGGTTCTGACCATCGGCGAGAAGATCGGCAAGCAAGGCATGACCTATGCCCAAGGCATGTCGGCCCAGATCACCGCCGCGAGCATGATCGGCCTGGCCAACATCTTCAGCCTGCCAGTGTCGACCACTCACGTGCTGTCCTCGGGCGTGGCCGGTACCATGGTTGCTAACAAGAGCGGCCTGCAAGGTGGCACCGTGCGCACCATTCTGCTGGCGTGGGTACTGACCCTGCCGGCGACTGTGGCGCTGTCGGCTGGTTTGTTCTGGTTGGCTTCGAAGGCTCTGGGTAGTTGATAGTCGGCTTCAGGCTTTGATGAAAAGGCGCGATTCGAGAGGATCGCGCTTTTTTTTGTTTGGGGGTTGGGGGTATATCCGTTGCTGCGGGTGTTGCCGCTGGCGGTTTCGCTCTTACAGCGAGTCCCTTTTTCAAACGCCAAAAAGGAACCAAAAAGCTTTACCCCGGCGTACGGCACTTCGCTGGGGCTCAGTGTTCCCTCGCTACGGTGTCCATCAGGGGGCATCGCCTACGGTTTGCTTCGCTGCACCTCCTCTCGATGTATGCGGCTTCGCCACACGGCGCTGCGCGCCTACCCCCTGATGAACACCTTCGCTCGGCCTGCCGAAGGGGCTGGAGATCAAGAGCAACATCAAGAGCCAGAGCCAGAGCCAGAGCCAGAGCCAGAGCAAAAAATTGCAGCCTTCGTCAGCTCCACATGGGTAACGGGGTGCAGTCATTTTGAGATTGATTGGCTGGTCGGCCGCCATCGCGAGCAGGCGAAGGCCTACAGTGGGAATGGGTGTGGTCAATGGGGGATTGGCTGGCTCGTAGGCCGCCTTCGCTGGCAGGCCAGCTCCCACAGTTGGAGTGGGTGTGTTCAGTTGGGGATTGGTCGGCCGTCAGGCCGCCTTCGCTGGCAGGCCAGCTCCCACAGTGGGTATGGGTGTGTTCAGTTGGGGATTGGTCGGCCGTCAGGCCGCCTTCGCTGGCAGGCCAGCTGCCACAGTTGGAATGGGTGCATTCAGTTAAAGATTGGTCGGCTCGCAGGCCGCCATCGCGAGCAGGCCAAGGCCTACGGCTTTGATTTGTGTGTACCGCACGCGGCAAAGCCGCCCCACTCAACAGGATGAGCGTTAGCTCGGCTGCAGCTCTTGATCTTCAGGCCCCGTCGGAAGGCTGAGTGGAGGGATTCATCCGGGGGTGGGAGCGCAGCGACCGTTTGGCGCAGCCAAACACATCGAGAGGAGGTGCAGCGAAGCAAACCGTAGGCGATGCCCCCGGATGGATCCCGGAGCGAAGGAACCCCGAGCCTTAGCGAGTGGGCCGAACGTTGGGGCAAGACTTTTTGGTTACTTTTGAGGCGTTTGTCAAAAGTGACTCGCCGTAAGGGCGAAACCGCCAGCCGCAGCCCCCAAAGAAACGGATATCCACACACCCCAACCAGAACATGGTCGGCCCAAAGGCCGCCAAGCACACAAAAAAAAGGGCAACCGAAGTCGCCCAAAATGCCTTGCGTGCTCATCAAATCCAGAAAGACCTACTTCTTGCGCTTATTCGCATCCTTCCAGATAAAAAATCCAAACCCTGCAAAAAACAGAACCATGAGCCCTACGGTCAGAACCCCGGCAAACACCACGTTATCGAAAAACATGACTGTGGCCTCCTGGCCCCTGCTTTGCTGCGATGGAACTAAGTTAACCAATCACGCAGGCGCAGAAATTGACCAGGATCAAGTCCGGTCAACACAGGGGATAAAGGCGGGAAAATAACTGACCTGCATCAAAGGATGCGGAGGGAGATCAACGCTTTTTCGGTTTCTTTTTCGGCTTTTTCTTGGCATTTCCCAACGGCATCGCCTGCTCGAAGGCCTTGCGCACTTCATTCAGACGTTTCTCGTTGAGGTCATGCACCCGCTTGGCGCGTTCGGTGCTGAGGTCGATCAATTTGTCGTCTTGGCTCATGGCGCTCGATGCATCGCTTGAAGAAATCACAACTGCCGCAACCGGCAGGACTGCGCCAATCATGCAGCCTCACGCCAGCGCTGACCAGTCGCCAGCACCCACGCGTGATCACAATTGATGTAAATGAGGCGGATCAGATCTCGATATCGACCCACAATCCCTGACGTGGCTGATCTTCCATCAGCGGCACCACCGGCACAGTATTGTCGGCATTGAGCTCGGTGCCAGGCACGGCGAGGTGTTCTTCCGGGTCTTCGTCGGCTTCGCGCCGGCGGCGATCGCGTTCCTGCTGGCGACGCTGTTCTTCACGCGCCATTAGCCGATCCTCTTCCGGATCGCGCTTTTGCAGATCGATCGTGCTTTCGTTGGAGCTTTCCTGCACCGGCACCACCGGAGGAATGTCCGGCCGCTGGCGAATCGGATCCTGCTGGGAAGTGATTGGCACAGCGCTCAGGGGGAGCATCGGTGGCAGCATATAAAGGGTCTCCTGTCAGCAGGCTATCGGCTTGAGCGAAGGTGGCTTGAGCCGCTGGTCGCAAACTTGTGACCGGGTTGGCACTCACAGGTGCCGCAAGCCTTCGAAAAACCGACGCATGACCTAATCTTCCCTTTGCAGTTAAAAGCCGGGAGCGGCTGCTAATCCTTTGGCCTCAGGGCCTCATTCCGTTAAGATAGCCCGCTTTTTCAAGGTGGGAGTCAGGCAGCATGGCGCAGCAGTATCAACCGGGGCAACGCTGGATCAGTGACAGCGAAGCAGAGCTTGGTTTAGGCACCGTTCTGGCACAGGACGGCCGCTTGTTGACCGTGCTTTACCCGGCCACTGGCGAAACCCGCCAGTACGCGCTACGGAATGCGCCCCTCACCCGCGTGCGGTTCTCGCCGGGTGACACCATTACTCACTTCGAAGGCTGGAAGATGACCGTGCGCGAAGTCGACGACGTCGACGGGCTGATGGTCTATCACGGCCTCAACGGGCAGAACGAAGCGGTCACCCTGCCGGAAACCCAGCTGTCGAACTTCATTCAGTTCCGTCTGGCCAGCGACCGTCTGTTCGCCGGGCAGATCGACCCGCTGTCGTGGTTCTCCCTGCGTTACAACACCCTGGAACACACCAGCCGCCAGTTGCAGTCCTCGCTCTGGGGCCTGGGCGGTGTGCGTGCGCAGCCGATCGCGCACCAGTTGCACATTGCCCGTGAAGTCGCCGACCGCATCGCGCCGCGGGTTCTGCTGGCCGACGAAGTGGGTCTGGGTAAAACCATTGAGGCCGGTCTGGTGATCCATCGCCAACTGCTCTCGGGCCGCGCCAACCGCGTGCTGATCCTCGTCCCGGAAAACCTGCAGCACCAGTGGCTGGTGGAAATGCGCCGCCGCTTCAACCTGCAGGTTGCGCTGTTCGACGAAGAACGCTTCATTGAAAGCGATGCCAGCAACCCGTTCGAAGACACCCAACTGGCGCTGGTGGCGCTGGAGTGGCTGGTCGAAGACGAGAAAGCCCAGGACGCACTGTTCGCCGCCGGTTGGGATCTGCTGGTGGTCGACGAAGCCCACCACCTGGTCTGGCACGAAGACAAGGCCAGTCCGGAATACACCCTGGTCGAGCAGCTCGCTGAAACAATTCCCGGCGTGCTGCTGCTCACCGCCACCCCGGAACAACTCGGTCAGGACAGCCACTTCGCCCGTCTGCGCCTGCTCGACCCGAACCGTTTCCATGATCTGGCCGCGTTCCGCGCCGAGAGCGACAACTATCGCCCGGTGGCCGAAGCCGTTCAGGAACTGCTGGACAAGGGGCGCCTGTCGCCCGAAGCGCACAAGACCATCCACGGTTTCCTCGGCAACGAAGGCGAAGCCCTGCTGACCGCGGTCAATGATGGCGACACCGAAGCCAGCGCCCGTCTGGTGCGCGAGCTGCTCGACCGCCACGGCACCGGCCGCGTGCTGTTCCGCAACACTCGCGCGGCGGTGCAGGGGTTCCCGGAACGCAAACTGCACCCGTACCCGCTGCCGTGCCCCGACGAATACCTTGAGCTGCCGCTGGGTGATCACGCCGAGCTGTACCCGGAAGTCAGCTTCCAGGCCCAGCCGGACGCCAGCGAAGAAGAGCGCTGGTGGAAATTCGACCCGCGTGTCGAGTGGCTGATCGATCAGCTGAAAATGCTCAAGCGCACCAAAGTGCTGGTGATCTGCGCCCACGCCGAAACCGCGATGGACCTCGAAGACGCGCTGCGCGTGCGCTCCGGCATCCCGGCCACCGTGTTCCATGAAGGTATGAACATCCTCGAGCGTGACCGCGCCGCCGCCTACTTCGCCGACGAAGAGTTCGGCGCGCAGGTGCTGATCTGCTCGGAAATCGGCAGCGAAGGTCGCAACTTCCAGTTCGCTCACCACTTGGTGCTGTTCGATCTGCCGTCGCACCCGGACCTGCTCGAGCAGCGGATCGGCCGTCTCGACCGGATCGGCCAGAAACACATCATCGAGCTGCACGTGCCGTACCTGGAAACCAGCCCGCAGGAGCGTCTGTTCCAGTGGTACAACGAGGCGCTGAACGCATTCCTCAACACCTGCCCGACCGGCAACGCCTTGCAGCATCAGTTCGGCCCACGCCTGCTGCCGCTGCTCGAAGAAGCTGACGACGGCGAGTGGCAAGCGCTGATCGACGAAGCGCGCACCGAGCGCGAGCGTCTGGAACAAGAGCTGCACACTGGCCGCGACCGCCTGCTGGAACTCAATTCCGGCGGCGCTGGCGAAGGCGACGCGCTGGTTGAAGCGATCCTTGAGCAGGACGATCAGTTTGCCCTGCCGATCTACATGGAAACCCTGTTCGATGCGTTCGGCATCGACAGCGAAGACCATTCGGAAAACGCCCTGATCCTCAAGCCAAGCGAGAAGATGCTCGACGCCAGCTTCCCGCTGGGCGATGACGAAGGCGTGACCATCACTTACGACCGCAATCAGGCGCTGTCGCGTGAAGACATGCAGTTCATCACCTGGGAACACCCGATGGTGCAGGGCGGCATGGACCTGGTGCTGTCCGGCTCGATGGGCAACACCGCCGTCGCGCTGATCAAGAACAAGGCGCTGAAACCGGGTACCGTGCTGCTGGAACTGCTCTACGTCAGCGAAGTGGTGGCCCCGCGTTCGCTGCAACTGGGCCGCTACCTGCCGCCGGCCGCCCTGCGCTGCCTGCTCGATGCCAACGGCAACGACCTGTCGCCACGGGTCTCGTTCGAAACCCTGAACGACCAGCTCGAAAGCGTGCCACGTGCCAGCGCCAACAAGTTCATCCAGGCCCAGCGCGATCAGCTGACACCACGGATCAACGCCGGCGAAGACAAGATCACCCCGCGTCACGCCGAGCGCGTGGCTGAGGCCCGTCGTCGTCTGGCTGCCGATACCGAAGAAGAACTGGCGCGCCTGACCGCGTTGCAAGCGGTCAACCCGACCGTGCGCGACAGCGAACTGGATGCGTTGCGCAAGCAGCGTGAACAGGGTCTGGCGATGCTCGATAAAGCGGCGCTGCGCCTGGAAGCGATCCGGGTGCTGGTGGCGGGCTGAGTCCGCTGCTCCAACGCTATAAATGAAAAGGCCCGCAGTGATGCGGGCCTTTTTGTTTGCCTGATATTTATCGGGTGATGCTGATGGCCTCTTCGCGAGCAAGCCCCCTCCCACATTCGAGCGCATTTCCTCCTGAAAGAACCCGGTCAACTGTGGGGCCTGCTCGCGAAGGCGATCATGCCGTCGCCGCAGAACCCACAGGCTCAACCACAGCCACCAACCCCTCTCTCATCCGCTGCGCATCGCGCACAAAACACCGCGCTGCCAGAAACAGAAATACCATGGTAAAGAACAGTGCCACCGGTATCAGGTACATCGCGTCATGCAGGCCCACTGCCTTGAACGCCTCGGTCATCTGCTCAGCCCCCGCCGAGATCATCGCCGATTTGGCAAAGTGATCGGACAAGGCCCCCACCACCACCGGCCCCAGTCCGCCGCCGAGCAGGTACAACCCGGCAAAGAACAGCGCCATCGCCGTGGCCCGCAGGCGCGGTTCGACCACGTCCTGAATCGCCGTGTACACGCAGGTGTAGAAGTTATAGGCAAACAGCCAGCCGACGCTGAACACCGCGACGAACACGCCGATCTCGACCCGGCCCGCATGCAGCGCCCACGCCGTGCACACGGTCGAGATGATCAGGCTGAACCCGGCAAACAGCAGCCGGCCATTGGCGACCCGTTGATGGATCTTGTCGGCGATCCAGCCGCCGAGGGTCAGGCCGATCAACCCGGTGATACCCACGATCACCCCGGTCGCAACCGCCGCTTCCTGCAACGGCATCAGGAAATACCGCTGCAGCATCGGCACCAGAAACGAGTTGCAGGCATAGGTCGCGAAGTTGAAACACAAACCCGCCATCACCAGCCAGAGGAAGGTTGGCACAGCAAGAACCCGGCGGATCGGCTTGTCGACCCTCTCCTGGGACACCTGCACGGTTTCCGCCGCACCGCGTTTAGGCTCCTTGATGAAGAACATGAACACTGCGAGGATCAGCCCCGGCACCGCCGCGATAAAGAACGGCGCGCGCCAGCTGTCGAACGCCTTGACCATCGCGCCGATGGTAAAAAACGCCAGCAGCAGCCCCAACGGCAGGCCGAGCATGAAAATGCCCATCGCCCGTGCCCGACGGTGCGCCGGGAACAGGTCGCCGATCAACGAGTTGGCCGCCGGCGCATAACTGGCTTCGCCAATGCCGATGCCCATGCGCACCAGCAGAAAACTCCAGAAGCTGCCGACCAGCCCGTTGACCGCCGTCAGCGCGCTCCAGGTCGCCAGGCCCCAGCCCATCAGTTTGCTGCGCGAGCCGGTGTCGGCCATGCGCCCCAACGGCAGGCCGGCAATCGCATACACCAGGGTGAACGCAGTGCCGACGATCCCCAGTTGAAAGTCGCTGAGGTGCCATTCCATGCGGATCGGCTCGATGATGATCGCCGGAATGGTGCGATCGAAGAAATTGAACAGGTTGGCAAGGAACAACAGGAACAGAATGCGCCAGGCATTCGCCGCTTGGGTCGAGTTCTGCATGGGTCCGTCTCTTTATTGTTATAGGGCTTCACTGCCGTCGCATCCGAGCCCGGAACCTGCAATCTAGACAGGCGGCTCAGGGCTGTCTGTGATCATTCGTCAGCCTGATGACGGCCCATGGCACTGTAACGAAACGTAAGCCCTTGATAACTCAGCAATCCCCGATAAACCGGGGCTTTCACGGCAAAACCCGGCTACAAAAAAATACTTTCGCGCCCCCCTTCCCAAGTTCATGGCGAAGCCTAGAATAGCCGCCGGATCCGTCCGGATTCGCCGATCAATCCCTTTGATGCCCTCCCCATGTCCGAAGTCAGTCCGTGTCTGAATTGCGGTGCCTGTTGTTCCCATTTTCGTGTGTCTTTTTTCTGGGGTGAATGCGCTTCCTCCGGCGGTACGGTGCCCGATGAACTGGTCACCCAGATCAGCCCCAGCCGGGTGGCTATGAACGGCACCGACTGCAAATCACCACGGTGTACTGCGCTGGTCGGTGAGGTCGGCAGCCAGGTGCAGTGCTCGATTTACGAACAGCGCTCCAGCCCCTGCCGTGAATTCGAATCGTCCTGGGAAAACGGCGAACAGAATGTCGACTGCGACAAGGCCCGTGCACGCTTCGGCCTGCCGCCTCTGCAACCGGACTGGGCCGAGATCCCTTTTGAACAAAGCGCCTGACGCTTAGCGCAAAACGCTATGACGCTAATGTCGAAATCATTAGCGCCAATGTGCCACTACGCCTTGCACCCCACAAACGGCCTCTATACTGCTGTCATTCGCCTGCGTTAATCGCGCAGTCAGGACGACTTCAGAGACGGGGCATGCTATGGAGTGGCTTGGTTTGCAGTTTGTTACCGAGCTGCCGGAGAGCGGGCAGGTCATTCTCGATTGCACACATAACCCCTTGCTGGTGCTGGTGGCCTATCTGGTCGCCTGCGCCGCGAGTTTTGCCACGCTCGACATGGCCGAACGGGTCGGCCACGCCGAAGACCCGGGCTCACAACGGGTGTGGCGCTGGATCGGCGCCACCTGCCTGGCCGGCGGCATCTGGGCCATGCACTTTATCGCCATGCTGGCGTTCCAGGCGCCGATCGAAATTCACTACGACCTGGCGATCACCCTGTTTTCCCTGCTGATCGCCCTGCTCGCCTCATGGCTGGCGATGCACACCTTGAGCACCCCGCAACCCAGCCTGGTGCACTACCTGAAAACCGCCATCGTCATCGGCCTGGGCATCGCCGGCATGCATTACGTTGGCATGGCGGCGATGCACTCGGTGGCTATCGCGTATTACCAGCCCGTGCTGTTCTGCCTGTCGATCCTGATTGCCATTGGCGCCAGCTACGCCGCGCTGTGGGTCGCCGGTTATTTGCGTGAAGGTAGCGGCCGGTTTCATCAATTGCTCAAATACACCGCCGCGGTGATCCTCGGCGCCGGCATCATCAGCATGCATTTCACCGCAATGGCCGCGCTGCACCTGGTGTTGCCCGAAGGCACAGCGCCGACGCTGAGTGCCGAAACCAACCACCTGCAACTGGGCCTGACGGTCGCGCTGATCATCCTGCTGATTCTGGGCAGCGCGATCAGTGCGGCGCTGGCCGACAAGAAGCTGCAGAGCAAGGAACACGACCTTCGCCGGGTCAATGCCCTGCTCGGCCAGCTCGATCAGGCGCGGATGTCGCTACAGCAAGTGGCCAACTACGACGCCCTGACCAACCTGATCAATCGCCGAGGCTTCAATCAGATCTTCGCCGAGAAGCTCAGCCAGAAAACCAGCGAAGGCGGCATGCTCGCGGTGATGTTTCTCGACATCGACCACTTCAAGCGGATCAACGACAGCCTCGGGCATGACGCCGGTGACGCCTTGCTCAAAGTCATCGCCCATCACATCAAGAGTTCGGTGCGCAGCCATGACGACGTGGTTGCACGTTTTGGCGGCGACGAGTTCTGCATCCTGATTGGCCTGCACGACCGCGAAGAAGCGCGCACCATGGCGCAACGGATCATGCAGAAAATGAAGGAGCCGATCGAGCTGGCCGGACGGCGTATGGTGATGACCACGAGCATCGGCATCAGCCTGTTCCCCGACGATGGCACCACCTGCGAAGAACTGCTCAAGCATGCGGATCTGGCGCTGTATCAGTCCAAGGGCGCCGGGCGTAACGGTCTGCATTTTTTCAGTTCGAACATGAAGACCCGCGCCAGCCTTGAACTGCAACTGGAAGAAGAGCTGCGCCAGGCCCTGCGTGAAGAGCACGGGCTGACGCTGTATTACCAACCGATCTTCGAACTGAAAACCGGCCGGGTGACCAAACTCGAAGCATTGATCCGCTGGCAGCACCCGGTGCATGGCCTGCTGGCTCCGGACCGTTTTATTGCGATTGCCGAAACCAACGGCCTGATCGCCGAACTGGACAACTGGGTGCTGCGCAGGGCCTGCACCGACCTTGGCGAACTGACGCGCCATGGCTGCGACGAACTGAAAATCGCCTGGAACTGCTCGCCACTCAACCTCGCCCGGGAAGAGCTGGCCGACGAAATCGAAAGTGCGCTGCGCAGCGCCGGAGTCGCACCCGAGCGGCTGGAACTGGAGGTCACGGAAAACGCGCTGATGGGCAACATCGCCAACACCCTGGTGCTGTTGCGGCAGATTCGCGCGCTTGGCGTGTCGTTGTCGATTGACGATTTCGGCACCGGCTATTCATCGCTGGCCTACCTCAAGCGCCTGCCGCTCAACACGCTGAAGATCGACCGCTCGTTCATCCTCGACATCCCCACGGCAACCGCCGACATGGAGATCGTCCAGGCAATCATCGTCATGGCCCACACCCTGCATTTACAGGTGGTGACCGAAGGCGTGGAAAGCCTGGAGCAATACGAGTTTCTTGAACGCTCGGGTTGCGACTTCATTCAGGGCTATCTGCTCAGCCGCCCGGTGCCGCTGGACGAATTACGCCCGGTGCTGGAAGAAATCAATCAACGCAAGCACTCCCACGCGGTCAATCCGCTGAGTCTGGCGCGCGGTACATTTGAACCAGTGTCGCTGGATCCTTGTGCAAAAAGCCCTGCGCCCCATGCAGGCGCATCAGTTGTGCGGCCAATCCGCTGATCGGCGTGGCCGAACCCTGTTCGCGCGAAAATTTAACCGCCGTATCGAGATCCTTGAGCAGCGTGCGCACGTGCCATTTCACCGGTTCGAAACGGCTCTCGGCCATTTGCGGGGCAAGGATCTGCAACGGTTTCGAATCGGCAAAGCCACCGGCAAGCGCTTCGGCGATCAGGCTGGCATCGACCCCGGCCTGCTCGGCCAGCGCCACCACTTCGGCGATCACCAGCGCATTGCAGGCGACGATCATCTGATTGCAGGCCTTGGTCACTTGTCCCGCGCCAACGCCACCCATGTGCGTGACGCGCTGGCCGAGGTTGAGCAGCACGGGGCGTACTCGCTGCAGATCCTGCGCCGTACCACCGACCATGACTGCCAGGCTGCCCGCCTCGGCGCCGACCACACCGCCGGACACCGGTGAATCGAGCCAGGCCATGCCGGTCCGGTCTGCCAACTCGGCCGCCATCTCACGCGTGGCGGTTGGTTCGAGGCTGGAAAAGTCCACCAGCAACTGGCCTGTTTTCGCACCTTCAGCGACACCGCCAGCGCCAAACACCACCTCGCGCACGACCGCCGTGTCAGCCAGACACAGCATCACCACGTCCGCTTGTTCGCACAACTGCGCCGGGGTCGCGACTTGCCGGGCGCCGGCTTCAACCAGTGGCGCGCACTTGGCCGGGTTGCGATTCCACACGGTCAGCGGGTAACCCGCCGCCAGCAGACGACGGCACATCGGCAGGCCCATCAGGCCGATTCCGGCAAACCCCAACGAAGGTAGCGTTGACATCATTTTGCCTCTTTTCGATTAAAGATCACCGAATGATGGCCGATTCATGAACGATCAGGAAAGGATTCCCCCGCGCGACAATCAGGCCAAGCCCCTGACGCCCGGGCCAAATTCGCGCATACAAGACGCGAGATCTAATTCCGTGAGGCTCGCTGACACTGGTCAGCAGACCAACCAGTCCAGGTATATGGCGCACAATGACTTCTAAAAACAATCCCGCCACTGCGGTATCCGACCTGACTCTGAGCCCTGCGGCGAACAGCCCGGCGCCGATGAAGCCATTGCCTCCTTCGCGCCCGCTGGGCACCCACCAATATCTGTACTACACCGAAACCAACACTGATCGCATCCTCGACAACCTCGATGGCCTGCGTGACCTGGTGTTCCCGCGTCCGCCGCACCTGGAAGGCGACAACGAACAGCACAACGACCAGGAATTCCCGTCGGTGTGCCTGATCGGCCTCGGTCGCTGCGGCTCCAACATCGCCCTCGACGTCGCGGAGCTGGTGTACAACGCGCGCAAGTTCTACCTCAACGAATTCAACAACGAAGACCGTGCGGCAGATCGCCGACTGGCCGACAAAGGCTACAGCCCGGCGCAGTGGATCAAGAACAACCTGCGGATCGGCCCGAACAAATCGAGCAAACCGGTGTTTCTGGTGGAACCGCTGGTGATGCTCGGCGACCTCGACAAGGACATCGCCGGGCGCATCCGTTTCTCGCGCAAGGGCGAGAAAAGCGGCTTTCTGCGCGACTACAGCAAAATGAAGATCATGGACTTGTCCGAAGTCCACGCCGGTGGCGCCGGTAACGCGCCGATCCTCGGCCAGTACCTGGCCAAGATCATCCTCAACAAGGACACCCAGCGTTTCTCCAGCCCCGACTGGAAAATGATCCATTCGTACCTGATCGACAGCTGCGGCATCAAGGCCAACCAGTCGCGCCTGTACTTCTCGATCTTCAGTGCCGGCGGCGGTACCGGTTCGGGCATGGCCTCGGAATTCGGCCTGGCCCAGCAGCACTCGTACATGAACAAGACGTTCGACACCAAGCCGATGGACGAACATGACGGCAAGAGCGGTCATTCGTTCGTGTTCGAACCGATCTTCACCAGCGGCATCTGCGTGCTGCCGAACATTTCCGACCACCGCAGTGAAATGTCCGAGGCGCTGCACATCAACGCCGGGCGCCTGCTGTGCAAATACCTCTCGGAAGAATGGGATTTCTCCTACAACTTCGCCAACGAAGACAGCAGCGAAGCCAGCGTCATGGGCCGTATCCGCCCATGGAACGCAATGATGCTGATCTCCAACGACATCATGCGTTACGCCGAAGAGAGCGATGACGGCAACATCCAGAACATTGATGTCAATGCGATGGAGAAGCACGCCAACCAGTACATCTCGCAGCAGATCTTCAACATTCTGACCGCACAGGCCGTCACCACTGACTACGACCAGAACTACTTCCGTCGTGCCGGCATCGACATCGGCGAAACCATTCGCCTGGACGCCAACGACCTGTTCATGAGCCTGGCCGGCCCGGTGGCGATTGCCTACGCCGAATCGGTGGTGCCGGAAACCCCGCCGCCGAGCAGCGACAAGTTCAAGGTGTTCGACAAAGAGCCGCAGCGCCTGAACATCGACGACCTGTTCTTCCGCTCCATCGACCTGCCGCACTTCAACAAGGTCACCCAGGCGATCGAAGGCATCAGCCTGCTGCCGATCGAGTCCAAGCGCTATCGCGCTTCGCTTGAGCAGTACAAGAATTCCGGCTACGACGCCGCCGCCCTGCACGACCTGCACTTCTTCAAGAACTGCTCGTCGGTGGTCTCGATCGTTTCGCTGCCCAAAGACTACAAGCTGTCGTACATGGACCTGAATCGGCTGAAGACCCACCTCAACAGCCTGTTCCCCAACACCACGCTCAAGCGCTACGCGTTGGTGATCGGCGCCTCGGCCAACCTGTCGCTGACCACCCTGATCGCCAAGAGTCCGTGCCTGTCGGACGACTTCCTGACGCTGATCGTGGCGTTCATCAAGCGTTGCTTCGCCAAGACCCCGTACCGTTTCGACGAGACCCTGGACAACTCGATTCTCGACTTCATCATCAATGAAGAATTCGACGAAGACCGCATCGACGATCTGCTCAACGAGTTCGAGAATCCGGCGAAAATCCTCGACACCAACTGGTACGCGATCAAGCCGATGTACGAGAAGAAGTACCGCGAGCTGATCAACGACAAAGACAAGTTCGTCTCGATCAACGACATTCGCCTGTCGCGTGACTGCGTGAAGAAGGCGATCAAGTACCTGCGCGAGATCTACCGTCACCGGATCGGCAAGACCAAGGTTATTTCCCTCAATAACCATACGGGCAAGACTTACTCGGTCTGATCGAAGACCGCGTCGCCCCATTCGCGAGCAAGCCCGCTCCCACATTGGAATGCATTCAATTGTGGGAGCGGGCTTGCTCGCGAAGAGGCCTTTGAAAACACCGCAAAACCCGCAATATCCAACATCCAGAAACAATTAAGCAGCCCGCAGGCTGCTCAATAAACTGTTCCCGTTACGTTTACGTCACCGTGAGCCACCCACGCTTGTGGCATTTCTCTACGGCAACGTGCCATCACGCTACTCGGCTACACACTTTTCGCTGATGACCCTGCGCACCATCAAGGTGCAGCGTCAGAAGCGCCTGCCCTTTCCTGGACCAGAATCCACGGCCGCACCACCACTGCCCACATCTCGGGATCGCGCTCGAAAAGATCCAGCGCCCGCGTTTCAGACAGCTTGGCGAGTTTGTCTTCGGCCAGCCAGGCAGCCACTTTCTCGCCATCATCTGCCGCCACGGCCTCGGCGGCGGCGATCAAATCAAGCGTAGGGTCGACCCACAATAGGGCACCCTTGGCGAAGAACGGCTCCAGCTCTTTCCAGGTAATAGATGCGGTTTCACCAAGCAGCTTGGCATAGAGGGTGCTAGGTTCTTGATTCATGGGACTGTCCGGAAAAGAAATCGACGCGAATGATAACGTCGGTGGTCCGGCAGAAAAACCCGGTTGCAAAAGGCTTCACCGAACGAAAAGAGCAGGAACGCCAAGGAATGCTGCTGTTTGGGGCATAAGCCCCTCGAAAGCCCCGCCGCAATTCTGTCTTTTTCATTCAAAAATGCGACACCCACAAGTTTTGCCCCCTGGCGCCAGCTTCCCAGGCCAACAACCGGCGCTCTACACTGTACCGGTACAGTTGCCGGGGGCATTTCCGGAGGGTATCGCAAAGATATCTGACCCGGTTCTGCTGCTACGGCGCCAGAACTCAAAAAAAATTACAACAGTAAGAGTGGAGCACTATGACTAAGGCTACTAAGCAGATTTCCAAACTGTTTGCCGCTATGGTTCTGGCCGGGGTTGCCAGCCATTCGTTCGCAGCTGACACCATCAAGATCGGTATCGCCGGCCCTAAAACCGGCCCGGTAGCCCAATACGGCGATATGCAGTTCAGTGGCGCCCGCATGGCCATCGAACAGATCAACGCCAAGGGCGGGGTCGACGGCAAGAAGCTCGAAGCCGTTGAATACGACGATGCCTGCGATCCGAAACAAGCGGTAGCGGTAGCGAACAAGGTCGTCAACGACGGCGTCAAGTTCGTGGTCGGTCACCTGTGCTCCAGCTCCACTCAACCGGCTTCGGACATCTACGAAGACGAAGGCGTGATCATGATCACCCCGGCTGCCACCAGCCCGGACATCACCGCCCGTGGTTACAAGATGGTCTTCCGCACCATCGGTCTGGACAGCGCCCAGGGCCCTGCCGCCGGTAACTACATTGCCGATCACGTGAAGCCGAAAATCGTTGCCGTACTGCACGACAAGCAGCAATACGGTGAAGGCATCGCCACCGCCGTCAAGGCGACCCTGGAGAAGAAAGGCGTGAAAGTCGCCGTGTTCGAAGGCGTCAACGCCGGCGACAAGGACTTCTCCTCGATCATCTCCAAACTCAAGCAAGCCAACGTCGACTTCGTTTACTACGGCGGCTACCACCCGGAACTGGGTCTGATCCTGCGTCAATCCCAGGAAAAAGGCCTGAAAGCCAAGTTCATGGGCCCGGAAGGCGTGGGTAACGACTCCATTTCGCAGATCGCCAAAGACGCCTCCGAAGGCCTGCTGGTGACCCTGCCGAAATCCTTCGACCAGGATCCGGCCAACGTCGCTCTGGCAGATGCATTCAAGGCGAAGAAAGAAGACCCGAGCGGCCCGTTCGTGTTCCCTTCCTACTCGGCGGTTGAAGTGATTGCCGGCGGTATTGCCGCGGCCAAATCCGAAGACCCTGCCAAAGTGGCCGAAGCCATTCACGCCGGCACCTTCAAGACCCCTACCGGCGACCTGAGCTTCGACGCCAAGGGCGACCTGAAGGACTTCAAATTTGTGGTTTACGAGTGGCACTTCGGCAAACCAAAAACTGAAGTTTCGCCTCAGTAAGGCGCGCCCTGACTGACTGCCAATAAAGCCCACGGCGTGCCGTGGGCTTTGTTTTACGAATGTATGGGCCGCGCTGGCGTGATCCGCCAGTCTCCCCACCTGAAAATCTCAAAACCGTCATCAGCGGTTCGCTGGCAAAACCCGGATTCGAAGTGGATACAGATCCACGGGGCCGGGCGGGAAAATGACTCCACCAGTGAAATGCGTATCAGGTTTTTAGGAGCGTTGTAATGCCTGACATCTATCACTTCTTCCAACAGCTGGTTAATGGCCTGACCATTGGCAGCACGTATGCCCTGATCGCCATCGGCTATACGATGGTCTACGGCATCATTGGAATGATCAACTTCGCCCATGGCGAGGTGTACATGATCGGTTCCTACGTGGCGTTCATCGCCATCGCCGGGCTGGCCATGATGGGAATCGACAACGTCCCGCTGTTGATGACCGCGGCGTTTATCGCGAGCATCGTTGTCACCAGTTCGTACGGCTACAGCATCGAACGGATTGCCTACCGCCCCCTGCGCGGCAGCAACCGTCTGATCCCGCTGATTTCCGCCATCGGTATGTCGATCTTCCTGCAGAACACGGTTCTGCTGGCGCAAGACTCCAAGGACAAATCCATCCCCAACCTGATCCCCGGCAACATTTCCATCGGGCCAGGTGGCGCACATGAAGTGCTGATTTCCTACATGCAAATCGTGGTGTTCGTGGTGACCCTGGTCGCCATGCTCGGCCTCACGCTGTTCATCTCCCGCTCTCGTCTGGGCCGCGCCTGCCGCGCCTGCGCCGAAGACATCAAGATGGCCAACCTGCTGGGCATCAACACCAACAACATCATCGCCCTGACCTTCGTCATCGGTGCTGCACTGGCGGCCGTCGCGGCTGTACTGCTGAGCATGCAGTACGGCGTGATCAACCCGAACGCCGGTTTCCTCGTCGGCCTCAAGGCCTTCACCGCTGCGGTACTGGGCGGGATCGGCAGCATCCCCGGCGCCATGCTCGGCGGGCTGGTGCTTGGGGTGGCGGAAGCGTTCGGTGCCGATATCTTCGGCGACCAGTACAAGGACGTCGTGGCTTTCGGCTTGTTGGTTCTGGTGCTGTTGTTCCGTCCGACCGGCATTCTGGGCCGTCCGGAGGTTGAGAAAGTATGACTAGGAATCTTAAACAGGCACTGTTCAGTGCCTTGCTGGTGTGGGCCGTGGCCTACCCGGTACTCGGTCTGAAACTGACCATCGTCGGCATCAACCTCGAAGTGCACGGCACCAGCCCGGCCATTCTGGCGACCATCGCCGTGTGCTCGGTGCTGATGTTCCTGCGGGTGCTGTTCAACCAGCAGATCAGCAAGGCGTGGAAATCCTCGCCGGGCCTGCCGTTGATCCCGGCCAAGGCCAGCAATTTCCTGACCCTGCCGACCACCCAACGCTACATCATCATCGCGCTGATCCTTGGCGCGCTGATCTGGCCGTTCTTCGGCTCGCGTGGCGCGGTGGACATTGCAACGCTGATCCTGATCTACGTGATGCTCGGCCTCGGCCTGAACATCGTGGTCGGTCTGGCCGGCCTGCTCGACCTCGGTTACGTCGGTTTCTACGCCGTCGGCGCCTACAGCTACGCGCTGCTCTCGCACTACTACGGCCTGAGCTTCTGGATCTGCCTGCCAATTGCCGGCCTGATGGCGGCGACGTTCGGCTTCCTGCTGGGCTTCCCGGTGTTGCGTCTGCGCGGTGACTACCTGGCGATCGTGACCCTGGGCTTCGGCGAGATCATCCGTCTGTTCCTGCGGAACCTGACCGATATCACCGGCGGCCCGAACGGCATCAGCAACATCGAGAAACCGACGTTCTTCGGCCTGACATTCGAACGCAAGGCCGCGGAAGGCATGCAAACCTTCCACGAGTATTTCGGCCTCGAATACAACTCGATCAACAAGGTGATCTTCCTCTACCTGGTTGCCCTGTTGTTGGCACTGGCGGCGCTGTTCATCATCAACCGCCTGCTGCGCATGCCGATCGGCCGTGCGTGGGAAGCGCTGCGTGAAGATGAAATCGCCTGCCGCGCACTGGGTCTGAATCCGACGATCATCAAGCTGTCGGCGTTCACCCTGGGCGCGAGCTTCGCCGGTTTCGCCGGCAGCTTCTTCGCCGCCCGTCAGGGTCTGGTGACCCCGGAATCGTTCACCTTCATCGAGTCGGCGATCATCCTCGCCATCGTCGTGCTGGGTGGCATGGGCTCGCAATTGGGCGTGATTCTCGCGGCCGTGGTGATGATCCTGTTGCCGGAAATGATGCGTGAGTTCAGCGAATACCGGATGTTGATGTTCGGTGCGCTGATGGTGTTGATGATGATCTGGCGTCCACAAGGTCTGCTGCCGATGCAACGCCCACACATGGAGTTGCGAAAATGAGCCGCGAGATCCTTAAAGTCGAAAACCTGAGCATGCGCTTCGGCGGCTTGCTGGCGGTCAATGGCGTGGCCCTGACCGTCAAGGAAAAACAAGTGGTGGCGCTGATCGGGCCGAACGGCGCGGGCAAGACCACCGTGTTCAACTGCCTGACCGGTTTCTACCAGCCATCGGGCGGCAGCATCCTGCTGGACGGCGAGCCGATCCAGGGCCTGCCGGGGCACAAGATCGCCCTCAAGGGCGTGGTGCGCACCTTTCAGAACGTGCGGTTGTTCAAGGACATGACGGCGGTCGAGAACCTGCTGATCGCCCAGCACCGTCACCTGAACACCAACTTCCTGGCCGGCCTGTTCAAGACCCCGGCGTTTCGCAAGAGCGAACGCGAGGCGATGGAATATGCCGAATACTGGCTGGAAAAGGTCAACCTGAAAGAGTTCGCCAACCGTACCGCCGGGACCCTGGCCTACGGTCAGCAACGGCGCCTGGAAATCGCCCGCTGCATGATGACCCGTCCGCGGATCCTCATGCTCGACGAACCTGCGGCCGGTCTGAACCCGAAGGAAACCGAAGACCTCAAGGCGCTGATCAGTGTGCTGCGTGAAGAGCACAACGTGACTGTGTTGCTGATCGAGCACGACATGAAACTGGTCATGAGCATTTCCGACCACATCGTCGTGATCAATCAGGGCACGCCTCTGGCCGATGGCACGCCGGAACAGATCCGCGACAATCCTGAAGTGATCAAAGCCTACCTGGGGGAAGCGTAAATGCTGCAGTTCGAAAACGTTTCCACCTTCTACGGCAAGATCCAGGCCCTGCACAGCGTCAACGTCGAAGTCCGTCAGGGCGAGATCGTGACCCTGATCGGCGCCAACGGTGCCGGCAAGTCCACGCTGCTGATGACGCTCTGCGGTTCGCCGCAGGCGCACAGCGGCAGCATCCGCTACATGGGTGAGGAACTGGTCGGCCAGGACTCGTCGCAGATCATGCGCAAGAGCATCGCCGTGGTCCCGGAAGGTCGCCGGGTGTTTGCCCGTCTGACCGTTGAAGAGAACCTGTCGATGGGCGGTTTTTTCACCGACAAGGGCGACTATCAGGAGCAGATGGACAAGGTCCTCGGCCTGTTCCCGCGCCTGAAAGAACGCTTCAACCAGCGCGGCGGCACCATGTCCGGCGGCGAACAGCAGATGCTCGCCATCGGCCGGGCGCTGATGAGCAAGCCGAAGCTGCTGCTGCTCGATGAGCCGTCGCTGGGTCTGGCACCGATCATCATCCAGCAGATCTTCGACATCATCGAACAGCTGCGCAAGGACGGTGTGACGGTGTTCCTGGTCGAGCAGAACGCCAACCAGGCGCTGAAAATCGCTGACCGTGCGTACGTTCTGGAAAACGGCCGCGTGGTCATGCAAGGCACCGGTGAAGCCCTGCTGACCGACCCGAAAGTGCGCGAGGCGTACCTCGGCGGTTGATGCATTTCGCCCAACAAAAAAACGGCCTTCGGGCCGTTTTTTTGTATTTTGAATTCAACGCACATCCCCTGTGGGAGCAGGCTTGCTCGCGAAGACGATTTTACATTCAGCACGTGTGCTGACTGATGCACCGCTTTCGCGAGCAGGCCCGCTCCCACAACATCAACAGCCCTTAATAAGGGTTGCAGTACTGCGCGACTGCGGTGGCCTGATCGACATAAGGCCGTGCCGGCTCAAGGTTCCACTCAGGCTTGTTCCTGACCGGCTTGCCATCGTAGACCGCCGCCAGATGACAGACCATCTGCCGGCGCAACGAGCCACCATTGACGCTGTACTGACGCCATTGCGGATCGTCCTTGTGCTTGTTGTACAGCTCGGCAAACATCCGGTCGGTCTGGTCATCCTTGATCGCGCGGCCGCATGCGGTCGGCACTACCGAGAGCGACCAGGTGTTCGGCCCCAGCTTCGGATCGGGACGTTGCACCCAGGTGCTGGACTCGATGTACTTGTCGCAGAATTTTGGTTCTGCCGGCGTCGAGGTCTGGATGCACGAGAACGAGGCCTTGGCGACCGGGGTCCGCGGGAAGTCGATCTTGATGATATTGCGGTCCTTGCCAGTCTTGGCCTTGTAATCCTTTTGATTGGCCAACGCATCATTCAGGCCGCGCTGATCGCTGTAGAAGAACGCCAGAATCGGTAGCTCATCGGTTTTCGGGTTGCCCAGGCGCAGTTCGGTCTGGGTTTGAAATTCGCGGCTGTTGATGACTTTGCGCGCGCCCATGAAGTTGCGAAAGGCGTCGACCCGCTCCTTGCTGCTCATCGGATTGCGCATGTTGAAGCCACACTGCAACTGGTCCTGCTGCCGATTGTTGTTGTACTGGGTGAAGTGCGCCACCCAGGCATTCGGCGTCGTGATCGGTGGTTTCATGGCCTGACAGACCGCCTCGGTCGGGGCGGTGTTTTTGTTGTCGCCACAGCCACGGTCGTTGCGAAAGTCGGTCCAGGCATCGTTGGGAAATGCACAGTAGACATGCACCGGGGTTTCCGGGTCGCGCACCAGATCCCTTGGCGTAATCAGGTAGCCGTTCTGCGTGCTCATGCCCGGGTCTTCATAACTGATGCCGTCGGCGCGCATGTACGAGGCGGCAAACGTGCCCAGTTCCACGGCTTTCGGGCTGGGATTCCACACGTCCCATTTCTGCCCTTTGGCAGGGTCGGCCCGGTGCGTGCCGCGCACCAGCAGCCCCGAACAATCCGAGGCGGGATCCTGCCCGCAACTGTCGACGGTGTTGTTGTACAACGTTTCGACCTTCTTCAGTGTCTCCGCGCATGACTCGGCATTGGCCCACGTCCCATGCGCCAGGAGCGGCAACATGAGCAATGGAGCGAACCTGTTCAGACGTTTTTTCATGGCTTGCATCTCCTTGATTAGCCAACACACACTCAACGCGGGACCGGGTTGCAACCCGCGGCGCGAGTCTCGCTGTCCGACAACGCCGGCCTGAACGGCTCCAGATTCCATGGCGTCTTGCTGCGGTAATTGACCAGCACGCAATTCAATTGCTGACGCATGCTGCCGACGGATGTTTCGTTGTCGCGCCAGTTGCTGTCCGCCCCCTTGAGGGCGAACAACTGGTCGTACAGAACGCCGACCTGCTCATTGGGCAAGGCGCGCCCTGCTGCGGTGGGCACCACGCTCAGGGTCCACTCATCCTTGCGAGTGCCGGGGTCGTAGCGTTTGATCCAGTCGGCAGAAGCAATGTATTGCGGTGCCAGGACTGGCACTGGATTGCAACCGGCCTTCGCCGCCTCCTGCGGGCTGACCACGGGGCGGAACGGCTCCAGATTCCACTCGGTCTTGGCCGGATAGTTCTGCACCAGACAGCTCAGTTGCTGACGCATGCTGCCCGCGGCTTTCTCGTTATCACGCCACTGGCTGTCGGCGCCACGCAAGGCGAACAGCTCTTTGTAAACGGCCTCTTGGTCAGAGCTCTGAACCGCCTTGCCCTGCGCCGTCGGGGTAATTTTCAGCGACCATTCGTTCTTCCTGGTGCCCGGGTCATAGCGCTCGACCCACACCGCATCCGCGATGTACTTGGGCGCCGGGGCGCCGGCCACCACCATGTCATCGATTGCCTGATCAGCCGCGACATAACTGAAACGCTGCTCGGCAGGCTGGGTGAAATCCAGGCGCAGAATCGGCACGCTGTAACCCTGGGCCTTGAGTTTTTTCTGGAAATTGCGCGCGCTGTTCAGGCCGTTCTCCGGTTTAGGCGGTGCCTGATCACCGCGCGTGGCGAAGTTCTGCGTGCTGTTGACGTTGTAAATGAAGGCGTCGATGTACTTCATGTTTTCGCTGCCGTCGTTGGTCGCGGTGGCATTCTTCAACATGAATTCGTTGACCTGGGCACTGAAGGCAAAGGGGTCTTTGTTGGTGGTGTTCGGGCGCGATTCGTGTACCCGGATCATCGCCTGCCAGTCGCTGGGTTTTTCCGCGTTCCATGAGCACTGGCCGTACTGGATCGGGCCCCTCATCAGCCCGGTGTATTTCTGCGTCCATTGCTCGGCGGTGGTCACTCCGGCTTCGGCACAGGTGCCGTAGGCCAGCGCGGCATTGCGGTTGTTCATCGTGCCTTGGGCTGCGCGCGGTGGCTCGCGACTGTCAAAGAAGCCGCAGCCGTACCATTTGCGCTCCGGTCCGGTGCCGCCATCGAAGGCGTAGATACACGTAAAGCCCTGCTCCTTGACGGGCAGCTTCAGCGCTGCCGCATCGGTGGGAGTGCGCAGGATGAATCCGGCCGGATGGATGAGAATGCGCGTGCTCAGATCCTTGCGAATCCACGAGTAGGACGTCGCGCCGATCTTGATCGCGTAAGGGCTGTAGTCCCACGGGTTGAACGGCCCGTCGTTGACCATGCGCAAGGTCACGCCGCTGCAGTAATACAACCCGCGCGCGGCACCGGTATCAGGTTCCTGGCAGGCGTCCTTGAGGGTGTTGTAGTTGCTGTTGATGCGCTTGAGCGTGTCCAGTGGGTCGGGTTGCGGCTGGGCATTAACCGTCGTGAACGACAGCGCCAGCGTGCAGCCCAGGGCAAACGATGAAACCTTGCGCGATAGCGCAGCAGAGTCTGAGCGATCCTTCGTCATGAGATACCGTCCTGGTAAATCGGCCTGTCAGAGTGGCCGTTGAAATGACTATAGAACAGGAGGGAGTGAACACAATCACTGTGGGTTACAGGGTTCTGAAGATTTTCTGAAAAAGTTTCGGCTCGGCTGTAACGCATCGCCATGAGCTTTCTCTAGTGAGGTAAGCAAGCGCATTTCGCTTGCAAATCCCACGCTCAAATCTGGAGAAACATCATGACTGCTACCACTCGCACTCTGTCCGCTACTGCCCTGGTTCTGGCCCTTGGTTCTGCCCTGAGCATGGCCGCCGTGTCGACCGTCCACGCCGCTGATGCCGACATGGAGAAATGCTTCGGCGTGGCCATGAAAGGTCACAACGATTGCGCAGCAGGCGCAGGCACCACGTGTGCCGGCACCGCAAAAATGGACTACCAGCCAAACGCCTGGAAACTCGTACCGAAAGGCACCTGCGCCACCACCGAGAGCAAGACCTCGCCGACCGGTTTCGGTCAGATGCAAGCGTTCAAAGCCAAGTCCTGATCCACCGCCTGCCTGAGTGACGATCATGTTCACCCTCGACGAACCTGTCCCACCCCGCACTCAGGCAGCCCTTCCCGGGCTCCCGCCCCGTGCCGGGCTGGGGCTCAAGACCGGGCACTTTCGTGAAGTGCTCGGCACCCAACCGGACCTCGGCTTCTTCGAAGTCCACGCCGAAAACTACATGGTCGACGGCGGTCCGTTTCATCATTTTCTCGGTTTGATCCGCGAGCAATATCCGCTGTCGCTGCACGGCGTCGGGCTGTCCATCGGGGCCGAAGGGCCACTGGACGTTCAGCACCTGCAGCGCCTCAAGGTGCTGATCGAGCGCTATCAACCGCAATCCTTTTCCGAACACCTGGCCTGGTCGAGCCATGGCCCGGTGTTTCTCAATGACCTGCTGCCACTGGCCTATGACACGCCGACTCTGAACCGCGTCTGCGCGCACATCGACCAGGTGCAGAACACCCTCAAGCGCCCGATGCTGCTGGAAAACCCTGCGACCTATCTGGGGTTCCGGCGCTCGACCCTCGACGAAGCAGACTTCATAGCCGAAGTGGTGCGGCGCAGCGGCTGCGGCCTGCTGTTGGACGTCAACAACGTCTACGTCTCGTGCATCAATCATCAGCGCGATCCGCTGACTTATCTCGACGCGCTGCCATTGCACGCGGTCGGTGAGATTCATCTGGCCGGATTTGCCGAAGACAGCGACAGCCTCGGTGACCGTTTGCTGATCGACGATCACGGTGCGCCGATCGATCAGGCGGTCTGGACCTTGTACCGGCAAACGCTGCAACGCACCGGCCCGATAGCCACCCTGATCGAGCGCGACAATCAGGTGCCGGCCTTCGATGTGTTATTGGCCGAAGCGCGGCAGGCCGACGAAATGCTGCTCGGTGCGGGAGTTCGATCATGAGCACTCAAGCGGCTTTTGCCGCCGCCCTGCTCGACCCGCAACGGCCCTGCCCCGAGGGTTTATGCAGCGCCAACGGTGCTGATCCTGCCAGCCGATTCTCGGTGTATCGCAACAACGTGCAAGGTTCGCTGATCAATGCTTTGGCGGACAGTTACCCGGTGGTGCTGCAATTGGTCGGCGAGGATTTTTTCCGTGCCATGGCTGCCGAGTTCGTACAACAACAGCCGCCACACAGCCCGTTGATGAGTCGCTACGGCGAAGCACTGCCGGCCTTCCTCGACGCCTTCGAACCGGCAGCGAGCGTGCCGTATCTGGCCGACGTGGCACGGCTGGAGCACCTGCGCACCCGCGCCTACCACGCCGCCGATGCACTGCCCGTGCGCCCGCAGCAGATCACCGCGGCACTGGCCGATCCCGATGGACTGAGCGACCTGCGCTTCAGGCTTCATCCGTCGCTGCACCTGCTCGACTCGAACCACGCCGTGGTCGCGGTCTGGGCCGCCCATCAGGGTGACGCGACGCTGGCCGGCATCGACGTCGACCACGCACAGCACGCCCTGGTGCTGCGCAACGGTCTCGACGTCGAGGTGTTTGCCCTCGAACCCGGCGCCAGCGCGTTTCTGCGTCAACTGCTCAATGACCAACCGCTGCTGGCGGCCGCGCAAAACAGCCCGCCATTTGACCTCAGCCACACCCTCGCGCTGCTGATTGCGCACAACGCCATCGTTGACCTGAACAACAAGGAATCGCCATGAACAATCTCATTACCCGCGCCATCGCGCTGCTGGAGAAAATTCCCCACAGCCTGATCGCTTTCATCGCGCGTTTTTCGATTGCCGCGGTGTTCTGGAAGTCCGGCCAGACCAAGGTCGAAGGCCTGGCCATCGACCTGATCGACGGCACCTTTCAACTCGGCTGGCCACGCTTGGCGGACTCGACCATTCCATTGTTCAAAAGCGAGTACCACGTGCCGCTGCTGTCACCGGAAATCGCCGCGCACATGGCCGCGTTCGCCGAGCACTTCTTCCCGGTACTGATCCTGATCGGCTTCGCCACGAGATTTTCGGCGCTGGCGTTGCTGGGCATGACCCTGACCATTCAACTGTTCGTCTACCCGGATGCGTATCCGACCCACGGTACCTGGGCGGCGGTGTTGCTGTACTTGATGGCGACCGGGCCGGGGAAATTGTCGATCGATCACCTGATCGCACGCCGCTTCGCAAAATAAGCAAAACCCTTGTGGGAGCGAGCCTGCTCGCGAATGCGTTGGTTCAGTCAACACATAAAGTGACTGCGAAACCGCAATCGCGAGCAGGCTCGCTCCTACAGGAATGGGTTATCGCTGAAGTCGATCCAGCGCCTCGCCGCTGCGCTTGAACCAGCCGATCAGGTAATCCGCCAGCACTTGCGTGCGTTTCGGTAACCCGCCCTGATACGGATGCACCAGGTACATCGGCATACGTCGGGTCTGAAAGTCGCGCAGCAGCCAGCCCAATCGGCCGTCCGCCAGTTCCGTCTGCAGCAGATACGAGGGCAACCGTGCGATGCCGGCACCGGCCAGCGCAGCCTTTTTCAGCAGGTTGTAGTGGTTGCTGGCAAACGGCCCCGACACCCGCACCCTGAGCAGTTCGTGCTGCTGGTGATACAGCCACTCTTCGCGGCCACTGTAATGGCTGTTAAGCAGGCAACGGTGTTCGGCCAGATCCTGCGGGGTCAGTGGCTCGCCGAACTGTTCAAGATACGCCGGGCTGGCGCAGGTCATTTCCTGCCAGGCCAGCAAGGGTTTGGCCACCAGGCGTTCGTCATTGGCCACCTCGGTGCGAATCGCCAGATCAAAGCCATCGCGCGACAGATCCCGATAATTGTTGTTCAGCTCCAGCTCGATCTGCACTTCGGGGTATTTTTGCGAAAACTCCAGCAGCAAGCCGTCGAAGAAGGTTTCCCCCAGCGACACCGGCACCGTCATCCGTACCGGCCCGGCCATGTCGTCCTTCAAACGCGCCAGCGCCTGACGCGCCCGCTCCACCTGAACCACCAGCGCCTGGGCCTGCGGCAACAACGCGGCGCCCGCCGCCGTCAGGCTCAAGCGGCGCGTGGTGCGTTGCAGCAACACCACAGAAAACTGCGCTTCGAGCTGGCTGATGCGCTTGGACAGCTGGCCCTTGCTACAACCCAATTGCTGCGCCGCGAGGGTGAAACTGCCTGCCTCGATCAATACCGCAAACGCCGCCAGATCATCCATTTCACTCATGGATTGTTTCCATTTGAAAACCAAAGGTTGCCTATTAGTGCGCTTATCCACAGAAAAAACCACTCTAGACTGAAACCTCGTTCAACCCATTGAGGATAAGCCCATGAAAATTCTGTTGATCGGTGCCGCCGGCACCATCGGTTCGGCCGTGGACAAAGAACTGAGCCAGCGCCACGAAGTGATTCGCATCGGTCGCAGCAGCGGCGATTTCCAGGTGGACATCAGCGACAGCGCTTCGATTCGCCAACTGTTCGAGCAAACCGGCAAGTTCGACGCGCTGGTCTGCGCGGCCGGCAACGTGACCTTCGCCCCACTGGGCGAGATGACCGCCGACAGCTTTGCCCTGGGCTTGAAAGACAAGCTGATGGGTCAGGTCAACCTGCTGCTGATCGGCCGCGAGTACGCCAACGACGGCGCCTCGTTCACCTTCACCACTGGCGTGCTCAGCCACGACCCGATCCGCACTGGCGCCTCGGCGGCACTGGTCAACGGCGCACTCGACAGCTTCGTGAAAGCCGCAGCCATTGAACTGCCACGCGGCCTGCGGGTGAACTCGATCAGCCCGACCGTGCTGCTGGAAGCCATGGGCAGCTACGCCCCGTACTTCCGCGGTTACAAGCCGGTTCCTGCGGCCGATGTGGCGTTGGCCTACGCGAAAAGTGTCGAAGGCCTGCAAACCGGCCAGACCTTTCACGTCGGCTAACCCCCTTGTGATGAACGGTCAGCCTGCGTAACGTGGCGGCACTTGTCTGGAGAGCCGAAGATGCGTGTTGCCCGTTCGTTGATCGTTGTTGCCCTGCTGCCGTTGTTCGCTGCCTGCCAATTGCTTGATGGCCCGCGTCAAAGTGCTGCCCACGTCGGGCAGACCCGGATGCAGGGGCAGTTGACGGCGGCCGACGGCAAACTGGTGTTCCAGCCGTGTGGCGAACAGCGTCAGTACGTGGTCAACGACATCGGCGGCACCAGCGTGCTGCAAGAGGCCGCGACCCTCGCCGATCAGCAGGGCAAGCTGTTTGCCGACGTGCGCGGGAAGATCGCTGGCGACCGCCTCGACCTTGGCCAGTTGTATCGCGTCGAGCGCTCCGGCACCGCATGCGATGACCCGAATTTCAAACTATTGATCCTGCGTGCTGCCGGCCACGGTCCCGAGTGGAACGTGAAAGTCAGCGGCAAGGGCATGGTCATCGACCGCGAAGGCCAGCCAGCGCTGGCCGTGCCTTATGTCGAAGAGCAACTGGGCGACGGCCGCTTCAACCTCAGCAGCGAAGCCAACAACCAGCGCATCGAATTGTGGGTCGCGCCGCAACGCTGCGTCGACAGCAACACCGGCAGCGTGCAGCACATGAGCGCCGAGCTGCGCATCGACGGCAAGGTCGAGCGTGGTTGCGGGTATTTCGGCGGATCGCGTAACGACTGAGCGTTTTAGCCTCACCGGATCCGGCCTTTGCGGCTTATAATCGCGACCTTCAAACGCCCTGGCGCAGTTGTGCGCCCCGCGAATCCGGATCCTCGCCATGTTACGAATCACCGAACTCAAGCTGCCAATCGACCATCCTGAAGAAGACCTGCGTGTCGCCATCGTGCAGCGCCTGGGTATCGCCAGCGATGACTTGCTCGATTTCACCTTGTTCAAGCGCAGCTACGACGCGCGCAAAAAGTCCTCCGAGCTGTGCTTCATCTACACCATCGACCTCACCGTGCGCGACGAGGCCAAGGTGCTGGGCAAGTTCGCCGACGACCGTAACGTCAACGTGGCGCCGGATGTCAGCTACAAATTCGTCGGTCAGGCGCCAAGCGACCTGAGCCAGCGCCCGATCGTGGTCGGTTTCGGCCCATGCGGAATCTTCGCCGGCCTGCTGCTGGCACAGATGGGTTTCAAGCCGATCATCCTCGAACGTGGCACCGAAGTGCGTCAGCGCACCAAGGACACCTGGGGCCTGTGGCGTAAAAGCGTGCTCAACCCCGAGTCCAACGTGCAGTTCGGCGAAGGTGGCGCGGGTACGTTCTCCGACGGCAAGCTGTACAGCCAGATCAAGGATCCGAAGTTCCTTGGCCGCAAAGTCCTGCACGAGTTCGTCAAGGCCGGCGCGCCGGAAGAAATCCTCTACGTCAGCAAGCCGCACATCGGCACGTTCCGCCTGACCGGCATGGTCGAGACCATGCGTGAAGAGATCCGTGCCCTGGGCGGCGAAGTACGCTTCCAGGAGCGCGTCAGCGACGTGCTGATCGAGGACGGCCAACTGGTCGGCGTCGAACTGGCGAGCGGTGAAACCCTGCATTCGAAACACGTGGTTCTGGCCCTCGGCCACAGTGCCCGTGACACTTTCCGCATGCTGCACAGCCGTGGCGTGTTCATGGAAGCCAAGCCGTTTTCGGTGGGTTTCCGCATCGAACACCCGCAATCGCTGATCGACCGTGCGCGCCTGGGCAAGTACGCCGGCCACCCGAAACTGGGTGCCGCCGACTACAAACTGGTGCACCACGCCAAGAACGGCCGTTCGGTCTACAGCTTCTGCATGTGCCCGGGTGGCACCGTGGTGGCGGCGACTTCCGAGCCGAACCGCGTAGTCACCAACGGCATGAGCCAGTACTCGCGTAACGAACGCAACGCCAACTCCGGGATCGTCGTCGGCATCACCCCGGAAGTCGATTACCCAGGCGGCCCGCTGGCCGGCATCGAATTGCAGGAACGCCTGGAATCCCACGCGTTCATCCTCGGCGGCAGCGATTACAAGGCCCCGGCGCAACTGGTTGGCGATTTCATCAACGGCACTCCGTCGACCGAGCTGGGCGACGTCGAGCCGTCGTACAAACCGGGCGTGGCGCTGGGCGACCTGGCCCTGGCGCTGCCGGACTTCGCCATCGAAGCGATTCGCGAAGCGTTGCCGGCGTTCGAAAAGCAGATTCGCGGTTACTCGCTGCACGATGCAGTGTTGACCGGGATCGAAACCCGCACCTCGTCGCCGCTGCGCATCACGCGTAACGAGTCGCTGCAGAGCATGAACGTCAAAGGTCTGTTCCCGGCCGGCGAAGGCGCGGGTTATGCGGGCGGGATTCTGTCGGCGGGCGTCGACGGGATTCGTATTGCCGAGGCAGTGGCACGGGATATTTTGGGTTTGGAAGCCTGATACATCTGTTTTGAAGTGACACCAACCTCCTGTGGGAGCGGGCTTGCTCGCGAATGCGGTGTGTCAGTCGACGATAATGTTGACTGACATGCCGCATTCGCGAGCAAGCCCGCTCCCACATTGTTTTTTGCGTCTGGCTTTAGATGTTCGCGCGCAACACTGACGTAGGCAGCGGTTCGCCACGCTCGGCACTCGCCGCCACCGCCGCGATCAACCCCTCCAGCTCATACCCCTGCGCCTTCAGCCAGGCCTGATCGTAATAAGTGTCGGCATAGCGCTCGCCGCCATCGCACAGAATCGCCACGATCGACCCTGACTCCCCCGCCGCTTGCATCTGCTGCGCCGCCATCAGCGCGCCGATCAGGTTGGTGCCGCTCGACCCGCCAACATGCCGACCCAGACGCTGCGCAAGGTAATGCATGGCCGCCAGCGACAGGGCGTCCGGCACTTTGACCATCGCATCGATCACCTTGGGCAGGAACGATGCTTCCACCCGTGGCCGGCCAATGCCTTCGATCCGCGAACCGCAGTCCAGACGCAGACTGGCGTCGCCGCTCTGGTAGTAATCGAAGAACACCGAACGCTCGGCGTCGGCGCACAACACCCGAGTGCAATGCTGGCGATAACGCACGTAACGACCCAGAGTCGCAGTGGTGCCGCCGGTGCCCGGGCTGGAAATCAGCCAGCTCGGCTCCGGGTGTTTCTCGAACCGCATCTGCTGGAAGATCGACTCCGCGATGTTGTTGTTCGCCCGCCAGTCGGTGGCCCGTTCGGCATAGGTGAACTGATCGATGAAGTGGCCGCCATGCTCACGGGCCAGACGCTCGGACTCGGCATAAATCTGCGTCGGATCTTTCACCAGATGGCTCTGACCGCCGTAGAAGGCGATCTGCGCGATCTTCTCTTTGGAGGTGGTCGCCGGCATCACCGCAATGAATGGCAGGCCGAGCATCCGCGCGAAATACGCCTCGGAAATCGCCGTCGAACCGCTGGACGCCTCAATCACCGGCGCGCCGGGCTTGAGCCAGCCGTTACACAAGGCATACAGGAACAGCGACCGCGCCAGGCGATGCTTGAGGCTGCCGGTGGGATGACTGGATTCGTCCTTGAAGTACAATTCGATGCCCGCAAAACCCGGCAGCGGCAAGGGGATCAGATGGGTGTCGGCGCTGCGCTGGAAGTCCGCTTCGATGATGCGGATCGCTTCGCGGGCCCACTGTCGGTTGTCGCTCATGGTCATGCTCTCATTGAATCGGGCAGAAATTGCCTTGTCACAGGCTCAGCCACCCAGCATAGGAAAAAACCTGAAAACCTCACAGGTACAGCTGAGCTTCAATATATCCGCCAACTGCTAGGCTCTGTGCAAGTGCCACCCGCAGGCTTTGCGTCCGGGTGTCCGGCCTTTGGGACAGTTGATGGAGAGCGACCTTGCCGCTGCGTACAACCTTCACTCGTTTCTTTCAGTTGGAAGCGGCCAGCGGCCTGCTGTTGATCGCCGCCGCCATTCTCGCCCTGCTCATCAACAACTCACCGCTGTCGTGGCTGTACACCGGCCTGCTCGACACCCCGGTGGTGGCGCAGATCGGCGCGCTGAAAATCGCCAAGCCGCTGCTGTTGTGGATCAACGACGGGCTGATGGCGCTGTTCTTCCTGCTGATCGGCCTGGAGGTGAAGCGTGAAGTGCTCGACGGGCAGTTGTCCAAACCGTCGCAAATCGTCCTGCCCGGCGCGGCAGCGGTTGGCGGCATGCTGGTGCCGGCGCTGATTTACTGGCTGCTCAACCGTGACAATCCGCCGGCCCTGAACGGCTGGGCGATTCCGACCGCCACCGACATCGCCTTCGCCCTCGGTGTGCTGGCCCTGCTGGGCAAGCGTGTGCCGGTGTCGCTGAAACTGTTCCTGATGACCCTGGCGATCATCGACGACCTCGGCGCCATCGTGATCATTGCGATCTTCTATTCCGGCGATCTCTCAAGCCTGTCGCTGGGGCTGGCGGCGGCGTGCATTGCGGCGCTGGTGGCGATGAACCGGCTGGGCGTGGTCAAGCTCGGGCCGTACATGATCATCGGTCTGATCCTGTGGGTGTGCGTGCTCAAGAGCGGTGTCCACGCGACGCTGGCCGGGGTCACGCTGGCATTCTGCATCCCGCTGCGCACGAGAAATGCCGAGCCCTCGCCGCTGCTGACCCTCGAACACGCACTGCACCCGTGGGTGGCGTACGGCATCCTGCCGCTGTTCGCCTTCGCCAACGCCGGGCTGTCGCTGAGCGGCGTGACGGTCGAAAGCTTCACTCATCACGTCCCCATGGGCATCGCCATCGGCCTGCTGCTGGGCAAGACCGTCGGCGTGTTCGGCCTCACCTGGCTGGCGGTAAAAGTCGGCATCGCCGCCCTGCCCCAGGGCGCCAACTGGGGTCAGGTGCTGGGCGTGGCGATCCTCTGCGGCATCGGTTTCACCATGAGCCTGTTTGTCGGCTCGCTGGCCTTTGAACCAGGCGTGAGCGACTACGCCGGGATGGACCGCATGGGCATCCTGACCGGCTCGATTCTGGCGGCGTTGATCGGCTACGCGGTGACGGCGGCGGCGAGTCGCAAAGCTTGACGCGGAATCTGAAACACCTGTGGTGAGGGGGTTCATCCTCTCACCACAGGTTCTTACTGTGTGAGAGATAGCGAACAATCCCCACCTCAATAGCGACGCGTCCTACAGCCACCCTCTGCCTGCTTCGTTAACGTCGTGCAGCCCTTTGCGAAGGGCTGTCGATGGATGAACGAAAGGACGCTCAGTGGCTCGCAACAAGGACATTCCCCGGGTCCCCAACCCACCGGCGGGCGACGGTCATCACGTCACCTACCGCTACATGACGGCCAATGAACTGGCCGAGCGCGAAGCCCGACAAACTGCTTACGACGCCATGCTGGCGCGGCAGGAGGCCTTCGAGCGCAGCCGCGAGATGGCGGTCAAAAAGCCCGATCCCGTGCGCGCCGGGTGCGTGTTTGCCAAGTCCTGCAAGTTGCCGGATGCGATCATCGACTACTCGAATCCTTCGGGAATGGTGTCGACTGACAGCCTGAAGGATTACGGCGAACTGATCGTGCTTGGCGCACGTGAAAGCGATGGAAACGGTGGCGTCGCACTGAAGAAAGTCAGCGCCACGGCAATTCCTGCCGGGCTGGGCAGCTTCGCATTGGCCGGTGCCGCATTCGAAGCGCTACCCGCGATCGCCGCCGGAACGGCAACCGCTACCCTCGCAGGACTGGTGGCGCTGCTCATGCCGTCCAGTCTCGGCGACAGCGCCCTCTATAGCGACGAGCAACTGCGCAGCCTCAAACAAGCCCGCACCCGCGTTCGCCTGCGCGTCGAACAACAGGCGGACGGCAGTCTGCGGGGCTACGGCTTCTATACCGGCAGAAATCGCGATTGGGAAATGGTTGATGTCGTGCGGTTCAGCACGCGTGGCAGTCAGTTCATTGCAGACCTTGGTGAAGGCGTCGAACTGATCTGGACACCGGCCGTGGATGGCTCGGACATCCTCGGTATTCCAGCGCTGGAAGCCGCCCCGCAAACGCCACATATCTGGGTGTATCCGCCGACGAAAGCGGCGGACGGGATACTGGTGAATCCGGTTTATCCGCCGGAGTATCGGGATTTCATTCTGGTATTTCCGGCGGATTCGGGGGTTCGGCCGGTCTACATTGTTCTAAGCATAAGCGATCACAACTACCATCAAGCCCCTAAAGGTTTAATAGCATTTCCTGACGCGACGAAAGACAAGGCAAAAAGCAGCGTTCAAGGTGGCGGTGCGCGTCGTAAGCGCTGGAGAGATCTCAAAGGACGCATTTTTGAATGGGACAGCCAACACGGAACCGTAGAAATGTACGACAAACAGGGGAAACACCTTGGAGAGTTCAATCCTCAAACCGGCGAACAGACCAAACCTGCCAAACCCGGGCGAACCACGCCAAAGTAATCAAGAGGCGTCTATGTACTTGTGCATCACAGGGTTCTTACCCGACAGTTTCGACGATAGCTCACTTAAGTATGAACTGGATGTTGATCCTGCTTTTAACGACCGAATCGTGAAGCTTCTCGGCCATAAAAGCCTCAATGCCATGGCAGAAGGAGAATGGTTGTTGACTGCCGAGCAGGCGCAACAGATTGCCGTGCTGACTGATGAGTTCATTCCAACGAACCTGGAATTGTTTATCGGAATAGAAATGTAACCAACGCGACCTAAAAATCTAAAACCAAAAACCCCGACCAGTCACCTGATCGGGGTTTTCTTTTACCGCTCGTTCTCGCTTAGTGCGAAACGCGGCTGGTACCACCGACGGTGGAGATGCGCACGCGTTCACCGACACGGAACACTTCGTTTTCCTGAACCTGTTGCACGTAGGCGCGCATGCTGCCGTCGTCTTCGCGCACGGTGATTTCCACGCCTTGAGTGCGGGTTAGGCCTTCTTCGGTGGCCGAGCCGATCAGGCCACCGGCCACAGCGCCGATGACCGCCGCTACGATGCTGCCCTTGCCGCCACCGATGGCGCTGCCGCCGACACCGCCGACCACTGCGCCTGCAGCGCCGCCGATCGGAGTCTTGGTGCCTTCGATTTTCACCGGACGCAGGGATTCGATGGTGCCCATGCGAATCGTCTGCACGCGACGCGCTTCGTCACGGGAGTAGGAGTCACCGGTCAGGCTCGACTGGCAGCCGGTCAGCAACATCGCCATCGTGGAAAAGGAAGCAACCAGCAGAACAGACTTACGCATAGCATCAACTCCAAAAGTACATTGATTCATTAAACCCCGCTGCTTGACGCCTGTCACGACACAGCCCGGATAAACTTGGTTTTATTCAGGCCCGGTACAGGCACCTGCAGACCCACCCAACAGTAGCGCCAAATCGCCCAACCTGCCCTGCCGACCCAAGGATTTTCATGGATTACTTGATCATTTTCGTCACCACCGTCGCCGGTCTGTACTTCCACTGGTGGCTGTACGTGCGGATCAAACGCTGGATGGACCGTGACCTGGCGTTGTCCCTGGCGGGCAAGGATGAAGGCAAACGCGCCTTCATGCTCGAACAATTAGCCCATGCCCAGGCACAGAAGATCAAGCGTCGGGACTTGCCGAAGTGGCTTGAGGCCACTGCGGCAGGTTATCACGCTCGGTAGACTGCTTAAGGCGCCAGACGTTCAAGAATCCAGTTGGCGCCCTGCAAGCGGTAGTTCAGGCGATCGTGCAGGCGGCTCGGACGGCCCTGCCAGAATTCGATGCGCTCCGGCAGCAGACGATAACCACCCCAGTGTTCCGGGCAGTCGGGCTGGGTGTCGCTGAAACGTTGCTCGGTAGCCTTGAGCAAATCTTCCAGCTCGCCACGCCCGTCGATCACCCGGCTCTGCGGTGAGGCCCAGGCCCCGAGCCGGCTGCCCAGCGGACGCACCTGATAATACGCGTCGGACTCTGCAGGCGTGACCTTCACCACGCGCCCTTCGATGCGCACCTGGCGCTCCAAGGTCGGCCAGAAGAAGGTCATGGCGGCAAACGGATTGGCCGCCAGATGCTGGCCCTTCGCACTGTCGTAGTTGGTGAAGAAGGTAAAGCCCTGCTCGTCCAGGCCCTTGAGCAGCAGAATGCGGCAATGCGGTCGACCGTCCGCATCGACCGTGGCCAGGGTCATGGCGTTGGCTTCCACCGGCGCCTGTTCGGTTTTCACCGCGTCGGCAAACCACTGGTGGAACAGCGCAAACGGCTCGCCAGGGGCTTGCGCCTCGGTCAGTCCGTCCCGGGTGTAATCACGACGCATATCTGCCAGAGCCTGGGTCATGGCGCATTCCTTTTCGTTAGCGGATCACTGCTTGGAAGTATCGGTGGCGACGACTTTCTTGTCAGTGGCCGCCGCTTTGGCTGGAGCGGTTTTCTTGGCAGGCGTTTTGGCCGGAGCCTTGGTCGCCGCTTTTTTCGCTGGAGCCTTGGCTGCAGCTTTCTTCGCCGGAGCCTTTTTGGTTGCCGGCACGGCGGCCTTCGAAGCAGCTGGCGCCGGGGTGACCGGTTTGGCCACAGGCTTGACGTCTTGCGCGGCAATCATCGTGGTCGGTGCCGGTGCCGGCATGTTGTATTTGCTCAGCAGGGCAACCATGGTGTTCTGCGGGGTTACCAGCAGTTCGACACGACGGTTCAACGCACGGCCTTCGGCGCTGTCGTTGGCAGCGCGCGGGGCATCGCCGCCCATGCCGCGCAGCATCAGGCGATCACGCTGCAAGCCGCTCAGGCGGAAGATCGCCGCCACGGACTGGGCACGCTCCTGGCTGAGTTTGACGTTGGCCGGCGCGGCGCCGGTGTTATCGCTGTGACCGAGTACCAATACCGCGGTCTTCGGGTCAGCTTCGAGGATTTTCGCAACATTGGTAAACGGGCTGAGAGTCACCGGCAGCAGCATGGCCGGACGCTTCGGGTTGAACGAGCCTTCAACCGGCGCGATTACCACCAGCACGTTGTCACGGCGTTCGAGTTGCAGATTGCTGTCCTTGATCGCTGCACGCAGGCGCGGTTCGTAGTCATCCAGCCAGGCTTGGGTGACTTTCGGGTCAGGCATCGGTACCACTTTGGCCGTGGACTGATCCTTGCCGCCGAACGGCCACCACCACTTGGTACTGGTGTCGGCATCGGCCTTGGCCACTACCGCCGGTTTGGCTTCTGGTTTTACTTCAGGTTTCACATCGGCCTTGGCCGCCGCATCATCGGAACTGCCGAACGGCCAGTACCAGTGGCTGCTGCTTTCAGTCTTGGCCACAGGTGCAGTAGCGGCAGGCTTGAGTGGAGCTGGAGCTGGTGCCGGCTCTTTGGCCACCACTTTGTCGGAAGATCCGAACGGCCACCAACTGCCACCGTCCGCATCGTTTTTAGGAGTCTGTGCACAACCGGTAATCGCAACACACAGGGCCAGGGCGAGAGTTTTTTTGGATGACATTGAAAATCCACAAAGTGAAGTAATGAAAGATCGGAGCTCTTTTGCCCGGATAAACAGACGCTTTGAATCGAAAAACCGGATCTGGTTCCAACCCTGGAACCTCATGTAACGCTTTACAGACAAGTGGCAAGTACCCGCGCCAGTTGCTGCGCGCGCGGATCCATCAAGACGTATGGCCCAAGGGTATTTGTCACAAAACCGAACGCGACATCGTGCTCCGGATCAGCAAAACCCACCGAACCGCCCGCCCCCGGATGACCGAACGCGCGCGGGCCGAGGCCGTAGGTGGCGTTCGCCATGTCCGGCTGATCGAGCATGCAGCCCAGGCCGAAACGGGTGCGGGTCAGCAGGGTCTTGTCCTCGCCGATGCTGTGTTCACGGGTCAGTTCTTCGAGCATTTCGCTTTCCAGCAGGCTGCCGTCGAGCAGGCCTGCGTAGAAACCGGCCAGACTGCGCGCATTGCCATGACCATTGGCGGCCGGCTGCTGCATACGGCGCCATTCCGGCTTGTTGGTGCTGGTGAGCACCGACGGCGGATTGGTGAAGGCGCGGGTGGTCATGGCGGCAGGTTCGCGCATAGTCACCTGCAACAGGCGCTGGGCGGCAGCATCACCGACGTTGCCCTTGCCGCGAGCGATATGCGCCACGCGGTAGAACTCCTCGTCAGCCAGGCCAACATGGAAATCCAGCCCCAGCGGCTTGGCAACACGGGCGACGATGGATTCGCCCGGGCCGCGACCGTCGGCCCGACGCAGCAATTCGCCGACCAGCCAGCCATAGGTGATGGCGGCATAGCCGTGACCGGTGCCCGGCGTCCACCACGGTGCTTCGGCCGCGAGGGCGTCGACCATGGTTTGCCATTCGTAGAGGGCGGCTGGCGCCAGCAACTCGCGCAGGGCCGGCAGACCGGCCTGATGGCAGAGCAATTGGCGCAGGGTGACGGACTCTTTGCCAGCGGCGGCGAACTCCGGCCAGTAGCGGGCAACCGGTACATCGAGTTGCAGTTTGCCTTCGGCCACCAGTTGCAGCGCGGTGACGGCGGTGAAAGTCTTAGTGCAGGAGAACAGGTTGGCGATGGTGTCGCTGTGCCAGGCCTCGGCGCCATCCTTGTCGGCGGTGCCGGACCAGAGGTCGAGGACAGTTTCTCCGCCGACCTTGATGCACAAGGCGGCGCCGCGCTCCTGGGGATCGTCGAACAGTGCCGCAAAAGCTTCGCGCACCGCTTCGAATTGAAGCTCGTAATGTCCCTGAATCTGCACCCGCAACTCCCCCGCGAAAACGCTCTACAAAGTGGCCCGCATTGTTCCAGCCCTTGAGGGATTTGGGAACAGCTGCGGGCCGGGTGGTCATTTCAAAAATGCTGGTGTGGCTGCTTCCGCCTTCGCGAGCAAGCCCGCCGCCACATTGGATTTATGAACACCACCGATCCAGTGTGGGAGCGGGCTTGCTCGCGAAGAACGATAACGCGGTCCGAACCCTAGTGACCATTCCCCGAATGCCCACCCGCATGCCCGGCCCCCGGACCTTTGCCGGCCTCGCCTTTTCGACCACCCTCGGCTTCATGAACAGCCGCCGCTTTCTCCGCCTCCTTGCCCAACTGATCAATCACCTGCAGATTGCTCTTGCGCACCGCCTCGACGAAGCCCTGATACGGCAGATCGGTAATTCCCACCAGACCGAAGTGCCCGTTCTCACCATCGAGCAGACGCCCGGTCACCGGTTGGTCCAGATACTGGAACCAGTGCACGCCGACAATCGACGGTTCGCTCAAGGCCTGCTTGAGGAAGTTGGCATACGCCGGGCCACGGTCTTCTTCTTTGGCCAGTGGCGTCACGCCGCCCCAGAACGGCCCACGGTCAGCCGAGCCGACATTGAATTCGGTGATCAGCACCGGTTTGTCGAGGGCGCGCAAGGCGGCGAAGTCATATCCGTCCTGCGGCTTGAGCGTGTACAGGTTGAAACTCAGCACATCGCAATACTGCGCGCAGGACGCCACGGCTTCCGGGGTACTGGTGGCGAATCGGCCACCGAGCAGCATCTGATTCGGCGCGTGCCATTTCAGCGAGTCGGAGATGGTCTTGAAGTAGGTATCGGCGAACACCTTCTGGAAATATTTGAAATCGTTTTCGATTTCCGGGTGCTCAGGATTCGGCAGCGGCGGCACAAAACCCGGGTCCTCCATCAACTCCCACGCTGGCAGATCAATGCCCCAGGCTTTCGACAGGCCCGCCTGATTGCGGTACTTGTCACGCAGTTGCTTGAGGAATGCGCGCTTGGCCGGCACGTCGGTGGTCATTTTCAACGTGCCATAGGCCAGGGCGTAGCGTGATTGCGGATCGTCGCCCGGACCGGCCCAGGCCAGTTCGTTGTCGGCGTAGTAACCGATCAGCCACGGATCGTCGCGATGATCGCGGGCAGCGATGGCCACGGCGCGCTCGGTAGCCATGGCGAAACGCGGGTCGAACGGGTCAGGCATGCCGCCCCACCAGTCGGTGCCGGTGCTGATGCTGGTGTAATCGCCGACGATCGACAGCGGCAAGGTATACGGCACCCGCTCGGCGTCGCCCAGCGAATCGGCACTCCAGTTGCCAACGGTATTGAAGCCCCAGGCTTGCAGGCGATCGAGGGTGTGCGTGGCCCACTTCTGCTCATCGACCGTGGCTTTGCATGGCGCGAGCGCAGTCGGCTCGGCTGCCGGTTCGGCTTTCGCCTGCACTGCGCACGGCGCGCCGTACAGCCGTTGCAGGTTGGCCGCGTAGAAATCGTACCAGCGCCCGGCGTTGTAGCCTCGGCCCTGATCAGCGCCGTTGCCGCCACGGTTGTCACCCTCGCCAAAATGGCTGGCGAGCGGCTCGTCGGGGTTGGGCAGGGATTCGAACATCCACTCACGCCCGCCCACGTACGTCTGGTTGACGTCCGGGCTGACGGTATTGACCCCCAGCGAATAGAACGGGTGCCCTTCAGGGGTCACCAGGTACCAGCGACCGTCGCGCTTTTCAGTGCGGAAAAAGCCACTGGCCTTGAACGCCGGGCCTTTGTTCCAGCCACCGAACTTGTCCAGCGAGGACTTTTCGCGCTCGGCCAGCCAGGTTTTCAGCTGTTGCTCTTCCTTGGCGGCGGCGGATTTCAGTTGCTCATCGCTGCTGACTTTTTCCGGCCATTTGCTACGAGTCGATTGACCGTAAGCGTCCACCAGATTGCCGTAGACGGCCCGGGTCACCGCTTCACCGTCCTGCACGCCAAAGCGTTCGAGCAGCAAGCTCTGGGCGGCTTTGGGCTGATCCATCCACAGACTGACCGACACCACCTGGCTGCGATCCAGTTCACCGCTGCTGCTGGCCAGCAGAATCCGCTGGCCGTCGACGGTCATCGGCATCGGTGGCCCGGCCTTCATGCCCTGGCCCAGTGGCGAGGTCGCCACCAGCGGCACCAGCAGGGTTTGCGCAGGGCCGGCCGGCAGGTCGACGCGACTGGTCAGCGTCTGCCCGTTGTTACTCTGGATTTGCACGTAGACCGTCACGGCCCAGTTCATTGCGCTTTGCAGGCGCAGGCTCATCATGCCCGACTGCGACCAGTCCCAGGCGCCGGTCTGCGGGGTCAGGCGCAGGGTCGGACGCGCTACCGGGTTGAACGTCACCCGGCGCAGCACTTCACCTTCCGGGGTTTGCTCGGCGTTAGCTTGTGGCAGGTCAGTGTTTTCGGTGACGACTTTCACCACGTCGGCCGGACGAACGAAGTTGAACAGGGTCTGTTGACCGGCAGGCGCCGCCAGCAACGGGGCGGCGAAGATCAAGGCAAAAACGGCAGGCAACGAGCGGCGAATCATAAGAACGGAGTTCTCCCTAACGACCAAAAGGCCAATGGAAAAGCATGGCAGAGAGATAGACAGCGCGGCGGGCAAAACTGCCCACCGTTGTCTCAGGATATTTCACGACGGAATGGCGGCAACGCATTGAGGATCGCCTTGCCGTAGCGCTGTGTAACCAGCCGCCGATCGAGCAAGGTGATGGTGCCGCGGTCTTCTTCGGTACGCAGCAGACGGCCGCAGGCCTGGACCAGTTTCAACGAGGCGTCGGGCACCGAGATTTCCATGAACGGATTACCGCCACGGGCCTCGATCCACTCCGACAGCGCGGCCTCGACCGGATCGTCCGGTACCGAGAACGGGATCTTGGCGATCACCACGTGTTCGCAATAGGCCCCCGGCAAATCCACCCCTTCGGCGAAACTGGCGAGGCCGAACAGTACGCTGGAGTCGCCACCATCAACCCGCGCCTTGTGCTTGTTCAGGGTTTCCTGCTTCGACAGGTTGCCCTGAATGAACACTTGCTTGCGCCAGTCGCGGTCGAGACCGTCGAACACGTCCTGCATCTGTTTGCGCGAGGAGAACAGCACCAGCGTACCGCGCGAACCTTCGACCAGATCCGGCAATTCACGGATGATCGCTGCCGTGTGACCGGCTGCATCGCGCGGGTCGGCCTTCAGATCCGGCACCCGCAGCACACCGGCATCGGCGTGATGGAACGGGCTCGGTACCACGGCGGTGACGGCTTTTTTTGGCAGGCCGGCGCGCATGCGGAAACGGTCGAAGGTGCCCAGGGCGGTCAGGGTTGCCGACGTCACCAGGCAGCCGTAGGCCACGTTCCACAGGCTGCGACGCAAAGTCTCGGCGGCAAGAATCGGGCTGGCGTTGACCTCGATGTCGAACAGCGAACCACTTTCGGCCAGTGTCAGCCAACGGGCCATGGGCGGGCTGTCTTCCGGGTCTTCGGCGGTAAATGCAGTCCACAATTCCCAGTTGCCCGAAGCCCGGGACAACAGGCTGCCGAACAGCGGGTACCACTCTTCGGCCTGATTGCTGGCAATGCCGATGTTGACCTCGCCATCCATGCCTTCCTTGAGCAGGTCGGTCAGACGGGTGAACAGATCGTTGAGACGGGCGAAGCCCTTCTTCAGCTCAATGCCCATTTCGCGCATGTGCTCGGGAATCACTCCGGCGATGAAACGATGACGTGGCCGCTCCCGGCCCTCAACGTCTTCACCGGGTTTGAAATCGGCGACTTGTTCGCAGGCGCTGAACATGAACTGCTGCTGGGCCTTGATCTCCCGCGCCAGCTCCGGCACTTGTTCGATCAACTTGCCGAGATCCCCCGGCAACGGATGCTGGGCCAGCAGTTTGGTCAGGTTCTTCGCGGTGGTTTCCAGCCAGTCGGCGGTGGAGCGCAGCCGCGTGTAATGAGCGAAGTGGCCGATGGCCTTGTCGGGCAGGTGGTGACCTTCGTCGAACACGTAAATGGTGTCGCGCGGATCCGGCAGCACCGCGCCGCCGCCCAGGGCCAGGTCAGCCAGCACCATGTCGTGGTTAGTGACGATCACATCGACCTTGCCCATGCCTTCGCGCGCCTTGTAGAAGGCGCACTGCCCGAAGTTCGGGCAGTGCCGGTTGGTGCACTGACTGTGGTCGGTGGTCAGGCGCGCCCAGTCGGCGTCTTCCAGCGCATTCGGCCAGCTGTCGCGGTCGCCGTCCCATTTATTGCCGGCAAGCTTTTCGATCATGCTGGTGAACAGCTTCTGGCTGGCCTCATCAACCTCGATCTTGAAGCCTTCTTCTTCGAACAGCTGTGCAGTAGCGGTTTGCGCGTGGCCTTCCTGCAAGAGCATGTCGAGCTTGGACAGGCACATGTAGCGGCCCCGGCCCTTGGCCAGGGCGAAACTGAAATTCAGCCCGCTGTTGCGCATCAGGTCGGGCAAATCCTTGTAGACGATCTGCTCTTGCAGGGCCACGGTCGCGGTGGCAATCACCAGGCGTTTGCCAGCGAGTTTGGCAGTCGGAATCGCCGCCAGGCTGTAGGCCACGGTCTTGCCGGTACCGGTGCCGGCTTCCACCGCAACAATCGCGGGGTCGCCACTGCGCCGGCCTTCGTCGTCGGTGTCGATATCCCCGAGGACTTTGGCGATTTCAGCGATCATCAGGCGCTGGCCGTAACGCGGTTTGAGGCTCTTGGCTTCAAGAAAACGCGAGTAGGCGCCCTGGATCGTGGTTTTGAGTTCAGTGCTGATCATTGAGTGTCGGGCGCAAAAACGCTGGATAAATTTTCAGTGGTTCGGTTCGGCGGCTATCATACCCCGCTAATCAGTCCCGCGCAGAACGGAGTACCCCAATGACACCTTTTAGCCTCGTTTATCCGCTGCATGTCCTGTCCGCATTAGTGTGGGTCGGCGGCATGTTTTTCGCCTGGATGGTCCTGCGCCCGGCGGCGGTGAAGGCTCTCGACGGGCCCGCCCGCCTGACCTTGTGGGTGGAAGTGTTTCAAGGTTTTTTCCGCTGGGTCTGGGCTGCAGTGATCCTGTTGCCGATCAGCGGCGTGGGCATGCTGCATTTGCAGCAGGTCGGTTTCGAGACCGCGCCGAAGTACGTGCAGGTCATGATCGGGCTGTACGTGGTGATGACGGCGCTGTTTATCCGCATTCAGGGCTTGATGCTGCCGGAGTTGCGCAAAGCCGTTGAGGCCAAGGACTGGCCGGCAGGTGCGGCAGTGCTGGGGCGGATTCGCCGGGTGGTGGGGATTAACCTGATTGTCGGTTTGGTGCTGGTGGCGATTGCAGCCGCTCGGCCGATGTTCTGACCCACCCCGTTTTTTTCGCGGTAAACACTGTAGTAGCCAGGGGATTTATCCCTGGCCACCACTGAAAAGTGCTGTGTTTCAGAGGCGCTGCACAGTCACCGCACCCGCCGCACCCACAGGCCCAGGTTGCCCGTCAGCGCCTGCCTTGCCGTTCTTGCCGCCATCGGCGCGATACACCAGGCAGCCCTTGGACTTGCCGCCCTGGCCCGCCTTGCCGCCGACACCCGCCGGGCCACCGGCGCCGCCAGCGACGTTGACCTTGATCAGCTCTGCCGGAAACTCGCGCGGCACTTCAAGACGCACCACCGCACCCGGTGCGCCCGGCTGACCGTCGCTGCCGTTACTGCCGTCAAAACCGTGCCCGGCCGAGCCATAGGTGCAGCCCGGATCTTCACCATTGCCGCCATCCAGGCCAACGAAACCCGGCGCGCCGGTACCGCCACGGGCATCCACAAACAGCTTTGGCGCATCCAGTGCCTTGAACTGCAAATTCAGATTGCGCCCGGCGCGGGCGGCTTTTTCATAGGTGCCCGGCGCGCCGCGAGCGGTGATCAGGCTGCCTTCGGACAACTGCGCACGGCTGACTTTCATGTCCAGCGCCTGTTCGCTCGGGACGATCGCAATGCGCGCCTCGTGGCCCAGACGTAATTCGCCGACGGTCAGCTCGGTCACGTTGGAAGGAATCAGCAAGGTGCCGTAGTCCGCCACTTCCAGCCGTTCCAGCTGCAAGGTGCTGGCGGTGTTGGGCAGGCGCATCAGGGAGTTGGTTTCGACGCTGACCACTTGGGCGCAGGCCAGGGGACTGATCAATGCAGCGAGCAGACAAAGTTTACGCATGGGACGAAGCCTCCGGAGCGGCCGGGGCCGGGATGGTTTGCAGGTGGAATACGCCGAACAGCAGGATCCGCAGGCGATCACGCCACGGGTTGGGACGCCCCTTGAGGCGACAGAACAGCAACTCCAGAACGTGCAGCGCCAGCAACAAGGCGCCGGCCAGATTGACCAGCAAATGCAACGGATGCACAAACGGCACCAGCAGATTGACCACCACCACGCACCAGAACAGCAGGGTCAACAAGCGCCCCAGCCCCCAGAAAACCTTCATACGCTCCCCCGTGTCGCAATTATTCTTTGGGCGCACAGTAACGGCTTCGGCGGGGGATAAGCCAGAGGGATAAAAGAAAAAACTTTTGTCAGTCGTCGGATCGCTGCCGGTGCGACGATGATCGTCGCCCGGCAGCTCTAGCCTGCGGACTACAGACAAGTCCTAGCGATTGATATGCAACTCCACCCGACGGTTTTTTGCGCGTCCCTCTTCCGTCGCGTTGTCGGCCACCGGCTCACTCTCGCCACGCCCTTCACTGGTCAGCTTGCCCGGTTCCAGACCCTGACTCAGCAGATACGCCGCGACACTGCTGGCACGTCGCTCGGACAGCGCCTGGTTATAGGCATCCGAGCCTTTGCTGTCGGTGTGGCCGACGACCTTGATGCTCACCACATCGGCATTGCGCAGCTTGTCCATCAGCGTATCGAGCTGGGCCTTGGCGGCCGGGGTCAGGTCCGACTTGTCGAAATCGAACAACACATTGCCGGCATCGCTCAGGGTGATGACTTCCGATTGCGGCGCAGGCTCTGGGGCTTTTTCAGTGACAGGATATTGCGGCAGCGGACAGCCGCGATGATCGACCGGCGTATTGGCTGGTGTGTCAGGGCAACGGTCGCGGCGGTCGAACACGCCATCGCCGTCTTCGTCGCCGTCCTGGGCATAGCAGATCAGCCCGCCGGTCAGGATCCCCAGCGCCGCGCCGCCACCGGCCCAGCCGCCACTTTCAATGGCGCCAAGACCGCCACCGACCAGCCCGCCTATCAGGCTGCAGATCGGCCACGTACGTTGATTGAGGGGGGCATCGCCATCGCTGTGGGTGGCGCAACCGGTGAGCAAGCTGCCCAGCAGCAGCACCGGCAAGACGGACCTTGAGAAAACAGTCATTGTGAAAGCTCCTGTGTCACCGGCCCATACCGGTTACACAGGAGTAAAGACCCGCATCCGCGACTGCACAAGCCGCGGATGCGAGAGGGGCTAGCGGACGATTTTGATTTCGGTACGACGGTTCTGTGCACGACCGTCAGCGGTTTTGTTATCCGCCACTGGCTGGCTTTCACCCATGCCCGATACCGAAACGAAGCTGGCACGCGGCACACCTTGCTGGATCAGGTATTCCACCACCGAGTGCGCACGGCGATCCGACAGTTTCTTGTTGTAGGCATCGCTGCCCACGCTGTCGGTGTGGCCGGTCACGGTCAGTTGCGCCGTGGACGACTCTTGTTTCAGGCGCGTGGCCACTTTGTCGAGAACCTGTTTATCGGAGCCGGTCAGGGTCGCTTTGTCGAACTGGAAGTGCACATCGCGGATGACGATGGTTTCTTCCTTGACCACAACGGCCTCTTCTACCACCGGCGCCGGGGCGGGTGGAGGGCAGCCGTCAGCATCGACCTGCACGCCGCGAGGGGTGTGCGGGCACTTGTCGCGACTGTCCGGCACACCGTCGCCGTCTTCGTCGCCATCACCGTGCACCCAGCAATACGCGGCGGCCGTACCACCGACCAACAGTGCGCCGTAACCGGCCCACGCCGAACTCTCCGTCGCGCCGATACCGGCACCGACAACACCGCCGACCGCCGCACAGGTCGGCCAGTCGGTTTTCTGCAAACCTGCGCAACCAGTCAACACACTGGTTAGCAGAATCAAAGGTAATGCTGTCCGAACTATGCTCATCTGGTTTTCTCCTGAGGGATCGGCTTAGAACCGATTCACGGAGTAAAGACCGGAGTTTTAATCTCCGCCAGCAATAGGCCACCGGCATTTGGGACCGTGTTCACAGTGATTCGGCACTTTTGCCATGCGCGACAAATCGGGGTCTAGGCCGGATCCCTCTGGCGCGCTAGTCTTGGCGATCTGATTGAGGAGCTTCGATGAACGTCGCCATTTCTTCGCGCACGCCGCAACAGGCGCTGGCCGCTTTACTGGATCGCTATGCCCCGGCGCGCTTGCTGCTGATCGGCGCCAGCGAATTTCCGGCCCTGACCGCTTTCAAGGCAGCGCACCCGGACTGTGCGGTCGCGCATGCCGCGCCCGGCGCGTTGCCTGCCGAACTGGCGGCACAGCGTTTTGATCTGGCGCTGGTGGTCGATTGCCTGGAGCATCTGCCCAAGCGCGACGGCCTGAACCTGCTGGGCGGGATCCGCAACCTCAACGCCAGCCGCATTGCAGTGCTGGCAGATCTGCCGGCCAGCGGCTGGCAGGAAACCGATTTCTACTCGCTGGCGCTGCAAGCCAGTGAACGCTTCCAGCGTGACGATCAAGTGCTGACCCTGTTCACCTACGATCTGCTTGACTACAAACAAGTCCCCGACTGGCTCAACTCGCGGTTCTGGGCCAATCCGGAAAACTTCGGGAAATACTGGTGGTAATGCAATGAGTACAGCCATTTGCCCGTGCGGCAGCGGCAACCTGCTGGAGGCCTGCTGCGGCCATTATCACGCCGGCCACCCGGCGCCCTGCGCCGAAGCCCTGATGCGCTCGCGCTATAGCGCCTACGTGCTGGGGCTGATCGACTATCTGGTGGCAACCACCCTGCCCGCCCAGCAGGCAGGCCTGGATCGCCAGTCGATCAGCGCCTGGAGCGCGCAGAGCACCTGGCTCGGCCTCGCGGTCGAAAGCTCGGAAGTGTTCGGCGGCCAGCCTGAGCACGCCTTCGTCACCTTCACCGCACGCTGGCACGACAGCCAGGGCGAACACAGCCACCGCGAGCGCTCATCGTTCGTGCAGAACGGCGGGCGCTGGTACTTCATCGACCCGACCGTGCAGTTGAAACTGGGGCGCAATGACAGCTGTCCGTGTGCCAGCGGGCAGAAATTCAAGAAGTGCTGCGCGGGGTATTTCGGCGCATAGAGGGAAGCGCCGACTAGACTGGGGCACAAAAGGAGTTTTTTCGATGCTCGGTCACCGCCGCACATTTCATGGCTTGCTGTTGATGCTGTTGCTGAACCTCGGCGGTTGCGCCTCGTGGTTCAGCGATGACAGCGTCGACCCCGCCGTCCACCTGGTGAAGGTCGAGGTGGTGCGGGCCAAGCTGCTCGAACAGAAATTCATCCTGCATTTTCGCGTCGACAACCCCAACGACAGCGACCTGACCGTGCGCGGCCTGGAATATCGCATTCATCTGGCCGACCTGTTGCTGGCCGAAGGCGAGCACGAGCACTGGTTCACCGTCGGGCCGAAACGCAGCGCGTATTTCAGGGTGCCGATCCGCACCAACCTGTGGCCTCGGGTAAAAGACGTGGTGAAAATGCTGAAAAGTCCGAACCAGCAGATTCCCTATCGATTGCAGGGTGAAATGGAAACCGGTTTATTCATCGCCCACTACGTGCACCTGGAGCGCAATGGCGTGATAATCCCCGCCGATTTAATTCCGGAGCAACACCGATGACTCAACAACCTCATGTCCATGGCCCCGACTGCAACCACGATCATGACCATCATCACGATCATGACCATGGCCATGTCCACGGCCCGAACTGCGGCCACGCCCACCAGGAACCGGTGCGCAACGCCCTGAAAGACGTCGGCCGCAACGACCCGTGCCCATGCGGCAACGGCAAGAAATTCAAGAAGTGCCACGGCGCTTGATGCCTCGGGCGAAGCCCTGCTTCGCCTGAAACATCGCCTTCGCGAGCAAGCCCGCTCCCACTGTTGACCGCGTTCCTGCTGACTGAACACGGTCGAATGTGGGAGCGGGCTTGCTCGCGAAAGGGCCGCTACATTCACCCCACAATGTTCAGCCAGCCGCCAGAATCCGCTGCGCACTGACCACCGTCGCATACTCCCCGTGCAAATTCCCCAGCGACATCCCGTGCACCTCTTCGGCTGAACGCAGCGTGCCGAAGTAATCAGCCTTGTCGAAGGTGAAACACGCGTCCTCTACCACCCACGCCTCAAACCCCAGATTGCCCGCCGTGCGCGCTGTGGACTCCACCGAGTTGTGGGTCGCCACGCCAACGATGATCAATTGCCCGATCCCCGCCTCGCTCAACTTTGCCTCCAGCCCCGTGGCACAAAACGCATCCGGCACTTGTTTCTGGATCAGCCATTCGCCGTCCTGCGGCATGAACCGCTGCTGAAACTCCACCCCTGACTGCCCGGGCCAGAACACCGAGCCCGGCTCACGCGACAGGTGCTGGACGTGAATCACCGGCCGTGCGCTATCGCGCCAGAACCCCAGCAGATCGAGGATTCGATGCTCGGCGTGGGGATTATTCCGGCGTCCCAGACGCGGATGCAGAATGCCTTGTTGCTGGTCGATGATGATCAGTGCAGCGTTGGCCTTCAGCTCCATGGCGATTTTTCTCATGTAGTGTCATTGAATTTCCCACCACTTCAGCATCACCTCCACTTATTACGCAAGCTATCGAATATTCGGGACGGGTGAAGTTCAAACCGCCGAAACGCTGATTGAAGATCCTTTACGGTCTGTATAAACGCAGAAATAACTCGGTCGCCCGCTTGCGCGGCCACCGCCTGCTCACTAACGTAGCGGCTTTATTGCGCCCCCAGCCTCTACACCCCCGCAGGAGCTTTGCCATGGCCTCGCCAGCCCTCACACATTTTCTTCCCCGGTTCGGCGTTGCCGCAGCAGTGACCGGTGTCTTGAGCCTGTCCGGTTGCCAGACCTGGAACGCTCAGGACACCCTCCCGCCCACCTCCGGCGTGCAACCGCTCAAGGGCCTGGCGCAAAACGTTTCGGTACGACGCAATGCCATGGGCATGCCGTTGATCGAAAGCAACAGCTTCCACGATGCGCTGTTCACCCTCGGCTACGTCCACGCCAGCGACCGCATCACCCAGATGGTCACCCTGCGCCTGCTGGCTCAGGGCCGTCTGGCGGAAATGTCCGGCGCCTCGATGCTCGATGCCGACCGCTACATGCGCGCGGTCAACCTGAAGAAAAGCGCCGACGAGCTGTACAAGGCCTCATCGCCACGGCTCAAGCGTTTCTTCGAAGTCTATGCGCGGGGCGTCAACGCCTACCTGTTCCGCTACGCCGACAAACTGCCGGGCGATCTCGCTTCCAGCGGCTACAAGCCTGAATACTGGAAGCCGGAAGACTCGGCGCTGATGTTTGCGCTGCTGAACTTCAGCCAGTCGGCCAACCTGCCGGAAGAGATCTCCTCCCTGGTGCTGGCGCAGACCGTGAGCAGCGACAAACTCGCCTGGCTGACCCCGTCTGCCCCGGACGAAAACCTGCCGCTGGCCGAGGCCGACAAGCTGCAGGGCCTCAAGCTCAACGGGCAGATCCCGGGCCTCACCGAACTGAGCAACGCCAGCCAGCAATTGGCGACCATGAACCTGCCGGGCAGCACCACCTCGAACAACTGGGCCATCGCCCCGCAACGCAGCCGCAGCGGCAAAAGCATTCTCGCCAGCGATGCCCATGGCCCACTGGCGGCGCCGTCGCTGTGGACCTTCGTGCAGATCCGCGCGCCGAAGTATCAGGCCGCCGGGGTCACCGTTGCCGGTTTGCCGATGGTCCTCGCAGGCTTCAACGGCAAGGTCGCGTGGAGCGCCACCAGCGTGCTCGGCGACAACCAGGATCTGTTCCTCGAAAAAATCCACCGTCAGGGCAGCAGCCTGACCTACGAGGTCAACGGCAAATGGCAGCCGCTGGGCGTGCGCAACGAAACCTATTTCGTCAAAGGCCAGCGACCGGTTCGTGAAGCGGTGTACGAAACCCGCCACGGTGCGTTGCTCAACAGCGTCCAGGCAGCGGCGCAGGGCAGCGGTTTTGGCCTGGCCTTGCAAACACCGAGCTTCACCGACGACAAATCGCTGGACGCCTTTTTTGACCTGACCCGCGCGCAGAACGTTGAACGCGCTTCGGACGCCAGTCGCGAGATCCGCGCCATCGCCCTGAACATGGTGTTCGCCGATGCCAGCAACATCGGCTGGCAAGTCACCGGGCGCTTCCCGAACCGCCGCGAAGGCGAAGGCCTGCTGCCATCGCCGGGCTGGGAAGGTCGCTACGACTGGGACGGTTACGCCGACCCGATGCTGCACCCGTACGATCAGGACCCGACCCAGGGCTGGCTCGGCACTGCCAACCAACGGGTGATTCCTCACGGCTACGGCATGCAGTTGTCCAACTCCTGGGCCGCACCGGAACGTGGCGAGCGCTTGGCAGAACTGGCCGGCAGCGGCAAACAGGACGGTCGCAGCGTGATCGCCATGCAGTACGACCAGACCACGACGTTTGCCGCCAAGCTGAAGAAAATGTTCGAAGCCCCGGGCATGAAACAGCCGCTGAAGCAGGCGATCGACGCCCTGCCGGAAGCGGATCGCAGCAAGGCTCGCGAGGCGTTCACCCGTTTGATGGCTTTCGACGGCAAGCTCAGCCCGACGTCGGCCGATGCGGCGCTCTACGAACTGTTCCTGCAAGAAAGCATGAAGCAGATCTTCCTCGACGAACTCGGCCCAGAGTCGAGCCCGGCGTGGAAAGCCTTTATCGCCAATGGCAACTTGTCCTACTCGGCACAGGCTGACCATCTGCTCGGTCGTGAGGACAGCCCGTTCTGGGATGATATCCGCACGCCGCAGAAAGAAGACAAGGCGCTGATTCTGGCCCGCAGCCTGGCCGCAGCGATCAGCGCCGGCGACAGCCAGCTGGGTGGCGATCGCAAAGCCTGGCAGTGGGGCAAACTGCACCGCTACGAGTGGAAAAACGCCAACGGCCAGACCGTTCGCGGTCCAGTGGCTGCCGGCGGCGATCACACCACGCTCAATACCGCAGCATTTGCCTGGGGTCAGGACTTCAACACGACGCGTGCACCGTCGATGCGCTTCATTGTCGACTTCAGCCAAGCCGAACCGTTGATGGGGCAGAACGGCACCGGCCAGTCCGGCAACCCGGCCAGCCCGAACTACCTCAACGGCATCGATGCCTGGCTCAAGGGCCAGTACATCGGCCTGCCGATGCAGCCGCAGAACTTTGACCGGGTGTACGGCAAGACCCGTTTGACCCTCACCCCCGGCAAATAAACGCTGCCTCCTCTTGTAGGAGTGAGCCTGCTCGCGATCGCGGTCTGACCTTCAAAACTGAAGCGTCTGACACACCGTGATCGCGAGCAGGCTCACTCCTACAGGGGTTTTGTGTCGCCCCAAAAAATAATCGATAGAACTTCCGGACTCGCGCCAACCTCATAGCTAACAAGCCCCTCCATTCTGGTAACGACATGGACCTTGTTATCGCCCGCCCCGAAGGTTTGTACTGCCCTGCCGGGGATTTCTATATTGACCCGTGGCGCCCGGTCGAGCGCTCGGTGATCACCCATGCCCACGGCGATCACGCCCGTGGCGGCAATCTGCACTACCTTGCCAGCAGCGCCAGCGAAGGGATCTTGCGCGCGCGTCTGGGCCAGGACATCCATCTGCAAACCCTCGACTACGGTCAGCGTCTGACCCACCACGGGGTGACGTTGAGCTTTCACCCCGCCGGCCATGTGCTCGGTTCAGCCCAGGTGCGCCTGGAATACGGCGGCGAAGTCTGGGTCGCGTCCGGCGATTACAAAATCGAACCCGATGGCACCTGCGCGCCGTTTGAACCGGTGCGCTGCCACACTTTCATCACCGAATCGACCTTTGGCCTGCCGATCTATCGCTGGCAGCCGCAAGCGCAGGTGTTCAGCGAGATCAACCAGTGGTGGCAGGCAAACATCGCCGCCGGCAAGGCCAGCGTGCTGTTCTGCTATTCGTTCGGCAAAGCCCAGCGGATCCTGCATGGCATCGACGCCAGCCTCGGGCCGATCCTCAGCCACGGCGCGGTCGAACCGCTGAACCGGGTGTATCGCGAGGCCGGGGTGTACCTGCCACCGACGATCTACGCCGGCGATGTGAAAAAGTCCGACCCGATCATGCGACAGGCGCTGGTCATTGCCCCGCCCTCGGCCGGTGGCAGCAACTGGATGCGCCGGTTCGGTGACTTCAGCGACGCTTTCGCCAGCGGCTGGATGCGTCTGCGCGGCACTCGCCGCCGGCGTGGTGTGGATCGCGGCTTCGTACTCTCGGATCACGCCGACTGGCCCGGCCTGCTGTGGGCCATCAACCAGACAGGCGCCGAGCGCGTGATGGTCACCCATGGCTCGATCGGCGTACTGGTGCGTCATCTGCGTGAACAAGGCCTCGATGCGCAGGGTTTCAACACCGAATACGGCGACGACGAAGAGGAAAACATTGGCGTCGAACCGGTCATCGCCGAGGTACAAGCATGAAAGCCTTCGCCGAGTTGTACGCCGAACTCGACGCCACCACGTCGAGCAACGCCAAACTGGCGGCGATGCAACACTACTTCGCCCAGGCGGCACCGCAGGATGCGGCATGGGCGGTGTACTTTCTGTCCGGCGGACGCCCGCGGCAACTGGTGCCGGTGCGTACCCTGCGCGAGTTGGCCGTCAAGGTCTCGGGACTCGAACTGTGGCTGTTCGAAGAGAGTTATCAGGCTGTCGGCGATCTGGCAGAAACCATTTCGCTGGTGTTGCCGGAAAACCCGCACAGCTCCGAGGCGGGCCTGGCCGAATGGATCGAACACAAGCTGCTGCCGCTGCGCGGTGAAACCCCGGAGTACCTCGCCCGCCAACTCCCCACACTGTGGGCGCAACTGGACCGGTCGAGCCTGATGCTGTGCATCAAGTTGATCACCGGCAGCTTTCGCGTCGGCGTGTCGAAACTGCTGGTCACCCGCGCTCTGGCGTCGATGGCGGGCCTGGACAGCAAGCGCGTGGCGCAACGGCTGGTGGGTTACACCGACCTGTCCAACCGGCCGAGCGCCGCCACCTATCTGAAGCTGATCGCTGCGGAGTCCGCCGACGAACATGCCCAGCGTGGTGGCCAGCCCTACCCGTTCTTCCTCGCACATGCCTTGTCGCAACCGGTGGAACACTTTGAAGCACTGCTGGGGCCGGCGAGCAACTGGCAGGTGGAATGGAAGTGGGATGGCATCCGAGCGCAAGTGGTCAAGCGTGACGGGCGACTGTGGGTCTGGTCACGGGGTGAAGAACTGGTCACCGAGCGCTTCCCGGAACTCGACGTTCTGGTACATGGGCTACCCGACGGTACAGTGATCGACGGCGAAATCGTGGTCTGGAAAAGCACTCATCCGACCACCGAAGACGCCTTCGATCCGCAATCGACAGCGCCACCGGCCGTACAACCTTTCGCCCTGCTGCAGCAACGTATCGGGCGCAAAACCCTCGACAAGAAAATCCTCGAAGAGGTGCCGGTCGTTGTACTCGCCTACGACTTGCTGGAATGGCAGGGCGAGGATTGGCGCAATCGTCCGCAGGCCGAACGGCGTACGCAACTGGAACAGGTCATCGCCCGCAGTAACACCCCGGTGTTACTGCCCTCACCGGTACTCACCGGCAGCGACTGGTTCGACCTCGCCCGGCAACGTGAGGCGTCGCGACGGCTGGGGGTCGAGGGCATGATGCTCAAGGCCCGCGATGCCCTGTATGGCGTGGGCCGGACCAAGGACATGGGCGTGTGGTGGAAGTGGAAGGTCGATCCGTTCAGCGTCGATGCCGTGTTGATCTACGCCCAGCGCGGGCATGGCCGTCGCGCCAGCCTGTACAGCGATTACACCTTTGCGGTGTGGGACGGACCGCCCGAGTCCAGCCAACGGGCACTGGTGCCGTTCGCCAAGGCCTATTCGGGGCTGACCGATGAGGAAATGCGTCAGGTCGACAGCATCGTGCGCAAGACCACCGTGGAAAAGTTCGGCCCGGTCAGCAGCGTCAAGCCGAGCCTGGTATTCGAGCTGGGTTTCGAAGGCATCGCCCTGTCGCGCCGGCACAAGAGCGGGATCGCCGTGCGTTTCCCGAGAATGCTGCGCTGGCGGCAGGACAAGCACGTGGATGAGGCCGATAGCCTCGCCACTCTGCAAGACCTGTTGGCCTGACCCGGTTTTCCGGGACATTGATTACTTTTGACTGAATGACGTCCCCGTGGCGAGGGATTTGCTCCCTCGCCACAAAAGTTTCCTGTACCCGTGAAATCAGCCCGCACCGAACCAACTTGGTGCAACGCATTTCCGGTGCCCGTTTACATGCACCAAACCCTCTCGCCGCCCCCTCCCCCAACCTTTTAAAACACTTGTTCGGGACTCTGGTTCGGAAATTGCTACTTTCTATAGGTCGTACGCGTTCCAGTAACAATAATTCTGCGCCACAAGCGCTCATATTGGTTCTTAGGGATTGAATAATGAAAAAAGCATTGCTGACCCTTTCTGCACTGGCGTTGTGCATGGCTGCCGGCTCCGCGCTGGCCAAGGAATACAAAGAGCTGCGTTTTGGCGTTGATCCTTCCTACGCACCGTTCGAGTCGAAAGCGGCCGACGGCAGTCTGGTGGGCTTCGACATCGACCTGGGCAACGCGATCTGCGCCGAGCTGAAGGTCAAGTGCAAATGGGTTGAAAGCGACTTCGACGGCATGATTCCGGGCCTCAACGCCAACAAATTCGACGGTGTGATCTCTTCGATGACCGTGACCCCGGCCCGTGAAAAGGCGATCGACTTCTCCAGCGAGCTGTTCTCCGGCCCTACTTCCTATGTATTCAAGAAGGGTTCCGGCCTGAGCGATGACATCGCTTCGCTGAAGGGCAAGTCCGTCGGTTACGAGCAAGGCACCATTCAAGAAGCCTACGCCAAGGCTGTGCTGGAGAAGGCCGGGGTGAAAATCCAGGCTTACGCCAACCAGGATCAGGTGTACGCCGACCTGAAAAACGGCCGTCTCGACGCCTCGATCCAGGACATGCTGCAAGCCGAACTGGGCTTTTTGAAGTCGCCAGACGGTGCCGCTTACGAAGTCAGCAAGCCAGTTGACAGCGAATTGCTGCCAGCCAAAACCGCTGTCGGTATTAAGAAAGGTAACAAAGAGCTGAAGGCACTTTTAGATAAAGGTATCAAAGCGTTACACGATGACGGCAAATACGCCGAGATTCAAAAGAAACACTTTGGCGATCTGAATCTGTACAGCGGTAAATAATGCCCTGGCGCCCATCACTCGATGGGCGCCTTTTCCATCCGCTCAGGTTGCTGATTTATGTTCGAAAACCTCTTACAAAATCTGGGGCTCTCAGCCTTCAGCCTCAAAGGCTTCGGTCCGTTGCTGTTGGAAGGCACCTGGATGACCATCAAATTGTCGGCGTTGTCGCTGCTGGTGGCCGTGTTGCTCGGTCTCTTGGGCGCCAGTGCCAAACTGTCGAAATCCAGATTGCTGCGCCTGCCTGCCCAGCTCTACACCACACTGATTCGCGGCGTGCCCGATCTGGTGCTGATGCTGTTGATTTTCTACAGCCTGCAAACCTGGCTGACCGCGCTGACCGACTTCATGGAGTGGGATTACATCGAAATCGACTCCTTCACCGCTGGCGTGACCACCCTGGGCTTCATCTACGGGGCGTATTTCACCGAAACCTTCCGTGGCGCGATCCTCGCCGTGCCTCGTGGTCAGGTGGAAGCGGCGACCGCTTACGGCCTCAAGCGCGGCCAGCGCTTTCGCTTCGTGGTGTTTCCGCAAATGATGCGTTTCGCCCTGCCGGGCATCGGCAACAACTGGATGGTGATGCTCAAGGCCACTGCGCTGGTGTCGATCATCGGCCTTGCCGACTTGGTCAAAGCCGCGCAGGACGCCGGTAAAAGCACCTATCAACTGTTCTACTTCCTGGTACTCGCCGCCTTGATCTATCTGCTGATCACCAGTGCTTCGAACGTCATCCTGCGCTGGCTCGAGCGCCGTTACGCCGCAGGCGCACGGGAGGCCGTACGATGATCGAACTCCTGCAGGAATACTGGAAACCCTTCCTTTATACCGACGGCAACAACATCACCGGGCTGGCCATGACCCTGTGGCTGCTCAGTGCCTCGATCTTCATTGGCTTCCTGGTGTCGATTCCGCTGTCGATCGCCCGGGTCTCGTCGCACTTCTATGTGCGCTGGCCGGTGCAGTTCTACACCTACCTGTTCCGGGGTACGCCGCTGTATATCCAGTTGCTGATTTGCTACACCGGCATCTACAGCCTCGCCGCCGTGCGCGCGCAACCGTTGCTCGACAGTTTCTTTCGCGATGCGATGAACTGCACGATCCTGGCGTTTGCCCTGAACACCTGCGCCTACACCACGGAGATTTTCGCCGGGGCGATCCGCAGCATGAACCACGGCGAAGTCGAAGCGGCCAAGGCCTACGGCCTGACCGGCTGGAAGCTTTACGCGTACGTGATCATGCCCTCGGCGCTGCGTCGTTCGTTGCCGTACTACAGCAACGAAGTGATCCTGATGCTGCACTCGACCACCGTGGCCTTCACCGCGACCATTCCCGACATCCTGAAAGTTGCGCGGGACGCCAACTCGGCGACCTACCTGACCTTCCAGTCGTTCGGCATCGCCGCGCTGATCTACCTGACCATTACCTTCACGCTGGTCGGCCTGTTCCGTCTTGCCGAACGCCGATGGCTGGCCTTCCTCGGGCCGACCCACTAGGAAACCCTGTAATGCGACACCAGATCCATGACCTGTTGGCCCCGGTGCCGGGGACCGCACGACAGATCCACAGCTTCCACTTCGGCCCGGAGCAGGCCCAAGGCAAAATCTACATCCAGTCCTCGCTGCATGCCGACGAAATGCCCGGCATGCTGGTGGCCTGGCACCTCAAGCAGCGTCTGGCAGAGCTGGAAGCCGCCGGGCGCCTGCGCAGCCAGATCGTGCTGGTGCCGGTGGCCAATCCGGTGGGCCTCGAACAAGTACTGATGGACGTGCCACTGGGCCGCTACGAGATGGAGAGCGGGCAGAATTTCAATCGCTGGTTCGTCGACCTCAGCGAAGAAATCGGCAACGACATCGAGGGCAAGCTGGGCGATGACCCGCAGCACAACCTTGAGTTGATCCGCGCCAGCCTGCGCAACGCTCTGGCTCGCCAGACACCCGGTACGCAACTGCAATCCCAGCGCCTGACCCTGCAACGGCTGGCGTGCGATGCCGACATGGTGCTGGACCTGCACTGCGATTTCGAATCCGTGGTTCACCTCTACACCACCCCCGAGGCGTGGCCGCAGGTCGAGCCGCTGGCGCGTTACATCGAGTCCCAGGCCAGCCTGCTGGCGACCGACTCCGGCGGCCAGTCGTTCGACGAATGCTTCACCCTGCTGTGGTGGCAACTGCAGGAGCGCTTCGGCGAACACTTCGCGATTCCGCTGGGCAGTTTTTCGGTGACCGTGGAGTTGCGCGGCCAGGGTGACGTCAATCACCCGATGGCCAGCCGTGATTGTCAGGCGCTGATCGATTACCTGATCCAGTTCGATGCGATCGTCGGCGAGACCCGGCCGCAACCGCACTTGCCGTTCCCCGCCACGCCACTGGCTGGCGTCGAACCGGTGACCACGCCGGTCGGCGGCTTGCTGGTGTACACCGCCACGGCCGGGCAATACCTGCAAGCCGGGCAACAGATTGCCGAAATCATCGACCCGATCAGTGATCGGGTGACCCCTATTTGCTGCACCGCTGCCGGCGTCATGTACGCCCGCTCGCTGCGCCGCATGGCCACTGCCGGCATGGTGATCGCCCACGTGGCAGGCGCCGAAGCCTATCGCAGCGGCTACCTACTTTCGCCTTGAGGATGTCTGTCTCATGTACAAATTGACCGTTGAAGGCCTGCACAAAAGCTATGGCGACCATCAGGTGCTCAAAGGCGTTTCGCTCAAGGCCAGGACTGGCGACGTGATCAGCCTGATCGGCGCCAGCGGTTCGGGCAAAAGCACCTTCCTGCGCTGCATCAACTTTCTCGAACAACCCAACGACGGCGCCATGAGTCTGGACGGCCAGGCGATCCGTATGGTCAGCGACCGCCACGGCATGCACGTCGCCGACCCGAATGAACTGCAACGCCTGCGCACACGGTTGGCGATGGTGTTCCAGCACTTCAATCTGTGGAGCCACATGACCGTGCTGGAAAACATCACCATGGCCCCGCGCCGGGTGCTCGGTTGCAGCAAACAGGAAGCCGACGACCGCGCACGCCGTTATCTGGACAAGGTCGGCCTGCCGGCGCGGGTCGCCGATCAGTACCCGGCGTTTCTCTCTGGCGGCCAGCAACAGCGGGTGGCGATCGCCCGGGCGCTGGCCATGGAGCCGGAGGTGATGCTGTTCGACGAACCGACCTCGGCACTCGACCCGGAACTGGTGGGCGAAGTGCTACGGGTGATTCAGGGGCTGGCCGAAGAAGGCCGGACCATGATCATGGTGACGCACGAAATGAGCTTTGCGCGCAAAGTCTCCAGCCAGGTGTTGTTCCTGCACCAGGGGCTGGTGGAAGAAGAAGGCGCGCCGGAAGACGTGCTGGGCAACCCGAGGAGCGAACGCCTGAAGCAGTTCCTCAGCGGCAACCTCAAGTAACGCCGTCCACAACTCTCATGTGGGAGCGAAGGCGGTGTGTCAGTCAACATCGTTTTAACTGACACACCGCCTTCGTCGGAACGCCGCCCGGAGCAAGCCCGCTGCCAAAGGGGTATGTGCTCGCACAAAATTAAACTTGTCCCTCAACGGCGCGGTCACTGAAGGAACACCTTCAGAGCGCACACCGCCGGTATGCCGACCTCCACCGACTTCGCAAAACTCTGGTTCAGCACACGCCACTGGAAGCCGTTCGCCTTTCAAAAACAGGTGTGGACCGCCGTTAAAAAAGGTCAGTCGGGATTACTTCACGCCAGCACCGGCGCCGGTAAAACCTACGCGGTATGGTTCGCCGCGCTCAATCGCTTCGCCCGCGCTCTGCCGCCGCCTGCAACGACCAGCAAACGCAAACCACCGTCCGAACCGTTGACCGTGCTGTGGATCACACCGATGCGCGCCCTCGCCGCCGACACCGCGCGTGCCTTGCAAGCGCCGGTCGGCGAGCTGCAGATTGCGTGGAGCATCGGCCTGCGCACCGGCGACACCAGCAGCGCCGAACGCGCCCGTCAGGGCCGGCGCTTGCCGACCACGCTGATCACCACCCCGGAAAGCCTGACCCTGCTGCTCGCCCGCGCCGACGCGAAAACCGCGCTCGCGACCTTACGCATGGTTGTCGTCGATGAATGGCACGAATTGCTCGGCAACAAACGCGGCGTACAGCTGCAACTGGCGCTGGCACGCCTGCGCCATTGGCAGCCCGAGCTGATCGTCTGGGGCGTGTCCGCTACCCTTGGTAATCAAGCCCACGCCCAACAGGTGCTGATCCCACAGGGCGGCGGCATCAGCGTGCAAGGCCAGAGCGAAAAATCACTCAAGGTCGACACCTTGATCCCACCGGCCATCGAACGTTTTCCGTGGGCCGGGCACATCGGTCTGAAGATGCTGCCGCAAGTGGTCGCTGAACTGGATGCCTGCGCCAGCAGCCTGGTGTTCACCAACACCCGTGCGCAGTCGGAAATCTGGTATCAGGCGTTACTCGAAGCACGACCGGACTGGGCCGGGTTGATCGCGCTGCACCACAGCTCCCTCTCCCGCGAGACCCGCGACTGGGTGGAGCAGGCGTTGAAGGACGGACTCCTGAAAGCCGTGGTCTGCACCTCGAGCCTGGACCTGGGCGTGGACTTCCTGCCGGTGGAACGCGTGCTGCAAATCGGTTCGGCAAAGGGCGTGGCGCGGCTGATGCAGCGCGCGGGGCGCTCAGGTCACGCGCCGGGGCGCACCTCGCGGGTAACGCTGGTGCCGACCCACAGCCTGGAGCTGATCGAAGCCGTCGCCGCGCGCGATGCCGTGGAGCAACGACACATCGAACCACGCCTGTCGCCGCACCAACCGCTGGATGTGCTGGTGCAGCATCTGGTCAGCATGGCTCTGGGCGGTGGCTTTCTTCCTAAAGAGCTGTACGAAGAAGTCCGTGGCGCCTGGGCCTATCGTGATCTGACCCCAGCGAACTGGGCTTGGGCGCTGGCTTTCGTACGCCACGGCGGCCTGTCTCTGACGGCTTATCCGGATTATCGCCGGGTCGAACCGGACGAACACGGCGTCTGGCGCGTACCCGATGCCCGCCTCGCACGTCGGCATCGCATGAGCATCGGCACCATCGTCAGCGACGCGAGCATCAACCTGAAATTCTGGAGCAAGGGTGGCGGCGGCAAGCAATTGGGCAGCGTCGAGGAAGGTTTTATCGCCCGACTGAAACCGGGCGACGGCTTTCTGTTCGCCGGGCGTCTGCTGGAGTTGGTGCGGGTGGAGAACATGACCGCTTACGTCAAACGCAGCAGCGCGAAAAAAGCCGCCGTACCACGCTGGAATGGCGGACGAATGCCACTTTCCAACGAATTGGCCGAAGCCGTGGTCAGTCGCTTCACTGCAGCGGCGCAGGGGCAGTTCGCGGGGCCGGAAATGCACGCGCTGCAACCGTTGCTGAACACCCAGGCACGCTGGTCAGGCCTGCCCACCACTGACAGCCTGCTGGCGGAGGTGCTGAAGTCCCGCGAAGGCTGGCACTTTTTCCTCTACCCGTTTGCCGGGCGTCAGGTGCATCTGGGGCTCGCCAGCCTGTTGGCGTGGCGCGTCAGTCAGCGCCAGCCGCTGACGTTCTCGATTGCGGTGAATGATTACGGGCTGGAGTTGCTCAGCGCCACGCCAGTCGATTGGTCAGAACAACTCAACCCAGCCCTGCTCAGCCCGCAGCATCTGTTGGAGGATGTGTTGGCCAGTCTGAATGCCGGCGAACTGGCGCTGCGGCGTTTTCGCGAAATCGCCCGGATCGCCGGGCTGGTGTTCGCCGGCTATCCCGGTGCGCCGAAAAGTACCCGCCAGGTGCAGGCTTCCAGCGGCTTGTTTTTTGAAGTGTTCAAGCAATATGACGCCGACAACCTGCTGCTGGCTCAGGCCGGGGAAGAAGTCCTGCGCGAAGAACTGGATATTCGTCGCCTGCAACAGACACTGCAACGGATCAACCGGATGCAACTGGATCTGCACCTGATCAAACGGCCTACACCGCTGGGCTTTCCGCTGCTGGTGGAGCGCATGCGTGAAAGCATGAGTTCGGAAAAACTCGCCGATCGCATTCGACGCATGGTCGGCGACCTGGAGAAATCAGCCGACAAGGGTAACGCCTGATGAACAGCGGCTATCCGGTGCGTCTGGCCGGCGAAGAACTCTGGCTGCTGCCAGAAAAAGCCCTGTACTGGCCGGCACAGGAAGCGCTGCTGATCGCCGATGTGCATTTCGGCAAGGCCGCCGCCTATCGCCGTCTCGGTCAGCCAGTCCCACTAGGCACCACGGCGGCAAACATCGACGTGCTCGACCGCTTATTGGCGAAGCTGCCCTGCCGGCAACTGATTTTCCTCGGCGACTTTCTGCATGGACCCGGCTCCCATGCTGAGGGCACCTTGAAGGCCTTGGCCGAATGGCGCGCACGTCATGCTGATTTACCGATGACGCTGATTCGTGGCAACCACGATAAGCGCGCTGGCGATCCACCAGCATCATTGAACATCAGAGTGGTGCCGGAACCGTTGCTGCTCGGGCCGTTTGCCTTGCAACACGAACCAGCCCCCCATCCCGAACGGCATGTGCTGGCAGGCCACGTACATCCGGTCTACCGGCTTGACGGTCGGGGGCGGCAGCGTCTGCGCCTGGCGTGTTTCAGGCTGGGCGAGCGTTTGAGCCTGTTACCGGCATTTGGCGCGTTTACCGGCGGTTACCCGGTGGAGATAGACGCCCATTGCAGGATATTTGTCGTCGGCGATAACGAAATATGGCCAGTCAGCTGAGGTCTTGGGCAAACCTCAGCTGACTGGCCATTCATGGGTGCAGCGGATCAGGCGACGGGCGCGGGTGGTGGTTCGTCCGGCAAGGTCGGTTCGCCCGGCTCGGTCGGTTGTTCGTTGGGGGTGTCGGGATCAGGCTGGCCGGGAATTCCGCCGGCCATGCTGAGCGACGGGTGTGCCAACAAGGACCAGGCCAAAACGCCAACCTGATTGGGCTCAAGCCTTGCCAGTTCGGCGGTGATATGCGGATCGATCTTCATGGAACCCTCCTCGGCGAAGGCCCGCTTTGCCAGAAGCAAAAACGGGCAGTACACCCCATAGAGTGTCTACCCGCCGAAGAATTCCCGCGAACTGCCGGATGGACGGATCAGGTACGCGGCAGGGTCACGCCACGCTGGCCCTGATACTTGCCGCCACGGTCCTTGTAGGACACTTCACATTCTTCGTCAGACTCAAGGAACAGCATCTGCGCCACGCCTTCGTTGGCGTAGATTTTCGCCGGCAGATTGGTGGTGTTGGAGAATTCCAGGGTCACGTGGCCTTCCCACTCAGGCTCGAGCGGGGTGACGTTGACGATGATGCCGCAGCGCGCATAGGTGCTTTTACCCAGGCAGATGGTCAATACGTTGCGCGGAATACGGAAGTATTCGACGGTGCTGGCCAGGGCAAAGGAGTTTGGCGGAATGATGCAGACGTCGCTGTGGATGTCGACAAAGCTGCCAGCGTCGAAATTCTTTGGATCGACGATCGCCGAATTGATGTTGGTGAACACCTTGAAATGGTTGGTGCAGCGCACATCGTAGCCGTAGCTCGACACACCGTAGGAGATCACGCGGCTGTCGTCGTTGCCGCGTACCTGACGCTCGACGAAAGGCTCGATCATGCCGTGTTCCTGCGCCATGCGGCGAATCCACTTGTCCGATTTGATGCTCATGGCGGGTGTCCTGAATAGCGAGGTGGAAAAAATCTGTCCGGCATCTTACCGGGCGCGCCGCCGGGTTCAAAGTCCGCGCTGCAATTCTCGCCGAACAGCCAGGAAATACGCGCCATGGCGACGAACCGTCACACCGCCGATCCTTAAAACAGCGAAACCTTCGCAAGAAGCATTGGCACGTTCCGGAAAAAGGGTTAAGGTGGCGCCACTGTGCTGCTTGTGTCACTGAGAATCTCTACACGATATGTTGAATTTCGATCCAACCATCTACAAGAATTTTTCCTGCTCTTTGCACTCAGTCTCGGCCAGGGTTCTTCCTGAGTCGCAGTTATCTTTGTTCAAGGAGTTACACCATGTCTAATCGCCAAACCGGTACCGTTAAGTGGTTCAACGATGAAAAAGGCTTCGGCTTCATCACTCCACAATCCGGTGACGACCTGTTCGTTCACTTCAAAGCTATCCAATCCGACGGCTTCAAAAGCCTGAAAGAAGGCCAACAGGTTTCTTTCATCGCTACCCGCGGTCAGAAAGGCATGCAAGCTGAAGAAGTACAAGTTATCTAACTTGTAGCTTCTTTAGAAAAGAGCCCCGCCTTCAACAGCGGGGCTTTTTTGTGGGCGTGTGTTTTTTGGCGGCCACAAAAAAAGCAGCCTTCGCGGCTAATGCCGATCAGTTAAACGAACTCAATGCTCAAAACAGCGAAGATCAATTGTGGGAGCGGACTTGCTCGCGAAGACGTCGGCCCAGCAAACATTGATGTTGACTGCCCCACCGCTTTCGCGAGCAAGCCCGCTCCCACAGGGGATCTGCGCTTAATTGACTGGCATTAGCCTTCGCGGCTGCTTTTTTTTGATTCGTCTTACCAGGCCACGCCAAACCCTGCGGTGTAGCGGGTCTTGTTCAAGTCCGCATCCTTGGTACCGCTGATGATGTCGCGTTCGGCCTTGAGGTTGAGCGATGCCCAGTCGGTGACCTTGTAACGCAGGCCCATCTCGGCATCCAGCGCATAATTGGCCACATCGGACAACGGCTTGCCCAACTCGCCATTGGTGAAGAACTCGACTTTCTTGCCAATCAGGTAGCGGTTGTAATCCCACTTCATGGCGACCGAGTAGAAGTTGTCCTTGCCGCCATCGCTGTACTCGTAATCGGTGCGGTTGAGCAGCGAGCCAAGCGAGAACGCACCCAGTTCGTCATCCCAGAACTGGTAGCCCGGACCGGTACCGACCACACGCTGACGCGACAGCTCTTCAACATAGTCGCGCTTGTAGTTCAGACGCCCCTGCCAGAACCACTTGTCAGTCAAGAAGCGGTCAAGTGCGTATTCGGCGCGCCAGTTATTGGTGGTGACCTGATCGTCCTGCACCTCGCGGTTGTACTCGCCTTCTGCGGTATGACGCCAGCGACCATGGCGAGCCGAGGTCTTGAAGTCGATGTCGTAGTCGTTGGTATCCTTTTCCGCCCGCTGATAGTCCATCGCCAGACCGATATTGCCTTTCCACACTAGATCTTCAACGACCGGCTTGGGCTTGAGGATCTGCTGAATGCTCGCCAGCTCTACGGTTTTCGGCGCCTCGCCGTTGGCCAGGGTGACTTTGCCGTCATCGGCAGCGGTCAACGACTTGGCCTTTTCGCCGGTGTAAGCGTCCTGCTTGACCAGCAACTCCTGATCGCTTTCAAGCGTCTTGACCTGTTTCCAGTCAATGGTCACCGCCCCGGCATACGCGGTCTGGATCAGCAATTTGCCGCCGTCGAACAGGGAAATTTTACCGCTCAACTTGTCACCGTTCTTCAACCAGACGGTATCGGCAAGCAGGGGCGTGGACGCACTGAAGACAGCAAGGCACAGCAAGGTTCTGGACAACATAAGCGGATCGAGGGCTCAGGATTGCAAAAAAGGTCGGCATTATCCGTAGGAATAATCCCCTGACAAGGACTGACCGGACGATTTCCATTGAGTTCATTTCTCATCCGGGCGCGCACGGATTACGCTGAAAGGCATCAACCCGAGATCATTCAGGAACCCTGTACGTGACAGAGCCCATCGACGAGCGCGAAAGCGAAGCGCAAATCCGACGCACGGCGCTTTATTCGACCCTTGCCCAAGTACCTGAAGGCAAGGTGGTCAGCTATGGTCAGTTGGCCGAACTGGCAGGGTTGGGGCGCGCCGCCCGCTGGGTCGGCCGGACCCTGAGTCAGCTACCCGGCGATACCCGACTGCCATGGCACCGGGTACTCGGCGCCGGCGGTCGGATCAGCCTGCCGGTGGGCAGCCCTTCGGGAGACGAACAACGGGCCCGATTACGCTCTGAAGGTGTCACCGTCCTGAACAATCGTGTGGATATTCAGCGTCATGGCTGGCGTCCGGTAGAGCACAGCGGTTAGAGTGCGCGCTTTGTTTTCGCAATCTTGAGGCAGACTTCAGCCCATGCCCCGTAAAACCTGGCGCGCCGCGCTCGCCGCCTATGCCAGTCCTTCGACGCTCGTGCTGTTGTTGCTCGGTTTCGCTGCCGGCCTGCCGTACATGCTGGTATTTTCGACGCTTTCCGTCTGGCTGCGTGAAGCCGGCGTGGCCCGTGAAACCATCGGCTACGCGAGCCTGATCGGCCTGGCCTACGCGTTCAAATGGGTCTGGTCACCGCTGCTCGACCAATGGCGCCTGCCTTTATTGGGCAAGCTGGGTCGACGCCGTTCGTGGCTGGTGCTTTCACAGTCGCTGGTGATCCTGGGCCTGATCGGCATGGGTTTCTGCGACCCACAGAAGCACCTGTCCTGGCTGATCGCCATTGCCGTCATTGTCGCCTTCGCCTCCGCCACCCAGGACATCGCGGTCGACGCCTATCGCCTGGAAATTGCCGACGACAGTCGTCAGGCAGCGCTGGCGGCCAGTTACATGTCCGGCTATCGCGTCGCCGCCCTGCTCGCCACCGCAGGCGCACTGTTCTTCGCCGAAGGCTTCGGCTCTACCGGGTTCAACTATCAGCATTCGGCCTGGACCGGCACCTACGCCCTGTTCGGGGTGTTGATGATCCCTGCCCTGCTGACTTCGCTGCTGATGCGCGAACCGCCGGTGCCGTTGCGCACGCAATTGCAGGCCGGCCGCTACAGCTTCGTGCATCAACTGGCCTCAGTGTTTGTGCTGATCGTGCTGCTGGTGTCCGTTCCGGCGATGTTCACCCAGCTCTACAACACCGATTTCGCCAGTGTGTTGTTCGGCACCATGAGCCCGCTCGACCTGCTGCTGGAGGACCGCGCGTTCCTGCGCGCCATCCTTTACACCCTGCTCACCGGCCTGTGCCTGTCGACCATGGGCCGGCGCGGCCTGGCGCCGGTGCTGACCCCGGTCAACGACTTCATCCTGCGCTACCGCTGGCAGGCTTTGCTGTTACTCGGGCTGATCGCCACCTACCGGATGTCAGACACGGTCATGGGCGTAATGGCCAACGTGTTCTACATCGATCAGGGCTTCACCAAGGATCAGATTGCCAGCGTCAGCAAGATCTTCGGCCTGATCATGACCCTCGTCGGTGCCGGCATGGGTGGCCTGCTGATCGTGCGCTTTGGCATTCTGCCGATCCTGTTCATCGGCGGTGCAGCGTCGGCCGCCACCAACCTGCTGTTTGTCATGCTCGCCGACATGGGGCCCAACCTGCAGATGCTGGTGGTGACCATTTCTCTGGACAACTTCAGTTCCGGGCTTGCGACGTCGGCGTTCGTCGCCTACCTGTCGAGCCTGACCAATCTGAAGTTCTCGGCCACCCAGTACGCCCTGCTCAGCTCGATCATGCTGTTGCTGCCGCGTCTGATCGGCGGTTACTCCGGGGTGATGGTCGAGAAATTCGGCTACCACAACTTCTTCATGATCACCGCGTTGCTCGGTGTGCCGACCCTGCTGCTGATTGCCCTGCACTGGTTCCAGGAAAATCGCCGCGAAGGCCCGACACCAACGCCCGAGCCCGCGCCGACCTCCGTCGTGGAAGAGTCGTAGGACATTTCAGATACGGCGGGAGGATTCCCGCCGTTGAGCCTCACAGCCGAGCGCAATCCTGTACGTCGGCAACTCTCGCCGGTACACTGCTCCGTCATTTCCAGTCATAGCAACCGACAACGGCCAACCATGCGCACCAGTCAATTTTTGCTCGCCACACAGAAAGAAACGCCTTCCGATGCGGTCGTGATCAGCCACCAGCTGATGCTGCGCGCCGGCATGATCCGCAAACTCGCTTCGGGCCTGTACACCTGGCTGCCGATGGGCTTGCGGGTAATGCGCAAGGTAGAAGCCATCGTTCGCGAAGAAATGAACGCCGCCGGCTCTCTTGAAGTGTTGATGCCGAGCACCCAACCGGCCGAGCTGTGGCAGGAATCGGGGCGCTGGGAAGAATACGGCCCTGAGCTGCTGCGCATCAAAGACCGCCACGGTCGCGACTTCTGCGCGGGCCCGACCCACGAAGAAGTGATCACCGATCTGATGCGCAACGAGTTGAGCAGCTACAAGCAGCTGCCAATCAACCTGTACCAGATCCAGACCAAATTCCGTGACGAAATCCGCCCACGCTTCGGTTTGATGCGCGGCCGCGAATTCATCATGAAGGACGCGTATTCGTTCCACGCCGATCAGCCGTCGCTGCAGATCACCTATGACCGCATGCATGAAGCCTACTGCAACATCTTCACGCGCCTGGGTCTGAAGTTCCGTCCGGTTGAAGCCGACAACGGTTCGATCGGTGGCGCCGGCTCCCACGAGTTCCACGTACTGGCCGAATCCGGCGAAGACGATATCGTCTTCAGCAACGGTTCCGACTACGCGGCGAACATCGAGAAGGCCGAAGCCGTGCCACGCGAAACCTCGCGCGCCGCTGCGACCGAAGAACTGCGCCTGGTCGACACCCCAGACACCAAAACCATCGCCGCGCTGGTGGAAAAATTCAATCTGCCGATTGAAAAGACCATCAAGACCCTGATCGTCCACGCCGAAGAAGCAGGCAAGCTGATCGCGTTGGTGATTCGTGGCGACCACGAACTGAACGAAATCAAGGCTGCCCAGCAACCTGGCGTTGCCAGCCCGCTGGTCATGGCCTCCGATGCCGAACTGCGCGACGCCATTGGCGCCGGCGCCGGCTCCCTCGGCCCGTTGAACCTGCCACTGCCAATCATCATCGACCGCTCGGTCGAACTGATGAGCGACTTCGGCATCGGTGCAAACATCGACGACAAGCACTACTTCGGCGTGAACTGGGAGCGTGATCTACCGGTTCCGACCGTTGCCGACCTGCGTAACGTGGTCGCCGGTGACCCAAGCCCGGACGGCAAGGGCACCCTGGAAATCAAGCGCGGCATCGAAGTCGGGCACATCTTCCAGCTGGGCAACAAGTACAGCAAGGCGATGAAGTGCGAAGTGCTGGGCGAGAATGGCAAGCCAGTGACCCTGGAAATGGGTTGCTACGGTATCGGCGTATCCCGCGTGGTAGCTGCCGCCATCGAACAGAACAACGACGCAAACGGCATCATCTGGAGCGACACCCTGGCGCCGTTCCAGATCGCCCTGGTACCGCTGCGTTATGAAACCGAGCAAGTGCGCGAAGCCACCGACAAGCTGTACGCAGAGCTGACAGCGGCCGGTTTCGAAGTGCTGCTGGACGATCGCGACAAGAAAACCAGCCCGGGCATCAAGTTCGCGGACATGGAGCTGATCGGCATTCCTCACCGGATCGTGGTCAGCGACCGCGGCCTCGCCGAAGGCAACCTGGAATACAAGAGTCGTATCGAAGGCGAAGCGCAAGCATTGCCGGTCGCCGACGTACTGTCCTTCCTTCAGGCCCGTATCCGCCGCTGAAACCAGATAGAGTCCTCATGTTCAAGCGAAACACCTTGGGCCTCGGTGGCACCGCCTTGTGCGGTGCCCTGTTGGTCAGCGGCTGTGCCAATCAGATGTCACAGCGCAGCGAGCACGAAGAGCGGGTCGAGCGCAAACTGCTCGATCACAGCCTGCAGATCGATGTCGGTGAGCCCAAGGAGCTTGAGCTGCCGCAACGACGCGTGAAAATCAACGAACAGAAGACTTTCGAAGTCACCGAGTTCGAGGTCACCCGTCGTTACGACCGCTACACTCCCTACCAACCCTGGCGCGAAATCTACGAGATTCCGCTGGGCGCGGTGGCCGTGGTCGCGGGCATTGGCGCCAACGTGGTCAACGTGTTCGCTTTGGGCAACCTGCCGGACAGCGTGACAAAGGATTGGCTGAGCTACGGCATTGCCGGGGTCAACCCGTTCATGAACGTGCAGTCTCACGGTCGCGCGCAACAGAACCTCGCCGGTATCGATGAAGTCCAGCGCGACAAGCGCATGGAGTATTCGAGCCTGCCGTGGAGCGAGCGTCCGGTGCAGGTCAAGGCCGGCAAGCAGACCTTCGACATGACCACCGACCGCAACGGTGTGCTGCGCCTGAACTTGCTGGACAGTCCGTTCGCCGAAAATGATCTGAATCATGTCGGCAAACTGCAGATCAGCGTCGAAGACGGCAAGGATGATGTGCACAGCGACACGTCGCTGACGATCAGCAGCCACCTGCGCAGCAAGTTGCTCGAAGCGCACGGACTGATTTACGACGACCTGGAAGACGACGAAGTGAGCCAGTGGGTGCACCGGGTCAAACGCCTGTCGGAACTAGGTCTGGAAGAAGAAGCCAGCGAGCTGGAGCAAAGCCTGATCGAACTGACGCGCAACGATCCTGAGTTGCAGGCCGAGTTTCTCAAGTCGTTGACCAAGGACGCGGGACGTTTGGTGGCTGATCCGGGACCGAATTAACAGCAAAAGCTTCGCGAGCAGGCTCGCTCCCACAGTGGAATGCCATCTAATGTGGGAGCGAGCCTGCTCGCGAAGAGGTCCTGACAGGCACCGCAAATCTACCGCTCAAACAACTCCATCTGCTCAAATCCGCCGCGCAAATCCTCCAGCCTTACCCCCACCCCCAACAACCGCACCGGTTTTCCTCCCCGATTGAACGCCTGCGTCAGCATCAACTGATAACTGCCCAGATTGCGCCCCGCCCCGGCTTGCTCCAGTGTGGTCTGGGTAAAGTCATGGAACTTCACTTTGACGAACGGCTTGCCCGGACGATAACTGCTGTCGATCCGCTCCATGCGGGCTTTCAGGGTTTCCAGCAGCTCCGGCAGCTTGTCGAGGCAACTGCGCAGATCCGGCAGATCGACGTCGTAGGTGTTTTCGACACTGATTGACTGACGGCGGCTGTCGTTCTGCACCAACCGGTCATCGATCCCACGAGCCAGGCTCCAGAGTCGCTCACCGAAACTGCCGAACTCGCGCACCAGCGCCAGCTTGTCCCACTCGCGTAACTGCAAGCAGTCAACGATGCCGAGCCGGCCCAGTTTGTCGGCGGTAACTTTGCCGACACCGTGCAACTTGCTCACCAGTAAACCGCTGACAAAGTCCTCGACCTGATCCGGCGTAATGACGAACAACCCGTTGGGCTTCTTCCAGTCGCTGGCGATCTTCGCCAGAAATTTGTTCGGGGCGACACCGGCAGACACGGTGATGTGCAACTGATTGGACACCCGTCGCCGAATATCCTGCGCGATGCGCGTGGCGCTGCCGCCAAAATGCGCACTGTCAGAGACATCGAGATAGGCTTCATCCAGCGACAATGGCTCGATCAGGTCGGTGTAATCGCGAAAGATCGTGTGAATTTCCTTCGAAGCTTCGCGATAGGCGTCCATGCGCGGTTTGACGATGGTCAGGTCGGGGCACAGCTTCAAGGCATGCCCGGACGACATCGCCGAACGCACGCCATAGGCTCGCGCTTCATAGTTGCAGGTAGCAATCACTCCACGCCGATCAGCCGACCCGCCCACCGCCAGCGGCTTGCCAGCCAGGTTCGGGTCGTCGCGCATCTCGATGGCGGCGTAGAAACAGTCACAGTCGACGTGGATGATTTTTCGCTGAGTCATGGCAGAAAAGGAAACATGGCAGGCCGGATTCGCAGTATCTCACTGGCACCTGTATATAGCACCAGTAGTCTGAATGTTCTTTTCCGGCTGTAGGAAAAGCCGGGTGAATTTATTTTCTTAATCGAAAAACGCCGACCGATAGAGCTGAAAGCCTTGTCCCACCTGCCCTACGCCCCATTTCCACACCTGCAAAAATCGCTAAGCGATTGAACAGGAACAGATTTATCCGGATTCGAGGTTGACACCCCGGCGTTCCTCTGTAGAATGCCGACACACAGACGCGGGATGGAGCAGTCTGGTAGCTCGTCGGGCTCATAACCCGAAGGTCGTCGGTTCAAATCCGGCTCCCGCAACCAAACATCAAAAAAGGCTACTCGAAAGAGTGGCCTTTTTTGTGCGCGCCTGTTTTTCAAGCAAGCCCTGCACACCCCGCCCTCAAGCGAACAGGAATTCGTTGCATTTCCGAAACTTACCGCTCGGCTGCGACCGTTTGACGCAAATTCACACTTATTTGACCCTTTACGGGATTAGCGGTTGACACCCCGCCGTTCGCCTGTAGAATGCCGCCACACAGACGCGGGATGGAGCAGTCTGGTAGCTCGTCGGGCTCATAACCCGAAGGTCGTCGGTTCAAATCCGGCTCCCGCAACCAAACATCAAAAAAGGCTGCTCGAAAGAGTGGCCTTTTTTGTATCTGTTGAAAAAGTCCTTTCGCAACAATGATCTGTCACGCTGCAGTGAAACGTTCAGGATCGTCAGACCCGCCGAGTTGCGACTATGCTTGAGTCGCAGGCAAGACGTCTGCAATCCATTACCTGCCCTCGCCCATACCGGATGAGAGGCGTAGTATTTTGTGATTATTTTTTTCTACAGGGATTGGTAACTTGGCTGGATACCTCCATCCTGTCGCGCACAATCCAAGAGGTGATTGATGCGCGCCAACTCGTCTGATCCACAAGACACTGTCACAGCAGAACATCCGATCAAACCCGAGCGCCTGCGCTTGCTGGATCGGTTGAGCAAATACCGTCAACCGATCGGTCTGGCGGTCACGTTGCTGCTGTTTGCCATTGCGCTGATTGCCTGTCGCCATCTGCTGAGCGAACTCGATCTCTACGCGCTGCATGACTCGATCCTGGCCGTGCCGAAACCGGCCCTGCTCGGTGCGGTGGGCGCGACGGTCGTCGGTTTCATCATATTGCTGGGCTATGAATGGTCGGCCAGCCGCTATGCCGGCGTGACCTTGCCGCCGCGCACTCTGGCGCTGGGCGGCTTCACCGCGTTTGCGATTGGCAACGCCATTGGTCTGTCGCTGCTGTCGGGCGGCTCGGTACGTTACCGTTTATATGCACGCCATGGTCTGGGGGCGTCGGAAGTCGCGCACATGACCCTGTTCGCCAGCCTGGCGCTGGGTTGCGCCCTGCCACCGCTCGCAGCCCTCGCCACCCTGAGTGACCTGCCCGCCGCCTCTGCCGCCCTGGGCCTGTCAGAAGGCTTGCTCGGCACGATTGCCACGGTGGTGCTGGGGCTTGGCGCGATTCTGGCGATCGGCATCTATCGCCGTCGCCTGCCGGAGCAGCCGTACCGCGACAACCTGCTGGTCAGGGCCGGTCGCCGGACCTTGCGCCTGCCGGGTCGACGCCTGACCTTCCTGCAACTGATCATCACCGCCCTCGACGTCGCTGCTGCGGCCACCGTGCTCTATCTGCTGCTGCCGGAAGCCCCGCCGTTCGGCGCGTTCCTGCTGGTGTATCTGCTGGCCTTGGCCGCTGGTGTCCTCAGCCATGTACCTGGGGGTGTCGGGGTTTTTGAAGCGATCCTGCTGGCCGCGTTCGCCGATACGCTCGGTGCCGCGCCACTGGCCGCTGCGCTGCTGCTCTATCGCCTGATCTATGTGGTGCTGCCGCTGCTGGTGGCCTGCGTGTTTTTGCTGATCAACGAAGGCCAGCGCCTGTTTCAGACCCAGACCATGCGCGCGGCGTCCGGTCTGGCGGCGCCGATTCTGGCAGTGCTGGTGTTCCTGTCCGGTGTAGTGCTGCTGTTTTCCGGTGCTACGCCGGAAATCGACACTCGCCTGGAGCACATCGGCTTCCTGATCCCGCATCGTCTGGTCGACGCCTCGCACTTCGGCGCCAGCCTGATCGGCGTGCTGTGCCTGCTGCTCGCGCAGGGCCTGCGCCGTCGCCTGTCGGCGGCGTGGATGCTGACCACCATTCTGCTGCTGGTCGGCGCCCTGCTCTCGCTGCTCAAAGGCTTCGACTGGGAAGAAGCCACGCTGATGACGCTCACCGCGGCGCTGCTGGGAGTGTTCCGTCGCTCGTTCTATCGCCCGAGCCGCCTGACCGAACTGCCGTTCTCGCCGCTGTATCTGGTGGCCAGCCTCTGCGTGTTGGGGGCTTCGACCTGGTTGCTGCTGTTCGCCTACCAGGATGTGCCGTACAGCCATCAACTGTGGTGGCAGTTCACCCTCGACGCTGATGCGCCGCGTGGCCTGCGTTCGCTGCTCGGCGCCGCCGTGCTGTTGCTGGTGATCGCCCTGACCTGGCTGCTGCGCACAGCCCGTCCGGTGATCCATCTGCCGACCCCGGACGAACTGGATCGCGCCGCGAAGATTCTGATGGCCTCGTCGCAACCCGACGGCGGCCTCGCCCTGACCGGTGACAAGGCGCTGCTGTTTCACCCCAACGACGAGGCGTTCCTGATGTACGCCCGCCGTGGCCGCAGCCTGGTGGCGCTGTACGACCCGATCGGCCCCGGCCAGCAACGCGCCGAAATGATCTGGCAGTTTCGCGACCTCTGCGACATCCATCACACCCGTCCCGTGTTCTATCAAGTGCGCGCCGAAAACCTGCCGTACTACATGGACATCGGCCTGACCGCGATCAAGCTTGGCGAAGAAGCCCGGGTCGATCTGCATCGCTTTGACCTGGAAGCCAAGGGCAAAGAGATGAAGGACCTGCGCTACACCTGGAACCGTGGCACCCGTGATGGCTTGTCGCTGGAAATCCACGAGCCGGGCCAGGCGCCGATGGACGAACTCAAGGTGATTTCCGATGCGTGGCTGACTGGCAAGAACGTGCGCGAGAAAGGTTTCTCCCTCGGCCGTTTCAGCGACGATTACCTGAAGCATTTCCGCATTGCGGTGATTCGCTTCGAAGGCCGCCCGGTGGCGTTTGCCAACCTGCTCGAGACCTACGGCCATGACCTGGCCAGTCTCGACCTGATGCGCTCGCACCCGGACGCCCCCAAGCTGACCATGGAGTACCTGATGGTCGGCCTGATTCAACACTATAAGAGTCACGGATACGCGCGCTTCAGCCTGGGCATGGTGCCGTTGTCGGGGTTGCAACCCCGGCGTGGTGCACCGCTGACCCAGCGTCTGGGCTCGATGGTCTTCCGCCGTGGTGAGCAGCTGTACAACTTCCAAGGCTTGCGCCGCTTCAAAGACAAATTCCAGCCTGACTGGGAACCCCGTTATATGGCCGTGCCCGCCGGACTCGATCCGCTGGTAGCGCTGGCCGATACTGCTGCCCTGATCGCGGGCGGCTTGACTGGATTGGTGAAACGCTGATGATTCAACGCTCCCTGAAGTACATCCTGGCCGCACTGATTGTGCTGGCCGTGATTGCCGGTGGCGGTTACTGGTACCTCAAACGCCCGGCACCGCAACCGACTCTGCAACCGCTGACTGCCGCCGACGGCACCGTCATGACCCGCGTCATCCCGGGCACCCAGCCCAAGGCGCAGGTGCTGGTGGCGGTCAATGACGACCAGAAACTGACCGACAATCAACTGAGCACCCTGAGCCGCAGTGCTTCGGCGCAGATCGTTCAGGTGATTCTGCCCAAGGACTGCCTGCAACAGAGCCGCGCCCTGCAAACCGGCCTGCGCGAACTCAATGGGCCGGCAACGCTGGTCAGCGGTATCGGCCCAGGCGCCGTGCTCGCATGGCGCTGGTTGTCCGAGCAAAAGGACGACAAGGCCCAGGCCATCTCGGTTGACCTGGCCCTGGAAAAACCCGGCTGTACTCACCTGCTGCCGAAATCCGCCGCTCACGGCCACTGGCTGGTGGCATGGAACGACAACCCGGACGACACCAGCGCCGGTTTCGTGCGCGATCAACCGAACGCCGAAACCAGCATCAGCGACTACGACATCAACCTGCCGCAAGTGCTGAACAACGAACTGCGCAAGATCCTCGTCGGCGGCGACAAGGCCAACGGTGGTCTGGCGATCCCGGTGGTTGAAGTGCCGGCCGGTCAGGCGAAAGACACCGTGACCCTGTTCCTCTCCGGTGACGGTGGCTGGCGCGACCTCGACCGCGACGTAGCGGGCGAGATGGCCAAGATCGGCTACCCGGTGGTCGGCATCGACACCCTGCGCTACTACTGGCAGCACAAGAGCCCAGAGCAAAGCGCGCTGGACCTGACCGAACTGATGCAGCACTACCGCCAGAAGTGGGGCACCAAGCGCTTCATCCTGACCGGTTACTCGTTCGGTGCCGACGTGTTGCCAGCGATCTACAACCGCCTGCCGGACACCGAGCAACAGCGCGTCGACGCAATCATCCTGCTGGCCTTCGCCCGCACCGGTAGCTTCGAAATCGAAGTCGAAGGCTGGCTCGGCAACGCCGGTAAAGAAGCCGCCACCGGCCCGGAAATGGCCAAGCTGCCAGCGGCCAAAGTTGTGTGCATCTACGGCGCCGAAGAAACCGACGAAAGCGGCTGCACCGACAAGACTGCAGTCGGCGAAGCGGTGAAACTGCCCGGCGGCCACCACTTCGACGAGAACTACCCGGCGCTGGCCAAGCGTCTGGTGGACTTGATCGAGAAGCGTCAGACCAAGGATCAGCCAGCAGAGTGATCTGAGCCGGCAACATAAAAAGCCCCCGCAGCCTCACGGTCGCGGGGGCTTTTTACATTCAGAGCATCAGCCCATTCTCGGCAGCACCACACATCCCCTGTGGGAGCGGGCTTGCTCGCGAATACGGTGTGCCAGGCAACATTGATGGCGATTGATACACCGCCTTCGCGAGCAAGCCCGCTCCCACAAGGGATGGATGCAGGATTCAAGCAAAGTGTGCAGGCACAAAAAAGCCCCCGCCAGCCACAAGGCTGACGGGGGCTTTTCAGTTGTGGCGAGGCTTACATCTCCACCTGCGTCCCCAACTCGATCACCCGGTTCAACGGCAGATTGAAGAACCTCAGGTTGCCATTGGCGTTCTTCAACATGAACGCAAACAGCGCCTCACGCCAGCGGGCCATGCCTTCGAGTTTCGAGGCAATGACCGTTTCGCGGCTGAGGAAGTAAGTGGTGCGCATCGGGCTGAAGTCCAGGTCATCCAGATGGCACAGTTTCAGCGCCTGCGGCACGTCCGGCTCGTCGGTGAAGCCGAAGTGCAGGATCACCCGGAAGAAACCTTCGCCGTAGGAGTCCACTTCAAAGCGCCGTGCTGGCGGTACACGCGGGATGTCCTCGTAGACCACCGTCAGCAGCACCACCTGCTCGTGCAGCACCTGGTTGTGCAGCAAGTTGTGCAACAGCGCGTGCGGCACGGCGTCGGAGCGCGCGGTGAGGAACACCGCAGTGCCCTGCACCCGGTGCGGCGGTTGCACGCGGATGCTGCTGATGAAGATCGGCAGCGGTAGCGCGCCTTCGTCGAGACGATCAACCAGCAGCTCTTTGCCGCGCTTCCAGGTGGTCATCAGGATGAACAGCACGATCCCCGCGAGTACCGGGAACGCACCGCCCTGGATGATTTTCGGCACGTTGGCGGCGAAGAACATGCCATCGACCAGCAGGAAGCCAAGCAGAATCGGCACGGCCAGCAGTGGCGGCCATTTCCACAGCAATAGAATCACCGCTGCCACCAGAATACTGGTGATCAGCATGGTGCCCGTCACAGCCACGCCGTAGGCAGACGCCAGTGCACCAGAGGACTCGAAGCCGATCACCAGCAGGATCACGCCGACCATCAGCGCCCAGTTCACTGCACCGATGTAGATCTGCCCCTGTTCGGCACTGGACGTGTGCTGAATGTGCATGCGCGGGATGTAGCCAAGTTGAATGGCTTGGCGGGTCAGCGAGAACGCACCGGAAATCACCGCTTGCGAAGCGATCACCGTGGCCAGGGTGGCCAGTACCACCAACGGCACCAGCGCCCAGTTCGGCGCCAGCAGGTAGAACGGGTTACGCGCTGCTTCCGGGTTTTCCAGCAGCAACGCGCCCTGACCGAAGTAGTTCAGCACCAGCGCCGGCAGGACCAGCGCCAGCCAGGCGCGGGCAATCGGCTTGCGACCGAAGTGGCCCATGTCGGCGTACAGTGCTTCGGCGCCGGTCAATGCCAGCACCACGGCGCCGAGAATCGCTACGCCCATGCCCGGATGCACCATGAAGAAACGCACGCCCCAGATCGGGTTCAGCGCGTTCAATACTTCAGGGTGTCTGACGATCCCGCTGACGCCCAGACCACCCAGCACCAGGAACCACGCCACCATCACCGGGCCAAACAGCTTGCCGATACGATCGGTACCGTGCTTCTGGATCAGGAACAACGCGACCAGCACCACCAGCGCCAACGGCACTACCCAGCGCTCCAGGCCATCGAAGGCCAGCTCCAGACCTTCAACCGCCGACAACACGGAAATGGCCGGGGTGATCATACTGTCGCCGTAAAACAGCGCAGCACCGATCAGCCCCAGAATCACCAGCACCGCCTGCAACTTCGGGTAACGGCTCGATGCGCGGCGCGCCAAGGCGGTCAGCGCCATGATCCCGCCTTCACCCTGGTTGTCGGCGCGCAGTACGAACAACACGTACTTGATCGTGACCACCCAGATCAGCGACCAGAAAATCAACGCGAGAATCCCGAAGACTCCGTCGTGGTTGACCGGCACCCCATAATGACCGGCGAAAACTTCTTTGAGGGTGTACAACGGGCTCGTGCCGATGTCGCCGTAAACCACCCCGACTGCCGCGACCAGCATGCTCAGCGGTTTTGCAGCCGAATGCTCGGCGCCCGCCGCCTGACTACTTGCCTGACCCATCCAACACTCCTACTTCTCAGAACCGGCTTCTTTGAATGAAGCACTATGCTTTGTGGTGCAGCATGCGCTGTTTTACCTGTTGTTACAGACGTTTTGTTGACTGTAAAAAATTGGTAAAGCTCAACGGCGCGAAGCATAGCGCAGCACTCGTCGTATTTCCCTGCATAAAGCTGGTCAAGTGCGTTGCTCGCCGCTAGAATTGCGCACTTTTTGATCAGAGGCGCGCCCTAAGCGCCCATCCGTCGGCTTTCGCACCAAGAAAGCGATGTCACAAAATACCGAGGTTAGACATGTCCACCACTCCTGCGCCGGCCAATCCAAAGGTTGGCTTCGTATCTCTGGGTTGCCCGAAAGCACTGGTCGACTCCGAGCGCATCCTGACCCAGCTGCGCATGGAAGGCTATGACGTGGTGTCCACCTATCAGGACGCCGACGTTGTAGTCGTCAACACCTGCGGTTTCATCGATTCGGCCAAGGCTGAGTCGCTGGAAGTGATCGGCGAAGCGATCAAGGAAAACGGCAAGGTCATCGTCACCGGTTGCATGGGCGTGGAAGAAGGCAACATCCGCGACGTGCACCCGAGCGTGCTGGCCGTGACCGGTCCGCAGCAATACGAGCAAGTGGTCAACGCCGTGCACGAAGTCGTGCCGCCACGCCAGGATCACAACCCGCTGATCGACCTGGTGCCGCCGCAAGGCATCAAGCTGACTCCACGCCACTACGCTTACCTGAAGATTTCCGAAGGCTGCAACCACAGCTGCTCCTTCTGCATCATCCCGTCGATGCGCGGCAAACTGGTCAGCCGTCCGGTCGGTGATGTGCTCGACGAAGCCCAGCGCCTGGTCAAATCCGGCGTGAAGGAACTGTTGGTGATTTCCCAGGACACCAGCGCCTACGGCGTCGACGTCAAATACCGCACCGGCTTCTGGAACGGCGCACCGGTGAAAACCCGCATGACCGAGCTCTGCGAAGCGCTGAGCACCCTTGGTGTCTGGGTCCGCCTGCACTACGTTTACCCGTACCCGCACGTTGACGAACTGATCCCGCTGATGGCCGCCGGCAAGATCCTGCCGTACCTGGACATCCCGTTCCAGCACGCCAGCCCGAAAGTGCTGAAGTCGATGAAGCGCCCGGCGTTCGAAGACAAGACCCTGGCACGGATCAAGAACTGGCGCGAAATCTGCCCGGACCTGATCATCCGTTCGACCTTCATCGTCGGCTTCCCGGGCGAAACCGAAGAAGACTTCCAGTACCTGCTGAACTGGCTGACCGAAGCCCAGCTCGACCGCGTCGGCTGCTTCCAGTACTCGCCGGTTGAAGGTGCGCCAGCCAATGATCTGGACCTGGAAGTGGTACCGGACGACGTCAAGCAGGATCGTTGGGAGCGCTTCATGGCGCACCAGCAGGCCATCAGCTCGGCCCGCCTGCAGATGCGCATCGGCCGCGAGATCGAAGTGCTGGTGGACGAAGTCGACGAACAGGGCGCGGTCGGCCGCTGCTTCTTCGATGCCCCGGAAATCGACGGCAACGTGTTCATCGACAACGGCAGCAACCTCAAGCCGGGTGACAAGGTCTGGTGCAAGGTGACTGACGCTGACGAATACGACCTGTGGGCTGAACAGATCTGAGCATCACGCAGTACCTGTGGGAGCGGGCTTGCTCGCGAATGCGGCGGATCAGTCACTAAAGTTGTCGACTGATATGACGCTTTCGCGAGCAAGCCCGCTCCCACAAAGAGACAACGCTGAATTCAAAAGCCCCGCTCTTTTTATGAGATGCGGGGCTTTTTTACGGCTATCGTTTAGCGGGGGACGGACTCCCTTGAAACGCACAAGAGGCAGACGGGCATGCGTCACCATTCGGTCATCCACACACCGAAACTCAGCGATTATCAGGAACTGACCCGGGTCTGGGAGGCCTCGGTTCGCGCCACCCATGATTTTCTGCCGGACAGCTACATCGAGCTGCTGCGCAATCTGGTGCTCACGCGTTATCTGGATGCAGTGATGTTGATCTGCACCAGGGACGCTCAGCAGCGCATCACCGGATTCGCCGGTGTGGCGGCGGGCAAGATTGAAATGCTGTTCATTGACCCCGAGCATCGTGGCCAGGGTTTGGGTAAAAAACTGCTGAATTACGCCATGCAGCATTTGAACGCCGATGAACTCGACGTCAACGAGCAGAACCCACAAGCCTTGGGCTTCTACTTCAAGCAGGGCTTCGAAGTGATCGGCCGCTCGGAAGTCGACGGCATGGGCCAGCCATATCCGCTGCTGCACATGCGTTTGCGCCAAAACCAACAACGCTCACAACACGGCTGACACACCACAGAAGGCCTACAAAAAGCCATACGCCAAAATGGAACCGGGCTTAACCGGCGCCAGGCAGGTACAATGCCCACCCCTTTTTTGTTACGGCCCTGTCATGACTGACCCGATTCGCCTCTCCAAACGCCTCATCGAACTGGTCGGTTGCTCCCGCCGGGAGGCCGAGCTGTTCATCGAGGGCGGCTGGGTCACCGTGGACGGCGAAGTGATCGACGAACCGCAGTTCAAGGTCGGCGACCAGAAAGTCGAGCTCGACAAGGACGCCAAGGCCACCGCGCCAGAGCCGGTGACCATCCTGCTCAACGCGCCGGCCGGCATGGACGTCGACAGCGCCATGCAATCGCTCAGCGCCGAGACCCTCAGCGAAGAACACCGCTACGGCAAACGTCCGTTGCGCGGGCACTTCCTGCGCCTGACCGCCAGTGCCGACCTGCAGGCCAAGGCCAGCGGCCTGCTGGTGTTCACCCAGGACTGGAAAATCCTGCGCAAGCTCACCGCCGACGCCGCCAAGATCGAGCAGGAATACGTGGTCGAGGTCGAAGGTGACATGGTTGCCCACGGCCTTAATCGCCTGCAACACGGCCTCACCCACAAGGGCAAGGAGCTGCCGCCGGTCAAGGCCAGTTGGCAGAACGAAAACCGCCTGCGCTTCGCCATGAAAAACCCGCAACCGGGAATCATCGCGCAGTTTTGCGAAGCGGTCGGCTTGAAGGTGATCGGTATTCGCCGCATCCGCATCGGCGGCGTGTCGATCGGCAAAGTCCCGGTTGGCCAATGGCGCTACCTGTCCGGCAAAGAGAAGTTCTAAGACTTGCGCTGCCGCCACACATTCCGGCATCGCGCCCTGCGCGCTGCCCACAACGAAATATCAGGATTGCCCACATGGTTCATAACGACGTACTGCGCAGCGTGCGCTACATGCTCGACATCAGCGACAAGAAAGTTGTCGAGATCATCAAACTCGGCGGCATGGACGTAGCGCTCGCTGACGTGGTGATCTGGCTCGACAAGAAAGAAGAAGACGAAGAAGGCTTCGTACGCTGCCCGGACGAAGTGATCGCGCACTTCCTCGACGGCCTGGTGGTCTTCAAGCGCGGCAAGGACGAAAGCCGTCCGCCACAACCGATCGAAGTCCCGGTGACCAATAACATCATCCTGAAAAAGCTGCGCGTGGCCTTCGAACTGAAAGAAGACGACATGCACGCCATCCTCAAGGCTGCCGAGTTCCCGGTGTCCAAGCCTGAGCTGAGCGCGCTGTTCCGCAAGGTCGGCCACACCAACTATCGCCCGTGCGGCGACCAGTTGCTGCGCAACTTCCTCAAGGGCCTGACCCTGCGCGTTCGCGGCTGATCACGGTTCCGGCTTCAGACCAGCGCTGCGACTTTCGCGAGCGGGCTCGCTCCCACAAGGGCTTTGTGTACATCACCAACCCTCTGAGGGAGCGAGCCTGCTCGCGAAGGCCGACTAACAGCCAACACCGCACTTCAAGCCCTCCGGGTTATTATCCCCACCCCGCTCCCGCCTCGATTCCAGATCATGACTTACAGCGTCTCCCCCATCGGCTTCGTGCGCTCCTGCTTCAAGGAGAAGTTCGCCATCCCGCGCCAGCCACAACTGGCCCCCGCCGCCCGTGGCGTGCTGGAACTGGTGGCGCCGTTCGATCAGGGTGACGCCGTGCAAGGTCTGGAGCAGGTCAGCCATGTCTGGCTGCTGTTCCTGTTTCATCAGGCGCTGGAAGATAAACCACGGCTGAAAGTGCGGCCACCGCGCCTGGGCGGCAACAAGTCGATGGGCGTGTTCGCCACCCGCGCCACTCACCGCCCCAATGGCATCGGGCAGTCGGTGGTAAAACTGGACAAGGTCGAAGCCAACCGGCTGTTCATCTCGGGTATCGACTTGCTCGACGGCACGCCGATTCTCGACATCAAACCCTATGTCCCTTACGCCGACATCATCCCTGACGCCGCCAACAGCATCGCCAGTGCCGCGCCACAGCTGATTGACGTGCAGTGGACGGACGTCGCGCTGCAACAGGCGCACAGACATGCACAGCGCCTTGGCGAGCCTTTGGTCGAGTTGATCGAGCAGTGCCTGGCACAGGATCCGCGCCCGGCGTATCAGACGCCGGCACCGGAGCGTGAATACGGCGCGCAGTTCTGGGACCTGGATGTACGCTGGCATTACCCGACGCCCGAGCAGATTCGCGTGCTGGAAGTGATTGCCGCCACGGCGTAAACCCGCAAACGAAAAAGCCCGCGTTGCCTTCTCAGGCAACGCGGGCTTTTTAATGCAATACAAATCAATGTGGGAGCGGGCCTGCTCACGAAAGCGGTCTGTCATTCACATGTGCATTGAATGACACAATGCCGTCGCGAGCAGGCTCGCTCCCACAGGTATTTCGTTTTACTTCTCGACGAACGCACGCTCGATCAGGTAATCACCCGGTTCGCGCATACGCGCCGAGATCTTCAGGCCGAAGCTGTCGAGCACTTCGCTGGTCTCGTCGAGCATGCTCGGGCTGCCGCAGATCATCGCGCGGTCGTCCTGCGGGTTGATCGGTGGCAGACCGATGTCGCTGAACAGCTTGCCGCTGCGCATCAGGTCGGTCAGACGGCCCTGGTTCTCGAACGGCTCACGGGTCACGGTCGGGTAGTAGATCAGCTTGTCACGCAGCGCTTCGCCGAAGAACTCGTTCTGCGGCAGGTGCTCGGTGATGAATTCGCGGTAGGCGACTTCGTTGACGTAACGCACACCGTGGACCAGGATCACTTTTTCAAAGCGCTCGTAGGTTTCCGGGTCCTGGATCACGCTCATGAACGGCGCCAGACCGGTGCCGGTGCTCAGCAGGTACAGATGCTTGCCCGGGTTCAGGTCGTCCAGCACCAGGGTGCCGGTAGGTTTCTTCGAGATGATGATCTCGTCGCCTTCCTTCAGGTGCTGCAGCTGCGAGGTCAGCGGACCGTCCTGCACCTTGATGCTGAAGAACTCGAGATGCTCTTCCCAGTTCGGGCTGGCAATCGAGTAAGCGCGCATAAGCGGGCGGCCATTGGGCTGCTGCAGGCCGATCATCACGAACTGACCGTTCTCGAAGCGCAGGCCCGGATCGCGGGTGCACTTGAAGCTGAACAGAGTGTCGTTCCAGTGGTGAACACTGAGGACACGCTCGTGGTTCATGTTGCTCATGTACGTGGGACTCCTGGATATTGGGTCTGCGCTCGCCTTGACGGCCGAGAGTGCGCAATTGCATCGCATTCTAATAGCGACGACAATATCTGTTAACTGGATTATTAAGATAAGGGTTATCGGTTATATCGATATGCGATTTACTCTTCGTCAACTGCAAGTCTTCGTCGCCGTCGCCCAGCAGGAAAGCGTATCCCGTGCTGCGGGTCTGCTCAACCTCTCGCAATCGGCGGCCAGCACCTCAATCACCGAACTGGAGCGCCAGTCCAGCTGCCAGCTGTTCGATCGCGCCGGCAAGCGCCTGAGCCTCAATGCCCTCGGCAAGCAGCTGTTGCCGCAAGCGGTGGCCCTGCTCGATCAGTCCAAGGAAATCGAAGACCTGCTCAACGGCAAATCCGGTTTCGGCTCACTGTCGGTGGGCGCCACCCTGACCATCGGCAATTACCTGGCGACCCTGTTGATCGGCGGTTTCATGCAGCGCCACCCGGAAAGCCAGGTGAAACTGCACGTACAGAACACGGCCAATATCGTGCACCAGGTCGCCCACTACGAAATTGATCTGGGTCTGATCGAAGGCGATTGCAGCCATCCGGACATCGAAGTTCAGAGCTGGGTCGAGGATGAGCTGGTGGTGTTCTGTGCGCCCCAACATCCGCTGGCCAAACGCGGCAGTGCGACCATGGAAGAGTTGACCCACGAAGCATGGATTCTGCGTGAGCAAGGCTCTGGCACGCGGCTGACCTTCGATCAGGCCATGCGGCACCATCGCAGTGCGCTGAATATCCGTCTGGAACTGGAACACACCGAAGCGATCAAGCGCGCGGTGGAGTCGGGGCTGGGGATTGGCTGCATTTCGCGGCTGGCACTGCGCGATGCGTTTCGGCGTGGCAGCCTGGTGGCGGTGGAAACGCCGGACCTGGATCTGTCCCGGCAGTTCTACTTCATCTGGCACAAGCAGAAATACCAGACCTCGGCCATGCGTGAATTCCTCGATCTGTGCCGCGCTTTCACCGCCGGGGTACAGCGCAGCGACGAGATCGTGTTGCCGAGTATCGCTTAAAGCAGAATCACCGCCCACACCAGGGCGATCATGCTCAGGGCCACGAATTGCGCGGCGCTGCCCATGTCCTTGGCGTTCTTGGACAGTGGGTGCAGTTCCAGGGAGATGCGGTCGATCGCGGCTTCTACTGCCGAGTTCAGCAACTCGACGATCAGCGCCAACAGGCAGACTGCAATGAGCACGGCTCGTTCGACGCGACTGACATTGAGGAAAAACGTCAGCGGTATCAGCACCACATTAAGCAGCACCAGTTGGCGGAACGCGGCTTCGCCGGTAAAGGCTGCGCGCAGGCCGTCCAGCGAGTAACCGGAAGCGTTGAGGATGCGTTTCAGGCCGGTCTGGCCCTTGAAAGGTGACATAAAGTAAAAACCAACCAAAAAGGAGTGGGAAAGCTAGATCAACAAAAGTCAAAAAAGCGTGAAGACACCAGCCATTATTGGCTCGGAATTGACTCAAGTTGTTGCAGAAGTAATGCCGCTTGTGTCCGGGTACGCACATTCAGCTTTCGAAAGATCGCCGTGACGTGGGCCTTGATGGTCGCCTCGGACACGCTCAGCTCATAGGCAATCTGCTTGTTCAGCAAGCCCTCACAGACCATGGTCAATACGCGGAACTGTTGCGGAGTAAGGCTGGCCAGGCCATCACTGGCGGCTTTGGCCTCGTCGGAGACACTGACAGCTTCAAACGCCTGAGGTGGCCAGAACACATCGCCATCGAGCACTTTGCGCACCGCGTCCTGAATCACGCTCAGGTCACTGGACTTGGGAATGAAGCCACTGGCGCCGAACTCCCGGGACTTGACCATGACCGAGGCTTCTTCCTGGGCCGAGACCATCACCACCGGGATCTGCGGGTACTGCCCGCGCAGCATGACCAACCCGGAAAACCCGAAAGCGCCTGGCATGTTCAAGTCCAGCAGAACCAGATCCCAGTCAGCCTTTTCGGTCAGGCGCGCTTCCAGTTCGGCGATGCTCGCCACCTCCACCAGTCGTACATCCGGGCCAAGGCCCAGCGTCACCGCTTGATGCAGTGCGCTACGAAATAGAGGGTGATCATCGGCAATCAGGATGTCGTATGTGGCCATTTTTCAAATGATCCTGTTTTTAATGGCAGACCCGACGCATTCAGGCCTCACCAAAGCAACTCAAGATACCGCCACACAGCGGTATCCACAGGGGCACGTTCAACGCCAATCACTTGCAAACACGGCGTTTCAAACCTTGGCCGCGCCCTAATCGGCGCCAAGCATGCCCAGCGAAGCCGGGGTGGTCAAGCAGCACGGCCGCTGCGGTGTGCAGTATGGGCCACTATGGGGCCAACACCGCTTGCGGCTTTCGTATATAAGGCAACAACTCGGCGTGGGCCGGGGTCGACTCATTGAGGTCCAGCTGTTGTTTGGCGCCCAGATAATGCTGGCTGAACACATCGAAATAAGCGTCCAGTGCCGAAGCGGCATCGCTGTCCCCCGCCAGCTCCAGGCACAACGCTGCGACTTCGGCGGTGCACAGGTGCTCGCTGCGGGTAGAACGGCGCAGGCGATAGCGCGAGAGTTTGTCAGGCATCAGGCTGAGAATCGGCAAGCGGTCGAAATACGGACTCTTGCGGAAGATTTTGCGCGCCTCGGTCCAGGTCGCATCCAGCAGGATGAACAACGGACGCTTGCTGCTATCGGCAGCGACCGTGTTGGTCACCCGCGACGGCTCGACGTATTCACCGGGAAACACCAGGTATGGCTGCCATTGCGGGTCGTTGAGCAGCGCCAGCATCTGCGGATCAGGTTCGGTGCGCGACCAGATGAACGCGTGGTTGTCGCCCACCACATCGGCAATCAGCCAGCCGGTGTTGCTTGGTTTGAACACTTCCTTGCCGGTCATGATCAGGCACACGCCCGAACGGGTTTCGACCGTCGGTCGCCAGGCGCACAGGCAATGGCTGATGATCACCCGGCAGTCGCGGCAACGCTCGGAGCGAAAACCACGGGCCTGAATCGGCTTGATACCCTCGTCCTCGCGCTGGTCGCGCAAGCGGGCTACGGCGTTGGGGGCATGATGGGTCACGGGCAACGCCCCACAGCAGGGAAACTCGACACGCACAGCACTCGGCAAGGCAATAAAGGCCGGCAGTTTAACAGAGCAGCGAGCGCAAACCTGTACCCTCCCGACCGGCTCCCCTATAATCCGGCGCCACTGAACGCACAGCCACGGGGCTGGTCGAACCACCAGTCACTGAATCAGGAGAGTTTCATGCTGCGCCTTATCGTTCCTACCGCGGCCATCGCACTGGCTTTGTCCTTCAGCGCTCAAGCGGCGTCCCTGAAAGAGCAGAATCTGAACAAAGAACTGCGCAACATCGCCGAACAAAGCAGCGTCGGCACACCACGGGCGATCAACGAAGACATTCTCGATCAGGGCTACACCGTTGAGGGCGTTACCCTGATCAACCACCTGAGCGTGCAGGCAAGCCACGCCGAAAAGATGCGCGCTGATCCAAAGGCCGTGTATTTCCAGCTGGGTGCTTCGGTGTGCAGTAACCCGTCGTACCGCAAGCTGATGGCCAAGGGCGCGATCATGCGTTACGACTTCAGTGAATACAAAACCAACAAGGCCATCGGCTCGGCCAGCTATCAGGATTCCGATTGCCCGAAAGCGGCTCCGGCGAAGAAGAAGTAATCATCCGGTGTTGGCGCGCCGCTGTTCATCTTCGGCGCGCAATTCGGCCACCAGGGCCTGCAAGTAGCGAGAGCGTCGCTCTCCCCCTGCCAGCCGACGGCAGCACTCCTCTTCGAGACTCACTTGATTGGTCTCGGCTGACGCTTTAAGCATCCGATACAGCTGCGTATCGATCTCCAGAACCACTCTGGCCATCTATCCCGCCTCCTTGCCACCCACGAATCCTTGAAAAGCGCGCACCTTGCGTACGGTTGCTGACTTAAAGCTGTCGTACGGTGCCTGTAAGTTAGTAAATCAGAGCGATTGCTCTACGGCGTACGTTCGGACGAGCGGTGAGCTTCCTTTGCCAATCGACAAGCAACGGTTGCCAGAAAAGACTTCGCGGCGTAATGATCAACTCAGCGCAATGGCCCGCGAGGGTCTAGATTAAAAGTATTCCCGATCACCTGTTCACGGCAGAAAAAGGAGCTGCCGAGTGAGTTATTTGCAGCGCGGCACTGACGCCGCACGTCAGGGCCACAAGCTCTGTGCAGAAGGAGACGTTGAATGCCTTACCAACCGAATGACCTGCTCAGCCGTCATTTTCAGGAAAGCGGCCCCGACCTCATCAGCAAGGTCGAAGAACAACTCAACCAGGTTTCCCCCAACAGCCCGAACCTGCCGATTTATCGCGACATGATCCTGACCGTGCTGCGCATGGCCCAGGAAGATCACAACCGCTGGAACGCCAAGATCACCCTGCAGGCCCTGCGCGAACTGGAGCAGGCGTTCCGGGTGCTGGAACAATTCAAGGGACGACGCAAAGTCACCGTGTTCGGCTCGGCGCGCACGCCGGTCGAACATCCGCTGTATGCAATGGCCCGGGAACTCGGCGCAGCCCTGACACGCTCGGACATGATGGTCATCACCGGAGCCGGTGGCGGGATCATGGCCGCCGCACACGAAGGCGCCGGTCGCGATCACAGCCTCGGGTTCAATATCACCCTGCCCTTCGAGCAACATGCCAACCCGACCGTGGACGGCACCGGCAACCTGCTGCCGTTCCATTTCTTCTTCACCCGCAAACTGTTCTTCGTCAAGGAGGCCGATGCACTCGTGCTCTGCCCTGGCGGGTTCGGAACCCTGGACGAGGCGCTGGAGGTGCTGACACTGATCCAGACCGGAAAAAGCCCTTTGGTGCCGGTGGTGTTGCTGGACACGCCCGGCGGAACGTTCTGGCAAGGCGCACTGGACTTCATTCGCCAGCAACTCGAAGACAATCGCTACATCCTGCCCACCGACCTGAAGCTGATGCGGCTGGTCTACAGCGTCGATGAGGCGGTGGAACAGATCAATCAGTTCTACAGCAACTTCCACTCCAGTCGTTGGCTCAAGCGTCAGTTCGTGATCCGCATGCATCACAAGCTCAGCGACCAGGCACTGGAGCATATGCAGGAGGCTTTCGCCGATCTATGCCTCAGCGACCAGTTCCATCAGCACGCCTACAGTGGCGAGGAGCACGACGAAGCGCAGTACAGCCATCTGGTGCGGTTGGCCTTCGCGTTCAATGCCCGGGATCATGGCCGACTCAGGGAGCTGGTGGATTACATCAACCTCCCGGAAAACTGGGCACACACCAAACCACAGACGGCACAACGTGCACGTGAGCCCTCGAAGGTCATTTGAAGGCAAAAAAAAACGGCCCGCTATTTTCATAGCGGGCCGTTTTTGTTGAAGCGTCTTAATCGTCCATCTCTTTGCCGCTGAACAAGCGGTTGATCATCTCCATCGAGAAGCCCCGATACGCGAGGAATCGGCCTTGCCTGGCCCGCTCCTTGGCATCAATGGGCAACTGCCCGGAGAATTTTCGCTGCCACGTATCCCGAAGCTGTCCCTGCCAATCGATACCGCTTTCGCGCAGGGCGAGTTCAATGTCGGCGCGCTGCAGACCGCGCTGGCCGAGCTCTTCACGAATCCGCAAAGGGCCGTAGCCGGAACGGGCACGGTAGGAGACAAAGCTTTCAAGGTAACGGGCTTCGGAAAGCAGCCCTTCTTCCGTCAAACGGTCGAGGGCTGTTTCGATCATCTGCGCCTCAGCGCCGCGCTGACGCAGTTTGCGCGTCAGTTCGACTCGACCATGCTCGCGTCGAGCGAGCAGGTCCATGGCGGTTCGCCGCACCGCGACGAGGGTATCGAGTACGGCGTTGGTCATCGCTGTTATCAGATATCAGCGTCAGCCAGGTCATCTTCGGTCTCTTTGACCGCAGAAGCCTTGGAGTCGGCGATCACTGATGGCGACAGCAGTTTGTCACGCAGCTGCTTCTCAAGCTTGGCAGCGACTTCCGGATTGTCTGCCAGGAACTTGGCCGAGTTGGCCTTGCCCTGACCGATCTTGGTGCCTTCATAGGCATACCAGGCGCCGGATTTCTCGACGAAACCGTGCAGCACGCCCAGGTCGATCATCTCGCCATTGAGGTAGATGCCTTTGCCGTAAAGGATCTGGAACTCGGCCTGACGGAACGGCGAAGCCACCTTGTTCTTCACGACCTTGACGCGGGTTTCACTGCCAACCACTTCGTCGCCTTCCTTCACCGCGCCGGTACGGCGGATGTCGAGACGGACCGAAGCGTAGAACTTCAGCGCGTTACCACCGGTGGTGGTTTCCGGGCTACCGAACATCACGCCGATCTTCATGCGGATCTGGTTGATGAAGATCACCAGGCAGTTGGCATTCTTGATGTTACCGGTGATTTTACGCAGCGCCTGGGACATCAGACGGGCTTGCAGGCCCACGTGCATGTCACCCATTTCGCCTTCGATTTCAGCCTTCGGTACCAGGGCGGCCACGGAGTCGACGATGATCACGTCTACGGCGTTGGAGCGCACCAGCATGTCGGTGATTTCCAGTGCCTGTTCGCCGGTGTCCGGCTGGGAAACCAGCAGGTCGTCGACGTTGACACCCAGTTTGCCGGCGTACTCAGGGTCGAGGGCGTGTTCGGCGTCGACGAATGCGCAGGTCGCGCCGGCTTTCTGAGCCTGAGCGATCACGGACAGCGTCAGTGTGGTTTTACCGGAAGATTCAGGACCGTAGATTTCAACGATACGACCTTTTGGCAGACCGCCAATGCCGAGTGCGATGTCCAGACCCAGAGAGCCAGTGGAAATGGCCGGGATCGCCTGACGGTCCTGATCGCCCATACGCATTACGGCACCCTTGCCGAATTGACGTTCGATCTGACCCAGGGCCGCAGCCAAGGCTTTCTTCTTGTTGTCGTCCATTAAAGTCCTCACGTAATCAATAAGGCCTGACGGCCAACACCTGTATAAGTAGCCAGTATTATTCCACAGCGTTCGCGGATCGCCTACCCCTGATTTTCGATTTCTCGTGCCGCTAGTCGCAACAGCCCCTCTAGCGCGGCCTTCACCGTTTGTCGGCGGACTTCGTCGCGACCGCCGGGGAAGTGCTGGACCTCGCTGGAAACCACATCGCCCACACCCCAGGCCAGCCACACGGTGCCCACCGGTTTGTTCGGTGTACCGCCGTCAGGCCCGGCCACGCCGCTGACCGCCACGGCAAACCGCGCCAGGCTGTTCTTCTGCGCGCCACGCACCATCGACTCGACCACCTCGCGACTGACCGCCCCCACTGTGCCGAACAGTTCGGCGGGGACATTCAGTTGCTGGGTTTTCTGGCGGTTGGAGTAGGTCACGTAACCGGCTTCGAACCAGGCCGAACTCCCCGGAATCCGCGTGATCGCTTCAGCAATCCCGCCACCGGTGCAGGATTCGGCGGTGGTGACGTGGGCATTGAGCAATTGCAGACGTCGGCCAAGGTCGGCGGCCAGTTGGGTGATCTCTTTCACGGTGTGCTCCGGATCGGGTGGAAGACCTTCACCGTACACGACCCGGTTGCGCTTTCAATACACAGACTCATTCAAAATGTTCGGGCGCCAGCGCTCGGACATAGGCCTGACACGCCTGCAGGGCGATCAGTCCACGGTCGCCGGTGTCGGTGATGGCGATAATTCGTTGAGCATGCGCCGGGTCAAGTCGGGCGCGTACGGTTGCATGATCCACGCCGCCGGGGCCGGTGGTGGCTGGCACCCCGCAGCCTTGGGCAGCGTCGCCTGCGTCGATGAGGACTGACAGGCGCAGATCAGCAGTGGCAAGACGATCGCGCAGGCGATCCTGATCACGTTGGGCATCGCTCATGGCTCGATAGTGGGTTTGTTCACTGGCGGCGAGGCGTTGCTCGAGGGCCAGACGCTTGTCCTGCTCGACCTGCTGCGCGGTGGCAGCGGCCGAGGTCAGTTGATTGAGGGTGTCGGCATGCCGTCGCGCCTGCTCGGCCAGTTGGCGACCATAGCGCCAGTCCTGAGCGTGCCAGGCCAACGCGGCCGCGATCAGAGCCAACGACAGAACGCCGATTACGCGCCAGGAGATGGACATAGCACCGCCCTCGCCCGCGCCCAGATGTCGAGGCGATCCTGCAGGCCATTCAACCCGCCGTTGATTCGGCGGGTGATGCTGTTGAACTGGTCGCGATCAGCCAGTTCGTTCAAGCCGTTCAGCTCCCAGAACCATGCGGCGGACTCCGCCGCCCATTGCGGCTGCTCAAGTAATTCGGGCAGGGACAGCAAACGTTCATCGCCGAACAGGCCGAGGCTGCATTGACGATAGTTGCTGCGACCGGTGATCTGGATCAGCCCGCGACCACGGTACTTCTGGCCGTCGCCGTCCGCCTCGGGCGTGTTGCCCAATCGAAGCGCCAGCGTGCCGGTGTCGTATTTGCTCAGGTATTGGTTGTTGCCCAACTCGCGCACGTATTGCAACTGGCCCGACTCGTGGCCGATTTGCGCGAGAAACGCAGCGACACGTTTGGGGGTGTCGATGCGATGGCTGGCCATGGCGCTGTTGAGCGCAGAAACAAAAACGCCCGCTTGGCTGCGGGCGTTGGGCATGATGGTTTTAAGGTTGTCTTCAGTTATTTGCATAATGCGTAATCCTCCCTGGATGTTGCGATTGAATCATGGTTGGCGGACAACGCCCCCCAGCCATTTTTTTGCCAGAGTTGTCAGGGTGCTGTCAGGGACCTTTTCCTCAGTTGATACGAATACCCAGCCGAGGGTGCCGAAGTTGGCTGTCCAATCGATTTGCGGTGTCGGGGTAATGTCGGTGATATCGACCCAGAGCAGGTCCGGGTGAAACATCTCGGCCATATTGCCTTCGGTGGAGAACAACTCGACCACCGTGTTATTGACGATGCGTGCGTAGGTTTTCATCAGGCGTACTCGTAGACGATCACTGCACCGGGTGCACCGGCTGAGCCTGACCGTCCGGGTTGGTTTGGAGCATTGGCGACTCCGCCGCCACCAGAACCGTATCCGGATCCGATGCTGGCAGGGCCACCAAAGCTGTTCCCTGTTCCCCCCGCCCCCAAAGGCGAACTGGCGCCATGTCCGGCGAGCGTAGGCCCGGCTATCGAGATCCCGGGGGAACCGGAAGTACCAGCAAAATTGACGATATTTCCTCCAGAAGCGACAACACCTGGTGAACCGCCTGCGTAAAGGCCATTACCGTTCGGTGCAACCAGCTCGATCCACCGCGATCCCCCGCCTCCCGGAGCCGTCACGACGGCGCCAAACGAGCTCGTTCCACCGGTTCCTCCAGCGCTCGCTGGAGCGCCTGCCGCCCCTGCGGCACCGACGGTGACAATTTGGCTGCTGCCAAGCGTCTTCGCATCCAGCCATGCCTGCGCATAACTCCCGGAAGAGCCGCCACCACAAACGCCATATTGAGTGCCGCTGGTTGCGCCAACGCCTGCGCTGCCACCACCACCGCCCACCACCTTGACCAGCACATTTTTCATCCCGACCGTTGGCACATAGGTTCCAGATGCGGTAAATGTTTTCACCTCAAGCAGCCGGCCACTCGCAGCATTGCCGCCGCTCGCATACACCAGCACCCAACTGTCCAGTGCGGCGCTGTACACCACCGAACACACGCTGCCACCAACAATCTCGGCAGGCCGCAACGCACTCAGTCCCAGACTCAAAAGCGGCTTGGGCAACAACCCGTTCGGTGCAAAGGTACTGGCTCCGTTATTGGCGTTACCGGCAGTAAAGCGCAATACCAATCCATCCTTTAGCGTTGAGATGGCAGGCACATAGTTGGCCATGTAAAGATTGGCTGCGCCGATATCTGCGGCATGTTTATCTTCACCTGCCTGACTGAGTTTTTTAACGGCTCGTAGAAGTTGAGTTGTATCGTCTTCACTCGGTTCGAAACCAGCGGACCTGACGACATTCAACAGCTCATCGGTAACGCTGTTGCCCCAAGTTGCCGGGATCAACGATCCCGGCAACCCAGCAACAACATCTTCATTGACGAACTTGCCATTCACCAGCCCGACGCTGGGAACACTTTTTGGGTAATCCATTTCAACATCCTTGAAAGCTTAGAGCGCAGCAGCCAACCACTGCGGCGCTACCGGCCGATGCTCGCTGAGCGGAAAGAAGGAGCCTTGCGGCCAGTCACGCAACTCACGGCGATAGGTTTGCAATTGCGCGTATTGCTCGGTAGTCAGCGTGGTACCGCCGCCGTCCTCCAGCTCATCGCGGTCACGGGCCACCAGACCATCAGTGGCTGCCAGTTGCGCCGTGCGCCAGAAGCGCTCGGCATCAGCGGCCTCAGCCGGCGAGGGTGGCGGTGGATCGACCAGAATCGGGTAGCCGTTATCGGCACTCACGCCAATCATTTTTGGAGTGACCGCCAATTGCTGCAGCAGCGAGATCCAATAGCCCTGAGGAATTTCAATAACGTCGTCGGGAATATCCGTCGAGTTGATACCCGGCACATACGCGCTCCGGGTGCTGGCGCTGAACAAAACATTGAACGGGTTCATTCAATACCCCTTTGCAAAATAGTTCACAGACCAACCTGCGTTCACTTGAGCGGCAGCATTGCGAATTCTCAGCGTGCAGCCCTGCTGGTTGTATGCGATCACAGCAACCATCGCCGCATCGCCTCCCGAATGGGTTGCCACCAGCGAGAAATAGCCCCTTGGAAACGGGATCGGAAATGTCACGTACACATTGCCCTCGGCATTCGATATTCCCGAGCCCCACTGATCGATATTGCCGCTGGCGTGTTTCTGATATCCGGGGTTGCTCACCAGTCCGGAAAACAGCGCGGCATATTTCAGGCTGGCCGTGCCATGAACCGTCCAGATGCCGTTCTCTTTGACAATGTTGGCACTCTCGCCGCTGTTCATCACAATCGAGGTCAAATAGGCGCCTTGCGGGCTGATTTGTGTGCCACTCATGCAAGCGACGGTGATCACAGCATTACTGCGACAGTGAAAGCCGATCGTTGCGCCGTTAGGGACCTTGGTGATATCCGGCAAGGTTACGGTGTACGCCGAGTTCCCCCCCAAACCAATCACCCAGCCCACATCCGCTGCCGTCAGTTGCGTCGCGGCAGACACACCACGCGCCCCGGCATAATTGCCCAGTGCGCGCTGGACAAACTCAGACGTTGCCGCCGACCGGCTGGCATCGAATGGTGCAGCCGTCTGGAACAATTGGTTGCTGCGCAGAGCGCCGAGCAATTGAGTATTCGACGCCTCACTTGGCGTCAGCCCTCCGGCCCGCACCACCTCAAGAATTTCCTGGGTAACACCGTTACCCCAACTGGCAGGGATCAAAGAGCCCGGCGAGCCTTTGATCGGGTCTTCATCAACAAACTTTCCGTTCACCAGACCAGCGCTGGGAACACTATTGGGATAATCCATTACTTTTCTCCTGCTCTGAAAGCGAGCCATGACGGGGTCGAGGGTCGGGAAACTGTCGAAGGAAAATGACTTGATTCAGGCCAGTCGCGCAGCGCCTGGCGGTACTCCAGCAGTTCCAGATACTGCGCAGCCTTGAGCGTCGTCCCGCGTCCCAGTTCCTGCTCATCGCGATGCCGTGTCACCCACCATTCGGTGGCCGCCAGGCTGGTCTGGCGCCAAGTGCGCGCAGCCGCCAGAGGCTCTTGTTCCGCGACAACGGTTTCAGGGGTAACGGCCGGACTTTCCATTGCCGGCAACGGCGCAATCTCTTGGCGCAGTTCACCGATGGGCGCGCCGATTTCGATCTGCATGTCGCCCGGCACCTGCACCATCGTCTCGACAAAAGCGGGAGCAAACAGTTGGGTGATCGCGTAGTCGCCGGTGTCGATCACCTCGACCGCGACACCGTTTTCCACTCGTGCATAACGGGCCATTACTCGTACTCCCAGATTTCACAGAAAGCATCACCGCCAGCACCGCTGACGACTGACGCCGAAGCGTTGACCGAGCATGAGCCGCTGCCACCCGAGCCACGGATGCCGGCGTTGCCGGCCGTGTTGGATCCGGTAAAGGATGCCCCGCCGTCGAAGGGGCTCGGAGCCCCGCAACCTGAGAGCAATCCCCAATTGGCGTTGCTCATCCCGAACCCACCCGTGATACCGCGGGCGCTGCACAAATTGCCGCCGGTAATCGCTCCGCCTACGCCACCCTGGATAAAACCGGACGAAGTACCGGTGACCACGATCGCCAGTTTCTGCCCGCCACCGCCTCCCGAAACGCTCATGTAGGCGCCAAACGAAGCACCACCACCCGCCAGGCCCGTGGTGTTGCTGACGGCACCACCGGCGCCCAGCGAAACCGGCACGCCGGCGAGCATTGGTGCAGTGACGTCATACAGGCTTTCTGCGTAAGCACCTGAACCGCCACCGCCGCCAAGGATTTGATTACCTGCCGCCACCGGCCCACAGCCACCACCGGAACCACCCGCCCCCACCAGCCGCACGCGAATCCGTTTGGCCCTGGGATTAGGCTTGTAAACCGTGATCCCGACCGTCTCGATCTGCCGCACCGCCAGCAACCGGCCCACCGCATCGGTGATGCCGTAGCCGGCCAAGGTAGTCGGGGTGTTTTTCAGTTTGCTGAAGTCGACCAGCGCACCGATGGCCGTTGCCAACTGATCCGTCCTGGCCTCATCAGGCGTCAGCCCGGCAGCCTTGATCGCGTTGAGAATTTCCTGCGTGACGCTGTTGCCCCACGCGGCGGGGATCAACGATCCCGGGGAACCGGCGAGCGGGTTTTCATCGACGAAACCGCCGTTGACCAGGCCGACGCCGGGAATACTTTTTGGATAATCCACGTCATAACCTTCTACAGTTTTTACAGACAGCCGAACGCCGACAGCACGACGCCGTCTGCAACGTTTCAGTGAAATTGCGAGTTATAGCGCTGGCGTAACAACGCTTTGGGCAGGCGCAGCCGGCCATTCGATGATCGCTGGGTAGCCCGGTTGCAGGTCGATCCGCGCAAGGTTCAATGCGTAACGCTTCCAGGCTTGCAATGCGCTCAGTTGTTCACTGGTCGCCTCGCCCAGCTCGTAAGCGTATTGCAGCGGCGCGACACGAATCACCACGGTGCGCAGCTGATTATCGCGCGCGACATCCGCCTCGGCAGCCTGGCCCGCACGTTCGGCTTCGACATCCAGCACCCAATCATCATCCTTCCAGAAGCAGTAGTTGGGGCGAGGCTTGACGGTCAGGTCATCAGGCAGCGTGCCGAACTCGTTCCAATGGAAAGGCAAGCCGTTGTCTTTGCGATACACCAGGCCACGCATATCGAGCAGCTGTACCGCCTGTCCATCGCGCCACACCCACGCATGACCGGCCTCGACGGGCAGCGACTGTTCAGGGAGTTCGATTGCGTTGCTCGGTATTTGAGCGCCTATCCCGGGAATGACCATAGGCTCGAACGGCCCCGCAATTTCCCGGGTCATTTCATCTACATAGTAATAAGGCATTGTTCGCTTCCTTTTGATGGTGAAGGCGACCGGGAAACCGGCATCAGATGAGTTTCATGCGGGCGGGATAGGCAACGTTTCGCGGACGCGTCATGCCCCAGTAGCCACTGACCAGATTGTCGGCAAACGCCGCACTCGACCAATAGGCAAGACCGGCAAACGAGGTCGGGTCGACGCCGACCGTCGCCAGATCGCCAATCCCCTGAACCGCTGGGGCACTGCCGTTATCCCCGGTGATGTTGGTGCCGGTCTGCCAGGAACCGGCGACCCGCCCGGTGTCGATGTTGCGTTGCTCATCGAGCACCCGGATAAATTCGCCACGGACCTCCGGGCCTCGGAATGTCTTGATCCCGTCACCGCTGCTCCAGCCGCCAGCGCGAGCAGCCTCTGTGCGCAACATGCCGGACTGAACAGCGTGGTCCCAGAGCCAGGGCCATTCGGCGCGCAACATTTCTCTGCCATCCAGCGCGCCATAGCCACCGGGATTCGAGGCCGTCGAGGTTTCAAAGACGATCCTGCCCAAAGGCGTTGCATCGAACCGACCGACCGGCCACCAGTTGCCTGTGCCGTCGCTGCGCAGGTGCCACCAGTCCCCTGCCCCTATCAGCGCCAGGAACGGATAACCGTTGGCCGACAAGTGCGTGTGAAACCTGATCCGGTCATTGCCCGAAGCCTGCACGACCAGCCGCTTGCTACTGTTATCGACGCGGCGAACGATGAAGTCGCGAATGCCGGACAACGTACTGACCGCCGGCAGATTGATCGTGGTATCCGCTGCACTGGCGCTGATCAGCACCAGCCCGGCTTCCTCCGGCGCCAGCACCTTTGAAGTCGACACTTCAGTGACCCGCGATGACATCGGACTGGCCAGGCTCAGGAGTTTTTGCAAGGCTGAGAGCAACTGAGTGTTGGTCCCTTCAGCCGGGGTTATTCCGGCGGCCTTGATCACGGACAGCAGCTCTTCGGTCACGCTGTTGCCCCACACCGCCGGAATCAACGAGCCCGGCGTACCCGCCACCGGGTTTTCATCGACGAAGCGGCCATCGACCAGACCGACGCTGGGGACGCTTTTTGGATAATCCATAGGTCTTTCGTTCCTCTGAAATAACAAATGAACCGCGTCGTCAGGCTCACTACTGAGAGCCCGATAGCGGTATGTTTTCTGAAAATAAAAAGCCCACATTGAAGTGGGCCTGGGTGATGCGGAGCAAAGATTCGCGATCTAGAGGTTTTGGCTGCCGAGCACTTCGCGAATCGCCGCCAACGCTTCGTCCCCGGCACTGCGCGCCAGATCGAGATTGCCTTTGGCGGCGTGCGCGCGTATCTGGTACTTGGCCTTCAGGCGCAAGGTGCGCAGGGTCAGCAGATGGTCGGTGAGCTGATCGGCCTTGCTCAGGATCTGCTCGGCAGCCTGTTTGGCCGTACGACCTTTGACCACCCACGCTGCGACTGACAACGGCACTTCCTTTTTCGGGTAACCGGCGTCCTGATAAGCCTGCGCGTCGGCAGCGGCCTGCGCATACTCCATGGCTTTGAGCGGGTCGCCGGCCAAAGCGGCGCGTGCACTGTCAGCCGCCGCGTCGACTTTGGAACACAGCTGCTCGGCTTCCTGCAGTTCCAGTTCAGCGACTCTGGAGGCATTCAGCTGCCATTTTTCTCCATCCCAATCATGGGCACTGGACGGCTGGGCCGGACGCAAGCCTTCCTCGAACTGATGCAGCTCTTGAATGATGATCATCGGATCAACTCCCAGGAAAAATTCACGTTCACCGCCGCAGCGAAGTTGACCGCGATGCCATTGGCATAATCGGCCGGACCGACACTTTTGAGCCCCATGCTGAACAGCAATTCGTCACTGGCGGCAGTGCCTGCGCCCCAGGTGTGTTCGGCCTGATAGGCCTGCCACAGCGAGCGCAATTCGTTGTGATCGAAGCTGGCGGTCAATGTCGACACCGTTGTATCGCTGACCACGTTGCTGGAAAAAATCAGCGCCGCGCCACCCGGCGTTGCCCAGCCATCCCAGTTGTTGGACGTACCGACCGTCGGGTTCAGGTAGCAGTAGTTACCCCCCAACCATCCGGTCGGTGCAAAGTTCACGCTGGTAATCCCGGTCGGATGCGGCGTCGGGTTACCCACCACCAGCCGCGCCGCACGGGCATGCGGATCAAGCGGCAGATAAACCACACCATTGCCATTGACCGTTTGCGTCCACGACAACCGGCTGCGGTTGTAGATGGCTCTGACAGTGGGTATCGAACCCGGCCCCGCCGTGACGACCCACGCCAGGCAAAGGTCCAGTGGCGTCGACTGGAAGCCGCCACCCGCCGCACCATTGACCGTGCCCTTCAATCCTTCCGGGGTCGCGTCATAGACCGTGCCGCGCTGCATGTAAAAAGTCAGCACGCCACCGATGACTTGCGCCCGCAAAAAGTAACCGGAACTTGGCAGCAGATCGGGGCTGCTCCAGACCTGGGTGGTGAACGTACGCGCACGCCCCAACTGCCCGGCCACCACCTCCTGACCAAGGCTGATCAGCACACCGGCCGGTATCGATACCCGCCCGCCACCCGTGGAAACCGCTGCCGGAGTGATCGCCAGGCGACCGTCCGGCGTCGCCACCGTCGCGGTCGGCAAAGAGCTGATCGGCAACGCCGAATCCAGATTCCAGCCCTTGGCCGAAACGCTCTGAATCGCCTGCAGCAACTGATCGTATTTCTTCTCGTCCGGCGTCAGCCCCCCGGCATTGATCACGTTGATGATTTCCTGCGTAACACCGTTGCCCCAATCTGCCGGAATCAGCGATCCGGGCGTGCCGGTCATAGGGTTTTCATCGACAAACTTCCCATTCACCAGACCGGCGCTGGGCACACTGTTCGGATAATCCATCCCGTCATTCCTCCCTAGTCATAGTTGATGTGCACCTTGGTATGCGCCGGCGCACTGCGGTGGATCAGGCACTCAAGTGCCGAGCCCGGATTCACGCCAAAGCGCTCACCCCAATAACTCGCACCGTAGCGCCGACCGAGCAGCAGTCGGCCGCCGGTGTTGAGCGTCCACATGAACTGCGCTTCCCAGGTGCCCCAGTGCGCCGCGCCGAAGCGCGAGCGGCCCATGCGCGGGGCTTCGTGCTCGGTGATCGTGGCGTTTGGGTAGCCCTGGCTTTTGGCGATGTCGAGGTAGTAGCCGATCGCCTGGCTGCCGACCGCCAGCAAGCGCCGGCGCACGGCGAGGCGGCGATCGTCGAACAACGGTGTAGCGCCCAGACACGGGTCGGGCAGCTCCATCACCCGTTCCCAGTCCGGCACCAGTTCGCTGACGCCCGCCGGGTCCATCTCGTTGAGCAGGTCGGCGGCACGGGCGTCGAGGCGTGCCAGTTCGACAGCAACGCCTTGCAGCACTTCCTCGAGTTCCGGGACGCGCTCCGGATCCCACGCCGGGCCGCTGGGCAGCAGCGCGCGCAACTGCGCCTGGTATTGCGCGGCGGTTCTTATGCCCCCCATACGCAACCTCCGAAGGTGAGCAGTTCGCTTTGCCCGGCAGGCACGTCAGCAGCCGGCGCGGTCAGCGTGTGGTCGTACTCACCGCCGGCGCTGCTGATGGCTTCGCGGATATGGCTGATCAGCAACGGCACGCCCAGATCGGCCTCGCGGTTGTGCAGGTCGCGCAGTTGCGCTTCAACCGCAGCGCGCACGGCGCTGGTGTCCGGATTGACGCTCTTGAAGCGATACACCACCGGCACTTGAATCGGTCGCTGCACATGCACTTCCGCCGTCACCGGGCGCAACGGTTCGATGTAGTCCTGAACTTCCGCCAATTGCTCATCGTTGGGCACCGGTTGCGGGTCTTCGTCACGCATGATGAACACCGTCACCGTGCCCGGCCCGAGCAGGCCGCCTCGGCACCAGGCGCGCGTCACGCCCGGCACTTCCAGCGCCCAGGTCTCGTAGTCGCTGGACGAACCGCCATGCGGGATCACGCGATAGGAACGGATCACCCGCGAGCGCAGCGACTCCAGGCTTTCCCGCGCCACGCCGCCGCTGAGGCCCGGCGCCAGCACCACAAAACTGTTGCCGACCACACCGGTAATCGGCTGCACCGGGGTCAGCGCCAGACCAGCGTCGGCATTACCCAGGCTGCCGGCATCCAGCGCAGCGAGGGTGGTGGTGTTGCTGCCATTGACAGTGGTGCGCGCGGCGGTGACTTTGTAGGTGCGGCCATCGCTCGCTTGCAGCAGCGTATCGACGTCGAGCACCGCACCGGCGGTGGCGGTAAAACTGACGCTGCCGGTGGCGACTTGCGCCGGTTTGCGTGGCTGGTTCAGGCGCAGGGCGGCGATGCGTTCCAGGGTCGACTCGTCGGCCTTGTCCGGCAGAATCTGCTCGGCAATCCAGTCGAGATAACCGTACAGGCCATAAGCGGCGCCACCGAGGGTGCGGGCCAGCACTTGCGCATCGGACTGGCGCAGCGAATCGCCGGCCAGGTCGCTTTGGGTGCGCTTGATCAGCACCGGCAGCGAAGGGGTTTCAAACGGCATAGTTCACCTGCCAACTGTTATCGGGGTTGATGTCCAGACGTTCGCCGTCAGCCAGGGTCAGGACCGTGCGCAGGTTCAGACGCTGGGCGTCGAGGCGTTCGCTGATGATGTCGATGGCGCTGCAGTGGCCGTCGTCGATCAGCCATTGCAGGGCTTCGCGGGCGTAGAACTCGGCGTTCATCTGGGTCTGTCGGGTCAGCTTGACCCGGCGCAGCAGCCACAGCCGCGAGCCGATGCGGTCGTCGGCAACGGTGGGAAAAGTGTCGCCCCACCAGCCGAAGCGCTCCTCGTCGTCGAGAGCGTCGTCATCGGCGGCGCGTCGCCAGGTGAACAGGCTGATGAGCACGGCGCGGGTCAGTGCGGCGTGGAGGTTCTGGCTGATGAACATCATTTGCCTCCTGCCGGCGCACCGGTCTGGCCGCTGCCGGCCTGCACGCCGACATGCACGTGTTTGATCTGACTGATGCCACCGGCGAGCTGATCGCCGGTGGAGACGATCTTGCCGGTCTGGTTGATCACCGGCGTGTCGAAGTTCACCGCGGTACTGGCGCGGATGTTCAGCGTGGCGGTTTCGATGTCGATGATCCGCCCGCGCTTGAAGTGAATTTTGTCGCCCTCGTCGGTGTAGATCGCCACTTCACCGGCGGCCAGCGACTGCAAGCGATAACGACGGTCGGCGACCACCAGGGCGATGGCGTGGGAACGATCGCCACCGAGAAAAGTGACGATGCCCTCGGCGCCGGCCAGCGGGTTGCTGGTGAAACCGTAGGGTTCGAAATGCTCCATGTCGTCGTTCACTTCGCCGGCGGTGAGGCGCATTTGCAGCGATTGCAGCTTGGAAGCCGAGTTGGCGAGCACGACAGTGCCGCGCGCCAGCAGGCGTGTCAGTAGGCTCATGGGGTGTCCTCTAGGAGCAGACCCGACACGGACAAAATGTGGGAGCGAGCAAGCCCGCGCCTACAGGGGTTCGGTGTCAGGCTCAGGTTTTTTTCGGGGGTGTGGGATCAGGATCGAAGGTATGCGGCGGCGCCACTTGCAGCGTGGTTACCGAGCCTTGTGCCGATAGCGAATAAGTGACCTTGGAGATCAGCATGTCACCATCAAACCCAAGCACCGGATCCGTGACCTTGACCAGCGTGTTGTGCCGCCACAGGTCGCCGTTGGCCTGGCGCCAGCCCTGCACCTGATACGTGGTGGTCTGCGCCCGCCCCATACGGGTGGCGCTCTCCCACTGGGCGCGTTGCTGGGCCAGTTCGAACGTCAGCGCGGTGCCCTCGTTGATGATGGTGGTGCGTCGACGCTTGAAGCTGAGGTCGGTCGCGCTGGATTCAACCTCGCTGACCGCCGCCCCGCTCTTTTTGTCCGAACCTTTCTGCTGGCCGATCACCCGGTATTCGGAGAACACCTGGCTCTGATCCATGGCGGCGTTGGCCGACAGAATATTCTTGCCCAGCTCCAGCGCATCGCTGGCCCGGCCACCGCTGCCAGGCTTGGCCAGCACCAGCCGGCCCTGCGCGTCATCGGTGGAAAACACCCGGAACAGCGAGAGCAACCGGTCGATCGACTGGAACACCGTTTCGCCGGGCACAATGGTGTGCTTGGCGAGCCGCGCAGTCTCGGGAATTTCATTGACCACCATCAACGAGTATTCCATGGCCAGCGCCTGAACGATGCTCAGCAACGGTTGCTCCTGCCATTGATTGGGCCGGTTGGTGGCCGCGCAATCGACCAGGTCCTGAGTCTTGGAACTGCCTTCGATACTCAGGCTGATCTGGCGTCCGTCGTAGCTGATCGGGGCCTTGAACACGTAGCCGGTGAGCACCAGGTCCTGGCCGATTTTCACTTCACAGGGGTCACCCGGCTTGATCCGCTGGTCCACCGTCTGCCCCGGCCACTGCCAGGTGATATCCAGTTTGAAAGTGCGGAACTGGCGCTCCAGATCAGCCGTGATTTCCACGCTTTTCCAGCCACCGTATTCCATGTTGTTGACGGTCAACGTGACGCGGTTATCCATCTCGCTCATGGCTCACTCCCTGGACACTTTCACGTCGTTGGGGGAAAAGCCCGGATGGTTCATCGCGTTGCTCTGAGTCACTTGAGTCACCCGTGTGGCGTCGGCAAATTGCTTGTAGGCCACAACCAGCGCCGGCAGGCTTTCCTGGAACGATTTAGTGACCTGTCGCACACCGGATGACGCCACTGCCTTGAGATGCGCAAGCAGCGCTTCCTTCACATCGTTGATCGCCTGGTGGTGCTTGGGATCGGCCTTGTCCAGCATCGGATCAATAGCCACCCCGACCGCCTTCTGCAGCGCTTTCATTTCATCGGTCACCGGTACTTCCTGACGGGTCACGGGTTGATCCGCCTGATGAGCCACCGAAGGTGTCGACGACAGTTTCACCGCGGGGGTCGCCACCGGCATCGACGCCACCCATTGCGCCACTTTGACCAGCATCGTGTCCTGCACCAGATCGGCCATGGCTTGCGCCGCGGCGTTGGTGTCCTTGCCGGTGGTGATCTTCGGCGCATCAGCCTTGCGAATGGCTTCGAGTTGTTGGGACACGTCGGCAATCACGCCACGGTAGCCCTCCTTCGCGAACGCCTTGAGCTCCTTGATATCGCCGAGCAAGCCTTTGAACTCCGCCGCCACTTCCTTGGGCAATTCCTTGACGGCTTTGACCAGTTCGGTGATCTGCCGGTATTGCTCGATCAGCGGTTTGAGCTGCTCTTTGATCACCTCATAAACGCCAGTCAGGCTGTTGCGCAGATTGGCGATGCCGATCCGCGCAGCCTTGATCAGCGTCATCGCCTGTTCGAAGCGCGCCACCGCTGAACCCAGCAGCGTGTCAGCCTTGACCAGCAAGACTTTCTGCGTGCTGACGGTGGCAGTCGGGAACGGCAACGGCTGATCGGGATAAAACTTCAGACTGAACGTCACCAACCCGCCGTCCTGGCGGGTGTGGGTCATGTCGCACTCACCGACCTTGACTTGCAGGCGTCCCAGCCAAGGGTGCACCAACTCGCCACTGCCCTGCTCCAACGCCTTGAGCAGCTTGTCGCGCTGCTCCAGGCAATCGGCGCCGATGATGAAAGCCGTCAGGTCGTGGGTCTTGGCCTGCTGGCCGAGGTCCTCGAAATACGGCAGGTCACGTTGCGGATATTCGTGCAACTGACCTTTGCGACCGACCGGGGTTTTCGCCTGATCGATCCAGAAACCGACACCGCGAAACGATGCCGGCAACAAACGGTCACGCCAGTTCATTGGAACCTCCTGCCGACAGCGAGCGATAGCCGATGCGCGATGACAACGCCAGGCCCGGTTGATTGCTTTGCGGTTGATCGGTGCGCATCCCGGGCGGTGCATTGACGAAGCTCACCGTCAGGCCGCCTTCGAGTTGCGTACGATTGTTGGCGGCGCTTTGCTGGATCAGCGCGCTGGAGGTTTGCGGCAGCGTGCTGTGCAACGCTGCGCCGCCCGCAGGTGCCGTTGTGCTGGTGCCGGCAAGGGTCGCGAAGAAGCCTGTGAAGTTGCCGCCGAGCAGTTCTTTGACCTGCCCGAAGATGCCTTGCAACTTGGTCCACATGTCACTGAACCAGGTCAGCACCGGCTGCCATTTCTGCTGGATCGACTCCAGCGGTGACTGGCTGAACAGATCGCCAAACACGCCTTTTACCGTTTGTGCATCCGTGGTCAACGATGCCCACAAGCCGGAAAAGTATCCCGTTACGCCGTTCCAGGCCGCCGTTGCCGATTCCACCGGCAATACGTCGAACACGCTGCGCAGGTTGTCTTGCAGCGCTGCCATCGACGCCCGCAGGACATCCCCGAGTGCCGAGAAAACCCCGGCCACGGGTTGCCAGGTACTTTCAATCATCGCCACAGGCGATTGGGTGAAGATCGATTTGACCTGCTCCCACTGCGCCGCAGCCTTGCCGGCAACACCGCCCAGCAGATCGCTGAACACGTTGCTCACCGTGCCCCAGGCACCCGCGATCGCCTGCGTCGGCGACCAACTGAACTGCGCCTTGAGCGCGTCCAGCCCGGCAGACGCTTTGGCCTGTGCGCCAGCGAAGAAATCACTGACGACACTGCTGGCCTTCGCCAGCGCCTTGTTCCACACCTCACGCGGTGAGAAATCGAACTTCGCCTTGAGCTTGTCGATCCCCGCTTGCGCATCCGCCATGGTGCTGGCGAAGAAATCACTGACGACGCTGCTGGCCTTCGCCAGTGCCTTGTCCCACACCTCACTCGGTGAGAAATCAAACGTTGCCTTGAGCTTGGCGATACCCGCTTGCGCCTTCGCCACCAAGTCGTCGTAGTACTTGCCGATGCTATCGACTCCAGCATAAAAGTCCGCGCGGATCTCTCCCCACTTTTTGCTGATCCACGCGCCCATCGAGTCGATCGCCTGCCCGGTCTTCGCCACGCCGGCGTTGAACGCCGCCGCGACGTAGTCCCACATCCCGCCGAAGAACCCGGAAATCGACGCCCAGTTATTGGTGATCAACCGCGCACCGATCACGATGAGCGCAACGGCCCCGGCGATGGCGGCGGCAATCAGGCCAATGGGTGAAGTCAGAATCCCCAGCACAGCCACCAGCCCCATCGCCCCGACCGTCACCACCGTGAACGCCACCGCAGCGGCCGCCAGCCCTTCGACCAGGTAAGGATTGTTGGCCACGAACTGGCCAACCGACGTGATCACCGGCGTCAGCGCAGTGACGATACTGTTGACCGCCGGCAGCAGCGCTTGGCCGATATTCAGCGAGATCTTGTCCAGCGCTTCGTTGAATTTTGCCAGGTTGGCCGAGGTTTCCCCCTGCACCACCTTGGGCACTTTCAGGCCTTTAAGTGCCCTGGCTTTCTTCGCCAGCGCATCCTGCGCTTCGATGGCCTTTTTGATGCCGTCCTGAAACGGCTTGAGCAGACCACCTTCGGCAATGAAGCCGGCCACGTCCAGCGGCTCGAGGCCGCTGTCTTCCATGCTTTTCTTGAATGCTGCGACCTTGCCGCGCAGCCCCTTCATCTCGGTCTCCATCTTCTCGGTGCCCTTGAGCACCACGAGCATGTTGACCGTGACGGGAAAGTTCTGCGGGATCAGGCTCAAATTTGTATTCGCCATCACTGCACCTGCTGCATCGCATTGATCCGTTGCGCGTGCTCCAGCGATTCGCGGAGCACATCCAGTGGCCTGGCCATCATCTGTTCGGGGTCAACCTTCCAGAACCAGGCCAGGTCATAGGCGACTGCGATCAGGTCGGTGATGGCTCCGACGCCGCACTCATGAAAAAACTCGCAACGGCCCAGCTCAGCGCATTGAGGTCAGCCAGATCGAGCTGGTTGACCGACGACGGCGGAATGCCGGCACACACGGCGATGTATTTGGCCGCCACGTCCATGTCGAGGCTGACTTCTTCGCTCTTGTCGATCTTGTACGGCAGCGCCTTGATCGCTCGCACCTCCTGCACCGTCGGACGGCGCAGGACGAGTTCGGTCAAAGGCTCGCCGTGAGCTTCGATCGCAACCTGAAGCTTCACGGCGCCGCTCATTGCCAAGTCCCCTTGATGCCTTCGAACTTCAGTTCGATGGTGGCGTCATCGCCCTTGGAAACCGGCTCTTCGACCAGATAGGCACCGGCCAGCACGTAGACTTTGCCGTTGCTGAATTCGCAGGTGACGGTGATGTCGGTGCCTTCGATCAGCTTCTTCAACGGAAAGTCGGCGGTGTGCAGCGCGGTCACTTTGAACGACGGCGCGACGTCGGTTTCCTTGTAGAAACCCGGTACGACGGTTTCGCGTTTGACGGCCATCAGCGGGGCTTCGCAGCCGCCGTTGATAGTCAGTTGTGCACCGTCCACTTTGACGTAGCAGGTGCCTGCAATCACTTGACCCATGGTGTTACTCCCTTCAAATAAAAAGCCCACGCGAGGTGGGCTGAATGCTTACGGTCAAACGCGGCGATCAGGCCGCGTCGTCGTATTGCAGACGGAATTGGTTGAGCAGTGCGAACACGCGCAGACCGTTGATGTAATCCGGCGGGAACAGCACGTTCACGCGGCTTGGGTCCTGCACGTCGCGCTCGACGATCAGGTGCTCGGCGAACAGCTCGGCGTTCTCCACGTGGCCTTCCAGTTCCAGCTTGGCGTACTGCGCGATCAACTCGCCGCGAATGGTCGCCGGGGTGACGATCGGCTGGCCGGCGCCGAAACGGGTGCCGTCGGAGGCCAGTTTGTGCCGACCGTACTTGCTGGTGATCACGCTTTGCAGGCGGCGCACGATGAACGCCGACTGGTGCATGGTTTCGCTGTCCAGGTAGGAGTTGTCGGCCTGACCGTAAGCGTTCTTCTGGTAGGTGGTGATCGAACGCTGGATGCGCACGTAACCGCCTTCGTAGTAGGCGGTGGCGATGCCGTAGTTGAGCAGCGACTGACGCTCGGTCAGGGTGAAACGCTCACTCGCCGGTGCAGGGTCAACGCCCGGCAGGCTGCCGCTTTGGGTCGGACGGCTGGCATCGGCGGAGATGAACACCGCGGTGCGCGCAGCCAGTGCTGCCGCTTGTACCCAGAATGGTTGCGGTACGCCCGGCTCCAGCGCCTGAATGGTCATGTGCTGGTCGTTGCGCGCCTGGCCTGCGGCGACCAGCGTGCCGACGGTGCCGCGCTTGGCGCTGTAGACGTGGCCGAACAGTTGCTTGGCCCACGACCAGCGACCGGTGCTGTCATCCATGACCGCTTGCCAGGTGTTGAGGGTCGACAGATCCGACCATGGCAGTGCGATGAACTCGAACGGCTCGTCGCCCAGTGCGGCAACCGCCGCCACCTGGTCCGGCACACCGGCGCCGCCGGTCATGACGGTGATGGCGGTGGTCAGGCCGGCCGGGGTTTCTTCGCCGTTGCTCTTGCCCAGGCGATTGAACTGCAGGCTGATGTCGTTACCGCTGTCGCCGGTCCATTTGGCATTCAAGGTGACCACACCTTCGGCAGCGGCAGCGCTCACCGGCAGATCGGCCGTGGCGTTGATCTTCTGCGCCAGTGCAGTGGCCGCTTGCGCTGCGGTGGCACCGTTGACCACGGTGGCCTGCACACGCACACCACCGACGTACAGGTTGAGCACGCCCGCCTGGGTTGCGGTGCCGGTCAGGGTCAGCACGCCTTTGGCGATCGCGCCTTCAGCGTTGTGCAGCGGCAGGCACCAGATCTCACCGATCGGGTCGGCCTTGCGGAAGGTCTCGTACATCGAGGCGAGCATCGAGCCCTGACCACCGATGCTTTTGGCCAGCGCAACGCTGGAGACCAACACCAGTTTGCCGACTTCGGTCGGCGCGATGTTGTCGTTGACCTGAGCGACGATCAAACGACGCAGGGTCGAGCTCGCGCTATTGGCGGCCGAGTTGTCCATTTCGGCATAGAACAGCGGTACACGAATGTCCGCGGGGATGTTGCTGAATCCGATCGCCATTATTTGGCTCCCTGTGGTTTAGCCGCTTTTGCGGTTTTGAGTGTGATATCGCCGTCGGCCAGACGCCGGCGCCACCAGGCGCTGTCCAGCACTTCACGGCCTTCGAGGGGCAGCAGATCGCCCGCCTCCGGGTCAGGCACGGCACGGCCAGTGGCCGGCAGTACGGTGATGCGATTGCTCATGGGGTTACGTCTCCAGAGAAAGTCAGTTCCACGCGCCCGTCAGGGCCCGGGTGTTTCAGATTGGGGTCGGCCGGGTCGATCGCATCGACCCGCACGGTGACCCCGGTAAAGGACGACAAACCGTCCAGTTCACGTTCGTGCCAACTCTCCGCAGGCTGACTCGGCAGATTGCGGCCGAGCTGGAACTCGGCAAAAAAGCGCAGCCGGTAGAAGGCGCGGCTGCTGTTGATCGAGACCATCTCGCCGCCGTCATAAACGATGGCGCTGTAGTCGGTGCCCGGCTTGAACCCCACCAGCGCGCGCCACAATTCGGCGCGCAGGTCGTGCAACAGATCCAGCGCTTTTGTGCCGTCGCTGGCGTCAAGTGCGAGGACGATTTCGAAGCGGTCGCGGATCGGTTGCGAGGTGAGGTTTTGCGCGGTGCCGTTACTGGCCGGATCGGCCAGTGGCAGGACATGGGCCGAAGGTGTCGGCAGATCGGCGTTGCCTTGCAGCAAAGCCAGATCGACACCCACCGCAATGTGATTGGCAAGGCCAGGGCATTGCGCACGCAGTTGCGTGAGGATCGGGGTGATCTTCATGGTGGTGTTCCAGAGTTGAGTGAAATTGAGGAAAACACCGCAGATCCACTGTGGGAGCGGGCTTGCTCGCGAAGGCGCTGTATCAGTCGCCATCAATGTTGAATGTGCCGGCACTTTCGCGAGCAAGCCCGCTGCCACAGGGATTTGTGTCGCTCTGAGAAAGAGGGAATCAGTCCCCGGCTTCAGCCTTGGGGTCGAGGCACGATGCATCGATCACACAGCGATAGCTGTTCTCGCGATTGCCACTGGCCGTGACCTTGTCGATCGACCAGCGTCCGCGCATGAAGTCCGGCCAGGTCTCATCGAGCCGCACCAGGCCTTCGGCCGACAGTCGCGGATCGCCGGGACAGGTGATCTTCACCTTGTACTTCTGGCGCAGCATCTTGCGCACTTCGCCCTCGCCGACGGCGATGGCATCGGCTTCGTTGGGTTGCTTCTGGCGCAGGGTCTTGAACGGCGCAAGCCCCGTTTCGATCCAGCGCAACACACCCGCGGCGCCATCCCAGAAACAGGTCTTGCAACCCTTGGTCTGCTCGCGGGCAGACTCCTCCAGCGTGGCGCTGATGAACGCGTGATCGCCGGGGCGATTGTTACTGGTCACCGATAACGTCACGTCCGCCAGCACCTGGCCCGACAACGACTTGGTCTGGCCGGGACGGGCCAGCACGTACACGTTGTCATAGGGTTTGGTCACCGCGTTGTACTTTTTCGCCAGGCGCGTCAGAAAGCTCATGTCAGTTTCGTTGGACTGGTCGATGTGCTCGATCCTGATCATCGCCACCTCGGGAGCGACGCGCGGTGAGAAGCCATGGAGCGATACCACTTCGTGAAACAGCGCACCCAATGTGGTCGGGCCATGACTGGCGGTGCGGCGTTGCCTGAAGCCCGTCTCATCATCCTTGCTGAACGGCGCCGCAGTGGCCACCAGGGTCAGGCGGAACGGGAACAGCGTCGGCGTCAGGCGCGTCACTTTGAACTGGCCCTTGTCGACCAGTCCCGATTCCAGATAACCGATCTCCAGGCCGATTTTCCCGCCCAGGTTCGGCAGCCCCTCGAGGCCTTCGAGATCAATCGTCAAGGTCAACTGATCGGACTCGAAACCGGCAGCATCGATGTGCTCCCAACTGATCAGGCGTTGATTGAGCAGGGCCGAATGGGCCCCGTAGATTCTTATCGCCGGGGTAAAACCCAGTGCCATGCGCCCTCCTTAATCCCAGGCCGTCAGCGGCTTGATCGTGGCCGGTTTCAAATCGAGTTCCGGCAGTACGACCCAGACCCCGGCGGGCAGCACCGGCCCCTGTTCGGCGAGGGTCGGGTTGAGTTTCCACAGCGCCTCTTCGGCGGCGTCATCACTGCGCCCCGTTTCGCGGTAGAGCAGCAGATTCACCGAATCGCCAGCCACGCTTCGTACCTTACGCATTGTTGAACTCCGTTAATCCGACCACCCACTTGATCACCATCGCGGTGCCGTCATCGATGACCTCACTCTGGTTTTCGTCGATGCTGTTGATCCGCCACAGGCCCCAGTTGCGCCCGATGCCGTCAATCAACGGCAGCGGCACCCGCAGTGCCTGAAGTGCGCGTAACTCATCGAGTCGATCCATGGCCACGGCATACATCGAGGTGCCGCTGATGGTCAGCGTTTCCGCTTTTTGCCCGGTCTGACTGGACTTGGGTTTGCTGGTCAGGATCTGTATGTCGGTCCAGCCCCCGTCGGACTTTCGCGCCAGCGTGCTGTACGCGAAGTTGCGCGAGAGGCCGAAGATGAAACTGCCCAGTGCCATTTGCTGTTTCATGTGGCGACTCCATCGGTCAGGGCTGCGTCACGGCGGGTGGCGAGGGGGTTGGTCGGCATGATCTGGGCCAATTGCCCCATCGTCGTCTGCACCACCAGATTGGCCAGCGCCTGGGCGCTGGTCTGGTCCTGACCATTGATGTGAATGGTGGAGTTGAACGTGACAGGCTGACCGGCATTTTCGACTGCAGGTGCCGCCGGGATTGCAGAGGTTGCAGAGGTTGCGATCAGTTCTTTACTGACCTGTGCAGGAGAGCCAAGGCGATCGACTTGATTGCCTAATTTGTCGCCCAGCGATTCACCAATGGCTCCCCCTGCCATGCTTCCGAGCCACCCACCAATCGCCGTGCCCACACCCGGCAGAATCAGCGTGCCGAGCGCGGCGCCGACAGCGGCTCCCGCTGAAGACCCGGCCAGCGAGGCGCCGGATGACACCACTGAGCGGGTGTCTCCGTGCATGACGCCATTGACCAACTCATAACCCGCGCTGAGCAGACGCAGCGGCGGCGCTTTTTTGGCAAGCAATGCGCCAGCCTTGGCGTAGGTACCGGACAACGGTGCCGCACGCATCGGACTGGCGCCCGATGAGCCGGCGAACGCCGTCATGCTCGCGGGCCATTCCCCACCGCCAAGTAATGGCTGCTCCACGACGTCGGAGCTGGGCGCAACAAAGTCTCTGGGATCTCTCAGCGGTTTGCCGCCAACTTTGCTTTTTTTTCTGTAGCGAGGCCGGTTTTTTGCCTGACGGGGCCGCAACGAGCCCCCCTTGGGTTTATCCTTTCCGGATCCACCCGAGTTGTGGTCGGTGGGCGTCGTTGATTCTTTGGCGCTGGCTTCCTTCTCTTCGGGGCGCTCAACTTTGGCTATCCAGTCGCCATAGGGCAATCTGGAAGCAGCGCTCTGTAATAGCTTGTCGGTGAAACGGTCGAAGACCTTTCCAAGCACCACCGCCAAAATCGCCGTAAGCCCAACCGCAGCAACCCCCAAACCGGTGGCAATTTTCGGATTCGCCTCGGCTTTTTCCGCCATCCAGTTCACACCCGTGGTGATCGAATCCACTCGTTGCGCATCCGGCGCTGCCGCTGTCAGCAATCGATTGATACTCGCGTCGAGTGCGTTCCAGCTTTGTTGCGGGCTGCCCCCCGCCGGATCAGCGATCCTTTGCACCGCACCTTTGTATTGCGGCTCCAGACTCTGACTCGGCCCCGCAAGTGGGACCGGCAAGAATGGTGTCTCGGCAGGTTTTGCCATCAATCGATGCAAGCCGTCGCCACCGTTGGACAACCTCTTCAGCAGCTCGGTCTGTGGATCGAGCGGTTTTTTCGCTGTCAGCAGAGCAAAGGTCTTTTCGACGTCTTGCGGTTTTTCCAACAGTTTGCTGACGCCCTGGTCACCGCTGAACAACGTCTTGATAAGCGCAGATTGCTGGCTCGCCGGCTGTTTCTTCAGCGCCTCGAGGGCGACGGAGATCGTTTTCGGTACGTCATCTGTGAGTTGGTCTGGCTGAAGTCCAAGTGTTGCCCAGGCCGTACGTTCGGCAGCTGAGCCTTTGGCACCTTTGACCAGCGCCGCACTGATGCTCTTCACCGAGGCAGCAGCGCCAGACTTGTCCACATCGGCGTTGAGCAAAGCAGCCGCCAAGGCGGCGAGTTGCTCGGGGGCAATACCCGCCGCTACCCCTGCCTCGCCGGAATTTTGTACCACTGAGCCGATGTCGGCTGCCGTCGCTTTAAGCGAATTTTTCTCAAGGTGAACGCTGGCATCGGCCAGACCCTGACTTTGCGTCCGATCGAGCTTGAGCGAGGTTCGCCAGACGGCCAGCATTTCTCCAGCCGCTTTCAGTTCAATGCCAAACGCCGTCGCATTCGCTGCGGCATCACCGCCGAAATCCAGCAGTTCTTTTTCCTTGGCATCCCCAGTGAGATTGGCACCCACACCGGACCTGCTCGCTGCGTGTTCGACTTCGGCCAGATTCACCGCAGTCGCACCACTGCCGGCCACCGCCGGATCACTGGCCATTTTCAGGTTGGCAATCGCCATGCTGCTGAGATCGCTGTCCATCCCCGGCAGTCGTTTCAGCTTGTCCATTGCAGTCGTGAGTGCAATGGAGGGCTGCATGGATGCCGGGGGTGGACGCTGCTCGATCTCCGCCGTCAGTTTTGACTTCGGTGCACTCGCGGTCGCGGGTGCTGCTGCACTGATCTTCGACAGCGATTGCAGCGCGGCCATGACTTCACGGAGCTTGATTTGCTCCTTGATTAGCAACCGGATGTCCTGGCTTGCGGTCACGATCACCAACTTCAGATCCGCCAGCGGTTTGGCGAGCGCATCGGTGACTGACCGCTCATTTGCCAGGCCAGTGTCGCTGAACCCGACGCTGCCATTGATGGTGGCCAGCATTGGCGAATACTTTGTGTCTGCCATGCCGCTCTACTCCTGTTTCACGCCAAGGCGAGTGATCGCTATGTCGTAGCGGCGCAACGCCTTTTCGGCGTCCCATTCCAGAATCTCCGCCTCACTTACCGGGTAAATGAGCGGGACGATATCGAGGATTACTTCGATGTCGCGTTCCGAAAGTAGGCCGCCGGCTGGTTTAAAAAATCGTCGATGCGCACCTGCAATTGGGTCCAGTCAGGGACGCTGAGCTGGGCCAGATCGGGGATCATCAGACCGGTGCAATGGGCGGTGATGAACTCGGCGCGTTCCTTGGCCGTTTTCAGTTTCTTCATCACTTTGGTGGCGCGCAGTGCGGGCATTTCCAGCGACAGCGAGGTCACCGTGCGGCCGGTCACGGCGAGCGGTTGCAGCAGTTGTACTTCGTCGGGATCGGCGGATTTTTCCGCGTCCTCGACCTGCTCCAGAAAGTACGCCGCCGGACGGGTCGACATCTCGTGAACGTACTGGGCGATGCTCACGTAGTCCGGGCGTTTGAGCTGGTCGAGTTCCTTGATCGACAGGCCGGTGGCGAGCAGCGCCAGTTCGAAGAACTGATCGTCTTCATCATCGCCAGCGCGTTCCAGCGCTTCTTTCTGTGCGGCGTAGAACAATGGCTTGAGCTGGATCTGCTCGATCTGCGCGCCGTCGTCGCCGGTGATCGGCGACAGCAGGTCATGCTTGGGTGGCATCCACGACATGAAAGGAATTCCTTTGTGATTCTTGAAGGGGTGTTGCAGTCCCTTGTAGGAGTGAGCCTGCTCGCGATAGCGGTCTTGCAGTCACATCGATGTTGAATGTGCTGGCGTCATCGCGAGCAGGCTCGCTCCTACAGAGGTTGTGCGGTGTAACGGGTTACGGCATCAGCACCGCACGACGCGCATCACCGAGGATGTCGACACCGTTGAGCACGAACTTCTGGGTGCGCACGTCGATGTCGATCACCGGAATGCCGTTTTCCAGGCGGTTGTAGGTGCGGCAGGAGAACTCAAGCGTCGTCAGGGCTTTGCCACCCATTTTGATTGCATCTTCAGCCATGGATTTGAGCTTGCCGCCGATGGTGTGATAGGTGAACCAGGTGTTGCCGTCCTGATCCTGACCGGCTTCACGCACGTTCAGCAGGATGTCGTCCCCCAGTTTCACGCCCATCGCCAGCAGCACTTCAGCGCCAGTGCCTTGCAGCTTGAGCGTGGCATTCAGTGCCTTGGCGCTCTTGGCCATTTCCTCAACGATGAAGCGTCCACCTGTCATGTTCTCCATCTCGAAGTCGATCTTCGGTGGAGTGAACTCTTCCACGGTCGCCGACAACGGCAGGCCTTGCAGGGTGGCCGCGATGGCCTGTCTTACGCGGTTGGTAAACATTAGAGAACGTCCTCCAGGAACTGCTCGATGATTTCATCGCGGGCGTTGAGTTGATAAACCATGTGTTCGTTCGGCGCGTAGCGGCCGTAGTCGATGACCACGTACCAGGTGCCGTTCTTGTACTTCTCGACGCTGTTGAGTTCCGGGTGCAGGTACACGCTGCCGCCAGGAATGGTTTCGTCGGCGACCAGGGTCTGCAGCCAGTCGTTGATGCGCTTGACCTCCTGATCCATGAACGACTTGGTCAGGTTCTTGGCCATGGCTTTCTGGCCGGCCTTGACCAGCTTGCGGCTGATGGCGTCTTCGAGGCCGACGTAGCTGATGAACTTGCCGGTGATCGAACGGTTACCCAGCAGCGAGAAGCCGCCCAGCACGGTGCGAGCGTAGTAGCTGACCCCGTAGCGGTTGAGCAGATCGCCTTCGGTGGAGGTGTCGAGAATGTTGTACTCAACCACCCGCGACACGTCTTCGGCGTAAGTCACCTGGTTGCCCGGGCTCTCCCACTGCTTGACCTTGGCCAGCGCGGCAATTGCCAGGCTGGACGGCGACAGGAAGACGTTTTTCTTCGCCGCTTTCGAGTACACGGCCGGCATGTTGTGCACCACCAGGCAACGGTCGAAACCCAGATCGGCGCCGCCCAGTTCCTGGCTGTAAGCCACTTGGTCAGCGACCGAAGCGTCCTTGCCGTCCAGTACCACACGGGCCTTGATGCGCTTGCCGAACGAGGCGAACTCGCTGGCCACCGCTTTGGTGCCGGTGAAACCCGGCGCGCCGATAATGGTCAGGTCTTCCGGGACACTGCCCAGCGCAGCCAGACCGAGCTTGCGGCCGGTGGTTGGATCAACGCCGCCGATCACCGCGTTAACGGTGTCAGCCGGGGTCGCGCCCGCTTCGACGATCACCACGTACACCGGCACCTTGACCACTTTGAGGATCTGGTAGACGGCGTGATACAGCGTGCCCTCTTCAGCGCCGGTCGGATCGAGCAGCGCGTGAGTGGTGAAGCTGTTGATGCGAAACGGGGCGTTACGCGGAATCAGCGGATCGGCTTTCGGCGCGGTGCCGACCAGACCGATGACGTTGTCACCCAGGCCACCCATGGCCTCGGGGGATTCGGTGGCATTGACGGTAATGCCGTTGTGCTCGAAGTTCAGAACCTCAGCCATGGTTAGTCAGCCTTCTTGGCAGTGGCCTTTTTGGCCTGGGTGGAGGGTGTTTTCAGTTCAAGTCGACCGGCGCTGTGCAGCGCACTGGCTTCGACGTCGAGCAGATCAAGGTCTTGACCGACGCTCGACCAGTGCCCACCGCCGGTGGGGAATGGAACGAGCACGGTGTAGGTTTGGCGGGTTGCCATTTTTCGTTTCTCCATAAACGGGAAAGCCCCTCGTGGGGAGGGGCTTTGGCGGGTGTTGAATACTTTTAAGCGGACAAGAAAACGCCCCGGGGTGCGGGGCGTTTATTGAAGTGCTGGATTGGGTTGGACTGGAGAGGAATCAGGCCAGCCTTCTGTGAGCATTTCGCTGCTATAGGTACCGTTTTCCAATGCCTGGAGCAGAACATGTTCACGATCGAAGCACGCCTGTATATGCACACGGACAGCTTTGGCGATTGCCAGGATCTGTTCTGAGCCGATCTCGACGAAACCTCTCAACGTTTTGAAATTACAGCGATACTCGGGATCAAGCATGACTGATAGTGCCGTGCTGGCAATCAGCGCCTGGCTGTCACGGGTTGTCTCAATGTACAAGCCGTCGACACAAATGCCGGAAACCTCATGGGCGAAACGTTCAACAGCGAACAATGCTGGGTAATCCGTTTCAACTTGAAAGAGTCGTGTCTTGACGACCTTACCGTCAACCAGCATCCAGATGCCGTCATTTTCAGTCCTGGTTGCCATATACAATTCTTCGCTAAGTTCTATCGCCGCTTCGGGAATAGCAGAATGAATCGTGGAGTCATATCGTCCGTTCAGCTCTCCGGCGTCATTGAATGTTGCGTATTTCATAGATAGCTCTTCGTAAACTTCTTTAAGTTAACGGCTAATTGCCAGGTAGATAAATTGCACCGATGTATCGGTTAAATTACGGATCGTAACATTCGCTTTATTCACCGACCGAATCTGAGCTACACAGTTTGTACCGACGGCGCTATCTGCGGCTGAGTTGGAATATGAAGTAAATACGGCTGGATTGGATGCAGTAAAAGCCACGGGAAAAACCTGTACATAATTGGCTCCCGAAGCAATGACGTTCGTAATTCCCCACTGAATTATCAAGCCGCCAAGCCAGCTTGGGAAAACCACGTAGTTCCCTGCAAGATCACCTGCAATGTTGACGGAAAAGCCCCAACGCAACTTCTTCGGTGTGATGATGGTCGTGTCATCCGCGCCAGCATCCGCTTGCAACTGAGTGGCAACTTTCGCAGTCCCTTGATTAAGCTCAGTTGCTTGCTTCGCCAGAGCAGACACCGCAGCAAGATCAATACTTCCCTCATTGACAGGTGCGTTCCAGGCCTTGATGCACCACATGACGGCGAGGTTACGCGGACGAGTTTCTGTCGCATTACCGAAGTTGTAGGTTCTCACGCTACCTATAGACAACTCGGCATTGTCGCCCCCGAATGTAGATCGTAGAGCCCAATCTGCTGCCGTGTCCTTCAGCACAACGGATGGAGTTTCTCCATTTGGATCGACGGCCTGCCCACCTCCCGAGCCTGTTGGAAGGTAATGACTATGTGCCTTGAGCGTGTCCGCCTGATAGCTTCCGGCAGCTCGCCCGGCATCCACGCCGCGTCCATGATCCCAGCCACGCAGGAACTCGCCGCGCGACTCCGGCAAGCGGAAGTTACCCGCCCCCTCATTCCCCTTGTTGTAAGTGGTACCGAGAAATGCAGCCAGATCCGGATAAGTCGCAATGTTCTGAACACTGCCATCCAGCTCCAGATAACCCGGCGCAACAATCCCCGTCGGGAATGCCAGAACTGCACCCACTGGAACGGCAGATTTGAGCCGTTCGACTTCCTTGGCCAGTGCGGCTACATCGATGGTCCCCTGATTGACCGGGGCGTTCCAGGCTTTGATGCACCACATGACGGCGATGTTGCGGGGGCGGGTTTCGCCGTTACCCAGCGAAATGGCTGGACCTGTCTTCAGCCAACTGTCCTCACCGGAGGGGTAGTAAGTTGTATTGGTGCTTACAGAGTTTGTTCCAGCAATACCGATAGCTTCCGCACCGTAAGGCCAACTTCCTGCGCCTGCGCCTATGCCACGCGCACTCTGAATCGACGCAACTGCCGCCGTATCATTCACGCCCGTTACATGCGTGTGCCCCTCTGCCTGCATGGACTGCAGACTACCGAGGCCACGCCCGGCATCTACTCCACGGCCATGATCCCAACCGCGCAAGAACTCCCCACGCGCTTCCGGCAAACGGAAATTCCCGACACCCTCATCACCCTTGTTGAACTTGCCGCCCAGATAAGCGCTCAGGTCCGGGTAAGTCGCACTGCTCTTGACGCTATTATCCAGCTCAAGAAAACCCGGCGGCGGTGCATCCACCGGGAACGCAACAATCGATCCCACCGGCAACGCCGATGCCTTGGCAATCAGCGCTTCGACTTCAGCCTTGGTGTACGAATCCTTGATCCCGAAACCAGCCAAGGTTTCAGGATTCGCGCCAGCAGTCGCCCGACCATATTCGTCAACGGTCAGACTCTTGTAAGTCCCGGCAGCAATCCCGGTGCGCCCGGCCAACATCTTGAAAGTCAGTGCGCTGGTGCCGAGGGTGATCGGCGCGTTGGTCGTCAGGTGCCACAGCGAATCGCCGTTGGCCGTGCCCTCCTCCACCATGACCGTCAGGCCCGGCGTGACCTTGGCGCTGCTGTTGGCATCGGTTGCCCGTACCCAGTCGCCATTGGCGACGATCCACAGGCCGTTGTCCTTGGCCAGGGTCTGGTTCGCCAACAGTACACGGTCGCCGGCAATCACGGCCACGCCGTCGATTTGCTGCGCACCGCTCAACACGATGTTGGTGGATGCTGCGACGCGTACCGATTGCTTGCCATCGAGTTTGCCGAGTTCTTCGGCGAGATAACTCATGACCCAGGCACGCGTGGCCTTGACCACGGTGTCATCGATCAGCAGCGTTACCAGCGACGCATTGCTGGTCTCGAAAATCGAGCGAATGTAGAACTCTTTGCCCGAACCCGAGGTGGCCAGAACCGGTTTGAACGACTCCGGGTATTTGACGATGGCGTAGAGAATTCCGGTGTCAGTCCACAGCCCTGCTTCACGCACGTACCAACCGCCAACATCAGGCGGAATGGTCACTTCGGCAAGCAGCCAGCTCGGGTTTTTCTCGTCCTGGAACAGCGCGTTGAGCGGCCCGCGCCAGACTTCGCGCTTCAGCGCCGTGGCAGTCGCGGCCGGGTTGTAGACCGAGCCGCCGCCATCGCCGACGGAAATCTGCGTCAACTTGATCGGCACGCCCGCGGCCTTGCACGCCGTTTCGTAGGCAATCCCTGCGTTGGTGAGCAGGGTGTAATAGTCAGCCATTCAGGCCCCCTGAGGATAAATTGTGGATGTTTCGACGGTGTACAAAGCTGCGGCCATGAACGCCTCGCCAGAGGTCTCAAGCCCTTCGATGAACACCGGATAGATCGTCGTCAGCTCACCGCAAAAGGTCGCGGCGGCGATGGAGTGACTGCCGAACGCGCTCAAGCCAACCGTTACCGAAAGAATGTCCCGCTCGCTCTTGGCATCCGCCAAACGGCGGTCGAGTCGGGCGTCGATTTCTTCGCTATAGGGTTGGTCGCTGAAGGCGCGTACGGTGAAGCTGTAAGGCGCGCCGGGCGGTGTCTGCTCGTACCAGGCGCGGACTTCCGGGCGCAGTTGCAAACCCTTGGCCGCGTTTTCCAGCGCCTTGCGAGTACCGGCCTGGCGCGCAGTGGGCCAGGCCAGTTCGACGGTCAGGCGTTTTTCCGTTTCCGGTGCAGCAGAACTCCATTCGGCGACGCCGCGATCCGCCGCCAGATACGGCAGGAATGCCACCGGCGTTTCGCTCGGATTCATCAGCTCGGGGAACGGCGGCGCAATGCGGTCAAGCAGCGCGCCCAAACCCAGATCCAGTCCACGTTCGAGTGCCGAGCTGTTGGCCGGCAACAAGGTCGGGCGTTGCGTCGGCTCACTCATAGCGTCAGCACCTCAACCTCGACCGCCGTGCAATAAGGAGCCTGAAAGGCGCTGGTGATGATCGGTTCCAGCGGTTCGAGAATCTGCAGTTGCACAGCGCCAGCGCTGTGCAGCGTGTAGTCGATCCAGCTCGGATCGACCCGACCTTCGAGGCGATGACAACTGTCGGCGTAGGATTGCAATTGCTGCTGTGCGGCGACTTTGGTCAGGCCTGAATCCGGGCCGGAATTGATCTTCGCCAGCACGCGAATCCTGTAGCGCTGAATGTCGGCAGCCTTGACCGTGACGAGGTCGGTTTCCGGTCGAACATCGGGCCGGGCGAAGTGCTGACGCACGCCTTCCAGCAACGCTGCAGACGGGGTGCCATCGCCGTCTCGCGAGAGCACGGTGACCTGCACTTCACCCGGCGCGGTACGGCGACCGTTGCCGTCCTTGACCTGTGCAGCGAGGCCGTCCGGGTTGAAGGTGTAGGTGACATTCACCACACCGGCATCGGTGGATTCGACCTTCACCGTTGGCCGTTCGCCAAGGGTGAACACCTCGCGGCGATACTGCATCCGCGAACCCGCAGCCGGCGCATGCGGCGCCAGGTAATAACGCAACCGCGCATCGTCGTCGCTTTCATGAGTCGGCGGTACCGGCGGGAATGCAGCCGGGTCGCCCGGGTCGAGCAACTGCCGCTCCAGGCCCATGTCCGCCAACCGTGCATCGAGGTTGCTGCCGGTAGCCCACCACGCCAGCATCTGCTTGATACGGGCGTTGTATTTGCGTTCGTGGGTTTGCAGACGCACGCAGAAGGCTTCGAGCGCCAGGGTCAGCAGTTCGCTTTCGTTGTCCAGGCTGGTCTTGAGTTTCGCCGCGCTGTCGGGCGCTCGGGCGCCGACGTATTCGACGACGAAGGTCTTGAACTCGGCGAGCAGGTCTTCGAAGGCGTCGACGGTGATCAGCGCCGGTTCGGCCAACTGGTTCTGGCCGGGGATCAACATGCTCATGTCACTACCTCAAAAGTCTGTTGACGGTTTTTCCAGGTACCGGCGAAACGCAGCAGCAGACCGGCGCCCTGGCGGCTGGCGACGATCACACTCGGCTGAAAATCGCTGATCCCGTTCTGCGTGTTATAGAACGCCTGAGCCGCGTGGCTCTGGGCCAGCAGCAGAACGTCATCACCAAGGTTCTGCCCCAGCAGCATGGGGATCAGCGAGCCATAAAGGGGCCTTTTTTGCCGGGTGCCCAGCGGCGTGGTCAGGGCCCGGGTCGCGCGCTGCACAAATTGCAGCCAGTCGTCGACCGTGGCCCCGCTGTCTCTATCGATTCCGATCATGGGAAGCTCTTGATTCAGGGACTGATAACGCGGCCCTGGTGATCCACCAACGGGCCGCTGAAGTGCACGCCCGAGGCGTCGATGCTCAGGCCGACCGCGCCCAGTTGCAGGCTGATGACCTGCGGCGTCATCAACAGCCGTGCCGGGCCGATGCTCAGTTCCAGCGACTCGCGAGAGCCGGTGAAAGCCGCCGGCCCGTTCTGCCAGTGCAAGGTGTGGCTGGCGTCGTCGTAACCGCTTTCGCTGCCGTCGACATGCACCCGGCGCGTCAGCGTCGGTACAGACGCCGTCGGCGGGAAGCGCTCGCTGTTCAAGCCAAACAACGCCACGCTCTGTGCCCCGCTCTCACCGCTGCCGTAGTTGAACAGCAGGCACTGCTCGCCCACGCTCGGAATCCGCGACTCGCTCTGGGCGCCGGCACTCGGGTTGAAGAACTTGATGGCCGGCGTAAGCAGCCCACCGTGGCTGACCTGACAAGTGTTGCTCGCCGCATCGACAGTCTGACAAATGCCAATGCGACAGAAACTCTCGGCGCGTCGGTGGAGGTCGTCTATTTCCGCTTCCATTTCCGCCAGCCGCTCGATGATCGGCCCCAGTTGCATGCGCAGTAATGCGTCAAACATCAATCAGGCCTCCAACGCGGTGTATTGGTCGGGGTCGTCGATGTTGCTGACTTCCCAGGTGCGGGCGAATTTTGGCGTACCGAGCGGATCGTCGAGCAGGGTCGGGCCGAGATAGAGGGTCTGGTTGAACGTCAGCGCCCAGGCTTTGAACTGCTGCTCGCCTCGAATCAAGAGTGACGGCAAACCATCAATGTTCATCGGCAGATCGCATTGAGCGCCGGGCAGGCCCCAACGGTTGTCGGTGATCAGGTTTTTCAGTACGGCGATCAGATCGCAGGCGGCAAATGCGCTGGCAGAGACTGCCGGGATGACTTGCATTGAGACCGTCAGGACATGTGCGATACGTCCGTCAGCGGCACGTGCACCGGGTGCGTTGCGGTCAAAGTCGATCAACACCCAGGCCTTAGCGCCAGGCGCGGTGAAGTCATCGTGATTGCCAACCTGAACATTCAGGCCGGCAGCGTTGCGCAAGGTTGTCGCCATCGCGGTGAACAGCTGCGAAGGCTGCTGGATCGAAGCGGGCATGCATGACCTCCTTTTCAATTGTCCACGCGCAGCCCCGCCGCATGAGTTGCAGCGAGGCAAAAAAAGTGGGGGTATGGCTGATTGCGGTGATGGTGTGAGATGGCTCGGCCAACGTAGCTCTTTATCGGCTGCCAACGAGAATAAAAGCGCCGCATGACGGCGCCAAACTTGAATATAAAAGCCCCGTTGCTACACGGGGCTCACATCATTAGCTGTACATCAGAAGGTCCAGAGGATTTTACTCAGAGGCAAACTCCAAGTGCTGTTATCCCAATGGTAAACACGCTTCGGCAAAATGGTCGGCGTAAAACCAAATCGAGCCCAGACCGGTTTTTCACTGACAATGGAGAAGCTTCCATTTGCCTGAATTTTTGCAATCGCCCCAGGACGACCAGCCGTGCCGGTAAACCAAAGCGGCGTATTGTTCGCGCCATAGATCACGAAGTTTCCGTCATCCTGCATCACGGCCCGAGTCGCACCCTTGTTTTGTGTCCAACTCGCCCAGAGAACACCGAGCGGTCCGTTCGAAACGACCAGATTACCGTCCGACTGGAAGACCAGCGTAGTGCCACCGACCACGTACCGTCGGTCGACTTCGAGAGTCGTCCCGGCTGGGATATAGATCGATTCCACAGAGGGACTGATCGGGATCGCAGAGTTACTTGCCCAGACCGGGATCGAGTCGATCACGACGAGATTGCCGTCATTTTGCAGGGACAGATAGGCCCGATTGTAAGCGGCCCAGATGTCCGCGTTGAGCGGCGTGCTGTTGGCAGTGCCCCACATGCGGCCCCGCGTTGGATCATTGAGAAACGCGTAATACATCAGGTAGAAATAAATTTTTGAGTTATCTATCTGCTTTCCGGAACTTGTATACGGTTGACCGGCAATGGCCACCCAAACTGTATTGCCCCCCTCATAAATGGCCAGATTGCCATCGGGCTGGACAATTAACTTGAAGCGTTTGTCCGGTGACTCAAGATATTGCCCAGCGGACATCTCATGCAGAGGCAGCAAAATCGAACTGCCGTTCGTAGTAAACGGATAGCGTGGAAGCGTAGCCATATATTCACCTATTGACCGATTGGTTATTGTGGGCAGTCAATGCTGCGTTGGGTCGCTCACAGGCGGGCTGACGAGACCTCGGGTCTTCGTGTGATTCAATGTCCTGCACCGAGGACATTTGATTTGCACTTGATGAAGTGCATCTACTTTTGCAAGTAAACGATTGCATTTACCGCAACGGAAATCGCTCAGCATGAATTGAACTCCCTCTCAAATGCCGCTGTAACGCCTCTTCACTCCTTGTTTGTATTGCCAGGCGGTACTTCGCAGACGCCAATGCGTTTGGCGGCCCAGCGTTCGTAAAGACCGATGGCCACATCGGCACCGGCCATGGCGGTCAGGCAACCGAATGCGCCGGCGGCCCAGATCGACAACCCTGCGGCATACAGCAGCATGATTGCCGACACGCCGCAGATCATGCAGGCGCCGGAGCGCAAGGCCAGGCGCCGAAGCAGCGACCAGCCACGGGCGCCTTCCTTGTCGGCGCGCCACATTTCGCCGGACACTCCGCCCACTACAGCGAGGAGGATGACCAGCCAGATCGGCATGTCCGCCAATGCTTGTTGCTCGTTTGTCATGTCACGCCTCCGGGGGGTGAGTTATTCGCTTTTTATGTCCGTTCAAACGATATCTCTGAAAGCGGGCATGCCAGGAATGCCCGGAGGAGTACACGCTGAATTGTGACGAGACCAATCTTGCTGCTGAAAGCAAAAAGGGCTTTAGTACTGGCTCGTTCTTTGATCGTCTGACTGAACACAGGCACTTTGCAGACGAGGCTAAACAGTCGCGCCAATGCACAATGCAATCCCGATGCTGAATTTATTCAAGGTGGTCAATTAGAAAGGAGCAACTGGCCAGTTGATTGTGTAGGGATAGCCAGTTTGTTTTTTGATCTCACTGATTGCGATGCAATACTGCTTATAGGCAAGCAGCAGTTCAGTCTCGGAAGTGCTGGCAACACCCAAGTCGAGTTTGTATTGCAGAGGATTGACTGTCAGCCAATTGGCTGCCTGAGTAAATAGCTGGCGCGCTCGAGCATCGAGGACAGCGACGTTTTCTTGATAAGTCAGCTCAGTGAACACCCAGCTATTGTTAATGTAATCCCCCTTCCACCCCACTTGTACCGGAGTATTGATAGACACTTGTATCCAATATCCAGACGGCCCTGGTGGCGTAAACTGTGGCGGCTCATCTGCATCCACAATTTGTACAGCGCGAGTAAAGGGCGCGCTGTACTGGTCAATAAATACGTAGCGATTCATTATCTTTCCTTGTTACGAAGTTTCAATAATGGTGTTTTCATTCTGTAAACCTTGCGTTAACCACGACTTGGGTAAACGGCAATGACGACAGGTCGACATTCCAAAAAGCCCGGCAATGCACCGGGCTTTTCAGTAATGCGTTCCTTCGCCTTCCTTCAAATCCTGTGTTCAGGAAGGAAGCTGACTTTTCGGCGCTACTGGCGCGGTACGAGTCCATTCAGATTGTTTTTCCGACCGCGGTCCCTGCCCGCCGGATAACTGCTCTTGGTGCTTTACGCTGCACACCCGGGTCAGTTGCCAACCCTCTGAACCATTAAGGCCGGTTCATCGCTGCCTGTTCTTGTGGAACTAAAGAGCTGTTGTTGCCAGCCGCTTTGTCGAGCGGCTTGGTGGCAAGGATATGCATGGATGCATATCCAGTCAATGCGTAAATGCATTTATTTATGCACAAGAAATGCACGAGCGCATGAAAGCCCCGTCATTCAAGGGTTTGAGGTTTTTGCGCGGACGAAAAAAAACCCGCCTAGGCGGGTTCTATCTGAAGGGGTTCAGGTTAGCGGGCGTACATGCCCCACCAGAAGACGTGACCGAGGATGACGATCTGCTCTTCCTGCATATCCTGGAAGCTGTAGTCCTCGTCCGGATGCTCATCGCGGTTGAAGCTACGCAGACGGATACCCGTCGGCAGGCGATAGAGCTGCTTCACGCGCAACTGGCCGTTGTGATTGATCGCGTACAGGTCACCATCGATGATGTCGCCGATGCCACACTTGCCCGCATTCACACCAACAGTGGCGCCATCGCGCAACACCGGCAACATGCTATTGCCGCGCACCGTCACGCATTTGGCCTGGTCGAACTGCACACCGTTATGGCGCAGGCTGCGCTTGCCGAAGCGCAGGCTAGAGCGTTCGCTCTCTTCGATGACGAATCTTCCTGATCCAGCAGCCAATTCAACCTCGCGAAGAAAGGGCACCGACACCTCGTCGTCATCGACAGGGGTATCGTCGTCCCACAGGCTTATGTCCTTGAGTTCCGCATGCACGTCATCGCGCGCGCCGCCGGTCGCGGGGGCGACGTCTGCGCGGCCGCGCAATTGATCGGTGCTCACATTGAAGTATTCGGCGATCTTCGAAATGTGTTTATCCGAAGGATCGACGATCTTCCCGCTGAGAATCCGCGAGAGCGTGGATTGAGGCACGCCGGTGCGACGGTGGAGCTCCGTAGGGGAGATCCCGTGCTGGTCGAGCAGTGCTCTTAAGACGGAGGATACGTTGCGTTTTTGCATAACGCGCATAGTGCTTGAAGTTTTTGAGGATGACAAATGCTGATTTGCATAAAACGTGCATAAACCACAATTAATCGCCGAAAAGTGTCAGCGGACCGTCGTGCCTGCGTCAAGCAGACCACCCATGGTAACCTTGCGCCCATCGCGGAAAAGCCCGGCCGTTGCCCTGCTTTTGCCCTACATCTTTTAACGAGTTGCCTGACAATCCGATGAATAAAGCCGTCTCCGACCTGTCCTCCCACACTCCGATGATGCAGCAGTACTGGCGCCTGAAGAATCAGCACCCGGATCAGCTGATGTTTTATCGCATGGGCGACTTCTACGAGATCTTCTACGAAGATGCGAAGAAGGCTGCCAAGTTGCTCGACATCACCCTGACCGCGCGCGGCCAGTCGGCGGGACAGGCGATTCCGATGTGCGGGATTCCTTACCACGCGGCAGAAGGTTACCTGGCGAAACTGGTCAAGCTCGGCGAGTCAGTGGTGATCTGCGAGCAGGTCGGCGACCCGGCCACCAGCAAGGGTCCGGTGGAACGTCAGGTAGTGCGGATCATCACCCCGGGTACGGTCAGCGACGAAGCACTGCTCGACGAACGCCGCGACAACCTGATTGCGGCGGTACTGGGCGATGAGCGCCTGTTCGGCCTGGCGGTGCTGGACATCACCAGCGGCAATTTCACCGTGCTCGAGATCAAGGGTTGGGAAAACCTGCTGGCGGAACTGGAGCGGGTCAACCCGGTGGAGTTGCTGATCCCGGATGACTGGCCGAAAGACCTGCCGGCGGAAAAACGCCGTGGCGTGCGTCGCCGCGCGCCGTGGGATTTCGAGCGCGATTCGGCGTTGAAAAGTCTCTGCCAGCAGTTCTCCACGCAAGACCTGAAAGGCTTCGGTTGCGAAACCCTGACCCTGGCCATCGGCGCCGCTGGTTGTTTGCTGGCCTATGCCAAGGAAACCCAGCGCACCGCCCTGCCCCATTTGCGCAGCCTGCGCCATGAGCGCCTGGATGACACCGTGGTGCTCGACGGCGCGAGCCGTCGCAACCTCGAACTCGACACCAACCTGGCCGGCGGCCGCGACAACACCCTGCAATCGGTGGTCGATCGCTGCCAGACCGCCATGGGCAGCCGCCTGCTGACCCGCTGGCTGAACCGTCCGCTGCGTGATCTGACCGTGTTGCTGGCGCGGCAGACGTCGATCACTTGCCTGCTCGACGGTTATCGCTTCGAAAAGCTGCAGCCACAACTCAAGGAAATCGGCGACATCGAGCGGATTCTGGCGCGGATCGGTCTGCGCAATGCGCGGCCGCGTGACCTCGCTCGCCTGCGCGATGCCCTCGGCGCCCTGCCGCAACTGCAAGTGGCGATGACCGACCTTGAGGCGCCGCACCTGCAACGCCTGGCGACCACTACCAGTACCTACCCGGAACTGGCGGCCCTGCTGGAAAAAGCCATTATCGACAACCCGCCAGCAGTGATCCGCGACGGCGGTGTGCTGAAAACCGGTTACGACAGTGAACTCGACGAGCTGCAATCGTTGAGCGAAAACGCCGGCCAGTTCCTGATTGACCTTGAAGCCCGGGAAAAGGCCCGCACCGGCCTGGCCAACCTGAAAGTCGGCTACAACCGCATTCACGGCTACTTCATCGAGCTGCCGAGCAAGCAGGCCGAATCGGCTCCGGCGGACTACATCCGCCGTCAGACGCTCAAAGGCGCCGAGCGCTTCATCACGCCGGAACTGAAAGAATTCGAAGACAAGGCGCTGTCAGCCAAGAGCCGCGCCCTGGCCCGCGAGAAGATGCTCTACGAAGCGCTGCTGGAAGATCTGATCAGCCAACTGCCGCCATTGCAGGACACCGCCGGCGCGCTGGCCGAACTGGATGTGCTGAGCAACCTTGCCGAACGTGCGCTGAACCTTGACCTGAACTGCCCGCGCTTCGTCAGCGAGCCCTGCATGCGCATCACCCAGGGTCGTCACCCGGTGGTCGAGCAGGTGCTGACCACGCCGTTCGTGGCCAACGACCTGAGCCTGGATGACAATACCCGGATGCTGGTGATCACCGGCCCGAACATGGGTGGTAAATCCACCTACATGCGGCAAACCGCGTTGATCGTGCTGTTGGCGCATATCGGCAGCTTCGTGCCGGCAGCCAGTTGCGAGCTGTCGCTGGTGGACCGGATCTTCACCCGGATCGGCTCCAGCGATGACCTGGCCGGTGGCCGTTCGACCTTCATGGTCGAGATGAGCGAAACCGCCAACATCCTGCACAACGCCACCGAGCGCAGCCTGGTGTTGATGGACGAAGTCGGACGCGGTACCAGCACCTTCGACGGTCTGTCCCTGGCATGGGCGGCGGCCGAGCGTCTGGCGCATCTGCGTGCCTATACTCTATTTGCGACGCACTATTTCGAACTCACTGTGTTGCCGGAAGCCGAGCCGCTGGTAGCCAACGTGCACCTCAACGCTACCGAGCACAACGAGCGCATTGTGTTCCTGCACCACGTATTGCCGGGGCCTGCCAGCCAGAGCTACGGCCTGGCGGTGGCGCAGTTGGCCGGCGTACCGAGCGAAGTGATCGTGCGTGCCCGTGAGCACTTGAGCCGACTGGAAGACACCGCATTGCCGCATGAAGCGCCCAAGCCTGCCGTCAAAGGCAAGCCAGCCGCTCCGCAGCAGAGCGATATGTTTGCCAGCCTGCCGCACCCGGTGCTGGATGAGTTGGCCAAAGTAGACCTCGATGACCTGACCCCGCGTCGAGCGCTCGAATTGTTATATGCACTTAAGAACCGGATCTAAGCATTGAAGAACCGGATATAACGCAAACGGCGTCAAGCTGTTAGAATCTCGCGCGGTTTGGGATGCTGCTGGCTAATAGCCTGGCTGGCAGACATCGCTCCCGAACCTGGCGACCCCAACCGTGAAGGGGCAACGCTGCCGCCGCCTGAGGAGAAAATTAGAAATGACCTTCGTCGTCACCGACAACTGCATCAAGTGCAAGTACACCGACTGCGTAGAAGTGTGTCCGGTGGACTGCTTTTACGAAGGCCCGAACTTCCTGGTGATTCACCCGGATGAGTGCATCGACTGCGCCCTGTGCGAACCAGAATGCCCGGCCGTGGCCATCTTCTCCGAGGACGAAGTTCCGGAAGAGATGCAGGAGTTCATTCAACTGAACGTTGAATTGGCCGAGATCTGGCCGAACATCACCGAGAAGAAAGAATCGCTGCCGGATGCCGAAGAGTGGGATGGCGTCAAAGGCAAGATCAAAGACCTCGAACGCTGATCTGTCGCGCGTTCTGAAAAGGCCCCTTGCGGGCCTTTTTGCTTTCTGTCGTTTGCTTTGCTACGGGCAAAAAAAAGGGGCGGTTTGACCCGCCCACATTTTTTCCCTATTCCCTGTATTCCTTTTCATCGTCCTGATGAATCGCTTCCTGCGATGTCCATTCCCCTCTTCCTTGAAGGGCGTGTCTATCCGTCGACACAGTGCTGATACTAAAGAGTTCCCAGCCCGGATCAATCGACCCCGATGGCCGTAAAGCGCTGTAATAAGCACTTCACATTAAAAAATAAACATATAAAACAATGAGTTAAATAACAGCACCGGGAGCAATCGACGTCTGCCGGCCTGTAAACATAGGGAACACTTACGAAAGAGTAAGCCAAGGCTTACACCGCAAGACTACAAACGATGGAAATGCCTACCGTATGTCCGGCAATGAGCCCCCTCGCCATAGAACACCGCCCTCCGTACTGGTGCAGACAACAAAAAGCCCCGAACCAGTCGGGGCTTTTTGTTGGCGGTCGATCAAAGGCGCTTACTGAAACAGCGACTCGCTCGACAGGCCATTCTTCTCGAGGATTTCGCGAAGGCGCTTGAGGCCTTCCACCTGGATCTGCCGCACCCGTTCCCGGGTCAGGCCGATCTCCAGGCCTACATCTTCCAGCGTGCTGCTCTCATGGCCGCGCAGACCGAAGCGGCGTACGACCACCTCGCGCTGCTTGTCGGTCAGTTCCGAGAGCCATTGATCGATGCTCTGCGACAGGTCGTCATCCTGCAGCAGTTCGCATGGATCGGTCGGACGGTCATCCGTCAGGGTGTCCAGCAGGGTTTTATCCGAATCCGGCCCCAGCGAGACGTCGACCGAAGAAACCCGCTCGTTCAGGCCAAGCATGCGCTTGACCTCGCCCACCGGTTTTTCCAGCAGGTTGGCGATTTCTTCGGGTGAAGGTTCGTGATCGAGCTTTTGCGTCAGCTCCCGTGCAGCCCGCAGGTACACGTTGAGCTCCTTGACCACATGGATCGGCAACCGGATGGTCCGGGTCTGATTCATGATCGCACGCTCGATGGTCTGACGAATCCACCAGGTGGCGTAGGTCGAGAAGCGGAAGCCGCGCTCGGGATCGAACTTTTCCACCGCGCGGATCAATCCAAGGTTGCCCTCTTCGATCAGATCCAGCAGCGACAGCCCCCGATTGACGTAACGCCGGGCGATCTTCACGACCAGCCGCAGATTACTTTCAATCATGCGCTTGCGCCCCGCCGGATCGCCACTTTGCGACAGACGCGCAAAATGAACTTCTTCCTCGGGGGAGAGCAGTGGAGAAAAGCCGATTTCGTTGAGATACAACTGCGTGGCATCGAGTGCACGCGTGTAGTCGATGTACTTGTGTTGTTTAAGTGAAGCGGAGTGTTTGGATTTGGAACGAACGGAAGGTGGAGCAGCCCCTTCATCATTCGACATCGAATCCGAATCGATGCCGGCCTCCATAAGGAGAACCTCATCGTCGATGTCAAACTCCGGCACTTCTTTACTGAGAGCCATTGTTATAGTCCTTTGGTGAGTTCGACCCCAAGCTCAAGCGACGCCTTTATCCTTGGCAGCGCTGGAGCCTGTCCCCTCTACGCGACGGAACAGGCTGGCCTCAAATCAACGTCTGGGCAGGAACTGCAGCGGATCTACAGGTTTACCTTGTCGGCGAATCTCAAAATGCAGTTTCACCCGGTCTGTACCCGTTGACCCCATTTCGGCAATTGTCTGTCCGACTTTGACCTGCTGCCCCTCCCGTACCAACAGCCTGCGGTTATGTCCGTAGGCACTGACGTAGGTTTCGCTGTGTTTGATGATGACTAATTCGCCGTAGCCCCTTAAGCCACTCCCGGCGTAAACCACCGTCCCATCAGACGCAGCTAAAACAGGCTGTCCCAAATCTCCGGCGATATCAATTCCTTTATTCAAACTACCGTTTGAAGAGAATTTTCCAATAAGAATGCCATTAGATGGCCATCCCCAGCCGGTCGGGGCTGGTCCCGGTGGAGGCAGTGGAGCCGGTGCCGGTTTGCTTGCGACGGACGGTGCAGCCCCCGCGGAAGCGGCCCCCGAGCCGGTCACCGTGGTGGTAGTCGTGCCGTTCGCCTGGCGCCGGATTACCGTGGTTTTGCTCGACGATGATGGCGAAGCGCTGCTGTTGCTCACCACAGCCGTTGGTGTTGAACCGGTGCGGCCGTCGAAGCGAATTGTCTGACCCGGATGGATCGTATACGGCGTAGGAATATTGTTCCGGGCGGCGAGGGCTTTGTAGTCCCAGCCGTAGCGAAAAGCGATCGAAAACAGCGTATCGCCCGGACGGACTACATACTGCCCGGTCGTGACGGCAGGACGCTGGGCCGCCGCACTGTTGCGATCGACCACGCGCACGTTGCTCGATTTGGTGCTGGAGCAACCGACCAGCAAGGTGCTCAATACAAGGCCAGTCACCAGGCGCTGAAAGCTCGTGTTACCCATACGCTGCGCAATGACTGTGAGACTCACCCGCCGCTCCCTTTGTGGTGGCTGAAATATGTGGAATGCCGTATTGCGGCACGTAGTGTCGCAAGTATAACGGGCCGCACAGGCTTTACCGTTAAAGATGCGAAAACGCTTCACGCACACGTTTGCCCGTGGGCAATGGGTTGCGTTTAAACCTTCACTGCCGGTGTAAGACCCAGTCCAGCGCAAGGAATTCAGCGCTCGCAAACAAATGCTCAGGCCAGCGGGCCATTGAGCAATGGCACGAAGCGCACAGCCCCCAGAACGTGACGGGAAAAGCCGTGTTCTTCACGCACGATCAGCATCAGTTGCTGCACTTCCCCCGAGCCGACCGGAATCACCAGCCGCCCACCCGGCGCCAGTTGGTCGAGCAACGCCTGCGGGACATCGGTCGCGACCGCCGTGACGATAATGCCGTTGTACGGTGCCAGTGCCGGCCAGCCTTCCCAGCCATCGCCCCAGCGGAATACCACGTTGCGCAGGTTCAGTTCGACCAGGCGCTCCTTGGCCCGGTCCTGCAGGACCTTGATGCGCTCGACCGAGAATACCCGCTCAACCAGTTGCGACAGGACCGCCGTCTGATAACCAGAACCGGTACCGATCTCCAGCACCTTGTCCAGCGGCCCCGCCTCCAGCAGCAGCTCGCTCATGCGCGCCACCATATAAGGCTGGGAAATGGTCTGGTTGTGGCCGATCGGCAGCGCGGTGTCTTCGTAGGCGCGGTGCGCCAGCGCTTCATCGACGAACAGATGACGCGGCGTACGGCGGATCACCTCCAGCACCTTGGCGTTGGACAGGCCTTCTTCATAAAGACGCTGGATCAGACGTTCGCGCGTGCGCTGCGACGTCATGCCGATGCCGCTGCGCAGTCGGTCTTCGTGTTCACGAGCCATCAGCGCAGTCCCTCCAGCCAGCCGTCGAGACTTCTGAAGGCATCGTTAAAGGTGCGATCGAGCTGCAATGGCGTGATCGACACATAACCCTGCATCACCGCATGAAAGTCAGTGCCCGGGCCGCCATCTTCGGCATCGCCGGCAGCGGCAATCCAGTAACCGGCCTTGCCACGCGGGTCGACCACTTTCATCGGCGCTGCTGCGCGGGCGCGATGGCCCAGACGGGTCAGCTGAATGCCACGAATGTGATCGATCGGCAGATTGGGAATGTTCACGTTCAGCACCGTGCGCGGCGGCAGGTCCAGCCCGGCGTGGGCCTCGACCAGTTTGCGCGCGAAATGTGCCGCTGTCGCCAGATTGTCCACCTGCCGCGAAGCCAGCGAGAACGCAAACGAGGGGCGCTCGAGGAAGCGCCCTTCGAGGGCTGCCGCCACGGTGCCGGAATACAGCACGTCATCGCCCAGATTGGCGCCGAGGTTGATCCCGGAAACCACCATGTCCGGCTGGCGCTCGAGCAGGCCGTTGAGGCCCAGATGCACACAGTCGGTCGGCGTACCGTTGAGACTGATGAAACCGTTGGCCAGGTATTGCGGGTGCAACGGACGGTCGAGCGTCAGCGAACTGCTGGCGCCGCTTTTGTCCTGCTCCGGGGCGATAACCACGCATTCGGTGTAATCCGCCAGCGCAGCATAAAGCGCGGCGAGACCGGGTGCGGTTACCCCATCGTCGTTAGAAATCAGAATACGCATGGGCTGTCCGTCTGCCCCACCGGCACCAGATCAACGAGTTCGCGCACCAATACGGTGGCGAAGCATCCGGCCGGGAGGACGAATTCCAGTTGCAGAATGTCAGGCTGGGGATAATGCCACGACAACCCGCCAATGGGCAGCCGCAGGATGCGTCGTTCGTGGCTCATTCCAGCATTGATCAACCAATCGCGCAGATCCGCTTCACGCTCGGCGATCCCCTGCTCCAGTTCATGGACAGCGCCTGCGGTCGGCGAGTCACCTTCGCCCCACTGCGGACCGGTCGGGTGCAGATCGAGAATCGCCAGGCGCGGATCACTGCATTCGGCCTCACCGGCCGGAAAAAAACTGCGACTGTCGGTGAACGCCAGCAGATCGCCCACCTGCGCCTGCTGCCAGGTGCCGTCGGCAACCCGCGCGGCCAGCACTTGATTGAACAGAAAACTGCGCGCCGTCGACAGCAAACGCGAGCGCACATTGCGCTGCTCCGGCAAGGCCTTGCGCGCCGCCCAGGCACGCGCATCAACGACGTTGCCGCCGTCATGGCCGAAACGCTGGGCGCCGAAATAGTTGGGAATGCCTTGCTTGGCGATCAGTTGCAGACGCTGTTCGATCGCCGCCTTGTCGCCAGCAAACTGGGTCAAGCGCAAGGTAAAGCCGTTGGCCGAATGCGCACCGCGTTGCAGCTTGCGTTTGTGGCGCGTGGTCTTGAGGATCTTCAGCGTGTCGTTTTCCGCCGCCGACAGGTCCGGATCAGCCTTGCCCGGCAGCTGCACACTGAACCACTGACGGGTCAGCGCCTGACGATCCTTGAGCCCGGCATAGCTGACGGTGCGCAATGGCACGCCAGCCGCCTTGGCAATCCGCCGCGCTGCTTCCTCGGTGTTCAGACCGCGTTTTTCCACCCAGATCCACAGATGTTCGCCATCGCCGCTGAACGGGATATCGAGCACTTCATCGACCTGAAAATCTTCGGCGATGGCTTTCAGTACTGCAGTACCGAGGGGTTCGCCATAGGCGCGCGGGCCGAGCAGTTGCAGTTCGTTCATGCGCGCAGCAACAAGGCAACGGAATGCACGGCAATGCCTTCTTCGCGTCCGACAAAGCCAAGCTTTTCGGTGGTGGTAGCTTTCACGTTCACTTGGTCCAACTCAACTTGAAGATCGGCGGCGATCAACGCGCGCATCGATTCGATATGCGGGGCCATTTTCGGTGCCTGGGCAACGATGGTGTTGTCGACGTTGCCGATTTTCCAGCCCTTGGCGTGGATCAACGCGACCACATGACGCAGCAGCACACGGCTGTCGGCGCCCTTGAATTGCGGGTCGGTGTCCGGAAAGTGTTTGCCGATATCACCCAACGCAGCCGCACCGAGCAAGGCATCGCTCAAAGCGTGCAGCAGGACGTCACCGTCGGAGTGAGCGAGCAGCCCGAAGCCGTGTGCAATGCGCACGCCGCCCAGAGTAATGAAATCGCCTTCAGCGAAACGGTGCACATCGTAGCCGTGGCCAATACGCATAAAAAAAACGCCCCGATTTTTGTCAGGGCGTGATTCTACCTGCATTAGGCCCGAAGGGCGCGTGCGTGATGCTGCAAGTGGTCGTCAACGAAGCTTGAGATGAAAAAATAGCTGTGGTCGTAGCCCGGTTGCAGGCGCAACGTCAGCGCATGGCCCGCTTGTTTTGCCGCTTGTTGCAGAGCCTCGGGTTTGAGCTGGTTTTCAAGGAAATCATCGCGATCCCCCTGATCGACCAACAACGGCAGTTTCTCGTCGGCCTCTGCAATCAGCGCGCAGGCATCCCATTCTTTCCACTTGGAGCGGTCTTCACCCAGATAACGGGAGAACGCCTTCTGCCCCCAAGGGCAGTCCATCGGATTGTTGATCGGCGAAAACGCCGACACCGACTGGTAGCGTCCCGGATTGCGCAGCGCACAGACCAACGCACCGTGGCCGCCCATGGAGTGGCCGCTGATACTGCGTTTGTCCGACGCCGGGAAATGCGCCTCGACCAGCGCAGGTAATTCCTGCACAACGTAATCATGCATCCGATAGTGCCGCGACCACGGTTCCTGCGTGGCGTTCAGGTAGAACCCCGCGCCAAGGCCGAAATCCCAGGCGCCATCCGGGTCACCCGGTACATCCGGGCCACGCGGACTGGTGTCCGGCGCGACGATGATCAGGCCAAGTTCGGCCGCCATGCGCATCGCTCCGGCCTTCTGCATGAAGTTCTCGTCGGTGCAGGTCAGCCCCGACAACCAGTACAGCACCGGCAACTGACCGCCCTGCTCCGCTTGTGGCGGCAGGTACACGGCAAACACCATGTCACAACCGAGCACCTCGGAGCGGTGGCGATAGCGCTTGTGCCAACCCCCGAAACTTTTCTGACAGGAGATGTTTTCCAGACTCATGTAAAGACTCCTACGCGGTCACGGCTAAAAGCTTTCAACGCTTGTAGCCGTGGCGCCACGAATGATCAGAAATGAATGACGGTACGGATGCTCTTGCCTTCGTGCATCAGGTCGAATGCCTTGTTGATATCTTCCAGGCCCATGGTGTGGGTGATGAACGTATCCAGCGGGATCTCGCCGCTCTGGGCCATGTCGACGTAGCTTGGCAACTCGGTACGACCACGCACGCCGCCGAACGCCGAACCGCGCCAGACGCGACCGGTCACCAACTGGAACGGGCGGGTCGAGATTTCCTGGCCGGCACCGGCCACGCCGATGATCACCGACTCGCCCCAACCCTTGTGACAGCACTCAAGGGCTGCGCGCATCAGTTGCACATTGCCGATGCATTCGAAGGAGAAGTCGACGCCGCCGTCGGTCATGTCGACGATTACTTCCTGGATCGGACGGTCGAAATCCTTCGGATTGACGCAATCGGTAGCGCCCAGTTGTCTGGCGATTTCAAACTTGGCCGGGTTGATGTCGATGGCAATGATGCGCGCAGCCTTGGCTTTCACCGCACCGATGACTGCCGACAGACCGATGCCGCCCAGACCGAAGATCGCCACGGTGTCACCTGGCTTGACCTTGGCAGTGTTGATCACCGCACCGATCCCGGTGGTCACGCCGCAGCCGAGCAGGCAAACCTTTTCCAGCGGCGCATCTTTGGAGATCTTGGCCACGGAAATTTCCGGCAACACGGTGTATTCCGAGAACGTCGAAGTACCCATGTAGTGGAAAATCGTCTCGCCCTTGTAGGAAAAGCGCGAAGTGCCGTCCGGCATCAAGCCTTTGCCCTGAGTCGCGCGAATGGCCTGACACAGGTTGGTCTTGCCCGACTTGCAGAATTTGCACTGGCCGCATTCCGGGGTGTACAGCGGAATCACATGATCGCCGACGGCGACGGAGGTCACGCCCTCGCCAATGGCCTCGACGATCGCGCCGCCTTCATGGCCGAGGATCGACGCAAAGATGCCTTCCGGGTCAGCGCCGGACAGGGTGTAGGCGTCAGTGTGGCAAACCCCGGAAGCCACTACGCGCAGCAACACTTCACCGGCCTTGGGCATGGCGACATCGACTTCTACGATTTCCAGCGGCTTCTTGGCCTCGAAGGCAACGGCGGCGCGCGACTTGATCATGCTGACTCTCCAGTGAATCCATTGAATAAAAAACCAGACCGCGAGTGTAGTACAGCGCGTTCTGATGAATAATCCGGACAAAAGCAAAACATTATTGCCATACAGGGATAATCCCGATGTCCGAAAACCGCTGGGAAGGTATCGACGAGTTCGTCGCCGTCGCCGAGTGCAGCCAATTCACCGCCGCAGCAGAACGCCTTGGGGTTTCTTCCTCGCACATCAGTCGACAAATCGTACGGCTGGAAGAGCGCTTGCAGACGCGCCTGCTCTATCGCAGTACCCGTCGCGTCACCCTGACCGAAGCCGGACAGACCTTTCTGCAGCATTGCCAACGCCTGCAGGACGGTCGCGAAGAAGCCCTGCGCGCGGTCGGCGACCTGACCAGCGAACCCAAAGGCATGTTGCGCATGACCTGTGCCGTGGCGTACGGCGAGCGGTTTATCGTGCCGCTGGTGACGCGGTTCATGGGGCAATACCCGCAATTGCGCGTCGATATCGAACTGAGCAATCGCCAACTCGATCTGGTGCATGAGGGGCTGGATCTGGCGATCCGCCTGGGTCGCCTGCAGGATTCGCGACTGGTCGCCACACGGCTGGCGCCACGACGCATGTACCTGTGCGCATCGCCGTCCTACCTGGAACGGTACGGTCGCCCACACAGTTTGTCGGAACTGAGCCGGCACAATTGCCTGATCGGCAGTTCGGACCTGTGGCAACTGGAACAGAACGGGCGCGAATTTTCCCAGCGTGTACAGGGAAACTGGCGCTGTAACAGTGGGCAAGCGGTACTGGACGCGGCGCTGCAAGGGGTCGGGTTGTGCCAGTTGCCGGACTATTACGTGCTCGAGCATTTGCACAGTGGCGCGTTGATTTCGTTGCTGGAAGCGCATCAGCCGCCGAATACGGCGGTGTGGGCGCTGTATCCGCAGCAGCGGCACCTGTCGCCGAAGGTGCGCAAGCTGGTGGATTTTTTGAAGGGAGGGTTGGCCGAGCGGCCGGAATATCGGAGCTAAACAGTCATCGGTGTGTCAGCAAAGTATTGGTTGGCTGAAACATCGCCTTCGCGAGCAGGCTCGCTCCCACAGTGGATCCTCAGTGGATGCAAATTTGTGTTCGGCGTCATTCAAAGGTGGGAGCGAGCCTGCTCGCGAAAGCGATCTGACAGGCGCCACTGCACTCAGCGGCGGTTAGCCCAACGCTGGCGCAGCCATTCGAGGTCTTCAGGCCGGGTGACCTTGAGGTTGTCCGCCCGACCTTCGATCAGGCGTGGCGCCAGGCCGGCCCACTCCATCGCCGAGGCTTCATCGGTGATCAGCGCATCAGCCACCAGGCTATCCGCCAACGCCCGATGCAGCGCGCCGAGACGGAACATCTGTGGCGTGTAGGCCTGCCAGATCACGCTGCGATCGACGGTTTCGACCACACGACCGTGCTTGTCGATGCGTTTAAGCGTGTCGCGTGCCGGCACTGCCAGCAGGCCACCCACCGGGTCATGCGCCAGCTCAGCCAGCAGTTTGTCGAGATCGTCGCGACTCAGGTTGGGCCGTGCCGCATCGTGCACCAGCACCCAATCCTCATCGTCGGCCCCTTGCGCATGCAGATGCAGCAAGGCGTTGAGCACCGACCCGGAACGCTCCGAGGCGCCCTCGACGCGCTGAATCCGCGAATCGCTGGCGCACGCCAGGTTTGGCCAATAAGGATCATCAACAGCAAGACTGACCACCAGGCCCTTGAGGCTCGGATGATCAAGAAAACAGCCAAGGCTGTGTTCAAGAATTGTGCGTCCGCCCAGTTGCAGGTATTGCTTGGGACGGTCCGCGGCCATTCGGGCACCGACGCCCGCGGCAGGAATCACGGCCCAGAAGGCCGGCAGGGAATCGATCATTGGGCCAACTGGTAAAGGGTTTCACCGTCCTTGACCATGCCCAGCTCATGGCGAGCCCGTTCTTCAACGGTCTCCATGCCTTTCTTCAGTTCGCTGACTTCCGCGTCCATCACCCGGTTGCGCTCCAGCAGGGCTTCGTTCTCGGCGTGTTGATCAGCAATCTGCTGATTCAGCTCGGCAACCTGCGCCAGACTGCCATTGCCCACCCACAGGCGGTACTGCAGACCGGCCAGCAGCAAGAGCAAAACGAGAAACAACCAGTAAGGACTGCGCATCGAATATCAGGTATCCAGTGAAAAAAGACAGCCATGCCAAAACTTTGAAACGTCTGATAGCACGAAGCCTGGAAGATCCAGGCTTGTGCATATAAGGCATCAGATTAGTGGCAAATCCATCGCTGTCACGACTTTTCCGACACAATCCGGTGTCTTTTTTACCATCAGTGCCTTGCTTCACCAATACGCTTCACTTTTGGCGAGTGACTGTTGCCGTCAAGCAAGGCGCCGCGACGAGTCATAGCGCGCTATGGCGAGGAGCGGCAACGCAGCATGACGGTAACAGGCGCCGCCAAAATGAAGCAGTATGGGTGAGGCAGGGCACTTACTCAGCCGCGGAACTCGCTGCGACCGTTGTACTTGGCTTTGCCATTCAACTGCTCTTCGATACGCAGCAGTTGGTTGTACTTGGAAACGCGGTCGGAACGGCACAGCGAACCGGTCTTGATCTGGCCAGCCGCAGTGCCCACAGCCAGGTCGGCGATGGTCGAATCTTCGGTTTCGCCCGAACGGTGCGAGATCACTGCGGTGTAACCGGCAGCCTTGGCCATCTGGATGGCTTCCAGGGTTTCGGTCAGGGTGCCGATCTGGTTGAACTTGATCAGGATCGAGTTGGCGATCTTTTTATCGATGCCTTCTTTCAGGATCTTGGTGTTGGTCACGAACAGGTCGTCGCCAACCAGTTGGGTCTTCTCGCCGATCTTGTCGGTGAGGATCTTCCAGCCAGCCCAGTCGGACTCGTCCAGACCGTCTTCGATCGAGATGATCGGATAACGTTCAGTCAGGCCTTTGAGGTAGTCGGCGAAACCTTCGGCGGTGAACACCTGGCCTTCACCGGACAGGTTGTACTTGCCGTCTTCGAAGAACTCGCTGGCCGCGCAGTCCAGGGCCAGGGTCACGTCAGTGCCCAGCTTGTAACCGGCGTTGGCCACCGCTTCCGAGATCACTTTCAGCGCGTCTTCGTTGGACGCCAGGTTCGGTGCGAAACCGCCTTCGTCGCCAACGGCGGTGCTCAGGCCACGGGCCTTCAACACAGCTTTGAGGTGATGGAAAATCTCGGTGCCCATGCGCAGACCTTCCGAGAAAGACTTGGCGCCAACCGGCTGCACCATGAATTCCTGGATGTCGACGTTGTTATCGGCGTGTTCGCCACCGTTGATGATGTTCATCATCGGAACCGGCATCGAGTACACACCCGGAGTGCCGTTCAGGTTGGCGATGTGTGCGTACAGCGGCAGGTCCTGATCCTGTGCAGCAGCCTTGGCCGCAGCCAGGGACACGGCGAGGATAGCGTTGGCACCCAGGGTTGCCTTGTTTTCGGTACCGTCGAGCTTGATCATCGCGTGATCGAGGGCTTTCTGGTCGCTTGGGTCGGTGCCCAGCAGCAGATCGCGGATCGGACCGTTGATGTTGGCTACCGCCTTGAGCACGCCCTTGCCCAGGTAACGGCTCTTGTCGCCATCACGCAGCTCGAGCGCTTCACGCGAGCCAGTGGATGCACCGGACGGCGCGCAAGCGCTGCCGATGATGCCGTTGTCGAGAAGCACGTCCGCTTCCACGGTGGGATTGCCACGGGAGTCGAGGACTTCACGACCTTTGATGTCGACGATTTTTGCCATTGTTGTAAACACTCCAAAGTTGACGAAAACGACGCAGCTAGAGGAAATCTTTTTACCGTCGGCAAGTGGTGTACAGCGGGCAGCTTGCAGACGACAACGCACATGCCCGAGGGCATGTGCGACAAATCGTGCGGTACTTTACCGGAGAAATGAGGTTTACGCGGTTTCTACCGTCGGAAAACTCTTCACCAGTTCGTCCAAAGCTTTGAGCTGGGCCAGGAATGGCTCCAGTTTGTCCAGACGCAAGGCGCAAGGGCCGTCGCATTTGGCGTTGTCCGGGTCCGGGTGCGCTTCGAGGAACAGACCTGCCAGCGACTGGCTCATGCCCGCCTTGGCCAGATCGGTGACTTGGGCGCGACGGCCGCCGGCGGAGTCGGAACGACCGCCAGGCATTTGCAGCGAGTGGGTCACGTCGAAGAATACCGGGTACTCGAACTGCTTCATGATGCCGAAGCCGAGCATGTCCACCACAAGGTTGTTGTAGCCGAAGCTCGAACCACGCTCGCAGAGGATCAATTGATCGTTACCCGCTTCCACGCACTTGTTCAGGATGTGTTTCATTTCCTGAGGCGCGAGGAACTGGGCTTTCTTGATGTTGATCACGGCGTTGGTCTTGGCCATCGCGACGACCAGATCGGTCTGGCGCGACAGGAAGGCCGGCAGCTGGATGATGTCGCAGACTTCAGCGACGACCGCGGCCTGCTCAGGCTCGTGGACGTCGGTGATGATCGGCACGCCGAAGGCTTGTTTGATGTCCTGGAAGATGCGCATGCCCTCCTCCAGGCCAGGACCGCGATAGGAGGTCACAGAAGATCGGTTGGCCTTGTCGAAACTGGCCTTGAACACGTAAGGGATGCCGAGTTTTTCGGTGACCTTCACGTACTCTTCGCAAACCTGCATGGCCATGTCACGGCTTTCCAGCACGTTCATGCCACCGAACAGCACCATGGGCTTGTCGTTGGCGATCTCGATGTTGCCAACGCGGATGATCTTCTGTGCCATCGGGGATTACGCCTTCTTCTGGTGTTGTGCCAACGCTGCCTTGACGAAACCGCTGAACAGCGGGTGACCGTCACGTGGCGTCGAGGTGAACTCAGGGTGGAACTGGCAAGCGACGAACCATGGATGATCCGCGGCTTCGACCACTTCAACCAGCGCGGCGTCAGCGGAGCGACCGGAGATCTTCAGGCCGGCTTCGATGATTTGTGGCAGCAGGTTGTTGTTCACTTCGTAGCGATGACGGTGACGCTCGACAATCACGTCCTTGCCGTAGCAATCGTGCACCTTGGAGCCGGCTTCAAGCAGGCATTCCTGAGCGCCCAGGCGCATGGTGCCGCCCAGATCGGAGGACTCGGTACGCACTTCAACTGCGCCGGTGGCGTCTTCCCACTCGGTGATCAGACCCACGACCGGGTGACCGCTGGCGCGATCGAACTCGGTGGAGTTAGCGTCTTTCCAGCCCATGACGTTACGAGCGAACTCGATGACCGCCACTTGCATGCCCAGGCAGATACCCAGGTACGGAACCTTGTTTTCGCGAGCGTATTGAACGGCAGTGATCTTGCCTTCAACGCCACGCAGACCAAAACCGCCCGGTACGAGGATCGCGTCGACACCTTCAAGCAGCGCAGTGCCCTGGTTCTCGATGTCTTCGGAATCGATGTAGCGCAGGTTGACCTTGGTACGGTTGCTGATGCCGGCGTGACTCATCGCTTCGATCAGCGACTTGTAAGCGTCCAGCAGCTCCATGTACTTGCCGACCATCGCGATGGTCACTTCGTGTTCCGGGTTCAGCTTGGCGTCAACCACAGCTTCCCACTCGGACAGATCGGCGCTGCCGCACTGCAGGCCGAAACGCTCGACAACAAAATCGTCCAGACCCTGCGAGTGCAGGATGCCCGGGATCTTGTAGATGGTGTCGGCGTCTTCCAGCGCGATCACCGCACGTTCTTCAACGTTGGTGAACTGCGCGATCTTGCGACGCGACGAGACGTCGATCGGGTGATCGGAACGGCACACCAGCACGTCTGGCTGCAGACCGATCGAACGCAGCTCTTTTACCGAGTGCTGAGTCGGCTTGGTCTTGGTCTCGCCGGCGGTGGCGATGTACGGAACCAGCGTCAGGTGCATCAGCATCGCGCGCTTGGCGCCGACTTCGAAACGCAGTTGACGGATGGCTTCGAGGAACGGTTGCGACTCGATGTCACCGACGGTGCCACCGATTTCGACCATGGCCACGTCAGCGTCGCCAGCACCCTTGATGATGCGGCGCTTGATTTCGTCTGTGATGTGCGGAATCACCTGGATGGTTGCACCCAGGTAGTCACCACGGCGCTCTTTGCGCAGCACGTGTTCGTAGACACGGCCAGTGGTGAAGTTGTTGTTCTGGGTCATGGTCGTGCGGATGAACCGCTCGTAGTGGCCCAGGTCCAGGTCGGTTTCGGCGCCGTCGTGGGTGACGAACACTTCACCGTGCTGGAACGGGCTCATGGTGCCCGGGTCGACGTTGATGTACGGATCCAGCTTAAGCATGGTGACCTTAAGCCCCCGCGCCTCCAGGATGGCCGCCAATGAAGCCGAGGCAATGCCTTTCCCCAATGAAGAAACAACACCGCCCGTGACGAATATGTAGCGCGTCATGAAAAACCCTAGAAGTCTGCGTTAAAGCGGTACGAGCCGCCGGGGAAAGCGAAGGAAGGCCGAAGCCCCCGATCACCTGCATTAATCACAGTGCACCTTTCAAAAAAACCGCCGCGTTGGGACAGACCGGCAGATAAAACACCGGTACGTTGCTCGCTACACATTTTTTGGAATCGCCCAGCAAAGACTGCTTGGTAATCGGCAACTCCTGCAATTCAGGCGAATCCACAGAAGTTGTATCAAGAAGGGAGCGTAGTCTACCGGAATGCTCCTTTCAGCTCAAACCTTGATCTTCGTCTGTTGCCTGCCAATGCAATTTCCAGCCGTCCTGCACATTGCCATCAAGACCCGGCAGGTTCGCCACCGCGAGCAATTCTTCGCCGCAAAACAGCAGCGGCAATCTGCCACGGACAAAGGCCGGGACCGCGCGCTCATTGAGCAGGCGCTTGAGATCGCGGTGGCCGCGCTCCGCCAGATGCATGACTTCGCCGCCCTGCCGATAGCGAATCTGCAACGGCCCGATGGGAGTCTGCCCGCTGAACATGACACGCCCGTTATTCGGCAAATGGAGTGGCGTCGACGGATCAGGCCACTCAACGCTGACCGCTGGCGCGAGCAGCCAGTCGCCACTCAGCCACCATATCCGGCCGGCGCTGCGATGCAGCTCGCCATCGGCCAGACGCCACACGGGGGAAGCATCATTGGCCGCGTCGCAAAGAGTGGCCCAACCCGACCAGTGGTCAGTGTCCGGCAGTCGGGTCAACGGTGCGAGCCAATGGCTGAGCGCGTTGCGCTGACGAGCGGCGGACAATGTTGTCAGTGGCGCCAGTGCCAGCGACGGCAGGCCAAGCCATTGAAATTCACTCGGCAAAGCAGCTTGTGCCAGATCGATCTGCGCCAGCTCATAGAGCAAACCTTGCGCCTCACGCAGATGCGCTGCGCTGCGGGCCATGCTCGCCTGCGCCTGCGGCCAGCGTTCGGTCAGCGCCGGCATGACCTGATGGCGCAGGTAATTGCGCGAGAACTGCCGATTCTGGTTTGACGGGTCTTCGATCCAGCGCAACTGATGCCGCCGGGCGTACACCTCGAGCTCCGCACGCGTGACGTCGAGCAATGGCCGCACCAGCGTGCCCTGCCCCAGCGGTCGCTGCGCCGGCATCGCCGAGAGCCCGCGAACGCCGGCACCGCGCATCAGGCGAAACAACAGGGTTTCGGCCTGATCATCGCGGTGCTGCCCGGTCAGCAGCACGTCACCCGCCTCGGTCAGCGAGGTGAACGCCGCATAACGCGCCTCCCGCGCCGCCCGCTCAAGACTGGCACCGGGTTGCACCGTCACCCGAACGACCTGCAAAGGAACGCCCAGCACATCGCAGACCGACTGACAATGCTGCGGCCATGCATCAGCCGCAGCCTGGAGGCCGTGATGGATATGAACAGCGCTGAGCGCCGGCAGGGGATGGTGTTGGGCGAGATTGGCAAGCAGATGCAGCAGGACGGTAGAGTCCAGGCCACCGGAGAAAGCCACGCGCCAAGTCCTGGCATTGCGCCAGGCTGCAAGGTTCAGCAGAAGCCGGGAAGACAGATCACTCACAGACTGGCCTCTATCTCACTCTTTGCCCAAATCAAATGTGGGAGCGGGCTTGCTCGCGAAGGCGTTTCAACATTCAACACATCTGTCGACTGTTATACCGCTTTCGCGAGCAAGCCCGCTCCCACATTGGGTATTGCGTGTTTCGGTTAGAGACCGTAGCTCATCAGTCGATCGTAACGGCGCTTGAGCAGCGCTTCGTTGTCGAACTTCTGCAGCATCGCCAGTTGCGAGCTCAGCTCGGCGCGGATCGAGGCAGCGGCAGCGGCCGGATCACGGTGGGCGCCGCCCAATGGCTCGCCGATCACCTTGTCGACGATGCCCAGGCCTTTCAGGCGCTCGGCAGTAATGCCCATCGCTTCAGCAGCGTCTGGCGCTTTCTCGGCGGTTTTCCACAGAATCGAAGCGCAACCTTCCGGCGAAATCACCGCGTAGGTCGAGTACTGCAGCATGTTCAGCTGATCGCAGACACCGATGGCCAGTGCGCCGCCAGAACCACCCTCACCGATAACGGTGGCGATGATCGGGGTTTTCAGGCGCGACATCACGCGCAGGTTCCAGGCAATTGCTTCGCTCTGGTTACGCTCTTCGGCGTCGATGCCAGGGTATGCACCCGGGGTGTCGATGAAGGTCAGGATCGGCATTTTGAAACGCTCGGCCATCTCCATCAAACGGCAGGCCTTGCGGTAGCCTTCCGGACGCGGCATGCCGAAGTTGCGGCGCACCTTCTCACGGACTTCACGGCCCTTCTGGTGACCGATGATCATCACCGGCTGATCTTCCAGACGGGCGATACCACCAACGATTGCCGCGTCGTCAGAGAAGTGACGATCGCCGTGCAGTTCGTCGAACTCGGTGAAGATGTGCTCGATGTAGTCGAGGGTGTACGGGCGTTTCGGGTGACGCGCCAGGCGAGCGATCTGCCAGCTGGTCAGCTTGCCGAAGATGTCTTCGGTCAGCGTGCGGCTCTTGTCCTGCAGGCGGGAGATCTCATCGCCGATATTCAGCGAATTGTCATTACCGACCAAGCGCAACTCTTCGATCTTGGCTTGCAGGTCGGCGATCGGCTGTTCGAAATCTAGAAAATTCGGGTTCATAGGCGTCCGTCTTGGGTCGTGTCCCAAGTGAGCTTGGGCCGGCCGGTTGTCTATTCGCGCCCTACCTTAAGGGAGAGGCGCGCTGAGGTCGAGATTAAAAATTCAGGTTGTGGGCAAGCGCAATGATGGCACTTGCCGGTCAACGGTATTGGAGGAAGACGTTGTCTCGCCCGAACTCGTCACGCAGGGCTTGAATCAACGCATCCGCTGGATCGATTCGCCAGGTCTCGCCGAACTGCAGCAAGGTCTTCGCATCGGGGCTGGTGTACTCCATGGTGATCGGGCACGCCCCGCGATGACGCTTGAGCAGCTCACCCAACCAGCGTAGCTGATCGCCTTTCAAGTCCTGAGTCTGCAGTTTCAGGCGCAGACTTTCGGCAAGGTTGGTGCGCGCATCTTCCATGCTCATCACCCGTTTGACCCGCAGCCGCAGGCCGCCGGAGAAGTCGTCGTTGCTGACCTCGCCTTCGACCACCACCATCGCGTCGGTCTGCAACAGCGATTGCGCAGAGTGGAACGCATCGGCAAACAGCGACGCTTCGATGCGCCCCGAGCGGTCGTCGAGGGTGATGAAACCCATCTTGTCGCCCTTTTTGTTCTTCATCACCCGCAGGGCAATGATCATCCCGGCAACCGTCTGGGTATCGCGAGCCGGTTTCAGGTCGATGATGCGCTGACGGGCGAAACGGCGAATCTCGCCTTCGTATTCGTCGATCGGGTGACCGGTCAGGTACAGGCCCAGGGTGTCTTTTTCACCCTTGAGACGTTCCTTGAGCGTCAGCTCCTTGGCCTTGCGATGCGTCGCGTAGACGTCGGCATCTTCCTCGACGAACAGCCCGCCGAACAGGTCGGCATGACCGCTGTCATGGGTGCGGGCAGTCTGTTCCGCGGCCTTGATCGCCTCTTCCATCGCCGCCAGCAGCACGGCGCGGTTGCGGTCGATGTTGGCCTGATAAGCCTTCTGCTCATCGTGGAAGTACGGGCCGAGGCGATCCAGCGCGCCGCTGCGGATCAGACCGTCCAGCGTACGCTTGTTGATGCGCTTGAGGTCAACCCGGGCGCAGAAGTCGAATAGATCCTTGAACGGACCGGCCTGACGCGCCTCGGTGATTGCTTCCACCGGGCCTTCGCCGACGCCCTTGATCGCGCCGAGGCCGTACACGATGCGGCCGTCGTCGTTCACCGTGAACTTGAACTCCGAGGTGTTCACGTCCGGCGCGTCGAGGCGCAGCTTCATCGTGCGCACTTCCTCGATCAAGGTCACGACCTTGTCGGTGTTGTGCATATCCGCCGAGAGCACCGCCGCCATGAACGGCGCCGGGTAGTGAGCCTTCAGCCAGGCGGTCTGGTACGACACCAGGCCGTAGGCGGCGGAGTGGGATTTGTTGAAGCCGTAACCCGCGAATTTCTCTACCAGGTCGAAAATGTTGCCCGCGAGGTCGGCGTCGATATTGTTGGTCGCGCAACCTTCAATGAAACCGCCGCGCTGCTTGGCCATTTCCTCGGGTTTCTTTTTACCCATGGCTCGACGCAGCATGTCCGCACCGCCGAGGGTGTAACCGGCCATGACCTGGGCAATCTGCATCACCTGTTCCTGATACAGGATGATGCCGTACGTTGGCGCCAGTACCGGCTTGAGGCCTTCGTACTGGTAGTCGGAGTGCGGGTACGCCAGTTCGGCGCGACCGTGCTTACGGTTGATGAAGTCATCCACCATGCCGGACTGCAACGGGCCCGGACGGAACAGCGCCACCAGTGCGATCAAGTCTTCCAGGCAGTCGGGCTTGAGCTTTTTGATCAGCTCCTTCATGCCGCGCGACTCAAGCTGGAACACCGCGGTGGTCTCGGCTTTCTGTAGCAGGCTGTACGTCGGCTTGTCGTCGAGCGGGATAAACGCGATGTCCAGCGGCGCTTCGCCGACCTTGGCGCGGTCGCGGTTGATCGTCTTCAGCGCCCAGTCGATGATCGTCAGGGTCCGCAGGCCGAGGAAGTCGAACTTCACCAGACCGGCGGCCTCCACGTCGTCCTTGTCGAACTGGGTTACCAGGCCGTCACCGGCCTCGTCGCAATAGATCGGCGAGAAGTCAGTCAGCTTGGTCGGCGCGATAACCACGCCACCAGCGTGCTTGCCGACGTTACGCACCACGCCCTCGAGCTTGCGCGCCATCTCCCAGATTTCTGCCGCTTCCTCATCGACCTTGATGAAGTCACGCAGGATTTCTTCCTGCTCGTAGGCTTTTTCCAGGGTCATGCCGACTTCGAACGGAATCATCTTCGACAGACGATCCGCCAGGCCATAAGACTTGCCCTGCACCCGCGCCACGTCACGCACTACAGCCTTGGCGGCCATGGAACCGAAAGTGATGATCTGGCTTACCGCGTTGCGCCCGTATTTCTCGGCCACATAGTCGATCACCCGGTCACGACCGTCCATGCAGAAGTCAACGTCGAAGTCGGGCATCGATACCCGTTCCGGGTTAAGGAAACGTTCGAACAGCAGGTCGTATTCCAGCGGATCGAGGTCGGTGATCTTCTGCACATAAGCCACCAGCGAGCCGGCACCCGACCCCCGGCCAGGCCCCACCGGCACGCCGTTGTTCTTGGCCCACTGGATAAAGTCCATCACGATCAGGAAGTAACCGGGGAAGCCCATCTGGATGATGATATCCAGCTCGAAATTCAGCCGGTCGACGTAGACCTGACGCTTGGCTTCGTAGTCTTCGGTGGTGTCCTTGGGCAGCAGCACCGAAAGTCGTTCTTCGAGACCTTCGAAAGACACTTTGCGAAAGTATTCGTCGATGGTCATGCCATCGGGAATCGGGAAGTTGGGCAGGAAGTGCGTGCCCAGCTTCACTTCAATGTTGCAGCGCTTGGCAATCTCGACGGTGTTCTCGATCGCGTCGGGAATGTCGCTGAACAGCTCGGCCATTTCCTCGGCGCTTTTGAGGTATTGCTGGTCGCTGTAATTCTTCGAGCGCCGCGGATCGTCGAGGGCACGGCCCTCACCGATGCACACGCGGGTTTCGTGGGCAGCGAAGTCCTCCTGCTTGATGAAGCGCACATCGTTGGTCGCCACCAGCGGCGCGCCAAGCTTGTCAGCCAGGGCCACAGCGCCGTGCAACTGCTCTTCATCGTTAGGGCGATTGGTGCGCTGGATTTCCAGGTAGAAACGATCCGGGAACACCGCCATCCATTCACGTGCAAGCGCTTCGGCCTCGGCCGGGTTGCCACCAATCATGGCCATGCCGATCTCGCCTTCTTTGGCGGCGGACAGCATGATCAGGCCTTCGTTGGCCTCGGCGACCCATTCGCGCTCGATGATGATCATGCCGTTGCGTTGACCGTCGATGAAGCCGCGCGAGATCAACTCGGTAAGGTTGCGATAGCCCTTGGCGTTCATCACCAACAGGCTGATCCGGCTCAGCGGCGCGTCCGGATCCTTGTTCGACAGCCACAGGTCGGCGCCGCAGATCGGCTTGATGCCTGCGCCCATGGTGTTTTTATAGAATTTGACCAGAGAACACATGTTGTTCTGATCAGTGACCGCCACGGCCGGCATGTTCATGCCGGTCAGCGCCTTGACCAGTGGCTTGATCCGCACCAGCCCGTCGACCAGGGAGTATTCAGTGTGCAGGCGTAGATGAACGAATGAAGCCGGCATAGTGATCCTGTCCAGTTACATAGAGACAACAAGGCCCGGATTGTACCGGGCCTCGAACAAAACATCAGCCTTGCGACTAAACCTGCGTCAGGCCTTCGAGCGCCTCATAAGCCTGACGCACCGGGGCGAACGAGCGCCGGTGAATCGGTGTCGGCCCCAACCGTGCCAGCGCTTCCAGATGAACGGGCGTCGGGTAGCCTTTATGGCCGCCGATACCGTAGCCCGGGTAGATCAATTCGAACGCGGCCATTTCACGGTCGCGACTGACCTTGGCCAGGATCGACGCGGCAGCGATGGCCGGCACCTTGCCGTCGCCCTGCACCACCGCTTCGGCGCGCATCGGCAGTTTCGGGCAGCGGTTGCCGTCGATCATCGCCAGTTTCGGCTGCACATGCAGCCCGGCCACCGCGCGCTGCATGGCGAGCATGGTCGCGTGCAGAATGTTCAGCTCGTCGATTTCCTCGACTTCGGCGCGGGCAATGCACCAGCTCAGGGACTTCTCGATAATCTCGTCGTAGAGCTTCTCGCGCCTGGCTTCGGTAAGTTTCTTCGAGTCATTGAGTCCGAGAATCGGTCGGTTCGGATCAAGAATCACCGCCGCCGTTACTACCGCACCGCACAACGGGCCACGACCGACTTCATCGACACCAGCCACCAGTTCTTCAACTTCGGCGACCAGGGTGAAATCCAGGCCCATCTGCATATCTTTCTTGCTCATCGTGATTGACCGATCAGGTTGAGGACGGCGTCCGCCGCCTGATTGGAAGCGTCCAGCCGCAGCGTGCGGTGAATCTCGTCGAAGCCGCGGGTCTGCTCTTCACCGCCTTCGATCAGCGGCGACAGGGTCTGCGCCAGGGCCTCGACCGTCGCATCATCCTGCAACAATTCCGGCACCAGCAAACGCTGGGCCAGCAGGTTCGGCAAGGACACGTATGGACTCTTGACCATGCGCTTGAGAATCCAGAACGTCAGCGGCGCCAGACGATAGGCGACGACCATCGGCCGCTTGTACAGCAACGCTTCAAGCGTGGCCGTGCCGGAAGCAATCAACACCGCGTTGCACGCCGCCAGGGCCAGATGGGATTTGCCGTCGAGCAGGGTTACCGGCAAGTCACGACCGGCGAGCAGTTCCTCGAGCTGAGCACGACGCTCGGCATTGGCGCACGGTATGACAAACCGCAGCCCCGGACGCATGGCCTGCAGACGTTCGGCCGTATCAAGGAACAATGCGCCCAGTCGGCCAACTTCGCCGCCGCGACTGCCGGGCATCAATGCAACCAGCGGACCGTCGGGCAAGCCCAGTTCGGCACGCGCAGCGGCGCGATCAGCCTGCAGCGGAATGGTATCGGCCAGCGTGTGACCGACGAACCGTACCGGCACGCCTTTCTCTTCGTAGAATTTTGCTTCGAACGGCAACAGCGTCAGCATCAGGTCGCAGCCTTCGCGAATCTTCAGCACGCGCTTCTGTCGCCACGCCCACACCGACGGGCTGACGTAGTGCACGGTCTTGATACCGGCCTGCCGCAGCTTGAGTTCGATATTGAGATTGAAATCCGGGGCGTCGATGCCGATGAACACATCCGGTTTCTCGGCAATCAACGTGGCGATCAGGTCCTTGCGGCGCTTGAGCAACTCGCGCAGCCGCCCGAGCACTTCCACCAGCCCCATGACCGACAAACGCTCCATGGGGAAGTAGGAGGTCAGTCCTTCGGCCTGCATCAACGGACCGCCGACACCGATGAACTCGACTGCCGGGTGACGCGCCTTGAGGGCGCGCATCAGACCGGCGCCCAAAATATCGCCGGAAGCTTCGCCCGCCACCAGTGCAATACGCAAATTGGCCATGATCAGCGGGTGATGCCGCGAGTCGACGACTGAATCGAGTCACGAAACAGCGCGACTTCCGGGAACTGTGCAGCCGGTTCGGCCAGCTCGGAAAGCGCCTGTTCCACGGTCAGCCCTTGGCGGTACACGGTTTTGTAAGCGCGACGCAGGGCGTGAATGGCGTCTTCACTGAAACCGCGGCGGCGCATGCCTTCGAAGTTCATGCTGCGCGCTTCAGCCGGGTTGCCGAATACGGTCACGAACGCCGGAACGTCCTTGCCGATGGCGGTGCCCATGCCGGAAAAGCTGTGGGCGCCGATGTGGCAATACTGATGAACCAGGGTGAACCCGGAAAGGATCGCCCAGTCGTCGACATGTACATGTCCGGCCAACGCCGTGTTGTTGACCAGAATGCAGTTGTTGCCGATCACACTGTCGTGACCGATGTGGGCATAGGCCATGATCAGGTTGTGGTCGCCCAGCGTAGTTTCGGAGCGATCCTGGACAGTGCCACGGTGAATGGTCACGCCTTCGCGGATGACATTGTGGTCACCAATCACCAGACGGGTTTCTTCACCTTTGTATTTCAGATCGGGCGTGTCTTCGCCTACCGAGGAAAACTGGTAGATGCGATTGTGCTTGCCGATCCGGGTCGGGCCTTTGAGGACCACATGCGGTCCGATCACGGTACCCTCGCCGATTTCCACACCTGCGCCGATGATCGACCACGGGCCGACCTCGACGCCGTCAGCCAGAACGGCCGACGGATCGATGATTGCGCGAGGGTCAATCAAACTCATAGCTTGCGTTCCGCGCAGATGATTTCTGCCGAGCAGACCGGCTTGCCATCGACCGAAGCCTGGCACTCGAACTTCCAGATCTGACGCTTGCAACTGATGAACCTGGCTTCAAGAATCAGCTGGTCACCGGGCAATACAGGCTGGCGGAAACGCAGCTTGTCGGAACCGACGAAGTAATAAAGCGTGCCGTCGGCAGGCTTCACATCGAGCATTTTGAAACCGAGGATCCCGGCAGCCTGAGCCATCGCTTCGATGATCAGCACGCCCGGCATGATTGGATGTGCCGGAAAGTGGCCATTGAAGAACGGCTCGTTGATGCTGACATTCTTGTAGGCGCGAATGCGCTTGCCTTCAGTGTCCAGTTCCACCACCCGGTCCACCAGCAGGAACGGGTAACGGTGAGGCAGGTATTCGCGAATCTCGTTGATGTCCATCATTTCGGGGGGAAGCCTATGTAAAGATTGGGAGCGCGACTGACGCGCACTCCTCTAGCAAATCAAGGAGGCAGTCTAGAGGCTGTGCACACTTGATATGGAAATGGTATCAGCCATCAGATGAAGCATTGCCGCTGGGGGTCACTTCCCCAACGCGCTTTTCCAGCTGTTTCAAACGTCGCGCGAGGTCATCGAGCTGACGGATGCGGGCCGCGCTTTTGCGCCATTCGGCCGCCGGTTGCATGGCTGTGCCGGAAGAATAGGCACCCGGCTCGGTAATCGAGTGGGTCACCATGGTCATCCCGGTGAGGAAAACGTTGTCGCAAATATCAATGTGGCCCACCAGACCGACACCGCCAGCGAGCATGCAGTGCTTGCCGATTTTGGTGCTGCCGGAGATCCCGACACACGCAGCCATCGCGGTGTGATCACCGACCTGAACGTTGTGCGCGATCTGAATCTGGTTGTCGAGCTTCACGCCATTGCCGATCACGGTATCGGCCAAGGCGCCACGGTCAATGGCGGTATTCACGCCAATCTCCACATCGTCGCCGATGGTGACGCCACCAATCTGGGCGATTTTCTGCCAGATACCTTTTTCGTTGGCAAAGCCGAAGCCTTCGCCGCCGAGCACGGCACCGGACTGGATCACCACACGCTTGCCGATACGCACGTCGTGGTACAGCGTCACCCGCGGAGCGAGCCAGCCGCCCTCACCGATTTCACTGCGGGCACCGATGACGCAATGTGCGCCCAAGGTAACCTGCGCACCGATACGCGCGCCGGCCTCAATCACCACGAACGGGCCGATGCTGGCGCTTGGATCAACCACCGCATCCGGCGCAATCACTGCTGTGTGATGAACACCCGCAGTAGCTTTTGGCTTGGGATCGAACAGGTGCGAGATGCGTGCGTAAGCCAGGTAAGGGTCCGGCACCACCAGCGCATTGCCGGCAAAACCGTCGGCATCGGCCTCTTTGAGCAACAGCGCAGCCGCCTGGGAACTCGCCAGGTATTTGCGATATTGAGGATTTGCCAGAAAGCTCAACTGAGCTGGGCCAGCCTCCTGCAAGGTGGCTAGCCCAGTAATTTGCGTCTCGGGGTCGCCACGCAGGGTGGCGCCGAGGAACTCGGCCAACTGGCCGAGCTTGATAGTCACGGTCATGGGTTACTTCAGCTGATTCATGCGCTCGATAACCTGGCGCGTGATGTCGTACTGAGGTTTGACATCGATCACTGCGCCACGCTCGAACACCAGGTCAAAACCACCTTTCTTGATGACTTCTTCCACTGCGCTATCCAGTTTCGGCTTCAGTTGCTTGAGCATTTCGCGGTCGGCAACAGCCTTGGCTTCGTTGAGCTCCTTGGACTGGAACTGGAAGTCACGAGCCTTTTGCTTGAATTCAAGCTCCAGACGCTCGCGCTCACCCTGCTGCATTTTGTCGCCACCGGCCATCAGACGATCCTGAATGCCTTTGGCGCTGCTTTCCAGCGTCTTGAGCTTGGTCAGTTGCGGGCCGAACTTCTTCTCGGCATCCACGGCGTACTTCTTGGCCGCGTCGGACTCCAGCAGCGCCATCTGATAGTTCAGAACAGCGATTTTCATGTCGGCGAACGCCGGGCCTGCCACCAGTACGGAGGCCAGGAGAACCAATTGAGTCAACTTACGCACGATGCACTCCTACAAAATCCATTGTCGTTATCTTGGGTCAGACGCTTAGAACGTCTGGCCGAGGGAGAATTGGAACACTTGAGTTTCAGCGTTATCCGGTTTCTTGATCGGTGTGGCCAACGCGAAGCTCAAAGGTCCCAGTGCGGTTACCCAGGTCACGCCAACACCGACGGAACTGGCCATGTTGCTCAGGCTGATGTCGTTGCATTGAGTGTTGGCCTTTGTACCGTCAGCGTTGCTGGTCGACTTGCAGGTCGAATCGAACACGTTACCGACGTCCCAGAATACCGAGGTACGCAGGGAGCGCTGATCTTTCACGAACGGCAGCGGGAACAGGACTTCAACACCACCCTGGATCAATACGTTGCCACCGAACGGCAGCGGATCCTGGTCCGGGTCGGCGATGGTGCCTACGTTACCAGTCTTGTCGAAACCGCGACTTGGGGTACTGCGAGGACCCAGAGTACTGTCCTTGAAGCCGCGAACCGAGTTGAAACCACCAGCATAGTAGTTTTCATAGAACGGCAAGCCATCGGTCGAACCATAACCGTCGCCATAACCCAGCTCGGTGTGCAGACGCAGGGTGTAGTTTTCGGTGATTGGCTGGAACAACTGACCACGGTAGTCGAGTTTGTAGAACGACAGGTCGCTGCCTGGAATCGTGGTTTCCAGCGTCAGGCTCTGGGAACGGCCACGGGTCGGCAATACGCCCTTGTTCAGGGTCGATTCGGACCAGCCGGCCGAAGCCTTGAAGTTCAGGTAGTTGTCGCCTTCCTTGTTAACGAAGTCGAAAATCTCGTCAACGGTGTACTGGCCGGTCTTGATCTTGTCCTGTTGAGCGGACAGACCGAAGGTCAGACGCGAAGTCTCGCTGATCGGGTAGCCAACGTTCACGCCGGCACCCAGGCTGTCTACCGCATAGCTTGCTACGTCGACGTCGAGGTCTTTGTAATCGGTGGTGCGATAGAACGCGTTGTAACCCAGACTCACGCCATCGGCGGTCCAGTACGGGTCAACGTAGCCGAAGTTGTAGCGGCTCTGGTATTCGCTGCGGGTCAGGCCGACGCTGACACGGTTACCGGTACCGAGGAAGTTGTTCTGGGTGATCGAACCACCGAGGATCAGACCGGCACTCTGGGCGAAACCGACACTGGCGGTGATCGAACCGGAAGCCTGTTCTTCAACGGCGTAGTTCACGTCAACCTGGTCGTCGACGCCCGGAACAGCCGGCGTTTCAACGTTCACTTCCTTGAAGAAGCCCAGACGCTCAAGACGGGTCTTGGACTGGTCGATCAGGTAGGTCGAAGCCCAGCCACCTTCCATCTGACGCATTTCACGACGCAGCACTTCGTCTTCGGACTTGGTGTTGCCACGGAAGTTGATACGGTTGACGTAGGCGCGCTTGCCCGGATCGACAGCGAACAGGATGTCCACGGTGTGATCGTCATCATGCGGCTGAGGCACACCGTTGACGTTGGCGAAGGTGTAACCCTCGTTACCCAGGCGACGGGTGATCAGTTCGGACGTGGTGGTCATCAGCTTGCGCGAGAACACCTGGCCTTTCTGCACCAGCAACAGGGACTTGACCTGGTCCTCAGGGACTTTCAGGTCACCGCTGAGCTTGACGTCACGTACGGTGTACTTCTCGCCTTCGGTGATGTTGACGGTGATGTAGACGTGCTTCTTGTCCGGGGTGATGGACACCTGGGTCGAAGCGATGTCCATGTTGATGTAGCCACGGTCCAGGTAGTAGGAACGCAGACGCTCCAGGTCACCGGAGAGTTTTTCGCGGGCGTACTTGTCATCGTTCTTGAAGAACGACAGCCAGTTGGTGGTTTTCAGCTCGAACAGGTCGATCAGATCGTCATCAGGGAAGACCGTGTTACCCACCACGTTGATGTGCTGGATTGCAGCCACGGTGCCTTCGTTGATCTTCACTTTCAGCGCAACGCGGTTACGCGGCTGCGAAACCACTTCGGTATCGACCGTAGCCGAGTAACGGCCCTGGGCAACGTACTGGCGTTGCAGCTCGTTACGAACACCTTCGAGGGTGGCGCGCTGGAAGATTTCACCTTCGGACAGACCGGACTGCTTGAGGCCCTTCATCAGGTCTTCGGTGGAGATCGCCTTGTTGCCTTCGATCTCGATACTGGCGACGGACGGACGTTCGACGACCGTAATCACCAGAACGTTGCCTTCGCGGCCCAGCTGGATATCTTGAAAGAAACCGGTTTTGAACAACGCACGAGTGGATTCCACCAGGCGACGATCATCCGCCTGCTCGCCGACGTTCAACGGCAAGGCACCAAAGACGCTACCCGCGGAGACCCGCTGGAGGCCATTGACGCGAATATCAGAGATAGTGAAGGACTCGGCGTGAACTTCGGCGATCATCAATACGGTGAGAACCGCAGTTAGCAGCAGACGTTTCATGAAGTCCTTTCTTATTCCAACTGGCAATAAACAAACTGCCGCAAAATGCGGCAGATTCGCAATTCAGCGAAGCTTTACAGTCGACCCAGATCATTGACCAGAGCAAGCAACATCACTCCGACCACCAAACTGATACCGATCTGCACCCCCCAACCTTGCACCCGATCCGACAAGGGACGACCACGCGCCCACTCAATCAGATAAAACAACAAATGCCCCCCATCCAGTACAGGAATGGGCAGCAAATTCAGAACTCCCAGGCTAATACTCAGATAAGCAAGGAAATTCAGGAAATCAGCGACGCCCGACTGGGCAGAAGCGCCCGCCACTTTAGCAATGGTTATCGGTCCACTCAAGTTTTTTACCGAGAGCTCGCCGAACAGCATTTTCTTCAGTGAGTCCAGCGTCAGAACGCTCATGGTCCAGGTACGACGGGCGCCCTCGCCAATCGCGGCCAACGGACCATAACTGACCTCGCGGATCATTTCCGGCGGCCAGTCTACGGCTTTTACACCTGCACCGAGATAACCGCTCGGCGACTTGCTTTCGCCGCGTGCCGCCAGGGTCACCGGGATGTCGATTTGAGCACCGTCGCGCTCGATACGCAGCATGATTTTGGTATCAGGACGCGTACGAACGGTATCCACCACTTGCTGCCAGTCACCCAGCGCCTGGCCGTCGAGCGAAAGCAGGCGGTCACCGGTTTTCAGACCGGCGGCTTGCGCCGGACCTTTTGGATCGAGTTCAGCCAGCACCGGCGGCAACGCCGGACGCCACGGGCGAATACCCAGCGAGCGAATCGGATCGGGCTCGTCGGCCCCTTTGAGCCAATGATCCAAAGCCAGCTCACGCGGCGTGTCCACGCTAGAGCCCTGCTCGCGCACGAGCAATTGCAGGGAACCGCTTTCCCCAAGTCGACGAACCAACTGCAGATTGACCGCCGCCCAACCGGAGGTCGGCTCGCCATCGATGGCGACGATTTCCTGACCAGCGCTCAAGCCGGCCTTGGCCGCGAGACTGCCGGACTCGACTGCACCAATGACCGGGCGGATCTGCTCGCTGCCGAGCATGGCCAGCACCCAGAAGAACACCAGGGCCAGCAGGAAGTTGGCAATCGGCCCCGCCGCGACAATGGCGATACGCTGGCGAACCGATTTGCGATTGAAGGACTGATGAAGCTGATCGGCCGGCACTTCGCCTTCACGCTCATCGAGCATCTTGACGTAGCCGCCCAGCGGAATCGCAGCAACGACAAACTCAGTGCCCTGCTTGTCGTGCCAGCGCAACAGGGGCATGCCGAAGCCCACGGAAAAACGCAGAACCTTGACGCCACAGCGACGCGCGACCCAGAAGTGGCCGAATTCGTGAAAGGTGACCAGCACACCCAAAGCGATCAGGGTGCCGGCAATCATATAGAGCGCGCTCATCTACTTTCTCCGCAATCCTGTTCAGTGTCGCGTGACGCCAGGGTCCTGCAACGGCTATCGGCCGTGACGACTCAGCCATTGTTCGGCCAGAATCCGCGCTTTCGCGTCTGCGGTAAACACCGCATCCAGATCTTCCAGCGCAACCACAGGCTCAAGATTCAACACATCCTCGATGATACTCGCGATTTCCAGATAACCCACGCGTGCGTCGAGAAACGCCGCGACCGCCACTTCGTTGGCCGCATTGAGCATGGCTGGTGCGCTGTTGCCGGCCTCGGCCGCCTGTCGCGCCAGGCGCAGACAGGGGAAGCGTTCTTCGTCCGGCGCCTCGAAATCCAGACGCGCAACGGCAAACAGATCCAGCGGCGCCACCCCCGAGTCGATACGCTCGGGCCAGGCCAATGCATTGGCAATCGGCGTGCGCATGTCGGGATTGCCCAACTGCGCCAGCACCGAGCCATCCACATAGTCGACCAGTGAGTGAATCACGCTCTGCGGATGGATCACCACCTCGACCTGCGCAGGTTTGGCGTCGAACAACCAGCAAGCCTCGATCAACTCCAGGCCTTTGTTCATCATGCTGGCCGAATCCACCGAGATCTTGCGCCCCATGGACCAGTTCGGGTGCGCACACGCCTGATCCGGCGAAACATGCGCCAATTCACTCATTGGCGTCTGCCGGAAAGGACCACCCGACGCCGTGAGTAAAATCCGCCGTACTCCGACGGCACTCAGCCCACGGGCAAAATCCTGCGGCATGCACTGGAAGATCGCGTTGTGCTCGCTGTCGATCGGCAGCAATACCGAGCCGCTCTTGTGCACGGCTTGCATGAACAGCGCGCCGGACATCACCAGCGCTTCTTTATTGGCCAGGAGGATTTTCTTGCCAGCCTCCACCGCTGCCAATGTCGGACGCAGGCCCGCGGCACCGACGATGGCAGCCATCACGGCATCGACTTCAGGCGCGGAAGCGACCTGACACAGGCCCTCCTCCCCGACCAGCACACGAGTGGGCAGGCCTGCAGCGCGCAAATCGTCCTGCAGACCGCGAGCCGCAGCCACTTCAGGCACCACAGCGAACTGCGGCACATGGCGAATGCACAAGGCCAGCAACTCGCTCAGGCGGGTGAAGCCGCTCAGCGCGAAAACCTGATAGCGCTCAGGATGACGAGCGATGACGTCCAGGGTGCTCAGACCGATCGAGCCGGTAGCCCCCAGAACGGTAATCTGTTGAGGACGGCTCACGGTGCAGCCATCCACAGCAATACAGCGAAAATCGGGATCGCAGCGGTCAGGCTGTCGATGCGATCAAGCACACCGCCATGACCGGGCAGCAGGTTACTGCTGTCCTTGATACCGGACTGGCGCTTGAACATGCTTTCGGTAAGGTCGCCCACCACCGAAATGAAGACGATCAACGCAGCACCGATCAAGCCCTTGAGCAACTCGCCCACGGTCCAGTCACGAACCAGACCGACGATGGCGGTAATCACCAGACTCAGCGCCAGGCCACCGTAAACACCTTCCCAGCTTTTGCCCGGACTGACTTGCGGCGCCAGCTTGCGCTTGCCAAAGGCACGACCGGAGAAATAGGCACCGATGTCAGCACCCCAGACCAGCACCATCACCGCCATGATCAGCCAGTTGCCCAGCGGGTATTGTTTGATCTGCACCAGCCCTTGCCAGGCCGGCAGCAGGATCAGCAAGCCGATCACCAGCTTGGTGGCCGCTGTCGACCAGTGTTCGCTGGAGCGCGGATACGTCAGCACCAGATAGGTCGCCACCGCCCACCACAACACCGAAGCGCCCAACACCCAAGGGGCGAGGCCCGGCAGGACATACATGACGAACAGCATCAGCGCGACGACAGCGGCATAGCCGACACGGAACGACTGCGCAGTGAAGCCCGCCAGACGCGCCCATTCCCAGGCGCCCAGGCTGACGACCAGACCGATGAACAGCGCAAAACCGGAACCCTCGAGCAGGAAAAACCCGCACAGGGCGATCGGTAGCAGGATCAGCGCAGTGATGATTCGTTGTTTAAGCATTAAACCCGGGCTCCAGCTTCGACCTGCTCGCTCGTTTTACCGAAACGACGCTGACGCGAAGCGAAATCGGCCAGCGCAGTGCGCATGGCTTCGTGTTTGAAGTCCGGCCAGAACAGGTCGGAGAAGTACAACTCGGCGTATGCCAGTTGCCACAGCAAGAAATTGCTGATGCGGTGCTCGCCGCCGGTGCGGATGCACAGGTCCGGCAACGGCAGGTCACCGGTCGCCAGACATGTTTGCAGCAAGTCCGGGGTGATGTCTTCCGGACGCAAATGCCCGGCCTGAACCTCACGCGCCAAGCGCTGTGCTGCTTGCGCAATATCCCACTGACCGCCGTAGTTGGCGGCGATCTGCAGGATGAAGCGGCTGGCACCGGCCGTCATGGCCTCGGCCTCGCGCATCGCCGCCTGAAGTTCAGGGTGGAAGCGCGAGCGATCGCCGATGATGCGCAAGCTGATGTTGTTGTCATTGAGGCGCTTGGCCTCACGACGCAGGGCCTTGAAGAACAGATCCATCAAGGCACTGACTTCGTCAGCCGGCCGTTGCCAGTTTTCACTGGAAAAGGCGAACAAGGTGAGCACTTCGACCTTGGCCTCGGCGCACACCTCGATCACTGCCCGCACAGCGTCCACGCCAGCTTTATGCCCGGCGACACCCGGCATAAAGCGCTTTTTCGCCCAGCGATTGTTGCCATCCATGATGATCGCGACATGGCGCGGCACCGCGGACGGCGCAGACTGCTTGGTCTTTTCCATTGAAACGCGACCCTTATACGGCCATCAGGTCTTTTTCTTTCTCGTCCGTGGCCTTGGTGATCTGGGCCTCGAAGTCTTTGGTCAGCTTGTCGATATCAGCGGTGGCACGACGCTCTTCGTCTTCGCTGATTTCTTTATCCTTGACCAGTTTTTTGAGCTCGCCCAGCGCATCGCGACGGATGTTACGCACCGCTACACGAGCATCTTCTGCTGCGCTACGAGCTTGCTTGGTAAATCCCTTACGGGTTTCCTCGGTCAAGGCTGGCATGGAAATCAGCAACAATTCGCCCAGGTTGGTCGGATTGAGGTTCAGGCCAGCGCTCTGGATTGCCTTGTCGACAGCCGCGAGCATGTTGCGCTCGAACGCCACGACTTGCAGGGTGCGCGAGTCTTTTACAGTGATGTTGGCCACTTGGGTGATGGAAGTGTCTGCGCCGTAGTACGGCACCATCACACTGCCCAGAATGCTTGGGTGGGCTTTACCGGTACGAATCTGGCCAAATGCGTGAGCCAGGGATTCGAGGGATTTCTGCATGCGCTCTTGAGCGTCTTTCTTGATTTCGTTGATCATTGTTGACCTTCCTCGATCAGGGTGCCTTCAGCGCCGCCATGCACGATGTTCAGCAGGGCGCCGGGCTTGTTCATGTTGAATACGCGCAGTGGCATCTTATGGTCGCGACACAGGCAAATTGCTGTCAGATCCATTACACCCAGCTTGCGATCCAGGACTTCATCATAAGTCAGATGATCGAACTTCTCGGCATGCGGGTCTTTGAACGGGTCTGCGGTGTAGACGCCATCAACCTTGGTCGCCTTCAGCACGACGTCGGCATCGATTTCGATGGCACGCAGGCAGGCTGCCGAATCCGTGGTGAAGAACGGATTGCCGGTACCGGCTGCGAAGATCACGACGTCTTTGGAGTTCAGGTGACGCATCGCTTTGCGGCGATCATAGTGATCGGTCACGCCAACCATGGAAATGGCCGACATTACGATGGCCGAGATATTGGCACGTTCCAGCGCATCGCGCATGGCCAGGGCGTTCATCACAGTGGCCAGCATGCCCATGTGGTCGCCTGTCACCCGATCCATGCCAGCCTTGCTCAGGGCTTCGCCACGGAACAGGTTGCCACCGCCGATCACCAGACCGACCTGTACGCCGATACCGACCAGTTGGCCGACTTCCAGCGCCATGCGATCCAGTACTTTTGGATCGATCCCGAACTCTTCCGAGCCCATCAGGGCCTCGCCGCTAAGCTTGAGTAGAATGCGTTTATAGCGAGCCTGATAACCACTGCCCTGCTGAGCCATTGCGAATCTCTCCTGCGGCGTATTTAAAAATTCTTTGCGAGCTGTTTACAGCTGGCGTTCACTCTAGCTTGGCGCTGCTTCAGCGCCATCGGAACATGGCTTTGTAAGTCAGTTCCAAGTGGAAACCAATAAAAAATTGGTAACCCCATCTGAAAAGAGGCTGCGCGCGTGAGCGGGCAGCCTCTTTCGGGCGACAGTTGAAAAACCGTCTTATTGCTTGGCGGCAGCCAGCTGGGCAGCAACTTCTTCAGCGAAGTTGTCGACCGGCTTCTCGATGCCTTCGCCTACTTTGAAGTAGGTGAAGGAAACGATTTCTGCGCCGCCTTTCTTGGCCAGCTCGCCAACCTTGATTTCAGGGTTCTTGACGAACGCCTGCTCAACCAGGCTCGCTTCCGCCAGGAACTTGCTGATACGGCCTTTGACCATGTTCTCAACAATGTTTTCTGGCTTGCCTTTGATTTTCTCTTCGTTCAGCTGCAGGAACACAGCTTTTTCACGCTCGATCGCTTCAGCCGAAACTTGCGAAGGCAGCAGGAACTCAGGGTTGCTGGCAGCTACGTGCATCGCGATGTCTTTGGCCAGCTCGACGTCACCGCCTTTCAGAGCCACAACAACACCGATCTTGTTGCCGTGCAGGTACGAACCTACAACGTCACCTTCGATACGGGTCAGACGACGGATGTTGACGTTCTCGCCTACTTTGGCAACCAGTGCTTCGCGAGCGGCTTCTTGAGCAGCGATCAGCGGAGCAGCGTCGGTCAGCTTGTCAGCGAAGGCTTTTTCAACGCTGGCAGCAACAAAGTTTTTGAAGTCGTCTTGCAGGGCCAGGAAGTCGGTCTGCGAGTTCACTTCCAGGATAACGGCAGCTTTACCGTCGTCCTTGATTGCGATTGCGCCTTCAGCGGCAACGTTGCCAGCCTTTTTCGCAGCCTTGATCGCGCCCGAAGCACGCATGTCATCAATGGCTTTTTCGATGTCGCCGTCAGCCTTTTCCAGGGCTTTCTTGCAGTCCATCATGCCTTCGCCGGTACGCTCGCGCAGTTCTTTAACCAACGCTGCAGTAATTGCTGCCATTTTCAAATTCCTCTTGGATAGGTTTTCAACCATTCCACCCGATCGAACGGGCGTTCAATTCTTCCCGAATCACCTTGTACCCGCCGCACGTTACAGATGCAGGGGATGCGCCACCACAAGTGGGCGCCAACAAACGGTTTTCGAGGTGGCAAAAAGGGGGCCAAGCCCCCTTTTTGCTTACTGAGTCAACGCCAGGGCGTCAATTACTCAGCTGCAGCCTGAGTTTCTTCAGCTGCGAATTCAACAGTACCGCCAGCAACATTGTTGCGACCGCGGATCACTGCGTCAGCCATCGAACCCATGTACAGCTGGATAGCGCGGATTGCGTCATCGTTGCCTGGGATGATGTAGTCAACGCCTTCCGGGCTGCTGTTGGTATCGACAACGCCGATTACCGGGATGCCCAGCTTGTTGGCTTCGGTGATCGCGATGCGCTCGTGGTCAACGTCGATCACGAACAGTGCGTCTGGCAGACCGCCCATGTCCTTGATGCCGCCCAGGGAGCGATCCAGCTTTTCCAGGTCACGGGAGCGCATCAGCGCTTCTTTCTTGGTCAGCTTGGCGAAAGTACCGTCTTCGGCTTGAACTTCAAGGTCACGCAGACGCTTGATGGAAGCACGAATGGTTTTGAAGTTGGTCAGCATGCCGCCCAACCAGCGGTGATCGACGTACGGCGAACCGCAACGTGCTGCTTCTTCAGCAACGATCTTGCCAGCGGAACGCTTGGTGCCGACGAACAGAATCTTGTTTTTGCCCTGGGCCAGACGTTCTACGAAAGTCAGAGCTTCGTTGAACATTGGCAGGGTTTTTTCAAGGTTGATGATGTGAATCTTGTTACGCGCGCCGAAAATGTACTTACCCATTTTCGGATTCCAGTAACGGGTTTGGTGACCGAAGTGCACACCGGCCTTCAGCATATCGCGCATGTTGACTTGGGACATGATAGTTCCTTAATAAGTCGGGTTTGGCCTCCACGTATCCCAATGACCAACCAGTGGCATAAAGCCAAAAGCACCCAGGTCATCGTGTCGACACGTGTGTGGATTTAAGCTTTTCGGGGTATCCCCGGAAAGCGGCGCATTTTATACCACAGGGTGCGCAGAAACGGAACCCGGAATCTGCAATCGCACCAAGGACATGGGCGCAGCCCCCTTGGAATCGCCTTCGGGCACACCATTGTATAGAGAGACACGATGCACGCAGGCGCGGATTTGCTCCTTTCGTCTGTTAGAATCGGGTTTTTCAGGGTCGCGAAAAGAACACTCGCCACCCAATCCGTATCAGCAAGCGCCGCCGAGCGCAGAGAGAGCCTGTATGACCGTCAACCTCAAAACCCCCGAGGACATCGCTGGCATGCGTGTCGCCGGCAAACTGGCCGCCGGTGTGCTGGAAATGATTGCCGAACACGTCAAACCGGGCGTGACCACCGATCAGCTGAACCAGATCTGCCACGACTACATCGTCGACGTGCAGCAGGCCATCCCTGCTCCGCTCAACTACAAAGGCTACCCGAAGTCGATCTGCACTTCGATCAACCACGTGGTCTGCCACGGCATCCCGAACGACAAGCCACTGAAAAACGGCGACACCCTGAACATCGACGTCACCGTGATCAAGGACGGCTACCATGGCGACACCAGCCGCATGTTCCACGTCGGCGAAGTGCCGGTCTGGGCCGAGCGCCTGTCGCAGGTCACCCAGGAATGCATGTACAAGGCGATCGAAATCGTCAAACCCGGCTGCCGCCTCGGCGACATCGGCGAAGTCATCCAGAAGCACGCTGAAAAGAACGGCTTCTCGGTAGTTCGCGAGTTCTGCGGTCACGGCATCGGCAAGGTCTTCCACGAAGAGCCGCAGATCCTGCACTACGGCCGCGCAGGCACCGGCATGGAACTGAAGGCCGGCATGACCTTCACCATCGAGCCGATGATCAACCAGGGCAAGGCCGACACCAAGGTGCTGGGCGACGGCTGGACCGCCATCACCAAGGACCGCAAGCTCTCGGCGCAGTGGGAACACACCCTGCTGGTGACCGATACCGGCTACGAGATCTTTACCCTGCGCGCCGACGACACCATCGCGCGCATCTCGGCCTGATCCACACAACGCTCCCAGCCTTATAGAAGGAAAGCCAATCGATGCCGCAGGTGGATCCCGAACTCTTCGACCGCGGCCAGTTCCAGGCTGAACTGGCCCTGAAAGCGAGTCCCATCGCGGCGTTCAAGAAGGCGATCCGCCAGGCTCGCGAGGTCCTCGACACGCGTTTTCGCAATGGCCGCGACATCCGCCGGCTGATCGAAGACCGTGCCTGGTTCGTCGACAACATCCTGCAAAAGGCCTGGGAGCAGTTCAACTGGAGCGAAGACGCCGACATCGCACTGGTCGCAGTCGGCGGCTATGGTCGGGGTGAGCTGCATCCCTACTCCGACATCGACTTGCTGATCCTGCTCGACAGCGCCGATCACGAGGTTTTCCGCGACTCCATCGAGCGCTTTCTGACGCTGCTGTGGGATATCGGCCTGGAAGTCGGCCAGAGCGTGCGCTCGGTCGACGAATGCGCCGAAGAGGCCCGCGCCGACCTGACCGTCGTCACCAACCTGATGGAAAGCCGCACCATCTGCGGCCCCGAGCGCCTGCGTCAGCGCATGCTCGATGTCACCAGCACTGCACACATGTGGCCGGCCAAGGAGTTCTTCCTGGCCAAACGCGCCGAGCAGAAGGCCCGTCACCACAAGTACAACGACACCGAATACAACCTGGAACCCAACGTCAAAGGCTCGCCCGGCGGCCTGCGGGATATCCAGACGATTCTGTGGGTGGCCCGTCGTCAGTACGGCACCCTGAACCTGCGCGCCCTGGCCGGCGAAGGTTTCCTGGTGGAGAGTGAAAACGCGCTGTTGGCGTCCTCCCAGGAATTTCTCTGGAAGGTACGCTACGCCCTGCACATGCTCGCCGGTCGCTCCGAAGACCGCCTGCTGTTCGATCATCAACGGACCATTGCCGGCCTGCTGGGCTTTGAAGGCGACGACGCCAAACAGGCCGTCGAAAACTTCATGCAGCAGTATTTCCGCGTGGTGATGAGCATCGCCCAGCTCAGCGACCTGATCATTCAGCATTTCGAGGAAGTGATCCTCGCCCCGGAAGACGAAGCACCGCCGCAGCCGATCAACTCGCGTTTCCAGTTGCATGACGGTTACATCGAGGCGCGCAACGACAACGTGTTCCGCCGCACGCCGTTCGCCATGCTCGAAATCTTCGTACTGATGGCCCAGCAGCCGGAAATCAAAGGCGTGCGCGCCGACACCATTCGTCTGCTGCGGGAAAACCGTCACCTGATCGACGACAACTTCCGCAACGACATCCGCAATACCAGCCTGTTCATCGAGCTGTTCAAGTGCAAGATCGGCGTCCACCGCAACCTGCGCCGGATGAACCGCTACGGCATCCTCGGGCGCTACCTGCCGGAGTTCGGGTTCATCGTCGGGCAGATGCAGCACGACCTGTTCCACATCTATACGGTCGACGCGCACACCCTGAACCTGATCAAACACCTGCGTAAGTTGCAGTACACCCAGGTGTCGGAAAAATTCCCGTTGGCCGCCAAGCTCATGGCCAAACTGCCCAAGCCCGAACTGATCTACATGGCCGGTCTGTACCACGACATCGGCAAGGGCCGGCATGGCGATCACTCGGACATCGGCGCAGTCGATGCCGAAGCGTTCTGCCAGCGTCATCAACTGCCAACATGGGACAGCCGCCTGATCGTCTGGCTGGTGCAAAATCATCTGGTGATGTCGACCACCGCGCAGCGCAAGGATCTGTCCGATCCGCAGGTGATCCACGATTTCGCCCAGATCGTCGGCGACGAAACCCGTCTGGACTACCTGTATGTGCTGACCGTGGCCGACATCAATGCGACGAACCCGACGCTGTGGAACTCGTGGCGCGCCAGCCTGTTGCGCCAGCTCTACACCGAGACCAAACGCGCCCTGCGCCGTGGTCTGGAAAACCCGGTCGATCGGGAGGAGCAGATCCGCCAGACCCAGAGCGCGGCCCTGGATATTCTGGTGCGCGGCGGCACCGACCCGGACGACGTCGAGCAGTTGTGGGCGCAGTTGGGCGATGACTATTTCCTGCGTCACACCGCTGGCGACGTGGCCTGGCACAGTGATGCGATCCTGCAGCAGCCGGCCGATGGCGGCCCGCTGGTACTGATCAAGGAAACCACCCAGCGCGAGTTCGAGGGCGGTACGCAGATCTTCATTTATGCGCCCGATCAGCACGACTTCTTCGCCGTGACCGTGGCCGCGATGGACCAGCTCAACCTGAACATTCATGACGCCCGGGTCATCACCTCGAGCAGCCAGTTCACTCTCGACACCTACATCGTGCTCGACAACGATGGTGAATCCATCGGTGACAACCCGGCACGGATCAAACAGATCCGCGACGGTCTGACCGAAGCGCTGCGCAACCCGGACGACTACCCGACGATCATCCAGCGTCGGGTGCCGCGTCAGCTCAAGCACTTCGCGTTTGCGCCGCAGGTGACGATCCATAACGATGCCCAGCGTCCGGTGACAGTGCTGGAACTGACCGCGCCTGACCGCCCGGGCCTGCTGGCACGGATCGGCGGGATCTTCCTCGAGTTCGACCTGTCGCTGCAGAACGCGAAGATTGCGACCCTGGGCGAACGGGTGGAAGACGTGTTCTTCATCACCGACGCCCACAACCAGCCGCTGTCCGACCCGCTGCTGTGCAGCCGCTTGCAGGATGCAATCGTTGAACAACTGAGCGTCAATCAGGAACCGGATATCAAGCTTTCGCGTATCAGTATCTGAATTAACACATGACCCCTGTGGGAAGGATCACTCCGATACCAGCCTGTTGATCAAACCCCCTGCAGGAGCGAGCCTGCTCGCGATAGCGGTGTATCAGCCACCCGCAGCGTTGAACATGACGCCGCCATCGCGAGCAGGCTCACTCCTATACGTTTTGCGCATCTGCCAGCATTGGTGTATCGCCCCCCACATTGAACGAGGCATCCATGAACAACGCTCTGAACCAGCTCCAGCCCTACCCGTTCGAAAAACTCCGCGCCCTGCTCGGCACCGTGACCCCGAACCCGGACAAACGCCCGATCGCCCTGTCGATCGGCGAGCCGAAACATCGCTCGCCGAGCTTTGTCGCCGAAGCGCTGGCGAACAATCTGGATCAGATGGCGGTATACCCGACCACCCTCGGCATCCCGGCCCTGCGCGAAGCCATCGCTGGCTGGTGCGAGCGTCGTTTCGGCGTGCCGAGCGGCTGGATTGACCCTGCGCGCAACGTACTGCCAGTCAACGGCACCCGTGAAGCGCTGTTCGCCTTCACCCAGACCGTGGTCAACCGCGGTGACGATGCCCTGGTGGTCAGCCCTAACCCGTTCTATCAAATCTACGAAGGCGCAGCGTTCCTCGCCGGCGCCAAGCCGCACTACCTGCCATGCCTGGACGAGAACGGCTTCAATCCGGACTTCGACGCCGTATCGCCAGAGATCTGGAAACGCTGCCAGATCCTGTTCCTGTGCTCGCCGGGCAACCCGACCGGCGCGCTGATCCCGGTCGACGTGCTGAAAAAACTGATCGCCCTGGCTGACGAGCACGACTTCGTGATCGCTGCGGACGAGTGCTACAGCGAGCTGTACTTCGACGAACAAACCCCGCCACCGGGCCTGCTCAGCGCCTGCGTCGAACTGGGCCGCAAGGACTTCAAACGCTGCGTGGTGTTCCATAGCCTGTCCAAGCGCTCCAACCTGCCGGGCCTGCGCTCCGGCTTCGTCGCCGGCGATGCCGATGTACTCAAGGGTTTTCTGCTGTACCGCACCTACCACGGCTGCGCGATGCCGGTACAAACCCAACTGGCCAGCGTTGCGGCGTGGAATGACGAAGTGCATGTGCGCGCCAACCGTGCGCTGTACCGCGAGAAGTTCGACGCGGTCCTGGAAATCCTCAGCCCGGTGATGGATGTGCAGCGTCCGGATGGCAGCTTCTACCTGTGGCCGAATGTGCAGGGTGACGATGCGGCGTTCTGCCGGGACCTGTTTGCCGAAGAACATGTGACCGTGGTGCCTGGCTCGTACCTGTCCCGCGAAGTGGGCGGCGTCAACCCGGGGGCCGGTCGTGTGCGGATGGCACTGGTTGCACCATTGGCTGAATGTGTGGAAGCGGCTGAACGGATAAAAAACTTCATTATTCGCCACCCATCCTGATAGTCAGATTCTCGCGCGATGCAATATCGCGCGAGAGCAATATACTAACGAAATACACTTCTAACTTTAAAACTTCCACTTGTTCGGGCCGCGCTTCAAGCGCCAGCAGTCACCCGACACCTCCAGTGCAATGCCGAGCAGGAACTTCCACAACAACACTCAAGCTATTTTTCTCGCAACACCTCCCTCCCCTGAACTATTACAAAGTGCACTAATCTCTAGCTTCTTTTCCCCACGGCGCAAGCCCCCCCCCTACCAATATCAAGCAACAACATTCACCAGAATAACGCTTAACAACAACCTGAAAACAACTTAGCCTTAAAAACCAATTAAACACCAAACCCACACAACAATCTTTTATACATATCGGCACCCCCAATGAACATCGCTATCCCATGCAAACTTATTCACCCCGACAATCAACTGGCATCTTATCAGGCCGCTGTCAACGAGAACCCTCACAACGAACGTCCCACCTTAACGGCTGGTCGCAGTAAACGCTCCATTGGCAGTTGGCAAAAATTCTGGGGCCATGGCCGAGTATTGACTATCAGTTTCATGGAAAACTTACCTGTCAATCTCAAGCAGCGTATCGAAAAATTGATCCGACAATGGGAGCCCGCCACTAATCTGACGTTCAAATTCGATGATGGCCAGGCAGGGGAAATACGCATTTCCACAACGGACGACGTATCCAACTCATACCTTGGGACTGACGCACTTCTGGTGCCATCGGACCTGCCCACCCTGAGGCTGGGTATCGACCCGGATCATGTGGAGTTCGATCTGACCGTACTCCACGAATTCGGTCATGCACTGGGAATGCAACATGAGCATCAGCACCCATCCGCGAACATCCCCTGGGATGTGCCAAAAGTTTATGAATACTACAATCGACACTTTCAATGGACCGTGGAAGACGTCGATAAGAATATTTTCAACACGCTCGATGTCAGCACCTCACTGAAAGGACCTTATGACAAGAGTTCCATCATGCATTATGAGATCCCCAACGAGCTGACCCTCGGCAATTGGGAAGTGGGCGTTAATACCAAAATCAGCAAACTTGATCGGCGCAACATGCGCAAGGCTTACCCCAAACTCTGATATCACTTACCTTTATCTATGGAGCTCTTTGATTATGGACAATCTGAACCCTTGCCAACTCGCCACGTTGAATAGCCTTGATACCTCTTACGAAACTGCCATCAAGGAGAATCCTGACAATTGCAATACCGCCACGGACAGCCGAAACAAACGTTCAGTCGCCCGGCACACGAAATTCTGGACGCCCGGTCGCCTGTTACGCATTCGGTTTCTGAACGGCAGTTTGTCCTTCAAAGAGGCGACAAAGGCTGCACTCGCCAATTGGCAACCTCACGTCAACCTGAACTTTCAATACATTGAAGAGGGTGAAGCAGAGATTCGTATTTCCAGCGAGCCGGGAGCTTACTGGTCGATGATCGGGACTGACGCATTGACCGTTGAAGATCAAACCGAAGCGACACTGAAGCTGTCCCCGGATCAGGATCTTTCAATCAAATTCTTCATGGCCCAGGCCACCCATGAATTCGGCCACATGCTCGGAGCCGAACACGAGCACTTGCACCCTGAAATGACCATTCCCTGGGACAAGGAAGCTGTTTATCAACATTTCGACGCAAGGAGTGATCTGGATCGTAGCCGGATAGACCTGACTTACTTCAATCTTCTTGATGCCAGCGAGGTCAACCATTCTCCTTACGACCCGAAATCCATCATGCATTACGCCATTCGCCAGAACTGGACCAAAGGTGACTTTCAGATACACCTCAATTTCGTCCTCAGCGAAAAGGACAAGGCCTTCATGACGACCGCTTACCCTCAATCCGACGCCTGACAGAAAGCAGGTTCAGCTTGAAATCACCAATATTTGCGGCATCACTTCACTGAGCCAAGATTCGCCTCACTCAGATCCAGCTCACCCAGCACTTCGCGCAGCACGTCATCACCAATCTGGTGATGACGACTCAGGCTATACAACTCCAGACGCTGCGCCCGCAACGCCTTCAAGCGTAAACGCCGCTCCAGCAGATCCATCTGGAACGCCAGCGCCTGTGCCTCGGCGGAGTCGTTGAAGACTTCGAGCTGATGCCGATACTCGGACATGATCCGGGCCTTGAGCTCCGCCGAGAGCGCCGCCTGCGCTGCATCCTGCGGGCCAACCTCTTCAGTTTCCAGGGCATGAATCGCTGCCTCGGCGGTTTTGCGCCAGGCATCGCGCACTTCCTGGCGACGCTTGTCGTCCGGGCTTTTCTCGATGCCGCGCAACAGCAATGGCAAGGCGATGCAGGCACAAATCAACGACAACAGAATCACCCCGGCGGCGATGAAGATCAGCAGGTCACGCTCAGGGAATGCCTCGCTGCCCATCAACATCGGCACTGACATCACACCCGCCAGCGTCACCGCCCCGCGCACACCGCCGACGGTCAGCAACCAACAGGATCGCGCCGTGGGCACTTGCGTCAAATCGCCCTTGCCACGCAACCGCCGCAGCAGCACCGACAAGCGCCAGATGCTCTGCACCCAGATAAATCGCAACAGCACCAGAGCAAGAAAAATCGCCACCACATCGAGGCCGCGATACAGCAGCGTCGGCCAGAGCGTGGGCTCATGGCTGACCACCGCCTTGATGATGTCCGGCAATTGCAGGCCGAGCAGCAGGAAGATCAAGCCGTTGAACGCAAACTCCAGCAACGACCAGACGCTGCGATTGAGCAGGCGCGTGCTGGTTTGGCGCGGCAACAGATCGAGCCAGCTCTGCATCATCCCCGCCGCCACCGCCGAAAGAATGCCCGAGGCTCCCAGTCGTTCAGCCAATACATAGGCGGCGAACGGCAGCAGCAACATGAACACCACGTGGGTGGCCGGATCGTCCCAGCCCCGGGCGATCATCCACGCGCGCAAGCGCCCGACCAGCCAGCTCAGCGCCACACCGACCGCCAGCCCGCCGACCGCCACCAGCACGAATGTCAGGCTGGCATTGGCCAACGAAAACACTCCAGTCACTGCCGCCACCAAGGCAAACTTGAAGGTCACCAGACCCGAGGCATCGTTCATCAGCGCCTCGCCTTGCAGGATGTGCATCAGCGGCGTCGGCAAGCGGTTCTGCGAAATGGCCGACACCGCCACCGCGTCGGTCGGCGACAGCACTGCGGCGAGGGCGAAGGCCACCGCCAGCGGAATGCTCGGCAACAGCCAGTGAATGAAGTACCCGGCGCCAACCACGGTGAACAGCACCAGACCGACCGCCAGCGTCAGGATCGGCCCGCGCAAATGCCAGAACTCGCGCTTGGGCATGCGCCAACCGTCGGAAAACAGCAGCGGCGGCAGAAACAGAAAAAGGAACAATTCGGGATCGAGCGCCACGTGCAGACCCAGTGTCGGCCAGGCCAACAAGGCGCCAGCAGCGATTTGCACGAGGGGCAGCGGCAGCGGGATGACCCGTCCGACCAGTCGCGAGACACTGACCAGCATCAGCAGGATCAGGACGGTATAAGCGGTTTGCATAAAGCGGAGATCCCAGACAATCGACAGCGTTGAACTGCCATATTAGCCGCTTAGGATGCGTCTGGCGTTTGCACCTATGTCGCAGCCCTGGCGCAAATCCCCTTGTGGGAGCGAGCTTGCTCGCGAAGGTGGTGGGTCATTGAGCAATGATTTCGACTGACACACGCCTTTCGCGAGCAAGCCTGCTGCCACAGGGTAATCTGCAGGCAGATAAACCTCGGCGCCGCGAAACCGTTTGGTCATGGCATAATCCGACACCATTTTTTTCCAGCACCTGTAAAGGGGGCGATTCCTTGACCGTTTCAAGTAAAACGTTGCACCTTTTCGGCATCAAAGCCTGCGACACCATGAAGAAGGCGCGCACCTGGCTCGATGAACACGCTGTCAGCTACGACTTCCATGACTACAAAACTGCCGGCATCGACCGTGAGCACCTGACCCAATGGTGTGACGAGCACGGCTGGCAAACGGTGTTGAACCGTGCAGGCACGACCTTTCGCAAACTCGACGACGAACGTAAAGCCGATCTCGACCAGTCGAAAGCCATCGAACTGATGCTCGCTCAACCCTCGATGATCAAGCGCCCGGTGCTCGATCTCGGTGACCGAACCCTGATTGGCTTCAAGCCAGACATCTACGCGGCCGCACTCAAGTAAGCAGCCCGTCACTTATTGCTAGAGGTATTCACATGTCCAATTCCCTGTTCAGCATCGCCTTTGGTGTCGGCACTCAGAACCGTCAAGGCGCGTGGCTGGAAGTGTTCTACGCACAGCCCCTGCTCAACCCATCGGCCGAACTGGTCGCCGCGGTGGCGCCGATCCTCGGTTACACCGAAGGCAACCAGGCCATCACTTTCACCACTGCGCAGGCTGCGCAACTGGCTGAAGCGGTGAAAGGCATCGACGCCGTGCAAGGCAAACTGCTGACCCGTCTGGCCGAAAGCCACAAGCCGCTGGTCGCGACCCTGTTGGCTGAAGACGCGCAACTGACCTCGACGCCTGAGGCTTACCTCAAGCTGCACCTGCTGTCCCACCGTCTGGTCAAGCCGCACGGCGTGAGCCTGGCCGGGATTTTCCCGCTGCTGCCGAACGTAGCGTGGACCAGCCAGGGCGCGATCGACCTGAGCGAACTGGCCGAACTGCAACTCGAAGCCCGCCTGCGCGGCGAACTGCTGGAAGTGTTCTCGGTGGACAAGTTCCCGAAAATGACCGATTACGTGGTTCCGGCCGGCGTGCGTATCGCTGACGCGGCACGTCTGCGTCTGGGTGCGTACGTGGGCGAAGGCACCACCGTGATGCACGAAGGCTTCATCAACTTCAACGCCGGCACCGAAGGCCCGGGCATGATCGAAGGCCGCGTTTCCGCTGGCGTCTTCGTCGGCAAGGGTTCGGACCTGGGCGGCGGCTGCTCGACCATGGGCACCCTGTCGGGTGGCGGCAACATCGTGATCAAGGTTGGCGAAGGCTGCCTGATCGGCGCCAACGCCGGTATCGGTATCCCGCTGGGCGACCGCAACACTGTTGAGTCGGGCCTGTACGTGACCGCAGGCACCAAGGTGGCGCTGCTGGACGAGCACAACAACCTGGTCAAGGTTGTGAAAGCACGCGAGCTGGCCGGTCAGACTGACCTGCTGTTCCGTCGCAACTCGGAAACCGGTGCCGTGGAGTGCAAAACCCACAAATCGGCGATCGAGCTGAACGAAGCGCTGCACGCTCACAACTAAGTGCCGCTGGCACTTGTGGGAGCGAGCCTGCTCGCAAAGCTTTTTGCGTCCATATGGGCGCCTTCGCGAGCAGGCTCGATCCCACAGTGTCTTGTGTACACCCCGCCCAAGTTCACAGGGCTGAACAGATGATGATTCCCTCCCCGTGGCGTGCCGATTTTCCGGCCATCGCCGCCCTGCAACGGCAAGACCAGACCTATCTGGACAACGCCGCTACCACGCAAAAACCCCAGGCTCTACTCGACGCACTGACGCATTACTACGCCAACGGCGCGGCCAATGTGCATCGTGCGCAGCACCTGCCCGGCGCTCATGCGACGCAGGCGTTCGAAGACAGTCGGCTCAAGGTTGCCCAATGGCTGAATGCCGGTGACAGCGGGCAGATCATCTTCACTCACGGCGCCACCAGCGCGCTGAATCTCCTGGCTTATGGCCTGGAACATCTTTTCCACCCGGGCGATGAGATTGTCATCAGCGCCCTGGAGCATCACGCCAACCTGCTGCCGTGGCAGCAACTGGCGCAGCGTCGCGACCTGAAACTGGTGATCCTGCCGCTGGACGCCGACGGCGTGATTGACCTCGGCGCCGCCGTGCGCCTGATCACCCCGCGCACTCGCTTGCTGGCAGTCAGTCAGTTGTCCAATGTGCTCGGTGCCTGGCAACCGCTGCCGGCGCTGCTGGCGATGGCCAAGGCGCAGAACGCACTGACGGTGGTCGATGGCGCGCAAGGTGTGGTGCATGGGCGCCACGACGTGCAGGCGCTGGGTTGCGACTTTTATGTGTTTTCCAGCCACAAGCTGTATGGCCCTGATGGCCTGGGCGTGCTGTTCGGGCGCAACCAGGCGCTTGAGCAACTGAAACCGTGGCAGTTCGGCGGCGAAATGGTGCTGGAAGCCAACTATCACGACGCGCGTTTCCGCCCTGCCCCGCTAGGTTTCGAGGCGGGCACACCGCCGATTGCCAGCGTGATCGGGTTGGGTGCAACCCTCGACTATCTGGCAGGGCTGGATCAGGACGCGGTGTCGGCCCACGAAGCCGCGCTGCACGACTATCTGCTGCAAGGTCTCGCCGCCCGCAACGGCATTCGCCTGTTGGGCAAACCGCAGTTGGCGCTGGCGAGTTTTGTCGTTGAGGGTGTGCATAACGCCGATCTGGCGCACTTGCTGACCGAGCAAGGCATCGCCGTGCGCGCCGGGCATCATTGCGCCATGCCGTTGCTGAAAAGCCTTGAGCTGGCCGGGGCGATTCGTGTGTCGCTGGCGTTGTACAACGATTCGCAAGACCTGGAACGATTCTTTGAAGCGCTGGATCAGGCACTGGAGTTGTTGCGATGAGCCTGCCGGTTGCCGCTACCGAAGCGCTGCACACCTTCCAGAATGCTGCTGGCTGGGAACAGCGCGCACGGCTGCTGATGCAATTTGGTGATCGCCTGCCACCGCTGGATGACGCGGACAAGTGCGAGACCAACCGGGTTCATGGCTGTGAAAGTCAGGTGTGGCTGGTGGGGGAATTGCAGGACGGCCACTGGCAGTTCAGCGCTGCCAGCGATGCGCGGATGATTCATGGGTTGGTGGCGTTGCTGCTGTTGCGGGTCAACGGTTTGAGCGCTGCCGAGTTGCAGCAGGTGGATTTGCCGGACTGGTTCAATCAACTGGGGTTGTCGCGACAGCTGTCGCCATCGCGCAGCAATGGCCTGAATGCCGTGCTCAAGCGGATGAACGAGCTGGCTGGTTAATCGCTTTCGCGAGCAGGCTCGCTCCCACATGTGAATGCATTCCAATGTGGGAGCGAGCCTGCTCGCGAAGAGGCCTTGAGGTGCCACATCAAGCCTGAGGCTTGACCCGATCCGCCGGGCGCCGGACGCCCGCGACAATCTTGTCCACCGCCTTGGTCGCCGCGACCATGCCGAACGTCGCCGTCACCATCATCACCGCGCCAAATCCGCCAGCGCAGTCGAGCTTCACGCCATCACCGACAAAACTCTTCTGCAAACAGATGCTGCCATCGGGCTTCGGATAGCGCAGCTGCTCGGTGGAGAACACGCACGGCACGCTGTAATGACGGGTCACTGTGCGCGAAAAGCCGTAATCGCGGCGCAACGTAGAACGCACTTTCGAGGCCAGCGGATCGTTGAACGTGCGGTTGAGGTCGCAGACCTGAATCAGCGTCGGATCGATCTGCCCGCCGGCGCCGCCGGTGGTGATGATCTGGATCTTGCGCCGTTTGCACCAGGCAATCAGCGCAGCCTTGGCGTTGACCGCATCGATGCAGTCGATCACGCAATCGATGTTCGGCGTAATGTATTCGGCCATGGTCTCGCGGGTGACGAAATCAGCCACGGCGTGCACCGTGCAGTCCGGGTTGATCCCACGCAGACGCTCGGCCATCACCTCGACCTTGGGTTTGCCGACGGTACTGTCCAGCGCATGCAACTGCCGGTTGGCGTTGCTGACGCAAACGTCGTCGAGGTCGAACAGCGAAATCTCGCCCACGCCACACCGGGCCATGGCTTCCGCCGCCCAGGAGCCGACGCCACCGACGCCGACAATCGCCACATGGGCCGCACGCAGGCGCTCAAGGCCCTCGATGCCATACAAACGGGCGATGCCTGCAAACCGTGGATCTTCTGTACTCATGACCATTACCCCAAAAACCGGCGCGCATTATAGGGCCGTCGGCGGCCAAGAGCATCTTTGACGCTATGAACGGCGGCCTGCCTGCTTTAATTAAAGCGGTCGCCAACAAAGTTTTCTCTTACAAGCTGTTACTAAAGAACTTAAATCAGGTTGGACTGCCCAATGTCGGGCATTTTCCTGTCCGGTGTACGAGCAGTGAACTGCCGGTGTAGGATTCGCGCCCTTTGCTAGTCAGAAAGCCGCAATACCAACCGATCCTTCGTTCCACAGCCTTTGGAACCCGAAATAGCTATGTCATCGCGTAAATTTGGACTCAACCTGGTGGTGGTTCTGGCAATCGCCGCCCTGTTCACCGGTTTCTGGGCGCTGATCAACCGCCCGGTCTCCGCGCCCAACTGGCCGGAGCAGATCTCCGGTTTCTCCTATTCGCCATTCCAGCAGGGACAATTCCCACAGAAGGATCAGTATCCGACTGACGATGAAATGCGCCGCGACCTGGAGATCATGAGCAAGCTGACGGACAACATCCGTATCTACTCGGTTGACGGTTCCCTGCAGGACATCCCGAAACTGGCGGAAGAATTCGGTCTGCGCGTGACCCTCGGGATCTGGATCAGCCCCGACCAGGAACGCAACGAGCGGGAAATCCAGCGCGCCATCGAACTGGCCAACACCTCACGCAGCGTGGTTCGCGTGGTGGTCGGCAACGAGGCGATCTTCCGCAAGGAAATCACCGCCGAACAACTGAGCGTATTGCTGGATCGCGTGCGTGCAGCGGTGAAAGTACCGGTGACCACTTCCGAGCAGTGGCACGTCTGGGAAGAACACCCGGAACTAGCCAGGCACGTCGACCTGATCGCCGCGCACGTACTGCCGTACTGGGAGTTCATTCCAGTCGACAAGGCCGGGCAATTCGTCTTCGACCGCGCCCGCGACCTGAAAAAGATGTTCCCGAAAAAACCATTGCTGCTGTCCGAAGTGGGCTGGCCGAGCAACGGTCGCATGCGCGGCGGCGCCGATGCGTCGCCGGCAGATCAGGCAATCTACCTGCGCACACTGGTCAACAAGCTTAACCGCCAAGGCTTCAACTACTTCGTGATCGAAGCCTTCGACCAGCCGTGGAAGGCCAGTGACGAAGGTTCGGTGGGCGCTTACTGGGGCGTGTTCAACGCCGCGCGCCAGCAGAAATTCAACTTCGAAGGCCCGGTAGTGGCGATCCCGCAATGGCGCGTGCTGGCCATCGGTTCGGTGGTGCTGGCGCTGCTGTCGCTGACCCTGCTGATGATCGACGGCTCGGCGCTGCGCCAGCGTGGCCGCACGTTCCTGACCTTTATCGCGTTCCTCTGTGGTTCGGTGCTGGTGTGGATCGGCTACGACTACAGCCAGCAATACAGCACGTGGTTCAGCCTGACGGTGGGCTTCCTGCTGGCGCTCGGTGCGCTCGGGGTGTTCATCGTGTTGCTGACCGAGGCGCATGAGCTGGCCGAAGCGGTGTGGACCCACAAGCGTCGGCGAGAATTCCTGCCGGTGGTGGGCGACTCGGACTACAGACCGAAAGTCTCGATCCACGTGCCTTGCTACAACGAGCCGCCGGAAATGGTCAAACAGACCCTCGACGCCTTGGCCAACCTCGACTATCCGGACTTCGAAGTCCTGATCATCGACAACAACACCAAGGACCCGGCGGTCTGGGAGCCGGTGCGCGACTACTGCGAAACCTTGGGCCCGCGCTTCAAGTTCTTCCACGTATCGCCCCTGGCCGGGTTCAAGGGTGGCGCGCTGAATTATCTGATTCCGCACACCGCCAAGGACGCCGAAGTGATCGCAGTGATCGACTCCGACTACTGCGTGCACCCGAACTGGCTCAAGCACATGGTGCCGCACTTTGCCGACCCGAAAATCGCCGTGGTGCAGTCGCCGCAGGATTACCGCGACCAGAACGAAAGCACCTTCAAGAAGCTCTGCTACGCCGAGTACAAAGGCTTCTTCCACATTGGCATGGTCACCCGTAACGACCGCGACGCGATCATCCAGCACGGCACCATGACCATGACCCGCCGTTCGGTTCTGGAAGAACTGGGCTGGGCCGACTGGTGCATCTGTGAAGACGCCGAACTGGGCCTGCGCGTGTTCGAAAAAGGCCTGTCGGCGGCGTACTACCACGACAGCTACGGCAAGGGCTTGATGCCGGATACCTTCATCGACTTCAAGAAACAGCGTTTCCGCTGGGCCTACGGCGCAATCCAGATCATCAAGCGCCACACCCGCAGCCTGCTGCGCGGCAAGGACACCGAGCTGACCCGTGGCCAGCGTTACCACTTCCTCGCGGGCTGGTTGCCGTGGGTTGCGGACGGCATGAACATCTTCTTCACCGTCGGCGCGCTGTTGTGGTCGGCGGCGATGATCATCGTGCCGCAACGGGTCGATCCGCCGCTGCTGATTTTCGCGATCCCGCCATTGGCGCTGTTCGTGTTCAAGGTCGGCAAGATCATCTTCCTGTATCGTCGCGCCGTCGGCGTGAACCTCAAGGATGCGTTCTGCGCGGCGCTCGCGGGCCTGGCGTTGTCACACACCATCGCCAAAGCGGTGCTGTACGGCTTCTTCACCAGTAGCATTCCGTTTTTCCGCACACCGAAAAACGCCGACAACCACGGCTTCTGGGTGGCGATTTCCGAAGCGCGGGAAGAGCTGTTCATCATGCTGCTATTGTGGGGCGCGGCGCTGGGGATCTACCTGGTGCAAGGCATTCCGAGCAACGACATGCGCTTCTGGGTAGCGATGCTGCTGGTGCAGTCGCTGCCGTACGTCGCGGCGCTGATCATGGCGTTCCTGTCGTCACTGCCAAAACCGGCAGCGGAGCCTGAACCGGCACCTGTCGTCTAATTCCTCGACGAAGCACTAAACGGCGGCCAATGGTCGCCGTTTTGCTTTAAGATAACCGCCATTTTGCAGGGCTTGGCGCAATACGGTTTGCTGATCGAACCCAATCCCTGTGGGAGCGAGCCTGCTCGCGAAGGCTTTGTAACATTCAACATCTATGTTGACTGCCAACGCGCCCTCGCGAGCAAGTCCGCTCCCACATTGGCTCTCGCCCACATTCATGATCTCCGGAGTTTTCCATGACGGCCCACGCCGACCTTTCGCCGACCCTCCAACTCGCCATCGACCTGATCCGCCGTCCGTCCGTGACGCCGGTCGATGCCGATTGCCAGAAGCAGATGATGCAGCGCCTGGGCGATGCCGGTTTCACCCTCGAGCCGATGCGCATCGAGGATGTGGACAATTTCTGGGCCACTCACGGCAATGACGATGGCCCGGTATTGTGCTTCGCCGGCCACACCGACGTGGTGCCGACCGGTCCGGTGACCGCCTGGCAGATCGACCCGTTCAACGCAGTCATCGACGAACACGGCATGCTCTGCGGCCGTGGCGCGGCCGACATGAAAGGCAGCCTGGCGTCGATGACCGTGGCCGCCGAGCGTTTCGTCACCGACTACCCGAACCACAAGGGCAAGGTCGCGTTCCTGATCACCAGCGACGAAGAAGGCCCGGCGCACCACGGCACCAAGGCTGTGGTTGAACGCCTGGCGGCGCGCAAAGAACGTCTGGACTGGTGCATCGTCGGCGAGCCGTCGAGCACCACACTGGTGGGTGATGTGGTGAAAAACGGTCGCCGCGGTTCCCTCGGCGCCAAGCTCACCGTTCGCGGCATTCAGGGCCACGTCGCTTATCCGCATCTGGCGAAAAACCCGATCCACCTCGCCGCTCCGGCGCTGGCCGAACTGGCCGCCGAGCATTGGGATCACGGCAACGATTTCTTCCCGCCAACCAGCTTCCAGATTTCCAACGTAAACTCCGGCACCGGCGCGACCAACGTGATCCCGGGCGACCTGGTGGCAGTGTTCAACTTCCGCTTCTCCACCGAATCCACCGTCGAAGGCCTGCAGAAACGCGTGGCCGACATCCTCGACAAACACGATCTGGACTGGCACATCGACTGGGCGCTGTCCGGTCTGCCGTTCCTCACCGAGCCGGGCGCGCTGCTCGACGCGGTGTCGTCGAGCATCCGCGACATCACCGGCCGCGAGACCAAGGCGTCGACCAGTGGCGGTACTTCCGATGGCCGCTTCATCGCGACCATGGGCACGCAGGTGGTTGAACTGGGCCCGGTCAACGCGACCATTCACCAGGTCAACGAGCGCGTGCTGGCAGCCGATCTCGACGTACTGACCGAGATCTACTACCAGACCCTCATCAAGTTGCTCGCCTGATGCTCGCGTGCCCGATCTGCAGTGAACCGCTGAACAGCGTGGACAACGGCGTGGTCTGCCCTGCCGGCCACCGCTTTGACCGTGCGCGTCAGGGCTACCTGAACCTGTTGCCGGTGCAGCACAAGAACAGCCGCGATCCTGGCGATAACCAGGCGATGGTCGAGGCTCGCCGCGACTTCTTGAACGCCGGGCACTATGCGCCGGTGGCCAAACGTCTGGCCGAGCTGGCGGCAGGTTATGCGCCGGCACGCTGGGTCGACATCGGTTGTGGCGAGGGTTACTACACCGCGCAAATCGCCGAAGCCTTGCCGGATGCCGATGGCTACGCGCTGGATATCTCGAAAGAGGCGGTCAAACGCGCCTGCAAACGCAATCCGGCGCTGACGTGGTTGATTGCGAGCATGGCCCGTGTGCCATTGGCCTCCGGCAGTTGCCAGTTTCTGGCCAGCGTTTTCAGCCCACTGGACTGGGAAGAAGCCAAGCGTCTGCTCAGCGTCGGCGGCGGCCTGATGAAAGTCGGCCCTACCAGCGGTCACCTGATGGAGCTGCGCGAACGCCTCTACGACGAAGTGCGCGAATACACCGACGACAAGCACCTGGCCCTGGTGCCGGAGGGCATGGCGCTGGCGCACAGTGAAACCCTGGAATTCAAGCTGACGCTGGACAAGCCCGAGGATCGCGCCAACCTGTTGGCGATGACACCCCACGGCTGGCGCGCCAGTGCCGAACGCCGCGCCGCCGTGATCGAACAGCCCGAGCCGTTCGTGACCACCGTGTCGATGCGCTACGATTATTTCGTTCTTCAATAACTTTTGGTCTCGGGCGAGTGCCCGGGGCCGGCTAAATCCGCGAATGGATTTTTCAGACCCGCAGTGAGGACATCCATGCGCCAACCGGACATCGAGATTTACCTGAAAGACGCCGACGTCGACCACAAGGCCATTTCCGCCTGGCTGGGCGAAGCCCTTGGCCCGTGCAGCGACTGGGTACAGAAAGGCCAGACCTACAAGTGCAAGGCCGGCAACATTCCGGTGACCTGGCTGCCAAAAGCCGTGGGCAAATGGAACAGCCTGTACCTGGAAAGCGATGCGACTCCATGGGACGACGACATCGCCTGCGCCCGCGCAGCCTTTGCCGCGCTGAACGTCGAAGTGCGTTGTGCGCCGGGAACGTGGGTTGAAGAAGAAGGTGAGGAGACGGCGGATCGCTGGATTCGCATCAGCGCCGACGGTGAAGAAGAGATCACCTGGAAAACCGCATAACAACAGGCAACGCAGACCCAAATGTGGGAGCGGGCTTGCTCGCGAAGGTGGTGTATCAGCTACAGATGTGCTGATTGACACGACGCCTTCGCGAGCAAGCCCGCTCCCACCGTTGTTTCGGGGCGTTTTAGAGAGTTGCGTTACAGGCCTACGACATCCTCAGCCTGCAAACCCTTCTCCCCCGTCACCACCGCATATTCGACCTGCTGACCTTCAGTCAGCGAGCGATGTCCCTCACCGCGGATCGCGCGGTAGTGCACGAATACATCCACCCCGTCGTCGCGCTGGATAAAGCCGTAGCCCTTGGCGTCGTTGAACCACTTCACGTTGCCGGTTTCACGTGTTGCCATCTGTTCATACTCCTTTTTTATTATTGAACAGGCTTTTCGCAGGAAAGCCTTTGCGGAACGTCAGCCTGCGCCCGACGTCCATAAATGGCCCCGGCGACAGATTGCCGAGTATATGACAGGCGCAAAAAGTCTCAACAGGAGATTACTTCGCCGCTTTTTTGCCGATTTTCGGTGAATCCCCGTCGTTATCAAAAAAAGGCCCGGGCTCAAATCCCCTGATCAGCTTGAGAATAACTGACGATATCTCTTGCCGTCGGACTGGGTGTAATACGCATTACCGGAATACGCCTTCCCGTTGCTTTCAGAAAATCACGCTGAATATTCTTCGCCCCTTCCACCCCCACCGCCCGGGTTGCGTTGCTGAAGTAGAAGAATGCCTTGATCGGGAGATTGGAGGTGTTTTGCGGCCATGTCTTGATCACGATCTCGTTCTGACGCCAGGCCTGATTTTCTGCTCCGGGGTTGTCTCTGGCAGCAAGACTCAAGGCAAAACCGGCCTGATCAGGGGCAAAACTGCATTGATGGCGATATCGCTCGGGGGCGTTTTTATATTGTTGAAAATGCGTACGCCAAGCCGCCAGCGTCTTCAGATTTTGCGCGGCGCAAGGTCCGCTGTTCTGCGGAAAATCCCCGCTGGCCCCACAGCCGTTGGCTGATCGTCGAAGAGATTCGCCATCGTAGGGGAAAGCACACAGTACCTGCAGAGGATAACCACCATTTGCGGTGAACGACTGGCCGGGTTCCAGAATCAATCCCTGAGTACGACTGCCCTGCAGGCTATCCATACCGATACCGACTCTCATATAGCTGAAAGAAACACCCCCGAGACCAATGGCAGAAGGGCTTGGGTTCCATGCGTGAAACGCTGTGGAATCGTCGACTGTGCGAACCAGCAGACCACTGCAATCGTATGCAGCCTTATTGCCCGGGCAAGTGGTGGTGGTCGCTGAGTACAGTCGATTCAGTTCATCGGCCATCTGTTGTCCACTGTTATTTCCGTCCGTTACGGTAATCGGGATATTTGTTCCCCACTCCGATGTGTTGCCGTTCAGCGTCTGCTGGCTGACGATCGAGTAAGGGCCGATGGGAAGCGCTATTGCACTGCGAACCTCCCACCGCCCCTTTTCATTCACCTTCGTACTGGCCAACACCGGACTGGCGGTCATGCTTCTGACAATCCGCACCGTCGCTCCCGGCACGCCCATGCCAGAGAGCAATGGCTGACGCTCGCTCAGGCTGTTGGCCACGGGAGTTGAAATCTGAGGAGGATCCAGCGTGTCCACGGACGTAATCTGGATATTGACTCCCCAGTCCGACCATTTGCCATTGACCGACTGCCGACCGACGAATGAATAAGGTCCGACTGCCAACTCCACCGCGCTGTACACCTGCCAGTGCCCATTGCTATCGACCAATGCACTGCCCAGCACCGGACTGGCATAGTGGCTGCGCACTACCTGTACCGTCGCTCCGGGAATCCCGCTACCGGCTATCCTGGGACGGCGATAGCTATTGCTACCTTGGGTTGGCGTCTCGATCACCGGCGGGGGTGGAATGTCGGTCACATTGAGCGCGATGTTCAATCCCCACGCAGACGTAACCCCATTGAGCGTCTGTCGACTGACAATCGAATACTTTCCAAGGGGCAGCTCCACGCGGCTGCGAACCGCCCAGCGCCCACTGGGGTCGACCAACACAGTGGCCAGAACCGGGCTGGCAGTCTGACTCTTCGCCACCTCCACGGTTGCCCCCGGGACCCCGGTTCCCGTCAACCATGGAAGACGATAAACCGAACTGTCGTTGATCGGTGTCTGTATCACAGGGATTGCAACCGTCAATGCGTACACTGCACCGGGCGCGGTTATGAAGCCGGCCAGCAGGCTGAACCCTAAAACCTTCCAATTGAGTTTCACACCCACTCTCCTGCACAGAAAATCGTGATGCTCATCGTCATGGACGCAGGTATGGGCGTGAAAATAGCTGACGTCTACTGACACAAATGACAGGTGTACATATTCACAGGACTGCTATCTATCTAAAATAAACTGTCAACTTCAGTGCTTTTTTGCCGATTTTCGACTAATACGGCAAACTGTCGACCGCCCGAGCATTTGCTCGGTTTATTCACTCACGCAGAAGTCGTATGACCCGTTCCCCGTTCCGCCGTCTTGTGTTTGGCACCTTGCGCCGACTGTTGTATCTCTGGGTTCGCTCCGAGACGATCAACCAGTCGTCGTTCACCCTCAACCTCGACCGCAGTCGTCCGGTGTTCTACGTCCTGCAAAACCCCTCGCTCACCGATCTGGCGGTGGTCGACACCGAGTGCACCAAGGCCGGCCTGCCGCGCCCGGTGCTGCCGGTGTCAGTCGGAAACCTGTTGGAGCCGGCGGCGTTCTTCTATCTGACGCCGGACCCAGACTGGCTCGGCCGTCAGGACAAGCGCGGTGCGCCGCCGACCCTGACCCGACTGGTCAGCGCTCTCACACAGAACGCTGCCGAAGACGCGCAGATCATTCCGGTCAGCGTGTTCTGGGGCCAGTCGCCGGATAGCGAAAACAGTCCGTGGAAGCTGTTGTTCGCCGACAGCTGGGCGGTCACCGGACGCCTGCGCCGGCTGCTGAGCATCATCGTTCTGGGGCGCAAGACCCGCGTGCAATTCTCGGCGCCGATCCACCTGCGCGAACTGATCGAACACAACAAGGGCCACGAGCGCACCGTGCGCATGGCCCAACGCATCCTGCGCGTGCACTTTCGCAACCTGAAGGCGGCGGTGATCGGCCCGGACATTTCCCACCGGCGCAATCTGGTCAAAGGCCTGCTCAACCAGCCACTGGTCAAGCAAGCGATCCTCGACGAAGCCGAGCGCGAAAACATCTCTGCGGAAAAAGCCAAGGCCCAGGCCCTGCGCTACGGCAACGAGATCGCCTCGGACTACACCTACACGGCGATCCGCTTCCTCGAAGTGGTGCTGAGCTGGTTCTGGAACAAGATCTACGACGGAATCAAGGTCAACCACATCGAAGGCGTGCAGAAGGTCGCCCAGGGTCACGAAGTGATCTACGTGCCGTGCCACCGCAGCCACATCGACTACCTGCTGCTGTCGTACCTGCTGTTTCGCAACGGCCTGACCCCGCCGCACATCGCCGCAGGCATCAATCTGAACATGCCGGTGATCGGCAGCCTGCTACGGCGTGGCGGCGCGTTCTTCATGCGCCGCACGTTCAAGGGCAACCCGCTGTACACCTCGGTATTCAACGAATACCTGCACACGTTGTTCACCAAAGGTTTCCCGGTTGAATACTTCGTCGAAGGCGGCCGCTCGCGTACCGGGCGCATGCTGCAACCGAAAACCGGGATGCTGGCGATCACGATGCGCAGCTTCCTGCGTTCGTCGCGGATGCCGATCGTGTTTGTACCGGTGTACATCGGTTACGAACGCGTACTGGAAGGTCGCACCTACCTCGGCGAACTGCGTGGCGCGAGCAAGAAAAAAGAATCGATCTTCGACATCTTCAAAGTCATCGGCGCACTCAAGCAGCGTTTCGGTCAGGTCGCGGTGAACTTCGGCGAACCGATCAAACTGGCGGAATTCCTCGACAGCGAACAGCCGGACTGGCGCCAGCAGGAACTCGGCCCGCAGTACAAACCGGCGTGGCTCAACGAGACCACCAACCGCCTCGGCGAAAAAGTCGCGCAGCACTTGAACGAAGCGGCGGCGATCAACCCGGTCAACCTGGTGGCGCTGGCACTGCTCTCGACCACCCGCCTGGCGCTGGACGATCGGGCCATGGCGCGGGTGCTGGATCTGTATCTGGCGCTGCTGCGCAAGGTACCGTACTCACCGCACACAACGTTGCCGGAAGGCGACGGCCGTGCGTTGATCGAGCACGTGAAGGACATGGACCTGCTGTCCGAGCAGAACGATGCGCTGGGCAAGATTCTGTATCTGGACGAGCAGAACGCCGTCCTGATGACCTACTACCGCAACAACGTGCTGCACATCTTCGCCCTGCCGGCGCTGCTGGCGAGCTTCTTCCAGAGCACCTCGCGCATGAGCCGCGAACAGATCCTGCGCTACACCCGTGCGCTGTATCCGTACCTGCAGGCGGAGCTGTTCATTCGCTGGAGCCTGGACGAACTCGACGCGGTGGTCGATCAATGGCTGGACGCGTTCGTCGAACAAGGCCTGCTGCGCTTCGAGAAGGACGTGTACTTGCGCCCGGCACCGAGTTCGCGACACTTTGTGTTGCTGACCCTGCTGTCGAAAAGCATCGCGCAGACCCTTCAGCGTTTCTACATGACCGTCTCGCTGCTGCTCAATGCCGGACAAAACAGCATCAGTGCCGAAGAGCTGGAAGACCTGTGTACGGTCATGGCCCAGCGCCTGTCGATTCTGCACGGCCTGAATGCGCCGGAGTTCTTCGACAAGAGTCTGTTCCGCCACTTCATCCAGACCATGCTCGACCTCGACGTGCTGCGCCGCGACGAAGCCGGCAAGTTGAGTTACCACGAGCTGCTTGGCGAACTGGCCGAGGGCGCGGCCAAACGCGTGTTGCCGGCAGAGATTCGCTTGTCGATACGCCAAGTGGCCTTGCATCGCAGTGAAGATGCCGCGGAAACCGCCATAACACCGCCAGCCTGAAACGTGCCGACAACTAACGGGGCGACACTTCGGTTTCCCCGTTAGTTGATCCATGAATTAATAGGCTCCTTCAAATAATCACGATAAGGATATCGAGATGAGCCTGTTACCCGACCGCGCTTCGGCAGTCACTTTAAACTTCAGTCTGCCAGCAGCCTTTCAAATCCCCCTCGACGGTGAGAATGAAACCATTGTCAGTGTCGAGGTGGTTAATCCGAAGTTATCGACGCTCGTCAAGGAACAGCGCTTTGCAAGGCTGTTCGAAGATAACTGGAAGTTCGAGTTCCCCCATCCCTATACCGATATTGGCGTGAAGTACCGGATTACTGTCCGGATGTTCCACAACCGCCAACCCTTGCTGCTTGATCAGGAGCACTTTGTCATCGTCAACAAAGTGCCTCATCGCCAGACAGTACACCTGAGCACGATCGGGCTGTTGTATGTTGAAGCTCAAGAAGCGGAAAGCGTCCCGACCGAGGAAACGGTCACCATCAGCCTGCATGAAGCCGACAGTCCAGAAGTTGAGCTGGCACGCGTCAGCCACGACGAACAGACCGCCACTTCGTTCTATCTGAAATATGACCCGGCAAGTGTCACTCCCGGCAAGCGCTATGCACTCAGTGGCATAGAAAATCGCTACCACCAACGCATTTCGATAACGCCCGGACACGTAGAACTTTCCCCGCCGCCACGCGAACAACGCCCGTGGTTCATGCAGGCAATGGCGCAGTGGCTGGAGAAACCCTTACGTTTGTTCACTGACGCTGACAGCAAAATCCGCTAGATTTCCATCGGCGCCGGGATTCTTCCGGCGCACATGTCTCAGAGGTCCAGATGAAAAAACTCACCCTTCTTGCCGCTGCCACGCTATTGAGCGCCTGCCAGTCGACCACCCCCGCCGGCAAAGTCGGCCTCGACGGCGAAGTGTTCTACCTGCAACGCATCGCCCTGCCACCGAGCGCGACCCTGAGCGTAAGCCTGCAAGACGTATCGCTGGCCGACGCTCCGGCCGTGGTGCTCGACGAGCAGAAAGGCCCGGTCAAAGGCCAAGTGCCGTTGCCGTTTCATTTGAGCTACGATCCGGCACAGGTCAAACCCGGCCATCGCTACTCGGTCAGCGCGCGCATCGAAGTCAACGGCGAGCTGATGTTCATCACCACCGAAAACCACGCCGTGCAACTGGACGGCAACGATCCGCAGCCGCTGAAAATCCGCGTCGACGCCATTCGCTAATTGTCTCTCAAGGAAGTTGCCATGTTCCGCCCTACCCTTCGCTTCGCCGGCCTGTGTGCGGGCTTGATGATCTGCGCCAACGCGCTGGCGCTGTCGCTCAGCGACCTGTCGCAACAAGACGCCACCGGCGGTCTCAAGGACGCCCTGACCCAAGGCGCGCAACTGGCTGTCAAACAACTCGGCACTCCGGGCGGTTTCAGCAACAACCCGGACGTGAAAATCGAACTGCCAGGCAAACTCGGTAAAGTCGCCGGCAAGATGAAAGCCTTCGGCATGGGCGCCCAGGTCGACGAACTCGAAACCGCGATGAACAAAGCGGCAGAAAACGCCGTGACCCAGGCCCAGCCAATCCTCGTCGACGCCGTAAAGAAAATGACAGTGGCCGACGCCAAAGGCATCCTCAGCGGCGGCAACGACTCGGCCACCCAATACCTGGACAAATCCAGCCGCGAACAAATCCGCGCCAAGTTCCTGCCAATCGTCAAACAGGCCACCGACAAGGTTGGCGTGGCACAGAAATACAACGCCTTCGCCGGCCAGGCTGCGACCCTGGGCGTAGTGGATGCGAAGAGCGCCAACGTCGAAAACTACGTCACCGAGCAAGCGCTCAATGGCCTGTTCGAAATGATCGGCAAACAGGAAGAAACCATCCGCAAGAACCCGGCCGCTGCAGCGACCGGACTGGCGAAGAAGGTGTTCGGCACCCTGTAACTTCCTGCCCAATAAAAAAGCCCGCTGAACCGGTGAAGGTCAGCGGGCTTTTTGTTGGGCGTCAGCCTTGCGGGCCGATTTTATCGAGCACGCGCGACACAAATGCAGAGTGGTCGCTGTACGCAGGTTCGCAGACCGGGACTTCAGCCACCCGGCCCGAAGGTATCCCGCCTGCCATGACAAAGGCATAAAAAAGCGCCCGTTTTCGGATGGTGGACGCTGTGCGTCTGGGGTTTTACCGGGCCGCGAAACCCGGTCGCTGATTTTTGCAGCGACAGACCTGGCTAGACATCGCACGCCCGACGGACAACCTTGTGGGAGGTTCTGGTTATTCGACACCTATTTAAACAGGCCAAAACAATTCGGTGACTGGAAGGCCCTCTTCGCGAGCAAGCCCGCTCCCACAGTTGGATTGGGTGTGTTCAGGTAGGGATTGGTCGGCTTGTAGGCCGCCTTCGCTGGCAGGCCAGCTCCCACAGTTGGAGTGGGTGCGCTCAGGTGGGGATTGGTCGGCTCGTAGGCCGCCATCGCGAGCAGGCTCACTCCTACAATTGGATTGGGTGTGTTCAGGTGGGGGGTGGTCGGCTCGTA
>NZ_AYMJ01000016.1 GCF_000633255.1 Pseudomonas sp. H1h
GACTGCTTGGCGGCTTTGATTACAGCGGCGGGTTCGGTCTTGGCGCGGGCGCGGTACTCGTCCCAGGTCCAGCCCGCCGGCAGGTAACCGTTGAGTGGGTCGTGGGCGCTGGTCTGGTCGGTGACCATGTCCGGACGCACGCCGCGCTTGACCAGTTCCGGCAGAATTTCTGCGGCGTTACCCAGCAGCGCGATGGAGATCGCCTTGCCTTCTTGGGTGTATTTGGCGATGCGCGCCAGGGCGTCGTCGAGGTCTTTGGCCTGCTCGTCGACGTAGCGGCTTTTCAGGCGGAAATCGATGCTCACCTGCTGGCATTCGATGTTCAGCGAGCAGGCACCGGCCAATGTTGCAGCCAGTGGCTGGGCGCCGCCCATGCCGCCGAGGCCGGCAGTCAGCACCCACTTGCCGGTGAGGTTGTCGTTGTAGTGCTGGCGACCGGCTTCGACGAAGGTTTCATAGGTGCCCTGGACGATGCCCTGGCTGCCGATGTAGATCCAGCTGCCAGCGGTCATCTGGCCGTACATGGCCAGGCCTTTGGCGTCGAGTTCGTTGAAGTGTTCCCAACTCGCCCAGTGCGGCACCAGGTTGGAGTTGGCGATCAGCACGCGTGGGGCGTTGGCGTGGGTCTTGAACACGCCGACCGGCTTGCCGGATTGCACCAGCAGGGTCTCGTCGTCGTTCAGATGGGTCAGGCTCTCGACGATCTTGTCGTAGCACTCCCAGTTACGTGCGGCGCGACCGATACCACCGTAAACCACCAGCTCTTTCGGGTTCTCGGCCACTTCTGGGTCGAGGTTGTTCATCAGCATGCGCAGCGGCGCTTCGGTCAGCCAGCTCTTGGCGGTCAGCGTGTTGCCGCGCGATGCACGAATTTCGACGTCACGATACTTCGTAGGTTTCTGGGTATTGTCAGTCACGAAAAAGACTCCTCAGCGATCAATTCAAACCAACCCTGGCGGTGGGCAAGCGGCTTGTGCACTTCAATGCGCGACAAGCGAATCAGGGACGCTGCGGAGAACCTCTGACGACTCATACGCATACGTCTTTACTTGTACATACAAGCATATGCAATCGCGCGGCCAACTTGTTGAAGAGCGCCCCGGGATAAATTGCGGGCAGGGCTGAAGACCGCCTGACACAAGGGTTGTGGCGCTGATGAAAATTTTTGCGGGGGTGCATGAAGGATGTGAACAGCGGCTACGAAAGCGTGGTTTTGCGCCACGCTGGGGCGTTCGGTAACAAGTTGGTGCGAGAAGGGAAACAGTCAGTGTGAATGCCATTGTGGCGAGGGCGCTTGCTCCCTCGCCACAGGGTTTTGCGCATAAAAATCAGCGTGCAGTCAACTCGATCACGCAGCATGCGGCATTGGTGGAGACTTCAACCAATCCGGCATTACCGTCCAGTTGCACACAATCATGCCGACCGAGCTGTGCAGTGCTGTCGTCGACCTGCACATGCAGCAGCTCACCGACACTGAACACCAGCAGCGTCCCCGCCGAGCTGAAAAACCGTTGCTCACCCTCCAGCCACTGCAACCGTGCGCTGTAACGCTGCGGCGCATAGATCAGGTTGAAATCGCGGATCGCCCCGCCGAGCAAGGTGCAGGACACCTGGCTCTCGCCGCTGAACGCAAACGGGTCCAGAGGTAACAGCGGGCGCGTGTCATCACCGTCGACGCACAGGGTCATGCCATCGCCCTGCAACACGGTGATCACTCGCTGATACCCGGCAAAAGTCGAAAAGCCGCCGGACTCGGCGATGTCGGCAATCGACAGGCGCCAACCGAAACCATCAAGGCCGGCGCCCGCGTCACGGGTGATTTCTTCGGTGCTGCCGCCGCCGTTTTTCCACGGCATGCGTGGGTAGCCTTCGGCGCGTAAAACCTTCAACTCTTTCATTTGTGGAACCGACCTTCCAGACGATGACGGGAACCGGGATGGATCAGACGCGCAGCGGTCACCGGCTGACGCCCCGACCAGGTACGACGGCGGATCAACAGGCACGGCTCGCCTTTTTCAATCTGCAGCAACTTGCACTCGGACGGCTCGGCGAGGATCGCTTCGACCACATGCTCGCCTTCGGTCAGCGGCGCCACCTGGTTCAGATAGGCGTATGGAGTCTGCAGGGTGAAGTCCTGCTTGAGGTATTCCGGGGCGACCAGCGCGTTGACGAAACGGTCTTCGATTTGCACCGGAATGTCGTTCTCGTAATGCACGATCAGCGAGTGGAACACCTTCTGCCCTTCGCGCATGTCCAGCGCCAGTGCGCGCTCGGAACCGGCAGCCTCTTCTTCGAGGGTGATCACCTGACAGGTGTGGCGATGACCACGGGAGGCGATTTCGTCGGCGATGTTGTGCACCTCGAACAGCGCAGACTGGCTTTTTGGTTCGGCGACGAACGTACCGACGCCCTGCATGCGCACCAGCAGGCCGTCGGCGGTCATCTCGCGCAAGGCCCGGTTGATGGTCATGCGACTGAAACCGAGTTGATTGACCAGCTCGCTTTCCGACGGCACGCGATAGTGCGGCGGCCAGTTACCACTGTCGATCTGCTGGGTGATCATCTGCTTGACGCGAGCGTACAAGGGCGCCGGACTGTCGCCCATGTTCGCGGCCAACGGGGAGACTGGAGGCGGAGTCGGCACGGTTGATCCCTGTTTTCTGGATGAAGGTTGCTAGCTTGCCGGAGTTTACCGGGCAGGCAAACGTCTGTATATGTATATACAAATAACACACGATGGGGTGCTGAACCATGTCCGCCTTCTTTGCCGAACGCGCGCTGCTGCCTAACGGATGGGCCAACAATGTACGTCTTGAGGTCAGCGCCGATGGCGTGTTGACCCACATCCAGGCCGATTCCACCGCAGACGGCGCCGAACGGCTGAGCGGTCCGCTGCTGCCGGGCATGCCCAATCTGCACTCTCACGCCTTCCAGCGTGCGATGGCGGGCCTGGCGGAAGTGGCCGGCAACCCCAATGACAGTTTCTGGACCTGGCGTGACCTGATGTATCGGCTCGTCGGAAAAATCAGCCCGGAGCAGCTCGGCGTGATCGCCCGTCAGCTGTACATCGAGATGCTCAAGGCTGGATACACCTCGGTTGCCGAATTCCATTACGTGCATCACGACCACAACGGCCAGCCCTACGCTGACCCGGCTGAACTGGCGCTGCGCATCAGCCAGGCCGCGAGTGACAGCGGCATCGGTCTGACCCTGCTGCCGGTGCTCTACAGCCACTCGGGTTTTGGCGGCCAGACGCCGAATGAAGGACAGCGCCGCTTCATCAACAGCACCGAAAACTACCTGAAGCTGCAATCGCGCCTGCAACCTTTGCTGGCGCAGCAAAAGGCGCAATCGCTGGGACTGTGCTTCCACTCGTTGCGCGCGGTCACCCCGCAGCAGATCAGCGAAGTGCTCGCGGCCAGCGACAAACAGTGCCCGGTGCACATTCACATCGCCGAACAGCAGAAGGAAGTCGATGACTGCCTGAGCTGGAGCGGTCGCCGTCCGTTGCAATGGCTCTACGAAAACACCGAGGTCGATCAGCGCTGGTGCCTGGTTCACGCCACGCACGCCAACCCGGAAGAAGTCACGCTGATGGCCAGGAGTCGCGCCATCGCCGGCCTGTGCCTGACCACCGAAGCCAACCTTGGCGACGGGATTTTCCCGGCGGTGGATTTCCTCGCGCAGGGCGGGCGCATGGGTATCGGTTCCGACAGTCATGTGTCGCTCAGCGTGGTCGAGGAATTGCGCTGGCTGGAATACGGTCAGCGTCTGCGTGATCAGCGGCGCAATCGCTTGTATGGCGCGGATCAGCCGATGGTCGGGCGCACGCTGTATGACGCGGCGCTGGAGGGCGGCGCCCAGGCACTGGGGCAGCCGATTGGCGCGCTGGAAGTAGGCAAGCGCGCGGACTGGATCGTGCTCGATGGCAATGATCCGTATCTGGCGACAGCCAATGGTGACGGGATTTTGAATCGCTGGTTGTTTGCCGGTGGTGATCGCCAGGTGCGCGATGTGCTGGTCAACGGCCAGTGGGTGGTGCGCGATGGCCGGCATGCTGGCGAAGAGGACAGCGCCCGCGCCTTCACCCAGGTTCTGCGCGAACTTCTGGGCTGACCCAAAACAAAATGTGGGAGCGGGCTTGCTCGCGAAAGCGGTGTATCAGTCAACATTTTCGTTAACTGAAACACCCTTCGCGAGCAAACCTGCTCCCACATTTTTGATTTGTGGCGATGCTTAGTTCGAGGTCTTGGCCATCTGCCGATCCGACGCCCGCCAGATCAGTCGCGTGGTGTCGTAACCTTGCTGCCGGGCCTTGCTCAGCAGCTCTTCACGCACCACACCGTTGACGGTCGGCGTGCGCGACAGCAGCCACATGTACTTGCGGCTCGGGTCGCCGACGATGGCGGTCTTGTAGTCATCGCTGACGTACAACACCCAGTATTCGCCTTTCGCCACACCCGGAATCAGCCGCGAGAACCAGGTATCGAACTCGACCCACAACTTGTCGGTCTTGCCCGGCACTTGTGGATAAGCCGTGCCCTTGACCTCTTCCCATTGCCAGTCCGCAGTCAGGCAGCGATTGAGCACATCGACGTTGCCATCCGGCTTGAGCGAGTAATGCGCTTCGGATTGCGCGCAATCGCGCTGGAAGTACATCGGCAGGCGCGCCAGTTCGTACCAGGTGCCCTGGTAACGCTTGAGGTTGACGCTGTGAGCTGTCTTGGGCGCCAGCGGATCTTCACCGTGTGTGGCGCAGCCGGCCAGTACCAGGCCGGCAAAAAAGACAAACAATAACCGCTTCATTATTTTTCTCCCGTGGGCGCGTAGCCCCGGTTTACTTCAGGCCTTGGCCGGAAAACATCAACACTTTGTCACCGGCGTACTGCACGCTGATAAAGCTTTTCTGGTCGCCCCAGGTACAACTGGACATGCCGAGCGCACCCGAACAGTCGGTGGGTTTGCCGAGCAGCGTCTCAACTTCGGCCTTGGCCATGCCGGCCGAAAGCCTGGAATAGTTTTCCTGGTTGACCTTGCTGCACGCGGCCAACAGCACGCAAAAGGTCAGAAGGGCGATAGATCGCAGCGACATGAAGTAACTCCTGGAGCGGAAGGGGGATGGCATGGCGCCAACCAGAAGCTTAGAAGAGAAAACCCTTGTCTGGTTCCCCACGCGGGTGGCTATTTATTGCTCCGCTCGTCTGGCATTTACCGGCAAATCAGCGACTTTTTGCCGCTATTGAGCATTTCGTCGCATTTCACAAAAACCGCCTAATCTTTGGCGCGCCGCGGTCGAAATAAGAGCAGCGCAAAGCCCCCGAGTGTGGCAAATTGCCGCCCTTTCTCGACCAGCCCCTTCGCGGTAGTTCATTCGATGACCAGAAACATGAAATTCAGCCACAAGATCTTGTTGGCTGCCGCCCTCGTGGTGGCCGTTGCGTTCGCCTGTTTCATTTTCTTCAACGACTATCGACAACGCGAAGCCCTGAGCAGCAGCACTGAAGCTTCGATGCAGGAACTGGGCAGCCTGACCACCAGCAACATCCAGACCTGGCTGGAGAGCCGCATCCAGTTGCTGCAGTCGCTGTCACAGCAAGTCGCCGCCGACGGCAGCGCACCCGCCAGCCTGAAACGCATCATCGACCTGCCCGCCTACACCGGCAATTTCCAGCTCAGCTACTTCGGTGGAGCCGACGGCGTGATGTTCTCGGTGCCTGCCGGCAACCGCGCGCCGGACTATGACCCGCGTGCGCGCGGCTGGTACAAGGCGGCCAACAGCGCCCAGCAGACCATCGTCACCGAACCCTACATCGCCGCCTCGTCGGGCAAACTGGTGATCACCGTCGCCACCCCGGTACAGCGCCAGGGCCAGATGATTGGTGTGGCCGGTGCGGACATCGACCTGACCAGTGTCAGCGCGATTATCAACTCGCTGAACTTCGGCGGCCACGGCCACGCGTTCATTGTCAGCAGCGAGGGCAAGATCCTGATCCACCCGGACAGCAAACTGGTGCTCAAGACCCTCGCCGAGGCCTACCCGAACGGCGCGCCGAAAGTCAGCCCCGGTTTGAAAGAAGTCGAGTTCGACGGCAAGACCCAACTGGTCTCGTTCACCCGCGTCAACGGCGTGCCATCGGCTGACTGGTATGTGGCGCTGGTGCTGGATAAAGACACCGCATTCTCGATGCTCAGCGAATTCCGCACCTCGGCGCTGATCGCCATGGTGATTGCCGTAGTGATCATCATCGCCCTGCTCGGCATGCTGATCCGCGTGCTGATGCAACCGCTGCTCACCATGGGTCGCGCCATGCACGACATCGCTGAAGGTGAAGGCGATCTGACCAAACGTCTGGTGATTCACGGCCACGACGAGTTCGGCGCGCTGGGCCTGTCGTTCAACCGCTTCGTCGAGCGCATTCACACCTCGATCCGCGAGGTGTCCTCGGCCACCGGCCAGGTCAACGAAGTGGCCCTGCGCGTGGTCGCGGCCTCGAACTCGTCGATGTACAACTCCGACCAGCAGGCCAGCCGCACCAATAGCGTGGCCGCGGCGATCAACCAGCTCGGCGCCGCCGCCCAGGAAATCGCCCAGAACGCCGCCCTTGCCTCGCAACACTCAAGCGATGCGCGCAGCCTGGCAGTCGACGGTCAGCAGGTTGTGGATAAAACCATCCACGCCATGCAGCAGTTGTCGGCAAAAATCAGCGACTCCTGCGGCAACATCGAAACCCTCAACAGCAACACGGTGAACATCGGCCAGATTCTGGAAGTGATCACCAGCATCTCGCAACAGACCAACCTGCTGGCACTCAACGCCGCGATTGAAGCAGCACGTGCCGGTGAAGCCGGACGTGGTTTCGCCGTGGTCGCTGACGAAGTGCGCAACCTCGCACACCGTACCCAGGACTCGGCCCAGCAAGTGCAGAAGATGATCGAAGAACTGCAGGTCGGCGCACGACAGGCGGTAAGCATCATGACCGAGAGCCAACGCGAGAGCGAAAGCAGCGTCGGCATCGCCAACCAGGCCGGCGAGCGCCTGGGCAGCGTGACCCAGCGCATTGGCGAGATCGACGGGATGAACCAGTCGGTGGCCACCGCAACTGAAGAGCAGACTGCCGTGGTCGAGTCGATCAACGTCGATATCAACGAGATCAACACGCTGAATCAGGAAGGCGTGGAGAACCTGCAGGCGACCTTGCGCGCATGCTCGGATCTGGAGCAGCAGGCGGCGCGGTTGAAGCAGTTGGTGGGCAGTTTCAGGATTTAAGGCGCAGCCACTGACCCCTTCGCGAGCAGGCTCGCTCCCACAAGTGAAATGCATTTCAAAGTGGGAGCGAGCCTGCTCGAAGAGGGATGCCGCAATGAAAATTTAGAACCTGGAACCCGGTTCGGAAAGAAACACCAACTCCTCAGCCGTAGACTCCCGCCCCAACACCGCATTGCGATGCGGAAACCTGCCAAATCGCGCAATCACTCTCTGATGCCGCTCGGCATACTCCAGATTGTCGGCAAACACCGCCCTCTCCCCTTCCGGTTGTTCAGCCACCAGCTCGATATATCTGGACACCGCCTCGTTCTGCACCGCGAGGTTTTCGCAGTGTTCGAACACCAGATAAATGAATACGCGCTGGATCGGCTTCAATTGCCGGTCGAAGTCCGCCGCAATGCCTTGCGCGACGAGCTTCTGCGCGCGCAGATCACCGGAAAACGCTTTGGGGGAGTCGCGAAAGATCATTCGCGGCAGTTGATCGAGCAGCAGCACCACGGCCAGCCAACCTTCGGGACGTTGCGTCCACTCGGTCAATTCGCCGGCCAGGGCCTGATCGACAAAGACCCCGAAACGCTCACGCGCTTCGAGGTCTTGGCTGTCTCGCTTACCGAACCACAACTTGCCCTTGTCAGCCGATATCTCGTCGGGTGATTCGGCGTGTCCGAACCACCAGTCGAGCAACGGCTGCCAGGGCGCGTTCATGGTTTATTCCTTGTGGTAGGCCGTAGCGCGAGCGACTTCTTCTTTCGAACCAAGGAACACCGCTACGCGCTGGTGCAGGCCTTCAGGCTGAATGTCGAGGATGCGCTGGTGACCGTCGGTGGACGCGCCGCCCGCTTGTTCCACCAGGAACGACATCGGGTTGGCTTCGTACATCAGACGCAGTTTGCCCGGCTTGGAGGGCTCGCGGCTGTCACGTGGGTACATGAACAGACCGCCACGGGTCAGGATGCGGTGCACGTCGGCCACCATCGCGGCAACCCAACGCATGTTGTAGTTCTTTTTCAGCGGACCCTCTTCGCCGGCCAGCAGTTCGCTGACGTAGCGTTGTACCGGGGCTTCCCAGTGGCGCTGGTTGGACATGTTGATCGCAAATTCCTGAGTCGATTCAGGAATGGTGATGTCTTCGTGGGTCAGGACGAAGCTGCCCATTTCGCGGTCCAGGGTGAAGCCTTTGACGCCGTCACCGAGGGTCAGCACCAGCATGGTCTGTGGGCCGTAGATCGCGTAACCGGCAGCCACTTGCTGGGTGCCTGGCTGCAGGAAGGCTTTTTCGTTCAGCGGCTCGTTCTGGCTCAGGTATTCGTTCGGGCAACGCAGTACCGAGAAAATGGTGCCGACCGGGGCGTTGATGTCGATGTTCGACGAGCCGTCCAGTGGGTCGAAAACCAGCAGGTACGCGCCTTTCGGGTATTTGCCCGGGATCTGGTAGGCATTGTCCATTTCTTCGGACGCCATGCCGGCCAGGTGACCGCCCCATTCGTTGGCTTCGAGCAGGATTTCGTTCGACAGGACGTCGAGCTTCTTCTGCACTTCGCCTTGGACGTTTTCAGTGCCCATGCTGCCCAGAACACCACCCAGGGCGCCTTTGGACACGGCGTGGCTGATCTCTTTGCAGGCACGCGCCACCACTTCGATCAGGAAGCGCAGATCGGCAGGAGTGTTATTGCTGCGGGTCTGCTCAATCAAATAGCGACTCAGGGTAACGCGGGACATGGACGGCTCCGGTGGAATGGGGGGCTAAAAACCCGCGCAGTTTACAGGGAGTCTGAAAACGTAGCGAGCGATGACGCCCGGTAACGTGCATTGGGGCGCAATTGCTTCTATCAGACGTGATCAGGCCTGGAGAGTTCAGGCACCGGATTCAGCGTAGTTCGAATCGGGACGGGTGGTGCATGGCGCACTGCGTCCGGTCAGAAATTTTGTTGCCTGACCGGACACCTTCGCGAGCAAGCCCGCTCCCACAGGGGATCTCGATTGAACACAAACCTTATGCCCACTGAAGATCTCCTGTGGGAGCGGGCTTGCTCGCGAATGGCGCGCAGCGCCAGCCATTCTCAGGAGTTGGTCGGTGGCTTGCGCAACAGGCTCGCCGCCATCGCCCCGAGGAACACCACGCTCACCAACAACACCGCCCACAACCCGATTTTCTTCCAGTTGGTCTCGGCCACCGCCGTCGTGGTTGCCGGCGCAGCCTGCGTGGCAACCACTTCACCCTGCACTGTCGCCTTGCCCAGCGTTGCGAGTTTCTCCGGTTTGAAATCCGGAATCAGCGTGGTCAGCGGCAGGTTAGCCGTTTTCACACTCGGGTTGCCCAACGCCAGGCTGTAAGGCCCTTCGCCGCGCGCGAGGAAAATCACCTGCGTCGCCCGCACCGCGTATTTCAGGCCAGGTGCCTGCTCGCCCAGGCCACCGCCGCGCTCATCCACGCTCAGTTTCAGCTGCTGCACGGTTTGCCCGTACAACTGCAATTCGTTCTGCACCACGTCCTGACCATTCTGGGTCAGGCGATACAGCAAACCGTTGCTCAGGGTCTGCCACGGCAGGCTGCTCTCGCGCCGGCCTGCGAGAGTAACCGGGGCCAGGCTGTTCGGTTGCGTGAGTTCAACCTGCACCCGCTCGACGTTCAGCCCCATCGGCAACTGCCAGGTGTATTCGCCGGCCTTGGTGCTGCTGCCGGCCAGCGCTTGCGACCAGACCAACGGCAGCGGCACGTTGCGCGGATCACTGCTTTTCAGTTGTGCCGACGTCAGGGTCGGCGCCGACGTCGGCGCATCCCACAGCAGACGCAGATACCGCGCCGGTTGCCCCGGCAGCGCCACTTCGTGCTGTTCGATACGCTCATCGGAAAAGGTCAGCCGCGCAACCTGCCCTTCGCCCCACGCCTGCCAGTGCTGCAAGTCATCACTGGCCTCGATGCTGAAGCGCTGGAAGCCATCGCGCTCGCTGGTCCAGTCGAGGATCAACTGCTGCAACGGCGCCTTGATTGCACTGGCGTCGAGCAGCCAGCCACGCAGCACTTCTTCACCAGCCTCCAGTTGGCTGGACGGCTGCACTTCCACCAGCGTGCCGGTGGTGGTCGATTGCACGCGTACGTTCGGCGCGCGCTCGCTGGCGTCGGCGGCGTTGTACAGCGGGAACCACTTCACCTCATGCAACTGACCGTCGTCGCGGGTCTGCGCCGATTCGCGGGCCAGGGCGTAGGCTTGCGGTTCGCCGGCGGCGTTGAACACCCGCAGGTCGCTCAGATCGGTCTGGCGTGCCTGCAATTGCGCGCTCAATGGCAGTTCGAGGCGATACCAGGGGCCATTGCCACTCACCGCCAACGGCACCTGCGTGGCAAAGTCCGTCGGTTTTTCCTGGGCGCCGGCAGCCATCACCACGCCCAGCGCCAACCACCCCAGATTCAGCATGCGACTCAAGATGAAACTCCTTCGGTGTCCGGGACGGGCTTGTCCGCCGCCGGTCCGGCTTCGACGCGTTTGGGCGGCAGCGGCGCAAAGTAGCCCACCACCAGCAGCAACACGCCGACGCCGATAAACGAGACGATCCGGGCGAGGCCGCCACGGTTGCTCAATTCGACAAAAACCAGTTTCGCCACCACCAGCGCAATCAGCGCCGCGCCGATCAGCCACACCTCGCGCCGATGACGCAAATGCCCGCCGATCATCAGGCCCAGCGCCATCAGCGTCCAGACGATGGATAACCCGGCCTGCACCAGCATCGATTCGAGCAGCAGATCCAGCTCGAACGGAATCCCCGCCCAATGGTGCGCGGCGCGGGTCACCAGCGCGGTGCACAAGGCGAACAGCGAAACCCCGGCAACCAACTGCGTGGCGTACTCGGCGTAATCCTTGCGCAGCGCAAACTGCGTCACGGCATGGCGTGACCACACATATACCCCGAACAGGGCGAACAGCAGGCCCAATTCCAGCGGGTTGATCAACGGCACGTACGGCAGCGGTTCGGCGTTGCCGTCGCTGACGCCGTTGGCCAGCCAGAACCACGCCAGCATCAGCACCGCCAAGGGCGCTGCGGCGTACAAGCGATATTCGCGAGGGAACGCTGCCACCGGCCACGGCCAGTTGCGTGGAGCCGCCGCCAACAACAGATACAGGCTCGGCAGGATCGCCCAGCCCAGCCAGCGCCAGGCGTTGTATTGCTCGGACAACAGCAGCAGGCCGTAGCGCAACTCCAGCGCCAGCACGCCGATCAGCAGCCAGCAGCCGAGCACATGCGCCGCGCTCAAGGCCCGTGCCGGCAGCATCGGCGCCAGTCGCCGCAAGCTGAAGAAGTGCACGACAAACACCAGTGCCCACGCCAGCCAGCCGACATTCGCCGCCGGGTGATAACGCGGATGCCACGCCGCCAGCAGCACCAGGCCCGCTGCCGGAATCAGCAAGGTGCACAGCAGACCCAGCGCCGGCCATTTCAGGCGCAGCGACAGCAGTGTCCACAACGCCACGCTCAATGCGGCGACCAGCAGCAACAGCGTCGCCTGCAAGTTCAGTGGCGCAAATCGCAGCACTTCGCTGACCCACGCCAGCGCCCACCATCCGCCTCCCCACACCAGCAGCACTTCAGACAGGCGCTGCAAACCCAGCACATCGAAGGCCGAGGCATGATTGCCCCGTTGCAGGCGCCAGGCGCCGATCATGGCGGCCAGCCCCAGCACCAGCGGCGTCCAGAAGCCGCCATGGGCCAGCGGTCGCAAACCTTCGCTGGACAGCGGCCCGAGCAACTCGGGACCGGCGAGCAAAAACGCCGCGCCGCCGATCAACTGCAACAACAAGCCGAAGACAAAACTCACGCGCTGCTTGAGGTACAGGCTCAGCCAGATGATCAACAACCCGCTGGCCGCCCACACCGCGCTCGCGGTTTGCCACGGCAACACGAACAGCACCGCCAGATTGATCAGCACCAAGCCTGCCAACAGCACCACCGACAAACCACGCAGCAGACGCACATCGCCGCGCACCATTTCGTCACGCGCCGCCAGCAGCATGCCGGCGATCAGCGCCAGGCCAATCAACGACGCGCTGAGCAAGCCGCTCCAGCCGGCGCTGAACACTGCTGCCGAATCCTCGCCCGCACCCTGCAGACGCAACAGGAACAACGCACCACCGAGCAACTGCACGGCAAATGCCGTGAACAGGAACGTGCGTGATTGCAGGCGCAGGCCGGCAAACAACGTCACCAGCCCGGCCAGCGCCCAACTGATCGCCGTGGCCTGAACAAAGAAGAACAGCGGCGCCAGCAGGTACAGGAAGGTCAGGCCCAAAGCCGCCAGCACCGGAAGGCCTTGGCGCTCCCACGGCGAAGCTTGCTCCGGCGCGGCCTTGCGCAGTTGATAGAAACTGAACAGCAACGCGATGCCGAGCATCAATGCGCCCAACGGTGCGCCATCGAACAGACTGCTTTCGCCGACGCGCAACTGACTGAGAAACGCCAGTGCCGAACCCAGTTGCAGCAGCAAGGCAAACGCCCGGGCGAACGGCCGCTGCTGACGCAGGCCGAGCCAGAAAATCCCCGCGCCTTCCACCGCCCAGGCCGCTGACGTCCAGCGCGCATCGAGGCCGAGCGGGATCGCCAGGCTGGCGAAAATCACTCCCAGCGCCAGACAGGTTTCGCCCAGCAACAAGGCACGACCGCCCATCAGTAAACGGGCCAGGCCCATGTAGATCACGCCCAGCGCCAGTGCGCTGAATGCGGCGGCGAACTCCAGATGCTGCACCAGCGCAAACTGCAGACCGAAACCCACGATCGGCGGCCCGAACAGCATCGTGCCGTCGACGTAATCGCCCTTGCGTGCTGACCAGTGCAGCAGCGCCTCGCGGTCGCCGTCCGCCGGCGCGTCGGGCATGTCGAGCAACTTGCGCCGGGCGAACAGCAGGCCGATGGCCAGGTACATCAGGAAGAACAGAATCAGGAACGGCTCGGTGCTCCACAACAGCTCAGGCGCATACGAACGCAGCCCCCAGGCGAAACCGATACCGAAAGTGCCGACGAAGCCGATCAGGTTGAGCAGGCGCCAGGCCTTGAACCAGGCAATGGCGAGAATGCCGGCGTTGAGCAGCGCGAAATAGCTGAACAGCGCGACATGGTTGCCCTCCCCCGTCGAGGTCAGGATCGGCGCGGCGAAACCGCCCAATGCCGCAGCAGCGGCCAGCCCCAGCGCATCCTGAGTGATGGCAAGGATCGCCGAAAACACCGTCACGGCCACCAACAGTCCCAGCGCGGCGGATGGGTCGAGCAACGGGTGCAGGCGCATCGCCGCAAACACCGTCAGGTACAGCACCGCGATCCCGGTGCCCTGCAAAATCAGCGCATAACTGCTGTTGCGTCGACGCAGCCACCAGCCCAGCGCCAGCAGGGCCAATGCAGCGGCCGCGACACCGGCATACCGCAATTCGATCGGCACCACCATGCCTTCAGTGGCGTAGCGCAACAGGAAGGCCAGACCGAAGAACAACAGCACCACGCCGACCCGCAACACAGTATTGCCGCCGAACAGCCAGTTGCGCGCGGCGCGGATACCACGCTCGATGAGGTTCGGGCCACGGGGTTCGGCGGGTTGCGCAGGTTTTGCAGGCTCGTCGGTGATTGCGTCCAGATGCCAGACATCGGCCGGTAGCGGCTGGCTGGTTTCGCTGGCGACGGTGGAGATCGGTTCGAATTCGGGTGGCAGTTCCCAGACCAATTCCGGCGCTGCGGCAGCTTCGGCGATGTCGACGGGCTCGCTGAGCGGTTCCGCATCTGCCGGTGGCACCGCGTGAGAGGGGGAGCCTTCCAGCAGATACAGGCGCTGCGCGACGCCTTGCAAGGCCACCTTCGTCTGCTCAAGTTGGCGCTGTTGCTCCGCCGCCTGCGAGCCTAGCCGGGCGATGCGCAGCGTTTGCCCGATCGCCAGTCCGAGCAATGCACCCAGCAGCGCGGCGCTGAACGACTCATCGAGCAGCCAGCCGAGCAGCAGCCCGATCAACATGAACATCCATTGCATGGTCGATATCCCTGAGCAGCCCCGAGGCGGGGCAATCCCGGCAATTGCTTCAGTCTAGGCTCACTCCTACATTGGATTGGCGGTGATTGAGGCTGCCGGTAACCGGCGCTCAGTATATCGATCCGGCCCAACAAACGTTGGGCCTTGCGCATATTTGTTGCAGAAAATTACTCCAGTGCCTTCCAGATGTCGGTGGCGTACTCGCGAATGGTCCGGTCGGAGGAGAACCAGCCCATCCGCGCCGTGTTGAGCACTGCCGAGCGCCACCAATTGTTGGAGTCGTGCCAGTGCGCGTCGACGCGTTTTTGCGCTTCCCAGTAGGAGTCAAAGTCGGCGCAGACCAGGAAGCGGTCGTAGTCCACCAACGAATCGATCAGCCCGGTATAACGCGACGTATCGTCCGGCGAGAACACGCCGCTGCGAATCGCTTGCAGCACATCGTTCAGACGATGAGACGCGGCGATATCCGGCGCGGCGCTGAATTCGTAGTTCTGCTTGCGCGCTTCAACCTGCTGCGCGCTGAGACCGAAAATGAACATGTGTTCCGCACCGATGCGCTCACACATTTCCACGTTGGCGCCATCGAGGGTGCCAATAGTCAGCGCGCCGTTGAGGCCGAACTTCATGTTGCTGGTGCCCGAGGCTTCGAACCCGGCAGTGGAAATCTGCTCGGACAAGTCCGCCGCCGGAATGATGCTCTCGGCCAGGCTGACGTTGTAGTTGGGCAAAAACACCACTTTGAGCAGGCCGCGCACGGTCGGGTCGTTATTCACCACCCGAGCAATGTCGTTCGTCAGTTTGATGATCAGTTTGGCCTGGTGATAACTGGCAGCCGCCTTGCCGGCGAAGATCTTCACCCGGGGCACCCAGTCGACCTCAGGCTCGGCGCGAATCGCCTGATACAGCGCCACGGTGTGCATCAGGTTGAGCAACTGACGTTTGTATTCGTGGATCCGTTTGACCTGCACATCAAACATCGCAGCCGGATTGACCGCGATCCCCAGCCGCTCGTGAATCAGATAGGCCAGAGCCTTTTTGCTGTGCAGGCGCTGCTCGGCGAAGGCTTTGCGGAACGCGGGTTTCTCGGCGAACGGCTGTAGATCGAGCAAGCGCTCTTCGGGGTTGTCCAGCAGGTCCGGCCCCAGCGCATCGACCAGCATCGAGGTCAACTCAGAGTTCGCCTGATACAGCCAGCGCCGGAAGGTGATGCCGTTGGTTTTGTTGTTGATCCGCTCCGGGTAGAGCTTGTGCAGTTCGGCAAATACAGTCTTGCGCATCAGCTGCGTGTGCAGCCCGGACACGCCGTTGACGCTGTGCGAACCGAGAAACGCGAGGTTGCCCATGCGTACCCGACGACCGTTGTCCTCTTCGATCAGCGACACCGCGCGCAATACGTCGAAGTCATGAATACCCTTGGCCCGCAGCGAATCGATGTGCTGGGCGTTGATCAGATAGATGATCTGCATGTGCCGCGGCAGCATGCGCTCCATCAAGCCGACCGGCCAGGTTTCCAGCGCTTCGGGCAGCAGCGTGTGGTTGGTGTACGACAGTGTGTCGACGGTGACTTGCCACGCCGCATCCCAGGCCACGTCGTAGACATCGACCAGTTGCCGCATCAGTTCGGCGACGGCGATCGAGGGGTGGGTGTCGTTGAGCTGAATCGCCGCGTGATCGCCCAGGGTCAGCACCGAGGTGTGCATGTTGCGATGGCGGCGCAGCAAATCCTGCAGGGAGGCGGCGACGAAGAAGTATTCCTGACGCAGGCGCAGCTCCTGCCCGGCTTCGGTACTGTCGGCCGGGTAAAGCACGCGGGAAATACTTTCGGCCCGGGCCACTTCGGCGACGGCACCCAAGTGGTCACCGGCGTTGAAGCGTTCCAGGTGCAGGTCTTCCATGGCCCGCGCCCGCCAGAGGCGCAAGGTGTTCACGCTGGCCCCGCGCCAACCGACGACTGGCGTGTCGTAGGCAATTGCCCGCACGGTTTCTGCCGGCGACCAGACTTGTTTGGACTTGCCGGAAACGTCGGTGACGGTTTCGACACTGCCGCCGAAACCGATGGTGTAAACGACTTCCGGCCGCTCGAATTCCCAAGGGTTGCCGAAATCCAGCCAGTGTTCGGTTTGTTCCTGCTGCCAGCCATCGACGATGGCCTGGCGGAACAGCCCGTGTTCATAACGAATGCCGTAGCCGTGACCGGCGATGCCGAGGGTCGACATGCTTTCCATGAAGCACGCCGCCAGACGCCCGAGGCCACCGTTGCCCAGTGCCGCATCCGGCTCCAATAAGCGGATGCGCTCAAGATCGACACCCAGCTCGGTCAGCGCTTCACGGGCGACGTCGAGCAGGCCGAGGTTGCTCAGGCTGTCGTAGAGCAAGCGGCCAATGAGAAATTCCAGCGAGAGGTAATACACCCGCTTCTGGCCTTTGCGGTAGATCTGCCGGGTGTGGTCCATCCAGTGTTCGACCATGTGATCACGCGCCGCCAGGGCGATGGCCTCGAACCAGTCATGGTCGAAGGCGTGATCCGGGTCTTTGCCCACCGCGTAGGTGAGTTTGGTCAGGACGGCGTCGCGGAATGCGGCCACCTCTGCTTCGCGAACTAGTGGTTCTTGAGTCATCGATAGGACCTCGAGCGAGCGGGGAATTGTCTGAGCCTAGACGGTCTGACCGACGGTAGAGGCGCAGGTTCGGCAGTTTTTCCTGAGACGGTGAGATCGCCCGGCATTACCTTGGCGAGTGGGCTAATGAATGCAGGGGCCGTGCCGTACTGCCGGCCAGTTGAGCGACATTTGCAAAAATCTGGCGAAAGGTTGTTCAAAAATCCACCAGTCCCGGTATGATCGCGCGCCCTGATGCACACGCCTGGTAATTCCCGATGATGAAGCCCAACCTGATTGCCGCTGCCGAGATCGACCGTCTCGATACGTGGGCCAAATATTCGGCCCCGATGTGCGGTTCCTGCATGTCGAGCTGCTGCACGCTGCCGGTCGAGGTCAAGATCAAGGACCTGGTGCGCATCGGTGTGGTCGACGAGTTCGAGCTGGGCGACCCGCCGAAGAACATCGCCAAGCGCCTGCAAAAGGAAGGGCTGGTCGAGCGCTTCAACCAGAAGTCGGGGATCTTCACCTTGCAGCGCATGAGCAACAACGATTGCTACTACCTGGATCGTAAGAGCCGCCTGTGCACCATTTATGACAAGCGCCCCGACACCTGCCGCAATCACCCGAAGATCGGGCCGCGCCCGGGGTATTGCGCGTACAAGCCGAAAGAAGTCGAGCGTGTGCAGAATTTCCGGGCAATCGAGAAGTTTTGATCTGCCTTGAGATTTTCGGCGGCTGATCGGCCGCCTTCGCGAGCAGGCTCGCTCCCACAGTAGATTCTCGGTGAACACAAATCTTGTGTATGCCATCGAACTCTTGTGGGAGCGGGCTTGCTCGCGAAGAGGCCAGCACAAACACCGCACAAACCTCAGTTAAACCCCAGACAAACAAAAACGCCCCCGGTCTCGCGACCGGGGGCGTTTTTTCAAGCTCGGGCTAAATTACGCCTTGGCTTTCTTGGCAGCGCGGGTACGCTCGCTTTCGTCCAGGATCTTCTTGCGAAGACGGATGGACTTAGGCGTAACTTCGCACAGCTCGTCTTCCTGGATGTATTCCAGAGCCTGTTCCAGGGTGAAGCGAACAGGTGGGACCAGAGCGATGGTTTCGTCTTTACCCGAAGCACGCATGTTGTCGAGCTTCTTGCCTTTGGTCGGGTTTACACCCAGGTCGTTGTCGCGGCTGTTCTGACCAACGATCTGACCGTTGTAGATCTCCTGGCCGTGTTCTACGAACAGCTTGCCACGAGCCTGCAGGGTTTCCAGGGAGTAGGTCAGTGCCTTGCCGGTTTCAACCGAAACCAGAACGCCGTTCTGACGGCCGGACATGTGGCCCGACTTCACTGGAGCGTAACGATCGAAGATCGAGGTCAGGATGCCAGCACCGTTGGTCAGGGTCAGGAACTGGTTACGGAAACCGATCAGACCGCGAGCAGGGATGTTGTATTCCAGACGAACACGGCCCTTGCCATCCGGCACCATGTTGCTCAGGTCGCCTTTACGCAGACCCATCTCTTCCATGACCTTGCCCTGCGATTCTTCAGGGATGTCGATGGTCACGTTTTCGAACGGTTCCTGCTTCACGCCGTCAACTTCACGGATGATCACTTCAGGACGGCCCAGGGCCAGCTCGAAGCCTTCGCGACGCATGGTTTCGATCAGTACCGAGAGGTGCAGCTCACCGCGGCCGGAGACCTTGAACTTGTCAGCCGAGTCGCCTTCTTCAACGCGCAGTGCAACGTTGTACAGCAGCTCTTTGTCCAGACGATCCTTGATGTTACGGGAGGTCACGAACTTGCCTTCTTTACCGCAGAATGGCGAGTCGTTTACCTGGAAGGTCATGGAAACGGTTGGCTCGTCAACGGTCAGAGGCTTCATCGCCTCGACGGTGTTGATGTCGCACAGGGTGTCGGAGATGAACAGCTCGTCGAAACCGCTGATGCAGACGATGTCGCCGGCCGCTGCCTCTTCAACGTCGATGCGGTGCAGACCGTGGTGACCCATCAGCTTCAGGATACGACCGTTGCGGCGCTTGCCGTCGGCGCTGATAGCGACAACCGGGGTGTTCGGCTTGACGCGACCACGAGCGATACGGCCAACACCGATAACACCCAGGAAGCTGTTGTAGTCCAGTGCGGAGATCTGCATCTGGAACGGACCGTCACGGTCAACGGCCGGAGGCGGAACGTGGTCGACTACCGCTTGGTACAGCGGGGTCATGTCTTCAGCCATGGCGGTGTGATCCAGACCGGCAATGCCGTTCAGGGCCGAGGCGTAAACAACCTGGAAGTCCAGTTGTTCTTCGGTTGCACCGAGGTTGTCGAACAGGTCGAAGATCTGGTCCAGAACCCAGTCCGGACGCGCGCCTGGACGGTCAACCTTGTTGATGACCACGATTGGACGCAGGCCGGCTTCGAAAGCCTTCTTGGTCACGAAACGGGTTTGCGGCATAGGGCCGTCTTGAGCGTCAACCAGCAGCAGAACGGAGTCAACCATCGACATTACGCGTTCAACTTCGCCGCCGAAGTCGGCGTGGCCCGGGGTGTCCACGATGTTGATGTGGTAGCCGTTCCAGTTGATGGCGGTGTTTTTCGCCAGAATGGTAATACCGCGCTCTTTTTCCTGGTCGTTGGAGTCCATCACGCGCTCGTCGTTGAGCTCGTTGCGCTCCAGAGTGCCGGATTGACGCAGGAGTTTGTCTACCAGGGTGGTCTTACCATGGTCAACGTGGGCAATGATGGCGATGTTACGTAGATTTTCGATCACTTGTGTATCTCGATCAGAGGATTCGGTTTGCTGACAAGTCTTGGCAGCGATTAACAGTAGTGTCCGGCATGGCCGTTACAGCTTGACGGCGGTGTCGGGGGGCCGGTGACGCAGGCCACAGGCAAACAGCCCCGGGCACTTAGCTCGGTCGATAAACGCGCACATTGGCATGCCCCTCACTGAGCAAATGGTGAGCATGCAGGCGACTCATCACGCCTTTGTCGCAATACAGCAGGTACTGGCGAGTCGGATCCAGCTCCTTGAAACGAGCGTTCACTGCGTAGAACGGCATCGTCTGTACTTCTATGCCGGCAAGCTCCAGCGGGTCATCCTCGGCCGCATCCGGGTGACGGATGTCGATGACGATCTGACCGGCCAGTGCTTCGCCGACTTCTTCGATCTGCAAATCCTGGCCCAATTCGTCGATCACCCGATCGATCGGCACCAGTTTGGCGTTTTCGAGCGCACGCTCGAGGACCGCCATGTCGAATTCTTTCTCTTCGTGCTCAACGCGGTAGCGTTTGGCGGCAGTCTTCGGATTGACCGAAATGACCCCGCAGTATTCCGGCATGTGCCGGGCGAAATCGGCGGTGCCGATCTCGTTGGCCGTGTCGATGATGTCCTGCTTGTGCGCGACGATCAGCGGGCGCAGGACCAGCTTGTCGGTCACGCAGTCGATCACCGACAGGTTCGGCAAGGTCTGGCTCGACACCTGGGAGATCGCCTCGCCGGTCACCAGTGCATCGATGTGCAGGCGGTCGGCAATGGCGGAGGACGCGCGCAACATCATACGCTTCAATACGACGCCCATATGACTGTTATCGACTTTGCCGAGAATTTCGCCCAACACTTCTTCGAACGGAACACTGACAAATAGCACGCGTTGCGAGCTGCCGTACTTCTTCCAGATGAAATGCGCGACTTCCATCACGCCCAATTCATGGGCACGACCGCCCAGATTGAAGAAGCAGAAATGCGCCATCAGGCCACGGCGCATGATCTGGTAGGCCGCAACCGTCGAGTCAAAGCCGCCGGACATCAGTACCAGCGTCTGCTCCAGGGCGCCGAGCGGGTAACCGCCGATGCCGTTGTGCTGGCTGTGGATGACAAACAACCGTTGGTCGCGAACTTCAATGCGAACTTCGATTTCCGGTGCCTTGAGGTCGATTCCGGCCGCCCCGCACTCACGACGCAGCTTGCTGCCGACGTATTTTTCAACGTCCATCGAGCTGAACGGGTGTTTGCCTGCACGCTTGCAGCGCACCGAGAAAATCTTCCCGGCCAGCTCATCGCCGTAGTGCTGTTTGCACTTCTCGGTGATGTCGTCGAAGTCACCCAGCGGGTACTCGTCGATCTGCAGAAAATGCGCAACGCCCGGGGTGCAGACCAGGCGCTCGCCCATCTCTTTCAAGGCTTTGGGGTCGGTAACGCGGGTTTCCAGCTCGAGATTGTCCCACACACCGTTCACCACCACGGCCGGGTCCAGATCGCGGAGCACGGCGCGGATGTTCTTGGCCAACTGGCGGATGAAACGCATCCGGACAGGGCGGCTTTTGATGGTGATCTCGGGGAAGACTTTTACGATTAGTTTCATGAAAACAGCGCGCGCAGGGCCAGCCGAAAAAGGGGGGCGCGGATTATAGCGGAAATTGCTCAAGGTTTAACCAGTTAATATGCAGAAGGTTTGTCATGCACCAAAACGGGTCATTTTCAGATTTGCACGCTACATTAAGGGGCGAGATTTTCCCCTTTATTGCGCTTTGCCCCGCTGCAAGCGTGAATTTGGGGCAAAAAACCCATGGTGGGGCACTGGCATGCAATTTGCTCCCTTGTGAGGCAGGTTGCCTTGGCAGAGTATCTGCGCCGGCATCACCCATATTAAGGGCATCCACTACCAAGCCCTAAGCCACCCGGAGGACACTATGTCGAAGTCGGTTCAACTCATCAAAGATCATGACGTCAAGTGGATTGATCTGCGCTTCACGGACACCAAAGGCACTCAGCACCACGTGACCATGCCGGCTCGCGATGCGCTGGAAGACGACTTCTTCGAAGTCGGCAAGATGTTCGACGGTTCCTCCATCGCTGGCTGGAAGGGCATCGAAGCCTCCGACATGATCCTGCTGCCGGACGACGATACCGCCGTGCTCGATCCGTTCACCGAAGACGCGACCCTGATCCTGGTCTGCGACATCATCGAACCGTCGACCATGCAAGGTTACGATCGCGACCCGCGCGCCATCGCTCACCGCGCCGAGGAATACCTGAAGACCACCGGTATCGGTGACACCGTCTTCGCCGGTCCAGAACCAGAATTCTTCATCTTCGACGAAGTGAAGTTCAAGTCGGACATCTCCGGCTCGATGTTCAAGATCTACTCCGAACAAGGCTCGTGGATGTCCGACCAGGACATCGAAGGCGGCAACAAAGGCCACCGTCCTGGTATCAAAGGCGGCTACTTCCCGGTTCCGCCGTTCGACCACGATCACGAAATCCGTACTGCCATGTGCAACGCACTGGAAGAGATGGGCCAGACCGTTGAAGTTCACCACCACGAAGTGGCGACTGCCGGTCAGAACGAAATTGGTGTCAAGTTCAACACCCTGGTGAAGAAAGCTGACGAAGTTCAGACTCTGAAATACGTTGTACACAACGTTGCCGACGCTTACGGCCGCACTGCGACCTTCATGCCGAAGCCACTGTACGGCGACAACGGCTCGGGCATGCACGTGCACATGTCCATCGCCAAAGACGGCAAGAACACCTTCGCGGGCGAAGGCTATGCCGGCCTGTCCGAAACCGCCCTGTACTTCATCGGCGGTATCATCAAGCACGGTAAGGCCCTGAACGGCTTCACCAACCCGGCCACCAACTCCTACAAGCGTCTGGTGCCAGGTTTCGAAGCGCCGGTAATGCTGGCCTACTCGGCTCGCAACCGTTCCGCCTCGATCCGTATTCCTTACGTCAACAGCCCACGCGGCCGTCGTATCGAAGCACGCTTCCCGGATCCGGCTGCCAACCCGTACCTGGCTTTCGCAGCACTGCTGATGGCCGGCCTGGACGGTATCCAGAACAAGATCCACCCAGGCGATGCCGCTGACAAAAACCTGTACGACCTGCCGCCTGAAGAGGCGAAAGAGATCCCACAAGTTTGCGGCAGCCTGAAAGAAGCCCTGGAAGAGCTGGACAAGGGCCGTGCGTTCCTGACCAAGGGCGGCGTATTCTCCGACGACTTCATCGACGCTTACATCGCGCTGAAATCCGAAGAAGAAATCAAGGTTCGTACTTTCGTACACCCACTGGAATATGAGCTGTACTACAGCTGCTGATCCGGTAGCGCTGCGGCACGCGGCGTGACAAAAAGAGGCCTCCTTCGGGAGGCCTTTTTTGTGCGCGCTCATCCATGGATAATCCGCCGCCTCAGCGCCCGTCCGGCGCCTTGACGAAGGGATTCGCATGAAGTGGTTATGGGCTCTGGCCCTGATGGCCGGCCTCGCCAGCCAGACTGTTAACGCAGCCGAGTTCTATGAAAACAAACCGCTGGCTCATCCGCTGATTCAGGGATTGCAGGAGAGTTCTGCCACTCTGGCATTTATCAAAGAAGCCAGCGGTGTGAAGGGTTACTACTGCGCTTGCAACACGCCCGAGGCAAACCCGCAACTGCTGGATGACTTCGGCCAGGCTTCGATCGAATCGGTATTTCTCATGTCACTCGACAGCGAGGATCCGACCCGCTTCGTGCTGTTCCGGCAAAACGATCGCTACAAGATCTACGCCTACAAATACGACGCCTACGATCACCTCTACAGCCGTGTCACGCGCCTGCAGCCGGCGCTCGATCGCATCACCGAAGGCCAGAAACGCCTTGATGCACTGACCATCAAGAAGGCCCTGAGCCAAATCACACCGCTCAACTACCGCCTTTACTATGAAGAGTCCGGCGTGTCGGAGTTCGACCAGCTCGATTTCAGCCAAGGCAATCTGGTGAGCTATTACGGCCAGTACTACGATCCACTGAGCAACCCAACGCCAGAGGACGAACCGTATTTTTTCAAGAAGACCTATCAGGAAAAAGACGGACGCTTTCTCACCGTTACCTTCTGGCGCTGGCTCGACGCCACGCTCGTCGAAGGTAACCGCACGCTGTACAACTATCGGGTCAGACGTATCGCCTGGGAAACCGAACCGGCGAAATTCACTGGCGGGGAAGATGGCCAGTCGGTGTCTTATGATGCTGAATCGATCTCAGCCCAAGGGGCCTACAAACAGGGCGTGCGTATCGGTCCGTGGTCTACTTCCAAAGACGAGAAATATTCTGAGTCCGGTCATTTCGCAGACGGTAAACGGGAGGGGCAATGGAGCCTTTACCAGGACGGGCAAACGCTGGACGGCGAATACCACAGTGATTTGCGCGAGGGCCGCTGGCAGCTTTCCAACTACGACGAGATGGAGTGGGTCGCCACGGGATTCCAGACCTATGCCCATGGACAACTCAACGGCCAGAGCGAACTGACCATCGCCGGCGTTACCGAGCGCGGCAGTTATGTCGACGACAAGCGCCAAGGCCTGTGGATAACCAAAACAGGTACCGGCAACTACACCGACGACCTGCAAAACGGCCCATGGACACTCAAGGCCGAGAACGGCCATACCCAGACCGTAAACTTCGTCGCAGGCAAGAAGGACGGCGAGCTGCGCGATACCGACGCCAATGGCATTTTGACCTACATCGAGCATTACAAGGCTGGCGTCCTGTCCGGCGTGCGTGAGAGCCTGCTTGAGTCGGGCGCTTCACGATAAAGATCCGGGGAGCGGTTTGTGTGAGCGGATGTTGTCCCGTTTGGGCTTACCGCCGCCCTTGGCCTATGCTGCAAGCCAATCTCATTGTTGATCGGTCGAGTCCATGGGTCGTGGTCTTCTATTTCTCCTGCTGGTGATTGCCCTGCCCGCCGCTGCGCAGATCTACAAGTACACCGACGCCAACGGCAACACGGTCTACAGCGATCATTCGCCGGACGGTGTGCAGGCGCAGCCAGTGGAGCTGCCGCCGCTCAACAGCGTCGAGCCACAGGCACCGAGCACTCCAGCGCCCTCTGGCACGGACAATCGCCAGCCTGCACGCAGTCCCTATGAGATTCTCGAGCTCACCGGCCTGCCCACCGAAGAAGCCCTGCGCGCCAACAACGGCACCTTCACCGTCACCGTGCTGATCAAACCGCGCCTGCAGGCGCCGCAGCAATTAAGGCTGGTATTGGACGACGCGCCTTACGGCCAGCCGAGCAATGTGCCGATCCTGCAACTGGTGAATGTCGATCGCGGCGAGCATCGACTGGCAGTACAGGTGATCGACGGCGAAGCGATCATTCAGCAGAGTCCGACGGTGGTGTTCACCGTGCAGCGGGTGCACAAACCATGAGGATCCTCTGGCTGATCCTGTGCCTGTTCGCCCTGCCCGTTTACGCCGAGGTCTTCACCTATGTCGACGCGCAGGGCAATCGCGTCTACACCGACCAGCCGCGCGGCAACGCCAAGCGCGTACCCATCGCGACCAGCAATCGCATGTCGGCCAACCCGACCGCCGCTGAGCCGATCCGCGCTGTAGAAAAAACCCAGGAACAACCGCTGTTTCACTACGACATGCTGCGCCTTTTGATCCCCGAACCCGACGCGACCATCCGCAGCAGCGCCGGTGAATTGATCGTCAGCGTCACCAGCGAACCAGGCCTGCAACACGGCCATCGCTATCGCCTGCTACTGGATGGACAGGCCACTGGCGAGCCGAGCCTGAGCCCGGTATTCCCGCTGAGCAACATCGACCGGGGCAGCCACAACCTGTCGGTGGAAATCGTTGATGAGCAGGGTCGCACCGTCGAACGCACCGCCAACCAGCCGTTCCACATGCTGCGCATCTCGCTGGCACAGAAGCGCCAGGTCAAACCCTGCGTCAGCGAGGACTACGGCGTGCGCCCGGAATGTCCGCTGAAAGACAAACCGCCAGAGCCGAAAAACCCCTTCCTGCGTTTCTTCTAACGCCGTTCAGCTTTGCGCACTATATTGGTGCAACAGACTGCACCGTACCCACATTCCAACCCATTTTGGTTCGAAAGTACCCGCCAGCCCTGGCAGGACGCCACGCAAACGAGCGTCAAACGCCTGTTTCAGGGGTTGAGCGCTTCTTTTCGGAGCCTTGGTTTGGTTTTTGCATTTTCCTCGCATCAGCGCTTAGTTCTCGCGCACGCCTTGCTCCAAAAGGGGTCCAGATGACCATAAGCGACGCAATCCACCGTTTGCTGCTCGACAACCTGACCACCGCCACCATCCTGCTCGACGCCGAACTGCGCCTTGAGTACATGAACCCGGCGGCCGAGATGCTGCTGGCCATCAGCGGTCAGCGCAGCCATGGGCAGTTCATCAGTGAGCTGTTCACCGAATCCACCGAGGCGCTCAACTCGCTGCGCCAGGCGGTCGAACAGGCGCACCCGTTCACCAAGCGCGAAGCGATGCTCACCGCCCTCACCGGCCAGACCCTGACCGTGGACTACGCGGTGACGCCGATCCTCAGCAACGGCGCGACCATGCTCCTGCTGGAGGTGCACCCGCGTGATCGCCTGCTGCGAATCACCAAGGAGGAGGCGCAGCTGTCCAAGCAGGAAACCAGCAAGATGCTGGTGCGCGGCCTCGCCCACGAGATCAAGAACCCTTTGGGCGGCATCCGTGGCGCCGCGCAATTACTGGCCCGCGAGCTGCCGGAAGACAGTCTGCGCGACTACACCAACGTGATCATTGAAGAGGCCGACCGCCTGCGCAATCTGGTCGACCGCATGCTCGGTTCGAACAAACTGCCTTCGCTGGCCCTGTGCAACGTCCACGAAGTGCTCGAACGTGTCTGCCAACTGGTCGAAGCGGAAAGTCAGGGCTGCATCACCTTGGTGCGCGATTACGACCCGAGCATTCCTGACGTATTGATCGACCGCGAACAAATGATTCAGGCCGTGCTGAACATCGTGCGTAACGCGATGCAGGCGATCAGCAGCCAGAACGAGCTGCGCCTGGGCCGCATCAGCCTGCGCACCCGGACCATGCGCCAGTTCACCATCGGCCACGTCCGCCATCGCCTGGTGACCAAGATCGAAATCATCGACAACGGCCCCGGGATCCCGGCGGAACTACAGGAAACCATCTTTTTTCCCATGGTCAGCGGCCGCCCGGACGGTACCGGGCTGGGCCTGGCCATCACCCAGAACATCATCAGCCAGCACCAGGGCCTGATCGAGTGTGACAGCCACCCCGGCCACACCACGTTCTCGATCTTTCTGCCACTGGAACAAGGAGCCACATCGACATGAGCCGTAGTGAAACCGTGTGGATCGTCGATGACGACCGTTCTATCCGTTGGGTTCTGGAAAAAGCCTTGCAGCAGGAAGGCATGACCACCCAGAGCTTCGACAGCGCCGATGGCGTGATGAGTCGTCTGGCCCGTCAGCAGCCTGATGTGATCATTTCCGATATCCGCATGCCAGGCGCCAGTGGCCTCGACCTGCTGGCGCGCATTCGCGAGCAGCACCCACGGTTGCCAGTGATCATCATGACCGCTCACTCCGACCTGGACAGCGCGGTGGCCTCGTATCAGGGCGGTGCCTTCGAATACCTGCCCAAGCCTTTCGACGTCGACGAGGCGGTATCGCTGGTCAAGCGCGCCAATCAGCACGCACAGGAACAGCAAGGCCTGGAAGTGGTGCCGGCACTGACCCGCACCCCGGAGATCATCGGCGAAGCGCCGGCGATGCAGGAAGTGTTTCGCGCTATCGGCCGCTTGAGCCACTCCAACATCACTGTGCTGATCAACGGCGAGTCCGGTACCGGTAAAGAGCTGGTGGCCCACGCCCTGCACCGCCACAGCCCGCGCGCGGCCTCGCCGTTCATTGCGCTGAACATGGCGGCGATTCCCAAGGACCTGATGGAATCCGAGCTGTTCGGCCACGAGAAAGGCGCGTTCACCGGCGCCGCCAACCTGCGGCGCGGACGTTTCGAACAGGCTGACGGCGGCACACTGTTCCTCGATGAAATCGGCGACATGCCGGCGGATACGCAAACCCGGTTGCTGCGGGTACTGGCCGACGGCGAGTTCTACCGGGTTGGCGGGCACGTGCCGGTCAAGGTCGACGTGCGAATCATCGCCGCGACCCACCAGAATCTGGAAACCCTGGTGCACGCCGGGAAATTCCGTGAGGACTTGTTCCACCGCCTCAACGTGATCCGCATCCACATCCCGCGCCTGTCGGACCGGCGTGAAGACATTCCGACCCTGGCCAAGCATTTCCTCAGCCGCGCCGCGCAAGAGCTGGCGGTGGAGCCGAAGCTGCTCAAGAGCGAGACCGAGGAATACCTGAAGAACCTGCCATGGCCGGGCAACGTGCGGCAGCTGGAGAACACTTGCCGCTGGATCACCGTAATGGCCTCCGGACGCGAGGTGCACATCAGTGACCTGCCACCGGAACTGCTGAGCCTGCCACAGGACTCGGCGCCAGTGACCAACTGGGAGCAGGCCCTGCGCCAGTGGGCTGACCAGGCCTTGGCGCGCGGTCAGTCGAGTTTGCTCGACAGCGCGGTGCCGGCGTTTGAGCGGATCATGATCGAGACGGCCCTGAAACATACGGCCGGACGCCGGCGTGATGCGGCGGTGTTGCTGGGTTGGGGGCGCAACACCCTGACGCGCAAGATCAAGGAACTGGGGATGAAGGTCGATGGCGGGGATGATGATGAGGGGGATGAGGGCTAAACAGCCTATAGGTCTGCGGTGAGACACAAATGACGTGAACACCAAAGATCCAGTGTGGGAGCGGGCTTGCTCGCGAAAGCGGCGTGTCATAGCACGGAATGATGACTGACACGACGCCTTCGCGAGCAAGCCCGCTCTCACAGTTAGCTCTCTGTGCACCACCTTAATGCACTTTGAACCGCAACCGAGCACAACCTACAGTTCTGATCACAAGAAAAAAACGCTGAAAAACCTCAGCATCAAAAACACGAAAGCCCCGGATAACGGGGCTTTCGTGTTTCTGATCAAATTTTTTGTTTCACCAGATAAAAACCTGGCACGCCCCCTGCAGTAGTTCTTACAGGTGATTCGATTCACCACCCGTTTCGGGGACCTTGGTACAGGCAGGCCGGGGATTCCCCTCTTTACACCGGGCGCTCGACACAACGCGATGCGCCCACCCTTTTGGGATCCTTGGTACAGGCAGGCCGGGGGTTCCCTCTTTACACCGGACCGACGCTGCAAAGCGAAGTCCACCCCGTTTTGGGAACCCTGGTACAGGCAGGCCGGGGATTCCCGCTTTTATTGCTCGCGGAGATGGATCTCCAGCCGCCAGCGGTCATCGACCTTGCTGGCGGCCCAGTCACCCTGCAGCGGCCGCGCCGCCAGCACCGTCAGCAACAACCCGCCATCACTCACTCGCGTCCGCCAGTTCACGTCCTTGCCGTTGAGCTTGAGCTGGCCCTTTTGCGCGCGGCCTTCAGCCTGGAACAGCAGCGCCACGGTGCCGTCGATGATCTCACCGTGCAGCTTCGGTTCGTTGTTGAACCAGACCACCAGGCCGTCTTGCGTCACTTCGACCTGCTGCAGCACGCTCGGATCCGGCGTGGTCAGGCGACCGATCATCAACCCGATCATCAAACCGACTATCGCCAGCGAACCGATCACCCGCGGGAATAGTTTCGAACGCGGGTCCGCTTGCGGCGTAGAATGCGCGTCATCTTTACCTTCGGAGCCGTGCATGTTTCACGTCATCCTTTTTCAACCAGAAATTCCGCCGAACACCGGCAACGTTATCAGGCTGTGCGCCAACAGTGGCTGCCACCTGCATTTGATCGAACCACTGGGTTTCGAGATGGACGACAAGCGCTTGCGCCGGGCCGGTCTCGACTACCACGAATATGCCACGCTGCAACGCCATGCCGATCTCGCCAGTTGCCTGGAAAGCCTGGGCAACCCACGCTTATTCGCCTTTACCACCAAGGGCTCGCGGCCGTTTCACGATGCCGCGTTCGTCCCTGGCGATGCGTTCATCTTCGGCCCGGAAAGCCGTGGCCTGCCGCCGGAGGTACTGGACGCCCTGCCGGCAGAACAGCGCCTGCGCTTGCCGATGCGTGAAGGCTGCCGCAGCCTGAACCTGTCCAACACCGTGGCGGTGGCCGTGTACGAAGCGTGGCGGCAGAACGACTTCAAATAACGCCGCATAACAAATGTGGGAGCGGGCTTGCTCGCGAAGGCGGCGTATCAGATGACATTGATGTCGCCTGACACACCGCCTTCGCGAGCAAGCCCGCTCCCACATTGGACTTGCGTCAACGCTCAGATCATTTATTGAACGGTCGGCGTCTCGCCAGCAGCCTGCATGCGCTGCAGCTCTTGCGCGTACAGGGCGTCGAAGTTCACCGGTGCCAGCATCAGGGCCGGGAACGAACCACGGGTCACCAGGCTGTCCAGGGTTTCGCGAGCGTACGGGAACAGGATGTTCGGGCAGAACGCCCCCAGAGTGTGGCTCATCGAAGCCGCGTCCAGGTTCTTGATCAGGAAGATACCGGCCTGTTGCACTTCAGCGATGAAGGCCACTTCGTCGCCGTTTTTCACGGTAACGGACAGGGTCAGCACGACTTCGTAGAAATCGCCTTCCAGTTCTTTCTGGCGTGTGTTCAGATCCAGACCGACGGTCGGGTCCCACTGCTGGCGGAAGATCGCCGGGCTTTTCGGGGCTTCGAAGGACAGGTCGCGAACGTAGATGCGCTGCAAGGAGAATTGCGGTGCGGTTTCTTCTTCGCTGGCTGCAGTGTTCTGTTGGTCAGTCATCTCAGATCCTTTCTGATCTTGGGTCTTTTAGGGATTGCTGTACGTGGGTGCAGCCGTTCAGGCCTTGAGCAGCGCGTCGAGCTTGCCGGCGCGCTCCAGGGCATACAAATCATCACAACCGCCAATGTGCTGGCTGCCGATCCAGATCTGCGGCACGGACGTGCGCCCGGCTTTCTGGGTCATTTCGGCGCGCACCTGCGGCTTGCCATCGACCTTGATCTCTTTGAAGGCCACGCCTTTGTTCTCGAGCAGGTATTTGGCTCGCGAGCAGTAAGGGCAGTAATCGCTGGAGTAGACGATAACTTCGCTCATATCACTTCACCAGTGGCAGGTTGTCGCCTTTCCAGCTGGAGATCCCGCCGGACAGCTTGGCGGCGGTGAAGCCGGATTTCATCAGTTCGCGGGCGTGGGTGCCGGCGGTCTGGCCCAGGGCATCGACCAGAATGATGGTCTTGGCCTTGTGCTTTTCCAGTTCGCCGATGCGCGCAGCCAGTTTGTCCTGGGGAATGTTCACCGCGCCAACGATGTGGCCGGCAGCGAAATCCTTCGTTGGACGGATGTCCACCACCACGCCTGCTTCTTTGTTGACCAGTGCGGTCAGCTCGCCGGTGCTCAGGCTTTTACCGCCGCCCTGCATCGTGTGGGCAAGCAACAGAGCCAGCAGTACGACGAAGATACCGACAAGAATGTAGTGGTTAGTGGCAAATTCAATCAGGTGAGCAACCATCGAAGGAGGTTCCAGGGCGTTAAAATGTCGGCCAGTATACACAGCAGCCATGGTGGGCCAAACCCCGTCCGGCGGTGACGCCGCAGGAACTTCGCATTAAACTGCCACTCCCTTTTCCATCGCCCTCTTCTTTATTAGCCACGAGTGGATTCCATGACTACCACGCCTAAACCTTTGGTCCTGATGATTCTCGACGGCTTCGGTCACAGTGACAGCCACGAATCCAATGCCGTGTATGCGGCGAACAAGCCCGTACTCGATCGCCTGTGGGCCAGCGTGCCGAACGGCTTGATCTCGGGCAGCGGCATGGACGTCGGCCTGCCGGACGGCCAGATGGGCAACTCCGAAGTCGGCCACATGAACCTTGGCGCCGGTCGCGTGGTGTATCAGGACTTCACTCGCGTGACCAAAGCGATCCGCGACGGCGAGTTCTTCGAGAACCCGACCATATGCGCCGCTGTGGATAAAGCCGTGGCTGCCGGCAAAGCGGTACATTTCATGGGCCTGCTGTCGGATGGCGGCGTGCACAGCCACCAGGATCACCTGATCGCCATGGCCGAACTGGCGTTCAAGCGCGGCGCCGAAAAAATCTACCTGCACGCCTTCCTTGACGGCCGCGACACCCCGCCGAAAAGCGCCACTTCGTCGATCGAACTGCTCGACGCGACCTTCCAGGCACTCGGCAAGGGCCGCATCGCCAGCATCGTCGGCCGCTACTACGCGATGGACCGTGACAACCGCTGGGACCGCGTATCCCAGGCCTACAACCTGATCGTCGACGGCAACGCCGAGTTCAACGCCGCGACTGCGCAGGAAGGCCTCGACGCCGCCTACGCCCGTGGCGAGAGCGACGAATTCGTCAAAGCCACCACCATCGGCGAGCCGGTCAAGGTTGAAGACGGCGACGCCGTGGTGTTCATGAACTTCCGCGCCGACCGCGCCCGCGAGCTGACCCGCGCGTTCGTCGAAGACGGTTTCAAGGAGTTCGAGCGTGCGCGCCAGCCAAAACTGGCCGGTTTCGTCATGCTGACCCAATACGCCGCCAGCATCCCGGCGCCATCGGCCTTCGCCGCCGGCAGCCTGGAAAACGTGCTCGGCGACTACCTGGCGAAGAACGGCAAGACTCAGCTGCGCATTGCTGAAACCGAGAAGTACGCCCACGTGACCTTCTTCTTCTCCGGCGGCCGTGAAGAACCGTTCCCGGGCGAAGAGCGCATCCTGATCCCATCGCCAAAAGTCGCCACCTACGACCTGCAACCGGAAATGAGCGCACCGCAAGTCACCGACCGCATCGTCGATGCCATCGAAAACCAGCGCTACGACGTGATCGTGGTCAACTACGCCAACGGCGACATGGTCGGCCACAGCGGCGTGTTCGACGCTGCGGTGAAGGCCGTGGAATGCCTGGACACCTGCGTCGGGCGCATCGTCGAGGCCCTGGAAAAGGTCGGCGGCGAAGCGCTCATCACCGCTGACCACGGCAACGTCGAGCAAATGTCCGACGCCTCCACCGGCCAGGCTCACACCGCGCACACCACCGAGCCGGTGCCGTTCATTTATGTCGGCAAGCGTGACCTCAAGGTCCGTGAAGGCGGCGTACTGGCGGACGTGGCTCCGACCATGCTGATGCTGCTGGGCCTGGAAAAACCGGCAGAAATGACTGGCACCTCGATTCTGGTGTAACCCCCGAATCGCCAAATCACCGCAAAACCCTGTGGGAGCGGGCGTGCTCGCGAAGGCGGAGTATCAGCAACGTTGATGTTGACTGACCCCCCGCATTCGCGAGCAAGCCCGCTCCCACATTGGTTTTGCGCTATTTTTATTACCGAATCTGCTCCAGTTATCACACAAGCCCAATTGGGCGTTTTTTTTGCAGCGTCGGGCGGGCATACTAGGCCCGTCCCTTACCCTGGTGCCGCCCGCCTCTATGCTCCGCGTCCTGATCGCCCTCGCTCTGACCTGCCTGCTCCAACCGGCCTTCGCTGACGAGCGCGCGCAAACCCAACAGCAGTTGGATGCCACGCGTCAGGACATTGCCGAGCTGAAAAAGCTGCTGGGCAAGCTGCAGGAAGAAAAGTCCGGCGTGCAGAAAGAGCTCAAGGGCACTGAAACCGAGATGGGCAAGCTCGAGAAGCAGGTCGATGCCCTGCAAAAAGAGCTGAAGAAAAGCGAATCCGAGCTACAGCGGCTCGATGCAGAGAAAAAAAAACTCCAGAGCGCGCGCACTGAACAACAGCGACTGATCGCCATCCAGGCCCGCGCGGCCTACCAGAACGGCCGTCAGGAATACCTCAAGCTGCTGCTCAACCAGCAGAATCCCGAGAAATTCGCCCGCACCCTCACCTATTACGATTACCTGAGCCAGGCCCGCCTGGAGCAGTTGAAGAACTTCAACGAGACCCTGCGCCAACTGGCCAATGTCGAAAAAGACATCGCCATGCAGCAAGCACAATTGCTGGTGCAGAAAAGCAGCCTCGACACCCAGCGCGACGAGTTGGAAAAAGTCCGCAAGGAGCGCCAGCAGGTCCTCGCCAAGCTCAACGATGACGTGAAAGCCCGCGACCAGAAACTGGCCGCCCGCGAGCAGGATCAGGCAGACCTGTCTAAAGTCCTTAAAACCATTGAAGAAACCCTGGCCCGCCAGGCCCGTGAGGCAGAAGAAGCGCGGCAGAAAGCGCTGATCGCCCAGCAGGAAGCGGAAAAAAAGCGCTTGCGTGAGGCGCAGGCTGATACCAGCGACGCCCCACGAAAACCGGTCAAGTCAACGCCAGGCGCGCTGGTGTCCAGCAGCGGCGAGACCTTTGGTGGCCCTTTTGCTGCAACCCGGGGAAAACTTCCGTGGCCGGTTGATGGTCGACTGCTGGCACGCTTCGGCGAAAGCCGTGGCGACGATGCCCGCACCAAGTGGGATGGCGTGATGATCAGCGCCGCCGCCGGCAGCCAGGTGCATGCCGTACACGGCGGGCGTGTGGTGTTCGCCGACTGGTTGCGCGGTGCCGGGCTGCTGGTGATCCTCGATCACGGCAATGGTTATCTGAGTCTTTACGGTCACAACCAGACGCTGCTCAAGTCGGCCGGTGACGTAGTAAAAGCCGGTGAGTCGATTTCCACTGTGGGTAACAGTGGCGGTCAGGACACACCAGCGCTGTATTTCGCAATTCGTCAGCAGGGTCACCCGAGTGATCCGGCGCAATGGTGTCACGCGCAAGGATAAGCGCGTCGCCTAATTCAGGAGTTCGTTCGACATGCTGCATTTGTCCCGCCTTACCTCGCTGGCCCTGACGATCGCCCTGGTGATCGGCGCGCCTCTGGCGTTCGCTGCTCAACCGGCCCCGGCTGTCGCTCCGGCAGGCACTGCCGCGACCGCCAAGGCACCGCTGCCGCTGGAAGAGTTGCGCACCTTTGCCGAGGTGATGGATCGGATCAAGGCCGCCTATGTCGAGCCGGTGGACGACAAGACCCTGCTGGAAAACGCAATCAAGGGCATGCTCAGCAACCTCGACCCGCACTCTGCGTACCTGGGCCCTGAAGACTTCACCGAGCTGCAGGAAAGCACCAGCGGCGAATTCGGCGGCCTGGGCATTGAAGTCGGTTCCGAAGACGGCTTCATCAAAGTCGTGTCGCCGATCGACGACACGCCTGCATCGAAGGCGGGCATCCAGGCCGGTGACTTCATCGTCAAGATCAACGGCCAACCGACTCGTGGCCAGACCATGACCGAAGCCGTGGACAAGATGCGCGGCAAGATCGGCCAGAAAATCACCCTGACCCTGGTCCGTGACGGCGGAACGCCGTTCGACGTGACCCTGGCTCGCGCCGTGATTCAAGTGAAGAGCGTCAAGGCACAGCTGCTGGAATCGGGCTATGGCTACATCCGCATCACCCAGTTCCAGGTCAAGACCGGCGAAGAAGTCTCCAAGGCCCTGGCCAAGCTGCGCAAGGACAACGGCAAGAAACTCAACGGCATCATTCTCGACCTGCGCAACAACCCGGGCGGGGTGCTGCAAGCGGCGGTGGAAGTGGTCGACCACTTCATCAAGAAAGGCCTGATCGTCTACACCAAAGGCCGGATCGCCAACTCCGAGCTGCGCTTCTCTGCCACCGGCAAGGACGAAAGCGAAGCGGTGCCGATGGTCGTGCTGATCAACGGTGGCAGCGCCTCGGCTTCGGAAATCGTCGCCGGCGCCCTGCAGGATCAGAAACGCGCCGTGGTCATGGGCACCACCAGTTTCGGCAAAGGCTCGGTGCAAACCGTGCTGCCGCTGAACAACGACCGCGCGCTGAAGATCACCACGGCGCTGTATTTCACGCCCAATGGCCGCTCGATCCAGGCCCAGGGCATCGTCCCGGACATCGAAGTGCGCAAGGCCAAGATCACCAACGAGGCGGACGGCGACTACTTCAAGGAAGCCGATCTGCAAGGTCACCTCGGCAACGGCAACGGCGGCGCGGACAAGCCGTCCGGTTCCGGCGCCAAGGCCAAGGCCATGCCGCAGGATGACGATTACCAACTGGCCCAGGCCCTGAGCCTGCTCAAAGGCCTGAGCATCACCTCCGGCCGTTGAGGATGCCTTTGCGTTGGCTCTTCGTCCTGCTGTGCTGTCTGGCGGGTGCTGCTCATGCAGAACCCGCCGGCTCAACGCCGCACAAAGCCTACCTGACACTGATCATCGATGACCTGGGGCAGAACCTGCCCCGGGATCGCCGCGTGCTGGCCCTGCCCGGCCCGGTGACGACGGCGATCATGCCCGACACCCCGCACGCCACCGAATTCGCCCGCGAGGCTCATCGTGCCGGCAAGATCGTAATCCTGCACATGCCCATGGACCCGGCCACTGGCCCGTACGCCTGGCACCCCGACCTGCCCCTCGATGAGCTGGAAAAACGCCTCGATGCGGCGTTCAAAAGAGTCCCCTACACCGCCGGCATCAATAACCACATGGGCAGCCGCATGACCGCGCAACCGGTGGCGATGGCCTGGCTGATGGGCGAGTTGCAGCGCCGTCACAAATTCTTCGTCGACAGCCGCACCAGCGCACAAACCGTCGCCGCGCAGCAGGCCCAGAAGATCGATCTGGCGAGCGTCTCGCGGGACGTCTTCCTCGATGACGAGCGCACTGAAGCGGCAATCTACACCCAGTTGCAGACGGCAATCAGCCTGGCGCGCAAGCAAGGTTCGGCAGTGATGATAGGCCACCCGTACCCGCAGACGCTGGCCGTGCTGGAGCGCGAACTGCCGAAGCTCAAGGCTCAGGGTATCGAGTGGATCGACATCAAGCAGATGATCAGCGTGCGCAGCAATCGCGCCATGGCTGGCCATGGAAAAGACGGTGTATATCGGTAATACCGTGTCACGACATTGATTACATAGTTACCGCCAGAAGCCTGACACACATCCGGATAGTAAGACCTGCAACGGGTCGCGACTCCCATGAGTCACCTTTCACTATCAGGACTGACGATGACTATTCACGACAACGCCGCTAGCCCGACCGGGCAAATGCAGGCCATCAAGCATGATAATTTGCTGATCAACTTCACCACGGAATTTCACCGGATCTGGGACAGCGCCGGCTCACGGGCGAAACCCGCTGCCTTCTGGCGCCCGACCCCAGCACCGGATGTGTTGCCGGGCTATTTTCCGTTGGGCGATGTGATCGCTGCCGGATTCGACAACATCAATCACGCCGGCGCTGTGGCTGTCGTGGTTTGCGAGGCGGAGATCGCCAGCTCGGATCCCGCCAAGGGCAAGGCATTGAGTCGACCCGACGACTTCGAGTTGATCTGGAAAGACACAGGCACAAAATCCAGAAAGGACGGGGCTATCTGGAGGCCCATTGCTCCGGAGGGCTACGTGGCTTTGGGTTCTGTCTGCTCCAATGATCACGAAAAACCTTCACTTAACGCCGTTCGCTGCGTCCGCGCCGACCTGGTCATTGCCTCGAACGTCAATGAGCTGATCTGGAACGACAGGGGCAGTGGCGCAAAACAAAGTGTCAGCGTTTGGAGCATCGCGCCTCCGGTGGCTGCGCCCGGTGAAATTCACCTTGCACCCGGTATCGCGATAAGTGAAAACGGCTACGCCAGGCCCGAGAATTCTCCAGCCTATTCATTACGCATGCCGATCCCGCTGGAGATGAACGCCCGCCCAGTGGCGCCAACATTGAGCGGCCCCATACCACCGAGCGAACCGGGCGCGTCCACCCATACCGCCAAACTGCCTTGGTTCACCATAAAAGACCCGTTGCTCACGCCTCTCGAACAACTGCGCTCATCGCCCTTTTATCTTCTGCAAAGAACTGACCGGTATCTGCTTGTCGGCCATCAACATAATCCAGCGTCAGCGAGCAGGACGTTCAGGTGGACGGCGCCACGCGTACAGGCTCCTGCCAGCCTCTTGATTTTCGCTAGAGCGACTTCGGTAGCGTTTGAAGGTCAATGGAAATCCAGCATGCCAACGGCGATGGCATTCTCGGCGCAGCTTGAAGTTGTTTTTACTCAGAGCAAATCCCACTCAAACGAGTGGTTCAATTCCACTCCCATGGAGATCATCGCGTTCGCGCCGAAAAACAGAACGGTGGCGGTCTACCTGATTCAATGTGATTACAGTCTGCTGCGTGCAGATGGCACAACAGTCACCAGCGGTCTCAGCTATACCGATGGCACCAGTCTGCATATCAGTGAGCACACGCCCGAGGAGCCTCAGGTCCTCGCCCCTTCGCTGCAGGCGATGGCAGCGCCACTCACCACGATCGCCAATGAAACGGATGAGCCAGTCACCGCTGCACAACCTGAGCTACAGATAGCAACCGTTACAGATAGCGCGACATGATGTCGTCGACAACGCCGTCCTTGCGCATCTGATCCAGCGCCGCCTGCAACTTGGCGACCACAGCGTCCGGCACGTCTTTGTTCAGTGCCAGAAACAGTTCGGCGCTGTTGAAGCGCAACACGGTCTTGAGACCGGTGACTCCATCCTGCCGCGCCAGATAACGCCCGGCAGGATCGCCAGTGGCCCACAGGTCGATCTGGCCGTTGACCAGTTTTTTCGCGTTGTCCTGATCACGCAGAACAACCAGCGGCTTCAAACCTTGCTTGGCCAGCGTCTCGGCAATCGCATCGCCCTTATAGGCGCCGATCTTGTATTTGCGTGCATCGTTGAGGGTTTCGAGAGTGATCTTGCTGTCGGCCCTGGCCAACATGATCCAGTCGTCGGGACCGATCGGGCCGACCCATTTGAATAGATTCTCGCGATCCGGCAGGCGCGCCATCACGAATGCGCCGTAGCCGGGGTTTTCCAGCGCCAGCTTGTAGACCCGCTCCCATGGGAAACGCAATGTCAGGCTGTAGGTGAGCCCCGCACGCTTGAACATCTCGCGCACGATGTCGGTGGCGATGCCATTGATGTTCTCACCCTTGGCGAAGTTCTTGCCGTCTTTCGCCATGTTGTAGGGCGGGAAGTTTTCGGTGAGGAGCACCAGATCGGTGTCGGGACTGTTTTCGGCCCGCGCTGTGTTGAGCAACAGCAAAGAAGCACTGGCGAGAACAAGAAGCAGGCGTTTGATCATGTCGGGCTACCGGAATCCATGGCGTGCCCAAGAGTGCCTTGGGTACGCCATGCTGTCCACTGGCCTGTACGGATTAGCGCATCACGATGCCGCGTTTGGCCATATACGCTTTCGCTTCCTGCACGGTGTATTCGCCGAAGTGAAAAATACTTGCGGCGAGCACTGCGCTGGCGTGACCTTCGAGGATGCCGTCAGCCAAGTGCTGCAGGTTGCCGACACCGCCAGAAGCGATTACCGGAATGCCCAGCGCATCGCTGATGGCGCGGGTCACACCTAGGTCGAAGCCGTTCTTCATGCCGTCCTGATCCATGCTGGTCAGCAGAATCTCACCGGCTCCCAGGCCTTCCATCTTCTTCGCCCACTCGACCGCATCAAGACCGGTCGGCTTGCGTCCGCCGTGGGTGAAGATTTCCCAACGCGGAGTTTCGCCCGGGCCGGAAACCTTCTTCGCGTCGATAGCGACGACGATGCACTGCGAGCCGAAATGCTGCGCGGCTTCGCCGACAAACTCAGGGTTGAACACTGCGGCGGTGTTGATCGACACCTTGTCCGCACCGGCATTGAGCAGGTTGCGGATGTCCTGCACGGTCCGCACGCCACCGCCGACGGTCAGCGGGATGAACACCTGGCTGGCCATGCGCTCGACGGTATGCAGCGTGGTGTCGCGGCCATCGACGCTGGCAGTGATGTCGAGAAAGGTAATCTCGTCGGCACCCTGCTCGTCATAACGACGGGCGATTTCCACCGGGTCACCGGCGTCGCGGATGTTCTCGAACTTCACACCTTTGACGACCCGGCCGTTGTCCACGTCCAGGCAAGGGATGATGCGTTTGGCCAGCGCCATGGTCAGTCCTCAGCCTTGGTACGAGTCGCAGAAAGCTTGCGCTTCGGCGACGTCGAGAGTGCCTTCGTAGATCGCCCGGCCGGTGATTGCGCCGATGATGCCCGGCGCCTTGGCGTCGAGCAGCGACTTGATGTCACCCAGGTTGTGAATGCCGCCGGACGCGATCACCGGGATCTTCGTGGCAGCGGCCAGGGCTGCGGTGAACGGTACGTTGCAGCCCTGCATCATGCCGTCTTTGGCGATGTCGGTATAAACGATCGAGGACACGCCGTCGGCCTCGAACTGCTTGGCCAGATCAATGACTTGCACGGTGCTGATTTCAGCCCAGCCATCGGTGGCGACAAAACCGTCCTTGGCATCCAGACCGACGATGATCTTGCCCGGGAACGCGCGGCAGGCTTCAGCGACGAAGGCCGGATCTTTAACGGCTTTGGTGCCGATGATCACGTAGCTGACGCCCGCCTTGACGTAGTGTTCGATGGTTTCCAGCGAGCGAATGCCGCCGCCGATCTGGATCGGCAGAGTCGGGTAGCGCTTGGCGATGGCGGTGACCACTTCGCCGTTGACCGGCTGACCTTCGAAAGCGCCGTTCAGATCGACCAGATGCAGACGGCGGCAACCGCCCTCCACCCACTTGGCAGCCATGCTCACCGGGTCATCGGAGAACACTGTGGAATCTTCCATGCGGCCCTGGCGCAGACGTACGCAGGCACCGTCTTTGAGATCGATAGCGGGAATAATCAGCATCTGGCAAACCTTCAAATTTGAATGTTCAGCTTGGCTCGGAAATCAGTTTTTCTCGAGCGCCCACAGGTCGCTTTCGATGCTTTCAAACCGCTCTTTGAGGTGGGTCTGCACATCGAAAATCGCCCTGTTGTAATAGTGCGGAGCAATTTCGCGGGTAAACAGCTCAAGAATTTCCGCCGCCTCGAACGAACCCAGGTCCAGTTCGAAACGGTCTTCCATGAACCGCTGAATCTTGCGATTGGCCTCGTTCTCCTGTTCGGGAGTGAGGGTCAGGATCGGCGGTTTGGACTTCTTGACAGCCATTTACCAGCGACCGTCCCACGCGGCGAAGTTCTGCAGCAATTGCAGGCCATGGGTATGGCTCTTCTCCGGGTGGAACTGCACGGCGAAACGCGAGCCATCGGCCAGCGCCGCAGCGAAGTCGACGCCGTAATGACCGCCACCCACCACCTGCCGCGCGTTGGCAGCCGCGATGTAGTAGCTGTGCACAAAGTAGAAACGCGCCATGTCCGGAATGTCATGCCACAGCGGGTGGCTGACCTTCTGCTTCACTTCGTTCCAACCCATGTGCGGGACTTTCAGGTGCTCGCCGTCTTCGTGCAGATCTTTGCCGAAGAACTTCACCGCCCCCGGGAACAGGCCGATGCAATCGACGCCATCGTTCTCTTCACTGGTGTCGAGCAAGGCTTGCATGCCGACACAGATGCCGAGGAACGGACGATCCTGACTGACTTCACGCACCAGCGAATCGAAACCGAGGCGACGGATCTCCGCCATGCAGTCGCGAATTGCGCCAACACCGGGGAATACCACGCGATCGGCTTCGCGGATCACGTCTGCATCGCTGGTGATCAGCACCTTGCCGGCACCGACGTGCTCCAGAGCCTTGGCCACCGAGTGCAGGTTGCCCATGCCGTAGTCGATAACTGCAACCGTCTGCATTACAGAACGCCTTTGGTCGATGGCATTTGCCCGGCCATGCGCTCATCCAGCTCGACGGCCATGCGCAGGGCGCGGCCGAAAGCCTTGAACACGGTTTCGATCTGGTGGTGCGTGTTGGTGCCACGCAGGTTGTCGATGTGCAGGCTGACCAGTGCGTGGTTGACGAAGCCCTGGAAGAATTCCTGGAACAGGTCAACGTCGAAGCCGCCAACGGTAGCGCGGGTGTAAGGCACGTGCATCTGCAGGCCTGGGCGGCCGGAGAAGTCGATGACCACGCGCGACAGCGCTTCATCGAGCGGCACGTAGGCATGGCCGTAGCGACGGATGCCTTTCTTGTCGCCGATGGCTTTGGCGAAGGCCTGGCCGAGGGTGATACCAACGTCTTCCACGGTATGGTGGTCGTCGATATGCAGATCGCCCTTGCATTCAATATCCAGGTCGATCAACCCGTGACGGGCGATCTGATCCAGCATGTGCTCAAGAAAAGGTACACCGATATCGAATCGGGCCTTTCCGGTGCCATCAAGGTTGATCGAGGCTTTGATCTGGGTTTCCAGAGTGTCGCGCTCGACAGACGCCTTACGTTCGGCCATCACCAGCTCCGCAAAATCATTGGGCGAAAAAGGCAGCCATTATAGGCACGCGGGGCCGAAACAGAAACACGAGACGCAATATGCCTGACGGACAGAAGCCCCGGCTGTCGCGGGTAGACATGTCCATACAAGCCATTACAGGCACCCCAAAAAAAAATGTGGGAGCGAGCCAGCTCGCGAAAACGGTGGGTCAGCCAACATTGATGTCGACTGACACTCCGTATTCGCGAGCAAGCCCGCTCCCACAGGGGTACTGCGTTTTACCGTTTACTTAGTGAAACAGTACCGCCGTCTTCTGCAGGGTCACCCACACACCCCACGCCAACGGAATCCCCACCACCAGCCACGCGGCGATCGCCAGCGGCTTGCTGCCCGGTGCGGCTTTCCACTCCAGAACCGTGCTGGCGTCGGCACCTTTGTCGTGGCCTAGCGCCTGCTCTGCAGCCAGTTCGGCGTCAGTCATGAAGTACTTGTCGTCCACCGGACGCACCAGCAGGTTGCACAGGAAACCCAGCACCAGCAGGCCGGCGAGGATGTACAGGGTGATGTCGTAAGCGGCCGCGCGCTCAACGCCGATGCTCAGTTGATACTCACGCAGGTAGTTCACCAGCACCGGACCGAGCACGCCGGCCGCCGCCCAGGCAGTCAGCAGGCGACCGTGGATCGCACCGACCATTTGCGTACCGAACAGGTCGGCCAGGTACGCCGGAACAGTCGCAAAACCACCGCCGTACATCGACAGGATGATGCAGAACGCCGCCACGAACAGCGCAACGTTGCCCAGATGGCCCATGTTCGGGATCAACGCGTACAGGGCAAAACCAAGGGCGAAGAACACGAAGTAAGTGTTTTTGCGACCCAGGTAGTCCGAGAACGAAGCCCAGAAGAACCGGCCACCAATGTTGAACAGGCTCAGCAGACCGGTGAAGCCGGCCGCGATGGCAGCAATCGAAGCCAGTTGCCCGGCGTCCAGTTGACCGAACGGCACGTCAACGCCCAGCAGCTTGCCGCCGAACACTTCCTGCAGCAGTGGCGAGGCCATGCCCAGAATGCCGATACCGGCGGACACGTTCAGGCACAGCACCAGCCACACCAGACGGAATTGCGGGGTTTTCCACGCCACATTCACGTGCACGTGACGGTGGGTGATCATCGAGTTCGAGGCTTTTTTCGCCGGCGCGGTCCAGCCTTCAGGCTTCCAGCCGGTTGGCGGAACGCGGTAGGACAACGCGCCACCGATCATGAACACGAAGTAAATCGCAGCCATCACCAGAAAGCTCTGCCACACGCCGACGCTGGTTGGCGAAGCGAAGTGGCCCATCAGCGCTGCAGCCAGTGGTGCACCGACCATCGCGCCGCCACCAAAGCCCATGATCGCCATGCCTGTGGCCATGCCGCGTTTGTCCGGGAACCACTTGATAAGGGTCGATACCGGCGAAATGTAGCCCAGACCCAGACCGATACCCCCGATCACCCCGGAGCCAATCCACATCAGCCAGATCTGGTGGGTATAGATGCCCAGCGCCGAGATCAGCAGACCGCCGCACCAGCACAGTGCCGACACAACGCCAGCCTTGCGCGGGCCTGCGTGTTCCAGCCAGCCACCCCAGATGGCTGCCGAGCAGCCGAGGAAGATGAAGAACAGGGTGTAGATCCAGCCGAGCATCGAGATCGGCCAGTCGCATTGCGACGAAAATACTTGTGCGATGAAGCTCATGTCCGGTGCGCAAGCCACTGGAGCAGTAACGCCCAGCGCCTTGGACAGCGGCAACCAGAACACCGAGAAGCCGTAGGCCATGCCGATGCATAGGTGAATGGCCAGCGCGGCCGGTGGAACCAGCCAGCGGTTGAAACCGGGCTTGGCGATAATGCGCTCCTTGGACAGGAACGCAGGCTGGTCGGCTTGCAGGCCGCCCGCCGTGATGCTCGTGCTCATTGTGTATCCCCCAATTATTAGTATGGTTCGCCAGCCACTGTTCACCCTCGGCCTTAATGCACGCAGGCATGACCGTTTTTTAAGGTGAAGCTCCTTGAGGCGCGACGTTACGTCGCAGAAGGACGGACGAACCGGCGAAGGTTACCATTTGCACGTGACAGAAAAACCAAACTGATATCACCTTTTTCGTGTCATCTGATCTCCTCCCTCTCAGGAAAAAGCCATGCCGATCGTTGTCCAAGCGCTGAACGATGCCAGCTATCAGGATCAACAGGACTTGCAGAAAATCTATCGTGACGCCCCGCAATGGCTGTTCGCACCGTATTGCGGGGACGCCCGGCTGATCGAAAGCAGCCTGGCTGACGGGTCTTTGATTGCAGGACGTTTCAATGATCGCCTGCTCGGTGCGGCGCGTCTGACAAGGCATGACACTGTTTGGTACTTGTCCCATTTATGTGTGAGAAAAGTTACCCGACGCCGTGGGGTGGCCGAGCGGCTGGTGAACCAAGCGCAAAAAATGGCGTCGCAAGCGGGTGCACAACTGCGCTTGCTAGCCCCTGCCGGACACCTTGAGGCGCAGGCGCTGGCCGCCAAACTGCAAGTGCCGCTAGAAGTAATCGCTACATGACTGCGCCCCGAATCGGGCGGATGCAGCGCTATACTCCCCGGCTAAATTACGAATTCGACTAAATTACAAGGACTCGCCCATGAAAGCGTTCGGCAAAATCCTGGGTCTGGTACTTCTCGGGCTGTTGCTGATCATTGTGGCGGCGGGCTTCGCCCTGACCCACCTCTTTGATCCCAACGACTACAAAGACGAGATCCGCCAGATAGCCCGCGACAAGGCCCACATCGAGCTGACGCTCAATGGCGATATCGGCTGGAGCCTGTTCCCGTGGCTCGGCCTGGAACTGCATGAGGCCAGCGTCGCCACCCTGATCAATCCGGCCGAACCGTATGCCGATCTGCAGATGCTCGGTCTGTCCGTGCGCGTGCTGCCGCTGTTGCGCCGCGAAGTGCAGATGAGCGACGTGCGTGTCGAAGGCTTGAACCTGCGCCTGAAACGCGACAAGAACGGCCACGGCAACTGGGAAGACATCGGCAAACTGCCACCTCCCGCCACGCCTGCCGGCAGCCCGGCGCCAGCCAGCGCTCCCGCTGCTGAGGCCGCCGCCCAGCCGGAAAAACCGCCGCAGCCAATCCGGCTCGACATCGACAGCCTGACCGTCAACAACGCCCGCGTTGAATACAACGACGAGCTGACCGGCAAGCAGTACAGCGCCGAAAGCATCCAGCTAAGCACCGGCGCGGTACACGATTCGACCAATATTCCGCTGAAAGCCACGGCGTTCCTCAGCACCAACCAGCCGGTGCTGCGGGTGCGTACCGAGCTCAACGGCGAGCTGCGCATCGAGCGCGCCCTGCAACGCTACAAGTTCGAAGACATGAAACTGTCCGGCGAACTGACTGGCGATCCGCTGCAAGGCAAGACCATGACCTTCTCTGCGCAAGGCCAGGTACTGCTGGACAAAGCCGCGAACGTCGCCGAATGGACCGGGATCAAGATTTCTGCCAACCAGTTGCGCGCCCTGGGCGAGCTGAAAGCCAACAATCTCGACAAGACCCCGCAGATCACTGGCGGCCTCTCGATCGCCCAGTTCGATCTGGCGAAATTCGTCGACAGCATCGGCCAGACGCTGCCGGCGATGGCGCCCGGCAGCCTGAGCAAGGTCGAACTGGTCAGCCGCGTGGCCGCCACGCCGACCAGCATCGCCCTCGACAACATCAACCTGAAACTCGACGACAGCAGCTTCAGCGGGCGCATTGCCGTTGAAGACTTCGCCAAACAGTCGCTGCGGGCGACCCTCAAGGCTGACACCTTCGACGTCGACCGTTACCTGCCGCCGAAATCGGACAAGGCCAAAAATGCCACACAGGTGCGTCAGGCCGAAGTCGCCAGTACCGAAGCCGATGCCATGGCCGGTGCCGGCTCCACACCGCTGCCGGACAAACCGAGCAAAAGCGCCTGGAGCACCGAGCGTCTATTGCCGGTCGAGCGCCTGGCCAAACTTGATGTCGACGCCGACCTGAGCTTCGGCCAACTGACCCTCGACAAGCTGCCGATCCAGAACGCCGCACTCAAGGCCAACGGCCAGGGCGGCCTGTTGACGCTGGAGAACCTGCGCGGCGGCCTGTACAACGGCGACTTCGAAGCCAAGGGCACCCTCGACGTGCGCCCGAGCGCGCCAGTGCTGAATCTGCAGACCCGGATCAACCGCGTGCCGGTCGAGAAAATCCTCGAAAGCCAGGGCAAGAACCCGCCGGCCAAAGGTCTGGTTACCCTGACCAGCAGCATCACCGGCAGCGGCAACAGCCAACAGGCGCTGATCGAAACCCTCAACGGCAACGCCAGTTTCGTGATCAACAACGGCGTGCTGCTCAACGCCAACCTTGAACAGCAACTGTGCAAAGGCATCGCCACCCTCAACCGCAAAACCCTCAGCGGCGAGCCGCGAGGCAAGGACACGCCATTTCAGGAGCTCAAGGGCAACCTGACCTTGCGCAACGGCGTCGCCAGCAACCCGGACCTGAAAGTGCGCATCCCGGGCATGACCGTAAACGGTGACGGCGACATCGACCTGCGGGTGCTGGGCATGGATTACCGCGTCGGCATCATCGTCGAAGGCGACACTAGCGCCATGCCGGACCCGGCCTGTCAGGTCGGCGAGAAATTCGTCGGCATCGAATGGCCGCTGCGCTGCCGTGGCCCACTGGAACTGGGCGCCAAGGCCTGCCGCGTGGACAACGAACGCCTGGGTCAGGTCGCGACCAAAATGGCCGGCGACAAGCTCAGTGAAAAGATCGACGAGAAATTGGGCGACAAAGTCAGCCCGGAACTGAAAAACGCATTGAAGGGGCTGTTCAAGCGATGAGAGCGGAGCAGTTTTCCACGGCGGTGCTGGAATGGTTCGACCGCCACGGCCGCCACGATTTGCCTTGGCAGCAAGACATCAATCCGTATCGGGTGTGGGTCTCGGAGATCATGTTGCAGCAGACCCAAGTCAGCACCGTGCTCAATTACTTCGACCGCTTCATGGCCGCGCTGCCGACGGTTCAAGCGCTGGCCGAGGCACCGGAGGACGAAGTGCTGCACCTGTGGACCGGGCTGGGCTACTACACCCGCGCGCGCAATCTGCAGAAGACCGCGAAGATCGTCGTCAGCCAGTACGGCGGCGAATTTCCGCGTGACGTCGAAAAGCTTACGGATCTGCCGGGTATCGGCCTGTCCACCGCCGGGGCTATCGCCAGCATCAGCATGGGCCTGCGCGCGCCGATCCTCGACGGCAACGTAAAACGCGTTCTGGCGCGATTCACTGCGCAAGAGGGGTATCCGGGCGAGCCTAAGGTCGCAAAGCAACTGTGGGCCAACGCAGAGCGTTTCACGCCGCACGATCGGGTCAACGCCTACACCCAGGCGATGATGGACCTCGGCGCCACGCTGTGCACCCGCAGCAAACCGAGCTGTCTGCTGTGCCCGTTGGAAAAGGGCTGCGAAGCACACATGCTCGGCCTGGAGACGCGCTACCCGATCCCCAAGCCGCGCAAAGCCATCCCGCAGAAACGCACACTGATGCCGATGCTGGCCAATGGCGAAGGCGCGATTCTGCTTTATCGCCGCCCTTCCAGCGGCCTGTGGGGCGGTTTGTGGAGCCTGCCGGAACTCGAAGACCTCGACGACCTGCAACACCTCGCCGATCAGCACTCGCTGACGATGGGCGAACAGCAGGCGCTGCCGAGCCTTGTCCACACGTTCAGCCATTTCCAGCTGTCCATCGAACCCTGGCTGGTTCAGGTACAGGAGGCCGTCCATCACGTGGCCGAGGCCGACTGGCTCTGGTATAACCTCGCCACCCCGCCGCGCCTGGGCCTTGCTGCCCCGGTCAAAACCTTGCTCGAACGCGCGGCCGCCGTCTTGAATGCAGGAGAGTCGTCATGACCCGCACCGTAATGTGCCGTAAGTACAAAGAACAATTGCCAGGACTGGAACGCCCTCCGTACCCGGGTGCCAAAGGTCAGGACATTTTCGACCACGTCTCCGCCAAGGCCTGGGCTGATTGGCAGAAACACCAGACCCTGCTGATCAACGAAAAGCGTCTGAACATGATGAACGCCGAAGATCGCAAATTTCTTCAGGGCGAAATGGACAAGTACTTCTCCGGCGAGGAATACGCTCAAGCCGAAGGCTACGTTCCGCCTGCAGAGTAAACCCCGCAAATCGGGGGTCGGATCGTAAGCGACGGAATTAATTTAAGAAATTTTAAAAAAGTCGTTGACGTAAATCCGAAAAACCCTTTTAATGCGCCCCGTTGCCCAGATAGCTCAGTCGGTAGAGCAGGGGATTGAAAATCCCCGTGTCGGCGGTTCGATTCCGTCTCTGGGCACCAAATACCGAAAACCCTGAATCGCAAGATTCAGGGTTTTTTTATGCCTGCGATTTGATGACGGCTCAATCAGTCCTTTTGCGCAGCCCGGAAAAAACCCGCGAGCCCTTCACAGGCGTCGCGGGTTTTGTCGTTTCAGGCGATCGGCAAGGCATCGACCCGCTCAACGCAAATCTGTCATTGCTCATTGAGTTTTCAACCTCGACGGGTTTCGGCGAATGGCGATCCGCGCTACTTTGGCCGCACCTTAAGGAAGAGGGTCATCCACTCGATGAACCAGAAAAGAACCCGCGTGCCCCTGCCCCATCCGCCGCCCTATCGCCAGAGCCGGGTAGCGTTCTGGCTGACGGTACTCGTCGGCGTGCTGATCGCCTTCGTCATCGGCGCATCGATCTATCTGATCATCCACAGTTTGATCAGCGGCTCCATCACCACATGGAACCGATCAGGCCCGCGCCATACCTACACCCTCGCGCTACAACCCCGAATGTATTGGTTCGAGATCGTGTCGCAGTGCATCGGCACCGTATTCCTGGTGGCCATCAGCTGGATCGGATTATGGATTTACCGAATGGCGCACGAGCCAACCGACAAGCCGAAGGCCAAACGCACACGGCAATAAGTGAAGACTCCCTTCAGAGGGTGTTGACGTAATCCACCGGCAGCAAGACCGTGTCGAGCGCAGCGTCTACCGGCAGGGAGACGACGGTAATCAGCGGACAAACGATCATCATGTAACAGATGACCGCGGACGGCATGCCGTCTCCCCCTCTCACGCCGAGCAAGTGCAAGTTGCCATCGACGCCTTTGTAATACGGCTCTTCAGAAGCACCGTTCATGCGCCCCATCATCGTTCCACAACCGGCCAACAACAAAGCCAGGCTCACCGCTGAGCCAACGCGCAAAATCCCTTTCAAACCCGCACTTCCTTCGCCACCAAACACAAGGCGCGGGATTGTACCCGCGCCCTTGCTTTACGACTGCATCAATCGCCAGTCACTTCAACTCCAGTGAAACACCAGATTGCGCGCCGTGCCGCTGCCGACGTCAGTCACATCGCGCCGCTCCTGACCATTGAGCGTGGCTCGCACGATGTACTTGCCTGGTGGCAATTGCACATACACCAGCGGCCCCGCCTGATTGAGCGTCAGCACAGGTTGCCCCGAGGCTTTTTCAATCGTCACGTCGACGTTGGCGGCGTACTCGTTTTGCATGCCGACCGAATAGGTCATGTGCAGGTTGTAGCCGGAGGTTTGCTGGATGGCTTTTGACTCGTCCAGGCCGATCCCGCCGGACAGGTAGTTGATGCCGTTTTGCTGTTGTTGCTGGACTTGCACGCCGGCACTGTCGACCGGTTCCAGGTTGGCGGCCTGCGACATGACAGGCAACAGCAGCCAACCGACAGCGGCGAACGGCAGCATGAATGAACGAATGTTTTTCATGATGGCGACTCCCGGGTTCAGAGAACCCAATCGTTACCCTTTTTTAGATTTGGCCCCGCGAGGCTTGTTTTAGATTGATTGGAACTTGGCGCGTGTACGAAATGGACTACAGATCATTGCTCGCAACCACGCCTTTTGTCGGCAACGTCCTGCAATACCCATCCCGTCTTCCTGCTGCCTTCACAGGCTCGCCCGACATCGCCGGCCGGCGACGCTTGGCATGCTTTGCATCTGTTTCCAATCATGCGGAAGACTCGATGAGCCAGGTAAAACCGACTGACGCGCAAGACCCGAACATCGATTCATTGCTGGGGGAATTGGGCGAACTGATTCGTCAGGCGCGGCAAAAAGTGCTGCGTGCGGTTGATACGATTCAAGTGCAGACCTGTTGGCAGATCGGCCGGCATATTGTCGAGTTCGAGCAGCAAGGCGCCCAGCGTGCGGGGTATGGCAAGCAGCTGCTGGCCTTGTTGGCGAAGGATTTGACGGCGCAGTTCGGGAAGGGGTTTGATGAAACCAATCTTCGGAAGATGCGCCTGTTTTATCAGTTGTTCCCAATTCGAGACGCACTGCGTCTCGAATTGAGCTGGACTCACTATCGCAGGCTGCTGCGGGTCGAAAGCGCAAAAGCGCGCCAGTGGTACGTGGAAGAAACCGCCAATCTGAACTGGTCCAGCCGCGCCCTTGATCGCCAGATCAATACGCTCTACTACGAGCGACTGCTGATGAGTCGAGACAAAGCCGATGTGATCGAAGAAGCCAGCACCCACATTGCAGCCATGAAACCCCATCCCCGGGAATTCATTCGCGACCCCGTCATACTCGAATTTCTTGGGCTACCGTCGGCCGGCAAGGTCAGGGAAAGCCGTCTTGAGCAGGCCCGCATCGACCATCTGCAGGGCTTTCTCCTGGAACTGGGTAAAGGCTTTTCCTTTGTCGCTCGGCAACAACGCATCAGTACCGATGGCGACGATCTTTACATCGATCTGGTGTTCTACAACTACTTGCTCAAATGCTTCGTGATCATTGATCTCAAACGCGGACGGCTCAGCGCCGGCGACGTCGGGCAAATGGACATGTACGTGCGCATGTACGACGAACTCAAGCGCAGTGAGGGCGACAAGCCGACCGTCGGGATCATTCTGTGTGCCGAGAGCAACGACTCGGTCGCGCGTTACTCGATGCTCAAGGGCAATGAGCAACTGTTTGCCAGCAGTTACAAGACGATACTGCCGAGTGAGGAAGAACTGCGCGCCGAACTCAATCGGGAACAGGCCTTGATCGAAGAACGCCTGCGCCTTCAATCCTCGGAATAGCAACTGCGGATTGTTCCCGGATGGCGCTAAGACTATTGTTGGCAGCTCCTCGAAAAGGTCGAAAGCGATGAGCTGTCAGGATGCGCCAGCAACGCAAGACACGCAGTCAAAGTCGCCGGCTTTGACTGATAAACACGGCGAGGCTTTCAAGGAAGTCGCCGCCGATAGCTTTGTGCTCGGCGGTTTCATCTGGCGGCACACCCTGCCCGATGCACAACGCCCGGTGGTCATCATCAACGCTGCCACCTCGGTACGCTGCCGACATTACTCGCGCTTCGCCGATTATCTGTTCACCAACGGTTTCGACGTGATCACCTATGACTACCGGGGTATCGGCGAATCCCGCCCGGCAACCCTGAAAGGCCTCGAGGCCTCATGGACCGATTGGGGTGCGCTGGATTTCGAGGCGATGCTAAAACGCGCACAACGGGAATTCCCCGGCCAGCCCATCGACGTGGTCGGTCACAGCTTCGGCGGCTGCGCAGCTGGGCTTGGCGAGTCGGGACAGGTCATTCGTCGGCTGGTGACGGTCGGCGCGCAGTTCGCTTACTGGCGCGACTATGCGTCGGAACAGCGCTGGCGCATGTTCGGCAAATGGCATTTGCTGATGCCGCTGCTGACGCGCTTCTGTGGCTATTTCCCCGGCAAGCGCCTCGGCTGGCTGGAGGACACGCCCGCCGGCGTCGTACGCGACTGGAGCACGCCTACAGCGCGATATGAGCAACGCCCGAGCGGCCGCAGACTGCTGAAGGCTTCCGGGCGACTGCCCTTCGCCAACGTCCGCGCCAAGACCCTGGCGATCAGCATCAGCGACGACCCCTACGGCACCGTCGCAGCCATCGAACGCCTGCTCGGCTACTTCAGCCATGCGCACAAAACCCACCTGCGCATCGAGCCGCAGGACATTGGCGAACAACAAGTCGGACATTTCGCCTTTTTTCGCAGCGCATACCAAGCCACACTATGGCCCATCGCTCTGACCTGGCTGCAAACCGGCGAGCTGGCCCCCGACTCACCCGGGCGGACAGTACCGCGCAGCTGAGCCCTTTCCACGCACGACGGAACACACCATGGCCTCCGCCAACAAGCAGCAAAAACGCGCCGCCCGGGCCAAGACCAAGGCCAAGCAGAACCGCACCAAACGCGCCGAGGCGCCGGTCGAACTGGATCCGAACGATGACCGCATCGATTTCGAGTCGGTGGACCTGACCGAATTGTTCAAGAAAATGATCGACGCCGAGAAGATCAGCCAGCAAGCGCTGTGCACCGCGTTCCTCGAAGACCCGTTGCTCGAGTTGGTCTACGAGCAAGAGGGCGAAGAAGGTGCGATGGACTTCATCCTCGCCGCACTGATCGAGTATCGCCAGTGGTCGAAAGAGACCGACGAAGCCGGCGCGCTGGCCTGGATCGAATCCCCGGCCTTCCAGGCCGACTATGTGGCGGCGTCCGACGCGATCGCCGCACAAACCCAACAGAAGAACTGAGTTCCCATGGCATCCCTGAACAAGCAACAGAAACGCGCCAAACGCGCCAAGGCCAAAGCCAAGCAGATCCGCATGGTCGGCCGTAAGCCGCTGGACCAGGACGATGATCTCGGGCATCTGGCCGAGCCGATCCCTGAATACACCCTGGCAATGTTCAGCAAAATGCGCGACGCCGAAGCCGTCAGCCGCAACGACATGCTGCTGACGTTGCTGCGTGAGCTGGCGTTCATCATCGTTGACCATCCTGAGCTGCTGGACATGGAAAACGCCGAAAACGAAGGCATGGCCGCCACCCACCTGGCCGCCGACATGCTGATCGACTACCGCATGTGGGCCGACGGCATGGACATCGAAACCGCACAGGCCTGGCTGAGCGAGCCGCAGTTCATCACCGACTTCGGGGTTGCGCTGGATACTTACGGCAAGTCGATGGATACGCAGGAAGAAAAGAGCGAATAAACCCCGCTCCGAAACAAAAACGGCCGCTCGTCATCACTGACAGCGGCCGTTTTTTTATTTGGGCGATTCGAAAGCCCTCCGTCCGAGAGCAATGTATATCCCATTGACATATCCCAACCGCAACCTATTCTTGCTTCATTGCAGACGCAGACATTGGAGGCCGAATATGGAACAAACCACAATTTTCATGAGCAATAGAAGCCAGGCCGTTCGACTGCCCAAGGCAGTCGCAATGCCCAGCGATGTCAAACGCGTTGAAGTGATCGCCATCGGCAGAACACGCGTCATCACACCTGCCGGAGAAAGCTGGGATAGCTGGTTCGATGGCGATAACGTTTCCGCTGATTTCATGGTTGACCGTGAGCAACCCAATGATCAGGAGCGTGAGTCGTTCTGATGATCAAATACATGCTGGATACCAACGTCTGTATTTTCACCATCAAGAACAAACCACAAATTGTCCGAGAAGCGTTCAACCGACATTCCGGACAATTGTGCATCAGCGCTATCACGCTCATGGAGCTTATCTACGGCGCTGAAAAGTCGGCGGCCCCCGAAAAGAATCTTTCGGTTGTCGAAGGATTCGTTGCTCGACTGGAAGTCTTGGCTTTTGACAATGACGCAGCAGCGCAGGCCGGAATGATTCGATCTGAGCTGGCTAGAGCAGGAACACCTATTGGCCCCTATGACCAAATGATCGCCGGTCACGCGCGCTCACAAGGCCTTATTGTGGTGACGAACAATGTACGGGAATTTGAACGTGTTTCCGGATTGCGCACAGAAGATTGGGTGCACCCTGAATAATCCACCGTTCCCAAACAAAAACGGCCGCTCGTCATCACTGACAGCGGCCGTTTTGCATTACGCGCTACGGGTCAGTTGAGCACCACCGCACCACGTTTTTCCAGCTTGCGACGGCGTGCTACCAGCAGGCCGGCAGCGACCACCAACAGGCTCAGCAGGCCGGTCGCGAGGATTTCCACGCGGTGGGCTTCCTGGAACAGCATGATGGTCAGGGCCGCGACGATGAAGATGATCACCGCGTAGGTCAGGCCCGGGAACAGCCACATGCTGAAGACGATTTTCTCGCCGCGGGCCATGCGCTGTTTGCGCATGCGCAGTTGCGAGAACGCGATCACCAGGTACACCAGCAGCGCGATGGCGCCGGAGCTGGCCAGCAGGAACTCGAACACCGCAGCCGGCGCCACGTAGTTGGCAAAGGTGCAGAGGAACGCCGCGCCAGTGGACAGCATCACCGCCCAGTAAGGCGTGCCGCTTTTGTTGGTGCGGGTCGACATGGCTGGCGCGTCACCGCGCTTGCCCAGGGAGAACAGCATACGCGACGAGGTGTACAGCGCCGAGTTCAGGCAGCTGGTCACCGCGACCAGTACCACGATGTCGACGATCATTTTCGCGTTCGGAATGCCCATGCGCTCAAGCACGGTCTGATAGGAACCGAGGTTGGCCAGGGTCGGATCGTTCCACGGCACCAAGGCCACGACGATGAAGATCGAGACGAGATAGAACAGGCCGATCCGCCAGATAACAGAGTTGGTGGCCTTGGAGATTTGCTTGCCCGGGTTCTTCGATTCCGCGGCTGCGATGGTCACGATTTCGGTGCCCATGAACGAGAACATGGTGGTCAGGATCGCGCCCAGTACTGCGCCCATGCCGTTTGGCAGGAAGCCGCCGGAGTCGAACAGGTGCGAAACGCCGCTGACCTGGCTGTTTGGCAGGAAGCCGAAGATGGCCGCCAGACCGAGGATGATGAAGCCGATGATCGCCAGCACTTTGATCAGGGCAAACCAGAATTCGAATTCACCGTAGTTTTTCACGCTGAACAGGTTGGTCACGGTGAGCAGCAGGGTAATGATCAACGCAAACGCCCAAATGCCTACACTCGGGAACCATGCGTGCAAGATGGTCGCGGCGGCGTTGGCCTCCAGCGGGATCACCAGGACCCAGAACCACCAGTAGAGCCAGCCGATGGTGAAACCGGCCCAATGCCCGATGGCACGGTCGGCGTAAGTCGAGAACGAGCCGGTGTCGGGCGAGGCCACAGCCATCTCACCGAGCATGCGCATCACCAGCACCACCAGGGTACCGGCGGCGGCGTAGGCCAACAGCACGGCAGGGCCGGCGGCAGCGATAGCGTGGCCGGAGCCAACGAACAGACCGGCGCCGATCACACCGGCGATCGACAACATGGTCACATGACGCGGTTTGAGCCCCTGTTCGAGGCCATTGGAGCTTGGGGTACTGCTCATCGAAACTACCTTTGCAAGGAAAGCGATTGCGTCCGTCCCGTCTGGCTTTCCTTCTCGTAAAAAGAAACCAACGGGGCGTTCCGGATTCTGCACGCAATAAATGCGCCAAAATGTTTCAAACTCTTCTGGCCCGCGGCTTTGAACGCGACCGGACAGTCATCGCAAGTCCTTAAAATTAATGGCAATTTGCCAGAGCGTTACCCTGCGACTCACTTTTCAAACGAACGAGCGCACCAGAAACACACTGAAAAAGTGTGGGATGCACAATAAAAGGGCAATTCAGGAACGTTCGGCCGGATAGCGCTTCCAACACCCCGCCAAAGCTGGCAACATCGCGCCTTTTTTTACGCGACGCCCACGGGTTTGCACGATCAAACACCCGTTCGGTTGTTGATGGGGCGACAGTCTGCTGTGCCGATGCGACAACCTGCCACACGCCATCCGCTTACCGCCCGTAGCGCTGTTGGCTGCCATTGAAACGCTATGCTAGCTTGGCCGCCTCGCCAGGAAGGCCAGCCAACAGCAGGAGCGCAACATATATGAGGAACGCACATGGCTGAGGCCACGCCCGCGCTTGAAATCCGCAACTTGCACAAACGCTACGGACAGCTTGAGGTGCTCAAAGGCATCTCGCTGACCGCCCGCGACGGCGATGTGATCTCGATCCTCGGTTCCTCCGGTTCCGGCAAGTCCACGTTCCTGCGTTGCATCAACCTGTTGGAAAATCCGCACCAGGGCCAGATCCTGGTGGCCGGTGAAGAGCTCAAGCTCAAGGCCGCCAAGAATGGCGAACTGGTTGCCGCCGACGGCAAACAGATCAACCGCCTGCGCTCCGAGATTGGTTTTGTGTTTCAAAACTTTAATCTGTGGCCGCACATGAGCGTGCTCGACAACATCATCGAAGCTCCGCGTCGGGTGCTAGGCCAGAGCAAGGCTGAAGCCATCGAAGTGGCCGAAGCGCTGCTGGCCAAGGTCGGCATCGCCGACAAACGCCACGCCTACCCGGCGCAATTGTCCGGTGGCCAGCAACAACGCGCGGCCATCGCCCGCACCCTGGCGATGCAACCGAAGGTGATTCTGTTCGACGAGCCCACCTCCGCCCTTGACCCGGAAATGGTTCAGGAAGTACTTAGTGTCATCCGCGCATTGGCCGAAGAAGGCCGCACCATGCTGTTGGTGACTCACGAAATGGGCTTTGCCCGTCAGGTCTCCAGCGAAGTGGTGTTCCTCCACCAGGGGTTGGTGGAAGAGCAAGGATCGCCTCAGCAGGTGTTCGAAAACCCGCTTTCGGCGCGCTGCAAACAATTCATGTCCAGCAACCGCTAACGGAGCAACATGCATGCAGAATTTCAAGAAGGTCTTCCTGGCTGCCGCCGTCACCCTCGCATTCAGCGCCGGTGCCATGGCCGAGACCCTGAAGATGGGCATCGAAGCGGCGTACCCGCCGTTCAATAACAAAGACGCGAGCGGCAACGTGGTCGGCTTCGACAAAGACATCGGCGACGCCCTGTGCGCCAAGATGAAAGTCGAGTGCACCGTCGTCACATCCGACTGGGACGGCATCATCCCTGCGCTGAACGCCAAGAAGTTCGACTTCCTGGTGTCTTCGCTGTCGATCACCGAAGAGCGCAAGGGCGCGGTGGACTTCACCGACCCGTACTACTCGAACAAGCTGCAGTTCATTGCGCCGAAAAACGTCGACTTCAAAACCGACAAGGATTCGCTCAAAGGCAAAACCATCGGTACGCAGCGTGCGACGCTGGCCGGTACCTGGCTGGAAGACACCTACGGTGATGACATCAAGGTCAGCCTCTACGACACCCAGGAAAACGCCTACCTGGACCTGACTTCCGGTCGTGTCGACGCCATCCTCGCCGACAAGTACGCCAACTATGACTGGCTGAAAAGCGACGCCGGCAAGAACTACGAGTTCAAAGGCGACCCGGTCGTGGAAAGCGACAAGATCGGCATCGCTGTACGTAAAGGCGATCCGCTGCGCGAGAAGCTGAACGCCGCACTGAAGGAAATCGTCGCCGACGGTACCTACAAGAAGATCAACGACAAGTACTTCCCGTTCAGCATCTATTGATCCTGACCTGTGGGACTGGCGCCGTGACTCAACGGCGTCGGCTCCCGACTTTGCCTGCCGCAATTTGAACAGAAATCCATGATTATCGACCTCTACGGATTCGGCCCGGCCCTCGCCGCCGGCGCGCTGATGACCGTCAAACTGGCTCTCACCGCCCTGTGTCTTGGACTGGTGCTCGGTCTGCTCGGCGCCTTGGCCAAGACTTCCCCGTACAAGCCGCTGCAATGGCTTGGCGGCACTTATTCGACCTTGGTGCGTGGCGTCCCGGAATTGCTCTGGGTGCTGTTGATCTACTTCGGTACAGTCAACCTGATGCGCAGCCTTGGTGAGTTTTTCGGCAATCCCGATCTGCAACTCAGTGCCTTCGCCGCCGGCGTCATTGCGCTGGGCCTGTGCTTTGGCGCCTATGCCACGGAAGTGTTCCGCGGCGCGATTCTCGCCATTCCCAAGGGCCACCGTGAAGCCGGCGTGGCGCTGGGCCTGTCGAAATGGCGGATCTTCACCAGGCTGATCATGCCGCAGATGTGGCGCATTGCCCTGCCGGGCCTGGGCAATCTGTTCATGATCCTGATGAAAGACACCGCGTTGGTGTCGGTGATCGGCCTGGAAGAAATCATGCGTCACGCGCAGATCGGCGTGACCGTCTCGAAGCAACCGTTCACCTTCTATCTGGTGGCCGCAGTCATGTACCTGGGCCTCACAGTGCTGGCGATGACCGGCATGCACTTCCTGGAAAAACGCGCCGCTCGCGGCTTTGCGAGGAGCGCTTCATGAATTGGGAAGTGATCATCAAGTGGCTGCCGAAACTGGCGCAGGGCGCGACCCTGACCCTGGAGCTGGTAGCCATTGCAGTGATTGCCGGCCTGCTGCTGGCAATTCCCCTGGGCATCGCCCGCTCTTCGAAGCTGTGGTACGTGCGCGCTTTGCCCTACGCCTACATCTTCTTTTTCCGTGGCACGCCGTTACTGGTGCAACTGTTCCTCGTCTACTACGGCCTGGCGCAGTTCGACGCGGTCCGTAACAGCGCGATGTGGCCGTACCTGCGCGATCCGTTCTGGTGTACTACTGCGACCATGACCCTGCACACCGCGGCTTACATCGCCGAGATCCTGCGCGGCGCGATCCAGGCGATTCCACCCGGGGAAATCGAAGCGGCGCGGGCCCTGGGCATGTCCAAACCCAAGGCGATGTTCTACATCATGCTGCCGCGTGCGGCGCGCATCGGTCTGCCGGCCTACAGCAACGAAGTGATCCTGATGCTCAAGGCCAGTGCGCTGGCGAGCACCGTGACCCTGCTGGAACTGACCGGAATGGCCCGCACGATCATCGCCCGCACCTACCTGCCGGTGGAAATCTTCTTCGCCGCCGGCGTGTTCTATCTGCTGATGTCCTACGTGCTGGTGCGCGGCTTCAAGCTGCTGGAGCGCTGGTTGCGCGTCGATGCCTGCCAAGGGCGTTGATCCTTCCTACGTGCTGACGGGCGAGGACCTACTCGCCCGCTTCACCGCGCAGGATGCTTTTTTGATCGAGCATCAGGCGCTGTGGAAACCTCGTCCGTTCACCCATCTTTCGCTTCCGTGGGAAACCGCCTACCCCGAATTGGCTTCGTGGCTACGCGGACGATCGCTGGAAGATGCAGAGCGGGTGCATAACCATCCTGCCGATCTCCTCGATGCGCCGGAGCCGTTCGCTTCATTGGCGGCGTTGTCGGCTGCGCTGAGCGCGGTCGGTGAGTTGCCGGGGCATGCGCTTGAAACAGCAAGCCATCGCTTGAACGTCGATGTGCCGGGGCGCAAGTGGCAGCAGATCGAGGCGTTCGCCAGTCGTTTGTCTTTCGCCTCGCAGCCAACGCATTGGCTGGACTGGTGTTCTGGCAAGGGGCATTTGGGTCGGCGTCTTTTGGGTGCGGGACAACAACTGACTTGTGTCGAATACGATCCGGCGCTGGTTGCCAGCGGTCAGGCGCTGAGTCAGCGGCATCATCTGCACGCTCTGCATGTCGAGCAGGATGTACTGGCATCAAACGCCGCAACCGTGTTGAGCGCTCAACACACTCCCGTCGCCCTGCACGCCTGCGGTGACCTGCATGTGCGTCTGATGCAATTGGCGAGCGCAGCCGGATGTGAGCGAATGGCCATCGCCCCGTGCTGCTACAACCGGATCAATCGCAACGAGTACCGGGCATTGTCCTGCGCGGGCTTGCGATCCGCCCTACAGCTGTCACTCGAAGATCTTGCACTGCCCATGAGTGAAACCGTCACCGCCGGTGCAAGAGTCCGACGTCAGCGCGACACCTCCATGGCCCGTCGTCTGGCCTTCGACCTGCTGCAGCGACAAGTGCGCGGAGTAGACGAATACCTGCCCACCCCGCCCCTGCCCAGCGCCTGGCTGGAAAAACCCTTCGCTGATTACTGTCGCGATCTGGCCGCATTGAAGGAGTTATCCACACTCGGCACGCCCGATTGGCAGGCGTTGGAAGTCGCTGGTTGGCAGCGCTTGGCCGAAGTTCGCAACCTGGAATTGCTGCGCGGACTGTTCCGACGACCGCTGGAGCTTTGGCTGAATCTGGATCGGGCACTTTTCCTCGTAGAGCAGGGATATGTCGTACGCCTCGGCACCTTCTGCGACACCCCACTGACCCCACGTAATTTTCTGCTGCTGGCCGAACGGAGTTAAATCCTTTCCAGCCTGTGGATAACTCTGTTGATGGTTTTCCCGTGGATCCAATATCCATCGCCGTTACGCGACCGCAACAGCATTGGTCATTTTTTGTTCACATAGATAAAAAACCTGTAAAACAGGGCGTTGCGAGCAAAATGAGAACATGTCCACAAAATCCCCCGCAACACCGCCGTTGCGCCCACCCGTTGTGCATAAGCTTCCAATCAAAAGGGCATAAACGGGTGAAATGGGTGCTTGAGCAGTGCAAAAATACTGCCCTCACGCTCAGGCTGGATTGGCCGCCAGGAAGCCCGGTTTTGCAGCTGAAAACCCGACGACACAGCCCAAGCCACGCCTGATCCAGCGCCTGCGTAAAAATAGTCTGAATTCAGGGGTTTACAGAACCAACCCAATCGCTATAATCGTCGCCCACACGCCGGTATAGCTCAGTTGGTAGAGCAACTGACTTGTAATCAGTAGGTCCCGGGTTCGACTCCTGGTGCCGGCACCATACAAAACAAAGCCCCTGCAGAAATGCAGGGGCTTTGTTGTTTTTGGAACGTCCACATGACGTCCACATGACGTCCACATTGGCTTTAACGGCCGGATAATCAAAAATAGTCGTTAATCTGAATGGCTCGTCAGCGAGGCACTTGTGTCTGCCGGTGCAGAGCAAAGCACTTCCGTAACACGTGCAGCCTGCCCGGCCTTCATCTGACGTACAGAGTCCAGCAAGCCCTTCTGGAATTGCTCCAGCTCATTGGCCATCGCTGATTTTCATCCTTCAGTTGCTTAAGAACGGCTGCGCAGGTTGTCGAATAATGACACGTATGCCGCCTCGCTTTTCACACCTGACTAATCTCAAACACAAACGAAATCCTGCACTGGCTCGCACTCCACACATAACGCAGATGCTTGCCCTGCTTCGGAATCGACACCGCCGGCGGCCGGAACGCGGCGACACATTCATGGCCCGGGAGGCGCACGCTGTTGTAGAGCAGCCCCCAGGATTCAGACTCGCGCAGTTGTCGGGCAAACGCCTGAGACGGGCCATAGGCGCCCGGATCGGGCTGATGCAAGTCGGGAAAGTCGTGACGAACATCGTGCAGCGGCTTAACCACGCGATTGACGTAAGTCCGCATGGTCAGCTCAAGATCCGCTTCGTGGGTGGCCGCGAGGAAACGTTCCTGGTGATAGCAGGTTTCGGCGATGGCGGCGGCCTGGCTGCTGGCGGCGTAGTAGACGCCGAAGGTGCCGTCGGTGAAGCGGCTGCTTTTGCCGACGTGGGTAAATGCCGCCATCACCGGGGTGGAACCGGGGCCGGAGAGTCGGTCTTCGGGGCGCACGCGGGCGAGGACGCCGGCCTGTTCGATCAGGCGATCGTTGGTCAGCGCTTCCAGCGCGTAGGCGATTTCCAGGTCTTCGGGGTCGAGCACGTCTTCGAACAGCGCAATCGGCGGGAAGCTGCTGTTGACGATCCGATAGGCTTTCGGCCATTGCGGCTCGGCCAGCGGCGGAGCCTTCACCCGCGCACCCCGTCTAGGTAACGGCGAACGTCAGCGATGTCGACCACCCTCCCGGCAAGCATGTAATCCAGCGCCGTTCGGCCATTGAATGGCGCAGCCGTGTTGGGGCTGCTGACCCACGTGTAGGCGCGCTCGCGGCTGTTGCTGAAGATGATGCTCAACGCCTTGTGAATGCCCATCAGGTACGAGATGCGCTCTAGCGTGTCGTGCGGCAGGCGAATGTTCGGCGGCAGGTGTTTGTACTTGTAGAACGTGGTGTTGCCGACGCCACCCAGCAAAGTGCGTTGCTGCTCGGCGTTGCAGCCCCAGCGCTCCATGAGGTTGAAGAAAAACTTCAGCGCGACGCGCCCGGCTTCGGGGACGTCGAGTTGTTCACGCGGGGTGAGGGCTGGGGATGAGGTAGGCACGGCCGCCTCCATTGCTGAGTGAATGCTTTCAAGCCTAGTACAGATACGGATTTTTGTTATCTATTAATCCGTAAGTGAATCAATTCCTTTCTTTGATAAGGTCCCGGGAAAAGCCACGAATTGTTATTCCAAGTCAGCATTTTTTGACCTTCATCACCCCCACGTCATCAAAAATCCCGATCCTGTGTCAGCTTCCAGCCATCGGCAGGGACATCAATTCGCTACTAAACCCGCGACAACTATGCTCAGGTGCTGGAATATACCCGGCATATGACGCCGGATCGGCAGTCTCGTAAACAACAATACCCAGCCCACTTCAGAGGGCATTACCCATGGATAGCAGAACCTTACGCAACCTCATGCGCATCGTGCAGACCGGCTCCTTGTCGGCCGCAGCCGAGCATTCGTGCCTGACTGTGCAGGCCCTGGCCGCGCAGTTGAACAAGGTCGAAGAGCAGTTCGGTTTCCGCTTGTTTCGTCGTTCCAACAAAGGGCTGACGCTGACGCCGCAAGGCACTGAGCTGACGCCCTACATGGACAAAGTGCTGATTGCCACGCGACAGATGGAAGAAAAGGTCGAGGCGCTCAAGGTGCCTGGCCAGCGCACATTGAAGGTCGCGTTGAACAACACGTTGTCGTCTGACTTCAACCGACGAATGATCGGACGCCTGATCGAGGTGTTTCCCGATTACCAGATGGAATTCAGCTACGCCGAGTCGATGGAAAACCTAAGCAAGCTGAAGAACGAAGACTTTGACCTCGCGGTGCTGATTGGCCCGCAGCGTCCGGGTTTGCCGAGCATCGTCCTGCCGGATGTGCAGGTGCAGGTGGTCGGTGCCCATTGCGGGCAGGAAAACGATCCGCTGACGTTGCTGGGCAACAAGTTTCAGGTGCGTCCTGCGGAAGATTGTCCGTATTCCCACAGCTTTCTGCGTTTTCTCGACGCGGGTCTGGGCAATCACGAGAACGGTCAGCGCATGGTCTATTCCTGCAGCGAAACCCTGACGCTGTCGTTGATCACGCAAATGGACGCGGTCGGCATGGTTTCTCGCGAGGCCGCGCAAAAGAACGGCCTGACGATTTTCCCCGGTTTCGAGGATTTCCTCGAAGTGCGGCTCGCGGTGAACAACCCGAATCTTTCAGGCCAGGCCTTGAACGACGTGGTCGATCTGCCGCTACATGAACGAGCCGAGCGCAATGTACGCAGCCGTCCCAACCGCCACACTGAGAAAGAGGTTTTTGCTGAAATACGCACATAACAGCGTCGGAATGGCTGCATAAAATTCCGGGCGATCGAGCTGTATGTGCTGATCCTTGATCAACAAGGGTGTCAGGCTGATCGCAGCGACGATCGCCACCGGCAGGTATTCCAGCGCCCGCGCAACGAACGGCGGCCAGTGCTCGGTGTTGACCTGCAGCGGCAGCGCGCGTGGCAGGAAGGTCACGGCCATCATCAGCGCGACCACCAGGATCAGGAACGTTTGGTCAGGCATACACCCACTCCGCAGCCCACAAACGTGGCGATGAATACGTTGAACGGCGAGGTGCCGACCAGGCTCAGCGCGCCCATGCAGGCCACAGCGGCCGCTGCGGCGATGAGTTTGTTACGGGTGTTGCACAGCGACACCAGCACGTAGAGCATCATCGCGGTCAGTGCGTAGTCGAGCTGGTATTTGATCAGGTGCGACGCGTATTGCGCACAAACAGCGCCCAGCAATCCGCCCAGCACCCAGGAGGTGTGGCAGAACAGGTTGAAGCCGATCAGGTAACGGATATTGACCGGCGCGCCGGTACCCAATTTCACGCTGTGAAACGCGAAGGATTCGTCGGTCAGCCCACCAGCGTAGGCCCAGCGCTCCATGCGGCTGAGCCCCAGTGCGCGCAGGGCCTTGGCCATGTACACCGACATCAGCATGTGCCGCGCATTGATCAGGAAGGTGGTCAGCACGATGGTGGTCAGCGAAGCGCCGCTGGAGATCAGCGCCAGCGCGGCGAATTGCGAAGCGCCGGCGTAGACGAACAAGCACATCGCCACCGGCAGCCACATCGGCAGCCCGGCATTGACGGCCATCAGCCCGAACACGAAGGACACCGTGAAATAACCGGCCACCACCGGGCTGGCTTCGGCAAACGTGCGCGATGGCTGATGGGCAGCCATCAGCGGCGCACTGCCGGACGTTTCATTCATAGATCCCTCTCAAATGTCCGCTCGCCATGGGGTTCGCAAAAACCCTGGGCAGTCCAGAATCGCTTGCCCGCGAGGTTAGCATCGTCGACGAACAGAAACATCCGTAATACACCGACCCGTTTCATGTCAGACGACGCCGCTTCCACCAGCCGCTGGCCGACGCCCTGACTGCGATAGCGTGGGCTGACGGCGAGATGGTTGATAGTGCCGCGACTGCCGAGCATGCCGCCGAGCACCGCGCCGACGATTTCGCCTTCCACGTCGAAGGCCAGATAGGCCGTGGTGGTCTTCTGGATCAATACACCGCGCAGGCATTTGGCGTCCTGCCACTCGCAGAACGACACTTCGTCGAACTGGCGGAAGAAACGTTCCATGCGCTGCGCATCCTTGGCGGTGGCGCGTCGCAGCACCACCGGCGTCGAGCATTCGACGCCATCGATTGGGGTGATCTGATTAGCGAACAATGTCGAAAGCGGTCCCGGGCCGCGAGAAGGAAATCGCCAGAATCTGCCGGTACGCCATGGCATGCGTGTGGGTGTTGCGCGCCGGGGTCACGTAGTGGCGCATGTCGCGGTCAAGGAAGTACGTGGTATCGAGGATTTCCTTGTAAGTGGTCGACGCCAGTTGATGCTCGTGCACATCGTACAAACGGCTTTCCGCCCCCTCGACATTGTTGCGCCCCCAGAAGTGCACACCGCTGAACGGATAGCCGTCGCAGTGAATCCCTTCAGGAGTGATTTCCAGTTGCTTGCCGGGTTTGATCTCGATGCGGATCTGATGGATCTGGCACTGCCAGATTTCATCGTGCAGTTCTTCCGGCAACACGCTTTTGTACACTTCGAAATCGGTGTCGATCAGGCTGCGCATCACCGGTGAAGTGATCACTTCATCGGAGAAGTCCTGGAAGTGCCGCACAACACCGCCCACGTAGGCGTTGTTCTCTTTCGACTGCACGTACGCGCGATGCTCGAGTTGCTTGAGTTCACGGGTTTTCGGGTTGTACTCAAAGTCGCTGTAACGACGGTAACGCATGCCGGCTTCGGCCTGACCGTAGTAACTGTCTGGCTCCATGTTTTCCCAACTTTTGGTCAGTCTGACGAAGTCGGCAAAATGACCGTAGAGATTGAAGTCACCACCCTGGACGTTGACATATTTGTCGCGCCGTAGCGATTCGCCCACTTCTCTGTTCAAAACGATCATTACCAAATTCTCCGCTGCATTGAGCGGCCTAATCTATTAGGTGGAGAATTTGCGTCCATGAGAAAGAATTTCAGGCATTTAAAGCCCTGCTTGAAACGGCGTTTGAAGTGCTCTTAAAACAACTTTTACATGACAAAAACACGGGTTTTTTACGGTTTTTACCGAAAAGGCCTCGAAAAAAAACCCCGAACACGTCGGGGTTTTCTCATGCTTCTATACCTGAACGATCATCAGAAGATGTTGATCGGGTAGTCCACGAACACACGCAGTTCGTTGCCGCTGACGTTGTACTCGCTGGATTTCTGCGAAACGCGCAGGATCGAGCTACGCAGTTTCACGCTCAGGTCTTTGGCCGGGCCACTTTGCACGACGTATTTGACCTGGTTGAAAATTTCGCGCTCGGTGCCGCCTTCGCTGGTGGAGGTGGTGATGTTGTCGCCACGCACGTAAGCGAAGTTGTAGCTCAGACCCGGTACGCCAAACGCGCCGAAGTCCAGGCCGTAGCCCAACTGCCAGCTGCGCTCGTCTTCAGCGTTGAAGTCCGACCAGTAGGAGTTGGCCAGGTAGATGGTGTTGCCACCGTCACCGACACGACCTTGCTCTTTCTGATAGCCACCGTAGGCGTAGCCCAGGTTGCTGTCGCCGGTGGAACGCTGATGCGCCACGGTGAACGAGTGCGGGCCGGTGGCGAAAGTCGCTGCCAGGCTCCAGATCTTGTTGTCGTCACCGGTAGCGCCGCTCTGGCGAACGTAGGAGTCGTCCAGCTTGGTGCGATAGCCGTTGAAGTCCAGGGTCAGCGACTGATCCTTGTCGATCGGGAACACGTAGTTGGCGTTCACATATTGCTTCTTCAGCACATCCTCAACGTCGGAGGCGTACAGCGCAGCCTTGAACTGTTCGGTGAACTGGTAGCTACCGCCCAACACGTTGATCGACTTCAGACCACCGCTGTCACGGCCTTCTGCGCTCTTGCGCGATTCGGCGGTGAAACGACCGGCGTTCAGCTCAAGGCCTTTGATCTCTTTGGAAGTGATCAAGGTCCCGGTGTAGCTTTCCGGCAGCAGACGCGAGTTGTCGTAGTTCAGCACCGGCAGGGCCGGCATCTGGTCACCGTAGGTCAGCACGGTGTTGGACAGACGGAATTTGACCGCTGCGCCGCCCTTGGACAGGTCGTTGGCGGGCTTGCCACTGTCGCCACGCTTGAAGAAATCGATACCGCCGGCGCCGCTGCGATCTTCGCTGCGCTCCAGGTTCAGGGCATACAGGCCGAAAGCATCCACACCCACACCAACGGTGCCTTGGGTGAAGCCGGACGAGAACGTACCGATGGCGGCTTGGCCCCACTCGGATTTGTCTTTGTTGCCGTCTTTGTAATCACGATTGATGTAGGCATTGCGCAGCAGCACTTTAAGGCTGCTGTCTTCTACAAAACCCTTCGATTCGGCCTGGCCGTCAGCCATGGCCTGTGTGGCACTCAACATCCCCAGTGCGATCAGACTGATACGCTTGTTCAACATTTTGTTTTCCTTATTACGGGTTGAAACGCGCTGTGTCGAACGGCTGAAACGGCGCTAATGCACTCTTTTTTCACCCCGAAACAAAAAGACCCGCCCACGACAAGGTCATGGCGGGCCTGCTTATTATTCTTGAGTCATGGCGGTTGGCCACAGGCGTTGGGCCGAATCGTAGCCGCGCCCTCAATAATGTGTCAATTTCAAGAATCGTCTTTAAATAGGTAAAAATCGTCTAAGAATCGTAAATTTTGCGATAGCCCATTGCTCGGAAATGCGCTTAACCAGTGAATCCAGCGCGATTATGCGCAGCCGTCGAGACCACATTGCGCGGGGGATTGAGCCACTTCATCAGCCACAATCGCTTGCCCCAACCAGTCAGCGAAGGCCTGCGGTTTACCCAGCCAAGGGCTGATGTCGATCAACGTGAATTGCCCGTCCTGTTCCAGCGCCAACGTCGGAAAGCCCTGCCCACCGAGTTGGGCCAGCAACGCGCGGCTGGCTTTTACATGCGCCTGGGTATCAACGTTTTTAAACGGTGCCACGAAAGCTTCTTGCGCGTAATCCATCTGAGCCGCGATTTCGAACAGCACAGCCTCATCGGCAATCCGTTGCCCTTCGACGTAATGCGCGGTCTGCAAACGCCCGAGCATCTGCAGGCCACGGCCGTCGATAGCCTCTGCAGCCATCACCGCCGCGATGGGTGGCGTCGAGTCGAAAACCGCCGAGTGATCACGCAGCAGCCCTTCAAAATACGCCTCGCCAAAGGGCTGCCCGGTGTACTCGGCAATGCGCCGATCGTGAGGCATGACGTAATTGCGCAGTTGCGGTGAGACCTGCTGGCGGTTCGCACCGCTCATCATCCCGCCCGCATGAGCCACGACCGGCAGCACCTGTTGCGCCGCTTGCACCAACGGTTTGGCGCCGTAGCACCAGCCACACAATGGGTCATAGATGTAGTGAAGGATCATGGGAGAACTCCGGCAGAAAAGTGGGAAAAGTCGATGCCGGCAGACTATTCCTTCACGCGTGGGCGAAAAACGCCGGAATGGCTTTCAGACTGTTTCGCGAATCGGTCGAATGGACCGAACGGTCAGGTTGTATCCAGATCGACATAAATTGAAACAATCTGTCAGGGGAACTTCTCAGGAATAAATTACGGAAGTAAATGCAAAGCATTACCATTCGCGCGTTTGAATTCCCCTACCCTTTCGGATGTGCTTTTCAATGCCTGCCCCGTTCCGCCTCACGCCTGTCACCCTTGGATTGTCTGCCTTTCTGTCCAGCGGTTTTGCTTATTCCGCCACCGAGTTACCCGCCACCGCGATCAGCGCTGAAGAACAAGCCGAAGATCCACGCGTCAAGATCAGCAACACTGCCACCCGCACCTCGACACCGGTGCGTTATGTGCCGCAAGCGATCGACTCGATCAAGACCGCGAACGTCGCCAACTACGGCACCAATGACATCGGCGACGCCTTGAGCGGCATTCCCAACGTCAGCAGCAGCGCCGACACCCGCTTCGACAGCCTGCGCATTCGTGGCTTCGATGCCAGCAACGACTTCTATCTGGACGGCATTCGCGACGACAGCCAATACAAGCGCGACCTGCACAATATCGAGCGGGTCGAAGTGCTCAAAGGCCCGGCGGCGGTGCTCTATGGCCGTGGCAGTCAGGGCGGGATCGTCAACCGCGTGAGCAAAATGCCCGAGTTCGGCCGGCGCTCGACCATCGAAGCCCAAGGCGGCAGCGAAGACTTGCGTAGCCTTTACGCCGACCTCAGCACCGACCCCAGCGAAAACCTCAGCCTGCGCCTGAACATGGGCAATATGGATGAAAACAGCTTCCGCGACGGCGTCAGTGGCAACCGCCAGTTGTTCGCGCCGTCGATGAGCTGGCAACTGACCCCGGACCTGAACTGGCTGGTGCAATACGAATACAGCCGCTACAACCGCACACCGGATCGCGGCATTCCGGGGGTCAACGGCCGCCCGGCCGACGTCGGACGCGACACCACGTACGGCAACGATCACGATTTCATCGACGACAAGGCGCAGTCCCTGCGTTCGAAACTCACCTACGAGATCAACGATAACTGGCAACTGCGCCAGACCCTCGGCGTGTTCAAGCTCGACAGCGATTTCGACAACACCTACCTGACCAACTTCGATCCCAAAACCAACAAGGTTGTCCGTCAGCACTGGCAGCAGGATCTGACCACCCGCAACGTCTACAACAACATCGAGCTGGAAGGCGGTTTCGACACGTTTGGTCTGGAGCATCGCCTGTTGACCGGCATCGAGATTGGTAGCCAGCGCCGCGATCCGAAGCTGTACAACGCTGCAACCGGCAAGACCCCGAGCGCGCAGCCAGTGCCGTCACTTGACCTGTTCAACCCCAACCGCGAGCTGCGCCACACCGGCAGCATGCAGGTATTCAGTGACAGCCACACCGAAGTCGAAAGCCGCGCGGTCTACGTGCAGGACCAATTACGCCTGAATGATCAATGGCAGTTGCTGGCCGGCCTGCGCTACGACACGTTCGATATCGAGTCGACCAACAAGCTCAAGAACATTGCCGAAGATCGCGACAGCCACAGCACCAGCCCGCGCTTGGGGGTTGTCTGGACGCCACTGCAGAATCATTCGTTTTATGCTTCATGGTCCAAGACCTTCTCGCCCGCGGGCGGCGGTTTGATCGGCATCACGCCAGGCGCTGCCGGCAATACCAACGACTTGAGCCCCGAGCTGACCAAACAGAAAGAAATCGGCGTGAAAAGCGACTGGCTCGATGATCGCCTGAGCACCACGCTGGCGGTCTATGACCTGGAACTCTACAACCGCCGCACCAGCGATCCGAATGATCCGACCCTGACGGTCATGACCGGTCTGCAACGTTCGCGCGGCATCGAACTGACCGCAACCGGCAAGCTCGTCGGCAACTGGTACATGCGCGGTGGCGTCGGCGTACAGGACACGACCATCGAGAAAGACAACAACGGTCTCGAAGGCAAGCGCGTCAACAACGTGGCCAAGCACAACGGCAGTCTGTTCCTGACCTGGAAACCGGAGATGGGCTGGTACGGCGAAACCGGCCTGACCCTGGTCGGCCAGCGTTATGCCGACAACGACAACACCACGGTGCTGCCGGGCTACGGCCGCTGGGACGCGCTGGCAGGCTACCGCTTCAAGGATTGGGATCTGCGCGCAGCACTGAACAACATCACCGACCGTGAGTACTACGCCTCGGCGACCAGCAAGAATCAGATTCAGCCAGGTGCACCGCGCAGCGTAGTGATGACTGGCACCTACAGTTTCTGATCAGCACAAAACCTGTGGGCGGGGGCTTGCTCCCGAAGGCGTCGAGTCAGGCAACATCATCGTCACTGACTTATCGCATTCGGGAGCAAGCCCCCTCCCACAGGTGCAATGTTCGCAGTGGTTTTGTTCTGTGCAAAAAAAAGCGCCGCCATCCCGGCAGCGCTTTTACCAATCCCTGTTGTTCTTCTTATCCTTCCATCACAGCCCATAATGCTTCCAGTTCGGCCTCGCTGAACAGGCCAGCGGGGTAGCGCTCGATCATCATCCGGCGCGGATCAGGTTCCCTGATCTGACGCGTTCCGTTGGATTTCAAAAAGTGCGCGACAATCTGGAGCGATTTGCCGTTTACGGCCATGGGATGCAACGTCCGCTCGCTGACTACGTTCACTTCGGCGTTCATTTCAGCGCTCTCTCCCCGTTCGTGAGCGGCTAAGTTATCCAAGGTTTATGACAGAACTGTTGAAGTTCCTCCCTCTCCCTAGTGCCCTTTGTCCGATACAAGAGCTATGCCAAGGTTTCCGATTTGTCGACAAGCGGATACAAAAAAGCCCGCGGTCCAACAGGGCCGCGGGCTTCTTTACATGGATAGCGAGCTAATCGTCGCATCGCCGATTTATGAGTCAACTCAAGCTGTTACGTCTCAACTCATTCTTTGTGCGGCGCTGGTTGCTGTTGGGTAAGGCAGTGGATATTGCCGCCGCCCAGTAACAGTTCACGGCCCGGCACCATCACCACTTCGTGCTGCGGGAACAGCTTCTGCAGGATGTCCCGGGCCGGGGCATCCATAGGATCGTCGAAGCTTGGCGCGATGATGCCGCCGTTGACGATCAGGAAGTTCACGTAGGAACCGGCCAGGCGCACGGAAGGATTGCGCTCCTGCGTACCGTCGACCGGATCGACACCGGCACACTCTTCTTCAGTGGCGTACAGCGGCCCCGGAATCGGCATCTTGTGCACCGTGAACGGGCGACCCTTGGCGTCGGTGCTGCCTTGCAGCACTTTCATCGCAGCCTGGCAGCGTGGGTAGTTCGGATCCTGCGGATCGTCGGTCCACGCCAGCAGCACTTCGCCCGGGCGCACGTAGCAGCAGAAGTTATCCACATGACCGTCGGTTTCGTCGTTGAACAAGCCATCCGGCAGCCAGATGATTTTATCCACCGACAGATTGTCGCGAAGCACCGCTTCAATCTCTTCGCGGCCCAGGTGCGGGTTGCGATTGTGGTTGAGCAAGCACTCTTCGGTGGTAATCAGCGTGCCTTCGCCGTCAACGTGAATCGAGCCGCCTTCGAGCACGAAACCTTCAGTGCGATAACGCGGGCTGCGTTCGATTTCGAGAATCTTGCCGCCGACCTGCGAGTCACGGTTCCACGGCGAGTACAGTCCGCCTTCAAAACCACCCCAGGAGTTGAAATCCCAGTTCACACCGCGCACTTCGCCGCTGTTGTTGATGACGAACGTCGGGCCGGTATCACGCACCCAGGCATCATCGCTGGACATCTCGACCACGCGGATATTCGGCACATCGAGGCGCGCACGGGCGTTTTCGTACTGGCCGGCCGACACGGCAACGGTCACCGGTTCGAAACGCGCGATAGCCTTGGCCACTGCGACATGCGCAGCTTGCGCCGGCTTGCCGCCCAGGCGCCAGTTGTCCGGGCGCTCGGGCCAGATCATCCAGGTCTGGGTCTGCGGCGCCCACTCGGCCGGCATGTAGAAGCCATCGTCACGCGGGGTACTTTTCAAAGTGGTCATCGGGATTTGAACTCCAGGGCACCGTCGAGGGTTTTCAAAGCAATGGCGACTTTATAACCGATAAATATCGTATTTTAAATGCTTGAACACGCAGAAAGACTAAAAAACTCATACTAATCCCGATACAAATCGAATTAACACTTAATTCCTGTGGGAGCGGGCTTGCTCGTGAAGGCGGCATAGCAGTCGATATCACTTTTGAATGAAAAATCGCATTCGCGAGCAAGCCCGCGCCCACAAAAAGCAGCGTTTACAGGCCCTCTTCGAGCACCCGATCCAGCATGTCGACAAAGAAGTCCACGCTGCGGCGCGACGTGACCATCGGCGGTTTGATCTTGAGAATGTTCAGGTCGTCCCCGGTCGGCTGCATGAAAATCCCCAGTTCGCGCAGGCGATCACACAACAGGCTGGTCTCTGCAGTGGCCGGCTCCAGGGTCTCGCGATTGCGGATCAACTCCACGCCCAGATAGAAGCCGGAACCATGCACCGCGCCCACCAGCGGATGTTTATCGATCAACGCTTGCAGACGCGCCTTGAAGTGACCGCCGACCACTTGCGCGTTTTCCCAGAGCTTCTCTTCTTCCATCACATCCAGGACCGCCATGCCGATCTGGCAGCTCACCGGACTGCCACCGGCGGACGAGAAGAAGTAGCCTTCGGCCTCCAGCGCCTCGGCGATTTCCCGGCGCGTGATCACCGCGCCGAGCGGCTGACCGTTGCCCATGCCCTTGGCCATCGTGATGATATCCGGCACCACGCCCTGCTCTTCGAAGCCCCAGAAAAAGTGGCCCATACGCCCGTAACCGACCTGGACTTCATCGGCAATGCACACCCCGCCTTGTGCACGCACCAACGCATAGACCTGTTTCAGATACGTCGGCGGCAGAGAAATACCACCGGCATTGCCGTACACCGGTTCGCAGATGAACCCGGCCAATTGGCGCTCTTGCGCCGCAATATGTGCCAGCCGTGTTTCGACGCTGCGCACATAATCCGGCGCAGAATCAAGACCGCGAAATTCACCGCGATAGATATTCGGCGCGGTCACCGGATGCACCCAGTCAGGACGACTTTCCAGCGCTCGCGGGTTGTCGGCAACCGACGTCGACACCGCATCGGCGCCGACCGTCCAGCCGTGGTAAGCCTCCAGCACGCTGAGCATGTCGCGCCCGCCGCTGTAGGCCCACGCCAGACGGATCGCCAAGTCGTTGGCCTCGCTGCCACTGTTGACCAGAAATACTCGGTCCATGCCTTCCGGCGCCAGTTTCAGCAAGCGCTCGGAGAACTCCGCTACCGCTGCATAGTTGAACCGCGAGTTGGTGTTGAGCAGCGACCACTGCCGTGCCGCCACCTGTGCCATGCGCGGATGACCGTGACCGAGTACTGCGACGTTGTTGAGCATGTCGAGGTAGGAGCGGCCCTGCATGTCGATCAGGTGATTGCGCCAGCCGCGTTCGATACGCGGCGGATCGACGTAGTAGTGTTTTTGCGTGCGGGCGAAGCTGGCGTCACGCCGTTCCAGCAAGGTTTTGGCGTCCAGCTCCGGCTCGGCATCGCAGGCCAGGCCCAGCAGCGCCGCTGGCGAGGGGCACAACGCCTGCCACGCAGCCGCGCGCGCCGGACTGCAGAACAAAGGCGCATCCAGCGCGGCTACACGGCTCAACTGCACCTTCAACGGCCCACCGACCAAACCCAGCACCTGACCTTTGACCAGCGCCGCGCCGCTGTGCAGCGAGGCGTTCACGCCCCACAAGCGCACGCTGAGCTGTGGCCCATCGAGTTGCAGCACACCGTCCGCCGCGTGATGCAGAACACCGGCAAACGGCGCTTCCACCGCCGAGCCTTGCGGCACACGCAATTCAACGTGCAACGGGAAGGTGTCCGGTTCGACCGCACTGTCCACTCGCGTCTGCGACAAGCGGTATTGCCCGTAACGACTCGCCGCCAGGCCATGCGCGGCGGCAGCTTCCGTCAGCAGCCGCTGATCGATGCCGTCCTGCTCCCAGTTGCCCGCCTCGAAATGCGGGCTGAGCACGCCCAGGTCGATCAACGCGAACTCACGTCCGACCAGCTCTGGCAACAGCGGCGCAAAACCTTCACTGCCGATGGCCGGCAGACGCTGGCCGACTGACGTGAGGATCGCCGCTTCCATCAACGCCAGTGGCACCGAAGTGGCCACGTGGAAGATCTCCCACTCGTGGCCGAGGTTGTCGCGGCTGTAGGTGTTGCCCGGATCGATGCTGACTTGCTGCTCGCCACTGAGTACCAGCACCGCCGCCCGCGCCACGATCAACGGCCACAGTGCCTGCAACTCTTCATGTTGCAGCGGATTGACCGCGTGATAAGCCTGCACCGCCGGCAGAATCACGAACGGATCACCGCCGGCATGGTGCAGCAGCGCCGCGCACGTCACCGACAGATCGGTGATGCGCCAGGTGCGCACCAGATCACCGAAATCGATCACCCCCTGCAACTGCCAGTGGCGTCGCGCATCCCGTTGCCAGACGGCGTTATCGTCAGTGATGTCCATGTGAATCGCCTGCACCGGCAGCTTGTCCAGCAATGGCTGCAAGCGGCGCTCGGCCTGTTCGGCGGCGTCAGCGATCAATGCGCGCTGGCGCTCGTCCTGAATCACCGGCAGCAGATGGTTGATCAGCGCACTGGCGTGGCGTGCATCCCACTGCAGGGTGCGCTCAAGACCCGGATGGTCGAAGCCGGCCAGCGCCAGATCCATCTCGCCACACAGTTGACCGAAACCGGCCACCACCTCGTGACCCAGATACTCAAGATGGGTCAGCGGCTGGCCTTCGATGTAGTCCAGCAACCGCACGTGTACCGGCTCACCGTTGGCCTGCAGCGACAGCAGGTCGTCGCCGTTATGGGCCGGGATCACCTTGGGTACGTGCACCGACGAGTGTTCGGTGAGGTATTTGAGGCCCGCATGCTGGGCCTGCAGTTCCACCAGCGCGTAATCGCCGCGGCAGATTTTCAGGACAAAGCGCCCACGCTCACTGTCGACCCGATAATTGAGATCCTGCTGACTGCCCAGCGCCTGCAACGTGCCACTGAGTCCGTAATGCTCCGCCAACCACTGCCGGGCCAACGCCTCGCAGACCTGTGGACTGGGCAAGCTGGCGCGATGAATCAACGTGGCGAGCGGCATGAAACGACCCCTGAAATTTTATTAGGCGTCTATATCGCCATTGCTGCAGAGGATGCGCAACCCCCGATCACGGTTATTCAAGCACTCGCATCCGCCAGCGCTTTGCGCAAGAATGTCGGCCATTCATACCTATCTGGAAAAATCTCATGAATGTAATCACCACCGATCTGCCCGGTGTTCTGATCATCGAACCCAAGGTATTTGGTGACGAGCGCGGCTTCTTCTACGAGAGCTTCAACGCCAAGGCATTCCAGGATGCAACCGGTCTGGACACTCAATTCGTCCAGGACAACCATTCGCGCTCGCAAAAAGGCGTGTTGCGCGGCCTGCATTACCAACTGCAGAACACCCAGGGCAAACTGGTCCGGGTAACCGCAGGTGAAGTGCTGGATGTGGCCGTGGATATCCGCCGCAGCTCGCCGCACTTCGGCAAATGGGTTGCCGTGCGCCTCTCCGCCGAAAACCACCGTCAACTGTGGGTCCCGGAAGGTTTCGCCCATGGTTTCGTGGTGCTGAGCGAGTTCGCCGAATTCCTCTACAAGACCACCAACTACTACGATCCATCGTCCGAGCGCAGCATTCGCTGGGACGATCCCGCTTTGGGCATTGACTGGCAACTGGACGAAGCGCCGAAGCTGTCGGCCAAGGACCAGGCTGGCGCACTGCTCAAGGACGCTGACGTCTTCGCCTGAGCCTAGGCATAATGCGCCTGTTCACTCAGGCGCATCCGGCTCATGAAACCTACTCTTCCCCGCAGACCCCGCTGGCGCAGCCTCGCCCTGCTGGCCCTGTGCCTGGCGCCGTTGCTGTGGCCGCTGGAACATCTGGCCGAGCGCTATTACCGCAGTGAACTGGCCGGGCAAAACCGCCAGACCCTCGACCTCTACGTCGCCAACCTGCTGGGCACCCTGCATCGCTATGAAGTGTTGCCGCAGATTCTCGGCGATCTGCCGGCCCTGCGCGCCGTACTCGGCGCACCCGACGACGGCGTCACCCAAGGCAATGCCAACCGTCTGCTGAAAAACATCGCCGCGCAGACCGGTGCCGAAGTCATGTACCTGATGGACACCAGCGGCCAGACCCTTGCGGCGTCGAACTGGGATAAACATGACAGCTTCGTCGGGCGCAACTTCGCCTTCCGTCCGTACTTCAGCGAAGCCATGGCCGGACGCCTGGGACGCTTCTTCGGCCTCGGTACCACCTCGGCCAAGCGCGGTTACTTCTTCGCCGCAGCGGTGCGCAACGGCGAAAAAATCATCGGCGTGCTGGTGATCAAAGTCGACCTCGACCACACCGAAAGCCTGTGGGGCAAAACCCCGGAACAACTGCTGGTGACCGACCACAACGGCGTGGTCATTCTCACCTCGCGCCCGGAATGGCGCTTCCGTTCGACCCGCACCCTGAGCGACACCGAGCGTTCGGCAATCACCGCCATCCAGCCCTATCCAACCCGCGAGCCGCGCCCGCTGAACCTCAGCCCCAACGCCTGGCTGACGCAGACCGTGAACATCGCCGAAACCGGCTGGAGCGTCAGCATTCTCGCCCCCCGCACGTTGATCGACCGTCCGGTGCGCACCGTTGTGGCGATTGGCGGCGCCACGCTGTTGGTCGTGATGCTGTTGCTCGGATTGATGATGCAGCGCCGTCGGCATTACCTGGAGCGTATCGCGTTCGAAGCCAAGGCCCGTCGCGAACTGGAAGGCCGGGTCGCCGAGCGGACCAGCGATCTGGAAGGCCTCAACCGCCGCCTCAAGCAGGAAGTGCTGGAGCGCGAACAGGCCCAGCAGGAACTGGTGCGCGCCCAGGACGATCTGGTCCAGGCCGGCAAACTGTCGGCGCTGGGCACCATGTCGGCGAGCATCAGCCACGAACTCAATCAGCCACTGGCGGCGATTCGCAGCTACGCCGAAAACGCCGAAGTGCTGCTCGATCATCAACGCACCGACGACGCCCGTGGCAACCTCAAACTGATCAGCGAACTGACCGGGCGCATGGCCTCGATCATCGCCCACTTGCGCGCTTTCGCCCGCCGCGACCGCCATGCCCCGGAAAGCGTCGCCCTGCAACCGGCGCTGGACGATGCGCTGGCGTTGTTGGCCAAGCGGCGGCGGAGCATGGAGGTCGAACTGATCCGCGACCTGCCCGCCGCCACCCTGTGGGTCGAAGCCGGAGAAACCCGTCTGCGCCAGGTGCTCGGCAACCTGCTGGCCAACGCCCTTGATGCGCTGACCGAAAAAGGCCCGCCGCGCAAACTCTGGCTGAGTGCCGAATCCACCGCCGAAGGCGTCAATCTGTACATTCGCGACAACGGCCCGGGGTTCTGCATGGAAGCCCTTGGCCGCGCGAGCGAGCCCTTCTACACCACCAAGACCCGCACCCAGGGCCTTGGGCTGGGGCTGGCCATCTGTGAAACCCTGATGCGCGCCTTCGGTGGTGAACTGTCGTTCGCCAACCACAAGCAAGGCGGCGCCTTGATCACCCTGCGGCTGCGCGCTGGCGCACCTGGGGTCAGCCTGCAACCGTCCGAGGATCGAAGTGCATGACCATCGACAATCGCATTCAGGTGGTGTTGATCGACGACGATCCGCACCTGCGTCAGGCCCTCGGCCAGACCCTGGACCTGGCCGGCCTGAAAATCCTCCCGCTGTCCGAGGCCAAAGGCCTGGCCGGGCAACTGGAGCGTGACTGGCCCGGTGTGGTGGTCAGCGACATCCGCATGCCGGGCATGGACGGTCTGGAGCTGTTGAGCGAACTGCACGCGCAGGATCCCGAACTGCCAGTGCTGCTGATCACCGGTCACGGTGATGTGCCGCTGGCGGTGCAAGCGATGCGTGCCGGCGCCTACGACTTTCTGGAAAAACCGTTCGCCAGCGATGCGCTGCTCGACAGCGTGCGCCGCGCCCTGGCCCTGCGCCGGCTGGTGCTGGACAATCGCAGCCTGCGTCTGGCCCTCAGCGATCGCAACGAATTGAGCGCACGACTGGTCGGCCATTCGGCGCCGATGTTCCGCCTGCGCGAGCAGATCGGGGCGTTGGCCGCGACCAAGGCTGACGTGTTGATCCTCGGTGAAACCGGCGCCGGCAAAGAAGTCGTGGCCCGTGCGCTGCACGATTTGTCGAGCCGGCGCAACGGCCCGTTCGTGGCGATCAACGCCGGGGCACTGGCTGAATCGGTGGTCGAAAGCGAGCTGTTCGGACATGAGCCAGGCGCCTTCACCGGTGCGCAGAAACGCCGGATCGGCAAGTTCGAATTCGCCAACGGCGGCACGCTGTTTCTCGACGAAATCGAAAGCATGAGCATGGACGTGCAGGTAAAACTGCTGCGCATGCTGCAAGAGCGCGTCGTCGAACGGCTGGGCGGCAATCAACTGATCCCGCTGGACATCCGCGTCATCGCCGCGACCAAGGAAGACCTGCGTCAGGCCGCCGACCAGGGCCGCTTCCGCGCCGACTTGTACTACCGATTGAACGTTGCGCCGCTGCGCATTCCGCCGCTGCGCGAACGCGGCGAAGACGCGCTGGTGCTGTTCCAGCATTACGCCGATGAAGCCAGCGCCCGGCATGGCTTGCCGCCTCATGAACTGCAACCGGCACAGCGCGCCCTGTTACTGCGCCACACCTGGCCGGGCAACGTGCGCGAACTGCAGAACGCTGCCGAGCGTTTCGCCCTCGGTCTGGAACTGGCGCTGGATAACAGTGGCACCGAGGGCAGCGGCACCAGCGTTGAAGTCATCAGCGGTGGCCTGAGCGAGCAAGTGGAAAATTTCGAGAAATCATTGATCGCCGCCGAGTTGGCGCGTTCCCACAGTTCGGTACGCAGCCTCGCCGAAGCCCTGGGCATACCGCGCAAGACCCTGCACGACAAGCTGCGCAAGCACGGCTTGAACTTTGCCGACAGTGGCGCCCAGGGAGACGAAGCCGAATGAACCGCGACACTCGCTATCTGGAGTCCGTGCTGCATCACGACATTCCGCTGACCCACGAGATGGGCCTCAAGGTACTCGACTGGCGTGAGCATCAACTGAGCCTCCACTTGCCGCTGGAGCCGAACGTCAATCACAAGAGCACCATGTTCGGCGGCAGTCTCTACTGCGGCGCGGTGCTGGCGGGTTGGGGCTGGCTGCATTTGCGCCTCAAGGAAGCAGGCATCACAGACGGGCACATTGTGATCCAGGAAGGGCAGATCAGCTATCCACTGCCCGTGACCGGCGACGCCACGGCCATTTGCCCGGCACCGGAGGCGGCAGTGTGGAAGAAGTTTCTGGCGATGTATCAGCGCTACGGGCGGGCGCGATTGACGCTCCATACGCGGATCGTCAATGCCGGGAGTGATGAAGATGCGGTGACATTCAGCGGGCAGTACGTTCTGCACCGCTGACGGTCAACAGCCCCCAACCCTCTCCCTTGGAGAGGGTTGGGGTGAGGGGAACCGAGCGCCAGCCTGCTTAACCTCGGGCCAGCTCCAACAGTCTTGCGCGCCACGCCGCCTTCGCTGGCAACGCCAGAAAGAACTCATTGCGCAACGACTCACGCGGCGGATAACAGAACGCTTCGCCCCGCAGATCCACCACTTCACCACCCGCACCCTCCAGCACGCCCTGGGCGGCCGCAGTGTCCCATTGCGAAGTCGGTGCCAGTCGCGGATAACAATCGGCGGCACCTTCAGCCAACAGGCAGAACTTCAGCGAGCTGCCAATGTTCGCCAATTGCAGTTCGCCCAGGCTGGCACCGAGACCCGCGAGCAGACGCTCCTGCTCCGGGCTGGAATGCCGACGGCTGGCGACCACGGTGAACGCTTCACCCGGCGCAAGCACATCACGCACCTGAATCGCGACCGGCGTTGCGCCCTTGTCGCCGCGCCAGGCGCCGAGTCCGGCACCGCCCACATAGAACCGGCCATTGGTTGGCATCGACACCACACCAAACACCACCCGACCGTTTTCGATCAGCGCGATGTTGACGGTGAATTCTTCACTGCCGCTGATGAACTCCTTGGTGCCATCCAGCGGATCTACCAGCCACCAGCGCTGCCACCCGGCACGCACGCTCTGCGGGATGTCGGCGTCTTCCTCGGAAAGAATCGGGATGCTGGAATCCAGCGCGGTAAGTCCGGCCACGATCACATGGTGCGCGGCGATATCCGCCGCCGTCACCGGTGAATCATCGGACTTCGCGGTGACTTCAACACCGGCGCGCCAAAACGGCAGGATCGCCTCGCCAGCCTTCAATGCCAGCTCAATCACCGGCGCCATCAACGGATGGGGAAAATTCATCGACGTCTCTCTCATGCCTGAAAGAACCCGCGTTGCGTCAGCAGATCACGGGCCAGATACAGTGCCGCCAAGGCACGACCTTCAGTAAATTGCGGATTTTGCGCCAGCGCCGAAAGATCGCGCAGGTTGACCTTGTCGACCCGCATCGGCTCGGGCTCGTCGCCCTCCAGACGTTCTTCATACAGGTCGGTGGCCAGCACCACCTGGATTTTCTGGCTCATGTAACCGGGCGACAGCGACAGCTCGGTCAGATGCTCCAGTTGGCGGGCGCCAAAACCGGCCTCTTCCTTGAGCTCGCGCTCGGCCGCTGCCAGCACATCCTCACCCGGCTCGATCAAGCCTTTGGGCAGGGACAGCTCGTATTCATCAGTGCCGCCGCAGTATTCCTCGACCAGCACTGCGTGATCGCTGTCGAGCATCGCCACGATCATCACCGCGCCATAACCCGCGCCTTTGCCGACCAGCCGCTCGTAGGTGCGCTCCACGCCGTTGGAAAAACGCAGCTTCAGTTCTTCGACGCAAAACAGGCGACTGGTGGCGACGATCTCGCGGGCGAGTACAGTGGGTTTCTGGCGCATGCAAAGCTCCTTGGCGTGAACGCGCTACTATAACGCGGCTTTCCCGATTGTTAGTGTCGGATATCTTTCTACCGCTCGAGACGTTGCCATGCCTTCTTTACCCTGGTCTGACATCGATACCGTCCTGCTGGACATGGACGGTACGCTGCTGGACCTGCACTTCGACAACCATTTCTGGCTGGAACACCTGCCCCAACGCTACGCCGAGCTGCACGGTGTCAGTCGGGCCATGGCCGACATGGAGTTGCAGCCACTGTTCGAGCGCCATGCCGGTCAGTTGCAGTGGTATTGCCTGGATTTCTGGAGCACCGAGCTGAAACTCTCGGTGCGTGAACTGAAACTGGAAACCGCGCACCTGATCGCGCTGCGTCCTGATGCCGACACGTTTCTGCAAGCGATCAAACAGGCAGGCAAACGGGTGATCATGATCACCAACGCGCACCGTGACTCGCTGTCGCTGAAACTGGAGCGGATCGAACTGGCGCCGTACTTCGAGCGGTTGATCAGCTCCCATGATTACGGTTTCCCCAAGGAGAATCCGCAGTTCTGGGATGCCTTGCAGGCAGATATCGATTTTGATCCGGCACGCAGCCTGTTCATCGACGACACGTTGCCGATCCTGCGCAGTGCGCGGCATTTCGGTGTGGGGCATCTGCTGGCGGTCAAAGAGCCGGACAGCCGCAAAGGGCCGAAGGACACTGCCGAGTTTGCGGCGGTCGAGGATTATCGGGAGTTGATTATCGGGCTCTGAGACCGGGTTGGCCCCTTTGCGAGCACGCTCGATCCCACATTGAAATGCCGTCCGATGTGGGAGCGAGCCTGCTCGCGATAGCGAACTTGAGGATTACTTCGGAATACGAAGCTTCTGCCCTGGATAAATCTTGTCCGCATCCTCAAGCATCGGTTTGTTGGCTTCGAAAATCTTGTTGTACAGGTTGGCATTGCCATAAACCCGCAGCGAGATAGCACTAAGAGTGTCCCCGGGCTTAACTTCAACAAATTCGGCAGCCACCACCACCGGACCGGTCACCGTGATCTGGTCGTCCACACTGCCAACACCGGCAATATTACCCACCGCCAGCAGAATCTTTTCCTTCTCCTCCTGACTCGCGACTTCACCGGTAACCGTGACCTTGTCGCCGTCCACAGTCGCCTGAACATTCGGATTGCCCAACCCGACCTTGCTGATATGTTCCTTCAACTGCTCGCTGGCATTGGCGTTGCCCGGGGTCAGCAGGTCGATCAATTTTTCGCCGGCTTCTTTCACAAAGCTGAAAATACTCATAGCGCACACTCCTTGATTTGGGTTCCAGACGCCCAAGCCTAGACCACGCCAAACAAACGCGGTTCCTGACCGACCAATGACCCACCTGCCTGCGGGGCCTGCCCCACAGCAGCTGTTGCCGCGGATCAATTGTTACAAGCTGTGCACGGCGCTCCGGAAAAACTCATCTATCCCCGGCGCCTGCAACCGACCGAGAACGCCCAGAGCCTCGCGCCACCAGGCCTGATCCTGCGTCGTCGCGCCCCTATTCGGTGGTGGCCGCAGCGGGTATCGACAGCCGCTTGATCGACGGCATCTATCAATAGATCGACAGTAGCGATTAGACGCGACAAGTTGCCGCGCCTAGTCTTAGCGTTGATCAATCCGTCGGTGATGCCATGAACGCCAAGCGCCCAGCCTGCGCGGCGCCTGCACTCGAAACGCCCGCGCCCGCCGCCAGCCAGACTTACAGCTACAGTGACCTGCCCCTCGTGGAATCGGCCAGCACCGCGCTCGCCGAGGAAGTCGCGCTGGCGATTGCCTACAACGGCATCAGCCAGGCGGTGATGCTGGTGACCCCGACGGATCTGGAAGACTTCATTGTCGGCTTCAGTCTCGGCAGTGGCATCATCGAAGACGCCACTGACATTTATGACCTGCAACTGACCGGCGCGGGCTCGGCGCAATACGCGCAAGTGACCATCGCCAATCGCGCGTTCTGGAACCTCAAGCAACAGCGTCGGCAACTGGCCGGCACCAGTGGTTGCGGGCTGTGCGGCGTCGAGGCGGTGGAGCAGGCATTGCCCGACCTCAAGGTGTTGCCCGGCGCACCGTTGCCGCCTGCGGCATGGCTCGATGGCCTGCGCCAGCGCATCGGCGCGTTCCAGCCACTCGGTCAGCACTGCGGCGCCGTACACGCGGCGGTGTTCATGAACGCCAGCGGTGAATTGCTGCTGGGCCGCGAAGACATCGGCCGGCACAACGCCCTCGACAAGCTGATCGGCGGCCTGATCCGCCAGAAGATATCCACAGACGGCGGCGTGGCGATTGTCACCAGTCGTTGCAGCCTCGAATTGATCCAGAAAGTCCTGCGCGCCGGCATCCAGACCCTGGTCAGCCTGTCCGCACCCACGGGCCTTGCCGTGCAATGGGCCCGTCGCCACAACCTCAATCTCATCCACCTGCCGCAGAAGAATGCGCCGCGGGTCTACAGCCCAGCGATGGAGAATCAAGCGTGAGCCAACATCATCAAGCCGACCAGAAACCCGTCCCGCGCTACAAACCCTACAAGGGTGCCGCCGGTGGCTGGGGTGCCCTGATCAGTGTGGCCCAGGCCTGGTTGACCAGCGATAACGCGCTGAAGAACCTGCGCATGATGCTCAAGACCAACCAGAACGGCGGCTTCGACTGCCCGGGCTGCGCGTGGGGCGATTCGCCGGAAAGCGGCATGGTCAAGTTCTGCGAGAACGGCGCCAAAGCGGTGAACTGGGAAGCGACCAAGCGTCGGGTGGACAGCAAGTTCTTCGCCAAACACAGCGTGACCTCGCTGCTGGAGCAGAGCGACTACTGGCTCGAATACCAGGGCCGTCTGACCGAGCCGATGGTCTACGACGCTCAGACTGACCGCTACAAACCCATCGCCTGGGACGACGCCTTTGCTCTGATCGGCAAGCACCTGCAAGCGCTGTCGAGCCCGGATCAGGCCGAGTTCTACACCTCGGGCCGGGCCAGCAACGAAGCGGCGTACCTGTATCAACTGTTTGTGCGCGCCTACGGCACCAACAACTTCCCCGACTGCTCGAACATGTGCCACGAGGCCAGCGGTGTGGCGTTGGCGCAGAGCGTTGGCGTCGGCAAGGGCACCGTGACCTTCGATGACTTCGAACACGCTGACGCGATTTTCGTCTGGGGCCAGAACCCCGGCACCAACCATCCACGGATGCTTGAACCACTGCGTGAAGCGGTGAAACGCGGCGCGCAAGTGGTGTGCGTCAACCCGCTGAAGGAACGTGGCCTGGAACGTTTCCAGCACCCGCAGCACCCGATCGAAATGCTCACCAACGGTGACAAGCCGACCAACACTGCGTATTTCCGGCCAGCGCTGGGCGGCGACATGGCGCTGCTGCGCGGCATGGCCAAATTCCTTCTGCAATGGGAGCGCGATGCGCAGAAGGCTGGCGCCCCGGCGGTGTTTGATCACGATTTCCTCAATGCCCACAGCGCCAACGTGCTGGAGTATCTGGGCGTGGTCGACGATACGCCGTGGGAGCAGATCGTTGCGCAATCCGGCCTGACCCTGGTCGAGATCGAACAAGCGGCGCGCATGTACGCCAAGGGCAAGAACGTGATCATGTGCTGGGCGATGGGCATCACCCAGCATCGCCATTCGGTACCGACCATCCAGGAAATCGCCAACCTGATGCTGCTGCGCGGCAACATCGGCAAGCCCGGCGCTGGCCTGTGCCCGGTACGCGGCCACAGTAACGTGCAGGGCGACCGCACCATGGGCATCAACGAGCGTCCGCCGGTGGCGTTCCTCGATTCCCTCGAACGCCGCTTCCAGTTCAAGGTGCCACGTGACAACGGTCACAACGTGGTCGAAGCGATCCACGCCATGGCCGAGGGCCGCGCCAAGGTCTTCATCGGTCTGGGTGGCAACTTCGCCCAGGCCACGCCAGACAGCCCGCGTACCTTCGCCGCGCTGAGCAACTGCGACCTGACCGTGCAGATCAGCACCAAGCTCAACCGCAGCCATCTGGCCCACGGCAAAGACGCCTTGATCCTGCCGTGCCTGGGTCGCACCGACATCGATATCCAGACCGAAGGCCCGCAAGCGGTTACCGTGGAAGACTCCTTCAGCATGGTTCACGCCTCCAACGGCCAGTTGCAGCCGCTGTCGAACCAGATGCGCTCGGAACCGGCGATCATCGCCGGCATTGCCGCCGCCACGCTGGGCAGCAAACCGGTGGACTGGAACTGGCTGGTGGCCGATTACGGGCGTATTCGCGACCTGATCGCCGATACCATTCCAGGCTTCAGGGACTTTAACGAGAAGGTCAAGAACCCGGGCGGGTTCTACCTCGGCAACAGTGCCGGCGCGCGCAAGTGGAACACCCCGTCGGGCCGGGCCAATTTCCGCGCGAACATGCTGCCCAAAGACCTGGTGCACGAGCGCACCCGCGCCACCGGGCAACTGCCGGACCTGATCCTGCAATCGATGCGCTCCCACGACCAGTACAACACCACGATCTATGGCCTTGACGACCGTTACCGTGGGGTAAAAGGCCAGCGCGATGTGCTGTTCGCCAACGAGGCTGACATCATTCGCCTGGGCTTCCGACCAGGGCAGAAGGCCGACATCGTGTCGCTGTGGGACGATGGTCGCGAGCGTCGGGTGAAGGGCTTCACCTTGCTGGCGTTTGATATTCCAGCGGGGCAGGCGGCGGCGTATTACCCGGAAGTGAATCCGCTGGTGCCGCTCGAAAGCACAGGGGATGGCAGCCATACGCCGACGTCGAAGTTCATTGCGATCCGTCTTGAGGCGGCGAGTGAGACTGGGCTGATCATGGCCAAATCCGCGTAATGCGGTCTCTGGACTGAACCCTTCGCGAGCAAGCCCGCTCCCGCATTAGAATGCAATTCAAATGTGGGAGCGGGCTTGCTCGCGAAAGCGGCAGCTCATTCAACAGAATTCTTTGTACTGTGCACCTTTCAAACGCCCACAAAAAAGGCCGCTTTTTCACAAAAGCGGCCTGTCCGAAGTAGCTAAAGACCGGCAAAAAAAGCCTAAGTTCCGCAGAAAAAACAGCAACTTGCAAAATTGTATACACGTCGTGTTATTCGTCGGATTTCGATTGTCAGCCTTGTTACACAGCCTCAGGATCGCGCCGTCATCCCTTTGAGGCTCCTCTATGAAGTTCTCCTCGATTCTCTTGTTGTCCCTTGGCCTGGTCAGTGGCTTCGCTTCTGCCGGAGGCACCACCGAAGCAGGTGTGGGCGGCGCATTGGGCGGGGTTCTTGGCTCGGTCGTCGGTCAGTCGTTAGGCGGCAGTACAGGTTCAACCATTGGCGCCGCCCTGGGCGGCGCGGGTGGTAGCGCGGTGGGTGCCAACAAACACAGCCGTGGCGAAGCAGCCATTGGCGGTGCGTTGGGCGCAGCCGGCGGTAACGTGGTCGGCCGCAGCATGGGCGGCACCACCGGCAGCCTGATCGGCGCCGCAGCAGGTGGCGGCGCCGGTGGCGCGCTGGGTAACTACATGGGCAACCAGAGCAATGACGAGGGTCGTCATTACGATCGCGGTCGTGACGACCGTCGCTACTACCGCGACGAACATCGTGGTCGCGGCCACGCCTACGGCCACCGCAAGCATCACCGCTACTACCGCGACTAACGCGTCTGGTTAAGCGGAAAACAAAAAATCGCAGCCCGAGGGCTGCGATTTTTTTTGTTCTGGTTCAAATCACCAGACGCTCCAACGCTTCACGCAACCTGCCTGGAATCGGCACCGGCTGGTTGGTCGCCCGATCCACGAAGACATGGACAAAACACCCCGCTGCACACGCCTCGCTTTCACCGACCTTGAACACCGCCAATTCGTATTGCACCGAACTGTTGCCCAGCTTGCCGACCCGCAGACCGATCTCGATCAGGTCCGGAAAAGCAATCGAGGCAAAGTAGTCACAAGCCGAACTGACCACGAACCCCACCACCTCACCGTCATGAATATCCAGCCCGCCGACCTGGATCAGGTAGGTATTCACGGCCGTGTCGAAGAAGCTGTAATAGGTGACGTTATTCACATGCCCGTAGGCATCGTTGTCGTGCCAGCGTGTGGTGATGGGCTGGAAGTGCGGGTAGTCGGTGCGTTGGGGCATCGAGTTGGACATCGATCAGCAATCCCTGAAATTAATGGGTCAGTCTAATGTAAAACCGCCTCGCTCCCTTCGCGAGCAGGCTCGCTCCCACATTGGAATGCGTTCTCCCTTGCTCCGGGCGGCGTTCCGACGAAGGCGTCCTCACAGCCCTCCATCCCTCAGAGCTCGGCAAAACCCTTCCCCTGCGCCGCCAGCTCGCCAATCAACCGCGCCGGCTGCCACTGATCGCCCTGACGCGTCTGCAGCGCCAGCAGCCGCTGATGAATATCCGCCAGCCCCTGCTGATCCGCCCAGGCCATCGGCCCGCCCTTGTCGGCCGGGAAGCCGTAGCCGTTCAGATACACCAGATCAATGTCATGGGCTGACCCTGCAATGCCTTCCTGAAGAATCCTGGCGCCCTCGTTGACCAACGCCAGCAAACAACGCTCCAGAATTTCCTCCGGGCCGATCTCGCGGCGCTGAAAACCCAGACTTTCGCTGACCCGCAGCACCAGCGCATCGACCTCAGGATCCTGCTCGGCCTGCCGACTGCCCGGCTCATAGTGGTAATAACCGTTGCCGGATTTCTGCCCGAAGCGGCCCATCTCGCACAAGCGGTTATCGACCTGGACCTGCGGCGCATCCTGGCCCTTGCCGGCCAGTTCGCGAGCGCGCCATTCCAGGTCGATACCCACCACGTCATACATGCGGAACGGTCCCATGGCGAAGCCGAATCCCTGCAGTGCCGCGTCCACCTGCTGTGGATAAGCGCCTTCGAGGAGCATCTTGCGCGCCTCCAGCACATACGGATGCAACATCCGATTGCCGATAAATCCGTGGCAATTGCCCGACACCACACTGACCTTGCCCATGCGCTTGCCTAAAGCCAGTGCGGCTGCCAATACCGCCGGTGACGTCTGCGCACCGCGGACGATTTCCAGCAGTTTCATGATGTGCGCAGGGCTGAAGAAATGCAGGCCGAGCACCTGATGCGGACGCTTTGTCGCCGCGGCAATCGCATCGATATCCAGCGCCGACGTGTTGCTCGCCAACAACGCTGCTGGCTTGAGCAGGCCATCCAGCTCGCGAAAGATCTTCTGCTTGAGTTCGAGGTTCTCGTACACCGCCTCGATCACCAGATCGACATTACGGATCGTCGGGTAATCCGCGGCAGCGCTGATCCGGGCGAAACGTGCGTCCGCCTCAGCCTGGTCAATTCGGCCCTGCCGCACGTTGTGTGCATAAGAGTCCGCTACCGCGCCCAGCGCCTGCTCAAGCATCTGCGGATTGTTATCGACCCACTGCACGGCGATACCGGCATTGGCCAGGCACATCACAATGCCGCGGCCCATGGTGCCCGCGCCGATCACGGCGGCCTGCTGAATATCGAAGGATGTCTGGCTCATGTTGTTCTCTTGTTGGCGATCCGAAGACAGCCTTCACCATAGTCAGGCACCGGGTGTTTTTGAAGTCTATTACCGTGATGAGCGACATTCAGCGCATGGATGCAGCATTCCCATGTGGGAGCGAGCCTGCTCGCGAACAGGCCAGCACATTCAAATCAAGTGTTGGCTGACCTTGCGCCTTCGCGAGCAGGCTCGCTCCCACAAGATTATGCGTTCATTCGGGCAAATGACTGTCAGCCCAGCGGCGGACTTCGGCGTACGGATACTCCTCCAACGCCGCATATCCGGAAATCGTTCGCGCCTTGAGCCTGGTGAATAGCGGCACACTGATCCCGCACAGAAACCGCGTCAGCCGCTCCGCCGTCGGCACACTGCCAGTGTGCTGTTCGTGCCTGTGGATAAAATCACCGCACAGCGCCACAAAGTTTTTATCCACAAGCGCCGGCAGTTCCGGTGGTGGTGGTAGCCGCGCAACATCCCCATGACACACCGAACAGTGCCCGCAATGCTCGGGCGCGTTGTGGTCACCGAAATATTCGGCCAGGCGATATCCCAGGCAACGCTCGGTGGCAAACAGCTCGAGCATCGCGTGAATCCGGGCGATCTCAGCCTGCTCATGCCGGGTGAAATATCCGTGCAATTCACCGCTCAGAACAGCGCTGTCGAAATCGCTGTGCAACACGTTGTAGACCTCGGTCATCTGCTTGCTCTCAAGCTCGACCCAGCCCTTCTCCTGGAAGTAGTCCAGCGCCGTCACCACCCGATTGCGCTCCGCCGAATACTGGGTGTACATCGCGTCGAAATTCACCGTGGCCCAGGTGCGTGCGCGACTGGAGGTCTGAATGATCGCCGCGACAAAATCCCTGCGTTCACCCTCGAAACGTTCCAGCAGCGCTTCCGGTTCCAGCAGGTACTTGAAACGGTACTCGGCGTAATACGCATAGCGCGGCGCGATCAGGCCATGCAGCTCCAGCTGCACCAGCAGCGTCTTCAGCGGCAGCGAGCGAATGTTGCTCTGATCGGCCAGCGGCCCGAGCAGAAACTCCCACTGCCCTTCGGGCGCCGCAGCCTGCAATTCCTCCAGCACACAAAGAATCCCCTCGCGCTCCGGGGTGTCGCCGTAGACGAAGTTTTCCAGCACGTTGAGGCTGTCGCGATTGGCCAGCACCAGACAGTCCGAGGGCTGCCCGTCACGTCCGGCACGACCGATCTCCTGACTGTAGTTCTCGATGGATTTGGGCAGGTCAAAATGCACCACATTGCGGATGTCGCTCTTGTCGATACCCATGCCGAACGCAATGGTCGCGACGATGCAATTGGACTGTCCGGCCATGAAGCGCTTCTGTATGCCCTCGCGCTGATCGTGTGGTAATCCGGCGTGATAGGCCTCGGCCTGAATGCCGTTTCGCCCAAGATGCTCGGCAATGTGCTCGGCGGTTTTCTGCAGGGTGACGTAGACGATGCTCGGCTGTCCCGCACGCTCGCTCATCCACTCCACCAGACGCCGACGCTTGTCCTGACCGCGCACCGGTTCGACCAGCAGATTGAGGTTGGGCCGGTAAAAACCGGTGGTCACCACATCTGCTTCAGCGATGGCGAATTTGGCCTGCATGTCGGCAATCACTTGCGGTGTTGCCGTGGCTGTCAACAGAAGGGTTTGCGGGATATTGAACTGGCGCTGGTAGTCCGGCAGTTTCAGGTAGTCGGGGCGGAAGTTGTGACCCCATTCGGAGATGCAATGCGCCTCGTCGACCACCAGCAGCGAGATCGGCACCTGCTGCAAAAAGTTGCGGAAACGCTCATTCTTCAGGCGCTCCACCGAGATCATCAGAATCTTCAATTCACCCGAGCGGGCGCGGGCCATCACATCATTGGCGTCATCGCGGCTTTGTGCCGAATCGATGCTGCCGGCACTGATACCGTGACGCTTGAGGAACGCCAGTTGGTCCTGCATCAACGCCAACAGCGGCGAGACCACCAGGGTCAGGTGCGGCAGCAACAGCGCTGGAACCTGATAACAAAGCGACTTGCCGGAACCGGTGGGGAAAATCGCCGCTGCCGAGCGCCCGGCCAGCACGGCGCTGATCGCCGCCTCCTGTCCAGGTCGAAACTGTGGATAACCGAAAACCTGTTCCAGGGTGTTGTGCATGCGCTGTCACTCCGTTGACCGCTGTGATGCCAACAGCCTAGCGGGCGGTCGCAGCGAGTCTAGAAAAGGCCGGGGTCAATTCAATACGGGATGATACAGCGAATGGTGCAATCCACTCGGTGCCCTGTGGCAGCGAGCCTGCTCACGAAGAGGCCTTCAGACCAACACAAGAACACACCACTCAGGGCCGCAGAACCGCCACCCGCAGTTGCTCGTTGAGCACCTGCTCGTGCACACCCTGGCTCTTGCTCGCCCACAAGGCATGGGCCGGACTGATGTCACCGGTGAAGGCCGCCGCCAACTGCCGCAACTCCGCAACACTGCGCACGCGAGGACAGAACGGTTGCCCGTCACAGTCCTGGCTGGCGTTACGATAGGTACTCAACAAACGATCCCACAGACCTTCACGCACCTGCCTGATCGACTTGAGCTGCACATGAGGCACACCCAGCCGCTGCTCGAGTCCCGCCTCGTCCAGCGCTTCACTGGCCAGCAAGGCCTTGCCGAACATCAACACCTCGGCACGTGAGGCAGTATCGATACCGGGCTGGCTCGAGAGCGCATCGGGCCAGCCGGTGCGTTCAAGGTCGGCGAATATCCATCCACTGCCCACATCAGACGCCAGGGTCGACCGGCAACCACTGACCCACAGCAACAAAATCAAGGCCATTCGTAGCCACTGCATACTCAATTCCCTTTAAGCGCGTATCGGACATTTGGAAACGCCCTACAGATTCTGGCGCGCACCATACAGAGGTTTCCCAAGAAACGCCTGCGAATCCCGTGGGAAATTTCTGCGCTAAGGGTTTCACCGTGAAAAAACTGCGAAACCTTGTAGGGCAGATGCCTGATGCCCGGTAAAACCCCTACGAACTCTGTCCATCGTGGCGCTCTTGTGACGACTTGCCTGGCACTTCTATAGTGGCCAGCGCGGCTGAAACCACTGGAGCGACTTCGTACAGGACACGTCTCACCATGAACATGCACGACCCGCAGGCCCCTCGTTATCACCCCCTCAAAAGCAACTACAGCGATCATCCGGTGCTGACCATCGATACTCAGGCCAGCCATGGCGATCTGCTCGACGCCGCCCATCAGCGTCTGCGCGCCGCCAGCGACTTGCTGGAGACTCTTTACTGTTTGTGTTTCAAACAAGCCGACGTCAAAGATATCCCCAACATTGTCAATGCACTGTATCTATTGACCCAAGACGGCTGCGAACTTCTTGACGTAGCAAGACTGCAACTAACAAACCCCGCATAAAAAGCACAACCACAAATAAAGCAACAACTAAACACTTCAAACCGACAACATTAAAAACTAGCCTGCTTGCTCTTACATCAATAAAGAGCAACCTCATGACGACATTAACTATTTTCTTTTGCGGCACCGGCTCCACCAAGTTCGATACCAGCAACGCCAACTATTGGGATGGTGAACTGGTGTCCACCCTCGCCTCGCACCATACCGGCCGTGAATTTGCCGAATGGATCGTGGTCGATGGCCCCGGCACCAGCAACCTGCAGGCCGACGAGCTGTTCACCAAGTCCGCCGACTATGGCATGAGCGGCACGCTGTTCGGCAAAGGCTGGGAAGAAAACGTACTGCACGCGATGAACATCATCAAAGGCAAGTGCGACTGGCAACGCAAGCAACTGACTGAAGCAGAATACAACCGACTCAAAGCCGCCGGCATTCCCATTGAAGATGTAAAAGCCGAGGGTTCCTGGTTCTGGCGCAACTACAACTACGGCGAACGCAGCGTGACCCAACAGAAGTTGCAGGAGCAGATCATTAAAACCTTCCGCAAGGACGGTATTATTCCGACCAAAGTCAACTTGGTCGGCTGGAGCCGCGGCGGTATCAGCTGCCATATGTTGGCCAACGCCATGTTCAACGACAGTGCGCTAAAGAGCATACCTGTGAATATTTTCGCCATTGATCCGGTACCCGGTATCGGCAACTTCCAGGAACATCGAGTCAAACTCAACACCAACGTCAAAGAGTACATCGGCTTCTACGCCCGCGATGAACGCTCGAAAGGCTTCAGCTGCGTCATCCCGCAAACCGCCACCGGCACCCGGACTCACATCTTCCCGATCCCCGGTCGCCACGCCACCCTGGTCGGCAACGCCTCCGCCGATGGCGTCACCGGCCCGAAAATGCTCGCCGAGCCCGGCCAGTTCGTGCGCCACTTCGCCGAAACCTGCCTCAAGCGCTGGGGCACTTCGCTGACCAAAACCCTGAACCTGACCGATGCCTCCCTGAAGCAATGCGCCGACGCCATGGTCAAGGACGCGGCGAAATACAAGGCCATGGAAAAGTCCTCCTACACCTGGTTCACCGAACTGGATCAAGGTGAGCGCTACGTATCGCTGGGTAGCAAAGGCGTGCCGTTCTCGTCGGTGAAGGGCGCGATCTATGCACCGGATACCGGGCTGACCACCAGCGTGCTGGATCTGGCGGCGTATCGGCATATTCGTTGAAGACGGTGGGTGTTGATCGGCGTAACGCGAAAAAACCTACAGCAATTGCCTATCGGCTGTTCGTCCCGTTCCTACAAGTACAGACAACTTGTCGCCTATGACCACCCGCTAACTGACGCTGCTAATAAGCGGCTCGGGCCTGGTCACCCAATGGGACATAAACGCGTCCGTTGTATGCTGCCGGCAATTCAAATGCCTGCACGCTTAATGGTGGCTGTGTCTGGACGCCCACAAAAAAGCCGCCCCTAGGGGCGGCTTTTTCATTGCTGCAAACAGATCTTACAACTTCGGACCCGCAGCCTTGATCGCGTCGCTCACTTCGAACTTCTTGAAGTTCTCGATGAACAGACCGGCCAATGCCTTGGCAGCCTCGTCGTACGCAGCCTTGTCAGCCCAGGTGTTGCGTGGGTTGAGCAGGTTGGTTTCAACGCCCGGTACGGCCAGTGGCACGTCGAGGTTGATGGTGTCCAGGTGCTCGGTGGCGGCACCGATCAGCGCGCCGCTCTGGATCGCTGCGATCACGGCGCGGGTGGTCGGGATGTTGAAGCGTTTGCCAACGCCGTAGCCACCGCCGGTCCAGCCGGTGTTGACCAGGTAGACCTTGGAGCCGAAGCCGCGGATGCGCTTGATCAGCAGCTCTGCGTATTCGCCAGCCGGACGCGGGAAGAACGGCGCGCCGAAGCAGGTGGAGAAGGTCGACTTGATGCCGCTGCCCGAACCCATTTCAGTCGAGCCCACCAGCGCGGTGTAGCCGGACAGGAAGTGGTAGGCCGCTTGTTCTTCGTTGAGGATCGACACTGGCGGCAGTACACCGGTCAGGTCGCACGTCAGGAAGATCACTGCGTTTGGCTCGCCGCCCAGGTTCTTCTCGGAACGCTTGGCAACGTGCTCCAGCGGGTAGGCCGCGCGGCTGTTCTGGGTCAGGCTGACATCGGCGTAGTCGGCGTGCTTGGCGTCGTCGATGACCACGTTTTCCAGCACTGCGCCGTGCTTGATGGCTTTCCAGATGACCGGCTCGTTCTTCTCGGACAGGTCGATGCACTTGGCATAGCAACCGCCTTCGATGTTGAACACCACGCCTTCGCCCCAACCGTGTTCGTCGTCACCGATCAGGTAACGGCTTTCATCGGCCGACAGAGTGGTTTTACCGGTACCCGACAGACCGAAGAACAGGGTCACGTCGCCTTCTTCGCCGATGTTGGCAGCGCAGTGCATAGGCAGCACGTCAGCGGCCGGCAGCAGGAAGTTCTGCACGGAGAACATGGCTTTCTTCATTTCACCGGCGTAACGCATGCCAGCGATCAGCACTTTCTTCTGGGCAAAGTTGAGGATCACGCAACCATCGGAGTTGGTGCCGTCACGCTCAGGCACGCACTCGAAGTTGGCAACGTTGAGCACTTGCCACTCTTCACGACCAGCCGGGTTGTACTGGGCCGGGTTGATGAACAGGCAACGACCGAACAGGTTCTGCCAGGCAGTCTGGGTGGTCATTTTCACGGCCAGGTAGTGATCTTCAGCCGCGCCTACATGCACGTGGGAAACAAAGTGCTCTTGCGCGTTGTTGAACGCCTCGACACGAGCCCACAGCGCGTCGAACTTGTCGGCCGGGAACTTGCGGTTGATCGGGCCCCAGGCGATAGCGGCCTGGGTGGAAGGCTCTTCAACGATGAAACGGTCGACTGGCGAACGGCCGGTGCGATGACCGGTGCGGACTACCAGAGCGCCGGTATCGGCAAGCTCGCCTTCACCGCGGTTCAAGGCTTCTTTTACCAGATCATCAACACTCAGATCGGTGTACACGGCGTTATTGGCTTGCGTCATGAGGTTCCCCGTCGGCCAGTGGCCGAGTGTGCTCCAAACGTTTTGTAGTAGAAAGTCGTGCACTACTACCGCGAAAAAAGTGGGCCGGATTATGCCAGAAAAGCCCAAAAAGAGTAGGGTCCTCCCGTCGTAACGGCGATATTCCGTCGTTGAGCAGTGAATTTACCTGCGCTGAACCGTTTTAGTGCCGGGTATCTGACGGCGTGTCGACACCCGCGCCAGCGAACAATTGAGCGATATCGGCTGCATCGAACAGGTAGCGTTCGTTGCAGAACTGGCAATCGATCTCGATTTTGCCACCCTGTTCGGCCACCAGCGCCTGCGCGTCTTCCAGACCCAGGCTGACCAGCGCATTGCCCGAGCGTTCCCGCGAGCAACTGCAACGAAAGCGCAGGTTCTGCACATCGAACAGGCGCACTTGCTCTTCATGGTAGAGGCGGTGCAACACGGTTTCGTTGTCCAGGCTCAACAACTCGTCGGCGGTCAGCGTGCTGCCGAGCGCGGTGATGTGCTGCCAACTGGCGGCGCGTTCTTCTTCGTCCTTCAGGCGATCGGCCGGCAGCTGTTGCAGCAGCAGACCACGGGCACGTCGACCATCGGCGTAGAGCCAGAAACGCGTGCCGACCTGTTGCGACATGACGAAGTAGTTGGTGAAGCACTCGGACAGGTTTTCGCCATCAAGGTCGACGATGCCCTGATAGCGCTGGCCGACAGTCGGGTCGACGGTCAGGGCCAGCACGCCGTTCGGCATCAGGTCGGCGAGGGTTGCATCGGCTGCGATCTGATCCGCGTGATAACGCGCCAGGCCACGGATTTCACGTTCGCTCGAGCACTCGATCATCAGCATCGGGATCGGGCCTTCGGAGCGCGCCTGCAGAATCAGCAAGCCGTCGAATTTCAGGGTGCCCACCAGCAACGAGGCCGCCGCCATCAGTTCGCCCAGCAATTGCGCGACCGGCTCCGGGTACGGGTGCTTGGCGAGGACTTCGGCGTAGCTGCGTTCCAGCGCAACCAGTTCGCCGCGAGTGTCGCTGTCATCGAAGATGAAGCGTTGGGTGTAGTCGGTATCCGGGAGATCGGTCATAGGTCTGGGTATCTGAATTGATGACAAAATGGTTACAAAAGATGAAAATCCCGCGCTTCTCCGCACCCATTTGGTGCGAAATGTTCAGCCACGGGAGGCATTTTATGAACAATCCGGGTTTGTTCCAATCAAGGTGGAACCTCGGCCGGCTGGTTCTGTGTAACGTAGTGCCATTGGCGCTACTGGCTTTCTGGTTATGGCCTACGGGTCAGATGCTGTGTGTGATTTTCGACGAGTGGCTATTCCGCTCACTCAATGCACCGCTGGCCAGCAACCCCATATGGCTCCACATCTGGGCAATTGCAAGTCTGCGTCCCTTCGACATCGTCGTCGGGTTGATCCTGCTGACGCTGCTGATCAAGGGCGACTGGGTGTTCAAGGCGATTGACGTACGCCGCGCGTTCTTCGGTTTTTTCTCGATTCTGCTGCTGATGGTGATCATCCGCGCATTGTTTTCCAAATTCGCCGACTACATGGACTGGCAGCACAGCAGCCCGTCGATGGTACTTGAAGGCGCGGTGCACCTCAGCGACTACTTCCCGCACCTGGAAAAGGCCTGGGAGCTGAAGGATCGTTCGAGCCAGAGTTTCCCCGGTGACCATGCTTCGGTGCTGTTGATCTGGGCGCTGTTCATGGGCGTGTTCAGTCGCACAGTCGGTCAGTTCCTCGCCGTCTGGGGCCTGGCGTTGCTGTTCATGCTGCCGCGTCTTGTGGCCGGCGCGCATTGGGGCCAGGACGACTACATCGGCGGCATGCTGCTGGCGGTGTGGGCGCTGGGCTGGGGTTATTACACGCCGTTTGCTTATCACGCGGCGAATTTCTGGCTGAAAGTGACCGCTCCGATCTTTGCGCTACTGGGCAAGTTGCCGATGGTTTCGCGGATGAGTGTGGTGCGTAGCGCCTGACATCGCGTTGACTCAGGCGAGTGCTTCGCACTCGATTCGCGAGCAAGCCCGCTCCCACCCTTGACCGTTTTCCTGCTGAAGGAACCGGCTCCACTGTGGGAGCGGGCTTGCTCGCGAAGAGGCCGGCCTTGACAACGCAGAAACGTCGCCCTCACGCCTCGTTACTGCTGCCACGAAACTTGAACAGATCCCGCCGCGGCTCCCACCATTGACCGTTTTCCTACTGAAAGAACCGGATCCACTGTGGGAGCGGGCTTGCTCGCGAAGAGGCCGGCCTTGACAACGCAGAAACGTCGCCCTCACGCCTCGTTACTGCTGCCACGAAACTTGAACAGATCCCGTCGCTGCTTCTTGCTCGGCTTGCCGTCGGTGCTCACGCCCAACGCCCCGGCCTTGCGCATCGCTGCGGCCGCTTCACGTTTGGCAACACTGGCCTCGGTCTCGGTATACAGCGCCTGCGCCTCGGGTGCGCCGCGACGCACGATCGACAAGGCTTCAACCTTCACCGTGCGCGCTTCAAACCCGGTGCGAATCTCGAACTCATCACCAATGCGTGGCTCTTTGCCAGGCTTGCAGCGCTCCCCACGGCAATGCACCTTGCCACTCTCGATGGCTGCTTTGGCCAAGGCCCGGGTTTTATAGAAACGCGCCGCCCACAACCACTTGTCGAGACGGACCTTGTCGTCCTCTTCGCTTTTTTGTGCCATGGAATTTCCTCATTCTGAAATATTGGTGAACTGTACTACCGTTTCTGTCGTGCCATGAATTGCACCATCCCGGATTACAATGCGCACCACCCGACACCTGCTTGAGGCGTCGGCGATCCGGGCTGTAGATATCTGTCGCCTTTTAACCCTTATTCTGCGTGAATACCGCGAATCCGGCCCCGTGCGGGCTGAGCGGTTGCCACGGTTGAGCACTTTTTTGAAGACATTTGACCATTTGACCGTTGTTGGTCTGCGCGAGTGGGTGGCGCTCCCTGATCTGGGAGTCGCGGGCCTGCGGGCGAAAATCGACACCGGCGCGAGCACCTCCAGCCTGCACGCCACCGACATCGAGCCGTTCGAGCGCGACGGCGAGAAGTGGGTGCGCTTCACCGCGCACCTGGGCACGGTGGTGCAGTTGCGTCACCGGCGCTGCGAAGCACCGCTGGTCACGCGCAAGACCATTAAAAGCTCCAACGGCCAGGCTCAGGTGCGCTACGTGATCAGCACCACCCTGGCCCTCGGTGATCGGGTGTGGGCGGTCGAGTTCACCCTCGCCTGCCGCAAGTCCATGCGTTATCGCCTGTTGCTCGGTTCCAAAGCCCTGATCGATGGCCAGCTGGTGGTCAATCCGGGCATCAAATATGTACAAGACAAGCCGGTGTTCCCGGTATCTACCTCCTCCACAGGTGTTGCATGAAGATCGCTGTGCTGTCGCGGAATCCGCGTCTGTATTCCACCCGTCGCCTGGTCGAAGCCGGCACCGAACGCGGGCATGAAATGGTAGTGATCGACACCTTGCGCGCCTACATGAACATCGCCAGCCACAAACCGCAGATCCACTATCGCGGCAAGCCACTGGAAGGCTTCGATGCGGTGATTCCGAGGATCGGCGCGTCGGTGACGTTCTATGGTTGCGCGGTGTTGCGCCAGTTCGAAATGATGGGGGTGTTTCCGCTCAACGAATCGGTGGCCATCGCCCGTTCGCGAGACAAACTGCGTTCGCTGCAACTGTTGTCGCGTCGCGGCATCGGTCTGCCGGTAACCGGGTTCGCCCACTCACCGGACGACATTCCCGACCTGATCGACATGGTCAACGGCGCGCCGCTGGTGATCAAGGTACTGGAAGGTACCCAGGGCATCGGCGTCGTACTGTGCGAAACCGCAACGGCGGCGGAGTCGGTGATCGAGGCGTTCATGGGCCTGAAGCAGAACATCATGGTCCAGGAATACATCAAGGAAGCTGGCGGTGCGGATATCCGTTGCTTCGTGGTCGGCGACAAGGTGATCGCGGCGATGAAGCGTCAGGCCAAACCGGGTGAGTTCCGCTCCAACCTGCATCGCGGCGGCAGCGCCAGCCTGATCAAGATCACCCCGGAAGAACGCATGACGGCATTGCGTGCGGCCAAGGTCATGGGCCTGGCGGTGGCAGGTGTGGATATCCTGCGTTCCAATCACGGGCCGCTGGTAATGGAAGTTAACTCGTCGCCGGGACTGGAAGGGATCGAGACCACCACCGGCAAGAACGTGGCGGGGATCATCATCGAGCACCTGGAGAAGAATGGCGGGCCGAACATGACCCGGACCAAAGGCAAGGGCTAATCCGTTAGAGATGTGGCGCCAGGGAGGCCGCCTTCGCGAGCAAGCCCGCTCCCACAGGGGAATGCATTCCAACTGTGGGAGCGGGCTTGCTCGCGATGGGGCCATCAGCCTCAGCGAAAATTTCAGCTGTTAAACCGCATCTCGCGGAAGCATCAACCCAAGCGGCAACCGTACCCGCGCTTCCAATCCGCCGCCGGAGCGGTTGCGCAGTTCAACATTGCCGCCATGCATAGAAGCAATCCGCTTCACGATCGCCAACCCTAAACCTGTGCCCTTGCCGCCCCGCGCACGATCACCACGGGTAAACGGGTTGAAGATCGCCTCAAGCTCCGATGGATCGATCCCCGCGCCACGGTCCATCACACTCAGCACCACATAGGGCGCGCTGGTGTCACCGGACACATAGGCCGCAACCTCGACCCCGCTGCCGGCATGATTTAAGGCGTTGCCGATCAGGTTGTTCAGCAACCGCTTCATCGACACCCGACGCAGTGGAAATGGCTGGATCGGTTCCAGACGCAGGTGCACTTTCTCTTCGTTCTGGTTGTACGGCGCTGCCACCTCACGCACCAGATCGCTCAGGTCCACCTCTTCCACCGACTCGTCGCGACCGTCACGAATGAACGCGAGGAACTGGTCGAGAATCGCGTCCATGTCTTCAATGTCGCGCACCATGTCATCGGTCAGGTCATTGCGATCGCCCATCAGCTCCAGCGACAGGCGCAAGCGGGTCAGCGGCGTACGCAAGTCATGGGACACCCCCGCCAGCATCAGCTCGCGCTCGCGACCGGCCTGTTCGACGTCTTCAGCCATCTGGTTGAAGGCGCGATAGACCTCGGTCATCTCGCTCGGTGTGTCGCTGATCGGCAGGCGCACGCTGCGGCCTTGGCCGAGTTGCCGCGCGGCATACACCAAGCGTTTCAACGGCTGGTTGAGCTGACTGACGAAAATCCACGCCGAGGCGGTAGACAGCAAGCCGATGGCGAGGAACCAGCCGAGCACGTTCCAGATTTTCTGGCCCCGCAGCGGATGCGGGTACAGCGGTACTTTCAGCCAGCCATCACCGAGGCTCGGCGCACGCACCCACAGCGCCGGCGGCGAGTGCATGCGCAAACGCACTTCAGTATCGGCCCCCAGCTCCGCCTGCATCTGCCGCTGATAGATTTCACTGTACGGCCAGTGCTGCTCGCCTTCCGGCACACCGGCGCCGACCACCCGGATCAGGGTTGCAGCATCGGCGATCTTCGCGCGGTTTTCTTCATCGGCAGCCCAATAGGCGCGCAGCGTCAGGGCGACGCCGTGGCTGTATTGGCGATCCACCAGCACGTCCTCGTTCATCAACAGATAAACCAGGGTCAGCGCCTTGGAAAACAGCACGACGATTAGCACCAGCCAAAGGGTGCGGGAGAAAAAACTTTGGGGGAACCAGACGGGGGTTTTCATCGATAACCGTTAAACACTTGCAGGAGCGAGCCATGCTCGCATATTGCGGATTGCGAGTCTGCGTAGAGGGTCGATCAACCCGACCTGCGCAGACCCGCTCCTACAAATCGCCGATCACTTGGTAGCGGCGCCATCCGGTACGAACACGTAGCCCACGCCCCAGACAGTCTGGATGTAGCGCGGTTTCGACGGATCGGGTTCGATCATCCGGCGCAGACGGGAAATCTGCACGTCGATGGAACGCTCCAACGCATCCCACTCGCGGCCACGGGCCAGGTTCATCAGTTTGTCGCGGGTCAGCGGCTGACGCGCATTCATCACCAAGGCCTTGAGTACCGCAAACTCACCGGTGGTGAGCATGTGCACTTCGTCGCCTCGCTTCAGTTCGCGGGTCGCCAGCGACAGCACGTAGTCACCGAAGGTGACGTTTTCGTCTTCGCTGCCCGGCGCACCCGGCACCGGAGCGGCCTGGCGACGCAGAACAGCCTTGACCCGGGCCATCAACTCGTCCGGGTTGAACGGCTTGGCCAGGTAGTCATCGGCGCCCAGTTCCAGGCCCTTGATGCGGCTCATCTCATCGCCCTTGGCGGTGAGCATGATGATCGGGATCTGGTTGTTTGCGGCCCGCAGGCGACGGCACGCGGTCAGACCGTCTTCGCCCGGCAACATCAGGTCGAGGACGACCAGGTTGAACACTTCACGCGACAGCAGACGGTCCATTTGCTCGGTGTTCGGTACGGCACGGGCGCGGTAGCCCTTGCTGACGAAAAAACGTTCCAGCAGGCTGCTCAGCCCCGGATCGTCGTCAACAATAAGAATTTTTTCGCCTTCAGCATTGTTTGCAGTGCTGCTCATTGGATGCTCCTTTTAGCTCGGCGCGCATTATGGCGTAGCTGCCGTTATACGCACCGTGTGCATTGTTAGCAGATTTTTCCTTCACTGCCAGAAAACCGGGGTTTATGCCTACAGACTGCTACACCCCCGAATGACAGAACGCTGGTTATAATGCGCGGCGTTTTGTGCCAGGCAACGTCTGAATCGTTACCGCAGGTGGCCGCGATTTTTTCCGGAGCTGCGCAGTAATTGTTCGATTTCACGGGTCAATGGGGTGCCTTTTGACCCAGGCAGCGGCAATTTTCTAGCCGCTCAACCAGACTCCGGGCCTTTATTTCCGTGCCTGCGAGCCTGCTTTCACAATATGTCAGGTGGTTTTATGGACAGCATCAACAGCCGCATCGCCGAGGAACTCGGCGTACGCCCGCAACAGGTCGAAGCGGCCGTCGCGCTACTCGATGAAGGCTCTACCGTTCCCTTCATCGCCCGTTACCGGAAAGAAGTCACCGGCAGCCTTGATGACACCCAGCTGCGTCATCTGGAAGAGCGTCTGCGCTACCTGCGAGAACTCGACGAACGGCGCATCAGCATCCTCGCCAGCATTGAGGAGCAAGGCAAACTCACTCCGGCCCTTGAGCGCGACATCAAGCTCGCCGACACCAAGACCCGCCTCGAAGACTTGTACCTGCCGTACAAGCAGAAGCGCCGCACCAAGGGCCAGATCGCCCTGGAAGCTGGCCTCGGCGAACTGGCCGACGGTCTGTTCAATGACCCGAACCTGGCTCCTGAAGCCGAAGCCGCACGCTTCGTCGACGCCGAAAAAGGCGTGGCCGATGTGAAAGCTGCGCTCGAAGGCGCCAAGTACATCCTGATGGAACGTTTCGCCGAAGACGCCAGCCTGCTGGAAAAACTGCGTAACTACCTCAAGCAGGAAGCGACCATCAGTGCCCGCGTGATCGCCGGCAAGGAAGAAGAAGGCGCCAAGTTCCGCGACTACTTCGAACACGACGAACCGCTGAAAAGCATGCCGTCGCACCGCGCGCTCGCCATTTTCCGTGGCCGCAACGAAGGTATCCTCAGCTCCGCGCTGAAAGTCGGCGACGAACTGCCAGGTACCATGCACCCGTGCGAGGGCATGATCGGCCAGCAATTCGGCATCCAGAACCAGAACCGCCCGGCCGACAAATGGCTCGGCGAAGTGGTGCGCTGGACCTGGAAGGTCAAGCTCTACACCCACCTGGAAACCGACCTGCTCGGCGAACTGCGCGACGGCGCCGAAACCGAGGCGATCAACGTCTTTGCCCACAACCTGCACGACCTGCTGCTGGCCGCTCCGGCCGGCCCGCGCGCGACCCTGGGCCTCGACCCGGGCTTGCGTACCGGCTGCAAGGTCGCCGTGGTCGATTCCACCGGCAAACTGCTGGATCACGCCACGGTTTACCCGCACGTGCCACACAACAAGTGGGATCAGACCATCGCCATCCTGGCCGCCCTGTGCGCCAAGCACTCGGTTGACCTGATCGCCATCGGCAACGGCACCGCCAGCCGCGAAACCGACAAACTGGCGATCGAACTGATCAAAAAATATCCAGCGATGAAGATGACCAAGGTCATGGTTTCCGAGGCCGGTGCATCGGTGTACTCGGCATCCGAACTGGCGGCCAAGGAATTCCCGGACCTGGACGTGTCGATCCGTGGCGCGGTGTCCATTGCTCGTCGCCTGCAGGATCCACTGGCTGAACTGGTGAAAATCGATCCGAAATCTATCGGTGTCGGTCAGTACCAGCACGACGTCTCGCAGCTGAAACTGGCGCGTGGCCTGGATGCGGTGGTCGAGGACTGCGTGAACGCCGTCGGCGTCGATGTGAACACCGCATCCGTGGCGCTGTTGGCGCGGATCTCCGGCCTCAACGCAACGCTGGCGCAAAACATCGTCGCTCACCGCGACGAACACGGCGCGTTCAAAACCCGTGCAGCACTGAAGAAAGTCGCGCGTCTGGGCGAGAAAACCTTCGAACAGGCTGCAGGCTTCCTGCGTGTGATGAACGGCGACAACCCGCTGGATTCCTCGGCCGTTCACCCGGAAGCCTATCCGCTGGTGCAACGCATTGCCGCTGAAACCGACCGCGACATTCGCTCGTTGATCGGCGATGCCGGGTTCCTCAAACGTCTGGATCCGAAGAAATTCACCGACGAGACCTTCGGCCTGCCAACCGTCACCGACATCATCCAGGAACTGGAAAAACCGGGCCGCGACCCGCGTCCGGAGTTCAAGACCGCCGAGTTCCAGGAAGGCGTCGAAGACCTCAAAGACCTGCAACTGGGGATGATCCTCGAAGGTGTCGTCACCAACGTGACCGCGTTCGGCGCATTCGTCGACATCGGCGTGCATCAGGACGGTCTGGTGCACATCTCGGCGCTGTCGGAGAAGTTCATCAAGGACCCGCGCGAAGCCGTGAAAGCCGGTGACGTGGTGAAAGTGAAGGTCATGGAAGTCGACATCCCGCGCAAACGCGTCGGCCTGTCGATGCGCATGGGCGACACCCCGGGCGAGAAGATCGACGGTGCCCGTGGCTCGCGTCCGGGCTCGGCCCAGCGCCAGCCATCGAACAACACGCCACGCAAGGAAACCGCAACCGCAGCGCCGGTGAACAATGCGATGGCCTCGCTGTTCGCCAACGCCAAGCAGTTGAAGAAACGCTGATGGAGATTCCGGCCGGGCTCGTCGAGAGCGCGTTTTTCAAGCTGTTGGGTTGCCGCCTGCACAGCCTGGAAACCGGGGTGGCGCAAGTCGCCCTGGTGCTGGAACCGGAACTGCGCAACCGCGGCGGCAAATTGCACGGTGGCGCGCTGTTCAGTCTGGTCGACATCGCCATGGGGCTGGCCTGTTCCAGCACCCACGGCTTCGATCAGCAGAGCGCGACCATCGAGTGCAAGATCAACTACATCCGCGCCGTTTCCGACGGCGAGGTGCTGTGCACGGCGCGGGTGATCCACCCGGGCCGCCGCACGCTGGTGGTCGAAGCCGACGTGATGCAGGGCGACAAACTGGTCGCAAAAGCGCAAGGCACGTTCGCTGTCCTGTAGCTTGTCGTCATCAATTTGAGTTAATTTCGGCGCTGTGATCGCAGCGTCGAGCTTTTCTGTGGGAGCGGGCTTGCTCGCGAAGAGGGAGTGTCAGGCAGCATCAGGTCGCCTGACACGACGCCTTCGCGAGCAAGCCCGCTCCCACAGGAACGGCATGATCTTCGCGTGCATCTGCCAGATTCAGGGATTGAAGTCGGCGGTTCGAAAGGGGCTTCGTGAGCCCAAAAAACCAGGCGAAAACGCCAGTTTCAACTTCACCCTTGTAGACCGTCCTGCCCACCCCCATATTGGGGCGACTGACGCGTGAAGGAATCCAAATTGAGCGAACTTCTCAACCGCCGCCTGGCTCTGCTCGGCGAGCGCGCCAACCTCTCTCTGCTCGAACAGTGCCTCCACGGTATCGAACGTGAATGCCTGCGCGTGACCAGCGAAGGTCGTCTGGCGCAAACGCCGCACCCCGAAGCCTTGGGTTCCGCGCTGACCAACGAACAGATCACCACTGACTATTCCGAGTCGCTGCTGGAGTTCATCACGCCCGCCCTGCCCGACCCGGCTGACACCCTGGCGAGCCTGGACAAGATTCATCGCTTTGCCTACAGCAAGCTCGGCGACGAGTACCTGTGGAGTCCATCGATGCCGTGCCCGTTGCCGGCCGAGGAAGACATCCCGATCGCCTATTACGGCACCTCCAACATCGGTCAGCTCAAGTACGTCTACCGCAAGGGCCTGGCCCTGCGGTACGGCAAGACCATGCAGTGCATCGCCGGGATTCACTACAACTTTTCCCTGCCGGAAAAGCTCTGGCCGCTGCTGCGCGAAGCCGAGGGTTTCGTCGGCACCGACCGCGACTTCCAGTCGTCGTCCTACATCGCGCTGATCCGTAATTTCCGTCGCTACAGCTGGCTGCTGATGTACCTGTTCGGTGCATCGCCGGCGCTGGACGCCGGCTTCCTGCGCGGCCGTTCGCACCAGTTGGAACAGCTCGATCCGGACACCCTGTACCTGCCGTACGCCACCAGCCTGCGCATGAGCGACCTCGGTTATCAGAGCAATGCCCAGGCCGGTCTGACCCCGTGCTACAACGATCTGGCGAGCTACACCGACAGTCTGCGCAAAGCCGTGGCCACGCCGTACGCGCCGTACGTTGAAGTCGGCACGCACAAGGATGGCGAGTGGGTGCAGCTCAACACCAACATCCTGCAAATCGAAAACGAGTACTACTCCAACATCCGCCCGAAACGCGTGACCTACACCGGCGAGCGGCCGATCCAGGCCCTGGTCGCCCGTGGCATCCAGTACGTCGAAGTGCGCTGCCTGGACATCAACCCGTTCCTGCCAATGGGGATCGACGTCACCGAGTCGCGCTTCCTCGACGCGTTCCTGCTGTACTGCGCGCTGAACGACAGCCCGTTGCTGACCAACACTTCGTGCGGCAATGCCACCTCGAACTTCCTCAGCGTGGTCAAGGAAGGTCGCCGGCCGGGCCTGCAATTGCAGCGTGATGGTCAGCCGGTCGAGATGAAAGCCTGGGCGGCAGAACTGCTGGAGCAAATTGCGCCACTGGCAGCACTGCTGGATCAGAGCCATGGCGGCGATGCGCACAGCAAGGCGCTGGATGCACAACTGGCCAAGGTCAGCGACCCGTCCCTGACGCCATCCGCGCAGGTGCTGGCGGCGATGGCTGAGCATAAGGAAAGCTTTGCGCAGTTCTCGTTGCGTCAGAGCCAGGCGCATGCCGAGTTCTTCCGCAGCGAGCCGTTGGCAGCTGAGGAACAGGCGAAGTTTGAAGAACTGGCGCGGTCTTCGCTGGCGCAACAGGCTGAGCTGGAGCAGAACGAGGTTGGCGATTTCGATGTGTTTGTCGGGTCGTATCAGGCGAGTATTCTGGCGATCAGCAACTGACATCAGAAGGTTCTTCGAACCTTTTCGCGAGCAGGCTCGCTCCCACATTGGATTGCAATCTCCTGTGGGAGCGAGCCTGCTCGCGAATGACCGCACAGCGGCTAGGCTTAGATTTTTCCGCTCATAAGCTAAGTCTAAAAAGTTATTTATTTTTAGTTTCTTAGATCATTTAGTCTCCTGTCACGCCGATCGTCGGTCGCCTGATTTGGAGCACGCCCCCATGAAACTGAATTTCCCGCTTCGCCTGTTGGCCGTGGCCTCTCTGGCTGCTGCGAGCTTTCTGGCCCAGGCCGCCGACCTCACCGTCGCCTACCAAACCACCGTTGACCCGGCGAAAGTCGCACAGGCCGACGGCGCTTACGAAAAAGCCACCAAGGCCGACATCAGCTGGCGCAAGTTCGACAACGGCGCCGACATCATTGCCGCCATCGCCTCCGGTGACGTGCAGATCGGTTACCTGGGTTCGAGCCCGCTGACCGCCGCGATCACCCGCAAGGTTCCGGTGGAAACCTTCCTCATCGCTACCCAGATCGGCGCCGCCGAAGCACTGGTCGCTCGCGACGGTTCCGGGATCAACACTGCGCAGGATCTGGTCGGCAAGAAAATCGCCGTGCCGTTCGTGTCTACCGGTCATTACAGCCTGCTCGCGGCGCTGAAGCACTGGAACATCGACCCGTCGAAAGTCACCGTGCTCAACCTCGCGCCCCCAGCGATCATCGCCGCTTGGAAACGCGGTGACATCGACGCCACTTACGTGTGGGATCCGGCACTCGGCGTGGCCAAGGAGAACGGCAAGGTGCTGATCACCTCCGGCGAGCTGGCCAAGTTCGGTGCACCGACTTTCGATGCGTGGATCGTGCGCAAGGACTTCGCCGAGAAGCACCCGGACATCGTCACCGCGTTCGCCAAGGTCACCCTCGACGCCTACGCCGATTACCGCAAAGACCCGAAAGCCTGGCTCGCCGACCAATCCAACGTCGACAAACTGGTGAAACTCTCAGGCGCCAAGGCCAGCGACATTCCTTTGCTGCTGCAAGGCAACGTCTACCCGCTGGCGGCTGATCAAGTGATCACCCTCGGCGCGCCGACCACCAAGGCCATCACCGACACCGCCGCGTTCCTCAAGGAGCAAGGCAAGGTCGAAGCCGTACTGCCGGACTACGCGCCGTACGTCAGCGCCAAATACATCACCAACTGATCGGGAGTTAACCGCGATGGCCTTGCTACAGCTGGAGCGCATCAGCGCACAGTATCCCGGCAGCCCTGCACCGGTGCTGGCGGACATTTCCCTGACCCTCGGGCCTCAGCAGTTGCTGGTAGCCCTCGGCCCGTCCGGCAGTGGCAAGACTTCGCTGTTGAACCTGATTGCCGGCTTCGTCGAACCCAGCGCCGGGCGCATCACCCTCGACGGCGTGCCGGTCAAAGGCCCGAGCGCCGAACGTGGCGTGGTGTTCCAGGACGATGCTTTGTTGCCATGGCAGGACGTATTGGCCAACGTGGCGTTTGGTCTGGAACTGGCCGGTGTCGCCAAGGAGAAACGCGAGAGGATCGCCCGCGAAATGCTTGCGCTGGTCGATCTTTCCGGCTTTGAAAGCCGCCGTATCTGGCAGCTCTCCGGCGGCCAGAAACAGCGCGTTGGCCTGGCCCGCGCCCTCGCTGCCGACCCGCGCGTGCTGCTGATGGACGAACCCTTCGGCGCCCTCGACGCGTTCACCCGCGAACAGATGCAGGAGCTGTTGCTGCAAGTCTGGCAGCGCACCGCCAAGCCGGTTTTCCTGATTACCCATGACATTGAAGAAGCGGTGTTCCTCGCCACTGACCTGATTTTGCTCGCGCCGAATCCGGGGCAGATCGTCGAGCGTCTGCACCTGGATTTCGGTCAGCGTTACGCCGCCGGCGAGTCCGCCCGCGCAATCAAATCCGACCCGCGATTTATCGAAACCCGCGAGCACGTGCTGAGCAAAGTGTTCTCGCAACGCAGCGCCGTTCAGCGGCAGGAGCGCGCATGAGCAGTTACGACGTTTCCGCCCCGGCGGTAAAAACCCCATCGGTGGTGATTCCTGTGCGCCGCAGCCTCAGCACGCGCTGGATCAGCCTGCTGACCTTGCTCGCTTTGCTGGTGATCTGGTGGGCCGTAACAGCCACCGGCCTGATCGAACCCCTGTTCCTGCCACCGCCGTCCGCCGTGCTGCAAAAAGGCTGGTTGCTGGCGACCACGGGCTATATGGATTCGACCCTGTGGCAGCACTTGGGCGCGAGCTTGAGCCGCATTGGTCTGGGCCTTGGTTTTGCGATTCTGACGGCGGTGCCGGTGGGTATCGCCATCGGCGCCAACCGTATCGCCCGTGGCGTGCTCGATCCGCTGATCGAGTTCTATCGGCCGATTCCGCCCCTGGCCTATCTGCCGCTGATCGTGATCTGGTGCGGCATCGGCGAGTTGTCGAAAGTGCTGCTGATCTACCTGGCGATTTTCGCGCCGATTGCCATTGCTACCGCCACCGGCGTTCGCACCGTAGATCCGGCCAAACTGCGCGCCGCGCAGTCGTTGGGCGCCACTCGCGCCCAACTGATCCGCCATGTGATTTTGCCCAGCGCCCTGCCGGACATTCTCACCGGTGTGCGCATTGGTCTGGGTGTTGGCTGGTCGACATTGGTCGCCGCTGAACTGATCGCTGCCACCAGCGGTTTGGGCTTCATGGTGCAGTCGGCCGCGCAGTTCCTCGTCACCGATGTGGTGGTGCTGGGGATTCTGGTGATTGCCCTGATCGCCTTTGCCATGGAAATGGGCCTGCGCGCCCTGCAGCGCAAACTGGTGCCGTGGCACGGCCAGGCGCACTGACAAATTTGATGTGAACACACCTGTGGGAGCGAGCCTGCTCGCGAAAGCGTCGGAGCAGTCACTGCACTGTCGCCTGACACGCAGCATTCGCGAGCAGGCTCGCTCCCACAAAAGCATCACACCCCGAATTCTAGAGAACCATCATGAGCAGCCTGACTATCACCCCCTTAAGCTCGGCCCTCGGCGCACAGATCAGTGGCGTCGATATCAGCCAGCCGCTGAACCTGGAACAGCGCGACGCCATCGAGCAGGCACTGCTCAAGTATCAAGTGCTGTTCTTCCGCAACCAGCCGATCGAGCCGCCACAACAGGCGCGTTTTGCGGCGTACTTCGGCGACCTGCACATTCACCCGATCTACCCCAATGTGCCGGAGCAGCCTGAAGTGCTGATCCTCGACACCGCTGTCACCGACGTGCGCGACAACGCAATCTGGCACACCGACGTGACCTTCCTGCCGACCCCGGCGATGGGCGCGGTACTCAGCGCCAAGCTGCTGCCGGAGTTTGGCGGCGACACCTTGTGGGCCAGCGGGATTGCTGCGTATGAGGCCCTGTCGGCGCCTGTGAAAGCCTTGCTCGAAGGGCTGACAGCAACCCATGATTTCACCCGTTCGTTTCCGCTGGAACGCTACGGCAACACGCCCGATGCACTGGCGCAATGGGAAGAGGCACGGCGCAAGAATCCGCCGCTGTCGCATCCGGTGATCCGCACCCACCCGGTGAGCGGACGCCGCTCGTTGTTCGTCAACGAAGGCTTCACGTCGAAGATCAACGAGCTGTCGGAAACCGAAAGCGAAGCGATGCTGAAGTTTCTGTTCGCCCACGCGACGCGACCGGAATTCACCATTCGCTGGCGCTGGCAGAAGGACGACATTGCGTTCTGGGACAACCGCGTGACGCAGCATTACGCGGTGGATGATTACCGGCCGGCGCGGCGGGTGATGCAGCGGGCTACGGTGTTGGGGGATGTGCCTTTCTTTCGCTGAGTATCGAGATCTTCAGTAACTGAAGCGGCCCCTTCGCGAGCAGGCTCGCTCCCACATTGAAACGCGTTTCCCTGTGGAAGCGAGCCTGCTCGCGAAAGCTTTTTGCAGCTTGAACGTTACTCCGCCGTCGAAGGCTTCTCCCACAGATTGATCCCGCCCTCTTGGGCAAACCGGTCAATCTCCGCCAACTCTTCAGCACTGAAGTTCAGGTTCTTCAACGCCCCGACGTTCTCGACAATCTGCTCCGGCCGGCTCGCGCCGATCAGCGCCGAGGTCACCCGTGGATCACGCAGGGTCCAGGCCAATGCCAGTTGCGCCAGGCTCTGGCCGCGACGCTTGGCAATCTCGTTCAACGCGCGAACGTGCGCAATGTTCGCTTCGGACAAGTGCGAAGCCTGCAGCGAACCGCCACCCGGACGATTGACCCGCGCATCCGCCGGTACGCCGTTGAGGTACTTGTCGGTCAGCAGACCTTGCGCCAACGGGGTGAACGCAATCACGCCAGTGCCGAGCTCATCGGTGGTGTCGAGCAGGTCCTTTTCCACCCAGCGGTTGAGCAGGTTGTACGCCGGCTGATGAATCAGCAGCGGCACTTTCCACTCTTTGAGCAGCGCAGCGATCTCGCGGGTTTTCACCCCGGAATACGACGAGATACCGATGTACAACGCCTTGCCCTGCTGCACCGCAGTGGCGAGGGCGCTGGCGGTTTCTTCCAGCGGGGTGTCCGGGTCGAAGCGGTGCGAATAAAAGATATCCACATAGTCCAGGCCCAGGCGCTGCAGGCTCTGATCGAGGCTGGCCAACACGTATTTGCGCGAGCCGCCGCCCTGGCCATAAGGGCCGGGCCACATGTCCCAGCCGGCCTTGCTGGAGATGATCAGCTCATCGCGGTACTGCTTGAAGTCTTCACGCAGCAGGCGACCGAAATTGATCTCGGCGCTGCCGTACGGCGGGCCGTAGTTGTTGGCGAGGTCGAAGTGGTTGATGCCCAGGTCGAACGCGGTACGCAGCAAGGCGCGCTGGGTGTCGATCGGCGTGCTGTCGCCAAAGTTGTGCCACAGGCCCAGCGACAGCGCGGGTAACACCAGACCACTGCGGCCGACGCGGCGGTAAGGGATGGAGTCGTAGCGGTTTTCGGCAGCGGTGTAAGTCATCGAATCCTCTCTTGTCTGTCTTCAATGGGTGTCGACTTCTTCGCGAGCAGGCTCGCTCCCACATTTGGAATGCACGCCCATGTGGGAGCGAGCCTGCTCGCGAAGGGTGTTACACAAATCTGTTGCCAGGCCGGGCGAGACCCAGGTTCTCGCGCAATGTCCGACCCTCATACTCGGTTCTGAACAGCCCACGCCGCTGCAGTTCCGGGACCACGCCATGGGCGAAGTCTTCGAGCCCACCGGGCAGGTGCGGCACCAGCACGTTGAAGCCATCCGCCGCACCCTGTTCGAACCATTCCTGCAAGCGGTCAGCGATCTGCACCGGGGTCCCGATCAGGCTGTAATGCCCACGCCCGCCGGCAATCTTGCGCCCCAACTCGGCGAGCGAAAGACTCTCCCGTCCCGCCAGTTCAGTCAGCAATTTCTGCCGGCTCTGCTGGCCGCTGTCGGTCAGCGGCAACTCGGGCAACGGTCCGTCCAGCGGGTACTTCGACAAATCGAAGTTGCCCAGCATACGCCCAAGCAAGGCGACGCCAACCTCCGGTTCGACCAATTGCTGAAACGTTTCACATTTTTCCTGCGCTGCGGCCTCCGTCTGCCCGACGACGACAAACACCCCTGGCATGATTTTCAGCGAATCGGCACTGCGCCCGTATTTCGGCAGGCGGCCCTTGAGGTCGGCGTAAAACGCCTGAGCACTGGCCAGCGAGGTTTGCGCGGTGAACACCACTTCAGCGGTCTGCGCTGCCAATTCCCGCCCGGTTTCGGAAGAACCCGCCTGCACGACCACCGGTTGCCCCTGCGGTGAGCGCGCCACGTTCAGCGGGCCTTTCACCCGAAAGTGCTCACCGACGTGATCCAGCACATGCAGCTTCGACGGGTCGTAATACGCGCCGCTGGCCTTGTCACGCACGAAGGCATCGTCCTCCCAACTGTCCCAAAGCCCGGTAACCACCTGATGAAACTCACGGGCGCGGCGGTAGCGGTCGGCGTGGCCGATGTGCTCCTCGCGACCAAAATTCAGCGCTTCGGCGGCGTTGTCCGAGGTCACCAGATTCCACCCGGCGCGCCCACCGGACAGGTGATCGAGCGAGGCGAATTTGCGCGCTACGTGGTAAGGCTCGTTGTAGCTGGTGGTCGCCGTGGCGATCAGGCCGATGTGTTCGGTGACCGCGCTCAACGCCGAGAGCAAGGTCAGTGGTTCGAAGTGATCGGAGCGCGCCATGCGGCTGGCGATGTCCTGGGTCGGCGCGGCCACACTATCGGCGATGAACAGCGTGTCGAATTTTGCTGCCTCGACAATCTGCGCCAGACGCTTGTAGTGGGCGAAATCCAGACCGGCATTGGCTGGCACCTGCGGGTGACGCCACGCGGCGACGTGGTGCCCGGTGGCCATGAGAAACGCGCCCAGTTTCAATTGTCTGCTCATCTCAGAAATCCTTGCGCAGTTGCACGCCAAAGTAGCGCTCGTCATCCCGTGGCACGGCGCGGTAGATGTAGTTGCCGCCACTGGCCAGCAATGGCGAATAGGACTTGTCCGCGAGGTTCTTGCCCAGCAGTGCCACGCGCCAGCCGTTGGTGTAATCGGCGAGAGCGACGCTGGCGTTCCAGATGCCGTAGGCGCCTTGCTTGGTGTCGGCGTTCTGGCTGATGTCGTACTGCACTTCGCTTTGCCAGCTGTAGTCGGTGCCGAGTTCGATATCCAGACCGTTGTCCAACGGAATGCTGTAGTCGGCGCGCACGTAGCTTTTCCAGTCCGGGCTGAACGGCAGCGGCTTGCCATTGACGTTGCACGACGCCGCAGCGCCCGCCGGGCAACTGAATTGATCGATGCGTGCGCGGGTGTAGGCCAGCGCCCCGGAGAACTTCAGTTGCCGGGTCGCCTGCAAGGCGTAATCGAGTTCGACGCCTTCGGTGCTGACGCTGCCGGCGTTGATCAGGCGCGTCACCACTTGCCCGGCGACGGTGTCGAAAAAGTTCGCCTGATAGTTGTCGTAGTCGCTGTGGAACACCGCGAGGTTGGTGGTCAGCCGGTTGTTCCAGCTCGTGGCCTTGATCCCCGCTTCCCAGGTGTTGGAGGTTTCCGGTTTGAGCGCCTCGGTGTCACGCGGCTGCATGTTGAAGAACACGTTGTAGGCCGGGCCTTTGTAGCCGCGCGAGTAGGTCAGATAGGTGGTGACTGCATCGCTGAGGTCGTACTGCACACCGAGGCGGCCGGACCAGCCGTCCTCGTCCACCGAGCCGGAGCTGCTGGTCGCCGGTTGAATGCCGCTGACCGTGGTCGCCGACGTCGAGACGCGGCGGTGATCGTATTCCAGATCATCGTGGGTATAGCGCAGGCCGGCGATACCACGAAAGTCCGAGGTGAAGTTCAGCGTGGCTTCGCCGAACGCGGCGTAGCTGTCGCTGGTGGTGCTGTAATCGGCGACGCCACGGTCGGTGCGCGTGGTGGTGGTCAAGGTGCGCTGATAGGTCTCGTCGTCCTTGCCGTGCATGTAGAACAGGCCGCCGACGTACTCGAGGAATTCGCCTTTCGGCGAGGCCAGACGCAGCTCCTGCGAATACTGGTCGAAGGCCAGATCGCCCTTGTCGGCGGTGCCGGGGAACGCAGCAGTGATCGTGCTCAGCCGATCGCCGTCCTGATACTGCGTGTTGTCCCAGCCGCGCCACGCCGTGATCGACGTCAGGGTGTAATCGCCCAATTGCCAGTCGAGCTGGCCGGACAGACCTTTGTTGGTGTCCTCGACGTGAGTGCGGGTGTCGGTGTTGATGTCGCGGTTATGGCTGCTGGCGTAAACCGGGCTCAGCGCGTTGGCGAAGGCCGGCGTCAACGACTTGCTGACCACGCCGTTGGGGCCGTCGTCGTGGGACTGCATGTAGTCGGCGATCAGGGTGAAGGTGACGTCATCGTTCGGGGTGAATTCGAGTTTGCCGCGCACGCCGCGGTGGTTGTAACCGTTGACCTCCTGGCCGTTGTGTTTGTTGTCGACATTGCCGTCGTAAGTACCGAACAAGGTGCTGATCGAACCCTTGAGCGTGTCCGGAATCAGGCTGCCGCCGATGCCGAAGCGGGTGCGGCTTTCGTTGCCGCTGTAGTACGACTGATCGATGTAACCGTGGGTCTCGTTGGTCGGCGCCTTGCTGGTGATGTTGAGCACACCGGCCGAGGCGTTCTTGCCGAACAGGGTGCCCTGCGGGCCGCGCAGTACTTCGACACGCTCCAGATCCAACAGATCGAGGGTCGACTGGCCGGGACGCGCATAGACCACGCCGTCAATCACCGTGGCCACTGTGGGTTCGACACCGGGTGAGGTAGAAATCGTACCGACGCCACGCACGAACAACGAGGTGTCCTTGTTCGACGCGCCGGTGCGGAAATTCAGCGACGGCACTTGCTGGACGATGCCTGCCACACCATTGCGGTTGTCGCGCTCCAGCTGTTCACCGTCGATCACCGAGACCGCCACCGGGACCTTTTGCAGCGACTCTTCGCGGCGGGTGGCGGTGACCGTCACCGACTTGAGGGTCGGCTCCTGATCGCTGCCGTCAGCTGCAAAAGCGTCGGCCAGCGGCAACGCCGCCAGCCCGGTAAAAATCCAGCCGGCAGCGCAAATCGATTGCGCCAGTTTAGGTGTCGCCCCAGGAATGTTGTGCATGTTTGCCCGCTCGAAATTGGCCCTGAACCGCTGCCGTTCTGCGACGACAGCGCCTGAATCGGTGTCTTGGGCATTCGCTCGAGCGAGTAGCAGACAACGCGCATTGTTAGCGCTAACATCGCCAGTATTGGCAAGCTGCACATAGAGCGTCCAATACTGAAAAATTACTTTTATATGCGTTTTTGTTTTTAACAAGGATCGAGACTTGAGCCAGGAAAAGCCCCGCAAACGCCGTGGCGCCGGACGTGTGACCCTCAATGCGGTAGCACGCCAGGCTGGCGTATCGGCGATCACCGTATCGCGTTATTTCAATCAACCGGAATCGGTCTCGCCCGAGCGCCGTGAGCGAATTGCGGCGGTGGTGGCCGAGTTGGGCTACGTGCCGAACCTGGTGGCCGGCGGGCTGGCTTCAGCACGGGGAAAAATCGTCGGAATGGTGATCCCGAACATCTCCGGGCCGATCTTTGCCAACACCATTCAAGGCTTCAGCGACACCCTCAGCCGCCACGGTTATCAGTTGCTGCTGGCGTCGAGTTACTTCAGCGCCGAACAGGAAGAAAACGCGGTGCGGGCCTTCCTCGGCTGGTCGCCGGCGGCGCTGGTGGTCACCAGTCACTTTCACAGCGCGGGCACGGAAAAAATGCTGGCCGAAGCAGATATCCCGGTGATCGAAACCTGGGATTACCAGCCGGAGCGCGAGCCGATGCAGATCGGTTTTTCGCACTTCGAGGTAGGTGTCAGCGCCGCCCGTTTTCTACACGACAAGGGCTATCGGCGAATCGCATTTGTGCAGAACAGCGCACCCGGCGACTTCAGCGCACTGGAGCGCCGTGACGGTTACGCCGCGACCGTGCGTGAACTCGGTCTGGAGCCCTGGGTGTTCGCACCGGACGCCGATCGCGCCCCGTTCGAGGCGGGCAAGCAAGCGATGGGAGCGCTGATGAACGCCTCGCCGCGCCCCGACGCGATCTTCTTCGCCAACGACAACCTCGCCGCCGGCGCCCTGCTCGCCGGGCAACGCGCCGGCCTCAACATCCCCGAAGACTGCGCCGTGCTCGGCTTCGGCGATTACCCGTTCGCCGAGATGCTGCTGCCCAGCCTGAGCACGATCAAACCGCCCGCGCTGGAGATCGGCGTACTGGCGGCGACACGAGTGCTGGAAAGCCTTGGCGTATTGCCGAGCAATGAGGTGCAGCGCCTGAATTTACTGCAATGCGAAGTGATCGAGCGCGAGAGCACCTGATTCTAAAACCACTGTAGGAGCTATCGAGCGCTGCGATCTTTCGCTCAAAGCCAGAATCAAAAGATCGCAGTCTGCTCCAGCGCAGGTTCTTCGTTATGCCGACAATTCGCGCAAAGCAGCAGCCGCCAGAAACCCGGAACGGGAGCTGTAGCGCTGATCACGCCGGACTGTCTGATCGATACGCTCGAGCAGTTGTTCGGGCAGCGTGGCGTTGAAGCGTACCGATTTGCCGAAATAGGGCGTGATATCAAAGTCGACAACACCCCAGATCCCACCCGCGTAATCCGGATTATCAAGATGAGCATCAATGTCCTGAACTCGGGGCAACGGTGCACCATCAGCGACGAGTCCCTCATAGTGCAGGGCCAGAGCCTCCTGAGTGTTTTCAAAAGCTTCGGCTACCGTAGTACCTGCGGAGAAGCACCCTGGTACATCCGGGACAATCACTCCGTAGTCTGAGTCGGCATCCTTGTGCAGAACGACCGGGAATTTCATAGACGTGAATCCTTCCTCTGACGTGTCCATAAAAGGACTTTCATTTCCAGTGACGGGCTTCATTTCAATCCCGCTTGTTTCAAAAATGCTGTTGATCGTCCCTTTGGGAAGGTCCGAATCCGGATGCTTGACCGTCACCCGTCCCGACTTGTGCGGATGCCTGTATTGATGGTGACTGCCCTTCACTGCAACCAGATACCAACCGTCGTCCTCGATCATCCTGATCATTTCCCGACTACGCATTGCCTTCGCCCTGTTCGACAGCAAGAGCTGGTCACTTTAGGGCGTGGACACTTGATTTATACACACGATACACACTCAGACAAATATTAGCTGACGGAACATGTCCGCCGTTTTTGGTCAGACCGATGGCAGGTGCGGGCCAGCGAGAAAGTGCCTCGCCGACCAGATACATTTGAACGAGTCGCGAAATATGTCCGATGACGAAAGTCCTGCGTGTATTGAGGCGGGCTGACTTAGCTATGCTCTAGTTGACACCGAGATGGCCCCTTCGCGGGCAAGCCCGCTCCCACAGTGTTTCGCGTCGTTTACAGACTCTGTATCCAACACAAAAAACTGTGGGAGCGGGCTTGCCCGCGAAGACGGCCGATCAAGCACCGCATATCCAGCAGGCACACCCATGCATACCGCCATCATCATCTTCTTCGGCCTGGTTCTGCTCGCCCTGATGCTCTACATCGGCGAGCGAATCGGCTTCAGCCGGCAGACTTTGGCCTACAGCTTCGCCGCGCTGTGGCTGGCGTTGACGGTGATCAATGGCGCGGTGGGAGTGGTGCATGCCGGGCAGCCGCTGGGGTCGGAAATTGCGGTGGGCAGTGCGGTGTTCGGGGTGCCGATGGCGGCGATGGTGTTGTTCATGGTGCTGAGCGCCGAGTCGTAAAACGTCCCGACGCCCAGCGGCCGATCAACGCACCAGATGCAGGAACTGCATGTGGCGTTCGTACTGGTCGAGGATGTCGTTGATGATCTGTTCCTTGGTGTAGCCCACCAGATCGTAGTCCTGACTGCCCTCGCTCAAATGCACTTCAGCGCGGTAATAGCGGCGGTTGTTGAGTTGCTTGGAACCCATGCCACCGCGCGCAAACGACGGCGTGAAATAGCCGCGCATCTGCACCTGGTAGATAAACGGATGCAACTCGCCATGGCCGATTTCCAGGCTGACGCTGTCATGCGCCGGGTCCGGCTGGGTGACCACGTTCAGGCCTTTTTCGACGAATACCGCCGTCACCTCTTCGATCGCCGGACGCACGGTGGTGTCCATGAAGCGATACACCTCGTCGCGTGACGGGAAATGCACGGCCTGACTCAGGCGCTGACGCCAGCCACCCTTGCCACGACGTGAACCGGACACCGGGGCCAGCGAATGCAGTTGCGCGATCTGTTTCTGCGACTCCAGATAGAACGCCTTGTGCAGGCCCCACATCATCAGCAACAAAATCAGCGAGAACGGCAACGAGGTCAGCACCACCGCCGACTTCAGCGCATCGATACTGCCGGAGAACAGCAGCGCACTGGTCACCAGCGCGGTCATCGCGCCCCAGAACACCCGCAGCCATTTCGGCCCGTCTTCGTCCGGGTTGCCACCCTTGGCCGAGAGGGTCGAGAGCACCACGGTGCCGGAGTCGGCCGAGGTGACGAAGAACACGAAGCTGATGAACACCGTCACGGCGATGACGGTCTTGCTCCATGGATAGGTTTCCAGCAGCAGATAAAGGCTCATCGACGGATTGTCGAGGGCCGACATGCCCAGCGCCGACATGCCGTGGTTGAGCACCTGATCGATGGCACTGTTGCCGAAGATCGACATCCACGCCAGGGTGAAACCGAGCGGGATCAGCAACACGCCGAAGACAAATTCACGGATGGTCCGGCCACGGGAAATCCGCGCAATGAACAGGCCCACGAACGGCGACCACGCGATCCACCAGGCCCAATAGAACACCGTCCAGCCACCGAGCCAGTCGCTCGGTTTGTCGTAGGCGTAGAGGTCGAAACTCTTCATCGGCAAGGCGCCGAGGTAGTCGCCGAGGTTCTGGATCAAGGTGTTGAGCAGGTGCTGGGTGGGGCCGGCGAACAGCACGAAGAGCAGCAGCGCACAGGCCAGCAGCATGTTGATGTCGGACATCACTCGCACGCCCTTATCCACACCCGACACGGCGACGATGATCGCCGCGCCCATCATCAATGTGATCAGGCCGACCTGAATCCACTGGGTGTGGGCGATACCGAACAGGTAATCCAGGCCGGAGTTGAGGTGCAGCACGCCGAAGCCCATGTCCGCACCGAGGCCGAACACCGTGGCAATGATGCCGAAGCCATCCACCGCGTAACCGATGGGGCCGTTGATGCGTTTGCCGATCAGCGGATACAGCGCTGAACGCAGGGCCAGCGGCAGGTTATGCCGGTAGGCGAAGTAGGCCAGGGCCATGCCGACGAAGGCGAACACGCCCCAGCCGTGCAGGCCCCAGTGCAGAAACAGGATCTGCATCGCCTGGCGCGCCGCGTCGGCGGTGCCGGCTTCGCCTTGTGGCGGTTGGGCCAGATGCGTCAGTGGCTCGGACACGCAGAAGAAAAACAGGGTGATGCTGATCCCGGCAGCGAACAGCATGCCGGCCCAGGACAAGTAACTGAATTCGGGCTCGTCGTGGTCGGCACCGAGTTTTATCTTGCCGTAGCCCGATAACGCGGTGACCACCACGAAGACCAGATACAGCGTCATCGCGAGCATGTAGTACCAGCCGACCGTATTGGCCGCCCAGTTTTGTGCAGCCAGCAACCAGGCTCCAGCCTGCTCCGGCATGGCGATGACAACGAGACCAAACAGCAGAATGACCGTCGCGGCGAAGTAGAACACCGGCGGATTCATGCGTACCAGACCGCTGGCGGGGGTGGACGATGCACTCATGGACGGTGCACCTCGTGGGGTTGAAACGTGGCTGAAATGATCGGACTCAGCAAAGGCAAGCCTCCTGTTGTGAGCGGGCAGCGAACCACCGGTTTAACTTGAATGAACGTTCAAGTTAAACATGGATAGGGTGGTAAGGACTAATCGCAGGGCTAGGCGGTAGTTTTCCTACAGTAGCCCAAGGAGGGGGTATGACGCGGATCAGAGGCAATTCGTTCACTGCACAATTGGCTGAATGCCATTATCTCGATTCGACCTGAAAACCATTCGCGAGCAGGCTCGCTCCCACATTGGATCTGTGATCGACACCCGTCCCCTGTGGGAGCGAGCCTGCTCGCGAAGCGGCCCGCTACAGCAACGCAGATTCAGCGCCTTACTTCTGCGTCCCGTCATCATGCTGCAGATTGGCCTGAGTCAGGTTGCTCCCCGCCGGCACGCTGCGCGTCAGCCAGACATTGCCGCCGATGGTCGACCCCTGGCCGATGGTGATCCGCCCGAGAATCGTCGCCCCGGCATAAATCACCACGTCGTCTTCGACAATCGGATGGCGTGGATGACCCTTCTGCAACTGCCCGTCCTCGTCTGCCGGGAAGCGCTTGGCGCCCAGGGTCACGGTCTGATAGATGCGCACGCGCTCACCGATGATCGTGGTCTCGCCGATCACCACACCGGTACCGTGGTCGATGAAGAAGCTGCGACCGATCTGCGCGCCCGGGTGAATATCGATGCCCGTCGCCGAATGCGCGATTTCTGCGCTGATCCGCGCCAGCAACGGCAGTCCGGCGCGATACAGATGGTGCGCCAGACGATGGTGGATCACCGCCAGAATCCCCGGATAGCACAGCAGCACTTCATCGACGCTGCGCGCCGCCGGGTCACCGTGATAGGCCGCCAGCACGTCGGTGTCGAGCAGGCTGCGCAGGCCCGGCAACGCCAGGGCGAAGTCCTGGATGATGCGGATCGCCTGCTTCTCGACGTCGCCGTTGTCCTGCGCGCTGTGCCGGGCGACGTAGCGCAACTCAAGTCTGGCCTGCGCCAGCAAGGCATTCAGCGCCGTGTCGAGGGTGTGACCGACATAGAAGTCTTCACTTTCCTCACGCAAATCCACCGGCCCCAGACGCATCGGGAACAAGGCGCCACACAAGGCTTCGAGAATTTCCGCCATCGCCGCGCGGGACGGCAACTCGCGCCCGCCCTGCTCGCCGGTGGCCCGGCCATTTTGTGCACGCCACTGATCCCGCGCACTGCGCAGTTGGCTGACGATGGTCTGCAGTTGCCAATGGCTGGAACGCTCGCTCACGGTAAAGACTCCTCAGGGCGGCCGGACGGTCTGGCCGCGTTAACGGCGACTACTTTACGGCATGCCCGCGAGGGCGAATTAAGAACCGATAGTGCTGGCCTAAGCACATTTGGCTATAAGCGATTGACGGTTGCCCCAAGAAAACCGCGTGCCTATAGTCCTTTCATCTTTCTCCGCCAGTACGGGCTCATGATCAAACAACAGCTGGAACGCTTTAACCGTCTCGACCTGCTCGGACAACCCACGCCGCTGGAAAAACTCGAACGTCTGTCCGCCTGGCTCGGTCGCGAGGTGTACATCAAGCGCGACGACCTGACGCCGCTGGCGATGGGCGGCAACAAGCTGCGCAAACTCGAATACCTCGCTGCCGACGCCCTCGCTCAAGGCGCCGACACGCTGATCACCGCCGGCGCCTTGCAATCGAACCACGTCCGCCAGACCGCCGCACTGGCGGCCAAGCTCGGCCTCGGCTGCGTGGCGCTGCTGGAAAATCCGCTGGGCACCGACGACAGCAATTACACCGGCAACGGCAATCGCCTGCTGCTGGACCTGTTCGACACCAAGGTCGAACTGGTCGACAACCTCGATAACGCCGACGAACAACTTGCCGCCCTCGCCGTGCGCCTGCGCAGCAACGGCAAGAAGCCGTACCTGGTGCCGATTGGTGGCTCCAATGCCCTCGGTGCGTTGGGCTACGTGCGTGCCGGTCTGGAGTTGGCCGAGCAAATCAAGGACACCGGCCTCGATTTCGCCGCCGTGGTGCTGGCCTCGGGCAGCGCCGGGACCCACAGCGGCCTGGCACTTGCCCTGAGCGAAGCCCTGCCGCAACTGCCGGTGATCGGCGTGACCGTCTCGCGCAGCGAAGAAGATCAGCGCCCGAAAGTGCAAGGGCTGGCCGAACGCACGGCGGACCTGTTGGGCGTGAAATTACCCGTGAACTTCAAGGTCGAGTTGTGGGACGAATACTTCGGCCCGCGCTATGGCGAACCGAATGCCGGGACACTGGCAGCGGTGAAACTGCTGGCGAGTCAGGACGCGGTGCTGCTTGATCCGGTGTACACCGGCAAGGCCATGGCAGGGTTGCTCGACGGGATCGGCCGTCAGCGCTTTGATGAGGGGCCGATCATTTTCCTGCATACCGGCGGGGCGCCCGCATTGTTTGCCTATAAAGGCTCACTGTCGAGCTGAGTTCGAGGCGAAGAAACTTTGTGGTGAGGGGATTTATCCCCTCACCACAAAGGATTACCCTGATATTCTATTTTCGAATATCAAATTTTATATTAAGTATTTTCAAGTCTAAAGCAGACATCTTATAGTCTCGCCGCAGGCGAATTTCGCGCAAGACGCATAAGCTGCTTTAGGGCACGATAACGCAGTCGTTCAAATCCCGAATTCGCCAACTTTCCTTAAGCGTCTTCCATAAGAAAACACAGGGGCTTGTCATGAATTTTTCCGCACTACGTCGCAATCTGCTGGTAGGTTCGCTGGGCCTTGCACTGAGCGCCGGCCTGATCAGCCAGGCGACTGCCGGTGAGCAGTTGCAGCAGATCAAGGACAAAGGCGTTATCAACGTCGGCCTGGAAGGCACTTACCCACCGTTCAGCTTCGTTGACGAGAACGGCAAACTTTCCGGCTTCGAAGTCGAACTCTCCGAAGCACTCGCGCAGAAGCTGGGCGTCAAAGCCAAGATTCAACCGACCAAATGGGACGGTATTCTCGCCGCGCTGGAATCCAAGCGTCTGGACGTTGTAGTCAACCAGGTGACCATCTCCGACGAGCGCAAGAAGAAGTATGACTTCTCCGAGCCGTACACCATCTCCGGGATTCAGGCGCTGGTGCTGAAGAGCAAAGAAGCCGCGTTGAACATCAAGACCGCTGCCGACCTGTCCGGCAAGAAAGTCGGTGTGGGTCTGGGCACCAACTACGAACAATGGGTCCGCGCCAACGTTCCCGGCGCTGACGTGCGCACCTACGACGATGATCCGACCAAGTTCGCCGACCTGAACAATGGCCGTACCGACGCCATCCTGATCGACCGTCTGGCCGCACTTGAATACGCCAAGAAAGCCCCGAAAACCGTGGCGGCCGGTCAAGCCTTCTCCCGTCAGGAATCCGGTATTGCCCTGCGCAAAGGCGAGCCTGAATTGCTGGCAGCTTTGAACAAGGCCCTCGACGAGCTGCGTGCCGATGGCACCCTCGAGAAGCTGTCCAAGAAATACTTCAACGCTGACGTCACTAAATAATGGAAGAAGCTTTCCAACTCGCACTGGACTCCGCGCCCTTTCTGCTCAAGGGCGCGTACTACACGGTCATCCTCAGCCTCGGCGGCATGTTCTTCGGCTTGCTGCTGGGCTTTGGCTTGGCGCTGATGCGCCTGTCGCGGTTCAAATCGGTCAGCTGGCTGGCCCGCATCTACGTGTCGTTCTTTCGCGGCACGCCGTTATTGGTCCAGCTGTTCGTGATCTATTACGGCTTGCCGCAGATGGGGCTGGAACTCGATCCGCTGCCGGCAGCCCTGATCGGCTTCTCGCTGAACATGGCCGCTTATGCCTGTGAAATCCTGCGCGCCGCGATCGGTTCGATCGAGCGTGGCCAGTGGGAAGCGGCTGCGAGCATCGGTATGACCCGCGCGCAAACCTTGCGCCGGGCGATCCTGCCGCAAGCGATGCGCACGGCGTTGCCGCCACTGGGCAACAGCTTCATTTCGCTGGTCAAGGACACGGCACTGGCCGCCACCATTCAGGTGCCGGAACTGTTCCGTCAGGCGCAGCTGATTACCGCCCGGACTTTCGAAGTCTTCACCATGTATCTTGCCGCCGCGCTGATCTACTGGATTCTGGCCACAGTGCTTTCGCACTTCCAGAACAAGTTGGAAGAGCGGGTCAATCGGCACGACCAGGAGTCCTGACCCCATGATTGTCGTGGAAAAACTGACAAAGCAGTTCAAGGGTCAAGAGGTGCTCAAGGGCATTGATCTTGAGGTGAAAGAAGGCGAGGTCGTGGCCATCATCGGCCCCAGCGGTTCGGGTAAAACCACGTTCCTGCGCTGCCTGAACTTCCTTGAACAACCCACCAGTGGCCGGATCAAGGTCGGCGATATCGAAATCGATACCAGTCGCCCGCTGAACCAACAGCAAGCGCTGGTGCGCAATCTGCGCCAGCACGTCGGCTTCGTGTTCCAGAACTTCAATCTGTTCCCTCATCGCACCGCGCTGGAAAACGTCATCGAAGGCCCGATCGTGGTCAAGAAGATGCCGCGCGAGCAAGCCATTGCCTTGGGCAAGAAGCTCATGGCAAAGGTCGGTCTGGCAGGCAAGGAGGACGCTTATCCGCGTCGTCTGTCCGGTGGTCAGCAACAGCGCGTGGCGATTGCCCGGGCGCTGGCGATGGAACCGGAAGTGATCCTGTTCGACGAGCCGACTTCGGCCCTCGACCCGGAGCTGGTCGGCGAAGTACTGGCAACCATTCGCGGCCTCGCCGAAGAAAAACGCACCATGGTCATCGTTACCCACGAGATGGGTTTTGCCCGCGACGTGGCCAACCGTGTGGTGTTTTTCGACAAAGGCGTGATCGTTGAACAAGGCGAAGCCAAGGCGCTGTTTGCCAACCCTAAAGAAGAACGCACCAGACAGTTTCTCAGCAAGTTTCTGAATCACGCCTGATAAACTTTACGCACGACCATTTAACTTCCATGGATGGAAGTTACATGTATCTCCCCTGCCGCGACACGCCCCCTCACAACAAGTCGTTCAAACACACTTATATATGTTCTGCAACAGATGCGCGCCATCCAGGGCGTACCTGATCGCCTGCACAACGGTTTAAACGGGCTTGCCGAAAAACACTGAATATCCGGAAAAACCGTAGTTCCATTCGTCAATTCAGTTAGGCAGCTTGCCTCTCAAGCGTAGGAAGCGTCTGATTAATTCGTAATTCACGGATTAACTAAGCCCGGCCATTGACACGCTTTACCGCACACTCTTATCTAGTCGCCACCCGGCACCACTTAGTTGAATCATTCCATACTCAGCCTGAACAAAAGTTCACGGTTGTATTACCGATTCATCACACCTTTTGTTTTTTCAAGAAACGGAATTCGCCGCAAGACTTCAAGGAGAGAACCCGATGACCCGCACTTCGCCTACCCCCGAACTGGCAGCGCCGACCCTGGCATCCGCGCAAAAAAACGCCATCAACCTGGCCGCTGCCGCGCATTTGCTGATTGACGTCCTGCCCTACCCCGGCATGGACGCCGGCGATCTGATCGAACTGTTCTGGAACAACTGCTACGTCGCCTCCCGGGTTTTGACCAGCGCAGACCTCGGTGCCTCGGTCAGTCTGCGGATTCCGGAGAGCTTCATCAGCAGTGGCACCGCACGCCTCCATTACCGGGTCATGCAGGTCGGACAGGGCCCAGCGCTGTCCGCGGCAACCCGGGTTCAGGTCAAGCTCGACTGCCCGGGCGGCCAGCCCTCGACATTATGCGCTGACGAGAATCAGCAACTGGCACCGGTCATGCTGCCCGACACCATCCGCCGTCAGGGGGTGAACCCGAATCAGATCAAGCGCGGCGTTCCGCTGACCATCGAGCCCTACCTGAACATGGCCGAGGACGACGAAATCACCTTGCGCTGGGGTGATGTGCGCATGGACCTGCCGAGGATCACCGCTGCAGATGTCGGCCAGCCGATCAATGTCTGGGTACCCCCGGCGATCATCGTCGAGGGCGGAGAAGATCTGCGCCTGGACGTGACCTATTGCGTCATCGACTGGGTGGGTAACAACTCCCGCTGGGCACCGCCACGGACGCTGAAGATTGGCTGTGTGAACCCGTATCTGAAGGTGCCGCTGCGGCCGGAGTTGAAGGTGGCCGAATCAACCGGAAGCTGACCATGGGACTGTTAACCAAACGGGCCACACACCCTTCTATGCATATTCCTAAAAGTTAGTTTATTTAATATTTATACGCGCTTAGGGTATATGAACCGGACCACCGGACATTCTTTCGTTCGCCGCACTTTTGCGGCGTTTTTCATGAGATGTGAGGTAGGTAGTATGGTCCGGAACACAATCACCCCAGTGCAGATCGCCAGGGCATTGCGTGCAGCCAAGGAGCGGCATTGATGTCCAGTCTGGCAGACGCAAACGTCCAGTCGGATCTGGACATCGCCCCACTGTTGTTGCCCGCGCAGGTGTTGCGCAACGACGCCCAAGCCATCAGGGCCGCCCATGAGCTGGCGCAAGTCGCCCGCGTGCAGGCCGCCAGGCGCGACCGCCAGCGCAAGCTGCCATGGTCGGAAATCGAACAGTTCACTCGTAGCGGCCTGGGCAGCATTGCCATCCCGCGTGAGTACGGTGGCCCACAGGTTTCGTTCGTCACCCTGGCCGAGGTGTTTGCGATCATTTCCGCCGCTGACCCAGCGCTGGGACAGATCCCGCAGAACCAGTTCGGCATTATCAACCTGGTGCTTGGCAGTGCCACGCAAGCGCAGAAACAGCAGCTGTTCCAGAGCGTTCTGCAAGGCTGGCGCATCGGCAACGCGGGCCCTGAGCGCGGCACCAAAAACACCCTGGAATTGAAAGCGCGCATCACCGCGGATGGTGATGATTACGTGATCAACGGCCAGAAATTCTACTCCACCGGCGCGCTGTTCGCGCACTGGGTCGCCGTCAAGGCGCTCAACGACGACGGCAAGCAAGTGCTGGCCTTCGTGCGCCGTGGCACGCCGGGATTGCGCATCGTTGATGACTGGTCGGGCTTCGGCCAGCGCACCACCGCCAGCGGCACGATTTTGCTGAACAACGTGCGGGTCGAGTCGAGCCTGGTGGTCGACAACTGGAAGATCAACGAAACCCCGAATACCCAAGGTGCGGTGTCGCAACTGATTCAGGCCGCCATCGACGCCGGCATCGCCCGTGGCGCTATCGACGATGCCATCGAGTTCGTCAAAACCCGCGCGCGGCCATGGGTCGACGCCAAGGTCGAACGCGCCAGCGATGACCTCTACGTGATCGCCGACATCGGCAAACTGAAAATCGAGCTGCACGCTGCCGAAGCACTGCTGCGCAAGGCCGGGCAAGTACTCGATCAGGTACACGCCGCGCCGCTGACCGCCGACTCCGCCGCCCGCGCCTCGATTGCCGTAGCCGAAGCCAAAGTGCTGACCACCGAGATTTCGCTGCAGGCCAGCGAAAAACTTTTCGAACTGGCCGGCAGCCGCGCGACCCTCGCCGAATTCAACCTCGACCGTCACTGGCGCAACGCCCGGGTGCACACCTTGCACGACCCGGTGCGCTGGAAATATCACGCGGTCGGCGCCTATCGCCTCAACGGCACGTTGCCGGCCCGCCACTCCTGGATCTGACGACCGCACACTTTCTCAAGAGCCTGGAGAAAACCTATGACCTTTTCCCATTCCGTCGCGGTCATCACCAGCGACGAGCAAGCCCTGATCGTCGCCAGCGACCTGGCCGAAGATTTCAAACGCGACAGCGCTGTACGCGACCGTGAACGGCGCCTGCCGCTGCCCGAACTCGACGTGTTTTCCCGCTCCGGCCTGTGGGGCATCAGCGTGCCCAAGGAGTACGGCGGCGCCGGTGTGTCCAACGTGACCTTGGCCAAAGTCATCGCCCTGATCGCTCAGGCCGACGGCTCGCTGGGGCAGATTCCGCAGAACCATTTTTACGCCCTCGAAGTGCTGCGAGTGAACGGCAGCCACGAGCAGAAACAACGCCTGTACGCCGAGGTGCTGGCCGGCCAGCGCTTCGGCAACGCCCTGGCGGAACTGGGCACCAAAACCGCCCACGAGCGTGTCACCAGCCTCAAGCGTGACGGCGATGGCTACCGCATCAACGGTCGCAAGTTTTATGCGACCGGGGCGATCTACGCGCAACGCATCCCGACCTCGGTGATCGATGAAAGCGGCGTGCAACAACTGGCGTTCGTCCCGCGTGACAGCCGAGGCCTGACCGTGATCGACGACTGGAGCGGCTTCGGCCAGCGCACCACCGGCAGCGGTTCGGTGGTGTTCGAAGACGTGTATGTCGCCGCCGCAGACGTGATCCCGTTCCAGAGTGCCTTCGAGCGTCCGACCACGGTCGGTCCGCTGGCGCAGATCCTTCACGCCGCCATCGATACCGGCATCGCCCGCGCCGCGTATGAAGATGCCTTGCACTTCGTGCGCAGCAAGACCCGCCCGTGGATCGACTCCGGCAACGACAAGGCCACCGAAGATCCGCTGACCTTGAAGAGCTTCGGCCACTTGAGCATCCGCCTGCACGCCACCGAAGCCCTGCTCGAACGCGCCGGCGAATTCCTCGACACCGCACAAGCCGAACTGAATGCCGAAATTGTCGCCGCCGCCTCGATCGCCGTCGCCGAAGTGCGGGCGATCAGCACCGAGGTTTCCCTGGCCGCCGGCAGCACGCTGTTCGAGCTGGCCGGCAGCCAGGCCACGTTGATCGAGCACGGCCTCGACCGCCACTGGCGCAACGCCCGCGTGCACACCCTGCACGACCCGGTGCGCTGGAAGTATCACGCGGTGGGCAATTACTACCTCAACGATGAAAACCCGCCGCTGCGGGGGACCATCTGATGGCGAAGAAAAAAATTCTGCTCAACGCGTTCAACATGAACTGCATCGGGCACATCAACCATGGCTTGTGGACGCATCCGCGCGACACCTCCACTCGTTACAACACCCTTGAATACTGGACCGAACTGGCGCAGTTGCTGGAGCGCGGACTGTTCGACGGGCTGTTCATTGCCGACATCGTCGGCGTGTACGACGTCTATCAGAACTCGGTGGATGTCACGCTGAAAGAGTCGATCCAGTTACCCGTCAACGATCCGCTGCTGCTGGTCTCGGCCATGGCTGCCGTAACCAGGAACCTCGGTTTCGGCTTGACCGCCAACCTCACCTACGAACCGCCGTATCTGTTCGCCCGGCGCATGTCGACGCTCGATCATTTGAGCCGTGGCCGCGTGGGCTGGAACATCGTCACCGGTTACCTCGACAGCGCCGCCAAGGCCATGGGCCTGAGTGAGCAGGTCGAGCATGACCGTCGCTACGATCAGGCCGACGAGTACCTGGAGGTGCTCTACAAACTCTGGGAGGGCAGTTGGGAAAACGGCGCAGTGCTCAATGACCGTGAGCAGCGGATCTATGCGCAACCGGAGAAAGTGCACAAGGTCGAGCACAAGGGCGAGTTCTATCAAGTCGAGGGTTATCACCTCTGCGAGCCGTCACCGCAGCGTACGCCGGTGCTGTTCCAGGCCGGCAGCTCCGATCGCGGCCTGCTGTTCGCCGGGCGTCACGCCGAGTGCGTATTCATCAGCGGCCAGAACAAACCGGCGACCAGGGCTCAGGTCGACAAGGTGCGCGCCAGCGCCGTCGAGGCCGGGCGCAACCCCGAGGACATCAAGGTGTTCATGGGCCTCAACGTGATTGTCGGCGCCACTGAAGAAGCCGCATGGGCCAAGCACGCCGAGTACCTGAGCTACGCCAGTGCCGAGGCCGGCGTCGCGCACTTTTCCGCGTCCACCGGCATCGACTTTTCCCAGTACGAAATCGACGAACCGATCCAGTACGTCAAGAGCAACGCCATCCAGTCCGCCACCAAAAACCTGCAGAACAACGACTGGACCCGGCGCAAATTGCTCGACCAGCACGCCCTCGGCGGCCGCTACATCACCGTGGTCGGCTCAGCCGAGCAAGTGGCTGACGAACTGGAGTCGTGGATCGCCGAAACCGGCCTCGATGGCTTCAACCTGACCCGCATCGTTACCCCGGAAAGCTATGTCGATTTCATTGAACGGGTGATTCCGGAATTGCAGCGGCGTGGATCGTACAAGACGGCGTATGACAGCGGCAGCTTGCGCGAAAAGCTGTTTCACGCCGAGGCGCAGCTTCCGCAGCAACACACCGGTTCTTCGTACCGGCGTTAAAAGCTTCGCGAGCAGGCTCGCTCCCACATTTGGAATGCGCATCCCCTGCTCGCGAAGAGGCCCGACCAGACACCACAATTTTTTGCATTGACTGGAAACCACACCATGACCCAGAAATTCCTGACCCACCCAGTCAAAGCACTGGCCCTGGCCTTCAGCCTGTTCAGTTCGGCGGTATTCGCCGCCGACGCTCCACTGAAAATCGGCACCACCGCCGCGTTCGCCATTCCGCTGGAAGCCGCCGTCGAAGAGGCTTCCAGACAAGGCCTGAAAGTCGAGCTGGTGGAGTTCACCGACTGGATCGCGCCGAACGTCAGTCTCGCTGCCGGCGACATCGACGTGAACTACTTCCAGCACATCCCGTTCCTCGAAAACGCCAAGGCCGCCGCCGGTTTTGACCTGGTGCCATTTGCCCCGGGGATCATCAACAACGTCGGTCTCTACTCGGAAAAATACAAAAGCTTCGACGAGCTGCCCGAGGGTGCCAGCGTCGCCATCGCCAACGACCCGATCAACAGCGGGCGCGGCCTGCAACTGCTGGCCAAGGCCGGGCTGATCACGCTGAAACCGGGCGTCGGCTACAAGGCCACCGAAGACGACATCATCGCCAACCCGAAGAAGATCAAAATCCTCCAGGTCGAAGCCGTGCAATTGGTGCGTGCCTATGACGACGCCGATCTGGTCCAGGGCTACCCGGCCTACATCCGTCTGGCGAAGACCTTCGATGCCGGCTCCGCACTGCTGTTCGACGGTCTCGACCACAAGGAATACGTGATCCAGTTCGTGATCCAGCCGAAGAGCAAGGACGATCCGCGTCTGATCAAGTTCGTCGACATCTATCAGCATTCGCCGGCCGTTCGTGCGGCGCTGGACAAGGCCCACGGCAAGCTGTACCAGGCCGGTTGGGAAAGCTGAGGATGACGGCCGCGATCCAACGGCGACTGGAGACTCCAGAGCCCAAGAATGCTGAAAGAACCGAACTGCACCCCGAGTTGAATCGCGCCCACGTACGCTTCATCGGCCTGGGTAAAACCTACGACGGCCGGCAAGGCCCGGTCGCGGCGCTGCAAGGCATCGACCTGGCAATCCGGCACGGCGAGGTGTTCGGCATCATCGGCCGCAGCGGCGCCGGCAAGTCGTCGCTGATCCGCACGATCAATCGTCTGGAGCAACCGACTGCGGGGCGGGTGCTGATCGATCAGGTCGACATCGGCGAGTTCGATGAAGACCGCCTGGTCGCCCTGCGCCGACGCATCGGCATGATCTTCCAGCACTTCAACCTGATGTCGGCCAAGACGGTTTGGCAGAACGTCGAACTGCCGTTGAAAGTCGCTGGCGTGCCGAAAGCGCAGCGCGACAAAAAAGTCCGCGAACTGCTGGAACTGGTCGGCCTGCAAGCCAAGCACAAGGCTTATCCGGCGCAACTGTCCGGTGGGCAGAAACAGCGTGTCGGCATCGCCCGCGCGCTGGTGCATGACCCGGATATTCTGCTGTGTGACGAAGCCACGTCGGCGCTGGATCCGGAGACCACCCAGTCGATCCTCGGCCTGCTGCGCGAAATCAACCAGCGTCTGAACCTGACCATCGTGCTGATCACCCACGAAATGGCGGTGATCCGCGAAATCTGCGACCGCGTGGTGGTGCTGGAACACGGGCGGATCGTCGAGCAAGGCCCGGTCTGGGAAGTGTTCGGCAACCCGCAGCACGAAGTCAGCCAGACCTTGCTCGCGCCGCTGCAACACGCCTTGCCCGAAGAGCTGCAAAGCCGTTTGCATGCCTCACCGCCCTCCTCCGAGGCGGCGGCGGTGCTGCGCTTGCAGTTCACCGGCAGTGCCAGTGACGAGCCGGATCTGGCGGCACTTTTTGCAGCGCTCGGCGGCCGGGTGAAGTTGCTGCTGGGCGGTGTGGAACGGATTCAGGGTCATGCGCTCGGGCAACTGCTGCTGGCCGTAAGCGGCTCGGCGGCGAGTGCCGAACAATTGCGTGAGCGCGCCGGGCAATGGGCGCAACGGGTGGAGGTGTTGGGTTATGTGGTTTGATCGTTTGCTGCAGGGTTTCATCGACACCTTTCTGATGGTCGGCGTGTCGTCGCTGATCGCCTTGCTGGTGGGGATTCCGATGGCGGTGATTCTGGTCACCAGCGACAAGGGCGGGATCTATCAAGCGCCAGTGCTCAACAAAGCGCTGGGCGCGTTCGTGAACCTGTTTCGTTCGATCCCGTTCCTGATTCTGATGGTCGCGCTGATTCCGTTCACCCGACTGATTGTCGGCACCACGTACGGTGTCTGGGCGGCAGTGGTACCGCTGACGATCGCCGCGACGCCATTTTTTGCGCGGATTGCCGAGGTCAGTCTGCGCGAGGTAGACCACGGTCTGATCGAGGCCGCGCAAGCCATGGGTTGCCGACGCTGGCACATCGTCTGGCATGTGCTGCTGCCTGAAGCGCTGCCGGGGATTGTCGGCGGGTTCACGATTACGCTGGTGACGATGATCAACTCGTCAGCCATGGCCGGGGCGATTGGTGCCGGTGGCTTGGGCGACATTGCTTACCGCTATGGCTATCAGCGGTTTGACAGCCAGATCATGCTGACGGTGATTGTGTTGCTGGTGGCGTTGGTGGCGGTGATTCAATTGGGTGGCGATCGCTTGGCGCGTGGCTTGAACAAGCGCTGATTTCAGCAGGGCTCATTCGACGCTTTTGAAACCGCTTTCGCGAGCAGGCTCGCTCCCACATTTGGAATGCGTTCCCCTGTGGGAGCGAGCCTGCTCACGAATGGCTGCGCAGCAGCCCCGGACCTGATGGCGTATATTCGGCAAATCCTCATTGCCCGCGCAGCCCTCGACCATGAAGCAAACCCCCACCGATCTGCAACAGATCACCGCCACCACCCTCGGCCATTACAACTCGGTGGCCGAAGACTTTCGCGAAGGCACCCGCGATCACGATGTCAGCCAGAACATTGACGCGCTGCTGCGGCATATCCACGGCACGGCGCCGTTCACGGTTCTCGATTTCGGCTGCGGCCCCGGCCGCGATCTGCAAACGTTCACCCGCATGGGCCACGTCGCGATCGGCCTCGATGGCGCAGAAAAATTTGCGCAGATGGCGCGGGCAGACAGTGGCTGCGAAGTGTGGTGCCAGGACTTTCTGAAACTTGATCTGCCGGCCGAGCGCTTCGACGGCATCTTCGCCAATGCGGTGCTGTTTCATGTGCCGCTGCAGGAGTTGCCGCGAGTGCTCAAGCAACTGCACGGCACGCTGAAACCGGGCGGGGTGTTGTTCAGTTCCAATCCGCGTGGGGATAACCGTGAGGGCTGGACCGGGCCACGGTATGGCTCGTATCACGACCTGGAGGCGTGGCGCGGGTTGCTGACGGCGGCGGGGTTTGTCGAGCTTGAGCATTACTACCGGCCGGCCGGGTTACCGCGGGAGCAACAACCTTGGTTGGCCAGCGTTTGGCGTAAAGTTGCGTAGACCGTTCTGACGCCTTCGCGAGCAAGCCCGCTCCCACAGTTGGAATGACTCTCCCTGCAGGAGTGAGCCTGCTCGCGAACAGAGTGCGCAGCACTCGCTTTTAGCGGGTCTCTTTCTGCGGCTCGCGAATCTTGTACCAGGCCACATACAGCGCCGGCAAAAACAGCAGTGTCAGCAGCGTCGCCACTACGATCCCGCCAATCATCGCGTACGCCATCGGCCCCCAGAACACTTCCCGGGCAATCGGGATCATGCCCATGCTCGCCGCCGCCGCCGTCAGCAGGATCGGCCGGCGCCGATGCTCGGTCGCCTCCACCACCGCATCCCACGGCGCGGAGCCGTTGCGCTCGAACTCATCGATCTGCGTCACGAGAATCACCGAGTTACGGATGATGATGCCGATCAGCGCCAGAATCCCGAGGATCGCCACGAAGCCCATCGGCGTGCCTGTCGGCACCAGCGCCAGCACCACGCCGATCAGCCCCAGCGGCGCGACACTCGCCACCAGGAACATTTTCTGCACGCTGTGCAACTGGATCATCAGGAAGGTCGCCATCAAAAACAGCATCAATGGCAGCACCTTGGCAATCGGCCCCTGGGCCTTGCCGCTTTCCTCGACCGTACCGCCAGTGGCGACCTTGTAGCCCACTGGTAGCTTGGCGGCGAAAGCGTCAATCGACGGCTTGAGGATTTTCACCAGGTCGGTCGGCTGAATCTCGTCACGCACCGAGGCCTTGATGGTGATGGTCGGCAAGCGGTCGCGACGCCACACCAGCGGCTGCTCCAGCTCATAACGCACGGTGGCGAACGCCAGCAGCGGGATCGACGTGCCGTTGGGCGTGACGATCTGCAGGTTCTGCAGGGTTTCCGGCGTACCGCGTTCGGAGCTCACCGCGCGGCCGACCACGTTGATCAGGTAGATGTCGTCGTTGACCTGGGTCAGCGGCGAACCACTGACGATGCTGTTCATCAGTTTCGCCACGTCTTCGGACGACAGCCCGAGCTGGCGCGCCTTGTCCTGCGCGATGTCGATGCGCAGGACTTTGCCCGGCTCGTTCCAGTCGTAAATGATCTCGCCGATGTGCTCGTTCTTGTCCAGTTCGGTCGCCAGGTCGATGGCGTGCCTGCGCACCTGATCGATGTCCTTGCCGCTGACCCGGTACTGGATCGGACGGCCTACCGGCGGGCCCATTTCCAGTGCTTGCACGTAACTGCCGATGCCGACGAAGTCCTTGTGCAAGCGCTCACGCAGGCGCTGGCTCAGGGCCTCGCGGGCCTCGAAGTTCTTGCTGACGATCACCAGTTGCGCGTAGTACGGGTTCTGCAGTTGCTGGTCGAGAGGCAAGTAGAAACGGATCGCGCCCTGACCGATGTAAGTGCTCCAGCGCACGATGTCGGGGTCACCCTTGAGCGTGGCTTCGAGCTTGTCGACAGCCTTGCGGGTTTCGTCGATGGAGGCGTTTTGCGGCAGGTTCAGGTCGACGAGGATTTCTGGGCGATCCGACGACGGGAAGAACTGGTTCTGCACAAAACGCATGCAGAACACCGCCAGCACAAACAGCAGCACGGTGATGCCGATGGCCCACCAGCGATTGCGCATGCACCACAGCAAACCGCCGTTGAAAGCCCGGCCGACTCGGCCCGGCTCGGCTTCATGGGGTTTCACGTTGGTGCTGAGAATGTGCACGCCGATGACCGGGGCAAAGAACACCGCCACCACCCACGACACCAGCATCGCCACTGCGATCACCGCAAAAAGGGTGAAGGTGTACTCGCCGGCGGAGCTGGCGTTGAGGCCGATGGGCACGAAACCGGCCACGGTCACCAGCGTACCGGTGAGCATCGGGAACGCCGTGGAGGTGTAGGCGAACGTGGCCGCCTGCTCCTTGCTCTCGCCCATTTCCAGGCGCGTGACCATCATCTCCACGGTGATCATCGCGTCGTCCACCAGCAGGCCGAGGGCGATGATCAGCGCGCCGAGGGAAATCCGCTGCATGGTGATGCCACTGTATTCCATGAACAAGAACACCATCGCCAGCACCAGCGGAATCGAGCACGCCACCACCAGCCCGGCACGCACGCCGAGGCTGATAAAGCTGACCACCAGCACGATCACCACCGCTTCGAACAGCGCACTGGTGAAACCGCCGACCGCCTCTTCCACCACCACCGCCTGATCGGACACGGTGTGCACGCCGACGCCCACCGGCAGGTCAGCGGTAACCTGGTCGATACGCGCGTGCAACGCCTTGCCGAACTCCTGAACGTTGCCGCCCTTCTGCATGGCAATCGCCAGACCGATTGCCGGCTTGCCGTCGAAACGAAATTCCGGCGTGGCCGGGTCGACGTAACCGCGACTGATATCAGCGATGTCCGCTAACCGGTAAAAACGGTCATTGAGCTTGAGATTGACCTCGGCCAGGTCTTTTTCCGAAGCGAACTGCCCCGAGGTGCGCACCGAAATGCGCTCCGGACCGGCCTCGATGACCCCCGCCGGAGTCACGGCGTTCTGCGATTGCAGGCTCTGCACCACTTGGCGCTGGTCGATGCCCAGGGCGGCGAGTTTGCGGGTGGAGAAGTTCAGGTAGATCACTTCGTCCTGCTGGCCGATCATCTCGATCTTGCCCAACCCCGGTACGTTGCGGATCTCGGCGCGTGCCTGCTCCACGTAGTCGCGCAACTGGCGCATGGTCAGGCCGTCGGCGGTAAACGCGTAGACCGAACCGTACACATCGCCGAACTCGTCGTTGAACCCGGGGCCTTGAATGCCCTGGGGAAACTGGCCGCGAATGTCGTCGATCTTCTTGCGCACCTGGTACCAGATTTCCGGGATGTCCTTGGCACTGGTGGTGTCGCGCAGGTACACGTACACCGTCGATTCGCCGGGACGCGTGTAACTTTTCACGTAATCGAGGGAATCGAGTTCCTCAAGCTTTTTCTCGATGCGGTCGGTGACCTGTTTGAGGGTTTCCTCCTGGGTCGCGCCCGGCCATTTGGTCTGGATTACCATGGTCTTGATGGTGAACGAGGGGTCTTCTTCGCGCCCCAGATTGAAGTACGAAAACACCCCCATCAACAACGCGACGAACATCAGATACCAGACGAACGACTGATGCTTGAGGGCCCATTCGGATAGGTTGAAAGAGCCTTTCATTGACTGTCCTCGTCGAGTTTCACGGCTTGTCCGGGTTTGAGACTGTTGACGCCTGCACTGACCACCCGCTCGCCGGACTTGACCCCGCCGGCCAGCACCACGGTGCCGTCAGTGCGGCTGATAACGCTGACATCACGCGGGGCTACGGTCTTGCTCTGTGTATCGATCACCCAGATGCGGGTCTTGCCGTCGGCTTCCTGCAGGGCGGTGGCGGGCAATTCGATCCGCGGCTTGATCGCCGAGCTGAGGGTCACACTGATTGCCGTGCCGAGTCGAAAGCCATCGGGGGTATTGGCCAGCGTCAACCGCGCGCGGCGGGTGCGCGTAGCGCTTTGGGCCTGTGGTTCGATTTCGCGAATGGTCGCCGTGGTATTGATGCTCGGATCGAGTTGCCCGGCCACCAGAAACACCACGTCGGAAGGGATCTGATCGACCAGCGTGTCCGGCAGATCGATCACCGCTTCCTTGATGTCCGGTTGCGCCAGAGTCACCACCTGTTGACCGGCCGTCACCACTTGCCCGGCTTCGGCGTTCCACGCGGTCACGACTGCTTTGTGGTCGGAGCGCAGTTCGGTGTAACCGAGTTGATCCTTGCTTTGATTGACCGCTGCCCGCGCCTGATCGAGCGAGGCCTGAGTGGTTTTCAGGTCGGTGTTGGCGATGTCCAGGTTCGCCTGCGCGCCAACCCCGCGATCGAACAGCGCCTGCTGCCGCCGGGCGTTGGCCTGGGCGTTGATCAGCTGCGCCTGGACCTTGGCCAGATCGCCCTGGGCCGAACGCAACTGGTTCTGTTGATCGGACGGGTCGAGAGTGGCAAGCAGCGTGCCCTTTTGCACCTCGGCGCCGACATCGACGTTACGGCTGGCGATGCGCCCGCCGACGCGGAACCCGGTGTTGCTCTCGTAACGCGCCTGAATGCTGCCGGCGAAACGCCCGAGGGTTTCCTCGTTCAGCGCTTGTACCTTGATCGACAGCACCGGCCGTACCGGCTCCGGTGGTGGCTCGCTTTTCGAGCAGGCGGCCAGCAGCACACCGATGGATAACAGCCCCAGACGCTTCATGGCTGTGCTCCCGATTGCAGATCTTTATAGGTGTTTTCGGCAATCTCGACTTTCATGCCCGGGTGCAGCAACTGCCCACCCGCGACAATCACTTTTTCCCCGCCCTTGAGGCCGTCGCTGATGATGACCTTGCCGATCAGATAGCGGCTGACGGTGACGTTGTGCAGCTGCGCTTCACCCTTGTCGTCGACCATCCACACGGCCGGATCGCTGATGTTTTTGGTCAGTGCCGACCACGGCAATTCCACCGCCGACTTGCCGCTGCCCTTGGCGGTCGCGCTGACCACTGAGCCCAGCTGCATGCCCTGCGGCAGGCTGTCGAGGCTGACTTTGACTTGCACCGTGCCGGACTGCGCCGACACCGCCGGGGTGATTTCACGCACCGTGCCGGTGGTCTTGATGGCGGGATTATCGAGCAGGCTGACGACAATCGAGCGATCCGAAGGACGCTCGGCCAGCAGCGATTCGTAAACGTTGAACACGGCGTCACGGTCGCCATCGCGGGCCAGCGAGAAAATCGGCGCGGTGGCCTGCACCACCTGACCGACTTCGGCCTGCCGCTGGGTGATCACCCCGGGAGCATCAGCGATCAGCGCGGTGTAGCTCAACTGGTCTTTGGCGTTGGCCAATTGCGCCTGCGCCGCACTCAGGGCGCTCTGGCTGCTGCGCAATGCGGCTTGCGCGGAATCGTATTCGCTCTGGCTGGTGTAGCTTTTGGGCAGCAATTTCTGCTGGCGCACGAACGCCGCCGCACTCTGTTTGACCCGCGCCTGTTCGGCGATAACCTGGGCTTGAGCAGAATCGACGTTGGTCTGCAGATCCTTGGGATCGAGTTTGGCCAGCACCTGTTTGGCGCTGACCCGGTCGCCGACATCGACCATGCGCTGGATGATCTTGCCACCGACCCGGAACGACAGTTCGGTCTGCACCCGCGCCTGCACATCACCGGTGAGGGTCACCGCAGCGGCGTAGTCGGCTGGCTTGACCTCTTGCACAAAAACCCGTGGCAGGTACTCCGCCGGCGCTTCTTTCTTGCCGCAAGCGGTCAGCAACGTGAGCAGGCTCAGCACGACAACTGTTTTCAATCCGGGACTCGCCATGCAGACTCCTTCCTGTGTACGAACGTGCAAGTGACGATACGACTGTGAGCTTAGAACAGGGTTCAACGTTCGCTCGCGGGAATAACGCATTTTTCAACAATGATTTCCGGGGCCGGCAAACACACCCGCCACCCAACCAGACGCACGGCAAACGGCCGTTCCGGTACAAGGATGCAGTCATGCTCAAGACACTGGCGGTGGCCAATTACCGCTCGATCAACAAACTGGTGATTCCACTGGGCCGGCTGAACCTGATCACCGGCCCCAACGGCAGCGGCAAATCCAATCTCTACCGGGCCTTGCGCCTGCTGGCAGAGACCGCTCAGGGCGGCGTGGTGAATGCGCTGGCCCGCGAAGGCGGGCTGGATTCGACGTTCTGGGCCGGCCCGGAAACCATCAGCCGACGCATGCGCAGCGGCGAAGTGGCGGTCGAGCCGACGGTGCGTCAGGGTGTCAAGCGTCTGCGTCTGGGTTTTGCCGGGGAAGACTTCAGCTACGCGATCGCCCTCGGTTTGCCGGAACCGAGCCGTTCGTTCTTCTCCCTCGACCCGGAGATCAAGAAAGAATGCATCTGGGCCGGCCCGCTCTATCGCCCGGCCAGCCTGCTGGTGGATCGCCACGGCCCGATGATCCGCGCTCGCGAAGGCCGCGGCTGGGACGTGCTGGCACAGCACACGCCGAACTTCGACAGCCTGTTCGATCAGGTCGGCAGCCTGCGCAGTTCACCGGAAGTGTTTCAGATGCGCGAGTTCATCCGCCGCTGGCGCTTCTACGATCACTTTCGCAGCGACGCGGACGCCCCGGTGCGCCAGCCGCAACTGGGCACCCGCACGCCAGTGCTGCACCACGACGGTCGCGACCTCGCCGCTGCCTTGCAGACCATCAATGAAATCGGCGACCCCGAGGCGTTGCAGGCGGCGATCAGCGATGCGTTTCCCGGCGCACGGCTGAACATCGCGCCTCTGGCCGGCGGACGCTTTGCCATCGAGTTCTTTCAGGAAGGACTGCTGCGGCCATTGTCGGCGGCGGAGCTATCGGACGGGACGTTGCGTTACCTGTTGCTGGTCGCGGCCTTGCTGACGCCGCGGCCACCGACGCTGATGGTGCTGAACGAACCGGAAACCAGCCTGCACCCGGATCTGCTGCCGGCGCTGGCGCGCTTGATCATTCGTGCCTCGCAGGAGTGTCAGGTTTGGGTGGTGTCGCACGCGCGCAGGTTGATATCAGCGTTGCAGGAAGATCCAGAATGCAATTGCATCGTGCTGGAGAAGACGCTGGGGCAGACCGGGATTGTCGGGCAGCGGGTGCTGGATGAACCGGCGTGGAACTGGCCGGATTGAGCGGCGCGACACAGATTCGCGAGCAGGCTCGCTCCCACAGTTGGTCTCGTACTCCTGTGGGAGCGGGCTTGCTCGCGATGGCAATTTCGTCACCGCTGACTCAATGAATCACCCCTGCCACTTGCCGCCTTCGACAATCACGCTCTCGGGTTTGGTGTCATCGCTCAGCTCTTTGCGCACATATTGGTCGTACAGCTTGAGCAGATATTTCTCTTCACCCAGCTTCGCCAACTCGGTATTCACCCAGTCCCGCAACTCGACGTTGCCTTTCTTCACTGCCGGTGCAATCGGTGCTTCGGCGCCGAGTTTTTCATCCAGCACGCGGTAGCCCGGGTTCTGCTTGGCCCAGCTGAACAACACCAGGTTGTCCTGCGCGTAGGCATCGCCACGGCCGTTGGCCAGGGCTTGCAGGGACTCGGAGTTTTTCTCGAATTTCAGCAGTTTCCAGTCCGGATGATTCTTGGTCAGCCAGATGTCCGCCGTAGTACCGGTGGTGACGATGGTGGTGCGAGTTGCCAGGTCATCAAGGTTTTTCACTGAGCTGCTTTGCGGCACCAACGCCTGCACCGCGACCTTGAGGTTCGGGTTGGTGAATTCCACCGCTTCCTTGCGCTCCGGGGTCACGGTCATGTTGGCGAGGATCAGGTCGACCTTGTCACTTTGCAGGAACGGAATGCGGCTCGCCGGCTCCACGGCAACAAACTCGACTTTGTTTTCATCGCCCAGCAAGTCCTTGGCGAAGCGCCGACCGATGTCGGTGTCGAAGCCGACATAGCGCCCTGCCTCATCGACGAAACCAAACGGCGGCTTGTCGGTAAACACGCCGACGATCAATTTGTCGCGGGCCTTGATCTTGTCCAGATAACCGGCCGGCGCGGTACTTTCACTGGCGACTTTCGGCTTGGCCGGTTCTTCCGATTTGTTGCAGCCGGCGAGCAGCGCAAGGCCGAGCAGTGGCAGTAAAAACAGGGATGACTTGGCAGTTTTCATAGCAGTTCCAGTTCCTTTGTCGGATTCGTTTCGGGCAGTGTTGCAACGAAGGAGAACTTCTCCAGGAACTGCTGCGCGCGTGCGGTTTGCGGGTTCGTAAAGAAAATCTCGGGCGGGTTCTGTTCAAGGATGCGCCCGGCATCCATGAACACGATGCGATCGGCCACCGCGCGAGCGAAGGCCATTTCGTGGGTGACGATCAGCAGGGTCATGCCCTCGCGGGCCAGGCCCTGAATCACTTGCAGCACTTCCTTGACCATCTCCGGGTCGAGGGCCGCAGTGACTTCATCGAAGAGCATCACTCGCGGGTTCATGCACAGCGAACGGACGATGGCGATACGTTGCTGCTGGCCGCCGGAGAGCTGGCGTGGATAGGCGTCACGCTTGTCCGCCAGGCCCACGCGTTCAAGCAAGGCTTCGGCTTGTTGCTGCGCTTCGCGGCGCTGGCGTTTCTGCACTTTGAGCGGGCCGAGCAGCAGGTTGTCGAGCACGCTCATGTGCGGGAACAGGTGATAACTCTGGAACACCATGCCGATCTGCTGGCGCACTTCACGCCAGTCAGTGGCCTTGTCCAACAGTTCACGACCGACAAATTTCAGGCTGCCACCGTGCGCCTGTTCCAGGCCGTTGAGGCAGCGCAGCAAGGTGCTTTTGCCGCAGCCGCTGGGGCCGAGAATGACGATCACTTCGCCGCTGCGCACTTGCAGGTCAATGCCCTTGAGCACCTGCTGCTCGCCGTAGAATTTGTTGAAGCCCTGAAACTCGATCAATGCGCTCATGCTTGCGTCCAGCGCCGCTCCAGCACGCGCGAGGCGGCCGACAGCGGGTAGCAGATAAAGAAGAAAAACAGGAACAGCGCGCCGTAGATCAGCACTGATTCGTAGGTGCGCTCGATGATCTGCTGTCCGACCTTGATCACATCGACCACGCCGATCAGCACCGCCAGCGAACTGGTCTTGATGATTCGCGTGTAGACGTTGATGGTCGGTGGCGTCATGCGTTTCAGCGCTTGCGGCAGCAGCACGTAGCTGTAGAGCTGCGCAGCGTTCAGGCCGATCGACAGCCCCGCTTCACGCTGCCCGCGCGGCAACGAATGCAGCGCACCGCGTGCCACCTCGCCAACCTCACTGGCGCCCCACAGCGACAGCACCAACACTGCGCACCAGAAGCTCGGCAGGCTCAGGCCGAAGAAAATCGGCAGGCCGAAGAACAGCAGGTACAGCCAGACCAGCACCGGAATCGCCCGGAACAACTCCAGATAGACCCGCAGGATCGCGTTCAACCACGTCACATTGAGCGTACGCAGCACGCCATAGAGCACGCCGCCAACGGTGCTGATGGCGATGCTCAGGAACGAGATCGACAGGGTTTGCCCAGCGCCTTTTGCCAGTTGCGGCAGCGACACCCAGAGCAGTTCAAGACCCGAACTGGCCATGCTGGAGCCTCCTTTCCAGACGGCTGAGCAGCAGCGACAGCGGCAAGAACAACAGCACACAGATCAGCGTCAGTACGGCGAGCATTTCGTAGGTTTTGTAGTAGAGCGCGATGTAGCTCTTGGTGGTGTAGAGGATTTCCGGCACCGCGACCGCCGAGACCACGGTGGTCTCCTTGAGCAGGAAAATGAAATTGGCGAACAGCGACGGCAGGCTGAGGATCCCCGCTTGCGGCAGGATCACGTAGCGCAGCAACTGGCCGTGCGACAGACCGATGGAGCGCCCCGACTCCAGTTGTGCCTGCGGCACCGCATCGACGCCCGCACGCAGCACTTCGGTGAGGTAAGCGCCGCCGAGAAAGGTCATGGTGACGATTGCGGCGGTGAAGCCGGAAACCTTGATACCGAGGGCCGGCAAGGCGAAGTAGACGAAGAACAGCTGGATCAGCAGCGGCGTGTTGCGCGCCAGCTCCACATACAGGCCGACGGCGCGATGCAGGTAAGGCGTGCGAAACACCAGAATCGTCGCGTTGAGCAGCGCCACCAGCAGTGAAGTGCCAATGGCAATGAATCCGACCTGCAGCGTCACGCCCACGGCTTTGAGAAACGCCGGCAGCGTGCTGAGGATAAATGCGTAATCGAAAGTCATGAAGCATCCTGGACGCCGCTCGGTAAGCGACGGTCATGCAGTCCATGGACAGCGGGTAACTGTCCGGCAGGTGCTGACTTTATAGGTATAAAAACAAGAATTTAAATACCGATAAAGCATATTGATATCACCCAAAAAACTATCTTGTGGGTTTGCCGGGAAGGAATAAGAAGGCTATTTTCCCCTGCGCTGTAGGAAGGATCTTTTTTGCATGAAAGCCCTCCAAGGACGAACAGCTTTTGGCCAGACTCCCCCGGCCAAACCATTACAAGGAAGACAACATGGACGTAAAAGTGCCGCAGCGACTGGATCCGCAGGACATCGTGAAATTGCTCGTGGCGTTGCGCCGGGCCTTGAAGACTCAAGTGGCCTGAGCCTGGAGCGAGGCACAGGTGTGGCGAGGGGCTTGCCCCCTCGCCACAAAAGCATTCATATGCCCCAAATCGAACAAGTACAAAAACGCCGATGACCATCACTGGCCATCGGCGTTTTCATACCTTGAAGGGGTGGTTCAAGCGTCGAATCAGAACGCCGGCAATACAGCGCCGTTGTACTTCTTCTCGATGAACGCTTTGACTTCCGGGCTGGTCAGGGCTTTGGCCAGTTTCTGGATCGCGTCGCTGTTCTTGTTGTCCTCACGGGCCACCAGGAAGTTCACGTAAGGCGAGTCAGCGCCTTCGATCACCAGCGCATCCTTGGTCGGGTTCAGCTTGGCCTCCAGCGCGTAGTTGGTGTTGATCATGTCCAGGTCAACTTCGTTCAGAACGCGTGGCAGCAGCGCCGATTCCAGTTCCTTGAACTTGAAGTTGTGCGGGTTCTTGGCGATGTCTTTCGGGGTGGCGAGAGCGTTTTTCGGGTCTTTGAGCTCGATCAGGCCAGCCTTCTGCAGCAGGATCAGGGCACGACCGCTGTTGCTGCCTTCGTTCGGGATGGCGATGGTGGCGCCGTCCGGCAGTTCAGCCAGGGTTTTGTACTTTTTCGAGTAGCCACCGAACGGTTCAACGTGGACGCCCTGCACGGTCACCAGATACTTGGATTTGTCATCCTTGTATTTGCCCTGGTTGAAGCTGTTCAGGTACGGCAGGGTCTGGAAGTAGTTGGCGTCCAGACGCTTCTCGCCCACCTGTACGTTTGGCTGCACGTAGTCAGTGAAGACTTTGATTTCCAGATCCACGCCTTCTTTGGCGAGGGTCGGTTTGATCAGCTCGAGAATTTCAGCGTGCGGTACCGGGGTCGCCGCGACCACCAGTTTCTCGCCAGCCTGGGCCAGACCAGCAGTCAGAGCAGCCGCCAATGCGGTAAACAACAGAACCTTTTTCATGCAGTGTCCTTATCGAGAATCACGATCGCGGATGGCGACGGCTATTAATACGAGTGCCAGTGAAGTGCTATCTCTGGCGTGAAGCGGACAATACCGGGATTTTTTATTCCCGGACAATAACGTTTATTCACGTTGATATTCCATTTTGTTCATACAGATCAAAACGGCTACAACCGCTGGCTTAATTCAATCAGCAAATCTTTCAAGGCCTTACGCTCATCAACGCTGCCGCCGATGTTTGTCTGCGCCACCAGTCGTTCGATCTGCAAGTGCGGGCCAGACGCTTCGGGCAGGTTCAGGTGTTCCGGGAGGATTTCATCGCCGGTGCTGACCAACAATGCAAAGTGAATGACGTTTTCCAGCTCGCGGGTATTGCCCGGCCAGCTGTGGCGCTCCAGCAGGTGTTGCGCCGCCTCGCTGATCAACGGCACAGGCAGGTCGAGGCGCTGGCTGTAGATGCCGAGGAAATATTCGGCCAGCGACAGGATGTCGCCGATCCGCTCGCGCAGCGCCGGCAGTTCCAGTTGCCCTTCGCTGAGGTAATGGTAAAGCCGTTCGTGGAATTTTCCTGCGTCCACCGCTTGCGCCAGATCGATACTGGTCGCCGCCACCAGCCGCACATCCACCGGGCTCGGCTGATGGGCGCCAACGCGGGTGACTTCGTGGTTTTCCAGGGCGGCTAGCAATTTGATCTGGATCGGCAGTGGCAGGTCGCCAATCTCGTCCAGATACAGGGTGCCGCCGTTGGCCGAACCGAACCAGCCGGCGCGGCTGCTGGCCGAGCCTGTGTAACTGCCGGCGGCATAGCCAAACAGTTCGGCATCGGCGTAAGTCGGGCTGATCGCGCCGCAATTGACCGAGACGAACAGCCCGCTGCGATCACTGGCGCGGTGGATGTGGCGGGCGAGCAACTCTTTACCGGTACCGGTCTCGCCACGGATCAACACCGAGATTGCTCGCGGCGCCAGGTGCTCCAACTCCTCGCGCAACTGGCGCGAACGTGGATCGACGAAGACCAGCGCTTTGGCGCGGATGCTCAGGGGACTTTTTTCCGCATCGGGAAAGGTCAGCAACGGCTGACCGAACGTTTCAACACTCATGGCAGACTCCCGCCCAGAACCGCCGGGAGACGGGGGCGATCAAAAAGAAAAAATACAACTCAAGCGCGACGCCGGGCGTGGTGTTCCAGGCGGTTTTGCAGGCGATAGAGATAAGCGAACCCCTGCTCCCAACGCTGATGCCCGGACTTGACGTTGATGTGCCCGGCCCCGGCAAGAATCCCCGCCTCGGCGCCCCAGTGACGCGCCAGTTCCAACGCGCGCGGGGCGCTGACGGCGGCGTCGTTGTCGGAGGCCACGACCTGACTGGGGAACGGCAACAGATCGCTCGGGATCGGTGCAAAATTGCGCAGCGCCGGCACGCAGGTCGGGCGCTCGACATCCGCCGGCGCGACCAGCAACGCGCCGCGCACCTGACGCAGGTATTGCACGGGCGCGGTGGCAGCCCAATGCGCAACAGTGATGCAACCCAGGCTGTGGGCGATCAGGATCACTGGCGCGCTGTCGGCGGCAATCGCCTCGGCCAGCGCGGCAACCCAGTCCTCACGGCGCGGCGTCAGCCAGTCGGCCTGCTCCACCCGAGCACTGTTGGGCAGGCTGTTTTGCCAGTGGGTTTGCCAATGATCTTCTGGCGATCCTTGCCAGCCCGGCACAATCAGATAGCGGATTGATTCGTTGCGCATGGGGGAGCTCTCCTGCGTCGTGTCTGTTCCTGATCGAGTATAGGGACGGGATTTATATTCGTTAAGGAATAAGAAGCTATTTATTAAGACTTATAATGCATATATAACGCACAACCTGTGGGAGCGGGCTTGCTCGCGAAAGCGGCGGATCAGTCAATTTGACTGCAACTGAAAAAACGCCTTCGCGAGCAGGCTCGCTCCCACAGTCGCTGGGGGGTGAAGGTCTTTTTGCGGGATAAAAAAAGGGCCGCACCCTGCCAAGGAGACGGCCCCGGAAAAACGAAAATCTTTTCACCGCGCAGTGATCACCGACAGCTTGGTAATCCCCGCCCGTTCAATCGAAGCCATCGCCCGTGCCACTTCGCCGTAGTTCACGCCGTCGTCGGCCTGCAGTTGCACGCGCACTTCCGGGTCTTTCGCCTTGGCTGACTTAAGATTGAATTCCAGCAGATCCGGCTGAATTTCATCCTTGTTGATAAACAGTTTGCCGGCGCCGTCGATGCTCACCACCAGCGGATCTTTCTGCTCCACCGGTGCTACCGCTTCGGTCTTGGGCAGGTTGATCGGAATCGCGTTGGTCAGCAGCGGCGCGGTGACGATGAACACCACCAGCAGCACCAGCATCACATCCACCAACGGCGTCACGTTGATCTCGCTCAGCACCTCGTCGCTGTCTTGCGTGGAGAAGGCCATATCAGGACGCCTCCTTCACTTTCGCCGCGTTGCCAGGTGCCGCCACCTTGTTTGCAGTCGGGTGGATCAGCACGCGGAACGCACTCTTCTGCGCCAGGCTGTAGAAGTCGTGGGCGAAGTCATCCAGATCCGCTGCGGTCAGTTTCAGACGCCGCAAAAAGTAGTTGTAAACCAGCACCGCCGGCACCGCGACGGCGATCCCCACACCGGTGGCGACCAGTGCCGCGCCAATCGGCCCGGCCACGGTTTCCAGACTCGCCGAGCCGGCTGCACTGATGCCTTTCAACGCTTCCATGATCCCCCACACCGTGCCGAACAGACCTATGAACGGCGAGGTACTGCCAATACTCGCGACCACCGCCAGACCGGTTTCCAGCGAACGGCGTTCGCGCACGATCTGCTGACGCAAGGCGCGCTCCAGTCGATCCTGATGGTTGATCGCCTGGCTCAGGTCATTGGCCTGCGGTGCTTCGCCGACCTGGATCGCCGCGTAACCGGCCTGCGCCACCCGGGCTGCAGCGCCAGGCTGGGTTTCGCTCAACTCGGCGGCGGAATCCAGACTCGACGCCGCCCAGAAGCGTTTATGAAACTTGCGATCCTGCGCCTTCAGACGACCAAACTGCACAGCCTTGAGCAGCGCCAGCCCCCAGGTGGCGACGGAAAAAACCACCAGCAGCCAGATCACCGCGCTTTCGATGGATTCCAGTGGAGATGCCAGTAACGTCATGATGTGTTCCCTCGTGTGTGGGAGCCGGGCTTGCTCGCGATGACGGTTCCAGACACACCGCGAGAATAAAGCCGGCTGATTACCAATTAATGAATCTTGAAATCGATGGGCACGCTGACCCAGCCGTCCTGGGCAACATCACCCTGCTTGGCCGGGACGAAGCTCCACTGCTTGACCGCGCTTAGCGCCGCATCGTCGAGTTGCTGCCGACCGCTGCTTTTCTGAATCTGGATCTCGCCCGGTTTGCCATTGGCCAACACGTGCACCCTCAGCATCACCGTGCCTTCCCAACCGCGACGCTGGGCCAGCGACGGATATTCCGGCGCCGGGTTCTTCAAATACGCGGCGTTGGCCGAGGCCGGCGTCACCGGCGCCGGGGCCGGGGGTGCGGGTGGCGCTGGCGCAGCGACCGGGGCTGCCGGTTGCGGCGGCGCGGGGGGTTGCTCCACGGCTTTGGGTGCCGGCTTCGGCACCGGTTTGGCCACCGGTTTCGGCTTGGGTTTGGGGATCGGTTTGGGCGGTGGCGGCTTCACGGCCAACTCGTCTTCAACCGGTGGTGGCGGCTCGACCACCGGAGCCGGTGGCGGCGGTTCAACCACGGGCGGTGCAGGCGGCGCCGGCCGCGAGAACTCGATGGTCATCGGCGGAATTTCCGGCGGCACGATTGGCAGCACCAGCGTTGGCTGCTGGTTGATCCAGTAGATCACCGCAGCGTGCACCAGCAGCGCCAGCACCCCGAGCAGGATCGCTTCGCGTCGGCTCAGAATGCCCTTGGGCGCACGCTGCAAACGCAACTGCCCCAATGGCACACGATGAGGCCGGCCAAGATCGACCAATTCGCCACTCGGTGCCTGGCGCCACAGCAATTCCTGTGCGCTGGCGGCGGTCTGGACATTGCCCATTGATTCACTCCCTGCGGTCTCTTTTGCGAAGTACCCGACCGGCCGCCACCTGTATCCCCCGTGCGACCGGTCGTTGGGTCAATCATTGGAGCAATCACTTATCTCCGAAAGTAACTTTTATTGATGTGTTTAGACGTTTTTTGAATATAAATTCTCAGCGATCTCCGCGAGGCCACGGCCTGCAAGGGCTTGCGCCGCAACGCAAATTTACAATGCTTTTCAAGCATGAAAAATATTCGGCCAAGGCATGCGAAAACCGTTTAATCCGGGCTTTTTCAGGGTGCTTGTCGAACAAACTCAAGGCCGGTCAACGCGACCTCTCCGCCCAGGTCGGCAGCGCTGCCCATTGCCCGCAGGCGTGCATAGGACTGGTCAGGCGAGAACATCACCCACGCTTGCCCCGTACCATCGGCCATCAACGTGCTGAACGCGATGGCAACCGCGCCCGTTGAAAAACCATGCCTGAAATGAAAATTGCCGAATGCGAGTGGGTAATCGATCCCGGACACAGACAGAGTGCCGGTGAAACTGCCGGTGCGATCATCGCCCTCGGTCAGGGTCAGGGTCGTTTCGGAAGGCTCGTGGCGATAAACGCCGTTGATCGTGGACATGTGCAGCATCCTTGCTGGGTTTAGTTTGGAGGGCGAGGCCTGAAGCAGGCGGCGCTCAGGCATTTCGAACGAAGTCACCCGGCAGGCTGCTGACCGCACCGTCGTAAGTGACGTGCACGCAATGCCCTGTCAGTTCGTGGGTGCCACGGCTGGGTGAAAACAGCGTCAAGGCGAAGTAGCCATGATCCTGATGAGCCGCAATGAGCGTGACCACCGTCGGTGGCTGATAGCCGTTGAGGCTGGCATAACGGCCATTGACGATGTCGTAGTTGATGCCTTGGTGATGCAACGTGCCGGCGAAGATTCCGGTGCGATCATCGGAGTCGACAATCGTCAGAGAGGGACCATTGTGAGTGTTGGAATAAAGTGCGTTTTGCATCTAAAGCGTCCTGATCGAATGATTAAGTTCACAGTGAGCTTAGAATCAAGCATGAGTAAACTCTGTCATCCACTGGAAGCACGACCGACATGAAAACGACTTATTTCATGTAAGAAAAAAGCCGCCCAGCTTAAATAGCTGGGCGGCTTTTTTACACAAAATTACTGTTTAATAAACTCTCCTGCCAGACCAACAACATCACCATCAAAATTATTGCGTGAACCCACCGCACGCACTTTCGAGTAATTGTGATCGGGTGAGAACAATGTCCAGGACTGATAGCCAGTGCCATCATTCAGAGCCGTGAACGTGATGATCGTAGGCTGCCCGGTGCTGTTCTGGAAATGGTAATGCCCGTAAGCGATGTCGTAGTTCACGCCGTTCTGGCTGAACTTGCCGCTGAAGGTGCCGTTGGAGTCGTTGCCATCGGTAATCGTCAGTTTGGCGCCAGCGTTAGCGTTTACATAGTTGCCATTAATGCTCGACATAACGAGATTTCCTTTATCGTTGGATAAGTGTCTTCCGATGAGAGCAAGTTTCCTCCTGGAAACTCACGACAATCAGGATGGTTCGGCATTCACTTATTGTCCATGCGACTTTTCAACGAAATTGCAATAAGCGCTGCCCAAATCTCACATAACTTATTGCCATTCATTCGAGCATTAATTCCTTTGCAACTAACGACTGGCGCTTGTCTGTTGCACGGCCGATGCCGGAGCAATGACGGCGCTCTCAGAGCGCGGCGTGCCCGCCGGCACCCAGTCGTAACTCACCGGCAAGGCGCGATAGACCCAGTTGCTGATTGCATCGCTGCCTGGCGCCTTGCCCAGGTAAGGGCTGACGTATTCCCAGACGTTTTCGCCGTTGGCCGTCACCTGGAAAAACCGCCCGTTCATGCCTTCGTCAATCAGCGTATTGCCGTTGGGCAAACGTCGCGCGCTGCTGATGAACGAGCTGTAGAACGCCCACCCCGGCTGCTTCGAATTGGCGGCGCTGTACTGCCAGACGATCTGGTTTTTCTGCGGATCGATTTCCAGCACTCGCGACCCGGAAATCAGCCCGAGAGTGACGTTCGGATACCCCGCCGAACCCTGGTTGTCAAACACCAGCAGATTGCCGGCGCCGGGCAGTCCTGCCGGGATGATGTGCGCATCATGCTGACCGACAAACTGGTCCACCGGACGCGGCAGTTTTTGCGCGGTTTTCGGGTTGATCAGCGGCAGGTTCGGACCGAGGCGCCAGACCACTTTGCCGCTGTGTTTGTCGATAATCGCAATGAAGTTGGCGTTGCGTGAATCGAGCAGCAGGTTGTCCGGATTGAAGCGTTTATCGCCGCCATCGAACCACTTGTTCGGCCCGACCACACTGAGGTTGTTGATGTGCAGGTAATCCGGATTGTCGCTGGCGCGCACCAGTTTCAGTTGCTCCGGGGTGAAGCCGAATTCGCTCAGGTGTTCCGAGGCCAACCATTGCCATTTCACCGCACCGTCAGGGCTGACTTCATAGATCGCATCGTCGATCACCTCGGGTACTTTGAAGCCCTTGACCTGGTGCACCTTGTTCGCCAGCACGACGGTGTTGCCGTTACTCAAACGACGTTGGTCATGATGTTGTTGCGCCGCGCCACCAGGGGCCTTGTCGCCCCACTGCCAGATAACTTTGCCGCTCCAGTCCAGCTCGCCGACGCTCTGGTTGCCCAGGCCGTTGCCGGCCGAACCGAGCTTGCCCGGATCCTTGTCGCTCAGTTGCAGCAGCACATGCCCGCGCTCGCCACCGACCAGTTGCGGGTCGATGATTGCCGACGGAAACCCCGCCTGCGGCCAGGTTTTAACCTCGTTGCCATTCATGTCGATCAGGTGCGTCTGCTTGTCGGCGCCACTGAAGATCACGTACTGATTAAACGCCTTGTTCGGGTCGTAGCGGGTAACGCCGGTCGGGTACACGCTGGGCGCGGCAAACGCCCCGCTACTGAGTACCGCGCCGGACACCAACAGCGCTAAAGCGGTTTTGCCTGGCAACATGATGCAGCTCCTTGAACGATCAAATCAGAAGTCGTAGCGACCGGTCACGCCCAGGGTGCGCGGCGTGCCGAGCAGGCCTTCGTAGCCGCCATTGCCGCCGGTCCACAGGGTCGTGTAATAGGTTTTGTCGAAGGCGTTTTTCAGCCACAGCGAGACGTCCCACTGTCCCTGATGGAAATCGCCGCGCAGGCCGGTGGAGAGATTGACCACCGCATAACTCGGGATTTGCCCGTAGTCGGAATCCTCGACCGTGCCCACCGCTTTGGAGCGGAATGCGTAGCTGCCGGTGACGTAAGGTTGCAGGCCGTTGGCCAGATTCCATTCGTATTTGCCGTTGGCATTGCCAATCCATTTCGAGGCACCGACGACCTGGTGACCGCTGAGGTCGCAAGAGGCCGGTGCACCCGGTGCCTGGCTGACTTCAGGTGGGCATGGTGCATCCTTGTACGAGAGGTAGCTTACGTCGTTGTACGAACCGTTGAAGTTCAGGGTCAGGCCGCGCAGCGGGATCACCGTGCTTTCAAACTCGACGCCGCGCGAGCGCACGGAGCCGGCGTTGGTCAGGTACTGCACACGATTGACGTCGTCGTAGGCGTTGGTCTGGTAGGCGTTGACCTGGGTCCAGAACAGGTTGGCGTTAAACTGCAGACGGCGGTCCCACAGGGTGCTCTTGAAGCCGAGTTCGGCGTTGTTGGCGCGCTCGGTGCCGATTAGCAGCGAGTCGGCGCCGGCAGTTGGCGCAGACCCCACCGCGAGGTTCACCCCACCGGATTTTTCACCGTGGGACAGGGTGGCGTATCCGAGCAGATCATCGGTGATGCGATAGCTGAGGTTGAGCAACCCGGACGGGCTGGAGCTGTACTGATTGAGATCGCCGGAGTCGTAGGCGCCGGTACGTCCGCGTCGAGCGGTCGCCGCCGCGCCGGTGACCACAGCACCACCGACTGGCGCATCGCGAGTGACCCAGGCGTTTTTCTCTTCGTAGGTGCCACGCACCCCGGCGGTGAAATCCAGACGTTCGGTGAGGTGCCAGGTGCCTTGGGCAAACAGCGCGAAACTGTCGGTCTTGATGTGGCCGTTGCCGACGCTGCCGACATTGGCCAGGGCACCGCGCGGCGTGCCATTCCAGATGTCGGCCTGCGGCCCGTAATAGGCGAAGGATTTGTTGTCCAGATCCGAGCCGAAGTAGTACGCGCCGACCACATAATCGAAGAACTCGCCCTTGGGCGAAGCGAGGCGAAATTCCTGCGAGTACTGTTTGTCTTCCACCGAGACACCGGCGTTATAGGTCGCCGCGACGTTGAGGCCATCGTCGTTGGCCGGGGTGAAATTCCAGAAGCGGTAGGAGCTGATCGAGGTCAGGGTGAAGTCGCTGGGCAACGTCCAGTTGGCTTCTACCGACGTGCCGCCCTGATGCACGGTGACGTGCTGGTCGTTGTCCAGATTGACCTTGCGGTGCGAACCGTTGACCAGCGTCGCACCGGCGGCGTTGGCCCGCGATTGATAGAGGTTGACGCCGTTGATGGTCGGCCCGGTGTCGTACAGCACGCGGGTACCGGCGCTGGAATCCTCTTCGTTGTAGTCGCCGATCCAGCGCAGATTGAAATCTTCGCTGGGCTTGAACAGCAACTGCGCACGGAAACCGTCGCGCGATCCGCCATTCAGATCATGGCCGTTGTACTCGTTCTTGATGTCGCCGTCGCTGCGGGTGCGATAGGCCGAAAAGCGTCCGGCCAACTGATCGTTGAGCGGCCCGGAAATCGTGCCCTTGGTCTGGAAATAGCCATCCTCGCCGACCGAGGTTTCGATGCTGCGTTCCGGCGTGAATGTCGGCGCGCGGGTGCTGATGTTGATCACCCCGGCGGTGGTGTTCTTGCCGAACAGCGTGCCCTGCGGCCCGCGCAGGACTTCGAGCTGTTCGATGTCCATCAGGTCGAACACCGCCATTCCCGGGCGACCCAGATACACGTTGTCGATGTACAGGCCGACGCTGCCTTCCAACCCGTCACTGGCCGGGTTGTTGCCCAGGCCGCGAATCGACACGCTGGACTGACGGGCGTGCATGTAGGCGACGTTGACGCTGGGCACCAGTTGCTGCAAATCCTGAATCCGGTAGACCCGCTGCGTCTCCAGGGTCTGGCCGCTGACCACGCTCATCGGCGTCGGCACGTCTTGCGAACTTTCTTCACGACGGCGGGTGGTGACCGTCACGGTTTCCAGTTGCGAACTGTTGGCCGCCGACTTGCCGGCCGGCGCCGGTTGTGGGGTTTCAGCGTCGGCGGCATAGCCGTGTGTCCAGCTGGCGCTGCCCGCCAGCAACAAGGCCAGAGGCAGGCGTTTGAGCCGTCGTGGCGTTAAGGGTGACGCAAGGTTCAACGGACTCATGGCGCGGCTCCTGGTCAAAAAACACACAGACATCTTCAGCGCTGCATATTCTTTTAAGTTATTTATTTATGGATTTACAAATATTTACTGCATAAGAGATTGCCTTTATAAGGAGTCGACCTAATGCATATCCAATGCATTTCCCGGATATTTTTTATGTGAAAAATGCATATCGACTTGCGCCAGTTACGACACTTCATCGCCCTCGCCGAACAACGCAGCTTCGTCGCTGGCGCGCAGGCGGTGAACCTGTCGCAGTCGGCGTTCAGCCGCAGTATTCAGGCACTGGAGCACAGCGTCGGCTGCCAGTTGGTCGATCGCGGGCGCAAGGATTTGCCGCCAACGAAACAAGGCCAGGTGCTGCTCGAACATGCACGACGACTGGTCAGCGGTGCGCAGCAAATGGCCAACGAGATCAATCAGTTCAATGGCCTGGAGGCCGGTGAGCTGCGCTTCGGTTGCGGCCCGGCGCCGGCGGCCGGATTGATCCCGCGAGCGATCGGCGCGTTCATCGGGCGTTATCCGAAGGCGCGGGTGCAGTTTCAGGTCGATGACTGGCAGAGCCTGAGCAAACGCCTGCTCAACGAGGAGTTCGAATTCTTTGTCGCCGACACCCGGTACTTCGAGGCCGATCCGGATTACCTGACCTATCGATTACGTCCGCGCAAATGGCATTTCTGTTGCCGCGCCGGGCATCCGCTGGCCACTTGTGAACGGGTCACGGCCGAGCAACTGATGAGTTATCCACTGGCGGTGAGCATCCGTCCGCCGAACCTGCGCAAGGTCATCGTCGATCTCAGCGGCCGCCCGGACTTCACGCCCAATGTGGAATGCGAAAACAGTTCCAGCCTGCTCAGCGTTGTTTTGCGTTCGGACGCAATCGGGATCGTTGGCGCGTACTCCGATGCTCTGCATCAGGCCAAGGGTGAGCTGGTGTGCCTGAAGATCGAGGGCCTGGCAGATGATCTGGAGGAGCTGTACACCCGTTATGGGATTGTCAGCCGCGCGGGGTATCGGTTGTCGCCGCTGGCGGAGGCGATGATTGAGCAGATCAAGGCGATTGATGCGGTGGATGATGAGGTGTGTTCGCTGGAGAATTTTGCAGTCTGAGCGACCGCCTTCGCGAGCAAGCCCGCTCCTACATCTGGATGTGCGTACGCCTGTGGGAGCGGGCTTGCTCGCGAAGGCGTCGTCACAGACACCGATGCATCCACTGCATAAAGCCCATTCCCAAAATGCACTTGCCGAACACCCCCGCCGAAAGCGAAAACCCTCGCCTGTCTCTCTGACCGGTGAACCCCATGTCCAACCCGCCAAACCCCGTGCGCAACGTGCTGTACATCATGTGCGATCAACTGCGCCGCGATTACCTGTCCTGCTACGGACATCCGCATTTGCACACGCCGAACATCGATCGCCTGGCCGCCGCCGGCGTGCGCTTCAGCCGTGCCTACACCCAAGGCACGATCTGCGGGCCATCGCGAATGTCGGCCTACACCGGGCGTTACGTCAGCAGCCACCAAGTGGCGTGGAACGCCGTGCCGTTACCGCTGGAAGAACTGACGATCGGCGACTACCTGCGCCCCCACGGCATCCGCACCGCGCTGGTCGGCAAGACCCACGCCACGGCCAATGTCGACGCGCTGCAGCGCCTGGCGATCAACCCGGACAGCGCGCAGGCCGAGGTGCTCAACGAGGTCGGTTTCGAACCGTACTTTCGCCACGACGGGATCTTCCCCGACGACCCGCTGTTCGACGCCAAGCGCGAATCCGCGCCCTACACCCATTACCTGCGCGAGCAGGGCTTCGACGGGCGCAACCCCTGGCACGACTGGGCCAACGCCGCCGAAGGCGAGAACGGCGAAATCCTCAGCGGCTGGCAGATGCGTCATGCGCATTTGCCAGCGCGAATTCCCGAGCAATTTTCAGAGACTGTCTACACTACAAATCGAGCCATCGACTTCATCGGTGAGCAAGGTGACAAATCCTGGTGTTTGCACCTGTCCTACATCAAACCGCACTGGCCCTACATCGTACCGGCGCCATACCACACCTTGTACAGTACGAAATCGATTCTCGAACCGGTCCGCGCGACGCCCTCCGAAGCCAGCAAACACCCCGTATACACGGCGTTTCGCCAGCATGAGGAAAGCCTCAACTTCTCCCGTGACTCAGTACGATTGAACGTAATCCCCACCTACATGGGCCTGATCAAGCAAGTGGATGATCAGCTCGGGCGGCTGTTCGATTTTCTGCAGAGCAACGGCCGCTGGGAGGACACGCTGATCGTGTTCACCAGCGATCACGGCGACTTTCTCGGTGATCACTGGCTGGGCGAGAAGGAGTTTTTGCTGGAGCAGGCGGTGGGCGTGCCGCTGATCGTGCGCGATCCTCGCGCGGCGGCAGACATCACTCGGGGCACGGTGGATGAGCGCCTGGCGGAAACCATCGACGCATTGCCGACGTTTCTGCAGGCACTGGGTTTGCCAAAGGCCGAACATCGACTGGAAGGGCGCTCGCTGATCCCGCTGTTGCACGGCGAAAATCCTGAATGGCGCCGCTATGCAATCAGCGAATACGACTACGCCTTTCAAGCCCCGGCACGTGAGCGACTCGGCCAGCCGATCGACCGTTGCCGCATGACCATGGTGCGCAGCGAACGCTGGAAATACCTGGCGTACGACGGCTTCCGGCCACAGTTGTTTGACCTGCTGAATGATCCGCAGGAGCTGCGTGATTTGGGCGAAGATCCGGCGTGCGCGGCGGTGCGCGAGGAGCATGCGGGGTATTTGTTTGAATGGGTGCGTGGGTTGAAGCGGCGCACCACGATCAGTCATCAGGAGATTGATTCGCGCGGGCAGCGGTTTCGATATGGGGAGCCGGAGGGCGAGAAGGTGGTGCAGATCGGTGTCTGGTGATTAAAAGCTTCGCGAGCAAGCCCGCTCCCACAGGGTTATGTGTCGTTCACATCCATTGTGTTCCACACATTCCCACTGTGGGAGCGGGCTTGCTCGCGAAGAGGCCCGATCAGACGCCGACGAGCTCGGCACCTTTAATCGTTTGACTGCGCTGCCCCGAAGCCCCAACCGGCACTTCACCCTTGAGCGTCACCCGCCGCACGATGCGATCCTGGGTGCCGTAATCATCAATCGCGTAATGCTGGGTCGAACGGTTATCCCAGATCGCCACGTCACCGGCCTTCCAGCGCCAGCGCACGGTGTTTTCCTGACGAATCACGTGGCTCTGCAACAACCCGAACAGGTGCGCCGAATCAGCCTGCGAGTAACCCTTGATACGTTTGACGAAATGCCCCAGCAGCAAGCTTTTTTCGCCACTGATCGGATGCACACGCACCACCGGATGCTCGGTCTCGTAGACGGTCGAGGTGAAGATTTTGCGATAGCGCTCGAGCTTCTCCGCCGACACGTCCGGCTTGGCTCCGGCGTAGTCGTATTCGTTACTGTGCACAGCAACCAGTTTGTCCGCCAGTTCACGCAGCTCGCTTGGCAGTTCGTTGTACGCGGTCGCAGTGTTGGCCCACAGGGTGTCGCCACCGAAAGCCGGGGCCACCACCGAGCGCAGGATCGAGGCTTTCGGGTAGGCGTCGACGAACGTCACGTCGGTGTGCCAGGAGTTGGCGCGCTGGCCCTCGGCGCCGTCCAGTTCCAGCAGATAACGCGTGCCCTCACGCACCGGCACAGTTGGATGCGCCACAGGTTCGCCGAGCAGATGGGCGAAGGCTTCCTGGCGCTGGTCGTCGAGTTGGGTCTGCTCGCGGAAGAACACGACCTTGTACTGGATCAGCGCCTGCTGAATGGCTTCGACCGTAGCGGCGTCCAGCTCACCGGACAAGTGCACGCCACGAATCTCGGCGCCGATACGACCGGCCACCGGATGGATTTCCAGCGCGTGGACAGCGGGTTTTACAGCGAGTGCGGCATTGCTCATGGGTAGACCCTCATCGACTGCTTGCGGTTGGGCGGCAGCGAAACATCGCTCTATCTATATTCCATTTACATCTAATAGATATTCACATGCTTCGTTGACGGAATAAGAGCTTGCATTTAAAACCTCAAGCAACCCTCGTCGCAAATGCCTTCGAGCTATTTTTAGGATGCCGGAAAAGCATATGGATCTTCGCCAGTTGCGTTACTTCATCGCCCTCAACGAACACCGCAGTTTTGTCCGTGCGGCGGACGCGATGGGCATCACCCAACCGGCGTTCAGCCGCAGCATTCAGGGGCTGGAGCAGGAGTTCGGTTGCGTGCTGGTGGATCGCGGCAACAAGGATCTGCGCCCCACGCCCGAGGGCCAGGTGGTACTGCAACACGCCCTGAGCCTGGTGCAGGGCGCCGCGCTGCTCAGTGCCGAGGTGACGCAGATGACCAAGCTCGATGCCGGTGAACTGCACTTCGGTTGCGGCCCGGCGCCGGCGGTGAAGCTGGTGCCCGATGCGGTGGCGCAATTCATCAACGCGCACCCGAAAGTGCGCACCTGTTTTCAAGTGGATAACTGGGAAAAACTCAGCCGCGCGCTGAGCCGCGAGGAAATCGAATTCTTCATCGCCGACATCCGCCATTTCGAGGCCGACCCAAACTTCCAGACCCAGGCCCTGACGCCCAAGCGCGGGGTATTTTTCTGCCGCCCGGGGCATCCGTTGCTGGCCAAGGAAAGTCTGTCGACCAACGACATGTTCGATTACCCGCTGGCGACCACGCTGATCCCGCCGGGCATCCGCAAACTGCTGGCGAACCTCAGTGGCAGGATCGATTTTTCGCCGACCATCGAGACCGAGCATTTCCCGGCACTGGTCAAAGTGGTGCTGCAATCGAATGCGATTGGCGTGGGCACGGAAGAGGCGTTCGTCGAGGACATTGCCCAGGGTTCGCTGGCGCTGCTGCACTGGCGCAACCTGCCGCAGAATCTGGAGAGCATGAATGCACGCTGCGGGATTGTCAGTCGCACCGGATTCAGGCTGTCGCCGGCGGCGCGGGCGATGATCGAGACGTTGGTGGCGGTGGATAAGCAGGAGGTCAGCGTCGCGGTTTAGGGCCCTTTCGCGAGCAAGCCCGCTCCCACAGTTGGAATGCATTTCCAGGTGGGAGCAAGCGCACTCGCACAGTTGGAATGCATTTCCAGGTGGGAGCGGGCTTGCTCGCGAAGAGGCCCGACCAGACGACGGAGATTCAGAGCTTGGCTGCCGCCAATTCAGGCGCCACCCAATCGCTGACCTTGAACGGCTTGCGAATCAGCTTCTGCTGCGCCGCCAGGTCCACCGAGTCCTGCAATTTGCCGAGGAACACCGGGTCCAGCGTCGACGGGAACACTTCGCTGAGTTTCTGATCCTGCAGATCCTGCGACAGGATCACCGGTGGATAACTTGCCAGCCCCGACACCAGTTGCACATAGGCCTCCTTGTTGCTGTCCTGGGTCAACCACTCCACCGCCTGCTGCTGCGCCTTGAGCAGTTTCGCCACGACTTCCGGATGCCCGTCGACAAACTTGCCGGCCCCCACCAGCACCGACTGCACGCTGCCGGCGCCGCCCAGGTCTTTGGTGTTCAGTGGCAATTCCGCCAGCCCCTTGGCTTGCAGCGCCGTCAGCCCTGAGCTGCCCCACGACGCGTCGATCTGTTTGGCCGCCAGTGCCGCGACCGCGCCGCTGAAGTCGAGGTTGATCACCTTCAAGTCCTTCTCGCTCAAACCCTGGCTGGCCAGTGCCGCGTCAAACGACAACTGCGTGGCGGTGCCACGGAAGATCGCCACGCGCTTGCCCTTGAGATCCTGCAAGGTCTTGATCCCCGACCCCGGCACCACGCCAAGATACTGCTTCACCCCGCGCGCGCTGGCGCTGAGCAAACGCGTATCGAGGCCATTGGACTTGCCGATGATCGCCGCCAGATCGCCCAGATACGCCAGATCGACCTGCCCGTTGGCGAACGCCTCATTGATCACCGGCCCGGCGCCCTTGAAGAAACTCCACTGAATCTTGATGCCCTGATCGGCAAAGGCCTTTTCGAAGATCTGCCGATCGCGCAGCACGTCCACCACGCCGCCACCGCTGTGCTGGGTGCCGGCGCTCAAGTCGGGCACGGCGATCCTGATTTCCTTGAGTTCGTCGGCGTGCGCGGTAAAGGCCAGCAGCCCCGCCAGCGCCGGGATGGTCAACAGGCTGAAGACACGTTTGAAGGGAAGGTTCATGGGTGCGGCTCCTTGATCACGACGGGCGTTGAGGAGCCGAAAGTAGGCCGAAGCAGGACCTTCGCTTAAATACTATAAATGCACATTTTTATATCTTTTTACGCTAAGCGAGCAAAAACGCGGCTTGCAGCGGCCTATGCATTAACAGCATCGAAAATATTCTTCGAATGCATTGGATGCGCATCGCGCTGGAGGCCTTAAATGGTCTTGCTTATCTCTTAATAGAATTGATTTGAATTTTATTAGACCAATTTTGCATACACCGCTAACCCACTGCGGGAGCAGGCTTGCTCGCGAAGAGACCGTGTCATCCACCATCACTGGCGCCTGACACTCCACCTTCGTGAGCTAGCCCACGCCCACACCCGCACAGCGGTCAGCCATGCAACCCGACAACGGAGGTCACCCATGGCCCGTGATTCCCTGCTCAGCCTGTCGCTGCCTGCGCCGCCGCTCAAACGTCGGCGGGCGTGGCCAAGCCTCAACCAGCGTCTGTTGCCCTGGCTGCTGCCGATCAGCCTGTTCACCCTGTGGTGGCTGGCGGCGCGCAATCAATGGATGAGCGAACAGATCCTGCCGGCGCCATCACTGGTGTGGAACAGCGCCATCGAGCTGTCCCAGGGCGAGTTGTGGAGTCATCTGTGGATCAGCCTGCAACGCCTGCTCTGGGGTTTGCTGGCAGGCATATCCACTGGGGCAGTTCTGGGTGCCGCGCTGGGTTTCAGCCGGCGCCTCGAACGGCTGGTCTTTCCGACGTTCGCCGGTCTGGCACAGGTGCCGACGCTGGCGTGGATTCCGCTGTTCATGGTGTTTTTCGGCATCGGCGAAGTGCTGAAACTGGTGGTGCTGATCAAGGCCATCGTGGTCCCGGTGACCCTGCACACACTGGTCGGCGTCCGTGATGCACAACCGAAACTGCGCGAAGCCGCCGCCGTATTGCGCCTGCCGCCCTATCTGCTGATCCGCCGCCTGGTGCTGCCCGCCGCACTGCCGGCATTCATGGCCGGCGTGCGCCTCGCTCTGGCCGCTGGCTGGACTTCATTGCTGGCGGTGGAGCTGCTGGCGTCCAGCGAAGGCATCGGTTACCTGATGGTCTGGGCGCGGCAACTGTTCATGCTCGACATCGTGTTCGTGTGCATCGTAGTCATCGGCCTGCTCGGCGTGGCGATGGATCGCGGCATCGGCTTGCTCGACCGCAAACTGGTGCACTGGCCGCACCCGGCCACCGCAGAAATCCGCCGCGGCCCGCGCTATGAAGGCTGGCAACGTCTGCAACCGTGGCTGTTGCCGCTGGGCCTGATTGGCGTGTGGCAAGTGGCGAGCGATCAGCAGTGGATCGACGCGAACATTCTGGTCAGCCCGGTGGCAGTGCTGGAAACGACTAAAAACGGCCTGCTCGACGGCACGTTGATCAGCGGCATGGCCTTGAGCCTCGGCCGCACCGTCGGTGGATTGTTGCTGGGTGGCGGACTCGGTTTCGCCCTCGGCCTGCTGCTGGGCCTGTCGCGCACCAGCGAACGGTTGCTCGGCCCGACACTCGCCGCCCTGCGGCAGATTGCGATTTTTGCCTGGGTGCCGCTGCTTACCGCGTGGTTCGGTCTCGGTGAACTGGCGAAGTGGGTATTCGTCGCCCTCGCCGCGTTCTTCCCGCTGTTCATCGCCACCCAACGCAGCGTCGCCAACCTCTCGCCACAACTCAACGAAGCCGCGCAGGTGCTACGCCTGAACCTCGGTCAGCGCTTGCGCCGACTGGTGTTGCCGGGGGCGGCGCCGGGAATTTTCGCCGGGCTGCGCCTGAGCCTGATCTACGCCTGGCTCGGCACCATCGGCGCCGAATATTTCATGCCGTCCAACGGCGGCATCGGCAGCCAGATGATCGGCGCCCAACAGCTGCTGCGCATGGACCTGATCATGGCCGGAATGCTCCTGGTCGGGTTGACCGGCGCCCTGCTCAACCTTGTTGGCCAACGCCTGGAAATTCGCGCCACCCGCTGGAGACACGCATGAACGCACCGATTGTCAGCTTCACCCACGTAGGCAAATCCTTCGACGTCGACGGTTTCGAACTGGAGGCGATTCGCGAATTCAACCTGGACATCGCCGAGGGCGAATTCGTCGCCATTGTCGGCTCCAGCGGCTGTGGCAAATCCACACTGCTGCGCTTGCTGGTGGGCCTCGACACGCAGTTTCGCGGGCAGATCACGGTGGATGGCAAAGCCGTCAGCGGCATTGGCGGCGAACGCGGCATCGTGTTTCAGGAACACCGTTTGTTTCCGTGGTTGACCGTGGCCGACAACATCGGCCTGGGCCTGGTCAACGAGCCACTGGCTGCCGCCGAAAAGCAGCGGCGCATCAACGATTTCATCGAGCTGGTCGGCCTGCGTGACTTCACCCGCGCCTATCCACACCAGCTCTCTGGCGGCATGGCGCAGCGCGTGGCGATTGCTCGCGGGCTGGTCGCCAGCCCAAGGATCCTGTTGCTCGACGAACCCTTCGGCGCGCTCGACGCACTGACCCGCCAGCAGATGCAGGACGAGCTGCTGGCGATTCGTGCCCGGGCGAAAATCACCACGATTCTGGTCACCCACGACGTCGAGGAGGCGATCTTTCTCGCCGACCGCGTGGTGGTAATGGAGCCGCGTCCGGGACGGATCAAGCAAGTGGTCGAGATTGCCCTGCCGCATCCGCGCCAGCGCAGCAGTTTCGACTTCCATCAGCTGCGCGAAGAGCTGCTGCACGAGCTGACCAGTGATGACCATTACCAACCGAGCGTACCGGTGCAGATCCGCGATCTGCCGCTGTCGTTCATTGCCTGTTGAGAGGAGCTTTATCGATGCCGCAACGTCCCAATTTTCTGGTGATCCTGGCCGACGATCTCGGCTTCTCCGACCTCGGTGCCTTCGGCGGCGAAATCGCCACGCCGAACCTTGATGCCCTGGCCAGCAACGGCCTGCGATTGACCGATTTCCACACCGCGCCAACCTGTTCGCCAACCCGTTCGATGTTGCTGACCGGCACCGATCACCACATCGCCGGCATCGGCACCATGGCGGAAACCCTGACCCCGGAGCTGATCGGCAAACCGGGTTACGAGGGCTACTTGAACGACCGCGTTGTCGCCCTGCCCGAGCTGCTGCGCGAGGCCGGTTACCAGACGTTGATGAGCGGCAAATGGCACTTGGGCTTGAAGGCTGAACAGGCGCCGCAGGCCCGTGGTTTCGAGCGTTCATTCTCGCTGCTGCCGGGAGCGGCCAACCACTACGGTTCCGAGCCGACTTACGATGAGCACACCCCGGGCCTGCTGAAATCGACCCCGGCGCTGTACATCGAAGACGACACATTCCTCGACGAATTACCCAAGGACTTTTACTCGTCGGACGCCTTCGGCGACAAGCTGCTGCAGTACCTCAAGGAGCGTGATCAGAGCCGGCCGTTCTTCGCCTATTTGCCCTTCTCCGCACCGCACTGGCCGTTGCAGGCGCCGGCCGATATCGTCGAGAAATACCGTGGCCGCTACGACTCAGGTCCCGAGGTGCTGCGCCTGGAACGCCTGGAAAAACTCAAAACCCTCGGGCTGATCGAGCCCGACGTCGAACCGCACCCGCTGATCCAGCTGAGCGCGCAATGGGATGCGCTGAGCGCTGAGCAAAAACAGATTTCCGCACGGGCGATGGAGGTCTACGCAGCAATGGTCGAGCGCATGGACTGGAACATCGGCCGGGTGGTCGATTACCTGCGCCAGCAAGGGCAACTGGACAACACCTTCATCCTGTTCATGTCCGACAACGGAGCCGAAGGCGCGCTGCTGGAAGCCTTCCCCAAGTTCGGCCCGGAGTTGATGACCTATCTGAACCAGCACTACGACAACAGCCTGGACAACATCGGCCGGGCCAATTCCTACGTCTGGTACGGGCCGAACTGGGCGCAGGTGGCCACCGCGCCGTCACGGCTGTTCAAGGCCTTTACCACCGAGGGCGGGATTCGTGTGCCGGCGCTGCTGCACTACCCGCAACTGCCAATCAAAGGGCAGATCAGCCACGGCTTCGGCACGGTGATGGACATCACGCCGACCATCCTCGACCTGGCCGGCGTACGCCACCCGGGCAAGCAATGGCACGGCAAACCGGTGGCGCCGTTACGCGGCAAATCGTGGCTGGGCTTTTTGTCCGGCGAGACGGCGCAGGTGCATGACGAGCACACCGTCACCGGTTGGGAATTGTTTGGACGGCGGGCGATTCGGCAAGGGTCGTGGAAAGCGGTGTGGATCCCCGGGCCGGTGGGGCCGGCGACCTGGCAGCTTTATGATCTGGCGAGTGATCCGGGGGAGATTCATGATCTGGCGTTGAGTCAGCCGGATCGGCTCAGCAGCTTGATCGGGCATTGGCAGCAGTATGTGGAGGAGACCGGGGTGATTCTCAGTGCTTCGCCATTCCAGCCGGATTGAGGTTG
>NZ_AYMJ01000017.1 GCF_000633255.1 Pseudomonas sp. H1h
GTTTTGCCCGCAGGAAAGTGATTTGCTTCGCCACACAAGGCGCTACGACTGAGGTGCGGGCGTTCCAGCCGTCGCCGGGACAGCCACTGGGGAAAAACCTTCTGAAGTGACCGCCCGGTTTTTGGTATGGTGCAGCTCGTTTTTAACGGACTGATGTCATGCCCACGGACAGGCACTCATTTTTTGTCGAAGAGTTGCTGTAGAAATGCCAGAACCCATCCCGATCAAGGATCACGAAAAAGAGAAGCGCTTGGTCAACAAGCGGTTGATCGCCTGCGCTCTGTTCGTCTTCGCTATCAGCTGTGCGCTGGTGGTGCGCTTGTACATCCTGCAAGTGGTTGAATACGACTATCACTCGACCATTTCCGAAAACAACCGCGTCCACGTCTTGCCGATCCCGCCGACTCGCGGCCTGATCTATGATCGCAACGGCGTACTGCTCGCCGACAACCGCCCCAGTTACAACCTGATCATCACCCGCGAACGCGCCACTAACGTCAACCAGGAGCTGGACGAGGTCATCAATCTCCTGCATCTGCCGGCAGAAGATCGTAGCGTTTTCGATAAGGCCATGAAGCAGTCCCGTCACCCATTCACCCCGGTGACGCTGTTCTACGAGCTGACGGAAGAACAGATCGCTGTGTTAGCGGTTAACGAGTTCCGCTTGCCTGGCCTGGATGTCGAGCCGCAGTTCGTTCGGCATTACCCGCTGGGGCCGCACTTCGCGCATTCGATCGGTTACGTCGGCCGGATCAACGAGAAAGAGTCCAAAACTCTGGATTCGGTCGAATACCGCGGTACGCAATCTATCGGCAAAACCGGCATCGAACGCTTCTACGAAGCGCAGTTGCACGGCCATGTCGGCTATGAAGAGGTCGAGACCAACGCTCAGGGCCGAGTGCTGCGAGTGCTCAAGCACACCGATCCGGTTCCAGGCAAAAATATCGTGCTGAGCCTCGACGTCAAACTGCAGGAGGCTGCCGAAGCGGCACTGGGAGACCGCCGTGGTTCGGTGGTGGCGCTGGATCCGGCCACCGGCGAAGTGCTGGCGATGGTCAGCAACCCGAGTTTCGACCCGAATCTGTTCGTCACCGGCATCAGCTCCAAGGAGTACTCGGCGCTGCGCGATTCCATCGACCGACCGTTGTTCAACCGAGTGCTGCGCGGTTTGTACGCACCGGGTTCGACCATCAAGCCTGAGGTGGCGATTGCAGGCCTCGATGCCGGCGTGGTCACCCCGCAGACCCGTGTCTTCGATCCGGGCTACTACCAACTCCCGGACTTCGATCACAAGTACCGTAACTGGAACCATAGCGGCGACGGCTGGGTGGACATGGACGCGGCGATCATGCGTTCCAACGATACCTACTTCTACGACCTCGCGCACAAGCTCGGCATTGATCGGTTGCACGACTACATGGCCATGTTCGGTCTCGGTGAAAAAGTCTCGCTCGACATGTTCGAAGAGTCGCCCGGATTGATGCCGTCGCAGGCCTGGAAGCGCGCCACGCGCCGTCAGGCGTGGTTCCCGGGTGAAACGGTCATTCTCGGCATTGGCCAAGGCTACATGCAGGTCACGCCGCTACAGTTGGCCCAGGCGACTGCGCTGATTGCCAACAAGGGTGTGTGGAACCGTCCACACCTGGCCAAGACCGTCGATGGTGTGGCACCGGTCGACGAACATCCAATGCCCAACATCCTGCTGAAGAATCCGCGTGACTGGGATCAGGTCAACCACGGCATGCAGATGGTGATGCACGATGCCCGGGGTATTGCTCGCGCCGCTGCGGCCGGTGCGCAATACCGCATTGCCGGCAAGAGTGGTACCGCGCAAGTGGTGGCGATCAAGCAGGGCGAGCGCTACAACCGCGAGAAAACCCTCGAACGCCACCGGGACAACGCCTTGTTCGTCGGCTTCGCGCCGGCAGAGCATCCGACGATCGCCATTTCGGTGATGATCGAAAACGGTGAGGCCGGTGGTCGGGTGGCGGGTCCTGTGGTGCGGCAGATCATGGACGCCTGGCTGCTGGACCAGGATGGCCACCTCAAGCCGCAATATGCGGCGCCGGCCAAGCCACCCGGTGATCCGCACGTGTAGCCGCAAAAAGCTTCACAGCACAGGCTCACGCGGGCTGCGCATGTGCTGTGAAGCTCGTTATCGGTGACTCAGCTTGCGCATCGATGCGCTTTCATTCTGCAACGGACTATTTGCAGCTGTAACCCTCGGGCATCGTGATGCTGTAGTTGCGTTGCACACGGTCCTGGAAGTTCAGGTTCTGCAGACCTTGCTCCACCAGAAAGGCTTCGACCTTGGCTGCCTGGCAGTCCTCGTTATAAGACGACGCCCGCAGCAGATACACCGTGCGTTTGCTCGCCTCATCGCGGGCGGTGGCAATGAAGGTGCTGAGGGTGGTGTAACCGATTCGCTCAGAGGTGCCCACCGGGCCATAAGTGGTATTGGGGGTACTGGTGCAGGTCAGTCGGTCATCTTTTTTCTTGGTGTTCTTGCACACGGTCGAAGTGCTGGTTGGCACTTGCCCATAGTCGGTCGCGGTATAGCGGTAAGACACCTGCCGGCTACCAATGTCGAGCGTGATGGTCATTTTGATCGGCGCGTGGTTCCTGGGCAGGCTGGCGTCGGTATAAACCTCCAGGAAGCCCAGGTCTTTCAGTGCGTTGACCATATCACGAAGATAGTAGCGGGCATTGAGTGCATTCTCATCGGCGGCGCTCGCCGAGGTCACAAGTACTGTTGCCTTTCGGTCGAACTGATAGTCCGGATCAGGTATTGCATTGAGTGCTACGTCTATTTGCGTGGCGCAGCCGCCAAGCAACGCGGTGAGCATTAACAGGACGCAGAACAAATAACGGGACATGACAAAGACGCCTTGCAACTAAGGATTGAATAGAAGTTAAACGGATGAGGCGCGCGACAAATAACTCGTGGCCGGCAAGGCTCAGTCTTTCTGGTATTCCAGCAGATCGCCTGGCTGGCAATTGAGCGCTGCGCAGAGTTTGTCGAGCGTGGCCATTTTCACGCCCTTGACCTTGCCATTCTTCAGCAATGACAGGTTGGCCTCGGTGATGCCCAGCAGGGCGGCTAACTCTTTCGAGCGAATTTTTTGCGTGGCCATGACAACGTCAAGGCGGACGATAATGGTCATTATATTGTTCTATATGTATTGACTTTGCTCATCGCTGAGTACTTTTGCGTCACGCATGATAATTGAAAATATGCAGAGCAATACGCCTTTGATTATCTCGTAGGCAGAAGCGGAAGACAGGCCGATCGAGAACTGAAAAATCCGATCCCCCGGCGGCAGATCTATCGACAGCGCCAGACCTTGCAAGGTCTCTACCAGCGGATAGGCTGCCGGAGAAACGATGCACAGTATGCCCACTCGCCACAGGACCCTGATGTTGCGGTCGGTCCAGGTTTCGCCGCGCGACAAGCGCAGGAAAAACAGCCCCGTCAGCCATAACGCGTAGCCCGACAGAGCAACGGGCAGGAAGTCCAGAAGAACGATCAGCGCAGTGACCGTCGACGACAGCCAGGTCGCAGGATCAAGCAGCGCGCCCTCGACAAACGGGTCAAGCAATTGCGGTGAGCCTTCAGCAAAGGCATAGAGCAGGCCCGCGAGCATTTCATCCTTTTTGAAGAACCAGATCGTCGCGTTGCCGCCGACCTCCGTCACACCCAGAACCCAGACAAGAATCGCTGCCAGCAGCCCGATCCAATGCATGCGCTGCAGCGCCAATCCGTTGATGTGAGTACTCATGAGAATTCCTGGTTGTTTCAATTGGGTAGCGAATTCTCGATGATAAATTATCGAATAACAATAATTAATTTTGAGCAACTACAAAATCAGGCCCCAGGCACCGGGCAACTCATGTCACCTTCCTCACACTTCAAATACTGCTTCAGGGCGTCGACCCGCACCTTGGTCACCCCGGTCAGGCAGTTGCTGTAAATCAACGGATAAACGCTCCCGCCGTCTACCCCGGACGCCGAAAACTTGCATTCGGCATCACGAAATTCGATCCACGCCCGCTGTGCACTCACTAGCAGCTTTCTGGCGTCGGCGTTGTCTTTCAACCGACCGGTGATCTGCTGATACACCGCATTCAGCTCCTTGTCCGCCGCCTTGAATTCCTGCCCGGCACACTGGTTCATGGTGGCCTGATCGCTGGCATTGGCGCAGTCGACGGCGGCGTGGGCGATAGGCGTGAGCAGGAAGGGTGTCAGGGCTATGAGCAGGCGTGGGGACATGAGTAATCTCACTGTGTCGGATGAAAGTGCAGAACAGTTTATCGGCTGTGGTGCTTCTATTCAGGAACGCGCAGCCGGGAGGCTTCGAGCAGGCGATCTGCGGTGGCTGCAATCTCCTCGCCGTCATGGAGCATTTCCAGCCAGTGGGCAGGAATCGCCCTAACGCCATAATAGGCCCCGGCCAATTGACCGACGATCGCGGCAGTGGTGTCGGCACCATCGCCCAGGTTGGCGGCTTGCAGAATCGCTGCTGCGAAACTGTCGGTGTGATGAAAACACCACAGCGCGGCTTCCAGTGACTCAACGCTGTAGCCGCTGCCACGGATTTCAGTGACTGATTTGGCCAGATAATCTCCTCGAGCAATTGCGGCAACTTTAGGTTGAGTGAAGGTTGAGAGCGGCAGTCTGCACAACTCGGTTTTGGAGGCGCCGAGCAGCGCGTTGGCAATCAGTTCGGCAAACAATTGACAGCATTCGATGGCTTCAGGGGCCGCGTGGGTTGTCCGCGAACTGTCGCTGGCGAACTGGCGGATTTGTTGGGCGACAGGGAGGAAAACAGCACCACTGGCGCCAACCGCATCAGCGAGCCGTTGCCGGCGGTAAACGGGTCGGTTGATCCAGCAAAGGGCTGACCGGTTTGCTGGTACTGCGACAGTGCCTGACTGACCGTCATGCCAATATCGAAACAATCCCCCGTCGAGCTGAGATATCCCCATTGCCACCAGTTCAGATAGCGTCCCATTTGATCCGCCGCATCGAATGTGTTTTTGGTCAGCAGACTCTCTGCGAGGCACAGCGCCATCGAGGTGTCATCCGTCCATTGCCCAGGCTTCAAGTGAAAGGGGCCTCCGCCGACCATGTCTGTCAGCGGCTGGAATGAGCCTCGCGGTTTGAACTCCACCGTGGTGCCAACGGCGTCGCCGCAAGCCAGGCCGAGCAGGGCGCCGCGATAACGTTCTGATAGGGAGGGCTGCATGCTTCGTCCTTGTTTGTTTCCGTTTCGCTGGAAAAGGTAGCAGGTTCACTGGGAGGGATGCGTCAGTCATTCACTCTTTCAACGATCAGAAATGCCGCCGAATGTTTCCTTTGGACTGAACAGGCGCAGCCCTTTGATACAACTTCAGGTTGGACATGTGGTCATACAAGCCTACTGTTCAGAACAGGAGGTGACTTATGAAACCAGTACCCAATAGTTTCGAACGCAAAATCACGCTCAAGGCGCCGCGTTCTTATGTCTGGCGCGCATTGGTCGATGCCGAGGCGTTTGGCCAGTGGTTTGGTGTGGCGCTGGAGGGCAGGCGGTTCATTGCCGGCGAATGGACGCAAGGGCAGGTCACGTACCCGGGTTATGAACATGTCCTGTGGAACGTGCTGGTCGAGCGGGTCGAGCCGCAGCAGTTGTTCTCGTTTCGCTGGCACCCGTACGCGGTCAATCCGAAAATCGATTACTCCCAGGAGCCGACGACACTGGTCAAGTTCGAGCTGCAGGATTACGAGGGCGGCACGTTGCTCAAGGTGTCCGAATCCGGTTTTGCGCATATTCCCGATGTGCGGCAGAAAGAGGCGTATTACATGGACAGCCGTGGCTGGGAGGAACAACTGAGTCGACTCGAACAGTTTCTCGCCGAAAGCGCCAAGACCCGCGAGCGTGACGGTGACTGATGACGCCATGTTCGAACCGTGGCTGCAACGCTGGGCGCTGGTGCCGGACGGTGAGCCGATCATCACCCCGGGCAGCCGCCTGTTACCGGTGCGTTTTGCCGATGCACCGGCCATGCTCAAGATCGCGCTGGATACCGACGAAAAGTATGGCAATCGGCTGATGACCTGGTGGGACGGTGATGGCGCCGCGCAGGTGCTGGCTCATCACGAGGACGGTTTGCTGCTGGAACGGGCCATGGGCCGGCGTTCGCTGATGCACATGGCGCTCAATGGTGAAGACGACACCGCCACACGGATCATGTGCACGGCGCTGGCGCACCTGCATGCACCGCGTCCGACACCGCCACCGCCGCTGGTGGAGCTGGCGCCGTGGTTCGCCTCACTGCGAATGGCCGCCGCCGAACATGGCGGCGCTTATGCCGTGAGCCTGCAAGCGGCTGAAGCGTTGCTCGCTGACCCGCAAGAGATAGTGGTGCTGCACGGTGATATGCACCACGACAATGTCCTCGATTTCGGTACTCGCGGCTGGCTGGCGATCGATCCCAAGCGGGTGCGCGGTGAGCGCGGTTTTGATTACGCGAACCTGATCTGCAACCCGGATCTGCCGACGGCTGCCGACCCGGAGCGTGTCCGGCGACAGGTTGAGGTGATTGTCGAAGTGGCCAAGCTGGATCGCCGACGGGTGCTGCAATGGGTGCTGGCGTTCGCCGGATTGTCTGCCGCCTGGTTTTTGGAGGATGACCAGCAGGAACGGGCCACTGGGCAGCTGAGCGTCGCGCACATCGCGGCTTTGCTGCTTGAAGGCTGACAGGCGTAAGGGTTTTCGGAAGGGCTTCTATAGCGAATGTCTTACACGCGGTGGTAGCTTTTTCGACTATTGCCGATTGGATCCACGGCGTAATCTACACCCATCAACTGAGACACAGGGAGTGTTTCAGGATCACGGATGATCGACCATTAGCAAGGATCGCTGCCGACAGGGAGTCGATATTGGTCTTGGGAAAAACCCGCTTCGGCGGGTTTTTTTTCGCCTATGGAAAAGTGCAGGGATATTTGTGGCAGGTGAACTTGTGGCGGGGGAGCAAGCGCCCTCGCCACAGTGGATTCAAGTCCTGAGGCGTGCGTGTTACGAGGCAATCAACTGCCGCAACACGTAATGCAGGATCCCGCCGGACTTGAAGTACTCCACCTCATTCAACGTGTCGATGCGGCACAGTACTTCAAGTTTCTCCTGCCGCCCGTCTTCACGGGTGATCACCAGGGTCAGGTTCATCCGCGGCGTCAGCTCGACACCGGTCAGGCCCTGAATATCCACGGTTTCCTTGCCGGTGAGGTTCAGGCTCTTGCGGTTCTGATCAAGCTTGAACTGCAGCGGCAACACGCCCATGCCCACCAGGTTGGAGCGGTGAATACGCTCGAAACTTTCGGCGATCACCGCTTTGACGCCCAACAGGTTGGTGCCCTTGGCCGCCCAGTCGCGGCTGGAGCCGGTGCCGTATTCCTGACCCGCAATCACCACCAACGGCGTGCCATCGGCCTGATAACGCATGGCAGCGTCGTAGATCGCCATCTTCTCGCCGCTGGGGATGTAGATCGTGTTGCCACCTTCTTCGCCGCCGAGCATTTCGTTGCGGATACGGATGTTGGCGAACGTGCCGCGCATCATCACTTCATGGTTGCCACGGCGTGAACCGTAGGAGTTGAAGTCCCGCGGTTCCACGCCTTTTTCGCGCAGATAGCGCCCGGCCGGACTGTCAGCCTTGATGTTACCGGCAGGGGAGATGTGGTCGGTGGTCACCGAATCACCGAGCAGTGCCAACACCCGCGCGCCTTTGACGTCAGTGATCACCGGCAACGGTCCGCCAATGTCATCGAAGAACGGGGGATGCTGAATGTAGGTCGAATCGTCCTGCCACACATAGGTGGCGGCTTGTGGCACCTGGATCGCCTGCCATTGCTCATCGCCGGCGAACACCTCGGCGTATTCCTTGTGGAACATCGCGGTGTTGACCTGACTCACCGCCTCGGCGATTTCCTTGCTGCTCGGCCAGATGTCACGCAGGTACACCGGGTTGCCTTGTTTGTCCTCACCCAGCGGCTCAGTGCTGATGTCTGTACGCACGCTGCCGGCCAGGGCGTAAGCGACCACCAGCGGCGGCGAGGCCAGCCAGTTGGTCTTGACCAACGGATGCACCCGGCCTTCGAAGTTGCGGTTGCCGGACAGCACCGAAGCGACGGTGAGGTCGGCTTTTTGAATGGCTTTCTCGATCGGTTCCGGCAAGGGGCCGGAGTTGCCGATGCACGTTGTACAACCGTAACCGACCAGCGAAAACCCGAGTTGATCGAGGTACTGCGTCAACCCGGCAGCCTTGTAGTAGTCGGTCACCACTTTTGAACCCGGTGCCAGCGAACTCTTGACCCACGGTTTGCGCGTCAGGCCTTTCTCCACGGCTTTTTTCGCCAACAGACCGGCCGCCATCATCACGCTCGGGTTGGAGGTGTTGGTGCAGGAGGTGATCGCGGCGATCACCACCGCGCCGTTTTTCAGGCGATAGGTGTGGCCTTCGTATTCGTACTCGGTTTCGCCGATCAGATCGGCGTTACCCACGGCCACACCACCACCGCCTTCGCTTTCCAGGCGACCTTCTTCCTTGCTGGTGGGCTTGAATTGCAGGTCCATGAAATCACTGAAGGCCTGCGCCACATTCGGCAGCGAGACGCGATCCTGCGGGCGTTTCGGCCCGGCCAGACTGGCTTCGACGCTGCTCATGTCCAGCGCCAGGCTGTCGGTGAACACTGGTTCCTGACCGGGCAGGCGCCACAGGCCCTGGGCCTTGGTGTAAGCCTCGACGAGTTTCACCACTTCCGGCGGTCGGCCGGACAGGCGCAGGTATTCCAGAGTCACGTCATCGACCGGGAAGAAGCCGCAAGTTGCGCCATATTCCGGGGCCATGTTGGCGATGGTTGCGCGATCCGCCAGTGGCAGGTCGGCGAGGCCGTCACCGTAGAACTCGACGAATTTGCCGACCACGCCTTTCTTGCGCAGCATCTGCGTGACCGTCAGCACCAGGTCGGTGGCGGTGATGCCTTCCTTGAGCTTGCCGGTGAGTTTGAAGCCGATCACTTCCGGAATCAGCATCGACACCGGTTGGCCGAGCATCGCCGCTTCCGCCTCGATCCCGCCGACGCCCCAGCCGAGTACGCCGAGGCCGTTGATCATGGTGGTATGGGAGTCGGTGCCGACCAGCGTGTCGGGGAACGCGTAGGTGCGGCCGTCCTCATCCTTGGTCCACACGGTGCGCCCGAGGTATTCGAGGTTGACCTGGTGGCAGATCCCGGTACCGGGTGGCACCACGCTGAAGTTGTCGAAGGCGCTTTGGCCCCAGCGCAGGAAGGCATAACGTTCGCCGTTACGCCGCATCTCAATGTCGACGTTCTGTTCGAAAGCGCTGGCGGTGGCGAATTTGTCGACCATCACCGAGTGGTCGATCACCAGATCCACCGGCGACAGCGGGTTGATTCGTTGCGGATCGCCGCCGGCCTTGGCCATGGCAGCGCGCATCGCGGCAAGGTCGACCACGGCGGGTACGCCGGTAAAGTCTTGCATCAATACGCGGGCCGGGCGGTACTGGATTTCCCGGTCGGAGCGCCGCTCCTTGAGCCAGGCGGCGATCGCCTTGAGGTCGGCGCCGGTGACAGTTTTTTCATCTTCCCAGCGCAGCAGGTTTTCCAGCAGGACTTTCAGCGACATTGGCAGCTTGTCGATATTGCCAAGGCTTTTCGCTGCGTCCGGCAGGCTGAAATAGTGGTAGGTCTTGTCGTCGATTTGCAGTGTTTTAAGGGTCTTCAGACTATCGAGGGACGGCATTACGATCACTCCTTTGAGTCCGCACGGCTACGGACTGAGGGGACGGGCAGAGCTATCAACGTAGCCCTGTTTTCAGTAGCTGGCTAATAACTGGACTCTATGGGCAAGTCCAAGGTTCCGACATCGGCTATCATGCGCCGGTTTTCGTGACAGGCTTTGCTTCAATGCAAGGCTTGAGCATCGTGCAGGGGCCGAATGTCCGCCCTCTGCCCAGGAGTAAGAATGAACACCCTATTCATGCATTGCCGGCCAGGCTTCGAAGGCGAAGTCTGTTCGGAGATTTCCGACCTCGCCGCCCAGTTGAACGTCGCCGGTTACGCCAAGGCCAAAGCGGCCACGGCCTACGCCGAGTTCGTCTGCACTGAAGCAGACGGCGCTGAACGCCTGATGCGCGGCCAGCGTTTCGCCGAACTGATTTTCCCGCGGCAATGGGCGCGCGGTATCTTCATCGATCTGCCGGAAAACGACCGCATCAGCGTCATCCTTGCGCACATGGCCGATTTCCCGGTGTTCGGCAGCCTGTGGCTGGAAGTCGTCGATACCAATGACGGCAAGGAACTGTCGAACTTCTGCAAGAAATTCGAAGGCCCGCTGCGCAAGGCACTGACCGCCGCCGGCAAACTGGTGGAGGACGCCAGCAAGCCGCGTCTGCTGCTGACGTTCAAAAGTGGTCGCGAAGTGTTCCTCGGCATGGCCGATGCCGGTAATTCGGCGATGTGGCCGATGGGCATTCCGCGCCTGAAGTTTCCGCGCGAGGCGCCAAGCCGTTCGACGTTGAAGCTGGAAGAGGCCTGGCACCACTTCATCCCGCGTGACCAGTGGGACGAGCGTCTGCACAGTGACATGACCGGCGTCGACCTCGGCGCGGCGCCCGGTGGCTGGACCTGGCAACTGGTCAACCGCGGCATGCTGGTGACCGCCATCGACAACGGCCCGATGGCTGAAAGCCTGATGGACACCGGCCTGGTGCAGCACTTGATGGCTGACGGGTTCACCTTCAAGCCCAAGCAGCCGGTGGACTGGATGGTCTGCGATATCGTCGAGAAGCCGGCGCGCAACGCGGCGATGCTTGAAGAGTGGATCGGCGAGGGCCATTGCCGGGAGGCGGTGGTCAACCTCAAGTTGCCGATGAAGCAGCGCTATGCCGAAGTGAAACGCTTGCTCGAGCGCATTGCCGATGGCTTCAAGGCCCGTGGGATCAAGGTCGATATTGGCTGCAAGCAGCTGTATCACGATCGCGAGGAAGTGACCTGCCACCTGCGCCGGCATGACATCAAGAAAGCCAAATCCCGCTGACACACCGTAACGCCTTGTGGGAGCAAGCCCGGTCCCACAGGGGTTAGACGATGCCCCCGGCAATGCGCGACAATGCCGGTCAGTTTCAGGAGTGAATCATGAGTGAAATGATTGATACCCCGGTCGATGGCACCCTAGACGCCACCGGCCTCAATTGCCCGGAGCCGGTGATGATGCTGCACCAGCACATTCGTGATCTGGTGCCCGGCGGCCTGCTCAAGGTGATTGCCACCGATCCCTCGACCCGTCGCGACATTCCCAAGTTCTGCGTGTTTCTTGACCACGAACTGGTCGGTCAGCACGAAGAGGCCGGTACTTATCTGTACTGGATCCGCAAGAAACACGCCTGAGTCCGAGCCAAACACAAAACCTGATGTGGGAGCGGGCTTGCTCGCGAAAGCGGTATGTCAGTCACGATCAATGGCGACTGATACACCGCATTCGCGAGCAAGCTCGCTCCCACATTTTTTGTCTTGCGTTAAGGGGCTTAGCCCACCGAACGACTGATCCGAATACGCTTGCGCGCACTGCGGGTCAGGCGGATCGACAGCATCAGCGCCGCACAGCTCAGGCCGACGATCAGGCCTTGCCACAAGCCACTCGGGCCACGCGGTTCGCCGAGCCAGTCGGTCAGGCCGAGAGCGTAACCCACCGGCAGACCGATGCCCCAGTAGGCGAACAGGGTCAGGATCATCGTCACCCGGGTGTCCTGATAACCGCGCAGAGCGCCGGCGGCGGTGACCTGAATCGCATCGGAAAACTGGAACAGCGCCGAGTACACAATCAGCATCGCCGCGATGTGGATCACCGTCGGGTCTGCAGTGTAGATCGCGGCAATCGGCTCGCGCAGCAATAGCATCATGCTTGCCGACAGGCAGGCGTAGGCCAACGCGGTGCCCATGCCGACGCCGGCGGCGAAGCGCGCCTCGCGTGGTTCTTCACGGCCCAGGGCCTGGCCGACTCGTACGGTCACCGCCATGCCCAGCGAGTACGGAATCATGAACACCAGCGAACTGACGTTCAGTGCGATCTGATGCCCGGCGACCACCGTGGCGCCGAGACTGCCGATCAGCAGGGCGATCACGGCAAAGATGCTCGACTCGGCAAACACCGCGATGCCGATTGGCAGGCCAATCGCCAGCAAACGCTTGATTACCGCCCATTGTGGCCAGTCGAAGCGGCTGAAGATCTCACTCGAACGATAGGCTGGCGCCCAGCGCTCCCAACCGGCCAGACCCAGCGCCATGACCCACATCACGATGGCCGTGGCCCAGCCGCAGCCGACGCCGCCCATGGCCGGCACGCCGAAGTGGCCATAAATGAAGATGTAGTTCAGCGGAATGTTCAGTGCCAGACCGCACAGACCCAGCACCATCGCCGGGCGGGTACGACCGATGCCGTCACTGGTGCAGCGCAGCACGTGATAGAACGCCACCGCCGGCAGTCCGCTGGCAATGCCGTGCAGGTACTGCATGCACGGGCCGATCAGTTCGGGATCGACCTTCATCAGGTGCAGCACCGGCTCGGCGGCCACCAGCATCGCCGTCGCGATCAGGCCGACCACCAGCGCCAGCCACAACGCCTGACGGACGATCGGGCCGATCTCGCTGTGGGTGCCGGCGCCGAAACGCTGGGCGACTTTCGGTGTGGTGGCCAGCAGGGTGCCGGTCATCAGCAGAAATACCGGGACCCAGATCGAGTTACCCAGTGCGACTGCCGCCAGATCCTTGGGCCCGACGCGCCCGGCCATCACCGCATCGACGAAGCCCATGGCCGTGGTCGCCAACTGCGCGATGATGATCGGCAGCGCCAGGGCGAGCAGGTTCTTGAACTCCAGGCGGATACGCGCGGGGCGGTTGAGAGAGACGGCGACAGGTTGTTCAGTTACAGAGTTCACAGGCAAAGCGTCCACAGGTGTTGATGCGCAAGGCGCCGCATTCTACGCCGCTGACGTGACAGTCAGGAAAAATCCTCTGTTGCGGATTTGTAATCGCAAGGCCTCTGGCCCAACCGCCCATCTGCACCTAAACTGCCGATCCGCTATAGGAGCCCGCCATGCTGATTGTTGCCGACGAAAATATCCCGTTGCTCGATGCCTTTTTTGCCGGTTTCGGCGAGATCCGCCGGGTGCCGGGCCGTTCCATCGACCGTGCGACGGTCGAACACGCCGATGTGTTGCTGGTGCGCTCGGTGACCAACGTCAATCGGGCGTTGCTCGAAGGCAGCCGGGTACGTTTCGTGGGGACGTGCACCATCGGCACCGATCATCTGGATCTCGATTACTTCACCGAAGCGGGGATCACCTGGTCCAGCGCTCCCGGCTGCAATGCCCGCGGTGTGGTCGATTACGTGCTCGGCAGCCTGATGACCCTCGCCGAAATCGAAGGCGTCGATCTGACGCAGCGCACCTATGGCGTGGTCGGCGCCGGTGAGGTCGGTGGTCGGTTGATCAAGGTGCTCAAAGGACTGGGCTGGAACGTGAAAGTCTGCGATCCGCCGCGTCAGGCGGCCGAGGGTGGCGACTACGTCAGCCTGGAACAGATCATCGAGCAGTGCGACGTGATCAGCCTGCACACCCCGCTGACCCGCAACGGAGCAGGGGCCACCTGGCATCTGTTCGATCAGCAGCGTTTGCAACAGCTCAAACCCGGTGCCTGGCTGATCAATGCCGCGCGTGGTCCGGTGGTGGATAACGCTGCACTGCGCAAGGTGCTGCTGCAGCGCGAAGACCTGCAAGCGGTGCTTGACGTTTGGGAGGCAGAGCCCGAAGTCGATGTGGCGTTGGCCGAGCTCTGCGTGCTGGCGACGCCGCACATTGCCGGCTACAGCCTGGACGGCAAACAGCGCGGCACGGCGCAGATCTATCAGGCGTACTGTGAATTTATCGGACAGCCGGCGAGCATCCAGCTCAGTGAGTTACTGCCTGCACCGTGGCTGTCACAAGTGACCCTGCACGCTGGCAGTGATCCGGCTTGGGCGCTGGCGATGTTGTGCCGTGGAGTGTACGACCCGCGCCGCGACGATGCGGATTTTCGCCGCAGTCTTGTAGGTAATGTCGGTGAACAGCGTGCGGCGTTCGATGTGTTGCGCAAGCAGTATCCCGTGCGACGCGAGATTGAAGGCTTGCAGGTGCGAATCGAAGGGGACTCGCCGCAGTTGCAGCAGATTGTGGCGGCGCTGGGGGCAGTGGCGGTCTAGAACCGAGTCGGCCTTTTTCGCGAGCAGGGATCTCTCATTCAATGAAGATCCCCCCTGTGGGAGCGAGCCCGCTCGCGAAGGTCGCACCAAAACAACCGGATCGGCACACAGAAAAAACCCGGCCAAAACGGGCCGGGTCAGGAAGGCGGTGGCTATGTCACTTTTGTTCGGCAGGCTTGACCAATCGCTTCTCCAGTTCGCGGCATGCGTCCTGGATCATGTCTTCAGTGATCGGTACTTCACGCCCATCCTTGTCAATAATGGAGCAACCCAGAGGTTGGCCGGGCTTGGTGCGGATCACTTGAATCTTGTCTTCGCTGCTGTGTTGCAAGGACATGGCCTGTCTCCTCATCAGGTTGTACGCGTAGATTAAAACCGCCACGTGACCAGGCTGTGACAACTCCCTGAGGTCTTTCAAAAGCGGCATCTCCACTCCAACAGAAATGACCGCTCGTCTCAACCGGGACATTAGACCAATAGCAACTATGGCCTAGTCTTTGGGGGCATATTTAACCTGACTCATTGTGATTTACAGAGTTCCGCCCCATAGAAGGTTTAGGCTAGCCCTTTCACCAACACGGATGTGTACCTGAATGACCCCGAAGCTTTCTTCACGACACCGTCGCGCTCTGCGCCTGACCAGTCGATTTCTGGCCCCTTACCGCTGGCAAGTCATCGGTGCGCTGCTGGCGTTGATCGTCACCGCCGCTGTCACGTTGTCGATGGGGCAGGGGATCAAGTTGCTGGTCGATCGGGGTTTCATGACCCAGTCGCCGCACCAGTTGAACCAGAGCATCGGCATCTTCATGTTGATGGTGCTTGGCCTCGCGATCGGCACGTTCGCGCGGTTTTACTGGGTGTCCTGGATCGGTGAGCGCTGCGTGGCCGATATCCGACGCGAGGTGTTCAACCATCTGGTGTACTTGCACCCCGGTTTCTACGAGAACAACCGCAGTTCGGAGATTCAGTCGCGGCTGACCGCCGACACCACGTTGCTGCAATCGGTGATTGGCTCTTCACTCTCGATGTTTCTGCGCAACCTGCTGATGGTCATCGGCGGCGTCGTGCTGCTGTTCGTGACCAACGCCAAACTCACCAGCATCGTGGTGATTGCGTTGCCGTTCGTGGTTGCCCCGATACTGATTTTCGGTCGGCGGGTGCGCAATCTGTCGCGGTTGAGTCAGGACCGGGTTGCCGATATCGGCAGCTATGTTTCCGAAACCCTCGGTCAGATCAAGACCGTGCAGGCCTACAACCATCAGGTGCAGGATGAGCGACGTTTCGCCGCGACGGTCGAGGATGCGTTCGATACGGCACGCAAGCGTATTTTTCAGCGCTCATGGATGATCACCATGGTGATCGTGCTGGTACTGGGCGCGGTCGCGGTGATGTTGTGGGTCGGCGGCATGGACGTGATTGCCGGCCGCATCACCGGTGGCGAACTGGCTGCGTTCGTCTTTTACAGCCTGATCGTCGGCAGTGCGATTGGCACCTTGAGCGAGGTGATCGGCGAGCTGCAACGTGCGGCGGGTGCCGCCGAGCGCATCGCCGAACTGCTGGGTTCGCAGAACATCATCCTGCCCCCGACCACCGGGCTGGTGACCTTGCCGGAGCGCATCCAGGGCGAACTGCAATTGCAGGATGTGCGCTTTTCCTACCCGTCGCGTCCGGAAAGCTACGCCGTCAACGGCTTGAATCTGACTATCAAGGCCGGCGAGACGCTGGCGCTGGTGGGGCCATCCGGTGCCGGCAAGTCCACGGTGTACGACCTGTTGTTGCGTTTCTACGACCCGATTGAGGGGCAGATCCTGATTGACGGCGTGCCACTGACCAGCCTTGACCCGCTGGATCTGCGTCGCAACTTTGCCTTGGTCTCGCAATCGCCGGCGCTGTTTTTTGGCAGTGTCGAAGAAAATATTCGTTACGGTAATGCGGGCGCAACGCTGGAGCAGGTCAAGGACGCCGCGCGGATCGCCCACGCCCATGACTTCATCGAGAAAATGCCCAACGGTTACCAGACGCATCTGGGCGATGGTGGCCTCGGCCTTTCGGGCGGCCAGCGTCAGCGCCTGGCGATTGCCCGTGCGTTGTTGGTGGATGCGCCGATCCTGTTGCTCGACGAAGCCACCAGCGCCCTCGATGCGCAGAGCGAACACTTGATCCAGGAAGCCTTGCCCAGCCTGATGCAAAACCGCACCACGCTGGTGATCGCGCATCGTCTGGCCACGGTGAAAAACGCCGACCGGATCGCAGTGATGGATCAGGGCAAATTGGTGGCAATCGGTACGCATCAGGAGCTGATCGTCAGCAACCCGCTGTATGCGCGGCTGGCGGCGTTGCAGTTCAATGATGGTCAGAGTGCTGCAACGAACTCGGTCACCGAACCTGTAATCGACTAAGTAACCGACCCGATAGCGCCTAAAAAAAATGCCCTTATCTCGCGATAAGGGCATTTTTTGTTACTCGGTGTCAGCCATGTAATCACTGATCATCAAAGTACCGCTCATGCCAATCCACCAGCGGTTGCGGCGAGTTGAGTTTCTGCCCGTAGATCACCGAGTAAGACAGCACGTTCTGCACGTACTGACGGGTTTCGTCGAACGGGATGCTTTCCACCCACACGTCGAAACTCAGGTGATCGGCACCGCGCAGCCACTGGCGCACGCGGCCGGGGCCGGCGTTGTAGGCGGCGGAGGCAAGTACGCGGTTGCCGTTGAACTGGCTGTGTACCTGACTCAGGTACGCGGCGCCGAGCTGGATGTTTTTGTCCGGATCGAGCACTTGCTGCGGCGAGGCCAGCGGGATGCTGAATTTGCGCGCAGTTTCCTTGGCGGTGCCCGGCATCAGTTGCATCAGGCCGCTGGCGCCGACGCCGGAGCGGGCGTCGTCCATAAAAGCGCTTTCCTGGCGGGTGATGGCGAATACCCAGCTGGAATGCAGGCCACGGACCTTGGCTTCACGCACGAGGGTGTCGCGGTGCGCCATCGGGAAGCGGATGTCCAGATCGTCCCAGTATTGCGCCTGACTGATGGTGCGAATCGCCGGGAAGTACCACTTCAGGTCGTAGGCCAGTTTGGCCTGCGCAACCATTTCGTCACGGTTGAAATGACGGCTGACGTGGTACCACTCGCGGCGCCCGTCGACGATCTGTCCACGGGCATGGAATTCCAGGGCGCGACGCACACCGGGGGTGTTGCGCACCTTGTTGATGGTCGCCTGGCTGAGTACCAACGGCTTGTTGACCAGCGAGTAGGGCAGTTGCGAGCGGTCAGCGGCGAGGAAACCGTAGAAGTCACGTTCCTTCGCCAGATTCTTGTACAGCGTCTGCGCTTCCGGGTTCTGTGGCTGCGCCAGTTCCAGGCTGCGGGCCTGCCAGTAACGCCAGCGGTTGGTGGTCGCCAGATCCTGCGGCAGGCGACGGGTCAACTGATAGGCATCGTCCCAGCGTGCCAGACGCAACAGCAGGCGCAGGCGCCATTCGGAAACGGTGTTGTCGCGCAGTTCCGGGTCGTATTTGGTCATCACGTCCAGCGCGCGGCTGTCGAAACGCCGGGCCAGGGTCAGGCCGATTTCCCGGGCGATCGCGACTTTCTCGTCACGGGAGAAGTGCATGCTGCTGGCGTAACCGTCGAGCAGGGCCATGGCCTTGTCCGGATCCTGACGGGCGAGACGGCGCAGGCCGAGGCTGACCACGTCGGACATTGGTTCATCCGCCGGGGTGAAACGCGACGGCTGATTCAGCAACTCTGGCTTCTGCGCCACATCCACCAGCAGGCGACCGCGCGGGGCGAGGGTGGTCAGGCCGTTGACCAGGCTGTTGGCGAGTGGATAGTTGCGCGCCTGGGCGGCGAGTTTGGTGCGTTCCCAGCGCTTCTGTTCGGTCAACTGACCGTCGGCGGCCCAGATGCCGAACAGCGCGTCACAGGCTGCCGGTTGTGATTTGCCGGTCAGCCACAGTTTGTCGGCGTTGGCGTAACCCTCGGCCTTGTGGCCGCTGCTGATCTGGTATTGCGCGTTGAGGCAGTCCAGTTCGGTGAAATTGAGTTTCGGGTCGTAATACTTGACGAAAGTTGCCCAGTCGCCACGGTCGGCGAGCCAGCGCAACCAGCGCAGCTTCATCCAGTTGGCCTGGGGCAGGTCACCGTGCTCGGCGAGGAACTTCTCGATCTCGGCGTTGCTCGCGGACTTCAGGCGCGCGGTCAGTTCGTCGTAGGCCAGGTAAGGCTCCAGCGGATAATCGGCCAGGGCCTGGCTGTAACGGAAGTACGGGCCGGTATCGCCCTTGGCCAGGGCGCGCTTGGCTTCATCGTAATACTGGCGTTGGGTGGACAGGTCCACCGCCTGGGCGGATTGAGCGGCAGCGGCGGTAAGTAGCAAACAGGACAAGACACTGAAAAGGCGACTGCGCATGAGACATCCGGGCAGAGAAATCATGACAAGCACCGGCCGTGGCCAGCACTGAATTGTCTGTAGCTTAGCCTTTTGCCAGCAACGGGCGAAAGCTTTGCGGGTCTCGCAGCACAAGTTCGCAACAAATGTTGTGCAGAGTGCTTCGGCAGACAAATTGCCGGCCTGTTGAGGGCCTAACTCAGGTAGAATGCGCGCCCGGTTTTTGGAGAAGCTCATGACCCTGCTCAAATTCAGCGATGTGTCCCTTGCATTCGGCGCGATGCCGTTGTTGGACAAGGTGTCCTGGCAGATCGCCCGTGGTGAGCGGGTGTGCATCATCGGCCGCAACGGCACTGGCAAGTCCAGCATGATGAAACTGGTCAAGGGCGACCAGAAGCCCGATGACGGCTCGGTATGGCGTGCCCCCGGTCTGAAAATCGGCGAATTGCCGCAAGAATTGCCGGTGGCCGACGAGCGGACCGTGTTCGACGTGGTTGCCGAGGGCCTCGATGGCGTTGGCGCCTTGCTCGCCGAATACCATCACCTGAGCCAGAACATCGTCACCGACGCCGATCTGGACAAGCTGATGCACGTTCAGCACGACCTCGAAGCCCGTGACGGCTGGCGTTTACAGACCCTGGTCGACAGCACGCTGAGCCGCCTGCAACTGCCGGCCGACAAGACCCTCGCCGAGTTGTCCGGTGGCTGGCGTCGTCGCGTGCTGCTGGCGCAGGCGCTGGTGTCCGAGCCGGATCTGCTGCTGCTCGACGAACCGACCAACCACCTGGACATCGGTGCGATTGCCTGGCTCGAAGAAGCGCTGAAGGATTTCCAGGGCGCCGTGCTGTTCATCACGCACGACCGTTCCTTCCTGCAAAACCTTGCCACGCGCATCCTCGAACTGGATCGCGGCGGCCTGATCGACTGGAACGGCGACTACGCCAGTTTCCTGGTGCACAAAGAAGCCGCTCTGGCCGCTGAAGAAACCGCCAACGCGCTGTTCGACAAGCGTCTGGCCCAGGAAGAAGTGTGGATCCGTCAGGGCATCAAGGCCCGTCGTACCCGTAACGAAGGCCGCGTGCGTGCCTTGAAAGCCCTGCGTGTTGAGCGCAGCGAGCGTCGCGAACGCACCGGCAAGGCCAACATTCAGCTGGAAACTGCTGACAAGTCCGGCAAGCAAGTGATGGTGTTGGAAAATGTCAGCTTCCATCACCCGGACGGCCCGTTCCTGATCAAGGACTTCTCGATGGTCCTGCAGCGCGGCGACCGTATCGGACTGCTGGGCGCTAACGGTACCGGCAAGACCACCCTGCTGAAACTGATGCTCAACGGTCTGCAACCGACCAGCGGCAAAGTGGAAGAGGGCACCCGGATTGACGTGGCCTACTTCGACCAGTTGCGCCATCAGCTGGACCTGGAAAAAACCGTGATCGATAACGTCGCCGAAGGTCGTGACTTCATCGACATCGACGGCCAGAGCCGCCACGTGCTGAGCTACCTCGGTGACTTCCTGTTCAGCCCGCAGCGTGCCCGCACGCCGGTGAAGGCGTTGTCCGGCGGCGAGCGTGCGCGCTTGCTGTTGGCGAAGCTGTTCAGCAAGCCGGCGAACCTGCTGGTGCTCGATGAACCGACCAACGACCTCGACGTGGAAACCCTCGAACTGCTCGAAGAAGTGCTGCTGACCTTCAACGGCACTGTGCTGATGGTCAGCCACGACCGGGCATTCCTCGACAACGTGGTCACCAGTACGCTGGTCTTCGAAGGTGAAGGCAAGGTTCGTGAATACGTCGGTGGCTATCAGGACTGGATCCGTCAGGGCGGCTCGCCGCGCCTGCTGGGCGTGACCGAGAGCAAGTCCGGCAAGGCTGACCTGAATTCGGCGGTGGTCACCGCTGAGCCTGCGCCAGTTGCTGCACCTGCTGCTGCCCCCGCCGCCAAGAAGAAGCTGAGCTACAAGCTGCAGCGCGAGCTGGAAGCGTTGCCGGGTGACATCGACGCCAAGGAACAGCAGATTGCTGCCGTCGAGGCTGAAATGGCCGAAGCCGGCTTCTACCAGCGCCCAGCGGCCGAGACTGCCAAGGTGATTGCTTCGCTTGAGCAGTTGCAGGCTGAGCTTGATGCATTGGTGGAGCGTTGGGCCGAGCTGGATGCCTGATTGATCCGCTAACAAAAAAGCCCGGCGCTCAGTGATGAGCGCCGGGCTTTTCATATGCAATGCGATCTACAGGCCAAGGTAGATCAAATGTGGAGCAGGCTTGCTCGCGAAGGCGTTGTGTCGGCCGAGATCAATGGCAGGTGCGCGACGCTTGCGCGAGCAATCCGGCTTCCACCGGCTCATGTGTTTCAGCGTTTGACCAGGTGTACGGCGAGTACGTCGCACGGCGCTCCGTGCAGCACATCATTCGCGGTCGAACCCAGCAGCAGCGCCAAGCCGTGACGGCCATGGCTGCCGACCACGATCAGGTCACACAGTTGCTCCTTGGCGAAGTGGTGGATCTCCTGGCGTGGCTGGCCGTAGGTCAGGTGGCAGTTGGCGCCTTCAAGCTCGGTGTATTTGAGTTTCAGGCGCTCAAGGCGCTCCTTGGCCTGATCGAACTGTTGCTGTTGCAGTTGTGACAGATCCATTGGCACATCGCCGCCGAACGCCATGGCCATCGGTTCGACGATATGCACCAGCGACAGCTTGGCGCCATTGCTCACCGACAGCTCTCGGGCGCGGTGGATCACTGGGTCGCACTCTTCGGTCAGATCTACGGCGACCAGGATGTGGGAGTAGGGCATGAGGTGCTCCTCGTGACAGTTCAATATTGTTAAGTATGGCTGGTTTCAAGCGCATTGGTTCCAAAGTGACACAATGCGCTTACCTATAAGTCGGGAGTAGAGATATGACGGTCTGGTTGGTGGTGTCAATCCTGCTGGTGGTTCTGAGCCCACTGGCATGGTTGCGCCCATCGCGCGTGCAGAGCGGCCGGATGGCCCTGCGCATGGAGGCGCGGCGCATCGGGCTGGCCATGCAACTGGCGCCTCAGGAGTGGCCGCACTGGCTGTCTCAGGAGCCCCCGAGCCCGTGTGCGCAATACCATCGACCGCGGCGTGGCAGTCAGCCGGCGTGCTGGACCTATTGGCAGAAATCGCCGGGGGTGTGGGTCAATCAATGGCAGGAAGTCTGCGAAGACCGGGCGCTGCTCAATCATTTCGAAAAATTGCCAGGCAATGTCTTCAAGGTCGAGGCCGACAAGCAAATGATCGCCTTGTACTGGGGCGAGAAGGGTGAGGCCACGGTCTTGCAGGATATCGACGCGACTCTGAAAGCGCTGGCATGACTCACGGACTTTTCCCACTGCAAGGGTGGGGAGCGTCCGGCAGACGAGCAATAAAAAGCCCGACATGATTCATCGGGCGGGGTGGCCAGGCAGGCCGGTAACTGTTTTTGTCGTTGACTCGACTTTGCGCGGTCAACGAATCTCCCTGTAGTCCAGCCAGCGTAGCCTGTTAAACAAGGCCCGCGGTGAATTAGGGCGACTTTTCTAACTATTGATTCTATGAATGGCTTTGCATGCAGTGCCGTGTTGCAGGTCTGTGTGCGACGGAAGTGACCGCAAAGTCGCATTTCAACCCGTATTTTGGGCGATTGACAATTGCTGGAAATTCCGTGAAGGTGACGTACCCAAATCAAACGGGCGTATGAATTGAGCGTTTGTCTTACAGACTGCTCCTACAGAATCCCGACTATCGCGTTGGCGGGTGTGCCGGGTGGATTGGCGTCAGCATCGACGAAAAAGCGTCCTGCCGAGCCATTTACCTGCGTCCGACGTGTACTGTTCAGCTTCCATATCGTGGAGATCAGTTGATGATTTACGAAGGTAAAGCCATCACGGTTAAAGCTCTTGAAAGTGGCATCGTCGAATTGAAATTCGACCTCAAGGGTGAGTCCGTCAACAAGTTCAACCGTCTTACCCTGAACGAACTGCGTCAGGCCGTAGACACCATCAAGGCAGATGCTTCGATCAAGGGCGTGATCGTCAGCAGTGGCAAGGACGTATTCATCGTCGGCGCCGACATCACCGAATTTGTCGACAACTTCAAGCTGCCGGATGCCGAGCTGGTTGCTGGCAATCTCGAAGCCAACAAGATCTTCAGCGATTTCGAAGACCTCAACGTTCCGACCGTGGCCGCGATCAACGGCATCGCCCTGGGTGGCGGTCTGGAAATGTGCCTGGCAGCTGACTATCGCGTCATGTCGACCAAGGCCAAGATCGGTCTGCCGGAAGTCAAACTGGGTATCTACCCAGGCTTCGGCGGTACTGTGCGTCTGCCACGTCTGATCGGTGTCGACAACGCCATCGAATGGATTGCCGCCGGCAAGGAAAACCGCCCTGAAGACGCCCTGAAAGTCAGCGCCGTCGATGCCGTGGTTGCTCCAGAGAAGCTGCAGGAAGCTGCCCTTGAACTGATCAAGCGCGCCATCTCCGGCGAGTTCGACTTCAAGGCCAAGCGTCAGCCGAAACTTGAAAAACTCAAGCTGAACGCCATTGAGCAAATGATGGCTTTCGAAACCGCCAAAGGTTTCGTGGCAGGCCAGGCTGGCCCGAACTACCCGGCGCCGGTTGAAGCGATCAAAACCATCCAGAAAGCCGCGAACTTCGGTCGTGACAAAGCGCTGGAAGTCGAAGCCGCCGGTTTCGTCAAACTGGCCAAGACCTCTGCCGCGCAGAGCTTGATCGGTTTGTTCCTGAACGATCAGGAATTGAAGAAAAAGGCCAAGGCCTACGACGAAATCGCCAAAGACGTGAAACAGGCCGCTGTATTGGGCGCTGGCATCATGGGTGGCGGTATCGCTTATCAGTCGGCCTCCAAAGGTACGCCGATCCTGATGAAGGACATCAACGAGCACGGTATCGAGCAGGGTCTGGCCGAAGCCGCCAAACTGCTGGTTGGCCGCGTTGACAAGGGCCGCATGACCGCCGCGAAAATGGCTGAAGTGCTCAACGGTATTCGTCCGACCCTGTCCTACGGCGACTTCGGTCACGTCGATCTGGTTGTCGAAGCTGTGGTCGAGAACCCGAAGGTCAAGCAAGCTGTGCTGGCTGAAGTTGAAGGTCAGGTCAAAGAGGACACAATCCTCGCGTCCAACACTTCGACCATTTCCATCAGCCTGCTGGCCAAGGCCCTCAAGCGTCCGGAAAACTTCGTCGGCATGCACTTCTTCAACCCGGTGCACATGATGCCACTGGTGGAAGTGATCCGTGGCGAGAAGTCCAGCGAGCTGGCTGTTGCCACCACCGTTGCCTACGCCAAGAAAATGGGCAAGAACCCGATCGTCGTCAACGACTGCCCGGGCTTCCTGGTCAACCGTGTGCTGTTCCCGTACTTCGGCGGTTTCGCCAAACTGGTCAGCGCCGGTGTGGACTTCGTCCGTATCGACAAGGTCATGGAAAAATTCGGCTGGCCGATGGGCCCGGCGTACCTGATGGACGTGGTCGGCATCGACACCGGCCACCATGGTCGTGACGTGATGGCTGAAGGCTTCCCGGACCGTATGAAGGATGACCGTCGTTCGGCCATCGACGTGCTTTACGAATCCAAGCGCCTGGGCCAGAAGAATGGCAAGGGCTTTTACGCCTACGAGGCCGACAAGAAAGGCAAGCAGAAGAAAGTCGCTGATCCGTCGGTGCTGGAAGTGCTCAAGCCGATCGTTTACGAGCAGCGCGAAGTCACTGACGAAGACATCATCAACTGGATGATGATCCCGCTGTGCCTGGAAACCGTGCGTTGCCTGGAAGACGGCATCGTTGAAACCGCCGCCGAAGCCGACATGGGTCTGGTCTACGGTATCGGTTTCCCTCCATTCCGTGGCGGTGCGCTGCGCTACATCGATTCGATCGGTGTTGCCGAGTTCGTTGCCCTGGCTGACCAGTACGCTGATTTGGGCGCGCTGTACCACCCGACCGCGAAGCTGCGTGAGATGGCCAAAAACGGCCAGAGCTTCTTCGGTTAAGCGCCCCCAACTAGAGTGAGAGTGAACTTATGAGCTTGAATCCTAGAGACGTCGTGATTGTCGACTTCGGTCGTACTCCGATGGGCCGCTCCAAGGGCGGCATGCACCGCAACACCCGCGCCGAAGACATGTCGGCGCACCTGATCAGCAAATTGCTGGAACGCAACACCAAGGTCGATCCTGCTGAAGTCGAGGACGTGATCTGGGGCTGCGTCAACCAGACCCTGGAGCAGGGCTGGAACATCGCACGCATGGCGTCGCTGATGACCCAGATCCCACACACTTCTGCCGGCCAGACTGTCAGCCGCCTGTGCGGCTCGTCGATGAGTGCGCTGCACACTGCTGCGCAAGCGATCATGACCGGTAACGGTGACGTGTTCGTGGTTGGCGGCGTCGAGCATATGGGTCACGTCAGCATGATGCACGGCGTCGATCCGAACCCGCACATGTCGCTGTACGCGGCGAAAGCTTCGGGCATGATGGGTCTGACCGCAGAAATGCTGGGCAAGATGCACGGCATCACCCGTGAGCAGCAGGATGCCTTTGGCGTGCGCTCCCACCAACTCGCCCACAAAGCGACTGTGGAAGGCAAGTTCAAAGACGAAATCATCCCGATGCAGGGCTACGACGAAAACGGCTTCCTGAAGCTGTTCGACTACGACGAAACCATTCGTCCGGAAACCACCCTGGAAAGTCTGGCGGCCCTCAAGCCTGCCTTCAATCCAAAGGGCGGCACCGTGACTGCCGGTACTTCGTCGCAGATCACCGATGGTGCTTCGTGCATGATCGTGATGTCGGCGCAGCGTGCGCAGGACCTGGGGATCCAGCCGATGGCCGTGATCCGTTCGATGGCAGTGGCGGGTGTGGATCCGGCGATCATGGGCTATGGTCCAGTGCCGGCTACACAAAAAGCCCTGAAGCGTGCGGGCCTTGGCATCAACGATATCGACTTCTTCGAGCTCAACGAAGCTTTCGCCGCACAGGCCCTGCCGGTGCTGAAAGATCTGAAAGTACTCGACAAGATGAACGAGAAGGTTAACCTGCACGGCGGCGCGATCGCCCTGGGTCACCCGTTCGGTTGCTCCGGTGCCCGTATCTCCGGCACCTTGCTGAACGTGATGAAGCAGAATAGCGGCACCTTCGGGGTGGCCACTATGTGCATTGGTCTCGGCCAAGGCATCTCCACCGTCTTCGAACGCGTTTAAGCGTCTCGTCGATGGAAGCCGGGGCCAAGTGCCCCGGTTTTTGTTTTTGTGGATTTATTTTTGTATTTATTTTGAAAAAAATTGAGTGAGGGCCAAAACATGCCGATACAACCTGGGCTCTACCAACATTACAAAGGTCCGCAGTACCGCGTATTCAGTGTCGCGCGGCATTCCGAGACCGAAGAAGAAGTGGTCTTTTACCAAGCCCTGTATGGGGATTACGGCTTTTGGGTGCGCCCTTTGAGCATGTTCGTCGAGTCGGTCGAGGTTGACGGCGAGCAGGTGCCACGCTTTGCTTTGGTGCAAGCCGAACCGAGCCTTTTTTCCAGGGCATAAGGCGAGTGCGCACAGAACCCTGTGCTTGACCTCACCTTGTATCAACTATATATAGCGGTGCCGCGTCAGGCGCCAACCGCCTTTCACTTCTAGAATTCAGGAATTTTCTGATCCATGGGCAAATCGCTGGTCATTGTGGAATCCCCGGCTAAGGCCAAGACCATCAACAAGTATCTGGGTAACCAATACGTGGTGAAGTCGAGTATCGGCCATATCCGAGACCTGCCCACCAGCGGTTCGGCTAGCGCCAGCAAAGAGCCAGCCGCCAAGCGCGGCAAGGCTGCCGCAGGCGAAGGTCCGGTGCTCTCCCCTAAAGAGAAGGCGCGCAAGCAGCTGGTCTCGCGCATGGGTGTCGATCCCGATCATGGCTGGAAAGCCAAGTACGAGATCCTCCCGGGCAAGGAAAAGGTCATCGAAGAGCTGCGCCGGCTCGCCAAGGATGCTGACACCATCTATCTCGCAACCGACTTGGATCGCGAGGGGGAAGCCATTGCCTGGCACCTGCGCGAAGCCATCGGTGGTGACGACAGCCGCTACAAGCGAGTGGTGTTCAACGAAATCACCAAGAAGGCGATTCAGGAAGCCTTCTCCGAGCCTGGCGAACTGGACATCGATCGTGTAAACGCTCAGCAGGCGCGTCGCTTCCTTGACCGCGTCGTGGGTTACATGGTTTCGCCACTGCTGTGGTCGAAAATCGCCCGTGGCCTGTCCGCCGGCCGCGTGCAATCGGTTGCCGTGAAGCTGGTAGTCGAGCGAGAGCGTGAAATCCGTGCGTTCAACCCGGAAGAGTACTGGGAAGTTCACGCCGACCTCGGCACCGCCAAAGGCTCGACCGTGCGTTTCGAAGTAGCTCGCGAGAAAGGCGAAGCCTTCAAGCCGCTCAACGAAGCTCAGGCCATGGCCGCGCTGGAGAAGCTCAAGTCTTCCAGCTACAGCATCGTCAAGCGCGAAGACAAGCCGACAAGCAGCAAGCCTTCGGCGCCGTTCATCACGTCCACCCTGCAGCAGGCCGCGAGTAACCGCCTGGGCTTCGGCGTGAAGAAAACCATGATGATGGCCCAGCGTCTGTACGAAGCCGGCTACATCACTTATATGCGTACCGACTCGACCAACCTCTCGGCCGATGCCGTGGCGATGGCGCGTACCTACATCGAAGACGAGTTCGGCAAGAAGTACCTGCCGGAAACGCCAAACGTCTACAGCAGCAAAGAAGGCGCACAGGAGGCTCACGAAGCGATTCGTCCTTCCGACGCCAACACCACGCCGAGCAAGCTTGCAGGCATGGAGCGTGATGCCGAGCGCCTCTACGAGCTGATCTGGCGCCAGTTCCTCGCTTGCCAGATGCTGCCGGCGCAATACCTGTCGACCACTGTCAGCGTAGGTGCTGGCGACTTCGAGCTGCGTGCCAAGGGCCGTATTCTGAAGTTCGACGGTTACACCCGCGTGATGCCGCAGATCGCCAAGCCTGGCGATGACGACGTTCTGCCGGACATGGCGCAGGGCGACGTGATGAAGCTGATCAAGCTTGATCCGTCCCAGCACTTCACCAAGCCGCCGGCACGCTACTCCGAAGCCAGCCTGGTCAAGGAAATGGAAAAGCGCGGTATCGGTCGTCCTTCGACCTACGCTGCGATCATTTCGACCATTCAGGATCGCGGCTATGTGACCCTGCACAACCGTCGTTTTTATTCGGAAAAGATGGGTGACATCGTCACCGAGCGTCTGTCGGAGAGCTTCTCGAACCTGATGGACTACGGCTTCACTGCCGGCATGGAAGAGAACCTCGATGACGTGGCCCAGGGCGAGCGCGACTGGAAAAACGTGCTGGACGAGTTCTACGGCGATTTCAAAAAGAAACTCGAAGTAGCCGAAAACCCGGATAGCGGCATGCGTGCCAACCAGCCGGTCATGACCGACATCCCTTGCACCACGTGCGGCCGCCCGATGCAGATCCGTACCGCATCGACCGGTGTGTTCCTCGGTTGCTCGGGCTACAGCCTGCCGCCGAAAGAGCGCTGCAAGGCCACTGTCAACCTGGTGCCGGGCGACGAGATTGCCGCAGACGACGAAGGCGAGTCGGAATCGTTGGTACTGCGTGGCAAGCATCGCTGCCCGATCTGCAGCACGGCGATGGACGCTTACCTGCTCGACGAGAAGCGCAAGCTGCACATCTGCGGCAACAACCCGGATTGCGCTGGCTACGAAATCGAAGAAGGCAGCTATCGCATCAAGGGCTACGAAGGCCCGAGCCTGGAATGCGACAAGTGCGGCAGCGAGATGCAGCTCAAGACTGGCCGTTTCGGCAAGTTCTTCGGGTGCACCAACCCGGCGTGCAAAAACACCCGCAAACTGCTCAAGAGCGGTGATGCGGCGCCGCCGAAGATGGACCCGGTGAAGATGCCTGAGCTGAAATGCGAAAAGGTCAACGACACCTACATCCTGCGCGACGGTGCGTCCGGTCTGTTCCTGGCAGCCAGCCAGTTCCCGAAAAATCGTGAGACCCGTGCTCCGCTGGTGATCGAAATTCTGCCGCACAAGGACGAGATCGATCCGAAGTATCACTTCCTGTGCGAAGCGCCGCAGAAGGATCCTGATGGTCTGCCAGCCGTTATCCGCTACAGCCGCAAGACCAAGGAGCAATACGTGCAGACCGAGGTCGACGGCAAGCCTACCGGTTGGAAAGCTTACTACGACGGTGGCAAGTGGACCGTTGAAGACAAGCGCACGAAAGCCAAGGCTGAGTAAGCGCTAGTCCGATACACACAAGGCCGCATGATGACCCTCGGGTTTTCATGCGGCCTTTTTGTTTTGTGCTTGCGGTGGGATCGACTGATCCATGACACTGTCCGGCCTGTGTGACGCAATTATTTCGTTGTGGAGACTGCCGGCATGGCGCACGAACTCTATACCCGCACCAATCAGAAGATCTATTTTGCCGGCCTGTCGCTGGAAGCCCTGGCTCGCGCCGAAGAAGGCCGGGCGATGAACTCGTTGGCGTTGATTCAGGCAGGGCGTGAATCGGCGTTGTTCCATCTTTACGGCGCGCTTTTGGGGCTGTGTCATGAGATCGCCGGTTTCTACCGTTTGCCTCAGGCTAATGCGCCGCGGGCAGAAACGCTTCTGACTCGTGAGGTTCTGGAATCGATTGCGATCCCTGAGTTGGCGGAGATGGTTGAGCTGGCCGGCAATCCTGAAACCTGGCTGGCGAAACTGTTGGCGGCGCATTCGGCGCTGTTCCAGCCACCACGGGTGCCACACAAGCCAAAGGGTGATGTGACACAGCCATTGATTCAGGCCGTTAATCTGGATGAAGAGGAGGCGCCGCAGGAGTTGAGTCGCGAAGAGCTGGAGAGCTGGCGGCAGAATCTCAAGGGGCTGGCCATTCGTTTTCGCGAAGGCTTGAACGAATGCTGAGGACAATTGACACGGTGGCAATCTGAAACATGCTGCTGGTCAAGATCCCGAGCGAAGCCCGAATGATGTCTATATAATCCCTGCCTTTCGTGGAGAACAGACCTATATGCCAACGTCCTTTCTAGAAATTGTCGAGTTACCAGACGGCCGAATCGAACTGCGCAGGGCTGAGGACGAGGGTTCTCTGGTGACGCTGGATTTCTCCGAGGATGCCAAGGCGTTCCTGCAAGGCCAGCACGTGGAAATCGCCAAGGCGATGTTGAGCGTCGGCGTGCAGATGGCCGGTCGTATGGTTGAAGGCGAATTTGATAAGGAAGAGGGGCCGCGGGTTCTTCACTGATCCCCTGCCTTTCGGCGTTAGCCGGTACTGTATCAAGTCGGCTTCTCTGTCCCTGGAGAAGCCATGCGCTTCACACAGCGCGCGTTACAAGTGAATCAACCCAATCGAATGTTCAAGCTCTGCGCGTCGCCTATGCGGGCAGCGCTGATCAGTTGTTGCCGTGAGCCGGTGTTCAGCGGGTTGAGCCAGGTCACGACCGTGTGGCTGCGACCCAGGCGCAGTGCTTCACACGCCAGTTGCTGTGCGCTTTGCGCGCCCCGTGGCTGCAACAGCAGGATGCGTTCGCGGTTCAGGCCGGCCTCGCGCAGCCAGGTCTGGGTCAGGCTGGCAGGCGGGGCAATCAGTGTCAGCCAGCGGGCATCCTGATCCTCGCTCAGTTCGCGAAGGATCGGGGCGAGCAGGTTCAGGCAGTTCCCTGCTGCACCGCGCAGTGACAGCTCACTGAATACTTCCGGTTCGGCAATCCAGGGGCGCTCGACCACGTCTTTCAGGGTCGGCGCCATCGGTTGTGCCAGAAACGCTTCGAATAAAGGCAGTTGTGTTTGCTGAGGTGTGTGTGGGAACTGCATAAAGCCTCCTTTAGCGGCGGATTACGCCGACACTCAAGCCTTCGATCACCAGTTCCTGATCTTTCAGGTCCACTTCAATAGGGGCGAACTCGGGGTTTTCGGCAATTAGCCAGACCTTGCTGCCTTCACGCTTGAAGCGCTTGACGGTCACTTCGTCACCGATACGTGCAACCACGACCTGGCCATTGCGTGCCTCGCGGGTGGTATGCACCGCCAGCAGGTCACCGTCGAAAATGCCGATGTCCTTCATGCTCATGCCGTGCACGCGCAGCAGGTAGTCGGCGCGGGGATGGAAGAAGGCCGGGTTGATGTTGCAGGATTCTTCGATGTGCTGCTGGGCGAGGATCGGTGCGCCGGCGGCGACCCGGCCAATAATCGGCAGGGTGGAGTCGTCAGCCTTGGCTTCGAAGCCCGGGATGCGAATGCCGCGCGAGGCGCCCGGGGTCATCTCGATGGCGCCTTTGCGGGCGAGCGCCTTGAGGTGTTCTTCAGCCGCGTTCGGCGATTTGAAGCCCAGTTCCTGAGCGATTTCCGCGCGGGTTGGCGGGTAGCCGTTGTCTTCAAGGCAGCGTTTGATAAAGGCCAGAATCTCGGCTTGGCGTGGCGTCAGCTTTAGCATATTGATCGCTCTGTCTTTTTATACAGTGACTGGGATTATATACAGTGAAGCGGTCTTGGCAATGCCCGTTTTTTTGCAGGCCGCCGGACGGTCGGCGGCCACGCTTATTAATGGCGCGGGTGAGTGTGGTTAAATAGCTGACCGACCATTCCCAAAACGAACTGGCAGGCTTGACAAGGCACAGGCTGAAACGTATGTTTCAAACAAGTGTTTGTCAGGCGGAGTAGCCATGGCCCAGTCGGAAACCGTTGAACGCATTCTTGATGCTGCCGAACAGTTGTTCGCGGAGAAAGGTTTCGCGGAAACCTCATTGCGTTTGATCACCAGCAAGGCCGGCGTCAACCTGGCTGCGGTGAACTATCATTTCGGCTCCAAGAAAGCCCTGATCCAGGCAGTGTTCTCGCGCTTCCTCGGGCCGTTCTGCATCAGCCTCGATAAAGAGCTGGAGCGGCGTCAGGCCAAGCCTGAAAACAAGCCGACGCTTGAAGAGCTGCTGGAGATCCTCGTTGAGCAGGCGCTGGTGGTGCAGCCACGCAGCGGTAATGACCTGTCGATCTTCATGCGCTTGCTGGGCCTGGCGTTCAGTCAGAGCCAGGGCCACCTGCGTCGTTATCTGGAAGACATGTACGGCAAGGTGTTCCGCCGCTACATGCTGCTGGTCAATGAGGCAGCCCCACGGATTCCGCCTATCGAGCTGTTCTGGCGCGTGCACTTCATGCTCGGTGCGGCGGCGTTCAGCATGTCGGGGATCAAGGCCTTGCGTGCGATTGCCGAGACCGATTTCGGCGTCAACACCTCGATCGAGCAGGTGATGCGCCTGATGGTGCCGTTCCTCGCTGCCGGCATGCGCGCCGAAACCGGTGTCACCGATCCTGCGATGGCGACAGCGCAACTTCGCCCCCGCAGCAAATCGACCCCGGTGGCCGCCAAGGTTTAACCGCGCACGGGTGGGCGCGGCAGTTTACATCCGCTAAGCTAGCCGCCCATGTCGACTCTCGTTCTGAACCCGTTTCCCATGACCATCGCCAACCTGCCGGGCACTGCCCTCGGTGGCGATGTCGTGCGGGACGGGTTTTTCGTTTTCAAGGAATCTCTATGACTGCTGGCCTGCAAGGCTCGTTGATGGTGGACGTCGCCGGTACCTGGCTGACGGCCGAGGATCGCCAATTGTTGCGCCAGCCCGAAGTGGGCGGCCTGATCATTTTTGCCCGTAATATCGAGCATCCGCGCCAGGTGCGGGAGTTGAGCGCCGCGATTCGCGCCATTCGCCCGGACCTGTTGCTGGCGGTGGACCAGGAGGGTGGTCGTGTGCAGCGCTTGCGTCAGGGCTTTGTGCGCTTGCCGGCGATGCGCGCCATTGCTGACAATCCGAATGCCGAATACCTCGCCGAGCAATGCGGCTGGATCATGGCCACCGAGGTGCTGGCGGTCGGCCTCGACCTGAGTTTCGCCCCGGTGCTGGACCTGGACTACCAGCGCAGCGCCGTGGTCGGCACCCGGTCGTTCGAGGGTGACCCCGAGCGCGCCGCATTGCTTGCCGGAGCGTTTATCCGCGGCATGAACAGCGCCGGCATGGCTGCCACCGGAAAGCATTTCCCCGGTCATGGCTGGGCTGAAGCCGACTCCCACGTGGCCATCCCGAACGACGAGCGCAGTCTCGACGAAATCCGCGCCAACGACCTCGTGCCGTTCGCCAGGCTCAGCAAGCAACTGGCGGCGGTGATGCCGGCGCATGTGATTTATCCGCAAGTCGATTCGCAGCCTGCCGGTTTCTCCCGCCGCTGGTTGCAGGACATCCTGCGCGGCGAGTTGCAATTTGACGGTGTGATCTTCAGCGACGACCTGTCGATGGCCGGCGCCCACGTGGTCGGTGACGCCGCCAGCCGTATCGAGGCCGCGCTCAGCGCTGGTTGCGACATGGGCCTGGTGTGCAACGACCGTGCTGCGGCCGAACTGGCCCTGAGCGCTGCACAACGGATGAAGGTCAAACCGTCCGCGCGCATTGCGCGGATGCGCGGACAGGCGTTTGCCAGCACCGACTATCGTCAGGATCCGCGTTGGCTCACTGCCATCGGCGCGCTCAAAGACGCTCAATTGATCGATTAAGGACTCATTCGTTATGACGGTTTACGCAATCATCGGTGGCACCGGCCTGACTCAGCTTGAAGGCTTGAGCATTCGTCAGTCGTTGGCGGTGGATACGCCTTATGGTGCGCCGTCGGCTGAAGTGCAGGTCGGCGAGTACGCTGGCAAGGAAGTGCTGTTCCTCGCCCGTCACGGCCATCCGCACCGCTTCCCGCCACACAAGGTCAACTACCGCGCCAACCTGTGGGCGCTGAAGCAGGCCGGCGCCGAAGCGATCATCGCGGTCAACGCGGTGGGTGGGATTCATCCCGCCATGGGCACTGGACACTTCTGCGTGCCGCATCAGATCGTCGACTACACCAGCGGTCGCGAGCACACGTTTTTCGCCGATGATCTGGAGCACGTCACCCACATCGATTTCAGCTTCCCCTACAGTGAGCCGTTGCGTCAGCAATTGATCGCCGCGCTGGCTGCTGAAGGCTGCGAGTACAGCGATCAAGGCGTGTATGCCTGCACCCAGGGCCCGCGCCTGGAAACGGTGGCGGAGATCGTGCGTCTGGAGCGCGACGGCTGCGACATCGTTGGCATGACCGGCATGCCGGAAGCGGCATTGGCCCGTGAGCTGGACCTGGATTACGCCTGTCTGTCGCTGGTGGTGAACCCGGCAGCGGGCAAGACCACGGCGGTGATCACCATGGCCGAGATCGAGCAGGCGCTGCATGACGGGATGGGCAAGGTAAAGTCGACGTTGGCGCGGGTGCTCAAGGGCTGAGTCTGGCTTCGGACCGAGTGAGCCCATTCGCGAGCAGGCTCGCTCCCACACTGGATCTGTGACAATCACAAATCCCCTGTGGGAGCGAGCCTGCTCGCGAAGACGATCTAATAGACACCCAGGATCTCAACGCTTGTCGAACTTGTCCGGCAGCGGCGCAAACAGCGCTTCAATATCATTACTCTGCAGTTTCCAGTCCCCGGCCTTGCGCCCATCCAGCACGCCCGCTGCCAAGTCGGATTTTTCCTTCTGCAGGTGCTGAATCTTCTCTTCCACTGTGCCCCGGGCAATCATCTTGTAGACGAACACCGGTTTCTCCTGGCCGATCCGATACGCGCGATCAGTCGCCTGATTCTCGGTTGCCGGGTTCCACCACGGATCGTAATGAATCACCGTATCCGCTTCGGTCAGGTTCAAGCCGACGCCGCCGGCCTTCAGGCTGATCAGAAAGATCTGACGCTTGCCGCTTTGAAATTCCTTCACCGGCGTGCGTCGATCACGGGTCTGCCCGGTCAGCAGTGCGTAGGCGACATTGCGCTTTTTCAGTTCGTCTTCGATCAGCGTCAGCATTGAGGTGAACTGCGAAAACAGCAAAATCCGTCGACCTTCCTCGAACAGCTCCTCGAGCATTTCCATCAGGCTGTCGAGCTTGCCTGAGCTGCTGCCACGAGCGGGCAGGGTGGCGTCGTTGACCAGGCGCAAGTCGCAGCACACCTGACGCAGCTTGAGCAATGCTTCCAGAATGATGATCTGGCTGCGCGCGACACCCTTGCGGGTGATTTCGTCACGGACTTTCTTGTCCATCGCCAGGCGCATGGTCTCGTAGACATCACGCTGGGCTTCGTTGAGTTCGACCCAGTGGATGATCTCGGTCTTGGGCGGCAGTTCGGTGGCCACCTGTTCCTTGGTACGGCGCAGCAGAAACGGTTTTATCCGACCATTGAGGTGCTGAAGTCTGACTTCGCTGGCGCGCTTTTCGATGGGCACGCGGTAGTCGGCGTTGAAGCTTTTTATATCGCCGAGCCAGCCGGGCAGCAGAAAGTGGAACAGCGACCACAACTCACCGAGGTGGTTTTCCAGCGGTGTACCGCTCAGGCACAGGCGTTGGCGCGCGTTGAATTCGCGGGCGGCCTGCGCTGCTTTGCTGTTGGGGTTCTTGATGTACTGCGCTTCATCCAGCACCAGCACGTGCAGCGGCTGTTGCGCCAGACGCTCGACGTCCTTGGGCAGTATTGCGTAAGTGGTCAGGATCAGGTCGAAGTCAGCCAGATGATCGAAATGCTTTTTCCGGTTGGCGCCATACAGCGCGACCACTTTCAGTTGCGGCGTGAAGTGTGCTGCCTCGTCGAGCCAGTTCGGGATCAGGCTGGTGGGCATGACCACCATGCATGGTCGATCCAGGCGTCCGGCGTTTTTCTCGCTGAGAATGTGCGCCAGGGTCTGTAGGGTTTTACCCAGACCCATGTCGTCCGCAAGAATCCCGCCTACCTCAAGCTGACGCAAGGACTGCATCCAGCTCAACCCTTCGAGCTGATAAGGGCGCAGCGTCGCATTCAAGCCCTTCGGTGCCTTGGCCGTGTAATCACGGATGTCGCGCAGGCGTTGGGCGAAGCTGCGGATCTGTTCGCCGCCCTCCCACAGCAGTGGGATGCCTTCCAGCGAGTTGAGCCGTGTGGCGTCGGCCTTGCTCAGGCGCAGGGTGGTTTCGCCCGGCTCCTGCAAGTAAAACTCGCCCAGCGTCGCCAGTACCGGTTTCAGTCGGCCAAGGGGCAGGGCCACTTGCAGCGGTCCATGTTCACTGTTGCGTTGCGGAATATTGACCAGAATCAGCTCGTCATCGCGGCGGCGCGCCAGACGTTCCGGGTTAAGGATTTCCGTGTGCGAACGCATCAGATTGAGCAGGATCGGCAGTAGGCTCAGGCGTTCGCCATTGACGATGATCCCCAGTTCCAGATCGAACCAGTCGCGTTCCGGTGTCTGTTCGACCGTGGCATACCAATCGTCGACAGCAGTCAGATCGAAGCCGAATTCCTCATCGATCTGCAATTCCCAGCCTTGGGTGCGCAGCTTCGGCAGTTCGTTGAGGGTGAACGTCAGCCAGGCGCTGTCGTTGACCATCTCGTACAGCTCGCCGGCGCTTTCCGGCAGGGCTTTGCTCTGGCGGGTGGCGATACGAAAGCCGAGGATGCGTAACTGTTCGCGGTAGGACTGTTCCACTTCGGGGTGGCGTTTTATCCGCAGGGTCTGTGCTTCCTGGCGGATCAGGATGTCGCTGTTTTTCTGTCCGCTGACGTATTCATCCAGATAGCTGAACGACAGCGCCGCCCGATGCTGGATGTACCGCTGCATCTTGCCGTTGCGCGGCTCGAACGCGCTGAATTCGACGCTTGCCAGCCACAGGCGCGGCACCGGTTGCACATTGTCCACCAGCACTTGCGGCGGCGCCTTGGGGCTGCGGTTTTCGAGGACGGCCTGGAGCTTTTCCAGCAGTTCGGCGTCTTTCGCGGCGGCAGGGTACTCGAGGGTTTCCTGCACTTGCAGCAGCACCGCTGCGCAATGTTTGCAGTTGCTGCGCACCGGGCAGGTGCAAGCGGCGTCAACCAGCAGCAGGGTGCCTTTGGCTGACTCGCGCAGGTGAATGGTCTGACGGTAGACGTTGCCGCCAGAGCCTTCGCAGCTGGCGGTGATGGTGGCATCGCCCACTTGGGCTATGCGTACTCGATTCTCCAGGGCGTAGCGGCGGCCACGCTCCAGGCTCTGTTCCTTGAATCGGCTGACCCAGGAGGGTGCCAACGGTTTACTCAGGGGCGGGGACATAAGGACTTCGATCAGTCCGGAATGGCTTCAGGCGCTTCCCGTGGCGCAGGCGCCGTCAGGGAAGTGATCTTGATCAGCAGGGCCAGGTGGCCGTTGTCGAGATAGTTGAGTTGGCCGTTTTTGGTGTGGCTGTCCTGCTTCAGGCGTTCGCTGGCGGTGACCATGCCGTTGGTGTCGATCTGGTTGACCCAGAAGTCGGCGTTCACATCGGTGAAGCGTCCCAGTTTCAGTTCCAGGGTGCCCTCGATCGGGAATTGGCCGAACTGTTCCTTGCCGTCGCTGACCGCCACCTTGGTCGGCGCCTCGCCGAGGGTCTGCTGCCAGGCCTTGTGCAGCAGTACGCTGTAATCGCCGCTGGCGGTGAGTTTGCTGGCAACCTCACCCAGTGCAGGCGTGCGCTGGCTGGCAGCGTCCAGTCGCTGAGCGCCGGCGGCCCAGTCTTCCGGGGCGGCACGGCTGACGATCGCCGGTACAGCGTTCTGCCGGACCAGAATCATTTCGACCTGATACAGGTCATCGGCAAACGCCATCGGTGCTACGAAGGTCAGTAGCAAAGTCAGTGAGCGAAACAGGCGCATGCGGCGTCCTTCAAACAGTTTTCGGGAGGAGACGCTCGAACAGCGCCTCTACAGTATTAAAGCGCTCTTCCGGGCGCTCCATCGGCACCTGGAACTTGAACATCGTGGCGCCTTCGAATTTGTAGCGTTTTGGCTGAGTCTGGATCAGTTTGATCAAGGTCATCGGGTCGACCGGCGTTTGGGCGGCGAACTCGATGCGTCCGCCTTGCGGGCCGCCATCGACCTTTTTGATACCCAATTGCTCGGCCTGCAACTTGAGCGCAGTGATGCGCACCAGGTTCTTCGTAGGCTCCGGCAGCAGGCCGAAACGGTCGATCATCTCGACTTGCAGATCCTTCAGGCCTTCCTCGTCGGTGGCCGAAGCGATGCGCTTGTACAGAATCAGGCGTGCATGCACATCCGGCAGATAGTCTTCCGGAATCAGCGCCGGCACGCGCAGGTTGACCTCAGGGCCACCGCCGAGCGGTTGATCGAGGTTCGGTTGCTCGCCCTTGCGTATCGATTTCACCGCGCGCTCGAGCATTTCCATATACAGCGTGAAGCCCACGGCCTGAATCTGACCGCTCTGACCGTCGCCGAGCAGTTCGCCAGCGCCTCGGATCTCCAGGTCGTTGGTTGCCAGTACGAAACCGGCACCGAGGTCCTGAGTATTGGCAATCGCTTCAAGACGTTTTTCGGCGTCCGAGGTGATTTGCTGGCGCGGCGGGGTCAGCAGGTAGGCGTAAGCCTGGTGGTGGCTGCGGCCGACGCGACCACGCAACTGGTGCAGTTGCGCCAGCCCGAACTTGTCGGCGCGCTCGATGATGATGGTGTTGGCGCTCGGCACGTCGATGCCGGTCTCGATGATGGTCGAGGCAATCAGCACGTTGAAGCGCTTGTGGTAGAAGTCGCTCATCACCTGTTCGAGTTCGCGCTCGCGCATCTGCCCGTGGCCGATGCCGATCCGTGCTTCCGGCACCAGTTCGGCGAGATCCGCCGCGCACTTCTCAATGGTCTTCACGTCGTTGTGCAAGTAGTAAACCTGACCACCGCGCAGCAGTTCACGCAGCAGGGCCTCTTTGACCGTGCTCTTGTTCTGCTCCATGACAAAGGTGCGTACCGACAGGCGTCGCGCCGGTGGCGTGGCGATGATCGACAGGTCGCGCATGCCCGACACTGCCATGTTCAGCGTGCGCGGAATCGGCGTGGCGGTCAGCGTAAGAATGTCGACTTCGCTGCGCAGGGCCTTGAGTTGTTCTTTCTGACGGACACCGAAGCGGTGTTCTTCGTCGATGATCACAAGGCCAAGGTTTTTGATCTTCACGTCGTCGGACAGCAGCTTGTGCGTGCCGATGACGATGTCGATCTTGCCTTCCGCCAAGTCGGCGATTGCCGCGTTGACTTCCTTGGCCGATTTGAAGCGGCTCATCACTTCCACGGTCACCGGCCAGTCGGCGAAGCGGTCGCGGAAGCTGTTGTAGTGTTGTTGGGCGAGCAGGGTGGTCGGCACCAGAATTGCCACCTGACGACCGCCGTGCACGGCGATGAACGCTGCGCGCATCGCCACTTCGGTCTTGCCGAAACCGACGTCGCCGCAGACCAGACGGTCCATCGGTTTTGGCGCGAGCATGTCTTCGCGCACCGCTTCGATGGTCGACTGCTGGTCCGGGGTTTCTTCGAACGGGAAGCCGGCGCTGAACGTGGCGTAATCGGCCTTCGGGTCGGCGAACGCGTAGCCTTCGCGGGCGGCGCGACGGGCATAGATGTCGAGCAGTTCGGCGGCGACGTCGCGAACCTGCTCGGCCGCTTTGCGCTTGGCTTTCTGCCAGGTCTCGGAGCCGAGGCGGTGCAGCGGCGCCAACGCGTCATCGCTGCCGGTGTAGCGAGCGATCAAATGCAGGTTGGCCACCGGCACGTACAGCTTGGCGTTCTCGGCGTATTCCAGGGTGAGGAACTCGGCGGCCTGGCTGTCGATCTCCAGAATCGTCAGGCCCAGATAACGTCCGACACCGTGATCGATATGCACCACTGGCGCGCCTTCGCGCAGCTCGGTGAGGTTTTTGATCACTGCGTCGTTGTTGCCGTCTGCACGCTTCTCGCGACGCCGACGCTGCATCACGCGCTGCCCGAACAGCGGGCTCTCGGCCACCAGCGCCAACGCCGGGTCGTCGAGCATCAGGCCTTCGTCGAGCGGCGCAATGGTGATCGCCAGGCGATCTTTGCTGCTGACGAAGTCCGGCCAGCTCTCGACGGTTTTCGGTCGTAGCTTCAGGCGTTCCAGCAGCTCCAGCAAGACTTCGCGACGGCCCGCCGATTCGGCAGTGAACAGCACGCGCCCGGGGAATTCGTCGAGGAATGCCGAAAGCGCCGCCAGCGGCTGCGTGGCCTTGGCTTCGATTGCCAGATTTGGCAGAGCCTGCGCCGGGAAGCGCTCACGGCCGGCGCCGGGTTCCACATCCTGTTGGCTGGCGACCACGCGTGGCCAGCTCTTGAGGCGGGCAAAGCAATCTTCCACCGGCAGGAACAATTCTGCGGGTGGCAATAAAGGACGCGAAGGATCGACGCGGCGTTCTTCATAACGATTGCGCACGTCGTTCCAGAAATTTTCCGCCGCTTGTTCGATGCCCGGCAGCGAGAAGACCTGGGTGTCCTGCGGCAGGTAGTCGAAGAGGGTCGAGGTTTCGTCGAAGAACAGCGGCAGGTAGTACTCGATGCCGGCCGGGGTAATGCCGCTGCTCAGGTCCTGGAAGATCGGGCAGCGACGGAAGTCGACGTCGAAGCGCTCGCGAAAGCGCGCCTTGAAGCGGGTGACCGCATCCTTCTGCAGCGGGAATTCGCGGGCCGGCAGCAGCTTGACCGAATCGACCTTGTCGATGGAACGCTGGTTTTCCGGATCGAAGGTGCGCAGGGTTTCGATTTCGTCGTCGAACAGGTCGATGCGATACGGCAGCTTGCTGCCCATCGGGAACAGGTCGATCAGTGCGCCGCGAACGGTGAACTCGCCGTGCTCATAGACCGTGTCGACGTAGCGATAACCGCTGGCTTCAAGCCGCGAGCGCATCTGTTCGACGTCGAGCTTCTGCCCGACATCCAGCACCAGACTGCTGCCGAGCAGGAATTTGGTCGGTGCCAGGCGGTGCAGCGCGGTGGTGATCGGCACCACCAGTACGCCGTGTGCCAGCTCCGGCAATCTATACAGGCTGGCAATGCGCTGGGAAATGATGTCCTGGTGCGGCGAGAACAGGTCGTAGGGCAGGGTTTCCCAGTCGGGAAAATGCAGAACGGGCAAATCCGGGGCGAAGAAGCTCAGCTCCTGTTCCAGCCGTTCGGCACTCTGGCTGTCGGCGGTCAGTAGCAAGGTGAAGCGCTTGGCAGCGCTGGCAGCCTCGGCAATCGCGAGGCTGAGGGCAGCACCGGGCAGGTTGCCCCAATGCTGTTTACCTGCCGCGGCAGGGAGAAGCGGTAGACGCAGAACGGGCACGGAAGGTTGAGCTCCAGGCTTTGCGACAAAGTCGGTAATTGTAGCGGCGTCCGGTGCCGCCTGTCAGTTGCAGACTGCGTCTATCTTCGCTGTTTGCGCGAAATGTAGTGGTAACCATAAAAACGAGCACTTTTTTTGCGGTTATGTAGTGCCGAAATCGACTGGTGTTACGGAGGGTTACAGACATCGTCTAACAGTCGTCGAAAAATTGACTGTGCTGAAAGCCCCGGTTTTACTGGGCTGGAGCGGGGCGTAATTTTTTTGAACGGAATTTTGTTACCGATTGCGCGACAAGCGCGCATTGCTACGCGAGGTTCTCGGCGGCATAATGTAGCCCCTTTTTTCTGCCCCTACATGTGGAAGGTTACCGTGACTCAGAAGCCCGACCAGTGTCTTGGTGAATGGATCGACCGTGAAGCTCTCGCAGAAGCGATGATTCCGCTTATCGGTCAGCTCTACCGCAATAACAACGTGGTGAGCTCGATCTATGGCCGCAGCCTGATCAACCAGTCTGTCATCGCGATTCTCAAAGCTCACCGCTTTGCTCGCCACCGTTCTTCCGACGACAGCGAACTCTCCGTCCACGAAACATTCCCACTGCTCAAGGCCATGAGCGAGCTCAAGCTCGGCGCGGCTTCGGTAGACCTGGGCAAGTTGGCGTTCAAATTCCGCAGCGAAGGCAATGGCCGCAGTGCCGAGCAGTTCGTTCGCGAAGAACTGGCTGACGTGGTTGGCCAGCAAAACGCTTCGGCCCGTAAAGGCACTGACGTTGTCCTGTACGGCTTCGGTCGTATCGGCCGTCTGCTGGCGCGCATCCTGATCGAGAAAACCGGTGGTGGCGACGGTCTGCGTCTGCGTGCCATCGTCGTGCGCAAAGGCGCCGACAACGACCTGACCAAGCGCGCCAGCCTGCTGCGTCGCGATTCGGTACACGGTCCGTTCAACGGCACCATCGTTATCGACGAAGAAAACAACACCATCACCGCCAACGGTAACCTGATCCAGGTGATCTACGCGAAGAACCCGACCGAGGTGGATTACACCCAGTACGGCATCAAAGACGCGCTGCTGGTGGACAACACCGGTGTATGGCGTGACGCCGATGGTCTGGGCCAGCACCTGCAATGCCCGGGTGTCTCCCGCGTTGTTCTGACCGCGCCTGGCAAAGGCAAACTGAAGAACATCGTTCACGGTATCAACCACAACGAAATCACCGCTGACGACAAGATCGTGTCCGCCGCTTCCTGCACCACCAACGCCATCGTGCCGGTGCTCAAGGCTGTGAATGACAAGTTCGGGATCATCAACGGTCACGTCGAAACCGTTCACTCGTACACCAACGACCAGAACCTGATCGACAACTTCCACAAGGGTGATCGTCGTGGCCGTAGCGCCGCGCTGAACATGGTAATCACCGAGACCGGTGCTGCCACCGCTGCTGCCAAGGCCCTGCCTGAACTGGCTGGCAAGCTGACCGGTAACGCGATCCGTGTTCCGACGCCAAACGTGTCGATGGCCATTCTCAACCTGAACCTTGAGAAAGCCGCCACCCGTGAAGAGATGAACGAGTACCTGCGCTACATGGCGCTGCACTCCGATCTGCACAAGCAAATCGACTTCGTCAACTCGCAGGAAGTGGTTTCCACTGACTTCGTGGGTTCGCGTCACGCCGGTGTGGTCGATGCTGAAGCGACCATCGTTCAGGACAACCGCGTTGTTCTGTACGTCTGGTACGACAACGAGTTCGGCTACAGCTGCCAGGTCGTTCGCGTGATGGAAGACATGGCCGGTGTAAACCCGCCAGCGTTCCCGCGCTAAGCACTCGCTGCAAATGAAAACGCCCCGACTTAGGTCGGGGCGTTTTTGTTTGTGTGGCTGGTAAATCTTTATTGCCTGTACCGGCCTCTTCGGGAGCAAGCCCCCTCCCACAGGTTTCTTGTGCGATACAAAACCCTGTGGGAGGGGGCTTGCTCCCGAAGGCGTCCTAGCGGGCGCCGCCGACTATCGAAGCTTGCGCGGTGCGCAGTTCATGCTTGTTGCCCCGGAACAACACCAGCGTTGCAATCAACCCCAGCACCGCCGCACCGCTGAGCCAGATCCCCGGCGCAGCCTTGTTGTCCAGCACATGAATCAGGTAAGTACACGCCGCCGGCGTGAAGCCACCGAAGGTCGCAGTCGCCAGGCTATAGGCCAGCGAGAACCCGGTGGTTCGTACGTCCACCGGCATGATTTCGGTCAGTGCCACCACCATCGCGCCGTTGTACGAGCCGTACAGGAACGACAGCCAGAGTTCGACGATCAGCAGATGGCTGAAGCTCGGATTCGCCACCAGCCACGACAGGGCAGGGTAAGCGGTCAGGATCGCCAGAATGGTCGCTGCCAGCAGCAGGGGTTTGCGACCGATCTTGTCCGACAGCGAGCCCATCACCGGCAGCCAGAAGAAGTTCGACAGACCGATGCACACCGTCACCAGCAACGCGTCGAAATCCGACAAATGCAGTTCAGCCTTGCCGAAGGTCGGGGTGTAGGCGGTGATCAGGTAGAACGACACCGTGGTCATCACCACCAGCGCCATGCCGGCGATGACGATGCCAAAGTTCTGACCGATCGAGCGAACGATTTCCCGCAGGGTAGGGCGATGTTTGCGCGCCTGGAATTCCGGAGTTTCCTCCAGCGAACGACGAATGACGAAGATCACCGGCACGATCATGCAGCCGATCAGGAACGGCACGCGCCAGCCCCAGTCACCCATCTGCTCCGGGCTCAGCCAGTGGTTGAGGCCAACACCGAGCAGGCCGGCAAACACCACTGCTGCCTGCTGGCTGGCGGACTGCCAACTGACGAAGAAGCCCTTGCGGCCCGGCGTGGCGATTTCCGCCAGGTACACCGAGACCCCGCCCAGCTCGACGCCGGCCGAGAAGCCTTGCAGCAAGCGGCCGAACAGCACGATCAGTGGGGCAGCAACGCCAAGGGTGGCATAACCGGGGACGCAGGCGATCAACACCGTACCGGCAGCCATCAGCGCCAGCGTGATGATCAAGCCTTTGCGACGACCATGCCGGTCAATGTAGGCGCCGAGGAAAATTGCCCCCAGCGGACGCATCAGGAAGCCGGCACCGAACGTTGCCAGGGAGAGCATCAGGGAGGCGAAGGCGCTGTCGGCCGGGAAGAAGGTTTTGGCGATGGCCGTGGCATAGAAGCCGTAGACCATGAAGTCGAACATCTCGAGAAAATTGCCGCTGACAACGCGAAAAATCGCTTTGCCTTTGCCCGTGGTGGAGGACATTGGTTCGTACTCTCTGTTGGCTGTCTTATTGGATATCCCTGATCTAGACACGTCCTCGCCGTCACGCGGCAAACTCAGGCAGTACCCGTGAACAGTTTTGTAACCATATGTGTATAAAGATCGTTAGGCAACAACTGGTTAGGGCACTGCTTAAACGCTAAAGCCATTAGCCCGCGCGATTTCCTATCCCGATTGCATAAAAGTCTTATTGGCAACGCCTACCAAAAGTGGGACTGGCCTTGCTCGCGAAGAGGGCGAATCAGTCGATAGGGAAGTCGTTAGCAAGACTGCCTTCGCGAGCAAGCCCGCTCCCACATTTGTGCCGCATAATGGCCGCTATGGATGTCGTGTCAGAGGATTGTTGATTTGTTGAGATTGCGGTTGTGGGGCGTTTTGGTTGTTGTCTGCGCACTTTCCGGCTGCGGCAATGGCGATTCGCTGGAAAGCTTCGGTGGCCCGACCATGGGCAGCACTTATTCGATCAAGTATGTGCGCCACGCCGGCCTTCCCGAACCCGCGCAGGTTCAGCGTGAAGTGGAAAAAATCCTCACCGACGTCGACCTCCAGATGTCGACCTATCGCAGTGACTCCGACATCGAGCGCTTCAACGCTTTGCCGGCAAACAGCTGTCAGACGATGCCGGCCTCCGTGCTCGAACTGGTCCGGGTTGGCGAACAACTGTCAGTCCAAAGCGAAGGCTCCTACGACCTGACCGTCGAACCGCTGATGAATCTGTGGGGGTTCGGCCCGCAAGGTCGGGAAGAAAAAGTCCCCAGTGCCGCCGCCGTGGCCGAAGCCCTGCAACGGGTCGGCTATCGCCATTTGCATATCGACGCTGACCGCTTGTGCAAGGATGCGCCGGTCGAAGTCGACTTCAACAGCATCGCTGCCGGTTACGCGGTGGACACCATTGCCGCTCGCCTCGAGTCCATGGGCATCCGCGACTATCTGGCCGAAGCCACTGGCGAGTTGAAGGCCAGGGGCAAAAAGCCTGACGGCTCGGCATGGCGCATCGCGCTGGAGGAGCCGCGCGATGACCAGCAGGTGGCCGAGCGCGTTATCAATGTCGACGGCTACGGCGTTTCCACTTCCGGTGATTACCGCAATTATTTCCTGCAGGGCGGTCGGCGCTATTCCCACACTTTCGATGCGCATAGCGGGGCGCCGGTCCTACACAACCTGGCGTCGGTCACGGTGATTCATCCTTCAGCGCTGATGGCCGATGGACTATCGACGTTGTTGCTGATTCTCGGGCCGGAAAGGGCCTGGGACTATGCCGAAAAACATGACATTGGTGCATTCTTCGTGATTCGTGCCGATACAGGTTTCGTCATCCGCACCAGTCAGGCTTTCGAGCGCCTCAGTGGCGCAAAAGTTGACTGAGAACAGTACGAAAGCTGGCGTTGTAGTGCAGGCAAAAGTAGCCTACGACGCGACCAAGGGTTAATGTGCGCGGCGTTGACGCTTCTATAGACTGTGTCCGGGTTCTTTACTGGCCCCCAATTGTTCCTTCGCGCCGCGATTCGGCGTGATTTAGCCGCCGGTGCTGCTGGCACCGCGGCCTGTTCTGAGGAGTACGCATGGCTGTCTACAACTACGACGTGGTGGTGTTGGGTTCCGGCCCGGCGGGAGAAGGCGCGGCAATGAACGCCGCCAAAGCAGGGCGCAAGGTGGCGATGGTCGACAGCCGTCGCCAGGTCGGCGGTAACTGCACCCACCTGGGAACCATCCCGTCCAAGGCCCTGCGTCACTCGGTCCGGCAGATCATGCAGTTCAACACCAACCCGATGTTCCGGGCGATCGGCGAGCCGCGCTGGTTCTCCTTCCCGGACGTGTTGAAAAGCGCCGAGAAAGTCATTTCCAAACAAGTCGCTTCGCGTACCGGCTACTACGCCCGTAACCGCGTCGACGTGTTCTTCGGCACCGGCAGCTTCGCTGACGAACAAACCATCGAAGTGGTCTGCGCCAACGGCGTGGTCGAGAAACTGGTGGCCAAGCACATCATCATCGCCACCGGTTCGCGTCCGTATCGCCCGGCGGACATCGATTTCCACCACCCGCGTATCTACGATAGCGACACCATCCTCAGCCTCGGCCACACCCCGCGCAAACTGATTGTTTACGGCGCCGGCGTGATCGGCTGTGAATACGCCTCGATCTTCAGCGGTCTGGGTGTACTGGTTGAGCTGGTGGACAACCGCGGTCAGTTGCTGAGCTTCCTCGACTCGGAAATCTCCCAGGCGCTGAGCTACCACTTCAGCAACAACAACATCACCGTGCGCCACAACGAAGACTACGACCGTGTCGAAGGCGTGGACAACGGCGTGATCCTGCACCTCAAGTCCGGCAAGAAGATCAAGGCCGATGCCTTGCTCTGGTGCAACGGCCGTACCGGTAATACCGATCAGCTCGGTCTGGAAAACATCGGCGTCAAGGTCAACAGCCGTGGTCAGATCGAAGTCGACGAGGCCTACCGCACCTGCGTGCCGAACATCTACGGTGCAGGCGACGTGATCGGCTGGCCGAGCCTGGCCAGTGCCGCCCACGACCAGGGTCGTTCGGCAGCCGGCAGCATCGTCGATAACGGTAGCTGGCGCTTTGTGAATGACGTGCCGACCGGCATCTACACCATTCCGGAAATCAGCTCGATCGGCAAGAACGAGCAGGAACTGACCCAGGCCAAAGTGCCGTACGAAGTGGGCAAGGCGTTCTTCAAGAGCATGGCGCGGGCACAGATCGCCGGCGAGCCGCAAGGCATGCTGAAGATCCTGTTCCACCGTGAAACCCTGGAAGTGCTGGGCGTTCACTGCTTTGGTTATCAGGCCTCGGAGATCGTGCACATCGGTCAGGCGATCATGAACCAGCCGGGCGAACTGAACACGTTGAAGTACTTCGTCAACACCACGTTCAACTACCCGACCATGGCCGAAGCCTATCGGGTAGCGGCGTACGACGGCCTCAACCGGCTTTTTTGACGGGCTCCGGCCGGTGGCCTGAGCCGGCCGGGGAGACCGATTTCAGCAATTCTCGAGGGTGGCAGTGGCCAAACCGGGAAAGTCTGTAATCAGGCTGTCAACGCCGAAGTCGGCGAGTCTGCGCATCAGCGCAGGCTCGTTGACGGTCCATACCGACACATGCAGCCCCTGACGCTGCGCCTTCTGCAGGCGTTCCGGCGTACACAGCGTCCAGTTCAAAGCCAGAATCTCACAGCCATAGCTGGCCGCGACCTTCAGCGGGTCGAGCCAGGCGTATTCGGCTACCAATCCCCGTGATACGTCCGGTACCAGATCCAGCGCCGCTTTCAGCACTTCCCGTGAACTCGAGGTGATCGTCACCTTGTCCAGCAGGCCATGACGCTGAGCCATTTCGCGAATCGCCAGCACGGTGGTCGCTGCGCGGGTGCGCGAAGCACTTTTGACTTCCAGTTGCCAGTGCTCGAAATCGCACTTTTCGAACAATTCTTCCAGCGTCGGAATCGGGCATGGCTTGATCCAGCCCGGGCCGCCCTTGCGCGCGTCGTAGGTCACCAGCTCGGCTGCGGTGTGCTCGACGACTTTGCCGCGACGGTCAGTGGTGCGCTTGAGGGTCGGGTCGTGGATCACCATCAACTCGCCGTCCTTGGACAGGTGCAGATCCAGTTCGCAACGGCGCACGCCGTGTTTGAGACATTCCTGAAAACTGCTCAGGGTATTTTCCGGTGCTTCGCCCTTGGCGCCGCGGTGGCCGTAGATGAGGGTCACGGTGCTTCCTTAATTTAAATGCCGGGTTCGTTCTGTTCGCGAGCCAGGCGTCGTTCCTGGGCCTGCTTTTGCAAAATATAACGGGCGAGCAACTGGCGCTGGGCGTCGGTCAAGTGTTCGAACTCGGTGCCAACGTCGTAGCCGTCGCCCTTGCCGTCGCAATGGGTGACACGGGCGCGCAGCAGCAGGCCGAGCGCCTGGGGCATCAGCACCAGTTTGACCGACAGGTGCGCGCCGGTGGCGAGCGCTGTGGGGTGCTGAAAGTCGATCCCGCCTTCGGAAATGATCACCGGTTGCGGCTCGCCGATGTGGCCGAGCACGGTCAGGGCGACCACCTGGCTGAGCAGGTCGATGCGTTTGTTCTGGGATTTGAGGAACGCGGCAATGGCCCGATCGCGCTCGCTGATCTGGCGCAACAGGTGCTGCGACTCGAATTCGCTCAGGTGCAGTTCGCTGAGCAGGTTGAACAGCGGGGAAGCATCCTGCAACACTTCCTGGCCTGCGGCTTCGGGAGCGGACAGGGGCCGAATTTCCAGTGCGATCGTGTCCTCGATACGGTAGTATTCGCGGCGATCTTCTTCATCTAATGTCGACATGGCGAACCCATGGTAGCGGCGGTGGTCTGAGTGTAAAGCTGGTTATCGACCCCCGCCACAAGGACGTTCCTTTTCCCTCCGAACAAGCCCCGACATGTTCAGACCTCTCTTCGTATTTATCGGCACGCGTTATACCCGTGCAAAGCGTCGCAATCATTTTGTGTCATTCATTTCCCTGACTTCGATGATCGGGCTCGCCCTTGGCGTGATCGTGATGATCGTGGTGCTATCGGTGATGAACGGCTTCGATCATGAGATGCGCACCCGCGTGCTGGGCATGGTGCCCCACGCGACCCTTGAATCTGGCGAGCCGATCAACGATTGGCAAAGCCTGGCCGCCAAGGTCAAACGCAACCCGGAGGTGACGGCCGTTGCGCCGTTCACCCAGATGCAGGGTTTGCTGACCAACAACGGCCAGGTGTCCAAGGTGTTGCTCAACGCCATCGACCCTGCGCTTGAGCGCAACGTGTCGATCATCGACAACTTCATGAAGCAGGGCAAACTCGACGACCTGACGCCGGGCAGCTTCGGCATCGTCATCGGCGACAAGGCCGCGACCAAGCTGGGCGTGGGCCTCGGTGACAAGGTCACCTTCGTCGCGCCGGAGGTCAGCGTGACCCCGGCCGGGATGTTCCCGCGCATGAAGCGCTTTACCGTGGTCGGCATTTTCCATGTCGGCGCCGGTGAGCTGGACGGCTACCTGGGCGTCACCAACCTGCAGGATCTGGCGAAGATGCACCGCTGGAAGCCTGATCAGGTGCAGGGCATCCGGATGAAGTTCGATGATTTGTTCCAGGCGCCACGCGTGGCCTGGACCATCGCCCAGCAGCTGGGCGAAGACCATTACTACGCCCGCGACTGGACCCGCACCCACGGCAACCTGTATCAGGCGATCCGCATGGAAAAAGCCATGATCGGACTGCTGTTGCTGCTGATCGTCGCGGTGGCCGCGTTCAACATCATTTCCACGCTGGTGATGGTGGTGAATGACAAGAAGGGCGACATCGCCATTCTGCGTACCCTTGGCGCCACGCCGGGGACGATCATGCGCACGTTCATGGTGCAGGGCACGGTGATTGGCGTGGTCGGTACGGCCATCGGCGCCGTGGTCGGGATTTTTGCCGCGTTGAACGTCAGCGCCGCGATTTCGGCGCTGGAAGGGCTGATCGGCCACAAGTTCCTCAACGCCGACGTGTACTTCATCGATTACCTGCCGTCGCAGGTGCAGAGCCAGGACGTGGTCATGGTCTGCGCCGCCGCGTTGGTCCTGAGTTTCCTCGCCACCCTGTATCCCGCCTGGCGTGCCGCGCGCACCCAGCCGGCGGAGGCGCTACGTTATGAGTGAGTCGGGCATGAGTGATAAAGCAATCTTGAGCTGCCGCAACCTGGGCAAATCCTACGAGGAAGGCCCGGAGTCGGTGCAAGTGTTGGCCGGTCTGCAACTGGAGTTGCATCCGGGCGAGCGTGTCGCGATCGTCGGCAAATCCGGTTCGGGCAAAAGTACTTTGCTCAACCTGCTGGGCGGTCTCGACACGCCGACCGAGGGCAGCGTCTGGCTCGACGGCGAAGAACTGTCGGCGCTGAGCGAGAAGAAGCGTGGCCTGCTGCGTAACCGTGCCCTCGGGTTCGTGTACCAGTTCCACCACTTGCTGCCGGAGTTCACCGCGCTGGAAAACGTCTGCATGCCGCTGTTGATCGGCAAGACCGCGATCCCTGAAGCGCGTCAGCGTGCCATGGCGTTGCTCGAGCGAGTAGGGCTGGGCCATCGCCTGGAACACAAACCGGCGGAACTGTCCGGTGGCGAGCGCCAACGTGTGGCCATTGCCCGGGCACTGGTGAACAATCCAGGCCTGGTGATGCTCGACGAGCCGACCGGCAACCTAGACTCGCACACCGCCGAAGGCATTCAGGATCTGATGCTGGAACTCAGCACCTCGATGCGCACCGCGTTCCTGGTGGTGACTCACGACATGAACCTGGCCCGCCAGATGGACCGCGTCCTGCAATTGCAGGAAGGCTGCCTGACGCCCATCTGACCGACCGAAACCCGCTGCCTGTGAAGGCATCGGGTCTTTTATTTTTATACGGTGCCCCAGCGAATGTTCAGACCGTTATCGATCTTTATCGGCACGCGCTATACCCGCGCCAAGCGCCGCAATCGCTTTGTTTCGTTCATCTCGATGACCTCGATGATCGGTCTCGCCCTCGGCGTGCTGGCGATGATCGTGGTGCTGTCGGTGATGAACGGCTTCCAGCGCGAAATGAGCTCGCGCATCCTTGGCATGGTGCCGCACGCGACCATCGTCGGCGTAAAGCCGATTGATGACTGGCAGCCGGTAGCCGCCGCCGCGCTGAAGAATCCTGAAGTGACCGCCGCCGTGCCGTTCACCGAAATGGAAGGCATGCTGTCTTACAAGGGCTTGATGCAGCCGATCCAGATCAGTGGCGTCGACCCGGCCCAGGAAGGCAAGGTATCGATCGTCGCCCAGCACATCGTGCAGGGCCGTCTCGATGACTTGAAGCCGGGCGAATTCGGCGTGGTGATCGGTGAAATCACCGCGCGCCGCTTCCGCCTCAATGTCGGCGACAAGATCACCCTGATCGTACCGGAAGTCAGCACCGCGCCGGGTGGCATCACCCCGCGCATGCAGCGCCTCAACGTGGTTGGTGTGTTCAAGGTCGGTGCCGAACTGGACGGCTCCATGGGTCTGATCCACGTGGCCGACGCGGCAACCATGCAGCACTGGGAGCCGAATCAGGTGCAGAGCGTGCGTCTGGCGGTCAAGGATTTGTACGCCGCGCCGAAGGTTTCTTCCGACATCGCCGCAGGCCTGGGTGCCGAGTTCAAGGCTGACGACTGGACCCACACCCAGGGCAGCCTGTTCAGTGCGATGAAAATGGAAAAAACCATGATCGGCTTGCTGTTGCTGATGATCGTCGCGGTGGCGGCGTTCAACATCATCGCCACGCTGATCATGGTGGTGAACGACAAGGGCGCGGACATCGCGATTCTGCGCACCATCGGTGCCACGCCACGGCAGATCATGGCGATCTTCATGGTGCAGGGCACGGTGATCGGCATTGTCGGTACCATCATCGGCGGCGTGCTCGGCGTGATCGCCGCGCTGAACGTCAGTGAGATGGTCGGCTGGGTCGAGCGCGTCACCGGGCAGCACATCTTCAGTTCCGACGTGTATTTCGTCAGTAACCTGCCTTCGGAGTTGCAGGGTGGGGATGTGCTGTTGATCTGCTCGGCGGGCTTTATTCTGAGCTTCCTGGCAACGGTGTACCCGGCGTTGCGGGCGGCGAAGATCGAGCCGGCTCACGCGCTGAGATATTCGTAAGCGGATACACCGTTTTCGCGAGCAAGCCCGCTCCCACAATGGATCTGTAATTCAGCTCAATCCACTGTGGGAGCGGGCTTGCTCGCGAAGAGGCCGGAACTGCTGGCCTCAATCCCCCTTGGGCAACTCGATCACAAACCGCGTCCATCCCGCCTCTGATTCGCAACGAATCCGCCCACCATGGGCCCGGACGATCGATTGCGTAATCGCCAAGCCCAACCCCGCATGCTCGCTGCTGCCTTCCTGCCGCGCAGGATCCGCCCGATAAAACCGGTCAAACAACCGCGGCAACAGTTCGGCTGAAATCCCTTTGCCACTGTTCTCGACCAACACCTGCACGGCATCCGGTTGATCGACGATGGACAGCCGCACGCTGCCCGCCGCCGGGGTAAAGCGCAGCGCGTTATCCAGCAGATTCGACAAGGCCCGACGCAGCATGCTGCGATCACCCTCTATACGTGCGTGACCTTCGCGACTGAGCGTCACGCCGGCGTCCTCGGCCAATGGCGCGAAAAACTCCAGCAGCACATCGCTCTCATCCGCCAGTTCCAGCGCTTCACGTTTGGGCATCAGCAAGCCGTGGTCTGCCTTGGCCAGGTACAGCATGTCGTTGACCAGTTGCGCCATCCACTGCAACTCTTCGAGGTTGCTGTGCAGCGCTTCGCGGTAATCTTCGAGCGGGCGCGGGCGGGTGAGGGTGACCTGGGTATGAGTCAGCAGGTTCGACAGCGGCGTGCGCAGTTCATGGGCGATGTCGGCCGAGAATGCCGACAGTCGCTGAAACGAGTCGTCGAGGCGTCCGAGCATGGCGTTGAAGCTGTGGGCCATTTCCGCAAGCTCTGGCGGCATTCGCGCTTCCGGCAGTCGGGCATTCAGCGATTGTGCGGAAATCCCACGGGCGACGGCGCTCATGCGTCTTAGTGGACGCAAACCGCTACGCGCTGCCCAGGCGCCGAGCAGCGCGGTGGCCAGCGCCGACAGTCCGACGGTCAGCCAGATCAGATGCTGCATGCGCTGCAGGAAATGCTGGTGGTGGGTGATGTCCAGCAATAGCGTCAATTGTGGCGAGTCGGTCTTGTCCGGGTAGAGCGGGGCGTTGAGCACCCGATAATCGGTGCCTTCCTGACTCACGGTCGCCAGGCCGGACTGTTTCGGCAGCGCCGTGGGGATCTGCGTCGAACTGTCGTACCAGCGCTGGCCGTCACTGCCAGTAATGCGCAGTGCCAGATCGGCCTGGCGGCTCAATTCATCCGCCAGCCGTGCCTCGCGTTGACCGGGTTGCACATCCTGCAAGGCCCGGCGCAGGCCGATCAGCTTGCCGTCCAGCAGTTGCTGGTCGAGCTCAACGAAGTGCGCTTCGCTGGCGCGGCTGAACAGCACCCCCGCAAACAACGAGACCACGGCGGTGCAGGCGGCGAACAGCAAGGCCAGACGCGAACTCAAGGACAGGCGACGCATCAGGCAGGACGCTCTTCAAGCACGTAGCCCATGCCGCGTACGGTGTGGATCAGTTTGTCGGGGAAATCATCGTCGATCTTCAGGCGTAAACGGCGGATCGCCACTTCGATCACGTTGGTGTCACTGTCGAAGTTCATGTCCCAGACTTGCGAGGCAATCAGTGATTTTGGCAGCACTTCACCCTGACGGCGCAGGAGCATTTCCAGCAAGGCGAACTCCTTGGCGGTCAGGTCGATGCGCTGGCCACTGCGTTCGACGCGACGGCGAATCAGGTCCAGGCGCAGATCGGCCAGTTGCAGGCTGGTTTCCTGTGGCGTGACGCTGCCCCGACGCAACAGGCTGCGCACCCGGGCCAGCAGTTCGGAGAAGGCGAACGGTTTGACCAGGTAGTCGTCGGCGCCGAGTTCGAGGCCATGGACCCGGTCTTCCACGGCATCCCTGGCGGTCAGAAACAGCACCGGCGTGTCGAGACCGGCGTTGCGCACCGCTTGCAGGATTTGCCAGCCACTGCGTCCGGGCAGCATCACGTCGAGGATCAGCAGCGCATAATCACCGCTCAGGGCCAGTTGCTGGCCACTGTTGCCGTCGGCCACCAGTTCTGTGTTGAACCCGGCCTCGGTCAGGCCCTGGCGCAGGTAGTGGCCGGTTTTCGGTTGGTCTTCGATGATCAGCAGTTTCATGGGCGGCTCGGGTTTTCGCGGTGATACGGTGTTTTGCAAACGAAAGCTTTATACCGTGAGAGAGGGCGACGGGCGCCAACCTGACAAAGTTGTAATCTGCCTGTCAGGTAGCTGCCAGCGCAGGCGGGCTAGAGTTTCCCACAGGCTGAACCTTATCTTGTTGGAGTATGACTATGTTTTTGCGCAACCCTCTGGCCGTCGCCGCCTGTTTGCTGGCGCTGAGTTCACCTGTCTGGGCGGCGCCCGCGCACACTTATGACTTCGGTCAACCGGCACCGGCGGCCAGGGCCACCCGTAGCATTGAGGTGGTGCTGAACGACATGTCGTTCGACCCGAAGGCGATTCAAGTCAAGGCCGGTGAGACCGTTCGCTTTGTGTTGGTGAATAAAGGCCAGTTGTTGCATGAATTCAACCTCGGTGATGCGGCGATGCATGCTCAACACCAGCAGGAAATGCTGCAGATGCAGCAAAGCGGCATGCTCACGCCTACCGCGATGAAAGAAATGTCCCACGACATGACGGGCATGGATCACTCGGCCATGGGGCATGGCATGAAGCACGACGACCCGAACAGCGTGCTGGTCGAGCCGGGCAAGACCGCCGAACTGACCTGGACCTTCAGCAAGGCCACCAGCCTTGAGTTTGCCTGCAATATTCCCGGGCATTATCAGGCAGGCATGGTCGGCAAACTGACTGTCAGTCAGTAAGCACTCAAAGGCGTGAGCAAAGGCTGGTAGAATCCGCTGATTCTTCAGTCAGGTTTCCGCCATGCATCCCGCAGCCGAACATTCGCCGCTGGGCAAATCCAGCGAATACATCGCCACGTACACGCCGTCCCTGTTGTTCCCGATCCCGCGCACCGCGAAGTGGGCCGAACTGGGCCTGAGCGCCGAAACCCTGCCGTACCAAGGCGTGGATTTCTGGAACTGCTTCGAACTGTCGTGGCTGCTGCCGTCGGGTAAACCGGTGGTAGCGATTGGTGAATTCAGTATTCCGGCCGATTCGCCAAACATCATCGAATCGAAGTCGTTCAAGCTGTACCTGAACTCGCTGAACCAGACGCCGTTTGCCGACATCGCCAGCCTGGAAGCGACGCTGGTCAAGGACCTGTCTGCCGCGGCCGGCAAGCCGGTGGGCGTGCGGGTGCGCAGCCTGAAGGATGTCGAAGCCGAAGGCGTCGTGGCATTGCCGGGCGTGTGTATCGATGATCTGGACATCAGCGTCAGCAACTATGAGCATCCGCGTCCGGAACTGCTGCGTTGCGATGATTCGAAGATTGTCGAAGAGAGCGTGCACAGCCATTTGCTCAAATCCAACTGCCCGGTGACCAGTCAGCCGGACTGGGGCAGCGTGGTGGTGGAATATCGCGGCGCGGCGCTGGATCACGCCAGCCTGCTGGAGTACATCGTCAGCTTCCGCCAGCATTCGGATTTCCATGAACAATGTGTGGAGCGGATTTTCCTCGATCTGCAGCGCTTGCTGAAGCCGCAGAAGCTCACGGTATTTGCACGGTATGTGCGTCGTGGCGGCCTGGACATCAACCCGTATCGCAGCACTGAATCCGTGCAGCTGCCGAACCACCGTCTGGTGCGTCAATAAAATACCCGAGTGTGGACGCTCCAATGTGGGAGCGAGCCTGCTCGCGAATGCGGTCTGTCATTCAACGATGATGTCGACTGACACGACGTCTTCGCGAGCAGGCTCGCTCCCACAGGGGGCGGTGTTGCAAATCGTAGAAATGAAAAAGCCCTGCCAGTGATGGCAGGGCTTTTTGCATTTCAGCGCAGGGCGATCAGATCCCCATGCTGCCCAGCGCATTGACGATGTTGCGCAGGGTGCCGGCGATGGCCGGGTGTTCGAGTTCGAAGCGGTCGACCGCCAAGTTTACGCCGTCGGCGATGCTGGCGTCCTGCGTGGCGCTCTCCAGTTTGATTTCCGATTCGATCTGCGCCATCAGCGCATGCAGATCTTCACGCTCGGTTTCGGACAGCGGCGGATTCTGCTCCAATTGCTCGCGCAGGGTGTCGAGTTGTTTTTGCAGTTCTTGGGCGGGCATGGTGTGGTTCCTTTTATCAAGAGGCACTGGCATTGACCGCAGCCGCGCGCCAAAGGTCTATGGCTGACCTTTAGATTAATCCACTCTGCACCAACCTGCATGATCCCGATCAGGGCTTTTCGCCTTTGAGGCGGCGCAGGCTGATGTCGGCCAGACAGGTATCGAGTTCGCCCAGATGATCGATCACCGAATGCACGCCCAGACCAAACAACTGCAGGGTCGCCTTGGCGCGGCGCTGTTCGCGTTCCTTCTGGCTCAGGGCTTGCCACTCGCTCGGCGACAGGCCGCACAGCGAGCCGCAGGACGCCAGGCCAATGGTCCACAACCCGGCGTTGAGGCCCGATTGCAGCAATCGCGGCTCGCCGCTGACCAGCACGCAGCCATCCAGACGACCCACGTTCAGCCCCATCAATGCTTGCCAACAGGCGTTCGGCGCCGGCCATGGATTGATTGTTGCTGAATATTGCGTCGGTTTGATCCACGCCGGCAGCAGGGCCGACAGCGGTTGCGCGAGGGCAGGGGGCAACTCGTCGATCCACGCACAGGGAATCTGCTGGCGCTGCAAACTGAGCAGGCTGTCGAGGGCGCCGGGTGTGGCGTCGGCGTGCTCGGGCAGCGCGCTGGCGTGTTGATGGGCACGGGCACCGAAATCCACCAGACATCCGCTGAGTCCGAACAGCACGGCGGTCAGGCCGGGTGCGGCGACAGGCAAGGCTTCAGCGTGTGTCATGAAAACGTCCCTGAAATAGTCATGAGGCTAGGGGGCGTCGGTGACAGTTGGATGACAAGCGTATGAAAGGGGCTTCAGGAAACGTCCTGCATTACTGCTCACGGGTGGACTGCCTAAAATAGCTTTTGCGCTTATACTAGCGGTCTTGATGCTTGGGCCGACGGTGCCCGCGCCAGTAAAAATCCAAGGAGCTTTTCTATGCGCTGGAGCAACCCTCTCGCTCAGCTATGTGTATGTGCCAGCGTCTTGCTGGTTCCGTTTGCCGCCAACGCCGCAACGGAAGAAGACCCTTGGGAAAGCGTCAACCGCCCGATCTTCCAGTTCAACGACTTCGTCGACACCTACGCACTCAAGCCGATTGCGCAGGGCTACGAATACGTGACGCCGCAGTTCCTCGAAGACGGCATTCACAACATGTTCCGCAACGTCGGTGATGTCACCAACCTGGCGAACAACATTCTGCAGGCCAAACCTGCAGCGGCCGGCGTCGATACCGCACGAATCATTTTCAACACCACCTTCGGCCTGCTGGGCTTCTTCGACGTCGGCACCAAAATGGGCCTGCATCGCAGCGACGAAGATTTCGGCCAGACCCTCGGCTACTGGGGCGTCAGCAGCGGTCCGTACGTGATGCTGCCGTTGCTCGGTCCAAGCACCCTGCGTGATGCGCCTTCGAAGTATGTCGACAGCTACACTGCCCCGTACCGCTACATCAACGACATCCCGGTGCGTAACTCGACGTTCGGCCTGAACATCGTCGACACCCGCGCCAGCCTGCTGTCGAGCGAGAAGCTGATCAGCGGCGACAAGTACACCTTCATCCGCAATGCGTACCTGCAGAACCGCGAATTCAAGGTCAAGGATGGTCAGGTCGAAGACGATTTTTAATCTCGACCGATAAAGAGAAGGCGGCCCTTGGGGCCGCCTTTTTTGTGTGCGCTTATTTCATCTTCAGAATGGTCAGGCCAAGCTTCTGGCTGTCGCCTTCCTGGGCCTTGACCCAGACCACCTCGGTCTCCGCTTCCAGCCCGCTGAGTGCTGCGTGATCGGAATCGATGCGCACGCTCAAGCGGTCGCCAACCGCGAACTGGCGCGGCGCTTCAACCTGCATGCCACTGCTGGAGAGGTCGATGCACACGCCCGACACCTCGTCCCCTTCATGAATCAACACGACATCGGCATCGACCCGCATGCGGATGAAATCGCGCTTTTCGCTGTAGTCTCGACCGGTTTGACTCACGGCTTTGTCCTTCCATTGGGTTACGGTTTGAGCTGTTCTTATAACTCTCGGTGATTTGACAAGTAAAGTCGTCAAGCGACCATCGGCGCATGCTTGAAACGCCCCGCGGATGGGAGTACCGTCTGCGCCTTAGAAGGGCACCTCTGGTGCAATCGCGTTCCGGGCCAATGCTCGAAAGCGGTGCAGCAGAGAGGCTAGAAAGCGAATCCAGTAGTCTGAGCCGGGCCAATGCCCCGCCTGCTACGCCAACCTAATTCTGGCGCCGTTTGCCCACATGCCAAAAACCAGTGCCACGCTGCTGATAATCGATGATGACGAAGTAGTGCGCGCGAGCCTCGCGGCCTATTTGGAAGACAGTGGTTTCAGCGTCCTGCAGGCCAGCAACGGCCAACAGGGTCTTCAGGTATTCGAGCAAGACAAGCCCGACTTGGTCATCTGCGATCTGCGCATGCCGCAGATGGGCGGTCTCGAACTCATCCGTCAGGTCACCGAGCGGTCACCGCAAACGCCGATGATCGTCGTTTCGGGTGCCGGCGTGATGAACGACGCGGTCGAGGCGCTGCGCCTGGGTGCGGCGGACTACCTGATCAAGCCTCTCGAAGACCTGGCCGTGCTCGAGCACTCTGTGCGTCGGGCGCTGGATCGTGCGCGCCTGCTGCTGGAGAACCAGCGCTACCGCGAGAAGCTGGAGAAGGCCAACCGCGAACTCGAAGCCAGCCTGAACCTGCTCCAGGAAGACCAGAACGCCGGTCGCCAGGTGCAGATGAACATGCTGCCGGAAAGTCCGTGGCGCATCGACGAGTTCCAGTTTGCCCACCAGATCATCCCGTCGCTGTACCTGTCGGGTGATTTTGTCGACTATTTCCGGGTCGACGAGCGTCGGGTCGCGTTTTATCTGGCCGACGTGTCAGGCCATGGCGCCTCTTCGGCGTTCGTCACCGTGCTGCTGAAGTTCATGACCACGCGTCTGCTGTTCGAGTCCAAACGCAACGGTACGTTGCCGGAATTCAAGCCTTCGGAAGTTCTTGGTCATATCAACCGGGGGCTGATCAGTTGTAAGCTGGGCAAACACGTCACAATGGTCGGTGGAGTCATCGACGAGGAGACCGGTTTGTTGACCTATAGCATCGGCGGCCATCTGCCGTTGCCTGTGTTGTACACGCCTGACAGTGTTCGTTACCTCGAAGGCCGTGGTTTGCCGGTGGGCCTGTTCAATGAGGCCACCTACGAAGATCACGTGCTTGAGCTGCCTGCGACCTTCAGCCTGACGCTGATGTCCGACGGCATTCTGGATCTATTGCCAGAACCTACGCTCAAAGAAAAAGAAGCTGCTTTGCCTCAACGGGTGAAGTCGGCGGGCGGCAGCCTGGATGGTCTGCGGCAAGTGTTTGGATTGGCCACGCTAGGGGAGATGCCGGATGATATCGCCCTGTTGGTGTTGAGCAGGAACCTTCAATGAGTACCGGTAGAATCCAGTTCGCCGAGCAGGACGGCACCTTCGTCCTGAAGTTCGTCGGTGAAGTTCGCCTGACCCTGTGTTCGGCGTTGGATGCGACTATTGAGAAAATCTTCACCGCGTTGAATTTCAACGCGATCGTGATCGATTTGACCGAAACCCGCAGCATCGACAGCACCACCCTGGGCCTGTTGGCCAAGCTGTCGATCCTGTCGCGGCAAAAGGTCGGCCTGCTGCCGACCGTCGTCACCACCCACGAAGACATCACGCGTCTGCTGCAGTCGATGGGCTTCGAGCAGGTGTTCAACATCGTCAACCACCCGGTGCCGTGCCCCGAGTGTCTGGACGACCTGCCGGATCAGGACCAGTCCGAAGAAGTGGTGCGGATCAAGGTGCTGGAAGCGCACAAGATCCTCATGGGGCTGAACGATTCCAATCGCGAAGCCTTCCACGATCTGGTGAATGCGCTCGAGCGGCATTGATCTGGTGAGGTGATGTTGTCTGGGCGGCCCCTTCGCGAGCAAGCCCGCTCCCACATTTGAAATGCATTCCCTCTGTGAGAGCGGGCTTGCTCGCGAAGGCGAGAGTTCGGACGATGCGTGTTCTAGCGCGAGCGAAAAAAAGGGCGAACCCGTGAAGGTTCGCCCTTTTTGCATTCCAGTGGCTCAGATCACAGCTTGGCCTGCAGCAGCGCCTCAAGCTTCTCCTGGTCACGGGCAAACTGACGAATACCCTCGGCCAGTTTCTCGGTGGCCATCGCGTCTTCGTTGGACAGCCAGCGGAACTGCGCTTCGTTCAGGCTCAGGCGGGCTTCGCCAGCATGGCCCGGGGCGAGTTTGCGCTCCAGTTTGCCGGTGTCTGCCGCCAGCTTGTCGATCAGGTCCGGGCTGATGGTCAGGCGGTCGCAACCGGCCAACTGCTCGATCTGGTTCAGATTGCGGAAGCTGGCGCCCATGACCACGGTCTTGTAGTCATTGGCCTTGTAGTAGTTGTAGATGCGGGTGACCGACTGCACGCCCGGATCATCGGCGCCGGTGTAGTCGTTGCCGTTGGCCTTTTTGTACCAGTCGTAGATGCGGCCCACGAACGGCGAGATCAGGAACACCCCGGCGTCGGCGCAGGCAGCGGCCTGGGCAAAGGAGAACAGCAGGGTCAGGTTGGTCTGGATGCCTTCTTTTTCGAGAATCTCGGCAGCGCGGATGCCTTCCCAGGTCGAAGCGATCTTGATCAGCACGCGGTCACGGCCGATGCCGGCCTTGTCGTACAGCTCGATCAGGCGATGCGCACGCTTGAGCACGGCGTCCTGGTCGAACGACAGGCGCGCATCCACTTCGGTGGAAATACGGCCCGGGATCACTTTGAGGATTTCCTGGCCCACGGCGACGCCAAAGCGGTCGCTGGCCAGGCCCACATCGCCCTTGCAGTCGCTGACGCAAGCGTTCAGCAGTTCGGCATAAGCCGGAATGGCCGCTGCTTTGAGCAGCAGGGAAGGGTTGGTAGTGGCGTCGACCGGCTTGACCCGGGCAATCGCTTCGAAGTCGCCGGTGTCGGCAACCACGGTGGTCATCTGTTTGAGTTGTTCCAGCTTGGAAGTCATGGGTGTGCTCTGTCCTGTGGGTTTGACGACATTACCCGAGCGCTGACAGCCACTCAAGGGCATCAAGGCGTATCGGGTTCCCCGGTGGCAACAACCTGAGAACGGCTGTTTGAAAGGTGGGGCGCGGTATCGATGAATACGATGCCAAAATCGGCCGCAGGTTCAACGCATCTGACGGTCAGCGCCCCTTGAGCACATGGAGGGGCTTATTGCTGACTCAGTTGGGTTCTGACGGCGGTTTCCGCCGGTTTCGGCTGGCCGTCGGAGGTCAGCAGGCCGAAATTCTTCTCGCGGTCGTTGCTGCCGGTGTCGCTGTTTTTCCATTCATAGATGGAGGTCAGCGCAATGTTGCGGGTTTTGATATCGGCGACAAACGCACTGATTTTACTGGCCTGACCTTCTGTCCCACCGTTGGAGCTGAGCGCCGAGATGCCCCATTCGCTGATCACCCCCGGCAGATGGAAGTTTTGCTGGATAAACGCCTGGGCGTTACTGATCTGCGTGCCCGTCATGCCATAGGGATGATAGGAAATCGCGTTGAGGCATTTAGGGTACTGGCTGACGATTCGGTTGAGGGCCACCGTGGACGCCGAGCCGGCAGTCGGCGGCCGGGCGAAACCGAAGCCGATCACCGGCGTGGCCTGGGGCTTGTCTTGCAGTGTCTTGCACGCTGCGCTCATGAATGGCACGAAGGTCGTGTCGAAATTGCCAGTCGGCCAGTAGGCGTCGAGATCCGGCTCATTCCACAGTTCAATGGCAACCAGTTGCGAGCCGTAGGTTGTCGCCAGGCTGGCCAACGCGTTGGCGTACGCGACGCCTGCGGCTGCCAGATCACTGGTATTTAATGGCTGAGTCGTGCGCAGGGTCATCAATACCGGCAGGCCAGCGGCTCGTGCCACGGCGAAGGCGTCGCTGACCTGCTGTTGATAGGCCTGGGTGTTCAGGCTGTCGGTCCAAACGCCAAAGCGCACGAAACTGAAGCCGGTGGTCTTGATCAGTTGGGCGTCTGCGGCAGAGAAGTTCTGGACCTTGACCTGCACGCCAATGGTTTTATGGGTGGGCAATGCCGGGAACAGCTCGCTGGCGTTGACTTGGCTGGCTGTACTGAGCAGCAGCAAGGTCAAAAGGCTCAATCGTTTGAGATGTGCTGACTTCATGTCGGCTCTCCGGGTGAGAAGTGACAACGGCGAATAGGTATCTCGTGATACCTCATTCGAAACTAACAGTGTCACTAAGTGCGTAAATGTTATTTTTTGTCAGGAAATCAAGAACTGAAAATCACAGTTATTTTTAGTCCGGTAATTCCGTTTGGGCGACTTTTGGCGCTGTGGTACTTAATACGCTGGTACTAACAGGGCGAATCTATTTCTGAGTGCAGGATGATCTAGTGGGTTCATTAAGATCCGCACTAGATGTTGGCAGAATGATATTACACAGGAAAGTAAACCTTGTTCAGAAATATCCTTGTCGTGTGCGTTGGCAATATTTGCCGAAGTCCGACAGCAGAACTTCTGCTGCGTAACGCGCTGACCCCCTCAACGATCTCGGTGACCTCCGCAGGCCTCGCGGCCCGGGTTGGCGAAGGCATGGAAGCTTCGGCGCGCCAGGTCCTGGAAGATCACGGGCATAGCGCCGAGGGCTTCACCGCCCGGCAATTGACCGCCGATATCGTCAATCAATCGGACCTGATTCTGGTCATGGAAAAACAACATATGAATCAGGTACTGAAGATTGCCTCGCACGCCAGAGGCAAAGTGTTCCTTCTTGGCAAGTGGCAGAGCGAACGCGAAATACAGGATCCCTATCGTCAAGGTAAGGCCGCCTTTATTCATGCCCATGCATTGATTGAAGATGCTGTTAGCTCGTGGGCGCAGCGCCTCGGACATTGATGAATATTCTTCAGATCAGTGAATGGTAAGAACAGACTTATGCAGTTACCGTCAGTAATCGCCAACCGTGATAACGATCAGGACAGTATTGATCTTCTCGGCATATTTGGCAGTTTGATCGACCAGAAATGGCTGATTGGTGCATTCACCGGTGCCTTCATGGCCGCGGGTGTTGCCTATGCGGTATTGGCGACGCCGGTGTACCTGGCGAACGCGCTGGTGCAGGTCGAACCGAAAAAGAACGACATGCTCGGGTTTTCCGACCTCAGCAGCATGCTCGGCGGCCAATCGCCGTCGGTGACCGAAATCGGCATCATCAAGTCCCGCGCGGTAATCGGCAAAACTGTCGATGACCTGCGCCTGGATATCGACGTCACCCCCAACACCTTTCCGGTCATCGGCGGTTTTCTCGCCAGGCGCTATCGCGGCGAAACCGAGTTCAGCGTGGCGCCGCCGCGTTTTGGCTTTAACAGTTACGCCTGGGGGGGCGAGCGTCTGGAGTTCGCCCGGCTCAATCTGCCCAAAGAACTGTTGGGCAAGAAACTGACACTGGTGGCGGGAGAACAGCAGCGCTTCCAGTTGCTCGATGACAACGGCAACGTGCTGGTCGAGGGCGTCGCGGGTGAAACCTTCGCGCAGGACGGCGTAGAGGGGCAGGTCGCGCAATTGTCGGCCAACCCGGGCACGCGTTTTGAAGTGGTGCGCAATCCGCGAATCGTGACCATTCAGGCTTACCAGGATGCGCTGGATATTTCCGAGCAAGGTAAAGAGTCTGGGATTATCCGTCTGGCACTGGCCAGCGCCGATGCCCCCGAGGCGGTGAAGATCCTCAACAAGATCGCTGCGCTGTACGTCGATCAAAACGTGCGTCGCACTTCGGCAGAAGCAGCGCAGAGCCTGGCGTTCCTGCAAAGCCAGTTGCCGCAGGTCAAGCGCGATCTGGCCAAGGCCAGCGATGCGCTTAACGCCTACCAGACCCACGGCAAGACCGTGAACATCTCCCTGGAAACCCAGTCGGTGCTCGGTCAGTCCGTTGCGCTCGAAACGCGGATTTCCGAGCTGAAAATGCAGCAGGCCGAGATGGATCGCAAGTTCACCAAACAGCATCCGGCGTATCGCGCCCTGATGTCACAGATCGGTGAGTTGACCCAGCAGCAGAAGTCGCTGGAAGGCAAGGTCGGGGATCTGCCAGCCACGCAACAGGAGCTGCTCAACCTGACCCGCGATGTGGAAGTGGCTTCGCAGATCTACACGCAGTTGCTGAACAAGTCGCAGGAACTGGACATCGTCCGCGCTGGTGCGGTGGGCAACGTGCGTTTGATCGACCCGGCAGATGTCGACCTGACCAGCCCGGTCAAACCGAAAAAAGCCCTGATTGTGTTGATCGCGACGTTCCTCGGCGCTTTTGTCGGCGTAGCGCTGGTGCTGCTGCGCAAATCCCTGAGCAAAGGCCTGGAAGGACCGGAAGCCATTGAGCAGCTCGGGCTGCCGGTGTACGCCTCGATTCCCTACAGCGCATTGCAGCGCGAAGAGGACAGTAAAAAAGTGCGGGTCAAAAGCACGGCTGAAACGCCGGCCTATCTGCTGGCCCTGCGCAATCCGACCGACCTGTCCATCGAGTCGATTCGCAGCCTGCGCACCTGCCTGCATTTTGCCGCGCTGGATTCGACCAACAACCGGATCATGATCTCCGGTCCCAGCCCGCAGGTCGGCAAGACGTTCGTCTCGTCCAACCTCGCCGCGGTCATGGCGCAAAGCGGTCAACGCGTGTTGCTGATCGACGCCGACATGCGCAAGGGCCACCTGCACAAGTCGCTGAACGTGCCGATCGCCAATGGCCTGTCGGACCTGTTGGTCAAGCGTTGCAGCATCGAGCAGGCCATCAACACCGTGGAAATCGACAACCTGCACTTCATCAGCCGTGGGCAGGTTCCACCCAATCCTTCGGAGCTGTTGATGCACGCCAACTTCCGCGACCTGCTGACCGAACTCAGTGAGCGCTACGACGTGGTGATCATCGATACGCCGCCGCTGCTGGCGGTGACCGACGCAGCGATTGTCGGGCGCGAAGCAGGGATCAGCCTGATTGTCACCCGTTTTGCGGTGAACCCGGCCAAAGAAATTGAAATGACCATTCGGCGCTTCGCCCAGAACGGCATCGAGCTCAAGGGCGCGGTGTTCAACGGCGTCGAGAAGCGCGCGGCCAGCTACTACGGCAACGGCAACTACGGTTATTACAACTACGAATACGCGTCGGACAAATCCTGATTTTCAGGGGCGTTCCAACAGGCATGAAAGTGGGTGGGTCGTGAAAAAAATACTGCACGTGGCTGAAACGATAAAAGGTGGGGTCGCCACCGTTATTCGTACCATCTCGGCTTCCCCCGAGGATCAGGAGTCGAACTACGAGCTGGTCTATCTGGTGCCGCTTGACCAGAAAAAAGAGCTGCACGGCATCGACGAACGACAGATTCGCACGTTCGAACGCAGCGGTCGCGATGTGCGTTCACTGCTGCGTTTTGCCTGGCAGTTGACCCGGGTGATGCTCAAGGAAAAACCCGATGTGGTGCATTTGCACAGCACCTTTTCCGGGGTGATCGGCCGGGTGGTCTGCGTACTTCTGCGGCCGTGGCGCAAACCGAAAATCGTTTACTGCCCGCACGCGTTTTCGTTCCTGATGGAAAGCTCGCCGACCAAGCAAAGGATCTACGCGTGGATCGAACGGGTCCTGCAGCGAGTCACCGACGTGATCATCTGCGTCAGCCGCTACGAAATGGACAAGGCGGCGCGTTTCGGCATTCAGCGCAAGCGCATGAAGCTGATCTACAACGGCATTCATCAGCGTGACGAGGCGCCGAAGGCTCAGAGCCCCGAGCCGATTCATCTGCTGTTCGTCGGTCGTCTCGACTACCAGAAAGGCTTCGATGTGTTGCTCAAGGCCTTCGCCAAGGTGCGGCGCAGCGATCTGAAACTGACCGTGGTTGGCAGTGCGGTCAACGAAGACACGGTCGAGTGTCCCGAGATGGACGCTGTCGAGTACCTGCCCTGGGTCACGCCGGCCGAGGTGCACGCGCTGTATCAACAGGCCGACGCGCTGATCGTCCCGAGTCGCTGGGAAGGATTCGCCATGGTGCCGCTCGAAGGCATGGCCATGGGGTTGCCGGTGATCGCCAGCAATTGCACATCGTTGCCCGAACTGGTCACCCATGAGGTGTCCGGTTATGTCTTCCCCACCGGTGACCACCAGGCGCTGGCCGATGTATTGGCGAGAATCCAGAAGCCGCGGTTGCTCGACCTCGGCAGCGAAGGCCGCAACATCGTGCGCGAACGCTTCAGCGCCGCGCTGATGATCCGCCAGACCTACGACGTGTATTGCGCTCCCACTTATTAAGTAGAACTCAGCTTATGAACGTAACGATTTTGCATGGCTACAGTGCCTCCAACTCCGGTGACGGCCTGCTCGTCGATCTGGCCATTGCGCTGGTGCAGCGCAACTTTGGCGAAGACACCGCGATCAATGTCGTGGCGTCCGATCCGCAGTCTTTCGACTATTTGCCGCACCCGCGTTTTGACGCGCCGGTGATGGCGGCCAAGGGTCTGGGCCGAGTCAAGCAGGCGGTGTTCCTCAATCAGTCGTATGCCGGCCTCGCGGAGCTGTTGCAGAAGACTGATCTGATCGTCGGTGTGGGTGGCGGTTACATGCGCTCCAAAAGCGCCTTCGAGCACATCAAGTTGAAGCTTGGCCACGCCAAGCAACTGGAAACGGCGATCCTCAGCAAAGTGCCCTCGGTGTACCTGCCGCAAAGCATCGGCCCGTTCCATGGCGAGAGCCGCAAGATCGTCGAGCACTACGCCAGTGCTAATGCGGTGTTCGTGCGCGATAACCGCTCCTCGGCGATGTTCGATGCCTGTGAAAACGTCTACCGCGCGCCGGACCTGGCGGTGCAGTCACTGGCGAGCAAGATCCTTATGCAACCCAAGTTCACCCGCTGCGCCGCATCGCCGGCCACTGTCTGCGTGGTCCTGCGCAAGCCGCCGGAGTGGAGCAAGGACAAGAAGGTCGCCTACGTCGCCAACCTGAAGCTGCTGCTGCAGCGCCTGAAGAACAAAAGCAAAGTGGTCTGCGCAGTACAGAGCGCCGTTCGCGGCAATGATGACGGGGCGTTCTATCGCGAGTTGGGTATCACCGAAGACCTGCTGTCGCTGAAGGCCACGATTGCCCAATATCAGCCCGACCTGGTGATCTCGGTGCGCCTGCACGGCGCCATCGAGTCGCTGCTGTCCGGTGTCCCGGCGTACCACATCAGCTATGAGCGCAAGGGCTTCGGCGCCTATCAGGACATGGGGGTGGAGGATTGGGTGATCAATGGTGGCGACATCAATGTCGACACCATCATCGACACCGTTTACGCGCCCAACGCACTGTCGAATTTCGGCAAGCGCCTGACCGACACCTGCCGCGAAATCGAGGCAAAAACCGTGGCCATGGACGAGATCATCAAAGGGATCGTTCGATGATATTTCGCCTGCTGCTGCGCGGTGGAGCGTTAGGCGCGAAGTTTCTGCTGGTGTTGGCCATCACCCATTACCTGGGCTATGAAGCGCTGGGTTTTTATGGGGTGGTGGTCGCGGCTTCGCTGATCGCCTCAAAGTTTTACAGCGTCGGGTTCAGTTCCGAGATCAATCGGTTGATCAGCGTCGGCGGCAGTTCGCGGCGGGTGGTCGACAAAGTCCTGTTGCTGTACCTGGCAGTTGGGCTGCTGCTGTCGCTGCTGACGGTGGGGATCTACTCGCTGTTTCAGCAGGTCGAGGCGAGCACTGCGCTGATTCTCTGCGTGACGCTGGTGCTGCTCACTGAACACCTGTCGTTCGAAATCAACTCGTTCGTGTTTTCCGCGCAGAAAGCCACGGCGGGCGCGCTGCTGTTTTTCATCAAGACCGGCCTCTGGGCGCTGCTGGCGGTAGGCGGGATGATGCTCGATCGGGTGTCCGGCATCGCCAGTGTGCTGTGGCTATGGGTGGCGGCGAACGTGCTGGTGATCATCGCCGGTTACCTGATCGTGGTGAATGTGCACAAAGGCCGGGTCAGCGTGGCGCTGACGACCGCGACCGTATGGAAAGCCGGGTTGCCGTTTTATTTCGGTACGGGGTTGATCGCCTTGAGTCAGTACGCCGAGCGCTTTCTGATCGTCGACCTCGAACCCTACGCCAGCCTCGGTAAATACGTGTACGCGTGGTCGGCGGCGAACACCTTGCAGGCGCTGTCTTACGCGGTGGTGGCGGTGGTCGGCATTCCGGTGCTGGCCAAGCGATTTCAGGCCGATCAACAGGCGTTCACGGTCCGGCAATTGTTCGTCAACAAATGGGTAATGCGCTCGCTGGTGGTGTCGGCGGCAGTGGCGGTGCTGATTTATCTGTTCTTCAACGTGGTGCTCGATTATGTCGCCACCAGCGTGCCGCGTCCGGATAACGCGATCCTCGGCGTGCTGATTTTTTCCTTCGCCCTGCGGGCCATCGGCGACATCGTCTGGGGCGGTCTGATCGCCTCGAAAAACAGTCGGGTGTCATTCGCCAGCGCGGCAATCTGCCTGCTGGTGTCGGTGCCGGTCAGCTATGGGCTGATCAAGCACTATTCGATTTATGGCGCGGCGTGGGGCAATGTCTTCGCGATCGTCGTGCAGCTCGGCGTAATTGCGCTATTGACCCGTGCGACCCGTGCAAAAGGGGCGCTGGCATGGGGTTGAAGCTGCCGTGCATCGAGTTTCGCGGACGCAGACTCGATTCCTCGCTGTCGTTCCTGATTCTGTTCACCGGATTGTTTCTGTCGGTGGCGATGCCGCTGCTGATCCCGCGTGACCCGGGCCCGGATGCGATGACGTTGTGGTCGTCCTACGCGCGCGCCGACAACTGCAACTTTTGGAACCCGTTCTCGCCGGACCGCTCTTCCTACGAATGTTCGGCGTTCCTGCTGCGGCCCACCGGGATCAACCTGACCAACGCCTGGGCCTACGGGATGTTCTGCAATTTTTTCCTCACGGCGATCCCGGTGGTGGTGTTCCGGCGCATGCCGCTGGCGATCTTCGGCACCCTGTGCCTGTGGGGCGTGGTGCGGTCGTTCTTTCTGGAAAACCTGACCAAGGAAATCATTGTGTCGGTGGCGGTGTTGAGCATTTTGTTCAGCTCGTTGACGCGTAAATACCGCAGCGGTTTTTTCCTCTCGGCGGTGATTTACGGTGTGCTGATCCGGCCTTACTGGATTCTGTTTTCGCTGTCGTGGTTTGGCGTCTGCGTAATGAAAAAGTACGTGTCGCGTTTCACCTTCTTCCTGATGCTGTTCCTGTTTTACCTGGCGGTAGCCATGGCTATCCAGTTGGCGCTGGGGTTTCCGGTGTCGTCGATTCGCGCGAGCAACAACGAGTTGCGCACCGCAGGCGAGGAGGGCTCCAAATCGCTGATTGTGTCGTGGCTCACCGGCAGTGATTTCGTCTCGCAGGCGCTGGATTCGATGATCATCTTCTTCAGGTTGTCGTTCCCGGTGGAGCTGATTCTGCTGTCGGGACCGGGGCAGGTGATCTTCGTCGCGCTGATGATCATGACTGCTCTGCTGCTGTTCAAAGTCATCACCTCCACCGATTACAAAGGCGCGCCGATCGAGACCAAACCCAAGGAACTGATCGCGATTCCGCTGGCGTTTCTGCTGGTTCAGGGTTTGTTCGAACCGGACTTCGGCTCCTTCGCCCGGCACTTTTCCATGGTGGTGCCGGTGCTGTTTGTCGGGCTGGGCCTGATGTTGCGCGCGAACAAACCGGTACGGGTTGAATCAAGAGTTCTGAATTGAGGCGGGTGCTGTATGTCGAGCAAGAAAAAGTCCCTGGAGATCGAAACCCTGCGTGGCCTGGCGTGCCTGCTGCTGGTGCTCTATCACGTCATCGGCCCGTTGGGCGGGGGGCTGAAAATCGATATCGGCTCGCCGTTCCGGGTCATCGCCGACTCCATGGTGTACGTGCGCATGCCGCTGTTCACCTTCATTTCCGGCTACATCTATTCGATCTACAAAATTCGCGGCAATGACTTTTCCGCATTCTTCAACGGCAAGGTGCGACGACTGATCGTGCCGCTGTTTTGCGTCGGTGTGCCGTTCTCGGTGTTGCAGGCGGTGGGGCCAGGCGTGAACAAGGACGTCGGGGTGATCGACGCGTTGTTGTCGTTCTGGGTTCCGGTCAACCACTTCTGGTTCTTGCAGGCGGTGTTCATCATTTTCATGTTCGTCGGCCTGCTGGAATGGCGCGGGATGCTGCGCTCGATGACGCGCTTGTATGGGCTGTTTGCATTTGCGGCGGCGGTGTTTCTGTTGCCACCGTTCAAGCTCGATGCGTTCGGCATCAATGGCGCGATTTACCTGCTGCCGTTTTTCGTGGCGGGGATGATCGGGCAGGAAAATGTCGAGGCGCTGAAGCAGCGGTTCAAGGTGATCGGGCCGCTGGTGTTTGTGCTGATCTCGTTGACGCTGCTGTATGTCGCGGCGATTGATCGCGAGTTGATTGTCGATCGTCGCAGTCTGATCGGGTTGACCGTGGGCTGTGTGTCCTGCATCGCTTTGCTGTCCAGTGACATGCGCTCGAAGTGGCTGACCTGGCTGGGTGGGTATTCTTACGCGATCTTCCTGTTCCATGTGCTGTTTGCGGCGACTTCGCGGTTTGTCATGGGGCGACTGGGCGTGAAAGACGAAAGTATTCTGGTGCTCAGCGGACTGCTGTCTGGCCTGTTGGGGCCGGTGCTGTTGTCGATGATTTTCAGTCGCTTCAATGTCACGTCGGTACTGTTCCTGGGTGAGCGTGCGGCGAAGAAGAAACCGGCGGCGAGCATTGCTCCGGTGGTGCCAGCCAATAGCTGAAAAGCTTCGCGAGCAAGCCCGCTCCCACAGGGTTCAGGTTGGACACAGATTAAGCAGACGCCCGCAACACCTGTAGGAGTGAGCCTGCTCGCGATAGCGGTCTGTCAGTCAGAGTGACCGCGTCTGAACCAACGCCATCGCGAGCAGGGTTTTCGGCAATTCACGCAACCCCTGTGGGAGCGGGCTTGCTCGCGAAGGGGCCATTCCAGACTGAAGGAAATTACGCATGTTGGCAGTGGATGACGCTCAGCCCGTTGCAGCGTCGGTAGTCGAAGTGGGCGATGCCCGCGAGCGCTTTGCGCAGTGGCGCGAAGGCAGGGCGGGGAAGGTGCTGTCGGTCTCGGTGATCGGCGACAGCTACAGCGCCGGGCAGGATTTCTACCTCAACAAACTGGTGCAGCGCGTGGCCGGGGAGGTCGGATTTGCCGGTCCCGGTTATGTCGGCTTCAACCACGGTGCGGCGCTGGGTGGCACACATTTCAAATACACCCGCAGCAGTGAGAAGTACTTCGGCGGTGGCTGGCAGGTGTCCGGACTCGGTCAGGCCAGCCCCGACAGTCGCACGGTGACCGGCAAGCCCGGTGCCTGGCTTGAGATCGACGCCAGTGCGACACCGGCGATCAACACCGCCGTTACTCAGGCGAAATTGCTCTACCTGGGCACTGGCGAGTCCGCAGAGCTGCGCTATCGCTGGACGCCATCGCAAGACTGGCAGCCGCTGAAACTTGATGGCTCAGGCGTACAGGAAGTACCGCTGGCCGGTCTTGCGGCAGCGGCAGACTGGTCGTTCAGACTGGAAGTGGTGAAGGGCGCGCCGACCTTGTTTGGGCTGTGGATGAGCAATGATCACGACGGCGTACGCGTGTCGAAACTGGCTGCATCGGGCGCAGCTTCCGCGGACTTCTATCACCAGGATCCGCAATGGCAGGTGCAGTGGAAAGCCGCCGTGTCGAAGATCCCCGCCGACATTTATCTGATCATGCTCGGCGGCAACGATCAGGGCTTTGGGGTCAAACCCGAACAGTATCTGCAGAACGTTCAGGGGCTGGTGGCAATGATCCGCGAGATTCAACCGGCGGCGAGCATCAACCTGATCCTGCGCCAGGACACCACGCGTTCCAGCGCCTATCCGATGTCAGCGTACGCACAGGTCTTGCAGCCGTGGGCGCATGAGCAGCATCTGGGTTTCGCCAATCTGCAATGCGCCTTTGGGCCTGACGTCAAACGGTATGCCGCCGCGATGATCGGCCCGGACAAGATTCATCCGCAGCCGGCCACGGGCGGGAAGGTGATTGCCGATTATTTCTATGGCTGGATCACCGGCACCAAGGATCGTTGCGACGTGTCACCACGATGATCGTTCCCCACGCTCTGCGTGAGGTCGATCAGGTGTCCTGCTGAAAAGCGTCGACTTGACTCAGCAACTCCGAGAGCTTCTGCGGCATCAGCTGCGTGGCACAACGAGTCTCGACATTGATGATGATTGCCGGCTCGTTGCAGCACAGGCGCACGCGGAATCGCCAGTCGCTGAAGATCACTTTCAGACCATCACGGTCATCCATTTCCAGCGCCTGCCCGGCGTAGCGTTTCTTCAGATGGGCGAGCAGGGGATAGGGATCTGCCAGCGTGCGACGAATATCGCCGGACGCGGGGAACATGCCGATACGCTCCACCAGCAGAATGCTGCCCAGCCACGACTCGTTGGCGCTGGGCAATGGCTGATGGCGTGACAACCAGCTCACCACCCCGAGGTTGCCCACCTCCCGTTCAATGTCCGCTGAATGTTGTGCGATGTTCATGCTGGTCTCCTGAAAGAGAAGTGGGCGGGGAACCGTCTCAGCGGCCCTTGAGGTAAACGTTGTCGTAGCAGAAATTGGTCGCCTGCAAGTAACCCTCGGCGTCGCCGCAGTCGAAGCGCAGGCCCTTGAACTTGTAGGCCAGCACGCAACCGTTCTGCGCCTGTTTCATCAGCGCGTCGGTGATCTGGATCTCGCCACCCTTGCCGGGTTGGGTGTCGGCGATCAGGTCGAAGATGTCCGGGGTCAGGATGTAGCGGCCGATGATCGCCAGGTTTGACGGAGCGTCCTGCGGCGCCGGTTTTTCCACCATGTGGTTGACCCGGTAAATACCTTCGGAAATCAGTTCGCCGGCGATCACTCCGTATTTGTGAGTCTGATCGGCCGGGACTTCCTGGATGGCGACGATCGAGCAGCGGAATTTCTTGTACAGCTGGATCATTTGAGTGAGTACGCCGTCACCTTCCAGGTTCAGGCACAGGTCATCGGCCAGTACCACAGCGAAGGGTTCATCGCCGATCAGCGGGCGGCCGCTGAGAATCGCGTGGCCCAGGCCTTTCATTTCCACCTGACGGGTGTAGGAGAAGGTGCAGGTGTCGATCAGCTCGCGGGTGCCGGCGAGGAATTTTTCTTTCTCGGTGCCGCGGATCTGGTGTTCGAGTTCGTAGCTGATGTCGAAGTGGTCTTCCAGCGCACGCTTGCCCCGACCGGTGACGATTGCCATGTGCTGCAGGCCTGCGTCCCGTGCTTCTTCGACGGCGTATTCGATCAACGGCTTGTTGACGATCGGCAGCATTTCCTTGGGCATGGCTTTGGTGGCCGGCAAGAAACGCGTGCCGTAACCGGCGGCGGGGAACAAACATTTACGAATCATAAAAATATCCTGAACAGTCATGGAACACCGTCAACGGGTGCGCGCACTAACGAAGGTGTGCAAGTTTCAATGAATATTGAAGGACTGCTTTAATACCTGAGTCAGGTGCTGAGTGGCAATTAGCAAGCGCGGTAAAACATGACAATGTTATGAGATGTCGGTAACAGCGTTATTAGTTATTTTTAGTCGGTATCTGTTGATAGTGACGAGTGTACTTGGGGTGCTAATAAGTACCCGGCAATACAGTTTGACCTGCAAAAATATTTATTGCCAGTGGTTGAACTAATTTTGTTTGAGGCTGTTGTCGTCCTTCTTTGTGTGGTGCGCCACAGAATGAATAAAAGGGACTTGACAGGCTACTAGTCACTTATCCAATGACGGACCGCGCTATGAAGATTCTGGTAACGGGTGGCGCCGGCTATATCGGCTCGCACACCACACTTGCGCTGCTGGAAGCAGGTTATGAAGTTGTTGTACTGGATAATCTTTGCAACAGCAGCGACGCGGCACTGCACGCGGTGGAAGGCATTTGCGGCAAACGTGCGTTGATGATCCGCGGCGATGTCTGTGACCGGACGTTGCTGGACCGGATTTTTCGCGAGCACCACATCGAAGCTGTCCTGCATTTTGCCGGGCTGAAAGCCGTGGGCGAGAGCGTGCGCAAGCCGCTGGAGTACTACGAGAACAACGTCGGCGGCAGCGTCACGCTGTGCCAGGCGATGGCCGCGGCAGGGGTGTTCCGCCTGGTGTTCAGCTCGTCGGCCACAGTGTATGGCGAGCCTGCGCAGATGCCGATCCGCGAGGATTTCCCCACCGGCGTTCCGACCAACCCTTATGGCCAGTCCAAACTGATCGTCGAGAACGTGCTGCGCGACCTGAGTCAGGCCGAGCCGCGCTGGAGCATCGCCTTGCTGCGCTACTTCAACCCGATCGGCGCCCATGACAGCGGGCACATGGGCGAAGACCCCAACGGCATCCCCAACAACCTGCTGCCTTACATCAGCCAGGTGGCGGTTGGCAGCCTGCAGGAGTTGTCGATCTTCGGCGACGATTACCCGACGATCGACGGCACCGGCGTGCGCGATTACATCCACGTCGTCGACCTTGCGGATGGCCACCTGAAGGCGTTGCAGTCGATTGCCGGTCGCCCGGGCATTCACACCTGGAACCTCGGTACCGGCGACGGCTACAGCGTGATGCAAGTGCTGCGCGCCTTCGAGCAGGCCAGCGGGCAGCCGGTGCCATACCGGGTGATGCCGCGTCGCAGCGGTGACATCGCCGAGAGTTGGGCCGATGCCTCGAAAGCGGCAAAGGAACTCGGCTGGAAAGCCACGCGCAATTTGCAGGACATGGTCACCGATACCTGGCGCTGGCAATCGAACCATCCTCGCGGTTATCTCGAATGATGTCGTTCTAATACTGAATGTTAGTTTCGGTCAGGTGTTAGATATCGTCGGGAAAATACGCTGGAAATGCCTTTTGCAAGTCCGTAGATATAAACCTGCCGTTCGACTTTTATCAGTTGGGTAAGACTGTGAAAGAGCGACGGATCTTGTTCGCACTTTTCGCGGACTTGAACTCTACCACCTCTAACACCGGCCGGTTTTTAACAGGCCGACTGTTAGAAAGGAGTTGATATGAAAAAAGTGATGGCGATTGCCCTGTTGACGATGTTGAGCAACTGGGCATCCGCCGCTGAAGCACCGCTTACTGCGGTAACCAATGTATCTGGCAGTGTCGCGGCTTCTACAGCGCCTGCTGCCAGTACGGCAATGGTTGCCAGCGCAGTCGCGGCGTCCAACAGCGGCGGAAGTGCCAACGGCGGTACCACCGGTACGACCGGTACCACCGGCACCACCGGCACGCACAACTAACAGGAATATTTGTTAGTGCAGTACAGGGTCGCCCGACGCAAGTCGGGTGACTTTGTTTTTAGATTTGCCCTTGAATAGCGTAGTGCCATTATGACTCGTAGTTTTTCTCTCTTGATGTTGGCAAGTATCGCTTTGCAAGGTTGCATGTTTTCCCCTGGCCAATACCTCAGCACCAGTGACATCACCCGCCAGGGCGCCAGCGAGAGCAGTCGGGTCGAACTGATCCCGATCACGCCCAAGCTGATCTCGATGACGCGCGCCACGCAAAAGCGTGAATCGGTGCCTGCGGAACTGCTGGCAACGCCTGCCGAATACCGCATCGGCAGCAACGACGTGTTGTACATCACGGTGTGGGATCACCCGGAGCTGACCGCGCCATCGGGGGCACAACAGCAGATCGACGCCAACGGGCGTCTGGTGCGCTCCGATGGCACGCTGTACTACCCGTTCATCAAGGAAGTGCAGGCGGCCGGCAAAACCATCCAGCAACTGCGTGCGGACATCGAAACCCGACTGTCGGCGTTCATCGCCGAGCCGCAAGTGGATGTTGCGGTGCTGCGTTTCGCCAGTCAGAAAGTGGTGGTCTCGGGCGCCGTGGCCAAGGCCGGTCCACAGCCGATTTCCACCAACCCGTTGAGCGTGGTCGAGGCCCTCGGTTCCGCCGGCATCGATACCAACAATGCCGATTTGTCGAGCCTGCTGCTGACCCGCAATGGTCGGGTGTATCCGCTCAATCTCGACGCACTCAATCAGCACGATTCCGAGTTGCAGAACGTCTACCTCAAGGGGGGCGATCAGCTGTATCTGCCGTACAACGACAACAAGCGCATTTACGTCATGGGCGAAGTCAATCAGCCCCGTGCGCTGAGCTTCAAGACTGCGACGATGAACCTGTCCGACGTACTTGGTTCGGTCGGCGGCTTGAGTCAGACCACCTCCAACGGCAATGCGGTGTACGTCATTCGCGGGGTGGAGAATCTCGATGTCGAGCCGGCGAAGATCTATCAGCTGGAAGCCGAGTCGCCAACGGCCATGGCCCTCGCTTCGCACTTTCAAGTACGTCCCCAGGACGTGGTGTATGTCGGGCCTGCCAACGTGACGCGCTGGAATCGCCTGATCAGCCAGTTGGTGCCATCGGCATCGATTGTCGGCACCGGCGCTTCCGCTGCGAAGAACTGGAGCGAATTCAGTAACAACAACGCCAAATAGGCCCGACTGTGAAAACCTTGAAAGTTGGCGTCTGCCTGATGGCGGCCTTGTTGCTGTGTGGCTGTAACCCGCTGATGACCGCTTCGGTGCGCAACCTGAAATCAGCGGTGCTCGGCCCGGATGATCTGGATGTGACGGCGGCTCAGGTGGCCGAGGTCAAGTACCCGCAAATCAAACTGACCACGCCGTCCGGCTCCGGGGTGCTGGCGCTGGTGCGCGAGCGTGAAGACCTGCAGTTCTGGGTTGCCTCCGGCAAGCAGGTATTGCTGCTGCGTGACGGCCTCGCCGTGCGCACCATCGGCCTTGGCGTGGAGGGTGATCTGGACGGCACGCGGCTGTCCGACGACGCGCCGTTCAAACAAGGCCTGCACCGCGTTGCCGATGGCTTCACCACCCAGCGCTGGATCGACCTTTACAAGGGGCAGGAAGTCGGCTTGATCGTCAACAGCCGCTTTTTGCGCCGGTCCACGCAAACCCTGGACATTCTCGACAAGGAATACACCGTGCTGCGTGTCGACGAGCAGATCGACGTCCCGGCCATCGGCCTGCGTGCGACCAACCATTATTGGGTTGATCCGGTGGACGGTTTCATTGTGCAGAGCGAGCAGCAACTGACCTCGCAATTGCGCGTGCGCATCGTGCAATTGACGCCTGATCGCAGGCATCTGCCGTGAAGCGCTTGCGGATGTTATCGGCTTGCCTGTTGTTGATCAGCGGCGTCGGTCAGGCAGCGGTCACCGTCAGCGGCGACGTCGCCAATCCGGGACCGGTCGAATTGCCACCAGGCGGGCGCTTGCTTGACGTGATCAGCGTGGCGCAACCGAATGCCGAAGGTTACTGGCTGGCGGGGGAGTTGCTGCGTCAGTCGTTGCTGGACGAGCAGGCCCGGCTCAAGGCTGGGGTGCTGTTCGATCTGGATGTGCTGCAACGCATGGCTGCGCTGTTCGACCGCCCCGGTCGGGCGGCACTGGCGTTGCGCCTGTCCGGGCAGGTGCAGCAGATGGCGGTCACTGGCCGGCAGGTCGCGGATCTCGATCCGGTCGCGGTGGAAGTCGGTTTCGCGCGCAACATTCGCCTGGATGACGGCGATCGTCTGATCTACCCGAAGCGGGTCGATGAGGTGCAAGTGCTGGGCGCGGTTGCCGACACTTGCCACGTGCCTTATCAGCCGCTGCTGGAGGCGCGCGAGTACCTGCAAAGTTGCACGCCGCTAGACGATGCCGAGGCCGATTATCTGTGGCTGATCCAGCCCAATGGTGCGGTCCGGCGCGTGGGCATTGCGCACTGGAATCGCGAGAGTGGGCACTTCCCAGTGGCCGGCAGCAAGATTCTGGTGCCGGTGAAAAACGATGATCTTGATCCGCCTGTTCCTGAACTGAATCAGCAGTTGGCCGAATTGATTGCCACGCAGCTGGCTGAGGTGGTTCGTTGAAGTTACGTGTTGCAGCTGTGTTGTTATTGCCGTGCGGTTTGGTGCATGCCGAGCCGCGCATTACTCAAAATGATTTCGGTGGCACGGGGCTGTTGCAGACGCCGACGGCGCGCATGGCCCCGGCCGGCGAACTGAGTGTCAACGCCAACCGCACCGAGCCTTACAGCCGCTACAGCGTGTCGCTGCAGCCGCTGGACTGGCTCGAAGGCTCGTTCCGCTACACCGCCATCACTAACCGCCCGTACGGGCCGGAGTCGATGAGCGGCAGCCAGAGCTATAAGGATAAGGCGGTCGACGTCAAAGTCCGGTTGTGGGAGGAGAGCCACTGGGCACCCGACTTCGCCATCGGCTTCCGGGACATCGGCGGTACCGGCCTGTTCGCCAGTGAATATTTCGTCGCCAACAAGCGCTATGACAATTTCGATTTCAGTGCCGGCATTGCCTGGGGGTACCTGGGCAATCGCGGCGACATCGACAACCCGCTGGGCTATCTCGATGATCGCTTCAAGACCCGGCCCGCGATGGAAGGCACCGGCGACGTCAACGCCGGTTCGTACTTTCGCGGCAAGCCTTCGTTCTTCGGCGGCGTGAGCTATCAGACGCCGTGGGATCGGCTCAGCCTGAAACTCGAATACGAAGGCAACGACTACAAGCACGAACCGAAGGACAACGTGATCGTGCAGGACTCGCCGATCAACCTCGGCGCAGTGTTCAAGGTCACCGATTCGGTTGACGTCAGCGCGGCGTGGGAGCGTGGCAACACGGCGATGTTCGGCGTGACTTTTCACACCAATTTCGTCGGCCGCAAGGCGCCGGCCAAGACCTACGACCCGGCGCCCGAACCGTTGCCGGCGAAGGTGCCGACCACGCCGCTCGATCAGGTCAACTGGGCCGATGTGTCGCAACGCCTGCAGCAAAATGCCGGGTACAAGGTCGAGCGCATCAGCCAGCGCGATTCCGAGTTGATCGTGTACGGCGAGCAGCAGCGCTACTTCCATTCGTCCAAGGCAGTTGGCCGCGCGAGCCGGATTCTCGACAACAGTGTGAACGACGACATCAACTGGTTCACCGTGGTCAACAAGCGCTACGACTTGCCGCTGGAAGAGACCAGCGTGCCACGCCAGACCTTCCGTGAAGTGATCAACAACGAGGAGCCGCTGGAGTCGTTGCACCGCACCACCGAGATCAATCCGGCGATGCCGCACAACGAGAAAACCCTCTATGCCGAAGCGCCGCAGCATTTCAGTTATGGTGTCGGCCTGGGCTTCAAGCAAAACGTCGGCGGCCCTGATGGCTTGCTCTATCAGTTCAGTGCCGACGCGGATGCCGAGTACCGCTTCAACCGCAACACCTGGTGGAGCGGGCTGCTCAGTGCCAACCTGGCGAACAACTTTGACAAGTTCAGCTACGATGCGCCGAGCGGTCTGCCGCGGGTGCGCACCGATTTGCGTCAGTACCTGACCACCTCGGAGGTGACCATGCCATTGTTCCAGGTCAGCCATGCCGAGCAGTTGGACAAAGACCTGTATGGCATGGTCTATGGCGGGTATCTGGAGTCGATGTTTGCCGGTGTCGGCGGTGAGGTGCTGTTTCGTCCGACCGGCGAGCGCTGGTCGGTAGGCGCCGATCTGAACTATGTACGCCAGCGTGAATTCGACCAGGGTTTCGGCCTGCGCGACTACTCGATCTGGACCGGCCACATCACCGGTTACACCGACCTGCCGTACGACACGCTGGCTGCGGTCAGCGTCGGTCGCTATCTGGCAGGCGACTGGGGCGGCACGCTCGACATCTCCCGCGAGTTCTTCAACGGCGTGCGCTTCGGCGCCTGGGCCACGATCACCACCGCCGGCAGTGCGGAGTACGGGGAGGGTAGTTTCGACAAGGGTATCTATCTGTCGATCCCGTTCGACGAAATGATGAGCATGTCGACCATGCGCCGCGCCAACCTCGTCTGGGCCCCACTGACCCGTGACGGCGGCGCAAGGCTCAATCGCAGCTTCCAGCTGCACTCGATGACCGACAGCCGCGAGGGCGACATGTTCTACCGCAACTTCTCGAAGATTACCGAGTAACCCCCGGAACCTGTAGGAGTGAGCCTGCTCGCGAAGGCGTCAGCGCATTCGACATCAATGTCGCCTGACCCACCGCTTTCGCGAGCAAGCCCGCTCCCACAAAGGTACCTGCGGCAAGCCACCCATCCCGATCCAACGCCCAATCCCCGGTGGGAGCGGGCTTGCTCGCGAAGGCGTCAACGCATTCGACATCAATGCCACCTGACCCACCGCTTTCGCGAGCAAGCCCGCTCCCACAAAGGGACCTGCGGCAGCCACCCATCCCGATCCAGCGCCCAATCCCCTGTGGGAGTGGGCTTGCTCGCGAAGGCGTCCGTCCATTGAACATCAATGCTGCCTGACCCACCGCTTTCGCTTGCAGGCAAGCTCCCACAATGAGTTCTGCGGCAGGCCACAAATCCCGATCCATACCGAGATCCCCTGTGGGAGCTAGCCTGCTAGCGATGGCGTCAGTCCATCCAGCATCAATACCCGTTCCCTCTAAACCCCGCCCACAAAAAAGGGGACTTTCGTCCCCTTGCGGTATTGCCTGGCCTAGCACCAGCCCATCAATAAATGTCTTTCGACAGCAACGTAAACGGCGTCTTCACCAGAATCTTCAGATCCAGCCACAACGACCAGTTGTTGATGTAATGCAGGTCCATCTCGACGCGACGCTGCATCTTGTCGATGGTGTCGGTCTCGCCACGGCAGCCGCTGATTTGCGCCAGGCCGGTGATACCCGGTTTGATTCGGTGACGGGCCATGTACGCGAGGATTTTCCCCGAGTAGTAGTTGTTGTGCGCCACCGCGTGCGGACGCGGACCGACAAGGGCCATCTGTCCCTGCAGCACGTTGAACAACTGCGGCAGTTCGTCCAGCGACGTGCGGCGGATGAAGCGCCCGACCGCAGTGATGCGCGAGTCATTGCGGCTGGCCTGGATCACCTCGCGGTCATCGTGAACGCGCATTGAGCGGTACTTCCAGACCTGAATCACCTTGCCGTTCCAGCCGTGGCGATCCTGCTTGAAGAACACCGGGCCGGGAGAGCTGATCTTCACCGCCAGCGCAATCAGCAGCAGCAGCGGGCTCAACAGGATGATTGCCAGCAACGCCACGCCTTTTTCCACCAGACTTTTGCTCAGGGCAGCGGTAGGGCGGCTGGTCAGCGGGCTCTCGTTGAGGCAGATCGCCGGCAGACCGTCCACCACCTTCACTGAGTGGTTGAGCAGGGTCAGGCTGTTCAAGTCCGGTACCCAGACCACATCAACGTTGGCACCCAGCAAATCGACATACATCGCTTCGATTTTCGCGGCTTCCGCCAGTGGCAGGGTGATGTACAAACGGCGGATGTCATGGTCCTTGATCAGTTGCAGCAGATCTTCCTGATCACCGACCACACGTGGTGCGTCCGCATCCAGATTTGCCGTCGCACCATTGCTGACCAAACCGACCAGCGGCAGGTTTTCCACCTGACTGATCTTCTTCGCCAGGCCCAGTGCCAACTCACCCGTTCCGACGATCAGGGTCTTCTGCGCGCTGGTGCGGGAACGCTGGTAGTACTTGGAAAATGCATGCAGCGGCGCGTACAACAGCGCCTGACCGAGGAAGCCGTACACCGCCCAACTCAGCGTCACTTCACGGGAGAACACCTCGTCGGCCTTGCACACGAACGCGATACAAGCCAGCGCCACCATGGTCATCGACCAGCCCATGAACAAACGCCCGAGCCCGGTCAGGTAATTGTCCTGCTTGCGATACACGCCGCTGAACGTATACGCCGGCACCGAGGCCAGTACCGCCAGTGTCGCGCACATGCGGTAATAGAACTCGACCGTTCCTGTGTGTTGTTCAGCCAGCATGAACAACAGCGCAACAATGAAACTCTGCGCCAGCGCCCATTGGCCCCAGAAGGTAAGTCCCTTGAGGCCGTTATTTCGATTGATCCGTAGAGAAAGTTCCATGAGATATCCCCAGAAATACGTCCATTCAGGTTTCGACAGTTGAAGTCCGAGTTGCTAGTAGGCTTGTTGTTGTTATTGGACGAGTGTCCTGAGGTAACAACGTCGATAGGCCGAACTGTCGTCAATCAATAGACTAAGTTATTGCCGGAGAGGGTGTCTGACGAGTTCTAACAAGATGGCACAATGCCAACTTTTTAATAATCAAATACAAGGCTGTTAGAAAAGGTCGCAGAACGGAGGGTGAATAAATTATGTTGTGTTTGTTACTGTAGGAGGGGTGGAGGCAGGGAGCTTTATTTTACCAGGGGAGGTGAAGTCAAACAGAGTGCTCTTGTTGTTTTTGTAATCGCACTGTTCTGTTTGTCTTGTTCGTGGATATCGTCGGTGTTTACGCCACGATGTCCTGGATGAGGCAATAACCGCGGTTTCTTACGGCACGAAACAAGCGCTCACCATTACTGGCACTTTTGAACTTGTCCTGCAGGCGACTCAGGCACATCTCAAGGCCACGATACTGTTCCGGCTCGCGGCCGATGCTGAGGATCAGGTCATCTCGACTGACCACGCGTTCTTCGTGATTGAGCATCTTCCTGACCAACGCGGTCTCAAGCCCGGTAAGGCTGATCTCGACGCCTTCCTTGACCAGTGCGCCTTGATCGTTGTCCAGGTGCCAGGTCTCGCTGCACGGTGCGCCGTCTTCATTGGCTGAAGTCTGGTGGCTGGTGTCCGCGTTCATCGCCGGGACTTTGTGAAACGGAGTTGCCGATTGCGCGGCCAGCCATTCCGACTCGAGGGTGGCCAGTATGCGCTGAGTATCGTGTTCAATTGTGCGGGCGACGTTTTTCCGGGTGCCGCTTGGGTAAGAGAACTCCATCAGCAGGGGGGCGGAAGAGGGCGAAGTAGCACCTTCAATAAACATTTGTGCCTGAGACGTGCCAAACGAATTGAAGCGCTCGCTGGACAGAATGCTCTCAAGTTCACGCTGCGACGTTGTACTGTGAGTCACGACGACAAAATATTTTCTCGGGAGGGTTGTACTCGTTTCCATGTCTCTCTCCTAAAATGTGCACCAAAATGGGCGAAAAGATAAATCGGCAGGCGAGCAATGACTTCCTTGGAAGTAATCGACAGGCAGGGTCTGGGCCCAAAATGGCCCTCGATAAGTTCCACTCGTTCTGCTGCTATGTTGTTAAGTTTATTGTTATGGTTCGGTGTAGCCGCGCTCATTCAATTGCTTGATTATTAGTAGATTTGAAGTACAACTAGAGCTGTATGGTTGCATATGACGATCCTTCGTAAGTATGCAAAGAGGATGGCTGCCCGAGAGTCAGGCAGTCGATATCAGACCCCGCATCAGGCGATAGCCATAGCCGCGGATACTCTGAATCGCGTTTGTACCATACATGTCCTTGATTTTTCCACGCAAGCGGCTGATCGATTTTTCCAGCGCTCTCGGGTCGTAGAAATTGGTATTGAGCCCCATGATGCTGGCGATTTCATCATGGCTGAGGATGTGGTTGCTGGTCTGCGCAAAGGCTTCCAGGATCTTCATCTCGGCAAACGAGATGTCGAGTTTCTGGCTGGTGCCCAGCAGGCAGATACGCGTCGGGTCGAGCGTCAGATTGATATCCCGCTGCCATTCTTCGCTGTTGAAGAACTCACCAAGCAACTCTGTGCCCTCGTCGGAAAGAGTATTGAGCTTGATACAGAAGTCGGCACCGGCCAGAAAGTACTTGATCTTGTTGAAGGCGCCGCGACCGGTGATGACCGCGCAGATTATCGGCTTCAAGTTGTCGGTGCGCAGGTTCTCGATCAGCGCAAGATTGTCTTCCAGCGCTTGTGGACTGTCGATAACGAGAAAGATGGCCCGATACGAACCAGAAAGTTCATTGTGCTTATATGAACTAGTGTACGAACCGGCCTCAAGTGCCATATCAGTGCGTACGTGCTGTGCGACCAGCGTCCTAAAATGTTCAGCCACGCCACGGGTACGGCCCAGAGTGAGAACACCGGGTTCGTCGTTTGTCGGGCGCGGACTTCTAGTCGCCAAGTTCCCTGAGAGCATCATGCATTGACTCGAATTAGGTGCTGACATCGGGATGTTAAAGCACCGGTTCTCATCTGTGACTGACAATTGGTAACATTCACGCGATTTTTAGACGTGGCTCCCGAGTTTTCTAACAATAATTAAGCATTTCAAGCTTTTAGTTGATTTTCTCGGGGCTGTGAACTAGTCGTTACATGATGGCAATGTGGAATTGTGCCACTATTTTGAATCTGTGGCCACGGCTTTGTTCATGTCCAATTGCCACTGTCCGCGTTCACGAGATAGTGTGAGCTTGATCACACTTTATTGGCTGGTCGAACTTTTTGCCACTAAATGCCTGAATATTTTCACAGAGGTTCGTAGGCGGACGTTTATTAACATGGCTTGAGTGTGTCTTTTGATAAGACATATTCTCCGACGCCTGATCGGGCGATGGGTGTCGTTATACCGATTGTTTAACTTCAGATACTCAATTCCTGAATGCAGTTGACCGGTCGCTCATCAAGAGCGCTCTGACGGAGGATTAATGGATTTCTGGACCTTTATCCAGGTGTTGATTTTGGGCGCGGTAGAAGGCCTGACCGAGTTCTTGCCGATCTCCAGTACCGGCCACCAGATCATCGTCGCCGACCTGCTGGACTTCGGCGGCGAACGCGCCATGGCGTTCAACATCATTATCCAGCTGGGGGCGATTCTTGCCGTGGTCTGGGAGTTTCGACCGAAGATCTTCGACATCGTCAAAGGCTTGCCGACCCAACGCAATGCGCAACGTTTCACCCTCAATCTGCTGATCGCCTTTCTTCCGGCGGTGGTACTTGGCGTGTTGTTCGCTGACAAAATCCATCAATACCTGTTTAACCCGATCACCGTGGCAGTTGCACTGGTGGTGGGCGGCATCGTCATGTTGTGGGCCGAACAACGCCGCCACGTCGTGAGCGTCGAACATGTCGACGAGATGCGCTGGTCAGACGCGTTGAAAATCGGCTTCGTGCAATGCCTGGCGATGATCCCCGGCACTTCGCGCTCCGGCTCGACCATCATCGGCGGTTTATTGTTCGGCTTGTCCCGGAAAGCCGCCACAGAGTTCTCGTTCTTCCTCGCCATGCCGACCATGGTCGGCGCGGCGGTGTACTCCGGCTACAAATACCGCGACCTGTTCCAGGCCAGCGACCTGCCGGTGTTCGCTCTGGGTTTCGTCATCGCCTTCATCTTCGCCATGATCGCCGTGCGCGGCCTGCTCAAATTCATCGCTAACCACAGCTACGCCGCGTTCGCCTGGTATCGGATCGCGTTTGGCTTGTTGATTCTGGCGACGTGGGTGTTTGGCTGGGTGAACTGGACGGAAGCGGCAGCGGGGTGATGTGCACGCCAGGCGGATCAACCCGCCTGGCGCATTTTACGGAGGGAGGGCATCAACGCCCTTGTAGCAACTCGCCAGCCTGATCCAGCAACGCCAGCGGATCCTTGGCCTTGTGAATATCCACCGACAACAACTGACGGAATTTACGCGCCCCCGGGAACCCGGTGCCCAAGCCCAGCACATGCCGCGTGATGTGATGCATCGCGCCGCCCGCCTGCAAATGCGAGGCGATATAAGGCCGCAACTGCGCCAGCGCCTCGGCACGGCTGATCACCGGCGCGCTGCTACCGAATAACTGCTGATCGACCTCCGCCAGCAAATACGGATTGTGATAAGCCTCACGCCCGAGCATCACACCGTCAAAAGTCTGCAAATGCTCATGGCAGGCCTCCATCGTCTTGATCCCGCCGTTCAGCACAATCTCCAGCTCCGGAAAATCCGCCTTCAACTGCGCCGCCACGTCATAACGCAGCGGCGGAATGTCGCGATTCTCCTTCGGCGACAACCCCTCCAGAATCGCAATCCGCGCATGCACGGTAAAACTGGTACACCCGGCATCCCGCACCGTACCGACGAAATCACACAACTCGGCGTAACTGTCCCGCCCATTGATCCCGATCCGATGCTTCACCGTCACCGGAATCGACACCGCATCGCGCATCGCCTTCACACAATCCGCCACCAACTGCGGATGCCCCATCAGGCACGCACCAATCATATTGTTCTGCACCCGATCACTCGGGCAGCCCACATTCAGGTTCACCTCGTCGTAACCATGCTCCTGGGCCATGCGCGCGCAGGCGGCCAGATCGAGCGGAAGACTGCCACCCAACTGCAACGCCAGCGGATGCTCGGCTTCGTTGTGACGGAGGAAACGTTCGTGATCGCCGTTGAGGAGAGCGCCAGTGGTGACCATTTCGGTGTAGAGCAGGGCGTTCTTCGACAGGAGGCGTAGGAAATATCTGCAATGCCTATCAGTCCAATCCATCATGGGCGCAACGGAGAACCTTCTAGACAGCGTAGAGCCGGTGTTTGTTGGGTATGTAGCTGAATTCTGTATCATTTTGCTCTACGTGTTCTAAGCCGGTTTCAGGGGGTAAATAGGCGTTTTCTGAGATCGGTTGGTACAATGTACCAACCACTTTTCAAATTGTACCAGTTGACTATGGCCACGATCAGAGCACGGAAACGCACCGACGGCAGCACCAGTTACACGGCACAGATACGCCTGTTTCGAGATGGGACGCAAGTTTACCAAGAGAGTCAGACCTTCGCCCGAAAACAGGCCGCACAGGCTTGGGTGCGTAAAAGAGAAACCGAACTGGACGAACCAGGTGCGATCGAGCGGGCAAACCGACCTGGTGCGACGATCAAGGAAATGATCGATCGGTACTTGGCCGAGATGACCAAGGCGCGACCTCTCGGGAAGACGAAGCTCGGCACGTTGAAGGCGATCAGCGAATCCTATCTGGGGAAGTTGAACGACAGAGATGTGAGCAGCCAGCACTTGGTCGAATATGCTTTATGGCGCATGGGCAAGGAGGGCGGGGGCGTTCAGCCGCAGACGGCTGGCAACGATCTCGCGCACCTTGGCGCGGTTCTCTCGATCGCTCGGCCCGCTTGGGGTTATGAGGTGGATCCGCATGCGATGGCGGATGCGCGCCGAGTATTAAAAAAGCTCGGTTACAACATGAAAAGCCGCGAGCGCGATCGCCGGCCGAGCCTGGGCGAACTCGACAAACTGCTTACGCACTTCCGAAGTATCCAAACCCGTCGTCCAACTTCTATCAACATGCTTAAGCTGACGGGCTTCGCGTTGTTCTCCACGCGTAGGCAAGAAGAGATTACCCGGATCCGCTGGGATGATTTGGACGAGGCTGGCCAGCGGGTTCTGGTTCGTGACATGAAGAACCCTGGGCAAAAAATCGGTAACGACGTCTGGTGTCATTTGCCGCCAGAAGCATGGGCGATCCTTCAGACCATGCCTAAAGTGCTGCCTGAGATTTTTCCTTACAGTGCTGAATCCGTGTCGACGTCCTGGACAAGGGCCTGCAAAATCCTGGGCATTGAAGATTTGCACTTTCACGATCTTCGACACGAAGGCGTCAGTCGTCTTTTTGAAATGGATTGGGATATTCCGCGAGTGGCGAGCGTGTCGGGCCATCGAGACTGGAACTCAATGCGCCGTTATACCCACTTGCGCGGGCGAGGGGATGTATATGCGACTTGGGAATGGTTCGAGCGCATCCTGCAGGCGCCCGTAAAACTGGGCGCCAAAACGTTGAAGTGAATTAGCTGCTGCGCGGCGCGCTATTCAGTTGATTACTTTCTTTGACTGCTGCAGCGCGCTGTTCATCCAGGTAGGCCGACAGGTCTGCAATATGAACACCTTTCGCACTTTTCTGGCTCGGCTCCATGCGAGTAATCGGGAGCTTTATCTGCCCGGCACCAACTTTGCGTTGAAACATATCCGTTGTCAGGTGCGTGAAGTAATCCTGGCACACTCGATCCAGGGGAATTACCACTTGGCCGTTGTATTGGGCCATCAGTACAAACAGCGTTTTCATAGTGCGATTCCTTCGAGTGAGTAAGTTCGATCAATTGGGGGGCGGTCGGCTGTTGATTTGCCTGCCAGTAGTTGAGCGACAACAGCGAACTCTGCCGCATCAATGTCGCCCAGCTCCTTAGCGAAAGTGGTAAGGCATTCAAGCCGGATCCGCGCTGCTTCAGTTTTCAGTACTCGATAATCAAACAGCGCTGTACCTACGATTTTGATAGCCATCAGATGCCGTGCGTGCGGGTCACTGTTGTTGAGTGTGTTAGCCTTTGAATCGCTGCTGCTTTGGTGCTGTGCTTCCATGGTGTTGCCCTCAGTGGTGGTTGATGTCGGGGAGGTGCGACTCCTCGACATCGTTTCTCTTTTCCGTCAGTCCTTACGCGCCAGGTGAATCACCAGGCCGTCATAGTCCGGCACATGTTCGACACATGATTGCCACTCCAATACCTTCAAGATCTTTTGCCGGCTGCAGTCGTCGACCAGGATTTCGCGCTGGCCACCGGCGGCGCGGACTTCCAGAATCTGCAGCAGACCTTCTTCGCCGTAAGCACCGGCCTGAATGATCGGCGCGCTTTCGCCCACAAACGCCAATCGATCCTGAACAGCCTGCAGCTTGTTGGTTTTGCCGTCGCCGGCGTTGCCCATAAACACTTGAACTTGCATCGGTGTAGCCTCCTTTTACGCTTTGAAGATCCAGCACTTGACCGTCGTCGGACGGCCCGGCGCCAGTGGGGTTTTGGCGTTCAGCGCCGCACGTACCGCGCTGTGCACGGCCTTGTTGGCGTCCAGAAATTTGCGCGAACGGGATTCTTTGAGCAGGTCGCGCAGGGTCGCCACGTCGGCCAGCTTCTGTTTGTGCTCGGCGGCGCGTTCGCTGAATTCGTTGAGGTTGATCGCGATGACGTTCGGGTCGCTGCTGTGGTCGACCACCGGGTCTTCGCTGAGCGACTGGAGGTAGTCGTACACCTCCCAAAACTCGGCCACCGCCGGATGGTCGGAGCTGATCGAGGCCTGGCGCTCGATGGCCATACGCACGATCTGCCGCTGGGTTGCGGATACCTGGGCGTCGTCCAGTTTCAGAATCAAGCGCAGGGCATCGAGTAGCGACAGCAACTGCGCATGGTTCTTGCTGATTCGCTCGACGCGGATGTAACCGCGCAAGTTGTACCCGCAGCTGCTGCAGTTGCCTTGCTCGTTGGGATACTCCGTACCGCAGGCAAAGCAGTGGGTGTGCAGGCGGCGCAGTCTGGCTTCGTGTTCGGGCATGTGTTGGGCGAACAGCTCAAGCACAGCCGATTCCTTACCGACGGCCCGAATCAGGAAGTGGCTCAGCGTGCCTCCGTCCAGGGCGTTCAGTTTGTCTGCCGCCACGCGGCTTTGCGGGGTCACTGTCGGCCGAATGAAGTGCAGCTTGACGATCCGGGTCATGATCGCCTCATGAGCGACCACGGCCGCGTTCTGGCTGATGGCGATCGTGCCGCGAAACGGTGGTTCGTACGTTTCGTTGCCGGCGGTCTTCACGCCTTTGGTGGCCAGGGTGCCGCCGCCGTAGAAGTCTTTCAGTTCGTCCCACTCGAAGGTCTTGGCGTGCGATCGATCATCGCCGTGGCGATCGGCTTCAAGGAACACCACCGGCATGCCCGACACCTGGCCCATCAACCGCGAGCGACCGGCTTTCGTCGACTTCATTGGGTCGAAGCCTTCGTAGCCTTCACGGCCGAGCAGTTTCCACAGCAGATTGAGCAAAGTGGTCTTGCCGGCGCCGGCCTCGCCCGTGGCTTCCAGAAATGGAAACGACTGGTAGCGGCCGCGGATTTGCTCACAGAACAGCGAACCGAAAAAGAACACCAAGGCCACCAGGCCTTGGGCACCGAAGCAGGTCCACAACAACGGCAGCCAGGCTTCGTTGAAGTCCTTGCCATCGCGCTGCAGTTTGATCGGGACGCCTTTTTGCAGTGTCTTCAGACGCAATTTGCCGAACTCGAAATAGTCCTCGCTGTTGACCTTGTAGGTCGTGCCGTCCTTGATCGCCAAGTCGCCATAGACGTAGCAGCCATATTCCTTGCTGTACCCCACGTAGTCGATCGTCGACACGGTTTTGATGCCGAACAGTTGGTCCTTCATCAGCTTGTCCAGCTGCTGGCCGCTGCCGGTGTACATGGCACCGGCGGCCATGCCGAGCAGGCGTTTTTTGAATTCGCTGGCCGCTGACAACTGCCCGCTGGTGAAGGTGTTCTTTACGCTCTCGGAGTCGTGCGGGAAATCGACGCGCAGGTAATACCAGGACTCGTCCGTGACTTCGTTGCGCTGGAAATACAGCGCCTGTGGATAACAGTTGGCGATCTCGACCACGCTGCCGGACTGCTGCAGGGCTTTTTCGCGCTGCTGCGACTGGTTGAGCAGTTGGTCGTCGTGGTTCTCGCTGTCCTCGATGTCCTGCATCGCCCGGTTGAATTTCTCCATGTCCAACTTGAACCAGTACAGGCGGCTGCCGAAGCCCAGGTGAAATTCCCCGCGCTTGTTCCAGTCGTACATCAGCAGCGCTTTTTCGGCCGCGCTTTCGGCCAGCAGCAGGGCGCCCAGGTGGCGGGTCTGTTTAAGATCCGCTGCCACCTGGTTGGCGCGCTCGCTCTCATCTTCGATAAACCCCCAACGCTGGTGCAGGTCGTTCCAGTCATTCTTGCGGCCATCACGCAGTGGGATCTGCGCCGCCTCGCAGACGAACCCCAGTGCGCGTGCCTGCTTTGCCCAGCGTTTGGTGTAAGTGTGCGCACCCGGTTCGTTGTCGAGTGCCCAGACCAGTTTGGGCAGCTTGCCTTCACGGTCACGGGCCAGCGCTCGCAACGACTCTTCAGGAAAGGCGTTCGAAGACATGGCCGACACCGCGACGATGTCGTTGTGCACCAGGGCGATGGCGTCAAAGATGCCTTCGACAATCCAGATCTCTTTCGCTTCCAACAGGTCCACGCAGGGCGGGCACCACCAAACGCCGCGATAGCTGTCCTTGGATTTGAACCGGGCTTTCATCTTGCCGAAGCGGTGCGGACGATCGATCAGGCGTTCCCACCAGCCGCCTTTTTCCAAGGCAAAGCGCACCGTCGCGCTGCCGGCGTTGTGTTCGACGGAGTAGAAGCTTTCCTGAGTGAACCAACCCTGGATCAGTTCGATGCGAAAGCCTCGGGCGAATTCCAGGTAGGCACGCGCGGTGGCGTTGGGGTGTTGGTCGGTGGCCGGCGCACGCTTGCTCCAGTCTTCGAACAGGTCTTCGTACAGCTCCTTCACATGCAGGGTGTGCGCGCATTTTTCGGGTCTGCCGCAGATCACCAACCACGGAGCCTGAATGCGGGTGTACAGCGTTTTCTGCCGGCACTTCGGGCAAGTTCCGCCGCGCATGTAGTGGGCGTCTGACCGTTGCTTAAGCCCGTAGTCGTTTTGCAGGCGCTTGATCACGTCGCTGCGCAGTTGCTCTTTCATGGTTACTTCGCTTTCTTGAGGCAGAGGGAGAGGGCGCCGATCAGGTGTTTCTGAGCAGCCATCACGGGGCAGTTCGCGAGGATTGAGCCGTGGCGCAGGCCATCGGGGATCAGGCGGAACTGGTCTGCGTACCAGAGTTCGTTGAAGTTGAGACGGTACTGCTCGCGCAGGTTGGCCAAGAGCGCTTGAGCCTCTACAGGCGTCAGTTTTGCGTTGATGTTCAGGGCGTTTTCCATCGTCAAACCTCAATTTCGGGCGCAGCTCACCCAAACCCACAGGAATGGGGGATCGGGGATTGGTTGGTTAGGTGTTACGAAGTGGTGACGCGGAAGCGCCCGTTATCGGGAGCAATGAGGATGCGTTCGTAGATCAGGCTGACCGGGATTGCCCAGGCGTTACCGGTGGCGGTATCGAAAATTACGGTGTGCGTGGATGTGCTGTTGATGACGTCCAGTCGCTGCCGATCGCTGACCGCTGACATTTCACTGTTGGCCAAGTGCACCAGCCGCTCGGCGTGCTGCGTCGTGGCGTTGTAATCCGTCACAAGGTGCTGAACAGCCCGCTTGAACAGCTGCTGATCGTCGCCCAGGTGTTCGCACTGATGACGTTCAAGAAACGCAAAAGCCGCTGTTTTGAGCATGTCCTGATATTCCTGTACGGCCGGCTGATTGTTCATTGGTTTTTCCCCGGTTTGGCGCGGTACAGGTCGATAGCGGCCAGCACTTCGGCGTGCCGTGCGGCCATGTGAAGGTTGTGAGCAGCGAGGATGTGTTCGGCTTCCTCCTTGCTTATGGAGCCGTCCTCCAGTGCCTGGGCGATCGCCTGGTCAACGCAGCCGCGTTTGGCCGATACCTGCACCGATCTGGCATACAGTTCTACGTTGTCCAGCTTCTCTGGATCGGCAACGGCTACGAATAAACCGCCGTACATCTGCGCAACATAGTTCGGAAAGTGGTGGGTGCCGCTGGCTTGCTCGAGCATGAAAACCTGAGCATCCGTCAGTGGGCTGCAGCCGGCATTCTCATAGGCGTGGTTGTCGAACTTTTTGACTTTCATTCCCAAGCGAGCGGCAGCGCCTTCGCGTCCCTCAGGAAAGCTGCGAATGATCTCGCGCATCGCTTCCTTGCGCGTCTTTAGAACGGGGCTTTTCATCTTCTACTGTTCCCTGTTAGTCCGGACCGTTACTGTTCGATCACGCCGTCTTTGATCCCGAGTAGTACGGCGGCGCGATGTGCCTCTCCCCGGCGACAATGGCTCTGGCCACTTAGCACCGCATAAACGGTGCTGGGGTTTAGTCCGTGTAATTTCGCGAAGTCTTTCGCTGATTGACCTCGCTTTTCCAAGCCCTGCCTAGCTTGCTGGCGGGCTTGATCGTTGATGTTTGTGTTCGGCATAGTGCAATTCCGTGCATTTTCATGTGTCGGGAATGCAGAATGATGCACATAAGTGCATTTGTAAACATCGGGAATGAAAAATTTTGCACGATTCTGAAAGCATCGGCTCGCGATTGCGGGAAGAGAGAAAGAAAAGCGGGCTGACTCAGGATCAGGTTGCCGAAGTTCTTGGTATTTCGAAACGCACCCAAGCTAACTACGAAGCAGGCAGCAGCGATGCCCCAGCGTGGTATCTGAGTAAGGTTATGCGCGAGCCAGGTTTTGACGTTCATTACATTCTGAGCGGTCAGCAAACGACAGCTACGGAAGCTTCGCTTTCCGAAGTTGAGAATCTGCTTTTGACGCAATACAGAACCATCACGCCAGGTGATCAAGAGGCAATCCGCCGATTTCTGAAAGCGATGGCGGACGACGCTGCCCGTCAGAAGAATTAACGCGCAACATAAGCTTTTACGACATTCGTCGCCCCCGCGTTTTAAAGCTGACGCTCATCCCGTCAATGCTGATTCAGCCATGCACTTTATGGAGTAGTCAGCATGTTGGATCGCATCAAAAAAGAACCTCTTTGCTTGGGATTTGCCGAGTTCGAATGGCACAACCTGAGCAAAGCGGAACGCCGCCTCATAGGCCTATACCGGTCATTGAGTGAAAAGGAGCAAGGTCAGCTTCGTCGGCTATCTGAAATTCTTGCCATCAATCCTGAAGAGTCAGCGAACAGCTGATGTCTTGATCGCCGACGTTTAGGTGTCGGCGATTTACGTCTTACGCAACTGCCTGCGCCCCGAGTTGTTCGAACAACTCTCGCTGTTTTGCTCTGGGCATTTCCCGAAGACGATCAAACAGCAATCGGTCGAAGGTTTGCGCTGATGGACTCAGCGTGTGGGAAAACGTCAAATGGGCCACCCATGTATGCCCGCACTGGACGTCCAGGCACTGGCAATAAAGCGTCACAAAATCTGGCGATTGCGGCTTGCTATCCCGGATTAATCCCTTGTTTCCACACTTACATGTCACTCGCATATGTCCCTCCCCAGGGGCAACTGATCGCCACCATGTTGCCACAATTTATAGTGGAAATTTCTTAGTAAGGTGTCTCATGCAGTGGCTTCAACTGCTTATGGCGCGGTTTTCCAGCTAAACCGCCTGTCTTCGCGCAGCCGATCATTCAACTGGTTGAACAGCTGGCAGATCGGCCGGATTTCGTTGCTGGTGTACACCCGATCAATCTTCTCGATGTCGCCAAACCCGCCGGTGTTCTCCGGGATGATGCCGGCCAGCGCGGGGTTCATCCGCCAGGCCGCGATGACATCGTTTCGGGTGATGTTCTTCACTTTCTCCAGCTCGTCTTTCGCCTGGAAGTCACCCACGGGGATGATCTGAATCGCGTTCTCTTTGCCGTTGGGGATGTTGACGAACATTGAGCGGAAGTTGCCTACACCTTTGCTGGCGCTGATTTGGGCGCGCAGCTCGTCTTCGTCCTCTTCTGTCAGGTCGGGATCGTTGGTGTAGAAGATGTAGCCGGCGTGCGCGCCGTTGCTGTAGTAGCGCCGGCGGAAGAGGGTGGCGGCCTCATTCAGCAGCAACGCCTGCAGGCCGCCCAGGTAGTCCGGAATCCCGTAAATGTTCTGTTCCACGTCGTAGTCCAGGACGTGGGAGATTTCGTGCGCCTCAAACTCCATTTCCTTGTTGTCCGGCAGCAGCATCACGTAGCCGCCGTCGACCTTCACGCGCATGTTGATCGCCGGCAGGTGCTGCAGTTCCAGCACCTGGCCGAATGCGTTGGTGTCGTTGTAGAAGTACGCTTCACCAAACACCATGTAGTCCAGTCCGGCGCGTCCCATCGTCTCCGTGCTGCAGCCCGCCGAGGCGATGAACTCACGCAGCAACAGGTTGCGCTTGAATTTCGGAATGGCGCCGTGGTGCGCGTTGGCGCGCAACAGCTTGGCCAGGCCAGCCCGAGACACCGGCGGTTTGTAGATCTTGCCGTCGTCGCTGGGAAACACACCCACGTACTCGCCGATGTTGCCGGACAGCACCTGTTCCGGCTCCCCGAACGTAAACGAGCGCATCGGCTGCTGCTGTGGTTGGGCTACGTGGTGTTTTTTGCGATTGCGGTTGCGGTTGGCCATGGCTGCTCTGGTTACTCGTGACGTAGCGGCTACGGCGCCGCTTGTTGGTGTTCAAAGGTTCGTTGGCCAGGGCGTGCATCACCGCCCAGGCAATGTCGGCGTGACCGGTGGCTTCAGTACGGGATGCGCTGTAGGTGATCTGGCCGCTGTTGGTGGCGCCGCGCTTGATGGTCAGGAACGCCTGGGCGATGTCCGTCCAACCGGCGTCCCACTCGATGCGGCTACCTTGGATCGTGTCCTGAGCCTTGAGGACGAGCGCGTTTTTCGCCTCCAGGCTGTAGTGAATCGGCGTTGCCTTGGCGTAGAAGTCGCGCACCAGGTCGAACACGCCGTAACCCACGCCGGTGACATCGATGCCGATGTGCTGCACGTTGAAGCGCTCGGTCAGCTTCTTGACCTGCGCGGCCTGGTAGGTGAACGAGTGGCCCCGCCAGCTGTGCTTTTCCAGAATCCGGAACTTCGCCCCGGGTTCGAGCGGCGGCGCGATGACCACACAGGTCGCGTCGTCGCGGGTGCGGCTCGGGTCGTAGCCCAGCCAGACCGGGCTGTTGCCGAACGGGCGATCCAGATCAGGGTTGTAGTCCTCCCACAACGACAGATCCGAGTAGCAGCGCTCCAGATCCTTGAGACTGAACGCGCTTTGCGTGCTGTCGATGAACTTGCAGTAGAACAACTGCTGGAACTTGTCTTCGTCGTACTCCAGCTGCAGCTGTTCGAGGTCGAACAGATCGCAACCGCCGGCGATCGCATCGTCCAGGGTGATCGTCTTGCGCCACTGGCCGTCCGGGCACAGCGCGCCCTGCGTGTAAGCCGCTTCGCTCGGCCACACGCCGCCGGCCTTTTTGCCGCGCTTGCTATTGCGGAACTCTTCACCCGACCAGAACGGGTACGCCTGGTGCGACACGGCGCTGGGCGTCGAGAAATAGGTTTTGCGCCATTTCTTGTGGGTGCCCATGGCGCTGGCGACGGTACTGAGCTTTTCGAAGTCGCGGATCCAGAAATATTCGTCCACGTAGACGTGGCCGTGATAACCCTGGGCGGTACTGCTGTTGGTGCTGAGAAAGCGCAGTTCGGCGCCGTTGCTCAAGGTGATCGGGTTGCCGGTCAGCTCAATGCCGAACCACTGCTGGGCGAACTGGATGATGTAGCTGCGGAAGATCTCGGATTGCGATCGGCTGGCCGACAGGAACACCTGGTTATCACCGCTCAACACGGCGTCCATGAACGCTTCGCCGGCGAAGTAGTAGGTCAGGCCGACCTGACGGCTTTTGAGGATGTTCCGGACACGGCGGGTCAGCGGGTTCTGTTTCGCCTCGAACAGTTCTTTCTGGTAGCCGTACATTTTCGAGATGAACTTATCCAGGAAGTCCACTTCGGTCAGACCGCTGATGTCGTTCTTGGCCTTTTTTTCGCGCTTTTTGCCGCCGCCCTCGCCACGCTCACGGCGTTGACCTGGCTGGCGTTCGCGAGACTCCTCCGGACGGTCTGAAGGCGCCGCCGGCGCTGGTTTGGCCGCGAGCTTTTTCAGTCGCTCAAGCAGGCTTGTCAGCCGCTCCAATTCGTCCAGTTCGGCTTTTGTCAGGGGATCGATCTTCTCAAGGATCAGAGTGATTCGCCGGTTGACTGCGCTCAACGGTTCTTCATCCGTCAGCATCTCGTCCCAGCCGCCTTGGCGGATCCAGTAGTAAACGATGCGGATGTTCGGCAGCTTCAAGTGCGCTTGGATTTCCTTCACCGAACAGCGGCGCAGGTAGAGGCGTTTTGCAGCTTCTTTGACTTCGGTCGGGTAGTTCATGGGCCGCAGTCTATGCGGCGAAAACGCCGGAAACGCGGGCTTAAATGCGGCGTTATTCGTAGAGTTTTCTTCTACGAATCGTGCCGAAGGAAAGCGTTTGTTTGGGGGATTTCGGCTCCCTATCGTGGCGGCTCATTCAACGATTGAGCGCAGTTACCACTCATGCCCCGTTCCCTTGTCTCCTACTGGAAACGTGTTGCCACCAGCGGCCCGACCGTCGATGGTCGCGAGATCCTTCCCCAGGAACTGCGCGACATCGCCGAGACCTACACGCCGACTTTGTACACTGCTGTTATCTGGTGCGAACACGAACGCTGGTTCGGATCCCACGGGACGGTTTTTGCTGTTCGTCTGATCGAGGAAGGCGACGATCTGGAACCTGGTCAAGTCGCGCTGGAAGCGCAACTGAAGCCAAATGACAAGCTGCTGCGTCTGAACGACGCGGGCGAAAAGCTGTTCACCAGCATTGAAATCAAGCCGAATTTCCGTGGTCGTGGAAAAGCCTACATGACCGGCATCGCGGTCACTGATGAACCCGCCAGCATCGGTACGCAAGAACTCTATTTCTCCAGCCGCACCAGTCGCGATGCCTACTACGCCGCATCACAGGAGCTTGGTCCTCTGCGCGAAACCGAGCCGCAGGGCGAGATCGGTCGGCTCATGGCCATGTTCACCCGCATGTTCAAGCGTTTCGGCATTGATGACACCCCCACCGAAACCACTCCGCAAACCCCAACCGAGAGCAAACCCCCAATGGATGAAGCTACCGCAACGGCTTTGAAAGCCCTGCTGGCCCAGCTGCTGGTCGTCGCTGCCGGCATTCAGGCCGTGATCGAGCCTGCAGCCGAAGACGCACCGGAACCCGATCAAGCCCCGATCGATGACGTCAGCGCGGCCGTGGACGAGATTGTCACTACTGCCGAAGAAGAACGCGAATTCAAGCGTAACGGCGGCGGCAACAAAGCAGTGCTTGCAGCGTTGACCAGCCTGCAGAAGCAGTTCACCACGCTGCAGAACACCAGCACCGGCCGTCAGTTGCCGCGCTCCACCGGCGCAGCTGACAAAGCCAAAGAGCGGGTACTCTGACATGGCCCGTTCTCTGAGCGCTTACGGCGCCAAAATGTATGCTGCGATGCAGCTGGCGATGGCCGAAACCTACGGTGTCGAGCTGTCCAGCAAGATGTTCAGCGTCGAGCCGTCCATCACCCAAGAACTGAACGACGCCATCACCGCCAAGTCGGACTTCCTTTCGCGCATCAACGTCATTGGCGTGAGCGAAATCAAGGGCGAGAAGGTATTTATCGGCGTGTCTGGCCCGGTCACCGGCCGCACCAACACCAAGACTACCGACCGCGAAGCGAAAGACGCTTCCGAGCTGGACAACACCACTTACGAACTTTCGTCTACCGAATCCGACGTAGGTCTGCCGTACGCGAAAATCGACGCATGGGCCAAGTTTCCGGACTTCCACCAACGCTATTCGGCGGCTGTGCAGAAACAGATCGCCCTGGACCGCATCATGGTTGGTTTCCACGGCCTGAAGGCAGCAGTGCAAACCGATATCGCGGCCTATCCGATGTTGCAGGATGTGAACAAAGGCTGGCTTCAGCAATTGCGCGAGCAGGCCCCGCAGCAGGTGCTCAAGGAAGGCAAAACCGCTGGCAAAGTCATCCTGGGGCCGAATGGTGATTACGCCAATCTGGACGCCCTGGTGCATGACACCAAACAGATGGTGGACGAACGTCTGCGCGACGGTGGCGACCTGATTGCCATTATCGGCACTGACCTGTTGGCGGCTGACAAGGCGAAACTGTACGCCAAGCAGGGCGACACACCGACCGAGAAAGAGCGCATCGAGGACGCCCAGGTGATCGCCACTTACGGTGGTCTGCCGAGCTTCAGCGTGCCGTTCTTTCCGGTCAACGGCGTGCTGGTCACCAGTTGGGACAACCTGTCGATCTACTTCCAGGATTCCAGCTGGCGCAAGCAAACCGTGGACAACCCTAAACGCTCCCGCGTCGAGGACTACAACAGCCGAAACGAAGGCTACGTGATCGAGCAGCTGGAAAAGATCGCATTCACTGAAAACGTCGAGTTGGCCGCATGAGCTTGGCCCTTGCCCACAAACGCCGCACTTTGGCGCAGGGAACCGCTGCAGTGATCGCTGCTGCAGCGGCCCCGCTGGCGTATTCGCCGGCGGAAGCCCTGAGCAGCCCGGCCAACGCGAAAAAGCACCTGCTGCTGATGGAAGCCTCGCTGGACCAGGATCTGCAGCGCCTGAGCGATATCAAGGGTCTCGCCGGGCGTCAGGCCCTCAAGCGTGAAGAACTGCTGCCCAAGTACCAGGACTTTATCCAGCGCTATATGGAATCCGGTCTGGTGATGCCGAACCGCGTCCTGGTGCAGGTGATGGTCTGGCTGTTCGACACCGAGCAGTTCGAAGACGGCTTGGAACTGGCGGACTTCGCGATCGAGCAGAAGCAGGAAATGCCGGAGCGCTTCAAACGGCGCGACGTACAGACCTTTGTCGCGGATGCCGTGATCGATTGGGCTTACGCCGAGTACAACGCCCAGCGCAGTCCGGAGCCGTACCTGTCCGACCTGCTGCCGCGTGTCGATGGTGAGTGGCAGCTGACGGAACAGATCCCGAGCAAGTACCACAAGCTGATCGGTATGCGCGCCATGGAGGCTGAGCAGTGGGATACCGCGCTCTGGCATCTGGAGCGCTCCACCGAGCTGTACGCCAAGGCCGGCAACGAGACACGCATTGCGAAATGCCGCAAGGCGATCGCCAAACAAGCACCCGCCGTCACCGGCGCCCAATAACCGACTACCCCCCCAGCGGGGAACTGTGGACGTGTGTCTGCCATTTATGGACAGCCCCACGAAAAACAGTCTCCCCGCCCTAATTCGAGCGGTCAGCAATGAGCTTTTCCGGGAAACCCACCACCATTGTGGAACAGGCGATCGAGAACGACGGCTTCTGGCCGAACCTCTCCGTGGCCGAGTTTCAGAAGGGCTACCGCCTGCCGGCGGAGTTTCTGGGCGACCTGCTGACCGACGCTTTGTTTATTGCGATGGCCGAGGTCAATACCGACCTGGCCAAGCTCAAAACCAGTTGGCTGGCAGCGGGCATCGTCGCCGTGGAAACAGCCGATCCGATGCTGCTGCCTGAGCGTGCATTCAAAGCCAAGCTGTACAAGCGCGCCGTGTATTGCCGCGCCAAGGCCAGCGCCCTGCAGCAGTTCGCGACCGTTACCCGGCGCGAGAGCGCCGAGAACACCGGCAAAGAAGCGCCGGAGCGTGAAGACACGTTTCTGGCATTCAGTCAGCAGGCTGTGCGCGCCCTGCAGGGCCGTGGCCGCATCACGGCGAAGTTGCTATGACCAAGCTGCAGGCGTTGACCGCCTACCTACTGGAGCGACGCCTTGTCGAGCCTGAACAGCTCGACAGCTGGACGGAGCAGGTAAAGCTGTCGCTGATCTGGAAACCCGACGTCGACGGCATGCACTTTGCCGACATGCACTATCGCGCCGTGATTGTCCTGGAGCGTTTCGCCGCCAATCCGGCCCGCATGATGGCCCTGGTCGGCAGTTGGCTGGAGACCCACGACGCCGACCGCGACCGCCACGAACTGCCCGCGCCGGAATTCGCGGTTGAACCGTTGGACAGCGACCTGTTCGACGTGGAAGTCACGCTGGAATTCGTCGAGCCGCAGTACCTGTCCGAAGATCCTGCAGGCGAGATTGAGGCCTTCGGCAAGTCCTGGGCGTTTGTCCCCTTTGATCTGTGGATAGCCGAGCGCGGCGAGGTGGCCACCGATGGCCGGGCGTAGCACCTTCGAACTCGACGTGCGCGGACGCCTCGGTGTGCGTGAGCAACTGGCGTTGCTGAGTCTGCCGCCGCAACTGCGCCGCCGGTTGTTGAACCAGGTGACCAAGCGCGTGCGGACGATGAGTCGCAAGCGTGTCCGCGACCAGCAGAACCTGGACGGCACACCGTTCGCCCCACGCCGAGGCGACGGCAAGGGCAAAAAGAAGATGGAAGCCGGCCTGGCCAAGTTGATGGTGGTCACCCGCGTGACCGCTGACGAAGCGGAACTGGGCTGGAAAAACGCCCTGACCCGATGGGTTGCCGCCCAGCAACACAACGGTGTCAGCGAACGCCGCACCGCCGCGCAGATGCGTCGCTGGAACAAAACCCCGCCGGGCCTGGCTGCCACCGAGAAACAGGCCAAGCGCCTGCGCCGGTTGGGCTTTCGCGTGCGTCAGGCCGGCAAAAAGACCCTGACCAGGCCGTCAGTGGCGTGGATTCAAGAGCATGTGAATTACGCCAAGGCCGGTTTGCTGATTCGCATCCTGGACGACCAGCGCAGCGAGTCTTCGGGTGCGCAGAGCTGGGAAATCACGCTCCCGAAACGCCAGTTCATCGGCGCCGAAACCGAACGCGACACCGACCTGCTGATTAGCCAGGTGTTGCAACAAATCCTAACTTCACCACGCTAACGAGGCACTGCATGGCACTCGGTCAAGTCACCGTCGACAATCTCAACTTGGGCCAAGGGCCTGTGAGCGAGATTGAGCGTTACTTTCTTTTCATCGGCCCCGCCGGCAAGAACGTCGGCCAGATCCTCCCGCTGAACACGGACAGCGATCTGGACGCCGAACTGGGCGTTCCGGCCAGCGACCTGAAAACTCAAATCACCGCTGCCCGTCTCAACGGTGGCCAGCGCTGGGCATGTGTCGCGGCTCCGATCGGCGCCGAGGGCAAATGGGACGAGGCGTTGGAAAAGGCCCAGCAGCAGGGCTACTCCGTCGAATCCGTGGTGATTACCAAGCCGGTGACCGCTGCCGCCGAGCTGTCGGCGATGCATGACGCAGCGATCGCGCTGAACAACACCTACGGACGCCGCGTGTTCGTCATGGCGTCCGCGCCTGGTATCACCGCCGAACAGAACTGGGCGCAGTACGTCAGCGAACGCAAAGCGTTGTTGGCCAACCTGGCCGCGCCGCGTGTGCTGGTCGTACCGCAGTTGCACGGCAATGATCTGGGCGTGCTGGCCGGTCGCCTGGCCAATGCTTCCGTGAGCATCGCTGACAGCCCGATGCGCGTGGCCACCGGTGCTGTGCTGGGCCTCGGCCCTGTTCCGATCGATGGCGAAAAAGTCCCGCTGACCTCGGCGGTGCGCAGCGAGCTGGATCGGGCGCGCTACTCGGTTTCGCAGACCTATCCCGACTACCCGGGCGTGTACTGGGGCGACGGCAACATGCTGGACACCGCCGGCAGTGACTTTCAGGTCGTGGAATACCTGCGCATCACCGACAAGGCCGCTCGGCAGATCCGCCCGCTGCTGATTCGCCGCGTGGCCGATCGCCGACTGAACAACACCCCCAACAGCATGGCCGTCAACACCAACCAGTTGATGGCACCGCTGCGCGCCATGGCCAAGTCCGTCACGTTCGCGGGCCAGGTGTTCCCTGGCGATATCGAGCCGCCGAAAGACGGCGATCTGGTGCTGACCTGGCTGACGAAAACCAAGGTCGCGGCCTACATCAAGCTCAAGCCCCACAACTGCCCGAAAGACCTCACGGCGAACATCGCCTTGGATCTTTCCACTGACCAAACGGAGTAACGCCCCATGGCGAAGATTGGCGGCAAGAACTTTGACGTGAGCCTGGGCGATATCGCGCTGCACGTCGAAAGCTGCACTTTGGATATCACCGACAACTCGGCAGTGGCCCAAACCCGGGGCGTGCCAGACGGCACTGTGGACGGTGACGTGGCTGCTGCCGGCGAATTCGAGCTGGATACCACCAACTTCAATCTGCTGATCGACGCGGCGCGCTCGGCGGGCAGCTTCCGAGGCCTCAAACCGTTCGATGCGGTGTTCTTCGCCAAGGCCGGCGAAGACGAGGAGCTGCGGGTGGAAGCCTTCGGCTGCAAGGTGAAGCTCTCCAGCCTGCTGGCGATCGATCCGAAGGGCGGCGAGAAGAGCAAACACAAGGTTCCGTTCGACGTGACCAGCCCGGATTTCATCCACATCAACGGCGTGCCGTACCTGGCTGCGACCGAGATCGAGGGGCTGCGCTGATGGTGGACTGGTTCGACCGTGCCCAGGAGCTGGAGCAACGCCAACGTGACCAAGCGATCAAGGCCCAGTTGAGCAAGCCCGTGCCGGTCGGGCCGAGCCTGACCCATTGCCAGGACTGCGACAGACCAATCCCGCCGGCGCGCCAGGCGCACGGTGGCATAACCCGGTGCGTCCCGTGCCAGACGGACGTCGAGAAGAGTAAACGCCGATGACCACTGAAACTTCGCGTCTGGGAACGCTGGAGCGGCAACTCGCCGTGATCGAGCACCGCATGAACGAGTTTGAAGGTCGTCACGACACCGTGCCGACTCGCGTGACCAAGCTTGAGCAGCAATTCGAAAACATGACTGGCCAGCTCAAGGAACTGAACAAGGGACAGCAGGCGTTGACCCTGGCGGTCAACGTGATCGGCTCCAAGGTCGGGCGCTTGCTCACGATTCTGACGTTGGTTGGCGCGGTGCTGCAGATGGTCGTGCCGGCACTGCTGCGCGTGTGGTTCCCATGAGCCTGCGCGGCAGGATCATGGCCGGCGCGATCGCGCTGGCCAGCACCCCGTTGGTGATCTTCCTGGGCACCTGGGAAGGCAACGGCCAGAACACCGTTTACGCGGACAAGCTCGCCAGCGGACTGCCCACGGTTTGCAAAGGCATCACCCGTTTTACCAGCCCGTATTCGGTCGTCGTTGGCGACTACTGGTCGCCGGCCAAGTGCGCCGAGGTGGAGCAGCTGGTGATCCGCAAAACGCAGCTGCAGCTCGCCGAGTGCATCACCAACCCGAAGGTGGGACAGAACACGTTCGACGCACTCACCAGCCACGGCCACAACTTCGGAGTGACCAGCACCTGCGCCAGTCGAGCGGTCGCGCTTATCAACGCCGGTCGCATTGCCGAAGGCTGCAAAGCCTTGGCATGGGCGCCGGACGGTAGGACACCGGTGTGGGCTTTTGTGACTGACGCCAAGGGTCAGAAACGTTTTGTGCCGGGCCTGCACAACCGCCGACTGGCCGAATCCCGCCTGTGTGCGGTGGGCCTGTAATGCTGCGCGAAGCCTTGTTCCTGGTCGTGCTGTGCCTGGTTGCCTGGATCGGTTTCGACGCGCTCGAAGGCCAGCGCGACGAAGCTAGGCGCGAACGCGACAGCGCGAAGTGGGAGGCCAGCGGCCTGCGGGAAGCGGCACGCATCAGCGGCGAAATGCTCGCCGAGCGGGACGCGATCGACCAACGAAACACCAAGGAATTGACCGATGCACGCACTGAAAACGAACGCCTGCGCCGCGCTGTTGATGATGGGACTCGGCGGCTGCGGATCCGCGCCACCTGTCCCGCCTCCGGATCTTTGCCCACCGCCACCGGCCCCGGCCGCGTGGCTGATGCAGGAACCGCCGAACTCGCGCCAGACGCTCGACCGGATTATCACACCCTCCGAGATCAGCACGCCTTAAGCCGGCAAATGATTCTCGGACTGCAGCAATACGTCCGTGGCGTGTGCCAGCGATTGCCAGCGTCCCAGGACACCACTTTCCCCAACTTCAACGAGAGAACTACCCCATGAGCCAGCAAAACACCGAAATCACCCTGGAAGTCGGCGAAGCGGAATTCACCTTCAACCTGACCCCGGCCGACGTGACCAAATACTTCAACGCCTTGACCCAGACCAACAAGGTAGCCCCGGGCAACAACCTGTTGATGACCACCGTGCTGCAGGATCAAAAGCCTGCTTTGAAAGTCCTGCTGGGCAACCCGGTGATGGTGATGCAGCTCGCCGGCGCGCTGCTGGAGGAATACGCGCCGAACGTTGATGTGATCGTAAAAAAGCGCTCGGCCACGCTGAGCGCCTAAGCGAAAACGGCCTGGGTCAACTGATGGCCCTGACGAACCGCTGGCTACCTGGTGCCGAACCCACGCCCGAGGCGATGGGGACGGCCAAGTGGCTGGAGGACGAATACTGGAGACGCATGGAATTTGCCGTGGCTAACGGCATCGCCCTTGCGCTGAACGGGTAACGACTTTGGCAGACCGTAGCGCCAGCCTGGCTTTCATTCTGAGCCTGACCGATAAGGTCACCGCGCCCCTGGGCAAGGTGAAAATGGGCTTTTCCGAGCTTGCCGATCAGAGCGAAAAGCACATTAAGACGATCGGCCTGGGCTTTGGCGGGCTGACGGCGGGCGTGGTGGCGATTCAGCAATCCATGGAACCGGCGCTGGAAGTCAATCGCGCCCTGGGCGACGTCCGATCGCTGGGCGTGGCGGAAGATGCGCTGGCCGCACTGAACAGCAAGTCGCTGGAGTTCGCGGTGAGCTACGGCGAGAACGCCAAGGATTTTGTGGCCTCGGCGTATCTGATTGAGGGCGCCATCAAGGGGCTTGCCGGCAACCAGCTGGCGATCTTTACCAACACCAGCAACCTGCTGGCCAAGGCCACCAAGACCGACGCCGAAACCATGGGCGAATACGTCGGCACGCTCTACAACCTGCAGAAGTCCCAAGCCGATGCGATGGGGAAGGGCGCGTGGGTGGAGAAGCTCGGCGGCCAGACGGCGCTGGCGGTGCAGCTGTTCCGTACCAGCGGCGCGGCCATGAAAGACGCTTTCAAGGAGGCCGGCGCGATCGCTACGACCTCCGGCGTCGATCTGGCTGAGCAGATGGCGGTGATCGGCACGCTGAGCAGCACCATGGAAGGCGGCGACGCCGGCGGACGCTACAAGGCGTTTTTCGAGAACATCGGCGCCGCTTCGGAAAAGCTCGGCATGAAGTTCACCGACCAGCAGGGCAAGGTGTTGCCGATGATGACCATCCTGGACAAGCTCCAGGGCAAGTTCGGCGACCTCACCAGCGCGTCGGCCGGGGCCAAGTTGATGGAGGCTTTCGGCGGTGAGGGTGCCCAAGTGATCGGCGCACTGGCCAAGGATACCGATCGGCTGCGCAACGGCATCGAGCAGCTGGGCAAAGTGCGCGGGCTGGAGAACGCCGAGCAAATGGCCCGGGCGATGGTCGATCCCTGGCAGCAATGGGCGTCACTAGTCGAAGTCATGCGAGTGGTGTTCGGCCAGGTGCTGATTCCGGTGCTGTCGCCATTCATGGCCAAGATGGTGGACATCGGTAAAACCCTGGTGCGCTGGTCACAGCTGTTCCCGAACATCACCCGCGTGATCGGCATCACCGCGCTGTCGATCATGGGCATCGTCGCTGCAATGTCGGCCCTGACCATGGTGGTGGGCATTGCGCGTATGACCTGGCTGGGCATGCTGACCGTCTGGAAACTCTTCCAGTTGATGGGCCTGCGCACCGTTGCGATGTTCATCCTGCAGAAACTGGCGATCCTGGCTTACGTCGTGGTGATTCACACGCTGAGCGCCGTTCTGGCCGTCATTCGCGGCGCCATGTTGCTGTGGCAGGGCGCGATCTGGCTGGTCAACGCGGCGCTGCTGGCTAACCCGGTGGTGTGGATCGTGGTCGGGATCGTCGCCCTGGTCGCCGCGATCGCTGCAGCAGTCTACTACTGGGACGAATGGACGACGGCCCTGATGAATACCGCCGCGTTCCAAGCCGTTGCCGAAACGTTCCAGAAACTGTCCGACTGGTTTAACTCCATGGGCGGCTGGTCGGGCATGGCCAAGGCCGCGTGGGACAGCATCGTCAGCATTTTCACCAAGGCCGTAAACGGTGTGATCGAGCTGCTGAACAGCATCCCGGGCGTGAACATCGAAGCGCGCTTCGGCGGCATGCCCGAGGTGCCCGGCGTCGATGCCGCGACCAACGCCGCCGACACCGCCAACGCCGCGCAGAAAGCCCAGCAGACCATCAGCGCGGCGATCCCCAGTCTGTCACCGGCGCGCCCTTCGGCGGTGCCGCCGGGCGGCCTGCTGACCAGCATTCAGAACAACAACAGCAGCCAGAACAAGGGCACGCATGTGGAGAACGTGACCATCAACACCGGTAAGCAGATGACGCCTCTGGAGATGGAAAACATGGTCGCCATGGCGGTGGGCGGATGAGCGAGTACGTGGACCTGCTGATTGCCGACAACGACCTGGTGCTGGATCCGTCGCACCAGCCGCTGCTGGTCGATGACCGCGCCTGCATCGCCCAGGACATTGCCCACATGATCCGCGACAGCGGGCTGCTGGTCGTGCTGGTGGCCGAACGCGATCGCCTGCGTCAGCGCGATTGCATCCAGCGGATGGAACTGCTGGTGGAGGCCGACGTGCGCCTGGTGCCGGGGACGGCACGCATCACCCAACAGGCGCCAGGCGTTTACCTGGTAACCGCCAAAACCCTGAAATTCGGATCGATAGAGGTAAGTCTGTGAGCGTCGATTTTAAAAAGGTGATCGCCGATGCCGGCATCCCGACCACCGAGGCGGGATTGAAGGCCGCGTGGGAAAAAGAGGTCGAAGCCCAGGGTGCCAAGGTGGCCAACACCAGCAGCTATTCGCCGTTCTGGCGGGTCATGACTGCACTGGTCACCAAGCCGGTGCTGTGGTTGCTGGACTTCCTGTGCATGACCGTACTGCCGAACTTCTTTGTGAAAACCGCCGTGGACGCTTGGCTGGATATGTTGGCCTGGGCGGTCAACGTCGAACGCAAGGGCGCCACGAAAGCCCGAGGCAAATTGCTGTTTACCCGATCAACACCAGACGGGGTACTGCAGCTGGAAAAAGGCATTGTGGTGCAGTCGGCCGCGATCAACGGCAACGTCTATCAGTTGGTGACCACGGCTCAAGCGACGTTCCAGCAAGGCCAGTTGCAACTGGACGTGCCGGCGGAAGCGATCCAGGCCGGCAGTGGCTTCAATCTGGCGCCGGGGTACTACGCGATCCTGCCGGTTCCGATTCCCGGCATTGTCCAGGTGGTGAACAAAGACGGCTGGCTGGAATCCCCAGGGGCCGATCCGGAACCGAACGACCAACTGCGTCTGCGTGTGCGCAACCAGTTCTCGGCAGTCAACCAGTGGCACACCGACGCGGTGTATCGCGCCATGATTTCCGCCTTCCCGGGCGTGCGGCCGGATGGCGTGTATTTCGAACACGGCGCGCCCCGTGGTCCGGGCAGTGCGAACGCCTACATTCTGTTCGATGCGGGTGTGCCGGCGGACGCCTACCTGCAGCAAATCAACGCGCACATTCGCGACCAGGGCAACCACGGCCACGGCGACGATCTGCTGGCCATGGTCATGCCCGAAGTCCCGGCGACCGTGACGCTGTGGCTGTGGCCCAAGCCCAACTTGGGCGCCGAGCGGATCGCCGCCCTGGTGAAAGAGGTGGAACTGTTCGTGCGGGCTGCGTTTCGCGAAAGCACCGCGACCGACTACCAGCCGACGCTGACCTATCCGCAATCGCGTTTCAGCTACAGCCGGCTCAGTGAAGAGATCCACCAGCAGTTCGAGGACATTGCGTCCCTGCGGTTCTTGCCCGGTCAGGACATCATCAGCGGGCTGAACATTCCGCGCCTGGGCCAGTTGAAGGTGACGGCGCAATGACCAAGCTCAAACTGCCTTTCTGGCTCGGCGGCACCGAGCTGTCGAAGTTGTTGGCCGCTGCACAGTCCTGGTGGGAAACCGTGACCGGCTGGCTGCGCTGGCCCTACCTGCAGATCGATCCCGACACCTGCCACCTTGCCATTCTGGAACTGTGGGCTTGGCAGCGTGACGTGACGCGCTTCACCGGTGAACCGGAAGCCCTGTTCCGCCTGCGCGTGAAATACGCCTTCGTGAACTCCGTGGACGCCGGCAGTACCGCCGGCATGAAACGCATTTTCGAGCGTCTGGGCGTTGGCTACGTCGAGATCGAGGAACGCCAGCCCGGGCGTGACTGGGACGTGGTGCTGCTCAAGTTCAGCAACGCGCAGCTGTCCCTCAATCCCGAGCTGTTGCGTGTGCTGATCCAGCAGTACGGCCGCACCTGCCGGCGCTATGACTTCGTGACCATTACCCCCGTGGGCCTGCAAATGGGCCTGATCGACTTCAACGACGACCAGCAGACGCTGGTTGCCAGCCTGTAGGAGCGCACCGTGAGCGCCAGTATCACTTTGGCCGGCGAAAGCCAGATCGCCCTGAAACAAAGCCAGAAAAAGCCCCTGGTCGTGACGAAATTCATCTTCGCCAACGTGCCCGGGCTGAACCCCGAAACGCCGGTGGATCGCGCCGCCGGCAAACCGCCGGTAGGGCAGATTGTTCAGGTTTACGACATCCCCGAGGAGAACCGGGGATTTGTGAACCCGAACCAGGTTGTCTACAGCGCGCAGCTGGGTTCCGACATCGGCGACTGGGACTTTAACTGGGTCGGCCTTGAGGACGCGGACGGCCTGCTGTTTGCCGTCTCCTACGTCCCGCTGCAGCAGAAGCGCAAGAACATCCCGCCGCTGCAGATCGGCAACAACGTCACCCGCAACTTTTTGGTGGCCTACGACGGTGCCCAGGCGCTGACCGGCATCACCATTGATGCCAGCACCTGGCAGCATGACTTTACTGTGCGCCTGGCCGGCATCGATGAGCGCGAGCGCCTGAGCAATCGCGAAATGTATGGTCGTGCCTGTTTTTTCGGCAACGCGCTGGCATTCGGGAAAAGCGAAAACGGGTTCCAACTGGGAACCGGTACGGCGTACATCGAAGGCATTCGGGTGTCGATGACAACCCCGTGGCCGTTCACCGGTGTCATTCCCGCCGGGACAATCACACTCGACGTTTGCCTGGAGCGACAGCTGAACGATCGGGTGGCGACGTGGAAAGTCGTCTACGGAGAAAAGTCCGATTACACCGACTCGGCCGGCGTTCGCCATTACTGCGTGCCGATCGCCTTTTACACATCGCCAACGGCTTTCTGGGACGCGCGCAAGCCTGAGTCAGTCGCTGGGCCGTTGATCCAGCACTTCGCGGCGCGGGATGGCGATTACGCGACCCTGCGCGCCCGTGGTACGACCAAAGAAGACGTGGATCTGGGCAACCTGCCCAACGCCAAGAGCGACGATCCGAACACCAATAGCAGCGAGATCCTCGCCACCACGGCCGCGTTGAACAAGCTGCAAAAGCAGGTCGGCGACTCTATGACGGGTTTGGTGGCCGCGTTCGCCATGAACAGCCCACCGGCGGGATGGCTGGCATGTAATGGTGCCGCGATTTCTCGCACGGCGTTCGCCGGTTTGTTTGCACGGATCGCCACACACTACGGGGCCGGCGACGGGACCACCACCTTCAACTTGCCGGACATGCGCGGCCTGTTCCCTCGCGGCTGGGACGACGGGCGCGGTGTGGATGCCAGCCGAGCGTTCGGCAGCTTTCAGGACATGATGATCCATTCCCACGCGCACACCGCCTCGGCCGCAGCAGTGGGCGACCACATACACGCCGCGTGGACGGATGCGCAGGGCAACCACGCCCACCGCGCCTGGACGGATGCCCAAGGCGCGCACAACCACACAGCGCCGAGTTCGGCGGGTATTGGCCAGGGCGCTGGTGGTCTCAATTCGGTGCAGCAGTCGGCTGGGGCACACGAAACGTCTTGGGCCGGGCACCACCAACACACTGTCGGGATGGATGGCGCTGGCAATCACGCGCACAACGTCGGGATCGGCGCCGGCGGCGCACACACCCACGGCGTGACCGTCGCCGCTGCCGGCGGCACTGAGACCCGGCCCAAGAACTTGGCCCTTTTCTACTGCATCAAGTATTGAGATTGAGCATGACTGAAAAACTCGTCTATCAGACCAACCATTTTGGCATCCTGGTCGGCGCCGTGAGGGCCGACGAATCGCCACTGGAACCAGGTGTTTTTCTGATTCCCGGTGGCTGCGTGGAAGTTGCCCCACCGTCGATCCCGGAGCACAAAGCCGCCTGGTGGGACGGCAAAGCTTGGCAGCTTGTGGACTACTTCGGCGGCGTCGTGGTGTACAGCACTGACACCGGCGAGCCTCGAATTCTCGAAGGCTTCGAACCGGTGCCGGCAGGCTTCACCATGAAAAAGCCCGGGGCAAACCAGATCTGGAAGAACGGCGAATGGGTTGACGACATCGATGCCGTGCTGGCTGCACTGCGGGACAAAAAACTGCAGGCGATCGCCGCCGACTGCGCGACGTACATCGCCGGCGGATTCAACTCCAGTGCCCTGGGCGAGGTGTACCGCTACAGCAGCGCGATCGATGACCAGGTGAACCTGAACGGTCAGGTGTTGCTGGGGATGGATGACACCTACCCATGCTACGACGCCGACCAGGTGCTGGCGTTCCGGCCGCACACGATCGCCCAGCTGCAGAAGGTCAGCCACGACCTGGTGCGCTTTCGTCAAGGCGCCCAGCAGTGCGCCGAGTTGTTGCGCCAGGCGGTGGAAAAGGCCCTGAAAGACAAAAACCTCAAGGCAATGAAAGCCATCACCTGGACGCCGCCGGCATGAGCTGGACGCCGGTGACGATGCGCTGGCCGGAGCAGGCCACGCAATGGATGGGCGAGCTGTCCGCTGCCAAGGATCTGGCCACCGGCGAGCTGGCAAGCACCGCGCAACGGTTGGCCGGTTTGAACGGGTTGGCCAACACCAACCCGGGGCCGGTCGGCGATGCCGCGAAAGGCGCCATTGAAGCCGGACGGGCGGCGCTGGCCGAGCAGTTGGGTCAGGTGCCCGCGTGCCTGGTGGTGACGCCTTTTCAAAGCGGCGTCGGCCAAGGCAAGGGCTATCAGCGCTTCCTGTCGGCGCCGAACGTGCTGGAACACCTGGCCAAAAAGCTGGAGGACGCCACCGACTCGGGCCGTCCGGTCGGGCCGCAATATGCCCTGTCGGTTCTGTTCCTGGGGACACGCCTGGAACAGTTGGCCAGCGGCCTGTCGCGTTTCAACGCGTTGTTGCCGATTGGCGACCTGGTGCGCATCGAGCGGCGCGCCCAGCACCTGATGAAACTTGAGACTGACAAGTGGGAGATCCCCGGCGCCGGTGCGTTGCCGCGCTGGCAAGGACTGCCCCTGGAGCGCTGCACAGTGGTCAAGGCTGCGAAACAGTCCATGGCCGGCCAGTTGGCCGTGCTGGAGGGCTACGCCGCCGACAGTTCGCCGCTGGGCGATCTGGCGGCGCTGGCCGCTCGCAAGGCGGCACAGCAACAGGGGCGGGATCAGCAATTGGCTGAATTAAAAAACCTGCTGGCGGGGGGTAACCCCGACGTCAGCATACGGGCGCGCCTGATTGGCCCGGGCAACTCCAGCGAGCTGCGCCAGGAGCTGTTGAGCGGCGATGCCCCTGGGCATGAGTGGGTGCAATGCGCCGGCCTGCTGCTGGTGGGCACGCAAGAGGGGTTGAGTTTTGTACGGGAACTGGTGGGCCTATGACGCTGCTGCTCGATGGGCAAAAAGTCCAGGGGAAGAACCTCAAGGTCACCGGCAATCTACGCATCGAAAGCGGCGACATGTCGGGGCAGACCAGCAACACCGACAAGGCGCACAAGGGCTTCAAGCCCAAAACGTTGGCCGTCTCGCTGATGATCCCTTTTGTTGATTGGGTGCAGCTGACTGACTTGATGCGTCTGGCCGAAGCCACGGCGAGCGGCGGGGAGTTGCATCTGTACCGCGTCGTGAACGACACCGCCGAGGCGTTCGGCGTGCGCCAGGTTGAATTCTCCGAAGGCGTCAGCGCCCGCGAGGCGGACAACCTGAAAGCCTGGCTGGTGCAATTCACCCTCAGCGAGCGCGAATCGAACCCGGAAAAGGTCGAGGGTCGACGGGCCGGCAACAAGGTCGACGCCCAAGGCGCCCCGGGCAGCGCGGCCGGTGAAGGTGGTAGTAACTCAGGTTCGAGCGACAACCCGGAGCTGAGCGGCTTTGAAAAGGTGCTGGGGCGCGTGGATAAGTGGCTGGGGAGTGAGCAGAAGTGAAACTGCACAAGGTTCTGTCGATCAATGGCGCGCCTGTTCGCCTGGTCAAGGAAGACGTTCGGCTGGACGCCACCAGTCCAGGGCGGGCGAACTTCACTGTTCAGTCTGCTGAGCCGCTTAAAGGGTTGGTGACGCTGGATATCGGCTACAACGACCGCACGCTGCAGCGCCACTTCATCGGCTACGTCGAGCGTTGCACCGCCGCCAATGCCAAAGAGCAGGTGCTGTTCTGCCGTGAGCTGGCTGCTGTGCTGGCCAACCCGTTGCCGTTGAACCTGCGTCATGTCGATTTGCGCGCTGTACTGGCGGCCATCAGCGAGCAGGCAGGCCTGCGCTTTCGCGTTCCCGATCGGCCTTACGCCGGCGTGAAGGCGCCGTACTTCTACAGCCTTGCTGCCGGATACCAGGCCATGGACAGCCTGGCCCGAGTGTTCAGTATTCCCGACTTCACCTGGCACCAGCTGGGCAACGGCGAAGTGTTCGCCGGCAGCTGGGCCGACAGTTTTTTTGGCGCCCGGGCGGCGCTGCAGATCCCCACGGAGCTGTTCGACGGCTACCAGGGCAACCAGAGCGCAATGGTGGCGGCCCTTCCCGGGCTGCGACCAGGTGCAACGATCAACGCCGGCGAACGTGTCACCAGTGTGGCACTCGCCAATGACCAGATGGCAATCCGATGGAAGATGCAATCCGCCGCGCTGTAGAGCGCCAATTTCCCGAACTCACCGGTGGCTATCACCTACCGCGATTCGCCCAGGTCACCGCCGTGGCCGATGCGCCGGTGGACGCTGGACTGTGCGACGACTTCCGTCCGCGCTATGCCGTGGACATTGTTGTTCTCGGCCCCGACGACGAGCCAGACCCGGCCATCCCGCCGCTGACCGGCGTCCCGCTGCCACTGCCCACCGGTGGCGAGGAAATGGGCATATACGCTTTTCCGGAGGAAGGCACGCGGGTGGTGGTGTGTTTCGCCTACGGCTTGCCGAACAAGCCCTACATTCAATCGATCTTGCCTCACGGGCTGAGCATGCCGAAGGTGCCGAAGGGTGACCAGGTGTGGCAGCACAGCGGCACGGCACAGCAGCGCGTCGATGCGGACGGCAATTGGTTACGCCAGACCGATGGCAAGATCCGGGATCAAGCGATCGAGCGCGAGGTTGAAGCCCTGGACAACCGCGAGCAGTTCCAGAGCCACACGCGGGCGGTTGATGACCACTCAACTGAGTCGGTGGGTGGTGTGAAGACGATCGAGGCGCTGGGCGCGCTGAAGCTGCTGTCAGGTGGATCCGCGAGCCTGGCGGCGGTGGACGATCTGCACCAAGCGACCGGCCGGGATCTGAACATCGTCGTCGGACAGAAGTACAACGCCACAGTGGGCGGTGATATGCAGGAACGAATCGAGGGCTTGCGTCGGAGCGTAGCGGGAATCAGCCAGAGTATGCAGGCGCCAAAGAACTGGATCGGGTCTACTGATGTGAATCTGTTCAAAGTTGTTTGTGATGCGCTTGACCTTCTGCACGACATGAACACACAGCTTGCATTTCACACTCATGGGGCTACCCCTCCGCCAGCAAATGCTGCGGCATTCACAACAGCAGCAACTACTTCGACTTTGCTCGGAATGAAATTGAAACTAATAACGCAATAGCTGCCATCCTTTCAATGGTAGGAGGCCAGACCAAAGGCTGCTCGTATCTGAGGATTTTTTCTGTTTTTGAACCCTCGGCAGTTCAAGGCACCTAGGAAAAATAAAAAACTGATGGCAAAAAAAAGCTCGCATGCGGGCGAGCTAAAAAAGTAAAGGAGTAGGGATATCAGAATCAAGATGGTCGACCTCACCAGTACTACAGGGACGAGCTGAGGGCCGCACTGGCAAGGTAGACACGATCCGAAATATAGTCGGTTTTGCGCGATTTTCCACCTTCACACCAATCTTGAACGGATGGATCTATGAAATGGGAGCTCAAATTTTTCACGGTTTATTTCAGCATCTTGGCCGGGGCTGGGTGGGCGTTAATAAAAATCACGCCTTGGCTCGCTCACCATGTGCATTTGGCATGGATTCTATAATCATCGTCTAAAGGGAATAATGCTAAGACCGCCTGATCGAATTTGCGCAGCATCCTCATTTAATCGGCTGCACTGTTCTTCTGCATGAGCCTCATTTAGAAAGTTAGCCATTAGGGACTCACCGGTACGGGTGTCGACTATTCTGAAGTAGAAGCCCGCCTCTAGCCCGCCACACGGCCTTCTTTGCACGATGAACAATTCTTCCATGGCACCACTCCTTGCTGAATAACCCCTTAACATTAGCAGAGAATTATTATGTCGCTCAATTTTTAAGGAGTAATCGGCGCTTTTTTGAATAAATTAGCTGAGGGATATTTCAATGGTGCAGCTAAATCCATCTGCATCGAACCGGCGTTCTACTTTTGACTTTGGAATGCAGCGCTGAATCAATACGGATCCTAATCCCTTGCGAATGGGTGCCTGGACCTTGGGGCCTCCGCACTCCACCCAATCTACAATGATTGCTGAGGGATCATCTTGCAAGCGCCAGCTGAGTGCCACAGTGCCTATATCACTCGACAGCGCGCCATATTTCACGGCGTTAGTGGAAAGTTCATTGATGGCGAGCGAGAAAGGTAGGGCTGTTTCAGCGCTGACCGTCGCCGGCGGCCCTACAGCAAACAAGCGTCCAGCGGCGATGAACGCGGCAAGTTGTTCCTCAACTAGACTCTTAATATCAGTAGATATTCCCGTACCTTTCATAATGGCCTTGTTTGCGCTGGCCAGCGCAAGCAGTCGATCGCCGAATGTTTGGCCGAGTGACGCTAAATCTTCGCTCAATTTCAATGATTGGTAAAAAATTGCAGAAATTACGGCAAGGATATTATTGACTCGATGTGAAAGCTCGCCTGCGACTAGCTCATGCATTTTAACCTTAGCATCGCGGGCGCTGATATCCTGCATCACGCCGACAAACCGATTACCCACACCCATACTGTTGCGGATTATTGATCCACGATCCAAGACTACGATGTATGACCCATTGGCAGATCGGAAGCGGAATTCGTCCTGCCAAAATGTTGAGCCATTCTCAATCGCTTGCGCCATGCTGGCGGTTACCCGGTCGCGATCATGAGGATGGATATTATCGTGACGCCACTGTGTATTCTTGCCTATCTGATCAGCGCCGTAACCGAAAAGTTGTTGCGTGCCTTCGCTCCACCAAATGTGATTATTTGTTAGATCAATATCCCAGAGTGCATCGCTATTAGATTCAGTTATTGCTGTGAGTCTTTCTAGGCTACCGCGCTGTACAACTTCGTTTGCATACTGTTCAGTGATGTCTCTGGAGATAACCGCAAATGTAGGAGATGGCCCCGGGACGGCAGCGATCGTAACATCCCACCATTTCAGGTTTCCTTTTGCCGTAGGACAAGGTGCTCTGAAGGAGGCGACACCCTTCGCCTGGGCCGTTGCTAAGCCTTCGATCGCTAATGCTCTGAGATCTGCAGGCCAAAGATCGGGCCAGAAAAAACCCAGAACCTGATCGAGATGGTCGAACTCCATGATCCGCAGACCATCATCATTGAATGAGACAATCTTGCCGACCGTGTCCAACACTTTGACGCAATCTCGGGAGAATCCGCAGACGCTGAGATCGGGGCTATCGGTTTTTTCTGGAGTATCCATTGTTTTCTAGGAATGGTTGAGGTCTGTGTAGACTTTAGCAGCTTGCCTTCAGATGAGGCATGGTGGCACATCGAGTCTGTGAGCTTTCGAGTCGCCCGAGAAGACAAATGGCGGAGCCGCTATCGGCCTGAGGCGGGGTTTATGAACCGAAAATCAAGGTCAATTGGCAGTTTGAGATCTACTTTTAGGGCTTTTTACCCTGTTCAAGGTATTTTCCGCACAGAGTGATTGTCGTGAACGAGGCTGCCAGCACGAGTGCGTAAATTTCGTACGTTCCTTCGACCTCCAGACCCCAAAGGATCGCTAGCCCTAGTGCGCAGAATACGCACAGTATTTGAGTGTCGTAGATAATATCGGCTAGTGATTTAACCCGCATAATTTCCCCTCGAAGACTCCTGGTCTTGCTGTCCGTAGGATAGCTGAGCAAGACCAGCGTCCTTCAACGTGACGCCCCTGCTTTCAATGGAGCGAGAGTTCGCCTGACCTACTTAGGCATCAAAACGGTATCGACGACATGTATGACGCCATTCGCCTGCATGACATCGGCGATGGTGATCGCTGCTTTACCGCCTTTGGCGTCCTCAACCCATAACTTACCCTCGTGAAGCCATACGGTCAGGGGCTCACCCTGGACACTTGTAAGCATGACCTTACCGCCGTGCATTTTGGCGTCATCCATCAGTTGCTTGGCGGTATGAGTACCGGGTACGACATGGTAGGTGAGGATCTTGGTCAAGTCGGCTTTGTGTTCTGGCTTGACCAGCATATCGACTGTCCCAGCAGGCAACTTGGCGAAGGCTTCGTTGGTGGGAGCGAAGACTGTGAACGGCCCTTTACTGTTCAGCGTATCGACCAGGCCGGCGGCTTTGACTGCTGCAACAAGCGTCGTATGGTCTTTAGAGTTGACGGCGTTCTCTACGATGGTTTTGTTTGGATACATGGCAGCTCCGCCGACCATCACGGTATCGGCAGCAAAGCTAAGTCCGGTGTTGAGGCACAGAAGGGTGAAGCATGCAATCGCAAAGCGTTTGATGAGCGTGTGCATGATGCGTCTCCTTGATTAGTAGCCCCTTCAAATGAGGGGTGATGGATTTACGTAGGAGACAGCGAACCGGATGCGCTCAAGCGAAAATAATTTGGAGGCTGCTCTCTCTGAAAAGCGCCTTAAGAAAAAAAATTGATGGAAAAAGCACTTATCCCCCTCCCGCCGACGGGCTCCACGTCATGTTCTTATGCAAAGGAGAGGGAGGTGCAAACGATGTCGCGATCTACGCCAGCGGTGGCGTCGACGTTGGAAGAGGGTATTGCATTAAGTGCAAAGTTTTGAAAAGAAACGTAGTTCTGGCTTTAATCGATCCGGTAATAAACCATTTGAAGATATGCCGAAACACCCCCTGTTTACGGCATGAGAGCCATAGAAAATCATGATTTTTCGGGCTTTTTCGATTCTGAAATCGTCTTGGCGGGGAGTTCGAAGTGCCGCTGAGCAGGGCGGGGCCCGCACCTCAATCCCACGTAACGCTTGGCAGGGCTGCCTACTGAACCTGTTTCATGTATTTCAAAATCCGGGTCAAGGCGTCAGGCACTGAGATTCCACTGGAAGGCCGCGTTCCACGCAACTATTGGGACGCGACCTGGGTATGAATCCTCAATTTTCCTCAGTTGACGCCTTTGTAGCTTCTATCCGAGTGACCAAATACGAAGTTAGGCTCAGGATATCTAAGCAGTCTACCTCGGAGAAAGTATTGGGAACGAGCGTGTCAATAGGTGAATGGTTCAGAGGGTTTCTAAACCCCATGAAAAGTCCCCTAGATAACTGATCCTGCCCTTTCTGGATGTTATCTCCAGACTCGGTAGTTAAATCGGCAACCTGAATTGCCGGAGGTCGTGTGCCAAAGGCTTTGCCTATTAGATCTGCGCCATCCACCTTGAGGCCAGAAATTTTTCGAATGGTTTCAAAGTAGATTTTGACCCCTTGGTCAGCGGCATCTCCATATTGTTCATTCTCGTAATAGCTGCGAACGCGGTCTCTAAGTACGGAATGCAGGTGCCGCCAATGTAGTTGCGGGTATTCTGGGACTAGCTCGTGCAGTGCTTCAACGATGGGGACGTACTTTGTAATGGACTCATCGTTATTCAGAGTGTCAAGGATTATAGAAGTCTGCTCCCTGACTTTTTGGGGCATCGTAGACATCCACTTTTCAGTATCGATGCCGGTGGCCTCTTTAATTGTCGTCCCCTTTTTTTCTCTTCTCTTTTCACGCCAGCTGCTATTGACTTTGGAAATGGTGTCGGAAAGAAATTCCCGAAACTCCGCCATCTCAATGTTGTCCCAGTTTATAGATTGGCGATTGGTTGAGATTACGTCCTCGTCAAGCTCGTCAATGAAGTCAGCTCGAATCCAGCCTGTGAGGTACTGATAAAAGTGGCTAGACGTGCTGCTTGAGAAAAATTCGGGAGCATTCACAAGTTTTCCGCGCGAAAAAATAGAAATGCCGCGCAAACCAGAGTTAGGACGTATTGGAGTTTCAGCGGTAAAGAGCTTGCCAATTACATCCTTGTATTTCGAATCGTCGTCTATGTAGTCGTTAAGATCCCATTCGAACTCTTTGTTGAAGTTTTTGTATCTCCGTTGTTCGTTGACAATTGCGCGCTCTGTTCCTTTATTTAGGATGATATTAAAAGTTGTGTCGGATACAAATATCTTAGACAAGCTGTCAGCCAGCGCTTCAAGGTCGAAGCTCGATTGACGTTTTAATTTTGATAGCGTAATGGTGGTGCCGGATGTGCGAGTGGTTTTTTTGTTGTTGATTTCACGAGTGGGTGAGTACTCACCTTCAGAAGTCATTAGTGTGTCCCAGTTTAAACTAAACCGGTTCTGCAATCCGTCCTTAACCGTATCGATAGTTATGTGTTTCGATAGCCCAAAAAGAGCAAGTTTCCCTAAGCCCTTTTTACCCGTTGCGAGCCGATTGAATCGGGTTGTGGGCTCATCGCCTTCTTTCTGTCGGCGGTTTCTGCCAATGACCAGAAATTTTTCCTGAATGTCGAGGGCACTCATTCCATGCCCGTCGTCTGTAACGCTGATAGATGATGGCCCTGACGCGGTCTCGGTGAGCTTTATTTTCACCTCTGACGCATCCGCGTCATATGCGTTAGAAATCAATTCAGCCAGAGCCGGGGGAAGCGTAGAGTACATTCGAACCCCCAAGTGTTCGATTGTCTTGGGGTCAAATTTCATCACAAAGCGCTTGGTCATTTTACATTCCCTGTCTCAACCGACTTTAAATGCTGTATATATTTTTTTGCGTGGGCCTTAATCAACAAGGGGGGGAGCGCGTTACCTATCATTAGCGCGGCGTAATCTTTCCCTCGCTTCAGTGAAAACTTATAGTCTTCGGGAAAAGTCTGGAGCAAAGCGGCTTCGCGAAGTGTAATTGATCGGTTCTGATCTGGATGAATAAATCGCCCTTTAGACGGGTTGGTACAACCACCTGTGATAGTTGGCGCCACGTCATTCCAAGACATTCGCCCATATACGTCTTTGTAAGAGCCTGGTCGTTTGATATGGCATGGTAGCCAAAGCTCAAGCGGAAGATCACTTCTCGAGCCGCCGTCGGTAGGGACGTTCTCGATTATCGTGGATACTTTTTTGCTTCTCGAAACAGGTAGATCGTGAAGTTCGTCACCTGAAAAGCCAGGTAAAGGTAATGCGCCGATCGATTGCTTTACCGTTGTTCTGGTTTTTATCTTTTCAGGCTCATTGATAATGCCGAAAAGTGAGGCCTGTAGAATCATGCGCTTTCGGCGTTGTGGTACGCCGAAGTCAGCAGCATCTAAGACTTTGACGGTGTTGTCATTTATTACGTAACCAAGAATCTCAAGTTCGGCTTTAAGTTTTGACATGCGTTGGTCTTTGGCAAGCCCAGGCACGTTCTCCAACATAATGGTTTTCGGTAGAAATACTTTGATGTAACGCAGTACCTCGAAAACTAAGTCATTTCTTATGTCTTCTACCGAGCTTGATCTGTTGCGTGTTTTGTGGGTGGAGAAACCTTGACATGGCGGGCAGCCTGCGAGGAGATCTAATTGTCCTTTATTTAATCCCAAACTATCCATGACTTCCTTAGGATCTATTTTGGAAAGATCACCAATGAAAAGCCTTGATTTTTTATGGTTTAGTTTGTAGGTGGCTGCCGCAGTTTCATTAAGTTCGAACCCTGCAAGGACTGAGAATCCAGCTGCCTTTAATCCAGTTGTGAGTCCACCTGCTCCACAAAACAGGTCGATTGCGCTTGGTTTCTTAAGGGTCATATAAATGGACTAAAGCTCAAAAAATAAAAAAACGTCAGTGTATTCGGCTAAACAACGTGCTCGCTGAACGCTAGCAGAAAGCCATCCTTTGAGCCAGAGACCCAGAAATGAACCTCGGCTACCACGCTTCCTTTCGTAAAGAAGGTCGTCGATTCTTGCATAGTCGTGTTGATCATGCACGGGGCGAGGGGCCCCTACGCCGGTGATGGCCCTACCCCGGTGATTGTCAGTTTGCTGGCGGGCTCATCTGTTGGAGCAACCAAGCGCCTATTTTTTTTCTATTGATCTCAGGCGGGCCAAGCCCTGTTTGATGAAGCCTGCGTTTTCGCCGATCCGATCTAATGCGCCCCTGGCGTTATCACCAGCTTCAGCAAAGCCTTGCTGCTCTGCTAGCAGGGTCAGCTCCATCAGAGCCGCTTCAATCGCAATTTGGTTCTCATACATCCTTTCGAGCGTCGAGGAGAGGGAATACTCGTCGGCCATATCTTTGACTCCATTCGGAAAGGAGGAAGCATAGCAGGCACCTGGGCGGCTGATTTTCAGTTCAAGGCTGGGAAAAAGGTAATTTTGGTAAGACGGTGCGAAAAACGGGCTGCAGCCCTTATAGACCATGGCGTTGAGGGATTACCTTTGAAGGTAATATTTGGTAAGGCTGGAGGTAATATTTCACCAAGTGCCTGATTTTAAAGGGGTTCGTAGGTGGGCGAAATTACTACGACTAAGGGTAATTTTCTAACCTCCCTATTACCCTATTATTACCTTTGCTAAATCGATCTAACCTACTGATATTATTGGTTTTTTACGGTTGTAAAAAACAAAATTACCAAAATTACCTTTTTCCCAGGGGTCAACCTGAAAACGGGAGTGAAGCACAGACGGGGCGATTCGCTGGCCTTTCGTGCGCTCGGTTTTAACACTCACGAAACACGCCTGAGCCGACGATAGACAGTGCCAGGATTGGAGCCGAGAACCGCTGCTTAAAATTTGCTAACGCAGTCGGCAGAGGCGATGGGAAAAGGAGGGAGGAGAACAGAGCTGGTACGCAACTGGTACGCGGGTTGGTGGCGAGGCGTTTGGGCCTTTATTTGCGGGAGGTAAAAGAAGGGTCAGTTCGATCCATCATCGGAGTGACGGACAGCGACTCAAAAAGGATCGCAGTGGTCTTTGCAGTGGTGACAGTAGGCGGTTCTATCAGCGTGCCCGCAGAGCCTTCCCAAACAGAAAAAACACGTTCGTTTAAATAAATCCTGCGATTGCAGACTCGCTCCTATACCACCTTGCGCGACTCCCTACACCTAAGACAGAATCCGCCGGCCTGTGCGTCTAGCTCGCGGGTTCTATCGTCCCTGTGTCACTGCAAACCAGTGATCGGGTTTGGTAGCCCGCTTCGTTTCTAGACTCATGGCGTCACCGTGTGCAGTCCTTTCCAGGACTTCGATGTCATGGTGGTCATGCGTGGGGCTCATTCGTGGGCGCCGGGTTCTAGTGCGACCGGTCTACCAACCTGCGTATGGCCTCCACCCTTCGTTTGGTAGCGAGAGTGATGGCTCCTTTTCGTTTATCCGTCAGGAGTTACACCATGTTCAAACCAACCCCAACCCCCCCAGAAACCGACCCCGCATCCCCCTACGAATTCCTCGATTCCCGCAAACTCCACGAAGCCGCCGAGCGCGCCCTCGATCACTACCTCACCCCGGCCAGCCAGATCATGGCCAGCGGTGATCAATCCAAACCGATGTTCCTCGCCAACGCCAGCGAGTCCCTGGGTTCCGCCACCACCATGCTCAACGATTTCGCCGCGTTGCTGGATGTCCCGCACCGCAAGACGCTGCTGGGCATTGCGCAGGTGGTGATGTTGGGGGAGTTGGCGGTGAATCAGGCGTTGGATAACGTCGAGCTCAAGGCGTAGATCGTTGCCCTCCGTGGCGAGCGGCGAGGTCGTGGTTGCGGAGGGCGCTGTGTCGATTCTCGAAACAACCACTCAAGACGGCGGTTTTTCAAGGCTTTCGTCGCCAGTAGCGATGTGCCACAAAAAATGATGGCAATACGTCATCACGCACGCGAAAAAGTTCACTGATTGTACAAAAATATAAAGTTGTACAACTTTTCCCAAAATTTATAGCATCTGTTCCAACACCTTTGCTGAAACGATAAATCCAGCGTGAAATCTGGATTTGGTCGCTGATGCCTGCGCCGTCGTTACGGCTTTTCGCATCAGCCTGTTGCAGCCGGGACAGTTGGAGCTGTCCGCCACTTGCTCAGGATGACGCCCCCCGAATATGCGCGGCAACCTCGGTTGCCTGAGATGAATTTTTTTGCCTGGCGTTGAACGGCGTCAGGGCGTTAGAGGCTGAACATGGCAGAAGCATCGAGTTTCCTGGGCGACATCAAGGTGTCCCGAAAGTTGGGGGCCGGGTTTGGTGTTCTTTTGCTGGCGGTGGGGGCGGTGGCCTTCATTGGCTATAGCAGCAGCAATGTGCTGGTGGATCGTCTGGATACCACGCGTTTGATCGGCACGCTCAACGATGCGTCGCAGGACATGCGGCTGTCGGAGAAGCAGTACGAAGCGGCGGCGGATGCGGCGTATGCCGAGTCTTATCAGTCGCAGCTGACGGTGTTGCAGGGGCTGATCGCCAAGGCGTTGCAGACCCTGACTCGGGCGGAAAACCAACAGGCTTTGAAGCGCTTGCAGGACACTACGGTGGCCTACGATCAGCAGGTCAAGCGTTTGGTCGAGGCTGACAAGGCGACCACCGATGCGCTGAAACCGTTGGGGGCGATGTCGGACAAGTACGCCGAAACGTTCACCCGGATGTTCGAGAGCACCACGGCCAGTGCGCTCGCGTCGGCCGATGTCGCGCGCGTGGCGGACTTGCGCACGGTGGCAGATTTGCGCAACGGCATGACGATGTTTCGTTTGATGTTGCGACGTTACATCGCGGTGCCAAACGAGGCGAACAAAAAGGTGCTGTTGGGCACCACCGATGCGTTTCTCAGTGACATGAGCAAGGCGCAACGCAGTTTGCCTGCAGGCCTATCGAGTCAGTTGGAGGAGGCGCAGGTTGGTATCCGTCGTTATCGCGACGTGCTGGTGCAGGTAGCCGCGCTGTTCGAGCAAAAGCACAGCCTGCGTCAGCAGGTGGATCAGCAAAGCCAGGCGATGGACAGCATCATGACCGGCCTGATGGACACTCAGCAGCGTCTGGCGCGGGATGATCAACATCGGGCGTTTATTCAGATTGCGGTGTTGACGATGTTGGCACTGGTAGTGGGTTTGGTGGCGTCGGTGTTGATCTCGCGACAGATCACCGGGCCGCTGGCGCTGACGGTGGAACTGGCGCGACGGATTGCCAAGGGCGATCTGACGGTGCAAGCCAAATCCAGCCGCAAGGATGAGTTGGGCGATCTGCAGAATGCGATGCAGGACATGGCGCAAAGCCTGAATACGCTGGTGCAGGGGATCGGTAACGGCGTGACGCATATTTCGACGTCGGCCGAGAAGCTCTCGGCGATGAGCGAGCAGACCAGCGCCGGTGTGCGCCAGCAGAAAGTCGAGGTGGATCAGGTCGCCACGGCGATGCACGAAATGGCCTCGACGGTGCAGGAGGTGGCGCGCAACACCACCGACGCATCCGCCGCCGCAACACTGGCCGATCAGCAAGCACGTCACGGCAGTGCGGTGGTCAAGCAGGCGACCGTGCAGATCAGCGAACTGTCGGTGGCGATCGAGGATTTGGGCGCGGCGATGAACGTGCTGTCCCAGGACAGTGAGCAGATCGGCAAGGTTATCGACGTGATCAAGGCTGTCGCCGAGCAGACCAATTTGCTGGCGCTGAACGCGGCGATTGAAGCGGCGCGGGCAGGTGAGCAGGGCCGTGGTTTTGCGGTGGTTGCCGATGAAGTGCGCTCGCTGGCGCAGCGCACACAGGATTCGACCAAGGAGATCGAAGCGCTGATCGTCACCTTGCAACAGGGCACGCACGCGGCCTCGGCGCTGATGACCTCCAGCCGCGAACGCACGCTGGACACCGTGGTGCTGGCGCAGAAGGCCGAACAGGCGATCACCGAGATCAACCATTCGATTGGCACGATCCAGCAGATGAGCCTGCAGATTTCCGCCGCCGCTGAGCAGCAAAGTGCGGTGGCCGATGAGATCAATCGCAGCATCGTCAGTGTGCGCGATGTGGCGGATCAGTCGGCCGTCGCCAGCGAAGAAAGCGCCGCCGCGACCATTGAGCTGGCGTCGCTGGGACAGGACCTGCAACGCATGACGGCGCATTTCCGTACCTGATGGCACTTCGCAATGAACTTGGCCGCAATTGTCCGGTCAGCCTGTATAAGCGGGGGCCGCCAAGCGGCGCCACCCGGTCCGTGCAGTCATTTTTTCTGGGCCATGGATGGTTGCAACCCGCTCTCAGGGGGCGTCATGACCAATACACCCATTTTCCCCCAGCCCAGCGGGGGGTGCCAAGGATGCCGGCAAAAAGGCGAGGCCGATATGGCGTTCTCCTTTGCTTTCCAGCCGATTGTCGATGTGCGTGATCAATCGACCTTCGCCCACGAGGCGCTGGTCAGGGGCGTGCAGGGCGAAGGTGCGCTGTCGGTTTTGCAGCAGGTCGATGACCAGAACCGCTATCGCTTCGATCAACTGTGCCGCGTGCGGGCGATCTCCACGGCAGCGCAGTTGGGGCTCACCGGGTTTCTTTCGATCAACTTCCTGCCGAACGCCGTTTATCGTCCGGACATGTGTATTCGCAGCACGCTGGAGGCGGCGCGCGCGCACGCGTTCCCGCTCGATCGGCTGATCTTCGAGGCGGTCGAGGGCGAGCACGTCGAAAGCAACAAGCACCTGATGAACATCCTGCGCGAGTACCGTGAGTTTGGCTTCAAGACCGCCATCGATGATTTTGGCGCCGGCTACTCCGGGCTGAACCTGTTGGCGGACTTTCAGCCGGACCTGATCAAACTGGACATGGCGCTGATTCGCGATATCCACCGTGATCGCGTGCGTCAGGCGATTGTCCGTGGCGTGGTGGGCATGTGTGCCGAGTTAGGCGTCGAGGTGATTGCCGAGGGCATCGAGCACCCGGAGGAGCGGGACTTTCTCGCCGATTGCGGGATTTATCTGATGCAGGGTTTCTGGTTCGCCCAACCGGCGTTTGAGGCGATGGCGCAGATTCCTGCGCAGGCGTGGCAGCCGATTTGAAGGGGGCGGGTCGTCGAACCTGAACCCGTGCTGTCGAACGTAAAAGTTTCATCTTGCCGCGCGCGGCGAAGGCCTACGATGCTTGCACAAGATCATCCCAAGGGGAGCCGTACCATGCGCACCAATGTCGTCAAAGTGCTGTTGATCGCTGCAGCTGTCTCGGTATTGAGTGCCTGTTCGGGCTCCGGTGGGTTGACCACCACCAGTTGTTTTTCCTCTGATTGTCAATCGCCGGAGGGGCGCACTAATGCAACGACGCTCAAGTTTGGTGGCAACAGTATCGGTAGCAGCTTGAACCAATACAGCTCCGGGATGTTGCATGACGACTGAATGCCGATCAGTCAAGCGAACTCAACGCTCAAGCAACGAAGATCAATGGTGGGAGCGGGCTTGCTCGCGAAGACGTCGGCCCCGCAAACATTGATCTTGACTGCCACATCGCTTTCGCGAGCAAGCCCCCTCCCACAGGGGATCTGCGCTTAACTGATCGGCGTTAGCCCATCTCGGACGCCTTTTTTGTGCCTGCCGCGTTACTGGTAGTGCTTGGAGAACCCCATCATTTTCTTTCTGAAGGAACGGGTGTCGGCTTCAGGGCGGGCGCTGTCGTCATGACCGCCGCGCCGGACAGCCAGGCCAGTGAAACGCTGAAAACGCTTACTGCGGCAGCGCCAGCCACTCGCCAATGACCTTCTGATAAGCGCCGGTGACTTTGCTCAGGTGCAGCCACTGATCGACATACAGTTTCCAGCTGATGTCATCGCGCGGCAGCAGGTAAGCCTTCTCGCCGTATTGCATGTACTGGTGCGGATTCACCGCGCACAAACCGGGTTTGAGTTTCTGCTGGTACAGCGCTTCGGAGGCGTCGGTAATCATCACGTCAGCCTTGTTGTCGAGCAGTTGCTGGAAGATCGTTACGTTGTCGTGCAGCGCCAGTTGTGCCTTGGGCAGAAAGGCGTGGACGAAGGCTTCGTTGGTGCCGCCGGCTGGCTCAACGAGGCGCACGTTGGGCTGGTTGATCTGCTCAATGGTCTGGTATTTGGCCTGATCGGCGCAGCGCACCAAAGGGATCTTGCCATCGCTGTCGAGGGTGTTGCTGAAGTAGGCTTTTTTCTGCCGCTCCAGCGTGACCGAGATGCCGCCCATGCCGATGTCGCACTTGCCGGCCTGCATGTCTGGCATCAGGGTTTTCCAGGTGGTCTGCACCCATTCGACTTTGACCCCGAGGCTGGCGGCCAGCGAGCTCGCCATGGCGATGTCGATGCCTTCGAAGTCGCCGTCGGTGCGCTTGAAGGTGTAGGGCTTGTAGTCGCCGGTGGTGCAGACGCGCAGTTGGCCTTGTTGCTGGATGCTGTCGAGGTGCGAAGGCGTTTCCTCGGCCTGCACGCCCGCGGCCAAGCTCAGCGCGGCGCAAAGGATCATCGTGCTTTTTAGAGTTGTCATCGAAATCGGGCTTCTGCAGAGGACGGTGAGCCAGTGTAGTGAAAGGCCTTCGCGGGTGTCATCCCGCGTCCGGGCTCAACGTGCCGAGCCACGCCACCAAGGCGACGATCAGCAGGGCCATGCCCAGTTCCAGCAGCACGCTGCGTCTTAGCGCATTCGCCGCGACGACGTGCTGCCCATCGCGTACTGACCGCTCCAGCGCAGGCCCAAGGTGAAAGCGGTTCAGCGCGGCCAGCACTAGCATCCCGGCAAACAGCAGAACCTTGATCGCCAGCAATATTCCGTAGGTGCCGGGCAGCACGTCATCCAACCTGGGGCCGACGATGAACAGGTAATTCACCACGCCGGTTATCGACAGCGTCAGCACTATCGCCGCGCCGACCCATTCGAAGCGTTTCACTGCATCAGCCAACAGGCGAATCCGCGTTTCATCCACACGGCCACGGGCCAACAACACCAGCGCCAGCATGCCCCCCAACCATGCACCCGCCGCCAGCAAGTGGAAGATGTCGCTGAGGAAATGCCAGACCCGCAGCAGACCTTCATCCATCGCCCCATGCCCGCTCCAGGCGAGGGAGGCGAGGGCGATCGCGCCGGCACTCGACGCGACCCACCTCCTTGGCCGGATCAGCACCACGATCAGCGCCATCAGACGCACCGTCCACGCCATACCGACATCCGTTTCAAGCAGCATCATCTGCAGGTGCGGCCACAGCGCGGCGAGTTCGGTTTCGCCGCTCATGGCGCTAGTCATCAGCAGCAATCCGCCCACTGACAGCAGCCCTCCGAGCAACGACAACCCACGTAACATCCGGCCAAACCGCTGGACGGCATTACTGCTGTACAGCGCAAACGAAGCGACTCCGAACAACAGCAGCAAATCCACATACAACGCCAGACGCAGGATGATGTTGCTCAGCTCGATCATCGCTCACTGCACTTTGAACGTGACGTTGCCGGTGATCGGGTGTGTGTCGGACGACACCGCGCGCCACTCGACCTTGTAGGTGCCGGCGGGCAGTGGGTCAAGCGGGGTGACGAGCATGGTTTTCGGGTCGCTGCCGGCGCTGATCCTGGCCTTCATCGGCATCGGCGAATGGGCCATGCCGGGCATCTCGGTCATCACCAGTTTGGCGCCGGAAAACCGGGCCAGCAGGTTCTCGGAAAAGTGCAGTTCGATCTTGCCGGGCGCCGCGCCGTCGGTGCCTTCGGCCGGGGTCGAAGACAGTAGTTTCGGGTGGGCCTGGGCGAGGGTGCTCAAGAGCAATCCGCTGGCGAGTACAAGGGTGATAGTCAACGTGCGCATGCAAGACCTCTGGGTTATTGGCTAATGGAATTCAGAACCACATCCGCACACCGAGCACGAGGCGCGCTTCGCTGCGATCCTCGCCTTCTTCGCGGGCGTAATCGGCGGTGTTGCCGTAGGTGCGGTTCCACGTCACGCCGATGTACGGCGCAAATTCGCGGCGGATTTCATAACGCAGGCGCAGGCCGGCTTCGGTGTTCGACAGACCGGAGCCGAGACCCCTTTGCGGGTCGCTTTTGCCGTAGACGTTGAGTTCGGCGGTGGGCTGCAGGATCAACCGGTTGGTCAACAGAATGTCGTAGTCGCCCTCCAGCCGCAGCGCGCTTTGCCCGCCCTCGCCGATAAACGCGGTGGCCTCGGCCTCGAAGTTGTACAGCGCCATGCCCTGCAAACCGAACGCGGCCCAGGTTTGCGGCGCGCCGGGTTTGAAGTCCTGGCGCACGCCGCTGACCACGTCCCACCACGGCGAAATGGCGTGGCCCCACAAGGCCTGGATCTCGGCCTCTTCAGTCTTGCCGTTGCTGCGTTCGCCTTCGGAGCGCAGCCACAGGCGATCGATGTCGCCGCCAATCCAGCCGGACAGATCCCAGGCGAGCGCGCTGCCGTCAGCGGCGTCCTGCCATTCGAGTTTGTCGGCGAGGAAGTAGCCGTTGATTGCGCTGTCGTGTACCTGATGGCCGCCGGGGCTGGTGAACACCGCGGCGCGGTCGGCGTCGGTCAGCACCGGGATCGGTGTGCGGCTTTCGGTGGGCGCGGCGGGCTGCATCATGCCGTCGTCCATGCTTTGCATCGAGTGATCCATGCCGGACATCTGGCTGTGATCCATGCCCGGCATGTCGTTGGCCGCCATGGCGCCAGTGCCGATGAGCAACACGCAGAGCGCTGCGATTGGAGTCATGATCGGCCCCTTCATTCTTCCACCCGCACTTCGCGGAACATGCCCGTTTCCATGTGATACAGCAGATGGCAGTGATAGGCCCAGCGGCCCAGCGCATCGGCCGTCACCCGGTAACTGCGGCGGGTGCCGGGGGGCATGTCGATGGTGTGTTTGCGCACCTGGAAGTCGCCGTTTTGGTCTTCCAGATCGCTCCACATGCCGTGCAGGTGGATGGGGTGAGTCATCATCGTGTCGTTGACCAGCACCAGGCGAATGCGCTCGCCGTACGTGAGGCGCAGCGGCTCGGCGTCGGAGAACTTGATGCCGTTGAACGACCAGGCGAACTTCTCCATGTGCCCGGTCAGGTGCAACTCGACCGTGCGGCCGGGGTCGCGGCCATCCGGGTCTTCGAAGGTGCTGCGCAGGTCGGCGTAGGTCAGCACGCGGCGACCGTTGTTGCGCAGCCCCAGGCCTGGGTCATCGAGTTTGGGCGCGGTGCTCATGGCTTGCATGTCCACCAGCGAATTGTCTTTCTCGCTGGCGGGGTGCGATTGCATCGGGCCCATCGCCGAGTGATCCATGCCCGCCATGTCGCGCATGCCCATCGAGCCGTGATCCATACCGCCCATGCCCATGTCGTCCATGGTCACCAACGGACGTGGGTCCAGCGCAGGCACCGGGGCTGACATACCGGCGCGCGTGGCCAGGGTGGCGCGGGCGTAACCCGTGCGGTCCATGGCCTGGGCGAACAGGGTGTGGGCCTCGGCGGCGGGTTCGACGATCACGTCGTAGGTTTCCGCCACCGCGATGCGCAGTTCATCGACGCTGACCGGTTTGACGTGCAAGCCGTCCGCCGCCACCACGGTCATTTTCAGCCCGGGAATGCGCACATCGAAATAGGTCATGGCCGAGCCATTGATCAGGCGCAGGCGCAGTTTTTCGCCGGGGCGAAACAGTCCGGTCCAGTTGGCGTCGGGAGCGTGGCCGTTGATCAGGAAGGTGTAGGTGGCGCCACTGACGTCGGCGATGTCAGTGGGGTTCATCTTCATTTGCGCCCACATGGTGCGGTCGGCGACGGTGGCGCCCCAGCCTTTTTCGCTGACGTCGTCGATGAAATCGCCGACGGTGCGCTTGTGGTAGTTGTAGTAGTCGGACTGCTTTTTCAGCGTCTTCATCAGGCTGACCGGGTCTTCGTCGGTCCAGTCGCTGAGCATCACCACGTAGTCGCGGTCGTACAGGAACGGCTCCGGCTCCTTGGCGTCGATCACCAGCGGCCCGTAGACCCCGGCCTGTTCCTGCAACCCGGAATGGCTGTGATACCAGTAGGTGCCGTGCTGCCGCACCTTGAATTGGTAGACGTACACGCCGCCCGGTTCGATGCCATGGAAACTCAGCCCCGGCACGCCGTCCATGTTGGCCGGCAGCAGGATGCCGTGCCAGTGAATCGAGGTGCTGTCCTTGAGCCGGTTGCGCACCCGCAGCGTCACCGTGTCGCCCTCGCGCCAGCGCAGCAGCGGTCCGGGCAGGCTGCCATTGATGGTCAGCGCGGTGCGTGGGCTGCCGGTGAAGTTGACCGGGGTTTCGCCGATGAACAGCTCGAACTCACTGCCGCTCAGTTCATTGATCGGCCCCGGCCCGCTCAGCGCCCAGACCGGCGCGCGCCACAGGCCGAGGCCGCCGAGCAGGCCGCTGGCGGCAAGACCTTTGACGAAGGTGCGTCTTGAAGTGTTGGAAGGCATGCGCTGGAAGTCCCCGTTTGACACATGACGGGGAGGCTAACCAGCGCTGGCTTTCAGTTGGCTGAGAGGGGGATTACAGTTTTGACAGGTTCAGCCGTCTGCTCACTCAAGCGTTTGGACTCCAGCGCTCGTGGTGATGCGTGAATGGGTTTTAAAACAGCTGAGCGCAAATGCTCCCAGCCCAGAACGTGCTCTGCGCGCTGTTGCCAGGTGAGCGTACGTGCAAGCCCGGGGCGCCATGGTTTTTGGGTCACCTTGCTGCTGCGTGTGGCGATGCAGAAACCTGTGTAGCGAGGCAGGTCGTACAGGTTCAAGCGCAACAAATCTCTGCTGCACAACAGCAAAATGTCGCCGAAGGCGAACAACGGAAATGCCGTGACTTCGATCTTTTTCTTGTCAATGAGTGTGGTGCGCCACTGTCTGTTATCCACATCGCTCAGGCTGATGTTTTCATCCAGAATGAAACGCGCCGGCATTTGACGGATAGCCAGGTTTCCGGCGGCTGCGTAGGTGATGCTTGGCATAGCTCCAGGTGATAGAAGAAGAAACGCGCTGAACAGCACCAGTGCTGTTGCGATGCCATAAGCGATACGCGCAAAGACATGACCTTTGCTGATGTAAAAAATGAAAACCGGTACGAGGCTGAAAATCAGTGTACCGAGGGAAAACAACCCGACAACCGCTACAGCCTTCGCGTTATCTTCGCCAACGTAGGTCGAGATAATCAGCAATGTGGGTAGCGATGCGCACAAAACGGCAAGGCCGATGATGCTACCGATTAGGAGTCGGAACCCGTTTTTCTTCCAGCCTCCCATTCGTAGGGTGTTTTTGTTGAAAATCTTTCGAAAGGGTTTGAATAGGAAAAGTGCAAGGTAGGCAAGCAGGGTCAACAAAAAAACAAACAGCATCGAAAATCCGGCACTGAATTTGTTCGGGAACGTGAAAAGCAGAAAAGTGAACGTACAAAAGCCAAAACACAAAGGAAGCAGTAACCAGGCAGCGATCCGGCTGTGCCTTTTTGGCACCTTTTCGAACATCGATACGGTAATGCCGTAGAACCATGCGCTGGCGGAGAGTACGCCGAGGTAGCCCACCATGATCAGCACGATCAGTAAAAGCCAGATAGCAAGTGCTGACTTGGCATCGCTACCTGCCAGGAAAAGGTCGGTACGACCAATTGCCCGCGTATAGACGTATAGCCCAAGGATTGCCAACCCTGCGCCCAGGAAGCCCAGTGTGACGGTGATCTGGCTCCAGTAATTAAGAACACGTTTGAAATTGCGCTTGAAGAACTGCGTAAACGTAGGTGCGGTCGAAGCGTCCATGCGGTCAGGTTTTCCATCGGGTTCGGTTAGTGGTCCTGTAACGACAAACGGCCAGAATTCTTTAGGGAATCTGGCCGTTGAGTGTGGCGGATCGAGCACTCGGTCTTGATGGTGACAGGGAATACCTAAAGCCCCAGACCTTCCTGCACCACCTGCAACAGGTTGTTCTCGGTCAGCGCAATCGCATCCAGCTCCTGACCGGTTTCAACCGTCTGCAACCACCAATGACTTTCGTGGTGTTCATCGACGGTGCGCAGCAGATAGGTGTTGCGTTCGGGCAGGGTGATCTGCACGCGCCCGGCGCCGTCCTCGGTAAAACGCGCGATGGGATCAAATGTCAGGGTTTGATCGTTGGCTTCTATCACCAGTTGGTCGATCGCGTAATCGTGGCTTTCGCCATCGGGCGAGCTTTCGCAAACGTGGGTCGGATTGCGGCGGATTTTCAGGCCGACTTCGGTGACTGGCTGCAGCCAGGCCTCGATGCGGTGGTACAGGTCATAGACCTGCGCCGGCCAGCAATCGATCTCCAGCGCGGCATCCGCATGGGCGTGCCGGGTTTGCTTGAGTTTGGCGGCCAGTTCGTCTGCTTTACTCATTTCGGATCCCTTGGTTTGATGTCTGCCTGTTAATCGTAGACCTTTCAACGGCGTACGGCGTTGCCTTGCGTCATGAAGGTAACGACAAAACCACAAGAGGACACTCTGGGCGTCCCCCGTGAGTTCTGGACTGCGTTCAGGTGGATGACCTTCTCAGGAAAGGGCTGCTTTGGGGAAATAGAAAAACCGAAACATTAGTCTCGGTCTTTCTTTTTTTGCCTGGAATTTATTAAGAATTACAAGAGGCGCGTACGTAGTCTATGTATTCGGATCTTGAACTGATTATGATCTGCACGAACGTTTCGCTATGAAGGTTGTTGTGCGTGAATACTCTGCTGAGATAGGTCTTTATCGACATTCTGTCTTTGTAATGATTGTAGCCATTAAGTATGTTGTCCAGTGTGATGTCATAATTGCAGGAAATGATTTTTAACAGGACTTCATATGCCTCGATGTTCATCGAGAAAAATGATGAGCTGATGTCTTCGCCGGATGGGCCAGTGAAGACAATGTTTTCCAGTATAAGCGGGAAGTCATTCATTGTGACTGCAAGGAACTGATAGTATTTGCTGTCAGTCAGATCCGGATGAGCCTTGCGCTGAACAATTTCCCCTATGCGAGTGCGAGCTTGCATCAGGGGGCGCGCTTTAGTTTTCTCGAACGAACTGTCGACCGCTTTATCATCGCGTTCGGTTGAAAACACCCGGTCGAGAACCCGAGCTGACTTTATTTCGATCACGGTTACTGAATTGTTCTCCGGGCAGGAAATCATCAAGTCAGGAGACATGCGTTGAGGTTTGCCGAAAGGAAATTCGGGGATGATTTTGTATTGCTCTTTCTTTTCTGAGAACGCTGTGTTGGATAGATTGACGGCATACGCCTCGAAGGCACCTCCAAAATCATCCATGAATGGTGATTTTCCAACATAAAGATCTTTGATTTTGTAATACAGATTGTTGAATAGCAGATCTTCGACAAGCTTGCCTTCGATAGGGATATATCGAGTTTCGCTCAGTTTTATAAAAGGACGGTTTCGGAACAGTGTGAAGTTGTTTTGTTCGTTTGTCGTGCTTTTTGCAAATGACTGGCTTTCTTCAAGGGTGCTGGAAATGAGGCCCAGCACGTCGGTAAGCGTTTTTCGATTGATCGGAACGCTGGCGCAAACGTGGTCAATATCGAAGATCCAACGATCAAGCTGGGTGGGGTTAAGATAATCGATGTCGTCCTTCAAGTGGTAGTTGTTGACTATTAAATAAATGATATTCAGATAGTCAACAAGCTTTATGTTGTAGTGGTTTTCAAAGTCTGAAATGTAGGGGGCGAGGGTTTCGTTTTCCAGAAAGATTTTTTTCGCTCGAATAAACTGAAATTCCCAGCTGTCTCTGGAAAATGCGGTTGTCGTCGTCAAAAAGTGCTGTTGCGGGTGTTGTTGCTCGCCATCGGAGTCGTTTAGTTTGCAAAAGGTACGATGTAACGTCGCTAAGCTATCCTGCAATGATTGTTGCGATGGGGTCTGATTAAAATGGGAAAGATAGTGTTTCCAGCAGGCCCAGATCTGCAATCTGCCATAAGGGGTGTATTGTTCAAGTAGTTGCTTTTGAGCGTTGTTTTTTCCGAGTCTGGAAATGGACCATTCTTTGAAGGAGTTAGCTTGATGATGTTTGAATGAAAGAGAGGAAAGCAACGTCAGAGAGTTTTCATCTGCTTTTTTATCGAGGATCTCTTCGATGCTTTCTTGTGTTTTGTAAAAGTCCTTGTGCATTAACAAGTACTCGGCATTCGCCATGTTTTTAATGTCCATTGGTTTGGCTGTCCATATGTTTTAGTGATCAGGGCGCGCGAGGTGCGTATTGAGTTTTAGGGGGGGGCGTGGCTTTTAAATTAGTGGGTTGTTGCTTAGATAGCGGGTTATGAAAAACATCAATACCGCGCCGGCAACCATAAACACCGGAGTTTTGAGCTTTGGTGCGTCTTTTTTGCCTTGGGCATGTTCTATTGCATGCTTGAGATATTTGTAGGCTTTAAACGCGGAGAATATGGCTATCAACGCCGCTGCGATCTTTATAAATATAGGCTGTTCTCTCAAGTAGATTAGATAGCCACTGGCGAATAAAGTAAAAGTGATTCCTGTGACGCCTGTTGCAGCAAGAATTCTTATGAAGATTTTTTTCATTATTTACAGCTCCTTGGCGAATTGGTCTCTGACCGCATCAGACTTTTACTTCGGATCCAATTTTCCCCCACTTTTTAGAGGTGTCACGGAGTGATGTCAAGGTGATATCGCTGCTTCCCCGTTGTGCTGTGCTTTTCACGCATATTCCAGCTCGCAGCCGACGGTTCTCGTCACAGGGTTGAAATTTCTTTATGAAAAAATGTTTCTGGCTGTTCAAATCAGCCATAACCGGAACAGGTAATCAAACGCAAGGAGCGGGTACATGAAAAAACTGTTTACAATTCTGGCGCTGATCGCGCTGACGGCCGGTAGCATCGGCTTGAGTTCGGCGCGTCAGTCGCACGCCAGCAAGGTGCAAACGGAAGCGGTAGCGGGGCAGTTCGATTACTACCTGCTGACGTTGTCCTGGTCACCGACGTTCTGCCTGACCCATAAAGATGACGTGCAATGTTCCGGCAAGGGCTACGGCTTCGTGCTGCACGGTTTGTGGCCGCAATACGCCAACGGCGGCTGGCCGGAATCCTGCCCGCCGCTGACCACGCTGTCGGCGGCGGAAACGACCAAAGGCCTGACGTTGTTCCCGACCAAGAAACTGCTCGACCACGAATGGTCCAAGCACGGCACCTGCAGCGGTCTGGGCGCGATGGGGTATCTGGACGAAGCGGACAAAGCCGTCGGCGCGGTGAAAATCCCCCAAGAGCTGCAACCGTTCAGCAACTCCTACTACTTTGAAGCCCAGGAAATCGCCGACCTGTTCCGCAAGGCCAACCCGGGGATTCCAGCGGATGGTATCGCGGTAGTCTGCAGCGGGCCGGAACTGTCGGAAGTGCGGGTGTGCATGGGCAAGGATCTGCAGTTCGGCGCGTGCGGCAAGGGCGTGAAGACGCAGTGCCGGGCGGGGGATATCCGGGTGCCGCCGTCGCGTTGATGTCGTCAGCGGTTTCCACGAATAGAAAAAAAGGCGCCCGATCGGGCGCCTTTTTTTGTGAAGGTTTGAAGCTCCTGAAAAATTCACGCATGCTTGCGCCCCATCAAAAGGATGACCCCGCAACACTGCAAGGAGCTGTTCATGAGCGGAAAACCCGCCGCCCGCGTCACTGATCCAACCGCCTGCCCACTCCCGGGACACGGCACCAATCCGATTGCCAATGGCTCCCCGAATGTAAATTTTGATGGTCTGGCGGCTGCGCGGATGACTGATAAATCAGCGTGCGGTAGCCCCATTACTGGCGGCGTTTCCTCGACGGTGTTGATCAATGGCTTGAACGCCCCGATCCGATTGCTGCCGACTGGATCAATGTCAAAGCGATGCCAACTAAAAGAGATTCGTCAGATGGGGTCGCTGATTTTGGTGAAAAGTGGCTTATCTCCTGCGGCCCTTCATTGAACGTCAATGTAGACACAAATCATGCAAATGCATTGGGGTTGTTTACTGCCCGTATTGCCGGGAGCAATTCGGCAGGCGATATGCTTTTTGATTCAATCATGAAGGAGTTTCCATGATGTACAGGCTACTCCTTTGCGGTTTACTCGCTATGTGCTCTGGTTGTGCGAAGGACCACGTAAAGCCTCCCGCAAACCTGAGCTTCGAGTCTGCGGAAAGAGAAAAGTCGCTGCTCTACGTCATCCGTTATCAGTCAGACGTTGATGTGTTGGATTTTTTTGGTCGGGGAGAGCGAGTCGGGATGATTTCGGGCATGCTTCATTGCGCCTTGGCGGATGATCATGATTTCTCAGTAGGCAAAGCCATACAGTTTTCCGCATCGGGTTTGATACGGTCGGATAAAAATGAAGACAGGAAGGCAAAGTTTTCCTACTTCACCCGCGCATTCCTGAGTGAAACCTCCGACAACCGAAGTTCTGAAAGAAATCTGTCAGCAACAGAACTGAACCAGCTTCTCGCCAACAAACAACAAATCCCCTGCAAAGTCGTCGTCACCGCCTACGGCTACAAACCCTACTACTCAAACACCATGAACCTGCCGGTCGCGGAGCTTCTGCGGGAAATCAACAAACCCCTTTAGCTGTAACGGGTGCCCCACGCGATTGCCCTGCGCAGGTACGCGAGGGCGATCCGCAAAGCGCGATCCGTGGCTTGACCAATCGCCGCTGATCACGCGCAAAACGGCAACTGAAAATAAATCGCCGCGCAGCGTTCATCCAAATCCCTCACGCGCCGATACAACTGGGCAGGAATGTGTTGGCGCTGCGGTTTGCCGTGCGCATTCCGGTGGGCTACGCTCACGAAAAGTAAGGGTTTCGGGCTGCGGCCCCTGTCGTACCTGCCCAGGACACGTTTTTGCCAATCCCCATTCACGACCCGCATCAGACTCCCGGCACGCTTAAACGCCTGCCGCTGCGCAAGGCGGCAGCGCTGTTCATCGTTGCGGTGTGCCTGTGCCTGTCCGGCTTGCTTTATTTGCAGCTGGAACAGACGCGGCGCCAGGATCTGGCGAACGCGCAGATCGCCTCCACCAACCTGACCCGGGCCATGGCGCAGCAGGCCGAAGACACGTTTCTGGCCGCCGACCTGGTGCTTACCAGTCTGGCCGACTGGGTCGAGGACGATGGTTACGGTGCCGCGCAACGCCCGCGCCTGCAAAAGACCTTCGCCCGTCGGGTGCAGCAACTGGAACAACTGCACGGCATGTTCCTGTTCGACCGCGAGGGCCAGTGGGTGATTACCTCGTTTCCCGACTTGACCCGTGGCGACGGCGTGGCCGACCGCGAATACTTCAAGTTTCACCAGCAGAACGTCTCCACCGTGGCGCACATCGGCCCGGCGATTCGCAGCCGCAAGAATGGCGAGTGGATTATCCCGATCTCGAAACGCATCAATGACCGTGCCGGCAATTTTCAGGGTGTGCTGATGGCCGGGATCAAGATGGCGTACTTCGACCGGTTCTTCAAAAGCTTCAGCCTCGATGACAACGGCATCATGTTTCTCGGTCTCAAGGACGGCACCCTGCTGGCGCGGCGGCCGTTTGACGAAAGCCTGATCGGTTCATCGCTGGCGCGAGGCAGGATTTATCAGAAACTGCTGCCTGAAGCCCCGGCCGGCACCGCGATGATCCGGTCGGTGGTTGATGGCGTGGTGCGTTTGTACGGCTACCGGCAGTTGGCGTCGTACCCGCTGGTGGTCGCGGCGGCGTCATCGCGCGACACGATACTCAAGGGTTGGTATGAGCGGGCCTTTCAGTCCAGCGTGATCGTCGCGCTGGTGATCCTTGGCGTCGGATTGTTTGGCTGGGTGTTCATTCATCAGGTGCGCGACGGCGAGCGCATCGAGAGGAATCTGCGCAAGGCGCAACGGGCGCTGGAGCAGATCGCTACCCACGACAGCCTGACGGGGCTCGCCAATCGGAGATTGTTCGAGCGTTCGCTGGAGATCGAGTTTGCCCGCGGTGCACGGCAGTCGAGCCCGGTCGGCCTGATCATGCTCGATATCGATTTCTTCAAGCGCTACAACGATGCCTACGGGCATGTGGCGGGCGACCATTGCCTGACTCAGGTGGCCCAGGTGTTGAAAAATTGCTGCCAGCGCAAGGCCGACCTCGCGGTGCGTTACGGAGGCGAGGAGTTCGCGGTGCTGCTGCCGGACACTGACATCAACGGCGCGCTGGCGATTGCCGGGCAGATTCGTCGCAGCGTGATGGACAAGCGCATCACCCACAGCGGATCGCCGACCGGGTATCTGACGGTGAGCCTGGGCTGTTACTCGTTCATTCCCAGCGGCAATGACAGCCTGGAAGTATTTATCCAGCGCGCCGACGCGGCGTTGTACCAGGCGAAAAATGCCGGGCGCAATCGCGCGGCGGTGTTGTCGCTGGACGCAGGCTTCGCCGAGCTGATTCGTTCGGATCGCTGAAGCATCCAGGCTTTAACTGTGCGAGGTGAGTGCGCTCCCTCGCACAGGATGTGTCTCATCACCAACCGTCACGCCGGTTCATTCAGCTGCCCGAGCCACCGCCCGCGCCGCCAGTCCCGCCGCCCGCCGCACCGGTGCCGCCGCCAGCTCCCGAGCCCGAACCCATGGCGCCGCCGTTGGTGCCAGTGCCATTGCCCGAACCGGGGCTGCCAGCGCTGTTACTGCCGGCCGGCGCGCCCGGGGTGTTGTCCGGTGGCTTGGGCGTGCTTTTGTTGACATCGGGGTTGGTGCCGGAGGTGGCGGAACTGTCGTTGGCCGCGAAGCTGGCAGCCGAGGCGCTGGCGAGCAGGCCGGCGAGCAACAAAGAGGTGAGTGTGCGCATTGTCATGTTACGTCTCCAGAAAGGGTCGGTTACCTGACTTTGGTCTGACAGCGCTCGCCGTTGGTGCCGATTGGCTGACGAGCGGTTACCGAGCTTCAGCGTCGCTCGTCAGCCAGTTTCTGCTCCAGCGCCAGTCGTACCTGCGGCCACTCGTCATCGATGATGCTGAAGCGCACCGAGTTGCGCTTGCGCCCGTCCGGCATGATCCGCTCGTGGCGCACGATGCCTTCCTGCTGCGCACCGAGGCGTAAAATCGCATTTCTTGACTTCTGGTTGTTCTCGTCGGTGGTGAACTGCACCCGCACGCAGTCGAGCACTTCGAAGGCATGGCGCAGCATCAGATACTTGGCTTCGGTGTTGACGAAGGATTTCTGCCAGCGTGCCGAGATCCAGCTGCTGCCGATTTCCAGTTTGCGATTGAGCGGATCGATCTTCCAGAAACGCGTCGAGCCGATCACTTCGCCGCTATCCTTCAACACAATCACAAACGGCATGACAGTGCCTGCGTCGCGGCCGTCGAGGGCTTTTTTCAGGTAGCTGTCGACGGTGCTCGCCGACGGCACCACGGTGACGGTGAGGTTCCACAGCTCGCCGTCGGCGGCAGCGTGGAGCAGGGCGTCGGCGTCGCTGTACTGAAGCGGGCGCAGAAGGATGCGCGGGCCTTGCAGCGTGGTGGGCATGGGATCGGGTCTCGGCAGGTCAGGCGGATGGCGAGCGCCTATTACGCCGCAGCCAGCCGATCCGATGCAACCACCGTCGCCAGCCCAAGGTCACAATTTTCACACCTTGTTCGCCGGAGCCTGGCCGATGAAAAAACTGCGGATCGCCACCTTCAACGTCAATGGCCTGCGCGCACGATTGCCGAACCTGCTGGCGTGGCTCAAGCGCGAGCAACCGGACATCGCGTGTCTGCAGGAACTCAAGTCGGTGGACAGCGCATTCCCCGCCGCCGAGCTGGAGGTGGCCGGTTACGGCGCGATCTGGCACGGTCAGGCGTCATGGAACGGGGTGGCGATCCTCGCCCGCGATGCGCAACCGCTGGAGAGTCGTCGTGGCCTGCCGGGCGATCCCGAGGACAAGCACAGCCGTTATCTGGAGGCGGCGGTGCACGGTGTGCTGGTCGGGTGCCTGTACCTGCCCAACGGCAACCCGCAACCGGGGCCGAAGTTCGACTACAAACTGGCCTGGTTCGAACGCCTGATCCGCTACGCGAAAGACCTGCAAAGCAGCGATCATCCGGTGGTGCTGGCCGGTGATTACAACGTGGTGCCTACCGACATGGACATCTACAACACCCGCTCCTGGCTCAAGGATGCGTTGCTGCAACCCGAGAGCCGTGAGTGTTATCAGCGATTGCTGGCGCAGGGCTGGACCGATTCGTTGCGCCACCTGTATCCGGAGGATCGTCTCTACACGTTTTGGGATTACTTCCGCCAGCATTGGCAAACCAACTCCGGCCTGCGCATCGATCATCTGCTGCTTAACCCTGCACTCAGTCCATATCTGCACGAGGCCGGGGTTGACGCGTGGGTGCGTAACGAGCCGCACGCCAGCGACCATGCCCCGACCTGGATTCGCATCGGTTCACGCAAGCGGCGATAGTCTTGATTGGCGAAATCAATTGTCGGAGTCCGGGGGCGATCCCGTATACATGTCGGCCATCGGCGCAGCGATCCGCGGCCACATGCAAAAGGACTGAGCAATGAGCGAGTCACGTCTGGCGAATCCGGCGTTGTACCTGCAACGCCTGGGGTTCGACGCTCCACCGGCACCGACCCTGGAAACCCTGCGGCAATTACAGTTGCGCCATACCGGGGTCTTTTCCTTCGAGAATCTGTCGACGATCACGGGTGCACCGGTGTTGATCGATCTGCCATCCGTCGAGCAGAAAGTTCTACACCATGGCCGGGGCGGCTACTGCTATGAACTGAACAACCTGTTTCTGGCGCTATTGCTGGAATTGGGTTTCGACGCCCGTGGCATCTCGGGGCGGGTGGTCTTGGCGCAACCCGAAGGCACGTGGACGGCGCGTACTCATCGCTTGAGTCTGGTGATTATCGACGGCGAGCGCTATATCACCGATGTCGGCTTCGGCGGCATGGTGCCAACCGCGCCGCTGCGTCTTGATACCGAAGCTGAACAGCCGACACCGCACGAGTCTTACCGTATCGAGAAACAGTCCGACGGTTACATGCTGCGTGCCAATGTCGCGGGCGAGTGGCGTTCGATGTACCTGTTCGACCTGCAACGCCAGGAAGACATCGATTACACCCTCGGCAACTGGTACGTCTCGACCCATCCCGAATCACCGTTTGCCAAGCGCCTGATGATCGCGCGTACTGGTGATGGCTGGCGCCGGACACTGAACAACGGCAGCTTCGCGATTCATCGCATGGGCGCCGACAGTGAGCGGCGCGAGGTGGCAGATGTCGATGAACTGATTGCAGTGCTGGAGCAGGAGTTTGATCTGCGTGTGCCAGACCAGCCGCACGTGCGCCAGTCGCTGGCGCGGATGCTCGTGCCCGTCTGATTTCAGGGTTTGGCTTCCGGCTCCAGTACCCGGCGGATTTCCCCGACCGCCGCCGACAGCTTTTTTTCCAGACTCTTGAGGTCGGCGGCGGTAATCCCCTGCTTGAATTGCCCGACGTGGGGCAAGGCGTCCTGCTGCGGTTTGCTTTCAGCCTCCAGCAGGGCATGGCGCAGGGTGTTGTTGATCACCGTCTGATAACCGAACCCTTCGTTTTCCGCCACATTGCGGGCGGCCTCGATGACGGCGTCGTCGAGCATGATGGTGATGCGGGTCTTGCCCTTGTTGGGCGCCAGGGCCCCGCGTTTGCCCTGCGAGAAATCGTATTCGTCTTTCATCAGTCAAGCCTCCAGAAGGTAAGCGCAACGTTCGCTCGGTGTGGCGACACGTGCAGAAATGATTCGAACGACATTGGCTTCGCGATAACTGTACGCAACCACCAGCAAACGCCCTTTGCCGTCGAGACCGAGGGTGATCCAGCGCTGTTCGTCATGGTCGTTGTCCTTGATCGTCAGGGCGCGTTCGTCGTGAAAGAACGGCTCGGTCTCGGCAAGGCTGACGCCCCTGTGCTTGAGTTTGTTGGCTGCGTTCTTGCTTTTGTCGAACTGAATCTGGAATGACTTCATTATGCATACTTTATATGTATAAAAAAGAGCGGCGGTGCACCGCTGGTCGCCATGAACACTTCAGCCTGGTGCGATAGAAACCGGGGGCAGGAGGGGATGTGTTGCCGGATTTGTGGGCGATGGAGAAGGCGAGATAGAAGGTTGGGTGGCTACCTATCCATTATGTGACTGACAAGTTGTATACAACTCTATGGACATTTGTCACGAGTATTGAATACAGTGTGCGCATAACAAAAACCAGGGAACCCCCCACCATGAAAACGCCCCATGTTTCACACCAACGGCCCGAGGACGAAAATCTCGGGGTCGGCGCGAATATGGCTTACGGCCTGCAACATGTTTTGACCATGTATGGCGGTATCGTCGCGGTGCCACTGATCATCGGTCAGGCAGCCGGGCTGTCGCCGGCGGACATTGGTCTGTTGATTGCTGCTTCATTGTTTGCGGGGGGGCTGGCGACACTGCTGCAAACCCTGGGTCTACCGTTTTTTGGCTGTCAGTTGCCGCTGGTACAGGGTGTGTCGTTCTCGGGTGTGGCGACCATGGTCGCGATCGTCAGCAGTGGCGGGGAGGGCGGCTTCCAGTCGGTGCTGGGCGCGGTGATTGCCGCCTCCCTGATCGGCTTGCTGATCACGCCGGTGTTCTCGCGAATCACCAAGTTCTTCCCGCCGCTGGTGACCGGCATCGTGATCACCACCATCGGCCTGACGCTGATGCCGGTGGCCGCACGCTGGGCCATGGGTGGTAACAGCCACGCGCCGGATTTCGGCAGCATGCAGAATATCGGTCTGGCGGCCGTCACGCTGGTGCTGGTGTTGCTGTTGAGCAAGGTCGGCAGCTCGACCATCTCCCGTCTGTCGATCCTGTTGGCCATGGTGATCGGCACGATTCTGGCGGTGTTCCTTGGCATGGCGGACTTCTCCGGTGTCACGCAAGGGCCGATGTTCGGCTTCCCGACACCGTTCCACTTCGGCATGCCGACCTTTCACTTCGCTGCCATCCTGTCGATGTGCATTGTGGTCATGGTGACCCTGGTGGAAACCTCGGCGGATATTCTCGCAGTCGGTGAAATCATCGGCACCAAGGTCGACTCCAAGCGCCTGGGCAATGGTCTGCGCGCAGACATGCTGTCGAGCATGTTTGCACCGATCTTCGGTTCGTTCACTCAGAGCGCGTTCGCCCAGAACGTCGGGCTGGTGGCGGTGACCGGGATCAAGAGCCGTTATGTGGTGGCCACCGGCGGTATCTTCCTGGTGATTCTCGGCCTGCTGCCGTTCATGGGCCGGGTGATTGCGGCGGTGCCGACTTCGGTGCTCGGCGGCGCCGGTATCGTGCTGTTCGGCACCGTGGCGGCGAGCGGGATTCGCACGCTGTCGAAGGTGGATTACCGCAACAACGTCAATCTGATCATCGTCGCGACTTCGATCGGCTTCGGCATGATCCCGATTGCCGCGCCGAACTTCTACGATCATTTCCCAAGCTGGTTCGCGACCATTTTCCATTCGGGCATCAGTTCGTCGGCGATCATGGCGATCGTGCTGAACCTGACCTTCAACCACTTCACTGCCGGCAACTCGGATCAGCAATCGGTGTTTGCTGCGGCGGAAGAGCGGACCTTGCGTTATCGCGATCTGGCGGCGCTGCGTGAAGGTGATTACTTCAGCGATGGCAAGCTGCACGATTGCGATGGCAATGAAGTGCCGGTGATTGAGGTCGATTCGGATCATGACCATGGTCACGGTACGCCGAAGCCCCACGTGAAGAGTAGCGAACACGTCTGATTGCTGAGGGTATGAAAAAGGCCGATCTGGGGACAGATCGGCCTTTTTCGTTGTGCCGCGGGATTTCCAGTGCCCACAAAAAAGCCCCTGAATCTTTCGATTCAGGGGCTTTGCTATTTGGCTCCACAACCTGGACTCGAACCAGGGACCCAATGATTAACAGTCATTTGCTCTACCAACTGAGCTATTGCGGAATTGGTGCGTATGTTACTGATTCAAAAAGAGAAGTCAAGCGTCGGGTATGAACTTTTTCGATTTGTCAGGACGGACGGTGATTTGTCAGTGATTAGCGATGACCGGAACCGCCTCACAGGTCTACCATGGTCGCCCGGAAGTGGTCACACGCGCTGCCGGCCATTCGCCGAAAAGGTACGCGCCATGAATCAATCCGTTCTCAATTCCCGCCCAAGCGAGGTGCTCGCATGAGCGTTGCACAGATCAGCCTGCCCAAAGGGGTGGGACCGCACGCCGAGAAACTCTTCGACGCGATCACCCAGGCCAGCACTGCTGAAGAATTGAACCGCGCTGGCGGCAAGGCTGAAGGGTTTGTTCTCGGTCTTGAAAGCACCAAGGCGATCAAGAGTCAGATCGCCGAATCGCTCTACGTCGCCTATGACGATGCCGCCAGTCAGCGCGCGAGCGAACTGGCTTAACTGCCGAAGGTGATGGTGCCCAGCATCAGTTTGGCGTAGGCCGCGGTCGCCGCCAGTTGCACCAGCCACAGGACCAGTCCCCCCAGGAAGACGCCAGCGGCAATTTGCAGCACCAGGCTTTTTTCACGTTTGGCCGAGGCGCGGGGGATGAAATCATCCAGATCGTCACGGTCGGCGCGCAGGTTGTCGTTTTTCATTTGGCTTCTCACAAAATTCTTGGATGTATACGAAACCTGTGGGAGCGAGCCTGCTCGCGAATGCTGTCAGCCACCCTCAATGGCGACTGACCCACCGCATTCGCGAGCAGGCTCGCTCCCACAATTCAGATTTGTGTGCAGTTTAGAGGGAATGTTGCATTTCCTCGGACAAATAAAAAACGGGAAGCCCTCAGGCTTCCCGTTTTTCATCACGCGGCGAAATCAGATGACCTGAACGATCGCGTCTGTCACAGCCTTGATGTTGCTCTGGTTCAGTGCGGCCACGCAGATACGGCCGGTGTCCAGCGCGTAGATGCCGAACTCGTTACGCAGGCGATGCACTTGTTCAGTGGTCAGGCCGGAGTAGGAGAACATGCCGCGCTGACGGCCAACGAAGCTGAAGTCACGCTGCGGGGCTTTTTCGGCCAGCAGGGCAACCATCTGCTCGCGCATGCCGCGAATGCGCAGACGCATTTCAGCCAGTTCGGCTTCCCACTGGGCGCGCAGTTCCGGGCTGTTGAGCACGGCGGCGACAACACTGGCGCCATGGGTCGGCGGGTTGGAGTAGTTGGTGCGGATCACGCGTTTGACTTGCGACAGCACGCGCGCGCTTTCTTCTTTCGATTCGCTGACGATCGACAGGGCGCCAACGCGCTCGCCGTACAGCGAGAACGACTTGGAGAACGAGCTCGATACGAAGAAGGTCAGGCCCGATTCAGCGAACAGACGCACAGCCGCCGCGTCTTCGTCGATGCCGTCGCCGAAACCCTGGTAAGCCATGTCGAGGAACGGCACGTGACCTTTGGCCTTGACCACGTCCAGCACGTTTTTCCAGTCGGCCGGGGTCAGGTCAACGCCGGTCGGGTTGTGGCAGCAGGCGTGCAGCACAACGATCGAGCCGTTCGGCAGGGCGTTGAGGTCGTCGAGCATGCCTGCACGGTTCACGTCGTGGGTGGCTGCGTCGTAGTAACGGTAGTTCTGCACCGGGAAACCGGCGGTTTCGAACAGCGCGCGGTGGTTTTCCCAGCTCGGGTCGCTGATCGCCACGACGGCGTTCGGCAGCAATTGCTTGAGGAAGTCGGCACCGATTTTCAGTGCGCCGGTCCCGCCGACGGCCTGGGTGGTGACGATGCGACCGGCAGCGATCAGTGGCGAGTCGTTACCGAACAGCAGCTTTTGCACCGCCTGGTCGTAGGCCGCGATGCCGTCGATCGGCAAGTAGCCACGGGAGGCGTGCTGAGCAGCGCGAATGGTTTCGGCTTCGATCACGGCGCGCAGCAGGGGAATTCGCCCCTCTTCGTTGCAGTACACACCGACGCCCAGGTTGACCTTGGTGGTCCGGGTATCGGCGTTGAATGCTTCGTTGAGGCCCAGGATTGGATCGCGGGGTGCCATTTCGACAGCGGAGAACAGGCTCATTATTACGGCGGCTCTGAATGGATAATGGAGGGACGTGTGGCGCTCCAGCCGAATGCACTAGAGCGGTGCACAAACGGGGAGCTAGTATAGAGGCCATCAGCGAGCAATGGCGACAGGCGATTCAGCTTTTCAGGCAAGTTTCTCCGATTATTTCTTGACCGTTAGTCGATTGGTCTTGTCGGAGACTTTACCGGATGTAGGACGTTTGCCTTGAAAGGCGAGGCAATCGACTCCACATTGAGCACAATCTTCGTTTTTCCTTGGGCGACAACGGTCGTTTGCGGTCATCCCCGTGGCTCGGCTGTTTTCTGCGCGAGCCGCGATCCCAGAGGTGTGTATGTCCGAATTCCAGCTAGTCACCCGCTTTGAGCCCGCCGGCGATCAGCCGGAAGCCATCCGCCAACTGGTCGAGGGCATCGAAGCCGGGCTGGCCCACCAGACGCTGCTCGGTGTGACCGGCTCGGGCAAGACCTTCAGCATTGCCAACGTCATCTCGCAGATACAGCGTCCAACCCTGGTGCTGGCGCCGAACAAGACCCTGGCCGCGCAGCTGTACGGCGAGTTCAAGGCGTTCTTCCCGAACAACGCCGTTGAATATTTCGTTTCCTACTACGACTACTACCAGCCAGAAGCCTATGTGCCGTCGTCCGACACCTTCATCGAGAAGGACGCGTCGATCAACGACCACATCGAGCAGATGCGCCTGTCCGCGACCAAGGCGCTGCTTGAGCGCAAGGACGCAATCATCGTCACTACGGTGTCGTGCATCTACGGTCTGGGCAGTCCGGAAACTTATTTGAAGATGGTGTTGCACGTCGATCGTGGCGACAAACTCGATCAGCGTGCGCTGCTGCGACGCCTGGCCGACCTGCAATACACCCGCAACGACATGGACTTTGCCCGCGCGACCTTTCGTGTGCGCGGCGATGTGATCGACATCTATCCGGCGGAATCGGACCTTGAAGCGATCCGTATCGAGCTGTTCGACGATGAGGTGGAGAGCATTTCCGCGTTCGATCCGCTGACCGGCGAAGTCATCCGCAAGATGCCGCGCTTCACCTTCTATCCGAAGAGCCACTACGTGACGCCGCGTGAGACCCTGCTCGACGCGATCGAGCACATCAAGGTCGAATTGCAGGAACGCCTGGAATACCTGCGCAGCAACAACAAACTGGTGGAGGCCCAGCGCCTCGAGCAACGCACGCGTTTTGACCTGGAGATGATTCTCGAGCTGGGCTACTGCAACGGCATCGAAAACTACTCGCGCTACCTGTCCGGACGCCCGGCCGGTGCCGCGCCACCCACGCTCTACGATTACCTGCCGGCCGACGCCTTGCTGGTGATCGACGAATCCCACGTCAGCGTGCCGCAAGTCGGCGCGATGTATAAGGGCGACCGTTCGCGTAAAGAGACGCTGGTGGAATACGGTTTCCGTCTGCCCTCGGCACTGGACAACCGGCCAATGCGTTTTGACGAATGGGAAGGGGTGAGCCCGCAGACCATTTTCGTCTCGGCCACCCCGGGCAACTACGAAGCCGAGCATGCCGGGCGCGTGGTCGAGCAAGTGGTGCGTCCGACCGGTCTGGTCGACCCGCAAGTTGAAGTGCGCCCGGCGCTGACGCAGGTCGATGACCTGCTCTCGGAAATCACCAAGCGCGTGGCGGTCGAAGAGCGGGTGCTGGTCACCACGTTGACCAAGCGCATGGCCGAAGACCTCACCGATTACCTCGCTGACCACGGCGTGCGCGTGCGTTATCTGCACTCGGACATCGACACCGTCGAGCGGGTCGAAATCATCCGCGACTTGCGCCTGGGTACCTTCGATGTGCTGGTGGGGATCAACCTGCTGCGCGAAGGTCTGGACATGCCGGAGGTGTCGCTGGTGGCGATCCTCGATGCCGACAAGGAAGGTTTCCTGCGCTCCGAGCGCTCGCTGATCCAGACCATTGGCCGGGCTGCACGGAACCTCAACGGGCGAGCGATTCTCTACGCCGACCGCATCACGGGCTCCATGGAGCGGGCGATTGGCGAGACCGAGCGCCGTCGCGACAAACAGATCGCCTTCAACCTGGAAAACGGCATCACCCCCAAAGGTGTGTTCAAGGACGTCGCCGACATCATGGAAGGCGCCACCGTGCCCGGCTCGCGCAGCAAGAAGCGCAAGGGCATGGCCAAGGCCGCCGAAGAAAACGCCAAATACGAAGCCGAACTGCGCTCGCCGAGCGAAATCACCAAGCGCATTCGGGCGCTGGAAGAGAAGATGTATCAGCTGGCGCGGGATCTGGAGTTTGAGGCAGCGGCGCAGATGCGCGACGAGATTGCCAAGCTGCGTGAGCGGCTTTTGGCGGTTTGATCTTCATCGTCTGATCGGGCCTCTTCGCGAGCAAGCCCGCTCCCACAGGGGATTTGTGAATGCCACAGATCCAATGTGGGAGCGGGCTTGCTCGCGAATGGGGCGACGCGGTCTCAATGAGATTCCCCAGCCTTGAGTCCCTGTGGCAGTTTCTTGGTCAACAGAATTGCCAACATGCTGATCCCCAGCGCAATGCCAACAAAGTGAAACGCATCGTTGTAGGCCATGATCAGTGCCTGCTGATGCACGATTTCACTCAACTTGCCCAGCGCCGCCGTATCGCTGCCAAACCGGTCGGTCATCGACGCCAGGCGCTCGGCCACCTGCGGATTGGTCGGCACCACCGCCTCACGCAGGTAATCGAAATAGGTCTTGGTGCGTGCATCCAGCAGCGTGGCGAGCAGGGCGATGCCGATCGCGCCGCCGAGGTTGCGCAGGATGTTGAACAGGCTCGACGCCGAGCCGGCGTCCTGCGGCAGGATGTAGGCCGTTGCGATCAGTGAAATGGTCACCATGATCAACGGTTGACCGAGGGCGCGGATGATCTGGATCTGGTTGAACTGCGGCCCGGCGAAATCCGGGTTGAGCACCCCTGACGAAAAACTCGCCAGCCCGAACAAACCGAAGCCCAGCGTGCACAGCCACTTTGGCGAAACGAATTTCATCAACTTCGGCACCAGCGGAATCAGGAACAGTTGCGGCACGCCCATCCACATGATCACTTCGCCGATCTGCAGGGCGTTGTAGTTCTGGATCTGCGCCAGATAGAGCGGCAACAGGTAAATCGAACCGTACAACCCGACGCCCATGCCCAGGCTGGAAATGCTCGACAGGCCGAAATTGCGATTGCGCAGGATGCCGAGGTTGATCAGCGGATTGGGTTTGGAGATCTGCACGATCACAAAGGTGATCAGGCTGATGAGGGCAATGCTGCCCAGGGTCACGATCAGATTCGATTCGAGCCAGTCCTTGCGGTGGCCTTCCTCGAGAAACACTTGCAGGCAACCGAGGCCGACACCGAGGGTGAGGATGCCGGTGTAGTCGGTGCTTTTCAGCAGTTCCCAGTGCGCCTCTTTCTTTTCCAGGCCATACATCAGCCCGGCGATCATGATCAGCCCCGGCGGGATGTTGATGTAGAAGATGTATTCCCAGCCCCAGTTTTCCGTGAGCCAGCCGCCGAGGGTGGGGCCGATGGAAGGGGCGAAGGTGGCGGTCATGGCGAACATCGCCATGCCTTTGGCGCGGTGGTGTTCGGGGAGTTTGATCAGGGTCAGGGTGAACGCCAGCGGGATCAGGGCACCGCCGGTGAAGCCCTGCATGGCGCGAAACACGATCATGCTTTCGAGGCTCCAGGCCATCGAGCACAGCAAGGACGAAACCAGAAAACCCAGCGACACCCACACCGCCAGCCGCCGTGCCGAGAGCAGCTGCACCAGCCACGCGGTCAGCGGAATCATGATGATTTCCGCGACCAGGTACGAGGTGGAAATCCACGAGCCTTCTTCCAGCGTCGCCGACAGCGCGCCCTGAATGTCTTTCAGGGAGGAGTTGGTGATCTGGATGTCGAGCACTGCCATGAACGCGCCGAGCATCACGCTCATCACCGCAATCCAATCGCGCCGGGTCGGTTCGCCAACCGGGCGGATCAGCGAATCACCGGCCATTGTCTGGGGCGTCTTTGATGTTCACGGTGGCGGTGACCGACATGCCCGGGCGGATTTTGCCGTGCAGCGGATTGTCGGCCTTGAACGTCAGTTTCACCGGAATCCGTTGCACGACTTTGGTGAAGTTGCCGGTGGCGTTGTCCGGCGGTAACAGGCTGAACTGCGCGCCCGAGGCGGCGAACAGACTGTCGACCCGCGCTTCGATCGGCGTGTCACTGTAGGCGTCGAACGTCAGCTCGGCTTTTTGTCCGGGAACCATGTGGCCGATCTGGGTTTCCTTGAAGTTGGCCTGGACCCAGATGTCTTCGTCCGGGACGATCGACAGCAGATAGGCGCCGGCCTGCACCACCTGACCATTGCGCGCCGCGCGCTGCCCGACCAGGCCGCTGATCGGTGCGTGGATTTCACTGCGGGTCAGGTTGAGTTCGGCTTGCGCCTGGTCGGCGCGGGCGTTGGCGATCTGCGCGTCGAGGCGTTTGATCTCGGCGGCGAGGGCATTGACCTGTTGGCGTTGGCTCTGGGCGTCGGCCTGGGCCTTGGCCACTTGTGAGCGAGCGATATGGGTGTCGGCGGAGAGGGTGGTGACCCGCTCTTCAGAGACATAGCCGGGTTTGCGCAGGGTCTCTGCCCGCGACAAGTCGATCTGCGAACGGCCGAGGGTGGCCTGGGTGGTTGCCACTTGTGCATCGCTGGCGGCGATCAGGCTCGATTGCTGGGTAAGCTTGCTCTGGGCTTGCAGGCGCTCGGCCTCGCGGGTGGCAAGCGCGGCGTTGGCGCGATCCACGGCCAGGCGGAAATCGTTGGGTTCAAGGCGTACCAGCAACTGGCCTTTTTCCACGTGCTGATTGTCCTGTACCAGCACTTCGTCGATGCGCGCGCTCAGCTGGCTCGACACACGAGTGATCTCGCCCTGGACATAGGCGTTGTCGGTGCTTTCATAAAAGCGTCCCTTGAAAAACCAATGGGCGAAGAAGCCCCCGGCAATCAACAGAACCAGCAGCAAGAAAATAAACAGGCGACGCTTGAGTTGGGCAGGCATGGGCAAACTGTAGTCGAGGAATTGTAAGGAAAGTTATCAGGAGGCGAATCTGGCACGAAGCCGATAAACGGTAAATGCCGTCGGCCGATATTCCGCCATTCACCGCGCTCTATGGGCGTTCCAGCCGCAAACTTGGCTTATATGCCCTGCCCGCTGGAGCGGGGCGGGTGTCGCCTGTTACCATTCGCCGCTTGATTGTTCTGCTTTTCATTCTTTTCGAGACATGCCATGACCACCGTCCGTACTCGCATCGCGCCATCGCCTACCGGGGACCCCCACGTAGGTACCGCTTACATCGCATTGTTCAACTACTGCTTTGCCAAGCAGCATGGCGGTGAGTTCATCCTGCGCATCGAAGACACCGATCAGTTGCGTTCGACCCGCGAGTCCGAACAGCAGATCTTCGACGCCTTGCGCTGGTTGGGTATCGACTGGAGCGAAGGCCCGGACGTCGGCGGCCCGCACGGTCCGTACCGGCAGAGTGAGCGTGGCGATATCTATCAGAAGTATTGCCAGCAACTGGTCGACATGGGCCACGCGTTCCCGTGCTTCTGCACCGCTGAAGAGCTGGACCAGATGCGCGCCGAGCAAATGGCGCGTGGCGAAACCCCGCGTTACGACGGCCGCGCACTGCTGCTGTCCAAGGAAGAAGTCGCCGCGCGTCTGGCGGCCGGCGAACCGCACGTAATCCGCATGAAGGTGCCGACCGAAGGCGTCTGCGTGGTGCCGGATATGTTGCGTGGCGATGTCGAGATCCCGTGGGATCGCATGGACATGCAAGTGCTGATGAAGACCGACGGCCTGCCGACTTATTTCCTCGCCAACGTGGTCGACGACCATCTGATGGGCATCACCCACGTACTGCGCGGCGAAGAGTGGCTGCCGTCGGCACCGAAACTGATTCTGCTATACGAATACTTCGGCTGGGAACAGCCTGAGCTGTGCTACATGCCGCTGCTGCGTAATCCGGACAAGAGCAAGCTGTCCAAGCGCAAGAACCCGACCTCGGTGACTTTCTACGAGCGCATGGGCTTCATGCCGGAAGCGATGCTCAACTACCTGGGCCGCATGGGCTGGTCGATGCCGGACGAGCGCGAGAAGTTCTCGCTGCAGGAAATGGTCGACAACTTCGATCTCAAGCGCGTATCGCTCGGCGGGCCGATCTTCGACATCGAAAAACTGTCGTGGCTCAACGGCCAGTGGCTGCGTGATCTGCCGGTGGAAGAATTCGCCGCGCGCGTGCAGAAGTGGGCGTTCAACTCCGATTACATGATGAAGATCGCGCCGCTGGTTCAGGGCCGCGTGGAAACCTTCAGCCAGGTTGCACCGCTGGGCGGCTTCTTCTTTGCCGGTGGCGTGAGCCCGGATGCCAAGCTGTTCGAATCGAAGAAGCTTTCGGGCGATCAGGTACGCCAGTTGATGCAGCTGATTCTGTGGAAGCTCGAAAGCCTGCGTCAGTGGGAGAAGGACAGCATCACCGCAACGATTCAGGCGGTGGTCGAATCCCTCGAGCTGAAACTGCGTGATGCGATGCCGCTGATGTTTGCCGCGATCACTGGGCAGGCGAGTTCGGTGTCGGTGCTCGATGCGATGGAAATCCTCGGTCCCGACCTGACCCGTTTCCGTCTGCGCCAGGCGATTGATCTGCTGGGCGGCGTGTCGAAGAAAGAAAACAAAGAGTGGGAAAAGCTGCTGGGCGCGATCGCCTAAGCACACTTGACTCTGCAAGAACCGCCGAAGGCCGGGATCGTTTGATTCCGGCCTTCGGCGTTTTTCCCCCGGATTTTCGGGGGGAGGGCGGTAAGTGATTGTTATGCCGACAAAAAACTTTGAAATTTTTCAAAAATAAGTTTGACAGGCTTTCGATACGCCCTTAAGATTCGCCCCGTCCTCAGCGATGACATCAACGATGAGGGGCTATAGCTCAGCTGGGAGAGCGCTTGCATGGCATGCAAGAGGTCGACGGTTCGATCCCGTCTAGCTCCACCAATTTACACTTCGAAGCCTGGCCACACCGGCTTCGAAGCGATCAACACTCAGCGTTGATCAGTTGTATAGAAGGGTTTGCGTCCCCTTCGTCTAGTGGCCTAGGACACCGCCCTTTCACGGCGGTAACAGGGGTTCGAGTCCCCTAGGGGACGCCAGTTTTACAGAAGTGATGTTGCAAAATGTCACTCCGCCGCGAGGCGAAAAATCCGGGGCTATAGCTCAGCTGGGAGAGCGCCTGCATGGCATGCAGGAGGTCAGCGGTTCGATCCCGCTTAGCTCCACCAATTTACACTTCAAGGTCTGGCCACACCGGCCTTGAAGCGATCAGCACTCAGCACTGATCAGTTGTAGAAGGGTTTTGCGTCCCCTTCGTCTAGTGGCCTAGGACACCGCCCTTTCACGGCGGTAACAGGGGTTCGAGTCCCCTAGGGGACGCCACGATTACCCGCTCTGCGGGATTTATAAGGGTCATTCAATTATTGAATGGCCCTTTTGTTTGTCTGGCGTTTGGCCAACTCTCCTTTTTCCTTACACTGTGCTTCAGACCAGCGGTCATATCCTCGACTTGCAGAATATTATTATGCGAATAATATTCTAGTCGTAATATTCGGAGGCAACGATGAACGATAAAAAAGCTCAAACCCGCGAACGCATCCTCAAGGCTGCCAGTGCCGCACTGATCCAGCGTGGCCCGGCAGACCCCAGCGTTGGCGAAGTAATGGGCGCCGCCGGCCTGACTGTCGGTGGTTTCTATGCGCACTTCGAAAGCAAGGACGCGATGATGCTTGAGGCGTTCAAGCAACTGCTTGGCCGCCGACGCGACCTGATTGCCGACATGGACTCCGAGCTGACCGGTGAAGAGCGTCGTGCGCTGGTGGCTGCGTTTTATCTGTCGCGCAAACACCGTGATTCCAGTGAGTCGGCGTGTCCGATCCCGGCGTCGATCGGCGAACTGGGTCGTTTGCCGGAGTCATTCCGTATCGCGCTGAACGAGCACTTGGAACTGATGATTGCGCAGTTGGCGTCCAGCCCCGAGGACACCGACAAAGCGTTGGCCGATGTGGCTTTGATGGTTGGTGGTCTGGCGCTGGCTAGAGCGCTGGGCCCGGGTGATTTATCCGATCGATTGCTGCGCGCGGCCAAGTCGGCGGTGCGTTGACCTGAAGGCCACAGCCTGAGGAGAGAGCGATGAGCACGTTGAAGTGGGTTCGTGGCGTTAATGGCACCTTGGGCTGGTTTGCACCGAAATTGGTGGCGAGCAAAATGCGTCTGGCGTTCATGACGCCGCGCGCACTGCCACTGCGTGATTGGGAGTTGCCGCTGCTGGCGAGTTCCGAGCGGATCACCTTGCGCTTTGGTCTGTCAGCCCTGCGCTGGGGTCAAGGCCCGACCGTACTGCTGATGCACGGTTGGGAAGGCCGGCCAACCCAGTTTGCGGCTCTGATCACCGCGCTGGTCGAGGCCGGCTACACCGTCGTTGCGCTGGATGGTCCGGCTCACGGTCGCTCCCCGGGGCGTGAAGCCAATGTCGTGCTGTTTGCTCGGGCGATGCTTGAAGCCGCTGCCGAGTTGCCACCGCTGCAAGCGGTCATCGGCCACTCCATGGGCGGCGCCAGCGCGATGCTCGCCGTGCAATTGGGATTGCGCACCGAAACCCTCGTCAGTATCGCCGCGCCCGCAAGGATACTCGGCGTGCTGCGTGGTTTCGCCCGCTATGTCGGCATGCCGCCGAGGGCGCGTTCTGCTTTCATCCGGCAGGTCGAGCGGGATGTCGGCATGCGCGCAGCCACGCTGGATGTCGCGCACTATCAACTGGATATGCCCGGGCTGATCGTGCATGCCGAGGACGACAGCTTCGTCTCGGTCAAGGAATCGCAACTGATCCACGAATCCTGGTTCGACAGCCGTTTGCTGCGCCTGGAAAGCGGCGGTCACCAGCGCGTGCTGGCCGACCCCCGGGTGGTTGATGGCGTGTTATCACTGTTGGCGGGGCGCAGTCTTCAAGCGCGGCAATCGGCCTGAGCATCCGTTACACTGCCCCGGTTGAATAATCTGACCGGGAGTGGGGCATGGGCTGGGATCGGGCAACGCCGTTCACCATTGATCTGCAAGTAGGCGCCGAGGATATCGACGGGCTGGGCCACGCGAACAACGCGGTGTACGTGACCTGGCTTGAACGCTGCGCCTGGCGCCACTCGCAGCGTCTTGGGCTGGATCTGGTCGAGTACCGGCGCCTGGATCGGGCGATGGCGGTGGTGCGTCACGAAATCGATTATCTGGCGGCCGCCTACGAAGGCGATGAGCTGCAATTGGCAACCTGGATCGTCGATTGGGACCAGCGCCTGAAAATGACCCGGCATTTCCAGCTGATTCGCCCCAGCGACAACACCACCCTGTTGCGCGCGCAGACCACCTTCGTCTGCATCGAACTGTCCACCGGCAAGCCAAAACGCATGCCGGCGGAGTTTATCGAAGGTTACGGCCCGGCGATCCAGTCTCTCGAGTCAGCGAATATCTGAATGTGGAAGCGGGCTTGCTCGCGAAAGCGGTGGATCAGCTAAATGAATGCTGACTGACACGACGCCTTCGCGAGCAAGCCCGCTCCCACAGGGATCTGCGATTTCTTGCGATATCCAGTAAACTGCCGCACGTTTTTTCCTTGAGTAGTGTTTTCCCCATGCAAATTGCTCTGGCGCCCATGGAGGGGTTGGTCGACGATATCCTGCGCGACGTGCTGACCCGCGTTGGCGGCATCGACTGGTGCGTGACCGAATTCATTCGGATCAACGATCAGTTGCTCACCCCGGCCTACTTTCACAAGTTCGGCCCGGAGCTGCTCAACGGCGCCCGCACTCGGTCCGGCGTACCGTTGCGCGTGCAGTTGTTGGGTTCCGATCCGGTGTGCCTGGCGGAAAATGCTGCGCTGGCCTGCGAACTCGGCTCCGAAGTGATCGACCTGAACTTCGGCTGCCCGGCCAAGACCGTCAACAAATCCCGGGGCGGGGCGGTGCTGCTCAAGGAGCCGGAGCTGCTCAACAGCATCGTCGAGCACGTGCGTCGTGCCGTGCCGGCGCACATCCCGGTGACTGCGAAGATGCGCCTGGGCTTCGACAGTCCGGACGGCTCGCTGGTCTGCGCGACTGCGCTGGCCGAGGGTGGCGCCGAACACATTGTGGTTCACGCCCGGACCAAGGTCGATGGCTACAAGCCGCCGGCGCACTGGGAGTGGATTCCGCGGGTGCAGGAGGTGGTCAGGGTGCCGGTGTTCGCCAATGGTGACATCTGGAGCGTCGAAGACTGGCGGCGTTGCCGCGAGATCAGCGGCGTGGAGGACATCATGCTCGGGCGCGGCCTGGTGTCGCGGCCCGACCTGGCCAAACAGATCGCTGCCGCCCGCGCCGGCGAGGAAGTGGTCGAGATGACCTGGGCCGAACTGTTGCCGCTGATCCAGGACTTCTGGCTGCAGGCCAAGGCGCAGATGACTGCGCGGCAATCGCCGGGTCGGTTGAAGCAATGGCTGGCGATGCTGACGCGCAATTATCCCGAGGCTACCGAGCTGTTTACCGTGCTGCGTCGCGAGACAGAACCGGATCAGGTCTCGCGTTTGCTGGGGTTGCCGGTCGCCGAAGCGGCCTGAAAAAAACTGCAAATAATCTCTTGAAATCATTTCAGCGGTCCCTATCTAAGGGGTACGCGATGCCGAATTCGGGTCGCGGAGACACAAAAACTTGCTGATTGTTTTCAGGAGATTTGAACCATGAGTACTGCATTTTCCCTCGCTCCACTGTTCCGTTCCTCGGTAGGTTTCGACCGCTTCAACGATCTGTTCGAAACCGCCCTGCGCAACGAGCCAGGCAGCACCTACCCACCCTACAACGTGGAAAAACACGGTGACGATCAATACCGTATCGTCGTAGCGGCAGCCGGTTTCCAGGAAGAAGACCTGGAGCTGCAAGTCGAGAAGGGTGTGCTGACCATCAGTGGCGGCAAGCGTGATGCCAACGAAGGCGTGACCTTCTTGCATCAGGGCATTGCCCAGCGTGCTTTCAAGCTGTCCTTCCGCCTGGCCGATCACATCGAGATCAAGGCCGCCGATCTGAGCAACGGTCTGCTGAGCATCGACCTGTTGCGGGTGATCCCGGAAGAAGCGAAAGCCAAGCGCATCCCGATCAACGGGGTGCAGAAGCCGGCTCTGCAATAAGGCCGAGCAAGAAAAAGGGCGCCAATGGCGCCCTTTTTTGTGCCCGTCATTCGAGCATCGTTTTCAACGCCTCCAGCGCCACCGGGCGACTGTGCAGATAGCCCTGATACAAATGGCAGCCCAGTCCCTGCAAAAACGCCAGTTGTTCCGGTGTTTCCACGCCTTCGGCAATCACCTCCAGTTCCAGGCTGCGGGCCATGGCGACGATGGCGCGGATGATCTCGGCGTCGTTGGGGTCGGTGGTCGCGTCGCGGATGAACGACTGGTCGATTTTCAGGGTGTCCACCGGCAGGCGCTTGAGGTAGGTCAGTGACGAGTAGCCGGTGCCGAAGTCGTCCATCGCGAAGCTCACGCCGAGCTTTTTCAGGCGGCGCATCTTGCTGATGGTGTCTTCCAGGTTCTGGATGACGATGCCCTCGGTAATCTCCAGTTTCAGCAGCGAGCAGGGCAGGCCGTGGCTGGTCATGCTGTGTTCGATGCGTTCGACGAAGTCGTTCTGGCGGAACTGCCGTGGGCTGATGTTCACACAGAGGCTGAAATTGAGAGGGTCGATCAGCTTCAAGGCGATCAGTTGCTTGAACGCTTCGCAAGCCTCGTCGAGGATCCAGGTGCCGACTTCCAGAATCAGCCCGCTTTCCTCCAGCACCTTGATGAACTCGGTGGGCGATTGCGCGCCGAGTTCCGGGTGATTCCAGCGCACCAGTGCCTCGGCGCCGATGATGCGGTTGTCCCGTGCGTCGACTTGCGGCTGGAAGTGCACGTTGAATTCGCCGCGAGACAGCGCCAGACGCAAGTCGGTCTCCATGCGCAGCCGTTCGCTGGCGGCTTTCTGCATGGTGTTGTGGTACATCTGCGTGGTGTTGCGCCCGGAATCCTTGGCCCGGTACAGCGCGATGTCGGCGCGCTTGAGCAGGTCGGTCGGGGTCGAACCGTGATCGGGAATCAGCGCCACGCCGATGCTCGGCGTCACTTGCAGGCGCTGGCCGTCGAGGAACATCGGTTCCGACAGCAGTTCGCGAATGGTGTCGGCCAACTCGCGCACTTGCACACTGACCTCGTTGCGCGTGCCCTCCAGGCCACTGAGCAACACTACGAATTCATCGCCGCCCAGGCGTGCGACGGTGTCTTCCATGCGTACGCTGGCTTCGAGCCGTGCGGTGATGATTTTCAGCACGGTGTCGCCGACCGGGTGACCCAGCGAGTCGTTGATGTGCTTGAAGTGGTCAAGGTCGAGGAACAGCAGTGCGCCGCGCAGATTGTGTCGTTTGAGCAGGGCGATCTGCTGGCTCAGGCGATCCATCAGTAAGGCGCGGTTGGGCAGGTTGGTCAGCGGGTCGTGATAGGCCAGGTGACGGATCTGCGCTTCAGCGTTCTTCAGCAGACTGACGTCCCGCGCTGTCAGCAGCAGGCATGCGGTTTCGTTGAGGGTGATCGGTTCGATCGACACTTCGACCGTCAGCAGTTCGCCACGCTTGTTGCGCCCGAGCATTTCCTGATGATGCACGCGGCCCTTGATCTGCAGTTCGGCGAGCAGCGCCGAGCGTTGTTTTTCCTCGGCCCAGATGCCGATCTGGTAGACGGTTTTACCCACCACTTCTTCGGCGCGATAGCCGGTGAGGCGGCAGAAGCCGTCGTTGACCTCCAGATAGCGCCCGGTGTCGCGCTCGGTGATGGTGATTGCATCGGGACTGGAGTGGAACGCTTTGGCGAATTTCTCTTCGCTGGCCTTGAGTGCGGCCTCGGAGCGCTGCTGTTGGGTGATGTCGCGCAGGGTGGTGACGATACACGGCTGATTGCCGACGCTGATCTGCCGGCTGGAAATCACGCAAGTCAGCGACTGCCCGTCCTTGTGCTGGACGATGATCGCGACATTGCTCAGGCCTTGTTCACGGATCACCCGTTCGATGCGTTGCAGGCTCTTCGCCGAGGCGTCCCACAGACCGATGTCTTCGGCGGTGCGGCCGATCACATCGGCGGCGCTCCAGCCGAAGGTCTGGGTGAAACTGTTGTTGATTTCGATGAATTCGCCGCTGTCCTGACGGGTCACGCAGATCGGGTCGGGGCTGACCTGGAACAGCGTGGCGAACTTCTCTTCCGAGGCAACCAGGCGCTGCTCGCGCTCGACCTGATCGGTGATGTCCAGCAAGGTCCCGGCCATGCGCAGCGGGGCGCCTTTTTCGTCGCGGTAGAGGCGGGCGCGGCTTTCCAGATAGCGCGAGCTGCCATCCGGCAGTTGCACGCGATAAGTCAGTTGATAATTGCCGGCCGGGCCTTCACGCAGGCTGCGATAGGCATCGCGCATGCTGTCACGTTCCTCGCCGGGCACGCCTTCGAAAAACTCCTCGAACGACTCGTGAAACGGTATCGGCTCCAGCCCGTGCAGTTGCGCCGCTCGCGCCGAGCCGTAAAGCATGCCGCTGGGGATGTGCCAGTCCCAGGTGCCGAGCTGTGCCGAGTCCAGCGCCAGGTCGAGGCGTTCCTGACTGTCTTTCAAGGCGTGTTCGGCGGCTTTGCGTTCGGTGGTGTCGAGGAAGGTGCTCAGCAGGTAGGGCTGGCCCTCGAGTTCGACCTTCTGCGCGCTGAGGATGCCGTCATGAATCTGCCCGTTGCTGGCGCGAAACTGCACTTCCATGCTGATCAGTTCGCCTTTGGCCTTGGTCTTTTTTACCAGTTCGGCGCGTTGTTCCGGGTGTACCCACAAACCCAGCTCCAGCGTGGTGCGGCCAATGGCGCTCTGCACCGGCCAGCCGAACAGGCTTTCGAAATACTGATTGGCCTCGCTGATCAGGCCGTCTTCCTGGCGCGTCAGCAGCACCATGTTCGGGCAAAGATGAAAGAGGGTGGCGAAACGTTTCTCGGAACTGCTGAGGGCCTGTTCGCGCTGGCGCTGGTGGGTGATTTCGCGAATCACCCCGATCATTCGGGGGCGGCCGTGTTTGTCCGGCAGCAGGCTGCCGCTGATCTCCAGCCAGTGCAGGCTGCCGTCGGGCCAGCGGATACGGTGGTGCATCGCCTGTTCCAGTGGCGCGCCGGCAATCACCGCGTGGAAGGCGCGAACGGTTTTCGCCCGGTCTTCGGGCGGCAACAGGTCGAGGTATTCCAGATCTTCGGGCAGCGGTTGCCGTGGATCGAAGCCGAACAGCGCCTGGGTGCCCCGTGACCAACTGATCTGCCCGCGCTCGATGTCCCAGTACCAAGCGCCGAGCCGGGCGCCGTTGAGCGCGGCCAGCAATTGCGGCGCACTCTCCCAGCTCTGCTCGGAACGTCGCGGATCAATGGCCTGAATACGCGGCATCGGCGGAATTCGGTCAACAGATTTCGGCATTGTTAACGGGCCTTGAGCTGATGGTGGCGTTAGGCACAGGGACAGCGGCTCTATAGGAGTAGCACAAGTTAGCCTGGAGTCCCTGGCAGATCGATTTGCGCATCCAGCAAGGCCATGAAAGCCCTTGCCGCATTCGACAGCGTCCGTTCGGTGTGCACGATATAGCCTAGCTGGCGACTGAGCTGTATGCCCGGCAAAGGTATGCGCGCCACCTGTTCATCGAGCATGGTGCGGGGCAGAACACTCCAGGCCAGACCGATGGAGACCATCATTTTGATGGTTTCCAGATAGTTGGTGCTCATGGCGATGTTCGGCGTCAGCCCTTGGGCCTCGAATAAGCGTTGGACAATATGGTGAGTAAAGGTGTTGCCCCCGGGGAAAACTGCCGGATGACCGGCAATGTCCGCCAGACTCACCGCGCCGTTGCTGATCAATGAATGCTCCGGCGCCACCACGAAATCCAGCGGGTCGTCCCACACTGGCGTGGCTTTGACCAGTGTGTGCGGCTCCGGGGCCAGGGTGATCACCGCGAGTTCGGCGCGGCCGTGGAGGATCTCCTCGTAAGCCACTTCCGAATCGAGGAACTGAATATCCAGCGCCACCTGCGGGTAGCGGCGGGTGAACTCCCTCAATAGCGGCGGCAAACGATGCAGGCCGATGTGGTGACTGGTGGCCAGCGTCAGGCGGCCGCTGACTTCGCCGGTCAGGTTGGTCAGGGCGCGGCGAGTGTCGTCCAGCACGTTGAGAATCTGATAAGCCCGGGGCAGCAAGGCGCGGCCAGCCTCGGTCAGACCGACTTCGCGGCCCAGCCGATCAAACAGGCGCACCTTCAACTGTTGCTCCAGTCCGGCGATGCGTTTGCTGATCGCTGGCTGCGTCAGGTGCAGTCGCTCGCCGGCGCCGGAGAAGCTGCCGGTCTCGGCAATCGCGATAAAAGCGTTGAGATTGGCCAGATCCATGATTCGTATTCCAGTTGGTTATCCAAAGCATAAAAAATATGAATTTGAGTTATTTAATCTAACCCCATAGGATCGGCCTCACAAGCCAAAGGGTTATTGATAAGCCCAGGGCATAGAAACAAGCTGATGAGGAACCGTCTGATGGCCGGCAAAACGCTCTACGACAAGCTCTGGGATTCGCATTTGGTCAAGCAGCGCGACGATGGCTCTGCGTTGATCTACATCGATCGTCACATCATTCACGAAGTGACCTCGCCGCAAGCCTTCGAAGGCCTGCGTCTGGCCGGGCGCAAGCCTTGGCGCATCGATGCCAACATCGCGACCCCGGACCACAACGTACCGACGACCCCGGAACGCAAGGGCGGTATCGCTGCCATTGCCGATCAGGTCTCGCGTCTGCAGGTTCAGACCCTCGATGACAACTGTGATGAGTACGGCATCGTCGAGTTCAAGATGAACGACATCCGTCAGGGCATCGTTCACGTGATCAGCCCGGAGCAGGGCGCGACCTTGCCGGGCATGACCGTGGTCTGCGGCGACTCGCACACCTCGACCCACGGCGCGTTCGGTGCGCTGGCGCATGGTATCGGCACCTCCGAGGTCGAGCATGTGCTTGCCACCCAGTGCCTCGTCGCCAAAAAAATGAAGAACATGCTGGTGCGCGTCGAAGGCCAGTTGCCGTTCGGCGTGACCGCCAAGGACATCGTCCTCGCGGTGATCGGCAAGATCGGCACTGCCGGCGGTAATGGCCATGCCATCGAGTTCGCTGGCAGCGCGATCCGCGACTTGTCCGTCGAAGGCCGCATGACCATCTGCAACATGTCCATCGAAGCCGGCGCCCGTGTGGGCCTGGTGGCTGCCGACGAAAAGACCGTCGAGTACGTCAAGGGGCGTCCGTTCGCACCGAAAGGCGCGCAGTGGGATCAGGCTGTCGAGGCCTGGAAAGACCTGGTATCCGACGCTGATGCCCAGTTCGATACGGTGGTCGAACTGGACGCTGCGCAGATCAAGCCGCAAGTCAGTTGGGGCACTTCCCCGGAAATGGTGCTGGCCGTTGATCAGAACGTGCCGGACCCGGCCAAAGAGATGGACCTGGTCAAGCGCGACTCGATCGTCCGCGCCTTGAAATACATGGGTTTGAGCGCCAATCAGGCGATCACCGACATTCAACTGGATCGCGTGTTCATCGGCTCCTGCACCAACTCGCGTATCGAAGACTTGCGCGCCGCCGCCGTGATCGCCAAGGGCCGCAAAGTCGCCTCGACCATCAAGCAGGCCATCGTGGTGCCGGGCTCGGGTCTGGTGAAGGCGCAGGCGGAAGCCGAAGGTCTGGACAAGATTTTCCTCGAAGCCGGTTTCGAGTGGCGTGAACCGGGTTGCTCGATGTGCCTGGCGATGAACCCGGACCGTTTGGAGTCCGGCGAGCATTGCGCCTCGACCTCCAACCGCAACTTCGAAGGCCGTCAGGGCGCCGGTGGCCGTACCCACCTCGTCAGCCCGGCCATGGCCGCTGCGGCGGCGGTGAACGGTCGTTTCATCGACGTTCGTGAATTGATCTAAAGGAGCGCAGCATGAAAGCTTTTACCCAGCACACCGGTCTTGTCGCGCCTCTGGATCGAGCCAACGTCGACACCGACCAGATCATTCCGAAGCAGTTCTTGAAATCGATCAAGCGCACCGGTTTCGGCCCGAACCTGTTCGACGAATGGCGTTACCTGGATGTCGGCCAGCCGTACCAGGACAACTCCAAGCGCCCGCTGAACAAGGATTTCGTCCTCAACGCCGAGCGTTATCAAGGCGCCAGCGTGTTGCTGGCCCGCGAGAACTTCGGTTGCGGCTCCAGCCGTGAGCACGCGCCATGGGCGCTGGAAGAATACGGTTTTCGCAGCATCATCGCGCCGAGCTACGCCGACATCTTCTTCAACAACAGCTTCAAGAACGGCTTGCTGCCGATCATCCTGAGCGACGCTGAAGTCGACGAGTTGTTCAAGCAGGTCGAGGCTGAGCCGGGCTATCAATTGCAGGTTGATCTGCAAGCGCAGACCGTGACCCGCCCGGATGGCAAGGTTTACCGCTTCGAAATCGACGCGTTCCGCAAGCATTGCCTGTTGAACGGTCTGGACGATATCGGTTTGACCTTGCAGGACGGTGATGCGATTGCCACGTTCGAAGCCAAGCACCGCGTGAGCCAGCCGTGGTTGTTCCGCGACGCATGAGCAAGATTTGAGATTGATGCAGTCAGGGCTGACCTCTTCGCGAGCAAGCCCGCTCCCACAGGGGAATGCATTTCAAAGGTGGGAGCGGGCTTGCTCGCGAAGGCGGTAGCTCAAACAACACAAATGCCAGGAAATGACTATGACCAGCACCGCCCAGCACACCCAGGTTGTCCAGAAGCAATTCGGTGAACAGGCCGCTGCCTACCTGAGCAGCGCCGTTCACGCTCAAGGCACCGAATTTGCGCTGCTACAGGCTGAACTGGCCGGGCAGGGCGAGGCTCGGGTGCTGGATCTGGGTTGTGGCGCCGGTCACGTGAGTTTTAATGTCGCGCCGCTGGTCAAGGAAGTGGTGGCCTACGACCTGTCGCAGCAGATGCTCGATGTGGTCGCCGCCGCTGCCGTTGATCGCGGCATCAGCAACATTGCCACGGTCAACGGTGCTGCCGAGCGCTTGCCGTTTGCCGATGGTGAGTTCGACTTCGTGTTCAGCCGTTATTCGGCGCACCATTGGAGCGATCTGGGCGTGTCCTTGCGCGAAGTGCGCCGGGTGCTGAAACCGGGCGGCGTGGCGGCGTTCATCGACGTGTTGTCACCAGGCAGTCCGTTGTTCGACACTTACCTGCAAAGCGTTGAAGTGCTGCGCGACACCAGTCATGTGCGCGATTATTCCGCCGGCGAGTGGTTGCGCCAGATCAGCGAGGCCGGGCTGCATACCCGCAGCACCACCCGTCAGCGCCTGCGTCTGGAGTACAGCAGTTGGGTCGAGCGCATGCGCACGCCTGAGGTGATGCGCGCGGCGATCCGCCAGTTGCAGCAGTCGATGGGCAACGAAGTGCGCGAATATTTTGAGATTGATGCCGACGGTTCGTTCAGTACAGATGTGATTGTGCTCTGGGCTGAAAAATAGTTTTCGAACACCAAGAATTTTTCCGGGCGTGCCACCCGTGGCGCACCGACTGAAGACACGAGGAAAGCATGAGCAAGCAGATTCTGATTCTCCCAGGTGATGGTATTGGTCCGGAAATCATGGCCGAAGCGGTCAAGGTGCTGGAACTGGCCAACGACAAGTACAGCCTGGGCTTCGAGCTGAGCCATGACGTGATCGGTGGCGCGGCCATCGACAAGCACGGCGTGCCGCTGGCCGACGAAACCCTCGACCGTGCCCGTGCTGCCGACGCCGTACTGCTGGGGGCAGTGGGCGGCCCGAAATGGGACACCATCGAGCGTGACATCCGTCCTGAGCGCGGTCTGCTGAAAATCCGTGCGCAACTGGGCCTGTTCGGTAACCTGCGTCCGGCGATCCTCTACCCGCAACTGGCCGACGCTTCGAGCCTGAAACCGGAAATCGTTGCCGGTCTGGACATCCTGATCGTCCGTGAGCTCACCGGTGGCATCTACTTCGGCGCGCCGCGCGGCACTCTTACCCTGGAAAACGGCGAGCGTCAGTCCTACGACACCCTGCCGTACAGCGAGAGCGAAATCCGTCGCATCGCCCGTGTCGGTTTTGACATGGCCATGGTTCGCGGCAAGAAGCTGTGTTCGGTGGACAAGGCCAACGTGCTGGCGTCCAGCCAATTGTGGCGTGAAGTGGTCGAGCAAGTCGCCAAGGATTACCCTGAAGTCGAACTGAGCCACATGTACGTCGACAACGCCGCCATGCAACTGGTGCGCGCACCGAAGCAGTTCGACGTGATCGTCACCGACAACCTGTTCGGCGACATCCTCTCCGATGAGGCGTCGATGCTCACCGGCTCCATCGGCATGCTGCCGTCGGCCTCGCTGGATTCGAACAACAAGGGCATGTACGAGCCTTGCCATGGTTCGGCCCCGGACATTGCGGGCAAAGGCATTGCCAATCCGTTGGCGACCATTCTGTCGGTGTCGATGATGCTGCGTTACAGCTTCAATCTGCACGATGCGGCCGATGCCATCGAGAAAGCTGTCAGCGTGGTGCTGGATCAAGGCCTGCGCACCGGTGACATCTATTCGGCCGGTTGCACTAAAGTCGGTACGCAGGAAATGGGCGACGCAGTAGTCGCCGCGCTGCGGAATCTGTAATCTCTCGGGCCCGCTGCGAAATTCAATACAAAGCAGCGGCCCACTTTTCAAGAAGGTGTAGTTGCGATGAAACGTGTAGGTCTGATCGGTTGGCGCGGCATGGTCGGTTCCGTGCTCATGCAGCGGATGCTGGAAGAGCAGGATTTCGATCTTATCGAGCCGGTGTTTTTCACCACTTCCAATGTCGGTGGCCAAGGCCCGTCCGTGGGCAAGGACATTGCTCCGCTCAAAGACGCGTACAGCATTGAAGAGCTGAAAACCCTCGACGTGATTCTGACCTGCCAGGGCGGCGACTACACCAGCGAAGTGTTCCCGAAGCTGCGCGAAGCCGGCTGGCAGGGTTACTGGATCGACGCGGCCTCGAGCCTGCGCATGAACGATGACGCGGTCATCATTCTCGATCCGGTCAACCGCAAGGTCATCGACCAGCAACTGGACGCGGGCACCAAGAACTACATCGGCGGCAACTGCACCGTCAGCCTGATGCTGATGGGCCTGGGCGGTCTGTTCGAAGCCGGTCTGGTGGAGTGGATGAGCGCCATGACCTATCAGGCGGCCTCCGGTGCCGGCGCGCAGAACATGCGCGAACTGATCAAGCAGATGGGCGCGACCCACGCCGCGGTCGCCGATCAACTGGCCGATCCTGCCAGTGCGATCCTCGACATCGATCGTCGTGTCGCCGAAGCCATGCGCAGCGACACGTACCCGACCGAGAATTTCGGTGTGCCGCTGGCCGGTAGCCTGATCCCGTGGATCGACAAGGAATTGCCGAACGGCCAGAGCCGCGAAGAGTGGAAGGCCCAGGCCGAGACCAACAAGATCCTCGGCCGCTTCAAGAGCCCGATCCCGGTCGACGGCATCTGCGTGCGCATCGGCGCCATGCGTTGCCACAGCCAGGCGCTGACCATCAAACTGAACAAAGACGTGCCGATCGCCGATATCGAAGGGTTGATCAGCCAGCACAACCCTTGGGTCAAACTGGTACCGAACCAGCGCGAGATCAGCATGCAGGAGCTGAGCCCGACCAAGGTCACCGGTACCTTGAATGTGCCGGTGGGGCGTCTGCGCAAGCTGAACATGGGTTCGCAATTTGTCGGTGCCTTCACCGTCGGCGACCAACTGCTGTGGGGCGCGGCCGAACCGCTGCGTCGCATGCTGCGGATCCTGCTGGAGCGTTGATCGCTTGAAGCTGTGAAAAACCCGCGCCTTGTGAGAGGTGCGGGTTTTTTTATGCCTGAGGTTTCACGGTGTCTGGTCTGGCGCCTTCGCGAGCAAGCCCGCTCCCACCCTCAAATGCATTCCCCCTGTGGGAGCGAGCCTGCTCGCGAAGAGGCCAGAACAGACCCTGCAAATCCCGGCAGAAATTGCCTGCATCTCACTCACCCGGTAAAGTGCCGCTCCCCCCGTTTCGCCAGAGGCTCGCACCATGACCCAGACCCTAGATATTGCCGTGATCGGCGCCACCGGTACTGTCGGCGAAACCCTCGTACAGATTCTCGAAGAGCGCGACTTCCCGGTCGGCAACCTGCACCTGCTGGCCAGCAGCGAATCCGCCGGCAGCTCAGTGCTGTTTCGCAACAAGAACGTGCGCGTACGTGAAGTCGACGAGTTCGATTTCAGCAAGGTCAAACTGGTGTTCTTCGCCGCCGGCCCGGCCATCACCCTGAGCTATGCGGCGCGGGCCCATGCGGCCGGTTGCTCGCTGATCGACCTGTCCGGCGCGCTGCCGGCCGAGCAGGCGCCGCAAGTGGTGCCGGAAGCCAATGCTGAGGTCGTCGCCGGTTTGACCGCACCGTTCCAGGTCAGCAGCCCAAGCCCGTCGGCCACCGCACTGGCTGTGGTGCTGGCGCCACTGCTCGACTTGATCGACCTGCAATACGTCAACGTCACCGCCAATCTGGCGGTTTCCGCACAAGGTCGCGAGGCCGTGACCGAGCTGGCGCGGCAGACCGCCGAGCTATTGAACATGCGCCCGCTGGAGCCGACTTTTTTTGATCGGCAAATGGCCTTCAACCTGCTGGCCCAGGTCGGCACGCCGGACGCCCACGGTCACACGCTGCTGGAAAAACGTCTGGTGCGCGAGCTGCGCCAGGTATTGGTTCAGCCTTTATTAAAGATTTCCGCAACTTGCGTTCAAGCCCCGGTGTTTTTTGGCGATAGCTATAGCGTGACCTTGCAGTCAGCGAGCGCGGTCGACCTGGAAAAGGTCAACGCTGCGCTTGAAGATGCGCCGGGCATCGAGCTGGTCGAAGCCGGCGATTATCCGACTGCGGTGGGTGACGCGGTGGGGCAGGACGTTGTCTATGTCGGTCGAGTGCGCAGCGGCGTCGATGACCCGGCGGAACTTAATCTGTGGCTGACGTCAGATAACGTACGTAAAGGCGCAGCCCTCAATGCTGTGCAGGTCGCTGAATTGTTGATAAAAGACCTGCTGTAAAAGATACTTGGCAACAATTTGTCGACTGATTCTAGGTGAGCGCTATGCTTGCCCGGAGCACTTGATAACGTGTCACCCTCCGGGACTTTCCGGGGCATCAAAGAAATGATCGCGCGCGGCATTGTGTCGTCGTCGCGCGCAATGCCTTACGGCAGCGGCAATCAACATCTTCTCGCTGGCCGAGGAACGTTCAAACAAAGGATGAGGCTATGGTTCAAGTTCGCAAACTGGTGTTAGCAATAGCGGCCGCCTCGGCGCTGTCCTCCGGTATGGCGCATGCCCTCGGGCTCGGGGAGCTGACCCTGAAGTCGACCCTGAACCAGCCGCTGGTGGCCGAAATCGAGCTGCTCGACGTCAAGGATCTCACCGCTGCCGAAGTGGTGCCGAGCCTGGCCTCGCCGGAAGATTTCGCCAAGGCTGGCGTCGATCGCCAGGCCTTCCTCAACGACCTGACTTTCACCCCGGTGCTCAACGCCAGCGGCAAAAGCGTGCTGCGCGTGACCTCGAGCAAACCACTGTCGGAACCGATGGTGAAATTCCTTGTGCAGGTGATGTGGCCCAACGGCCGCCTGCTGCGCGACTACAGCGTGCTGCTGGATCCGTCGAAATTCTCGCCGCAGACCGCTGACGCCGCCGCGCAACCGGCGCCGTCGCAGACCATCACCGCGCCGACCACCGGTGCCACGCACCCGAATCAATACACCACCACGCCGCGCGATACCCTGTGGGAAATCGCTGCGAAGGCGCGCACGGGCGGCTCCGTGCAGCAAACCATGCTGGCGATTCAGGCGCTGAACCCGGACGCCTTCATTGACGGCAACATCAACCGGCTGAAGACCGGCCAGGTGCTGCGTCTGCCGGACTCGGTGGAAAGTGCCGCGCTGCCGCAGTCGAAAGCGATTGCCGAAGTTGCCGCGCAGAACGAAGCCTGGCGTCAGGGTCGTCGTTATGTCGCCAAGCCGGGCACCGGTCAGCAGCAGCTCGATGCGACCAAGCGTGGTCGCAGCAACGCCGGCAGCGGCCAGAATGCCAAAGACAACCTGAGCCTGGTCTCCGCTGAAAGCGCCAAGGCGCGGGGCAAAGGCCCGGCCGGCGATGCCAAGGCATTGAGCAACAAGCTGGCGGTCACTCAGGAAAGCCTCGACACGACCCGTCGTGACAACGAGGAGCTGAAGAGCCGCATGGCCGATCTGCAAAGTCAGCTGGACAAGCTGCAACGCCTGATCGAGCTGAAAAACAATCAGCTGGCGAAAATGCAGGCTGACGGTACGGGCGCTGCCCCGGCCGCCAATGCTGCCGTGCCGGCGATCACTGCCGAGCTGGCCGCCACACCGCCGGCGACTCCGGCAGAAGCGGCGCCAACTCCGGAATCGGCAATTGCGCCGCCGGTCGACACACCCGCCGAGACGCCAGTCGTTGCGCCAAAACCGGTTGTCGATGAAGACAAAACGTTCAACGAGCTGCTGACCAATCCGATCCTGTTGGGTCTGATCGGTGGCGGTGCGGTGGTCCTGCTGCTTCTGCTGTTGTTGCTGGCCCGTCGCCGCAAAGCCCAGCAGGAAGCCGAGAAACACCTGCGCATGGCGCGGGCCCTGACTGAGGAGCAAGAGTTCTCCGCCGAGCAGGACCTGCCGGAGAGCAGCTTCGAAGGTCTGGAAGTGCCGGCTGCCAGCGTCAAACTCAATACCCAGGCCTCGGCACCTGCTCCGGCCCCGGTCGTGACGCCGGTGGTGATGGCCGAGCCGATCGCGGCGCCATTGGTCGCACCGGCTGCCGAGCGTTCCGATGACGTGCTGGACAAGGCCCAGTCGCACATCAACGCCGGCCGCCTGAATCAGGCTGCCGCGCTGTTGGAAGAGGGTGTCAGCCTTGAGCCGCAACGCAGTGATCTGCGCCTCAAGCTGATGGAAGTCTACGGTCAGCAGGGTGATCGCGATGCGTTCGTCGGTCAGGAGCGTCAGTTGGTGGCCAACGGCGATAACTTCGCCAAGGTCGAAGAGCTGAAGAAGCGCTTCCCGACCATGGCGGTGGTGGCTGCTGCGGGTCTGGCTGCAGCAGCAGTCGCTGCAGAGCTGGATGCGCAATATGTCAAAGACCTGCTGCTTGACGAGCCAGAAGCACCTGCACCGGAGTCTGCACCTGCACCTGCACCTGCACCTGCACCTGAGCCTGAGCCTGAGCCTGAGCCGGTGGCAGATGACCTGGACAGCGCTTTCGACCTGAGCCTGGATGACCTCGACAACATTACCCCGGTTGAGCCTGCTCCTGTCGTTGAGCCTGAAGCACCGGTGCAGTTGGACGAATTCCCGGCAGACGACGACCTGAGCTTTGAGTCGGTGTTGCAACAGCAGACCGAGATCAAGGAAAACCTCGACGACCTGTCGGACTTCGACCTGGATCTGGACCTCGGTGCCGAGCCAGCGCCAGCAGTGGACCTGGCAGACGATGACTTCCTGCTGGACCTGGACGAGGGCGTGAAAGACCTGTCTCCGGTCGAGCCTGCCGTGGTGAACGAAGCGCCGCAGGACGATCTGGAGCTGCCGGCGGATTTCGATCTGTCGCTGGCTGACGAGATGGACAGCAACCCGGCCGAACCGGATGCCTTCGCCGCCGAGCTGGATGATGTCAACGCCGAACTGGATCGCCTGTCGCAGAGTATTGCCGAGCCGACCTTCACCGAAGCCGATGCGGCCATCGGTGATGACCTGGGTGAAGACGATTTCGACTTCCTCGCCGGCACTGACGAAGCGGCGACCAAGCTCGACCTGGCTCAGGCCTACATCGACATGGGCGACAACGACGGCGCACGCGACATCCTCAACGAAGTGTTGACCGAGGGTGACGAGAAACAGCGGGGCGAGGCCAAGGAAATGCTTTCGCACCTGGCTTGATTCGGCGTCAGCAGTAAACAGAACGGCAGCCCATTAAGGCTGCCGTTTTTGTTTGGGCTGGATTTTGCTGCGTCTGGCGCGGCGCTTTCGCGAGCAAGCCCGCTCCCACAATGGTCCTGCGGCAGCCACCCATCCCGATCTCCCCCCCCAATCCCCTGTGGGAGCGGGCTTGCTCGCGAAGAGGCCGGATCGGTCAATACAGAACTGACTGGCATCCCCGACTCACAGCCTTATAATGCCCGCCTTTGCAGATCAGCAGGCTGTCCCACTTTGGCAAACATAGATAACCCGGCCGCCGAATTGGCACCCGACGGCTTTTACCGCGTGGCGCTGGGCGTCGAGTACAAAGGTTCGCGTTACAGCGGCTGGCAGCGTCAGCTGACGGGTGTCGCGACGGTGCAGGAAGAACTCGAAAAAGCCTTGTCGAAAGTCGCCAATTCACCGGTGTCGCTGCAGTGTGCCGGTCGCACCGATGCCGGGGTGCATGCATGCGGGCAAGTGGTGCACTTCGACACGCAGGTCGATCGCTCGCTGAAAGCCTGGGTGATGGGCGCCAATATCAATTTGCCTCACGACATCAGTGTCAGTTGGGCGCGGGTCATGCCGGCGCATTTTCATGCGCGCTTCAAGGCCATCGCCCGGCGTTATCGCTACGTGATCTACAACGATCAGATTCGTCCGGCCCATCTCAACGAAGAAATCACCTGGAACCATCGCCCGCTGGACGTCGAGCGCATGGCCGAAGCCGCGCAATACCTGATCGGCACCCACGATTTCAGTGCGTTCCGCGCCGGCCAGTGCCAGGCCAAGTCGCCGATCAAGAAGATGCATCATCTGCGCGTGACCCGTCACGGCAAGATGATTGTGCTCGATATCCGCGCCAATGCGTTCCTGCACCACATGGTGCGCAACATTGCCGGTGTTCTGATGACGATTGGCGCCGGCGAGCGTCCGGTGGAATGGATGAAGGAAGTGCTGGAGAGCCGCGAGCGCCGTTCCGGTGGTGTGACCGCGCATCCATACGGGTTGTATCTGGTGCAGGTCGAGTACCACGACGAGTTCCCGTTGCCCGAGCGTTTCATCGGGCCACATTTCCTTACGGGTTTCTCTGGTCTTGACGGCTGACGCCCCTGAACGCTTTTGTTACCATCCGGGACTTTCCCGGTTTTTGCCTTGAGGTTTTTATCGACATGTCAGCCGTTCGCAGCAAGATTTGCGGGATTACCTGCATAGAAGATGCGTTGGCAGCGGTCGAAGCCGGGGCCGATGCAATCGGTTTCGTGTTTTATGCAAAAAGTCCACGGGCGGTGAGCGTGCAGCAGGCGAGGGCGATCATCCGCGCCTTGCCGCCGTTTGTGACCACCGTTGGCCTGTTCGTCAATGCCAGCCGCTGCGAGTTGGGGGAAATCCTCGATGCCGTGCCGCTGGATCTGCTGCAGTTCCATGGTGATGAAAGCGCAGAAGAATGCGAGGGCTGGCATCGGCCTTACATCAAGGCGCTGCGGGTCAAGGCCGGCGACGACATCGCCGCCGCTGTCGATGCCTATCCGAGCGCCAGTGGCGTGCTGCTCGACACCTATGTCGAAGGCGTGCCTGGCGGAACCGGCGAGGCGTTCGACTGGTCATTGATTCCACAGCGGTTGAGCAAGCCGCTGATCCTGGCCGGTGGTCTCACGCCGGAAAACGTCGCTGCCGCCGTGGCGCGGGTCAAACCGTACGCGGTCGACGTCAGCGGTGGGGTGGAGGCGAGCAAGGGCATCAAGGATCATGCGAAGATCCGTGCGTTCATCGATGCCGTACGCAGTAGCTCACCGGGAGCGCCTACTTCGATGTGACGGCTTGCAGTCTGCCGCCGTCCATCAATGCACTTGCACAAAGCAGGCGAGGCTGAGGGTTTTTGGAGTTGCACGCAGGTCATGTTTCGCGCTGACCGCGGCGTTCCACCGACCATCGCCACACACATGAATTTAGCTGAAGGGCATACGCGGGGCTGCGAACCAGAGCGTTCGGGCCGCCGGTACTGGAGAAAGAAAGCATGAGCAACTGGTTAGTAGACAAACTGATCCCTTCGATCATGCGTTCGGAGGTCAAGAAGAGCTCGGTGCCTGAAGGTCTGTGGCACAAATGCCCGTCCTGCGAGGCTGTGCTGTATCGCCCTGAGCTGGAAAAGACCCTGGACGTTTGCCCCAAGTGCAACCACCACATGCGCATCGGCGCACGTGCGCGCATCGACATCTTCCTCGATGCCGAAGGCCGTAACGAACTGGGTGCCGATCTGGAGCCGGTTGACCGTCTGAAATTCCGCGACGGCAAGAAGTACAAGGACCGTCTGGTCGCAGCACAGAAGCAGACCTGCGAAAAAGACGCGCTGATTTCCGTCAGCGGCACCCTGCTGGGCATGCCGGTAGTGGTTTCGGCGTTCGAATTCAGCTTCATGGGCGGTTCCATGGGCGCCATCGTCGGTGAGCGCTTCGTGCGCGCCGCCAACTACGCTCTGGAAAACCGTTGCCCGATGATCTGCTTCGCCGCTTCCGGTGGTGCGCGGATGCAGGAAGCGCTGATCTCGCTGATGCAGATGGCCAAGACGTCCGCGGTGCTGGCGCGTCTGCGTGAAGAAGGCATTCCGTTCATCTCGGTACTGACCGACCCTGTCTACGGCGGCGTTTCCGCCAGTCTGGCGATGCTTGGCGACGTGATCGTCGGTGAGCCGAAAGCACTGATCGGCTTCGCCGGTCCGCGTGTGATCGAGCAGACCGTGCGGGAAAAACTGCCGGAAGGCTTCCAGCGCAGTGAATTCCTGCTGGAGCACGGCGCAATCGACCTGATCATCGATCGTCGTGAGCTGCGTCCACGCCTGGGCAATCTGCTGGCGCAAATGACCGGTCAGCCGACACCGACCTACATTGCCGCTCCAGTCGAGCCAATCGTCGTTCCACCGGTGCCTGCCAACGTATGACCGAGCGTACCCTTGGCGAGTGGCTCGCCTACCTTGAGCAGTTGCATCCATCGGCCATCGACATGGGGCTGGAGCGTTCGCAACAGGTAGCGTCCCGCATGGGGCTGGGCCAGCCGGCGTCTCGGGTGATTACGGTCACCGGCACCAACGGCAAGGGTTCGACCTGCGCCTTCGTGGCTTCATTGCTGCGAGCGCAGGGCCTGAGCGTTGGTGTCTACAATTCTCCGCACCTGCTGCGCTATAACGAGCGGGTGCAGCTCAATGGCGTCGAAGCCACTGATGCACAGCTGTGCGAAGCCTTCGCTGCGGTCGAGACCGGGCGCGGCGAGACCTCCCTGACTTACTTCGAAATGGGCACCCTGGCGGCGTTCTGGCTGTTTCAGCAGGCCGGGCTCGATGCGGTGGTGCTGGAAGTCGGTCTGGGCGGACGCCTGGATACGGTCAACGTGGTGGATGCCGATATCGCGCTGGTCACCAGCATTGGTGTCGACCATGCCGAATACCTGGGTGATACCCGTGAATCCGTGGCTTTCGAGAAGGCCGGGATTTTCCGCCAGGGCAAGCCTGCCTTGTGCGGCGATCTGAATCCTCCGCAGCCCTTGCTCGACAAGGCGCGTGAACTGGCGTGTCCGTTTTTCCTGCGTGGGCGTGATTTCGATCTCGGTATCACCGAGCAGCATTGGCAATGGCGCGGTACCGATGCACAAGGCCGGCAGGTCGAACTGCATGATGTGCCGCTGCTGGATCTGCCGATGGAAAACGCCGCGCTGGCATTGCAGGCGTATCTGCTGCTCGATTTGCCGTGGAATGCGCCGCAGATCATCGCGGCCTTGCAGGCGACTCGCGTGGTCGGGCGTCTGGATCGTCGTTCATTCCAGTTCAATGGCAAGCGCCTGAACCTGCTGCTGGATGTGGGGCATAACCCGCACGCGGCGGAGTATCTGAAGCGACGTCTGGCCAGTCGGCCGCCGGTGGGCAAGCGCCTGGCGGTATTCGGCTTGCTCGCAGACAAGGATCTGGATGGTGTTGTCGGCGAATTGAATGCTAGTGTCCAGCATTGGGCTGTCGCGCCGCTGGATTCGCCGCGTTCGCGTCCGGTCAGTGAATTGCACGCCGGGTTGCAGAACCTTGGCGCATCCGTCACGTCCTATGACAGTGTCGCGGCCGCGCTGGAAGGGCAGTGCGCAGTGGCCACCAGCGACGACGAGATTCTGTTGTTCGGATCATTTTATTGTGTCGCCGAGGCCCTTGAATGGCTGGCCCGGCGCTCCACGGAGGAAGCGGCAAATGGCTTTGCTGGATAAAGCGTACAAGCAGCGCATGGTTGGTGCGCTGGTGCTGGTGGCGCTGGCGGTGATTTTCCTGCCGATGCTGTTTTCCCGTCAGGACGAACAGCGCCAGGTGACGGTCGAGGCGCCCGCCGCGCCGCAAGCACCTGCTGTGCCACAAGTGCAGTTGGAGCCGGTCGCTGTGCCTGAACCGCAAACGCTGCCGCAAGAACCGGTGCCGAGCGATGACGAAGTGGCCGAGCAATCGGCGCCGTCGGCGCCGATTGCACCGGCGCCAGCGCCAGCGCCAGTGGCCAAACCGGTTGCTCCAGCACCGGCGCCGGCGGCCAAGCCGACAGCGGCACCAGCGCAGCCGATTGCTGCGGCCCCGGCCAAGCCTGATACCACGCAAAGCCGTGTCGATGCCAACGGTCTGTCGGTCAGCTGGTCGGTGCAACTGGCCAGCCTGTCGAGCCGCGAGGGTGCGGAGTCTCTGCAGAAAACCCTGCGCAGTCAGGGTTACAACGCCTATATCCGCTCTGCCGATGGCAAGAATCGGGTGTTTGTCGGCCCGTTGATCGAGCGTGCGGAGGCGGATCGTCTGCGTGATGTTTTGAGTCGTCAGCAGAACCTCAAGGGTTTTGTCGTGCGTTTCCAGCCTGAGCGCGGCTAAAAACTATCACCCGGATTGAAATGCACTGACAATCGCAGCTTACCGACAGCGGTGCGCTCTGCTAAAATGCGCCGCCTTATCCGTCTGTAGGCTGCACTGTGCCATTTACCCTGGTTGACTGGGCGATCGTTGCAATCATCGCCATCTCCGCTTTGATCAGTTTGAGCCGCGGCTTCGTCAAGGAAGCATTATCGCTGGTGACCTGGATCATCGCAGGAGCCGTTGCCTGGATGTTCGGTGGCTCACTGTCCGAGTACCTCGCCGGATACATCGAAACCCCATCGGCTCGCGTGATCGCGGGCTGTGCCATCATGTTTGTCGCCACACTGATCGTGGGCGCAATGATCAATTATCTTATCGGCGAGTTGGTTCGCGTTACCGGATTGTCCGGCACCGACCGATTCCTGGGCATGGCCTTTGGCGCAGCGCGTGGCGTGTTGCTGGTGGTCGTGGCAGTCGGGCTGTTGAGCCTGGGGCCGGTACAGCAGGACGGGTGGTGGAAAGAATCACAGCTCGTGCCAAAGTTTCTATTGGTCGCTGACTGGTCCAAAAACCTGATTCTCGGGTGGAGCAGTCAGTGGCTTGCCAGCGGAATCAGCGTACCCGCTGATATTCCGTTCAAGGAGCAGCTCTTGCCGTCGGCCAAAACGCCACAGTGAGTGTTGCTCAGTTCAGATCCATTAAGTAGGGGTTGCGTCGCATGTGTGGCATCGTCGGTATCGTCGGTAAGTCGAACGTCAATCAGGCGCTGTATGACGCGCTAACCGTGCTCCAGCACCGCGGCCAGGACGCTGCCGGTATCGTGACCAGCCATGATGGCCGGTTGTTCTTGCGCAAGGACAATGGTCTGGTGCGTGACGTGTTCCAGCAGCGTCACATGCAGCGTCTGGTCGGCCACATGGGTATCGGCCACGTCCGTTACCCGACCGCCGGCAGCTCGACGTCGGCCGAAGCCCAGCCGTTTTACGTCAACTCGCCTTACGGCATTACCCTGGCGCACAACGGTAACCTGACCAACGTTGAACAGTTGGCCAAAGAGATCTATGAATCCGATCTGCGCCACGTCAACACCAGTTCCGACTCGGAAGTGCTGCTGAACGTGTTCGCTCACGAACTGGCCCAGCGCGGCAAGCTGCAGCCGACCGAAGAAGACGTATTTGCCGCCGTGACCGACGTGCACAACCGTTGCGTTGGCGGTTACGCGGTGGTGGCGATGGTCACCGGTTACGGCATCGTCGGTTTCCGTGACCCGCACGGCATTCGTCCGATCGTGTTCGGTCAGCGTCACACCGACGAAGGCGTCGAGTACATGATCGCGTCCGAAAGCGTTTCGCTGGATGTGCTCGGTTTCACCCTGATTCGCGATCTGGCCCCGGGCGAAGCGGTCTACATCACCGAAGACGGCAAGCTGCATACCCGTCAGTGCGCGACCAACCCGTCCCTGACCCCGTGCATCTTCGAACACGTTTACCTGGCGCGTCCGGACTCGATCATCGACGGTGTGTCGGTGTACAAGGCTCGTCTGCGCATGGGCGAGAAGCTCGCCGAGAAGATCCTGCGCGAGCGTCCGGAGCACGACATCGACGTGGTCATCCCGATTCCGGACACCAGCCGTACCGCTGCGCTGGAGCTGGCGAACCACCTGGGCGTGAAATTCCGCGAAGGTTTCGTCAAGAACCGTTACATCGGTCGTACCTTCATCATGCCGGGCCAGGCCGCGCGCAAGAAGTCGGTGCGTCAGAAGCTCAACGCCATCGAGCTGGAGTTCCGCGGCAAGAACGTGATGCTGGTCGATGACTCGATCGTGCGTGGCACCACTTGCAAGCAGATCATCCAGATGGCTCGCGAAGCTGGCGCGAAAAACGTCTACTTCTGCTCGGCGGCTCCGGCAGTGCGCTTCCCGAACGTTTACGGCATCGACATGCCGAGCGCGCATGAGCTGATCGCACACAATCGTTCGACTCAGGATGTGGCGGATCTGATCGGCGCTGACTGGCTGATCTATCAGGACCTGCCTGACTTGATCGAAGCGGTCGGTGGCGGCAAGATCAAGATCGAGAACTTCGATTGCGCGGTGTTCGACGGCAAGTACGTCACCGGCGACGTCGACGAGGCCTACCTGAACAAGATCGAGCAGGCACGCAATGATGCCTCCAAGGTCAAGACCCAGGCGGTCAGTGCGATCATCGATCTGTACAACAACTGAGTTTCTACCGGCCCTGAGGGGCCGGTTTTGTATCTGGCAAAAGACTTTTACTTATTCAGAACAGGGCAAGGAGTGACAGCATGAGTCAGGAATGGGATGCCGGTCGGCTGGACAGCGACCTCGAAGGCGTAGCGTTCGATACCCTGGCCGTACGTGCCGGTCAGCACCGTACGCCGGAAGGCGAACACGGTGATCCGATGTTCTTCACCTCCAGCTACGTGTTCCGTACTGCGGCCGACGCGGCGGCACGGTTTGCCGGGGAAGTGCCGGGCAACGTTTACTCGCGTTACACCAACCCGACCGTGCGCGCGTTCGAAGAGCGCATTGCCGCACTGGAAGGCGCCGAGCAAGCCGTTGCCACCGCCACTGGCATGGCCGCGATCATGGCGGTGGTGATGAGCCTGTGCAGCGCCGGCGATCACGTGCTGGTGTCGCGCAGTGTGTTCGGTTCGACCATCAGCCTGTTCGAGAAATACTTCAAGCGTTTCGGCGTGGAAGTCGATTACGTGCCGCTTGCCGATCTGTCGGCGTGGGATGCGGCAATCAAGCCGAACACCAAGCTGCTGTTCGTCGAGTCGCCGTCCAACCCGCTGGCTGAATTGGTGGACATCTCTGCGCTGGCAGAAATCGCTCACGCCAAAGGCGCGATGCTGGTGGTCGACAACTGCTTCTGCACGCCTGCGCTGCAGCAGCCGCTGAAAATGGGTGCGGACATCGTCGTGCACTCGGCGACCAAGTTCATCGACGGTCAGGGCCGTTGCATGGGTGGCGTGGTGGCCGGGCGCAGCGAGCAGATGAAAGAAATTGTCGGTTTCCTGCGTACCGCCGGCCCGACCCTGAGCCCGTTCAACGCGTGGATCTTCCTCAAGGGGCTGGAAACCCTCAACCTGCGGATGAAGGCGCACTGCGCCAACGCCCAGCAACTGGCTGAATGGCTGGAGCAGCAGGACGGTATCGAGAAAGTCCATTACGCCGGTCTCAAGAGCCATCCGCAGCACGAACTGGCCCAGCGTCAGCAGAAGGGCTTCGGTGCTGTGGTGAGTTTTGAGGTCAAGGGCGGCAAAGAGGGCGCCTGGCGCTTTATCGACGCCACCCGGTTGATTTCGATCACTGCCAACCTCGGTGACAGCAAAACCACCATTACCCACCCGAGCACCACCTCCCACGGCCGCCTGGCGCCACAGGAGCGTGAGGCGGCGGGCATTCGTGACAGCCTGATCCGCATTGCGGTCGGTCTGGAAGATGTGGCGGATCTGCAGGCCGATCTGGCGCGCGGTCTGGCGGCGTTGTGATCGAGTTGTCTACGCCGGTGGCAGGCACTCATGGCCGCGTTGCGTTGGTCACCGGTGCTGCGCGCGGCATCGGTCTGGGTATCGCGGCGTGGCTGATCAGTGAAGGCTGGCAAGTGGTGCTGACGGATCTGGATCGCGCGCGCGGCTCGAAAGTGGCGAAGGTGCTGGGCGAAAATGCCTGGTTCATCGCCATGGACGTCGCGGATGAAGGCCAGGTCGCGCTCGGCGTCGCTGAAGTGCTTGGGCAGTTTGGTCGTCTGGATGCGCTGGTGTGCAACGCGGCAGTGGCCGATCCGCACAACATCACCCTGGAAAGTCTCGATCTGGCGTACTGGAATCGGGTGTTGGCGGTAAACCTCAGTGGGCCAATGTTGCTGGCCAAGCACTGTGCGCCGTATCTGCGCGCGCACAACGGTTCGATCGTCAACCTGGCCTCGACCCGTGCACGGCAATCGGAGGCTGATTCCGAGGCATATGCGGCGAGCAAGGGCGGCCTGTTGGCGCTGACGCATGCGCTGGCCATCAGCCTTGGGCCGGAGATTCGCGTTAATGCGGTCAGTCCGGGCTGGATCGATGCGCGGGATCCTTCTGCGCGTCGAGCCGAGCCTTTGGCCGATGCCGATCATGCTCAGCACCCAGCGGGCAGGGTAGGGACGGTCGAGGACGTCGCAGCGATGGTTGCGTGGTTGCTGTCGAGGAATGCCGGGTTTGTCACCGGGCAGGAGTTTGTCGTCGATGGCGGCATGACCAAGAAGATGATTTACAGCGAATAAACCGCATAAGTATTCGGGCTTCTGCGCTGAATATGCCGCCGTCTTCGCGAGCAAGCCCGCTCCCACATTTGGAATGCATCCCCCTGTGGGAGCGGGCTTGCTCGCGAAGGCGGTCTTGCAGGATAGAAACAATTTCGTCTTTTTCAGAAAAACTTCAATCCTGCTATTGACTTAGGTTCGCTACCTGCGTAAATTTCGCGGCCTCGGAGATGCAAACGGGTGATTAGCTCAGCTGGGAGAGCGTCTGCCTTACAAGCAGAATGTCGGCGGTTCGATCCCGTCATCACCCACCACTCCCGAGAGACTTGCGAAAGCAAGAGCGTAGGCTGAAAGTGCCTGCACCGACGCGCAGCGGTAGTTCAGTCGGTTAGAATACCGGCCTGTCACGCCGGGGGTCGCGGGTTCGAGTCCCGTCCGCTGCGCCATATTTTACGAGTCAGGCCTTGCCTGGTTCGCGATTGAAATGCACCGAAGCTTTCAATCAAACGAGTTACTTGAGCGCAAGCTCAAAGCGATACGCAGCGGTAGTTCAGTCGGTTAGAATACCGGCCTGTCACGCCGGGGGTCGCGGGTTCGAGTCCCGTCCGCTGCGCCATATCTGTTTCAAGGACCACTGAACGCCTTGAAGCACCGAAAACAGCCTCTGGTTGATTCGGATCCGATAGCAAAGACCCTGGTCGAAAGACCGGGGTTTTTTGTGTCTGAAATTTGGCTATTCCTCCTTATTTATCTTGTTCCCTTCTGATCGTCGATGCAGCGTTTGGCGCATATCCCTGTGGCAGCGGGCTTGCTCGCGAAAGCGTTCTTTCAGTCAATGCAAGTGTTGAATGTTCCGATGCCTTCGCGAGCAAGCCCGCTCCCACAGGGGGGGGGCGGTAGGTTCAGCGGTCTGCTGCGGTGCCACGTCGCATTGATTTTTTGATTCTTTAGTCAAATTTTTGTAACTGGTTGTTTGCTGCGAGCCCAGAAACCTTTAAAGTTAACCTTTCGGTCAGCTTTGCACTGTCATCACGCCCTTTGTTTAGCCAAGAAGGGCTTCTGCAAGACTCGAGATTCCCAGTAGATAACCAGAAGGGCGGACACATAACCGCCCAGAGGATGATCCATGTCCAACCGTGATATATCCCGGCGCTCGTTCCTCCAGGGCGGGCTGGTGGCGGGTGTGAGCGTCACGCTCGCGCCGCTCAGCAGTCAGGCGCTGGCTGCCTTGATGGAAAACAGCGTCACCGTGCCGTCCGAGAAGTGGCTCGGCAACAACGGCAAGGCGCGCCAACGTAACGATGCATTGTCCAAGGTCTGCGGCAGCAAAGTCTTTGCCCGCGACATTCGCTCCAAGGACATGCCGGGCTGGCCTGAACAACAGGGTCACGCCATGCTGCTCAAAACCATCAAGGCCGACCGTATCTATGACGGTTACGACCTGTCGTGGCTCGGCGCCGAGCTGCAGCCCGACCGCATCGTCACCGCTGCCGATCTGGACAAGGACGGTATCGTTTTCCCGGAAGAGCACGCACCGGATCCATTGCTGCCCGAAGGCAAAGTGCCGATGTTCATCGGTCATCCGGTAGCGATCCTGATCTGGAACGATTTCGAGCGTTTCCGCCAGGCCAAGAACAAGCTCAAATTCAATGACAAGGCGATTCGTTACGGTGCACAAGTGCCGTACTACGAAGGCGACCCCTATGGCAGCTTCCGTTACGTGCGCGTGGGTGGCCCGACCTCGGCCGACGAAGACGAATTCGCCAGCCTCAAGGATTCGATCCTGTTCCCCATGCTGAAAAACCGTCGCCCGGTGTGGAATTCCCAGCCGAACCTGCACGGCAACCTGACCGAGCGTGGTCTGTTCTACGCCGACCGCATGAAGAACGAGATCGATACGCCGCCGGACAACTGGCTGGTGTTCGACGAGCGCTACAAGACCCCGTCGATCGAGCCGGCCGCGATGGAGCCGGACAACGGCAACGGCTGGTACGACCCGCAAACCAAGACCCTGCACTTCGTGGTGGCCACCCAGTGCCCGCTGGAAGCTGCGACCGAGACCGCGAAAATGATCGCGCCGTCGCGCTTTGGCCTGGCCAACCTGAACATGCACCCGGGTTACACCGTGGGTTACGGTTCCAAAGACCACAACATCTTCGTCTACTACGCCGCCCTCGCGGCGCTGTACGGCGCCGGTGTACCGATCCGTTTGGCCAACGACCGCTACGAGCAGTTCCAGAGCGGCATCAAGCGTCACCCGTTCGACATCCGCTACCAGTTGGCGGTGGACAAGAACGACTACAGCTTCAAGATTTTCCGCGCAGAAATGAGCGTCGACGGCGGCGGTCGTATCAACTACAGCCCATCGGTGGCTGCAGTGGGTGCCACGGCAGCACAGTCGATCTATTACATGCCGCAGAACGATCTGCAGGTCACCGCTTACCACTCCCGTGGTGTTGAGGCGGGTTCGATGCGCGGCTACGGCACGCTGCAAAGCATGGCCTCGACCGAAATGATGGTCGACGAAATTGCCAATCGACTCGGTGTCGACGCGATTGATCTGCGCCGCAAGAACGCCTTGCGTTCGGGCATGAAAAACACCCAGGGCGCGATTCCGGCCGGTGCCTTGCGCCTGCACGAGATTCTCGACAAGGCCTCGGTGCACGAAGTCTGGAAAAATCGTGACGCGATCAAGAAACAACGCGAAGCGGCAGATCCGGACAACTGGTACGGCGTCGGTTTCGCCATTTGCCAGAAAGACTTCGGTACCGGTTCGGAAGCGCCGATGGCCAGCATCGAATTCACCGCTGAAGGTCGCATTACCCTGCGCCACATCGGTATCGAGATCGGCACCGGCATGTCCACTTCGCAAGCGCTGGTGGTGGCTGATTTCCTCGGCAGCCCGGCGCATGACGTGAAGACTGGCGAAACCGAATGGAAGGAGATGCAACTGATCACCAGCGGCAACCCTTACATCATGAGCCAGGCCGAACAGGACAACCTGCTGCGCAACCCGCGCTGGGTCGGCAAGCTGGCCTCGGCGTCGTCCGCGACCAACTCGGCTTACTACTTCAGTCACGCTACCCGTGAAGCGGCACGCGTGCTGTTCAACAATGGTCTGTGGCCGGCGGCCATGGAAATCTGGCGTCAGGGCCCTTACGGCGGTCAAGCCAACCCTTACGTCGTGCGTCGCGAAGATGCGCATTGGGTCGATGGCAAACTCACTGCCAACGGCATGCAGCCGTTGACCTTTGAAGAGCTGGCCAAGCGCGCTCACGAGCGTGGTCTGGTGACCGGCGCCACTGTTCACGCGTTCAACCGCTGGAGTTGGGCCGAGGCCGAATACAGCATTGACGGTGTGCGCGAGCGTCTGCCGCTCGACGGTCTGGCGGTGAAGTACGGCGATGGCGCGCCGAAGGCGAAGAAAGCACTGATGAACACGGCGGGCTTCCATCTGCTGGATCGCCAGAACATCAACTACCCGGTTGTCCAGCTGAACAATGCAGCTGTGACTTACTACAGCCCGGTGGCGACGCTGGTAGAGCTGAAGGTCAACAAAGGTTCGGCGGAAGTCGAAGTGCTCAACCACCATTCGTGGGTCGAGTGCGGCCGGGTGCTGGTCGAAGAACTGGTCAAGGGCCAGCTCGAAGGCGGGATCGCCATGGGTATCGGTCACGCGCTGATGGAAGAGATGCCACTGTACGAAGGCGGGCCGGGGGAGGGTGACTGGAACTTCAACCGTTATCGCCTGCCGATGGCCCGCCACGTGGCGGTGTGGAAGCAGACCGCGGAGATTCTGCCGCCGCTGTCGCCAAGCGATCCATCCAAAGGCATCGCCGAAGTGGTGATGATCCCGGTGGTCGGTGCCATCGGTAACGCCGTGGCTCACGCCATCGGTAAACGTGTTCGCGATCTGCCAATCACTGCTGCGCGCATCAAGGAGGCCCTCAATGGCTAACCGTCCGCTTCAACTGACCCTCAATGGTCAATCCGTCGGCCCGGTGGACATCCCTGATGACCTGCCGATGATCGACTACCTGCACGAATACAAGAACCTCACCGGTTCGCGCCTGGGCTGCGGCCAGGGCATCTGCCACGCCTGCGTGGTGATCGTCGACAACCCGGACGGCACCAGCGAAGAAGTGCGCACCTGCATCACCGGCGCGCATTATTTCGAAGGCAAGAAAGTGCGCACCATCGAAGCTCACGCCAAGCGTGACGAGCAGGGTCAGGTCACTGAGCTGAACCCGATCCAGCAACGCTTCGTCGACGAATTCGCCTTCCAGTGCAGCTACTGCGCACCGGGCTTCGTCAACGCCGCGACGGTGCTGGTGGAGAAGCTGCAGCGCCAGCCGATCGCCAAGAGCAAACTGGAACAGGTCATTGAGGACAGCCTCGGTCATCACGTCTGCCGTTGCACCGGGTACGTGCGTTACTACAACGCCACCCGCAACGTGCTGACCGATCTCGGCCTGGTCAAGGAGGGTTGAGCATGAAGCATCTACTGACCCGCCTGACCCTGGCGGTCGGGCTGGCTGCGCCGGTGTTGTTTGCCCACGCCGACGATCAGGTCAAGCGCGGCGAATACCTCGCCCGCGCGGCCGACTGCATGGCGTGCCACACCGCGCCGGGCGGCGCGCCGTTTGCTGGCGGGCTGCCGATCGTCTCACCGTTCGGCACGATCTACGGCACCAACATCACGCCGAGCAAAGAGCACGGCATCGGCCTGTACAGCGATGATGAGTTCTTCGCTGCGCTGACCGAGGGCAAGCGTCGCGACGGCGCTAATCTGTACCCGGCGATGCCGTACACCTCGTATCACCTGGTGCCGCGTGAAGATTCCGACGCGATCCACGCGTACCTGAAAACCATCGAGCCGATCGAGCGCGCCGCGCCTGTCACCAGCCTGAGCTTTCCGTTCAACGTGCGTCTGGGCCTGATGGGCTGGAACATGATGTATGGCAAAGCCCTGAAACTGGAGTCGGCCGAAGGTAAAAGTGAATCCTGGAAGCGCGGCCAATACATGGTCGAGGTGCTCGGTCATTGCGGCGAATGCCACACGCCACGCGGCCTGCCGGGCGCGATGCAGCTGGACAAGCGCCTGACTGGCGGCATCCTCAACGGTTATCTCGCGCCAAGCCTGCTCGCCACCGATCTGGCGGCGCGCGGCTGGAACCAGCAGGACCTGAGTACGTTCCTCAAGCACGGCATGAGTGCTCAGGGCACGATGTTCAACGAGATGTTCCCGGTATTCCACAACAGCACCCAGGGCCTGAACGATCAGGATCTGGCAGCGATGGCGACGTTTCTGCTCGGTGACAAGCCGCCAGCAGCCAAAGAACTCGTTGAGGTGCCGGTGGACAAGCTCAGTCCGAGTGCCCAGCGCGGCCGTCAGGAATATTTGAACGTCTGCGCCGGTTGCCATGCGGCCGGTGGTGAAGGCAAGCCGCACATCGCCGTGGCCATGCGCGGCAATACCACGCTGCGTCTGGAGGATCCGCGCAACCTGGTGCGGGTGATCGAGGATGGTATCGGCGAGCAGAAATTCGCCGGGTTCGAACACATGCAGCCGATGCCGGGTTTTGCCGACAAGCTCAGCGCTGAACAACTGACCGATCTGCTGAACTACCTGCGTCAAGGCTGGGGCGGTCAATCGGCAGAGCTGGCGGTCAGCGATGTGCAAAAACTGCAGGCTGAAGTCCCGGCCATCGAGCACAAGGCGCACTGACATGCAGCATCTCGATCTGCAAGTGGTACGGCGGGCGCTGGAGTGGTCGGTGGCGGGGCAGCGCATCTGGCTCTGCACCGTGCTGACCACCTACGGCTCGGCGCCGCGTGCGCCGGGTTCACTGTTGGCAGTGAACGATGGTGGGCAGTGGATCGGGTCGCTGTCCGGTGGCTGCGTCGAGGAAGACTTTCTCGAGCGCGTGGCGCAAGGCGCGTTTCTCGATGCGGTCAACGTGGTGCGTTACGGTGAAGGGGATGATCCGCGCTCGCGGGTCAGCCTGCCCTGTGGCGGCATTCTCGACGTACTGGTAGAGAAATTTGACGCCGACTGCGAGGTGCAGGCGCATCTGCGTGAGCTCGAATCGGCGTTGCTCGGACAGCGTCGTCTGATTCGCGAAGTCGATCTGGCCAGTGGTGCGCGCAGTCTGTTCGCTGATCGCGAGCAGGGTGTGCGCATCGAGCGTGAGATCGACCGGGTGCGTATTCGCATGGGAGCCGCTCAGCGTTTGTTGCTGGCCGGATACTCCAGCGTGGCACAGGCGTGCGCCGAATTTGCGGTTGGTCTGGGCTTTGAAGTGATTCTCTGCGACCCGCGTGATGAAGTGCTTGAGGGCGTGGTGTTGAATGGTGTGGAGATTCGCCGGCAACTGCCGTCGGTGTTCATTGCCGACGGTGGCTGTCACCGCGATACCGCGGTGGTGGCGTTGACCCACGATCCGCGTATCGATGACCTGGCGATGATGGAAGCGGTGCGCACCGAAGCGTTTTACATCGGTGTCATGGGCTCGCAGCAAACCTCGCAGAAACGCTTCGAGCGCTTGCGCAGGATCGGTGGGCTGGGCGAGGTCGAGCTGGCGCGGATTCATGCGCCGATCGGCTTGAACCTGGGCAGCAAGACACCGGCGGAGATCGCCTTGGCAGTGCTCGCTGACATCTTGCGGATCCGTAGCGGGATTGCTCGGGATCAGCTCTGAAACAAGCTGGTAGCGTACTTTTTGTGGCGAGGGGATAAATCCCCTCGCCACATGTGTTTCTGCAGTCAGAATCCGAATTTGTCGCGCAACCCGTAATACCACGCGCCCAGCGCGGCAAACGGCGTACGCAGCAACTGCCCTCCCGGGAACGGGTAGTGCGGCAGGTCAGCAAACGCATCAAAACGCTCGGCCTGGCCGCGCAATGCTTCGGCCAGCACCTTGCCGGCCAGGTGCGTGTAGGTCACGCCGTGGCCGCTGCAGCCCTGCGAGTAATAGATGTTGTCGCCCAGGCGGCCAACCTGCGGCAGGCGCGACAGGGTCAGCAGGAAGTTGCCCGTCCACGCGTAGTCGATCTTCACATCCTTCAGTTGCGGGAAAGCCTTGAGCATTTTCGGGCGGATGATCGCTTCGATGTTCGCCGGATCGCGCGCGCCATAAACCACACCGCCGCCGAAGATCAAGCGCTTGTCGCCCGTCAGGCGGTAGTAGTCGAGCAGGTAGTTGCAGTCTTCGACGCAGTAATCCTGTGGCAGCAATGATTTCGCCAGTTCTTCGCCCAGTGGTTCGGTGGTGATCACCTGCGTGCCGCACGGCATGGACTTGGCTGCCAGTTCCGGCACCAGATTGCCGAGGTAGGCGTTGCCGGCGACGATGATGAACTTGGCCCTGACCTTGCCCTGTGGCGTGTGCACCACCGGGTTGGCGCCGCGCTCGATGCGTATGGCCGGCGATTGCTCGTAGATCGTACCGCCGAGGGATTCCACGGCGGCGGCCTCACCCAGCGCCAGGTTCAGCGGGTGGATGTGGCCGCCGCTCATGTCGAGCATGCCGCCGACGTACTGATCGCAGGCCACCACTTCGCGAATGCGGCGCTCGTCCAGCAACTCCAGTTGCGTATGGCCGAAGCGTTCCCACAGGCGCTTCTGCGACTCCAGGTGGCCCATCTGCCTGGCGGAGAGGGCGGCGAACACGCCGCCGTCCTTCAGGTCGCACTGGATGTTGTACTTGGCGACGCGCTCACGAATGATCCGTCCGCCCTCGAATGCCATCTGCCCGAGCAATTGCGCCTGCTTGGGTCCGACGGTGCGTTCAATGACGTCGATGTCGCGGCTATAGCTGTTGACGATCTGCCCGCCATTACGCCCAGACGCCCCGAAACCGACCCTGGCCGCTTCCAGCACCGTCACGCGAAAACCGTTCTCCAGCAGAAACAGCGCCGAGGACAGCCCGGTATACCCGGCGCCAATCACACAGACATCCGTCTCCACATCATCCTGCAAGGCTGGACGTGGCGGTACGGCATTGGCCGACGCAGCGTAATAAGACTCTGGGTAAGGGGTGTTCGCCATCCGGCAGCCTCTGTTTAATATATTTTACGAGTGCGCCGATGCTACCCGAGTTGAAAAACCTCCGCCAGCCACCGAAAAAATCTTCTTCACTGGGCCGAAATTAAATATTTTGCATATTCATAGGGTTAGGTGAAAAAAAGGTGTTGACACCCCTCCGGAATTCCGTAGAATGCCGCCTCACAGCAGGCACGTAGCTCAGTTGGTTAGAGCACCACCTTGACATGGTGGGGGTCGTTGGTTCGAGTCCAATCGCGCCTACCAAACAAAATCCGCTCTGCTGGGCGGTCTAGAAGGGCTCACCGAAAGGTGGGCCCTTTTTTGTTGTCTGCGATTTGCAAAACCCACCCCTCAGAACGCCAGTGCGGCGTTAACCTCAACGAGTTCGCCCTGTCTTTCTATTTGCTCCAGGCGCGGGACCGTCATCAAAAAACGGCTATTTGCCGAGACGTGCTTGATCAACTACTCAATAACAGGTGGGCCAAGGCGAATGTGGCGGATCGCTTTTACGGGCGCTTGAGATCCCTGGCGTCAATGATCAGGTCTGCTGCCTCTCCACCTGCGGTCGTGATGCCCAGGCATTGCTTGTTGCTCTTGCTGGGTTTCCAGCCGTATTTGAGTAATGCTTTTCGTGCTGATAGAAAAGGCATTCCTTCCTTGATGGGAATTTCATGATGTCGGCCGACAAAAATACCGTTCGTCGCCAGCGACCTTTAAAATTGTGTGGATATTGAATGGCTTACGAGCGTTACGAACTAACCGGTTATCAAAAAAACGTTGTTACCTGGCGTGGATTTCAGTAACATTCGCCCCGCGTTCACCACCACGGTTTATGCATTTTTAAATCCCAAGCTTCCATCAGCTGCTTGGGATTTTTTTTGCCTGCGATTTGGCAAATCGCGCTTTCTGCCTCCCTGTTTCCTGCGCGATGCTTTCTGGCCCCACGATGGTGTGTGAGCGCAACTGACTTTTTTCGACTACTACTGACTGGCGTTTTCCAGCGCTTTCTCAAAGGAGTTCGTCGAATGCTGGTTCACTGGTTTCTTGCCGCTATTCATCTATTGGCCTTTGCCTTGGGCTTCTGGGCCGTATTGACCCGTGGCACGGCGTTCAGCCAGCTGGCGGCTGGTGTCGGCGAGGCCAAGCGCGTTTTGCTCGCCGATAATCTGTGGGGGATTGCTGCGCTGGTGCTGCTGGTGACTGGTGGCATGCGCGCCTTCGGCGGCTTTGAGAAGGGTACTGACTACTATCTGCATCAGCCGCTGTTTCATTTGAAAATGACGCTGTTCGTGCTGATTCTGCTGATAGAGCTGGCGCCGATGATCACGCTGGTGAAGTGGCGGATCGCATCATCGCGAGGCAAGGCGCTCGATACCGGACGTGCAAAGCTGTATGCGCGGATCAGTCACGTCGAGGCGCTGCTGTTGGTGCTGATGGTTATTGCAGCCACTGGCATGGCGCGAGGCGTGACGTTCAGCTAACAGGGAAATTCTCTGTGTTCTCTCGGAAATGTCTGACAGCCAGGCTGGGCCGTCGCAGGTAGTATCGCGCTGCAAGAGAGAAGGGGGCGGATGAAGCGGAGGGGATGAATGTGTCAGGCGCCGTGCCCAGTGGACTGGGGAGCGGATGGCAATACGGCGCGTGAATCTCTAGCCAGTCATTACGCAGAGCAAACGAACTGGCTACTGACTGCGATGCGGCTCAGGGAGTTTGTGGCTTGTCCGGCGCGGTCAGGCCAGCCTGAATGCGCTGATAAATCTCTTCACGGTGTACGGCAACGTTTTTCGGGGCGTTGATGCCGATGCGGACTTGCTGACCGCTTACGCCGAGGATGGTGATCGTAATGTCATCACCAATGTTTATGCTTTCACCGACTTTGCGGGTGAGTATCAGCATGGTCTTCTCCTTGATTGCTTTGTAGGGCACCTGATTCAGACAGTGCAGAGGTCGGTGGTACGTATAGATTAGTGCGAAGTCTCACGGTTTGGGTGCCTCTTTCTGACGCGCAGATACGGCATTAATTCCCAGGGCGTAACTATACAGAGGCTGCAATCATCAATCTCGTTGTTTTGTGCCCATTTTGCGGGCCTCGCGAAGTATTTATGAATGTTAAGATCGCCGCTTTGAGATTTTCGAGGAAAGCGTTGTGCGCAAATTGGTCTGGATGGTCGCGGCACTGGCATTGGCAGGATGTGGTGAAGGCAAGAGTGTAGACGTGCAGAAGCCGAAAACCGCAGTGGTGGCCGCACCTGCGGCGGTGTCGGCCCCGCAGTGGGACCTCGAAGTACGCGGTGAAACGCCCCAGGCTGTCAGTGACCTGAGTGGCTGGTTGATCGAGCATGCTTTTGTGCCGACCGTGATCAAGGACAGCAGCGGCAAGACGCGGATCCTGATTGGCCCGTTCAACTCCCAGGCCGAGGCTGAAGCGCGCAAGGTACAAGTGGACGCGGCATTGGTGAAGGCCAAGAAGCAGAACGTCGAATCGGTGATTGTGGAGCATCCGCTCGCGCCGTAAGCAGCACTTTCAGCGGAGCGGCCTAAAGGGCATCGCAGGCGACTCGTCTTATACGAGTCAATCACGATTTTCTGCAGGAGCTCCGCATGGCCTCCACCGCTCCCTATAAACTCTTCAATGCGGTTCTGCACCGCAAGACGCTGGTAAGTCCGCACATGATGCGGATCACGCTCGCCGACCCCTCGATCCGCGGCATGGCCACCTGGGCGCCGGACCAGCGCGTCAAACTGTTCTTCCCTTCTGAAGATGGAACCCCCGCAACGCTCGCGCAGGAGGAGGGCTGGTACGCGCGCTTTCGGTCGATGCTCGCGAGCCGTCGACCGGCGATGCGCACTTACACCATTCGTCATTTGCGCGCTGATCTAGGCGAGGTCGACATCGACTTCGTCCTGCACGGCGAGACCGGTCCTGCTTCGCGTTGGGCGTTGCATGCGCAGCCGGGCGCCTCGATGCAGATTCTCGCTCCCGACAGCGGGTTTTCGGCGCTGGAGGCCGGAGGGTTCGAATGGAAGCCGCCGCAGGTGCTCAGGCAGGTTTTGCTGGTGGCCGATGCGACGGCATTGCCGGCGGCCATGGGCATTCTCGAAGCGTTGGCCGCCATGGCCGAACCGCCTCAGGTTCAAGCGTATTTTGAAGTGGACAGCGCGCCAGACATGCTCTCGGTGCCGGACTGGCCCGGGCTGTCGGTGCAGTGGCTGGTTCGTGATCAGGCGCCGGCAGCGGTTGCTGGTGCGTTGATGGCAGACGCAGTGCAACAGGCGTTCCTGCCGGCAGATGATTCCCCGGCCGGGCAAGTTGCCGAACTGGCTGAGGTCGATATCGACCAGGACATCCTCTGGGAGATTGCCAATACCGCCCCTGAAGGATTCTATGGCTGGATTGCCGGCGAAAGCGCAGCCGTCATGCGCTTGCGCAAGCATCTGATCAAGGCATGCGGCATCCCGCGTGAATCGCTCAATTTGATGGGGTACTGGCGCTACAACAAGGCTGGCAGCTAGGAACAAAAAAGGCCTCGGACACCACGTTCGAGGCCTTTTTTTGGGGCTGGAGGATCAGCCGCAGGCTTTCAGGTTCACCGGGCCGACAAATTCATTGCCGCGCCCCATCACACACGCCACGCTCTGGTTGCGTTGGCGTTCCCAGTCTTGCACCGGGTAAGTCTTGTCCCACGCCTCGTACAGCTGTCGATCCTGTTTCGACAGACGCAAGCCGTACTGCTTGCTCATGTAGAAGTAGGTGCGAGCGATCATGCCGCGAATCGACGGGCGCGGCATGACCTTCTTGGCCTTGAAGTCGACCTGGGTCAGGCACGAGCCGTACTGGCCGGATTGCACCGGCAGCCAGCCGTAACTGAAGTTGCTGCGATCACCGTTGACCTCGCCAATGCTCGGCACCAGGTTGTGCAGATCGGCTTCGGCTTTCTGATAGCTCGGGTCATAGCGCGTGCAGTTCTTGCGCCCGCCCGACTGCCAGCATTGACGCTGATGGCCGAACTCCCACGCCGGCACGATGTGCTCCCACTCGATGCGCGAGGCGCGCTTGGCATTTTTGCGCGGCACGTAGCCACAAGCCTTCAAGTCCACCTTGTTGCCGGTGTACTTGCACCCGCAGTAAAACTCGGTGGACTGCGGTGCATAGAGTTTCCAGGCGACCTTCTTGGCTTCGGTAAACGTGCGGGGCGCGCCAGCCTGGGCACCACACGCGATGAACAGCAACAGCAAAGCAAAACAGCGGACACTCATTGAATCAATCTTCCTTCGGCACAACCCAAAAAATCTGCACGCCACCATCGTCGCGATAGGCGAGTGTGACGTTGTCGTTCTCGTCGATTTCCTCGAGCAGTTGCTCCCAGGCATCCATCGGCTCGTCCGGCAGACGGAAGATCAATGCGGCTTTGGCTTTTTGTGCGGTGGGAGAATTGATGATTTTCTGAACGCGCATGCCCATGCGTTCGTAAGCGTCAGGAGCATCAGGAGAGGTGGCCACGAGGTTATCCTTATTAAGCTGTACGTGCATACAGTATTTAACTGTAAGCATTTTCGCAACTGCTTAAAATTCAAGAAAATCCTCTGACAGCGCTTTTCCGGTTTTGGTGTAAGTGGGGTCGATTATTTTGTGCGAAAAGGTCGCGCTCGGCGTAGGTGGCAGCACCACCCGCCGCGCGGGCGAGTGGTGAGCAAGCTGCCCGACCCGGAAAGGGTCAGGCGAGGGTCGATCAATATTCCCAGAACATCCGTTGCAGCTCTTTACTGTCGTTGGTTTTGGTCAGGGCGACCATGGCCAGGATGCGGGCTTTTTGCGGGTTCAGGTCGTGGGCGACAACCCAATCGTACTTGTCGTCAGGCTGTTCGGCGTTGCGCAGGACGAAACCGCCGGCGTTGACGTGGGACGAGCGGATGATCTGCACGCCATCTTTGCGCAGGGCTTGCAGGGATGGCACGACGCGGGAGGACACCGAGCCATTGCCGGTACCGGCATGGATGATGGCCTTGGCGCCGGCCTGGGCCAGAGCCTTGTAGGCGGTGTCGTCGACGTTGCCGTAGGAGTAGGCGATTTCTACGTCAGGCAGGCTCTTGATGTTCTTGATGTCGAATTCCGAATCCATGGTGTGGCGCTTGGCTGGCAGGCGGAACCAGTAGGATTTGCCTTCAACCACCATGCCCAGCGGACCCCAAGGGCTTTTGAACGCTTCGGTCTTGATGTTGATCATCTTGCTGACGTCGCGACCGGACTGGATCTCGTCGTTCATGGTCACCAGCACGCCTTTGCCGCGCGCATCTTTGCTGCTGGCAACGGCAACGGCGTTGTACAGGTTGAGCATGCCGTCCGCCGACATGGCGGTGCCCGGACGCATCGAGCCAACCACGATGATCGGCTTGTCGGTCTTCTCGACCAGGTTCAGGAAGTAGGCGGTTTCTTCCAGGGTGTCGGTGCCGTGGGTGATGACGATACCGTCGACGTCCTTGCTGTCGGCCAGTTCGGACACGCGGCGGCCCAGTTGCAGCAGGTTTTCGTTGGTGATGCTTTCGGAGGCGATCTGCATGACTTGTTCGCCGCGCACATTCGCCAGTTTGTTCAGCTCGGGAATGCCGGCAATCAGTTGTTCAATGCCGACCTTGGCTGCCTGATAAGTGGCGCTGTTGGCCGCGCTGGCGCCAGCGCCGGCAATGGTGCCGCCGGTCGCGAGTACCACGACGTTGGCGAGTTTGGTCTGGGTTTCGACTTCTTTTGCCTGGAGGGCGGTCGGCAGGAGCAGGAGGAGGGCCAAAGCGCCCGGTACCAAGGTGTTGAAAGCAGATTTCATTATTTTTCTCTCTAGTAGTGAGACGGTGCTGATGCAGGTTCATCTAGATGCGCCCCAGGCCGATCTGAATGCCCGGGGTGCAGGCTAGGGAGCAGGATCTGTACCAGCCATACTTTGCTTTAGAGAAATGTTTAACCTGATGATTTACATCAATATTTTGTTGATTGGAAAGTCGCGCAACAGATCGTTTATCCGGGTTTCCGAACATTTGAAGCTTTCGCGTTCGGCTCACCGAAAGGGACTACGAGTGCTGTCGAACGAATCGTCTTGCTTTTCTGCTAAAGAAACCCATCCGCAAGCCGATGGGTGTTCAAGGAAACGCTAATTTAGGGAGTTCACATGTCACTGACGATCGGCTTTTCAAATCCCGGTGCAGTCACCATCGGCGGTAAAACCGCAGCGACGATCAACGCCATGAACCAGGCGGAGGCGGACGCTTCTGACGCGGCGCTGGGCGTTGAAAAAGAACCGAGCAATCAGGTCAGAACCGGTGGTCCCGCGCAAGAAGCCAGCAAGGCTGACAGCGCAGACAACGGCGATAACCTGAGCGTCACGGTCAAAATGCTGTTGACGCGGATGCAGGAATTGCAGAAGCAGCTGCAGGAGCAGCAACAGCAACTGGCGGCCGCTCAGGCTGCGAGCTATCCGACACCTGAAGCCAAGTCGCAGGCGGTGATGTCGGTGCAGGGCCAGATCGCGCAAACCAGTGGGGAGCTGATGGAAGTTGCGGCGGCGCTCGTCAAGGAAATGACCAAGAACTCCACCAGCGGCAGCATGGTCAACACTACGGCCTGAGCATCGAAGGGCGAATCAGCGGATTCGCCCGGCACTCGATACCGATTTCTGATTGTTGACAAATGTCGGCGGGATTCGCATAGTTCGGTCTACGCAAACGTTTGCGCGGCTTTCTCGGTGCACTGTAGCCCGGAAGATAGCGATCCAGCTTACGCCAGCGCGAGCGTTGCTCACAATAATCATAAGATCGGAGTGAACCCATGAAGCTGCCATTTGCTGGACGTCTTCTTGCTGTCGCTATGCTGGCTGCCGCAGCCGCCGCACTACCTGTCTCTTCGGCCTTCGCCGAGTCCCCGGAAAAACCCAAAGTCGCGCTGGTCATGAAATCCCTGGCCAACGAATTCTTCCTGACCATGGAAGACGGCGCCAAGGCCTACCAGAAAGAACACTCCGCCGATTTCGACCTGATTTCCAACGGCATCAAGGACGAGACCGATACCGCTGGCCAGACCCGCATCGTTGAGCAGATGATTCTGGCGAAGGTCAACGCACTGGTCATCGCGCCTTCCGATTCCAAGGCCATGGTGCCGGTGATCAAGAAAGCCGTCGATGCCGGTATCACCGTGATCAACATCGATAATCAGCTTGATCCGCAAATCGTCAAAAGCAAGAACATCAGCGTGCCATTCGTAGGCCCGGACAACCGCAAGGGTGCGCGTCTGGTCGGCGAGTATCTGGCCAAGCAACTGAAGGCCGGTGACGAAGTAGGCATTATCGAAGGCGTGTCCACCACCACCAACGCCCAGCAGCGCACCGCCGGCTTCAAGGATGCGATGGACGCGGCGCAGATCAAGGTCGTCTCGCTGCAATCCGGTGACTGGGAGATCGACAAGGGCAACAAGGTTGCTGCGTCGATTCTCAGCGAATACCCGGATGTCAAAGCCTTGCTGGCGGGTAACGACAGCATGGCCGTCGGCGCCGTTTCCGCTGTGCGTGCTGCCGGCAAGGCCGGGCAGGTACAGGTTGTCGGCTACGACAATATCAACGCCATCAAACCGATGCTCAAGGACGGTCGTGTGCTGGCGACTGCCGATCAGTTCGCCGCCAAGCAGGCCGTGTTCGGTATCCAGACCGCGCTGAAAATCCTCAAGGGCGAGAAAGTCGACAGCGGCGTCAATGGCGTGATCGAAACGCCGGTCGAACTGGTCACCAAGTAAGTCTTCTGGCGACACAACGGCGCTCGTCCGTCCGGGCGAGCGCATGGAGAGTTTTTTATGTCAGTTTCCGCCCCGAACGCTGTCCTCTCGGTCAGCGGTATCGGTAAGACCTATGCGCAGCCGGTGCTCACAGGCATCGACTTGACGCTGATGCGCGGTGAAGTGCTGGCGCTGACCGGCGAAAATGGTGCCGGTAAAAGCACGTTGTCCAAGATCATTGGTGGTCTGGTCACGCCGACCACAGGCCAGATGCAATTCCAGGGCAAGGACTACCGCCCGGGCAGCCGCACCCAAGCCGAAGAGCTGGGCGTGCGCATGGTCATGCAAGAGCTCAATCTGTTGCCGACCCTGTCGGTGGCGGAAAACCTGTTTCTCGACAACCTGCCGAGCAATGGTGGCTGGATCAGTCGCAAGCAATTGCGCAAAGCTGCCATCGAAGCCATGGCTCAGGTCGGCCTCGATGCCATTGATCCGGACACCCTGGTCGGCGAGCTGGGTATCGGGCATCAGCAAATGGTCGAGATCGCGCGCAACCTGATCGGCGATTGCCATGTGCTGATTCTCGATGAGCCGACGGCCATGCTCACTGCCCGTGAAGTGGAAATGCTCTTCGAGCAGATCACTCGCTTGCAGGCGCGCGGCGTCTCGATCATCTATATCTCCCACCGTCTCGAAGAACTGGCGCGAGTTGCGCAACGCATTGCCGTGCTGCGTGACGGCAATCTGGTCTGCGTCGAACCGATGGCTAATTACAACAGTGAGCAACTGGTCACTTTGATGGTCGGTCGCGAGCTGGGCGAACACATTGACATGGGGCCGCGCAAGATTGGCGCGCCGGCCCTGACGGTCAAGGGCCTGACCCGTTCCGACAAGGTGCGCGATGTTTCCTTCGAAGTGCGTGCCGGCGAGATCTTCGGGATTTCCGGGTTGATCGGAGCCGGGCGCACGGAATTGCTGCGGCTGATTTTCGGTGCCGATCTGGCCGACAGCGGCACGATTGCGCTGGGTTCGCCGGCGCGGGCGGTCAGCGTGCGCTCCCCGGTTGACGCGGTGAACCATGGCATTGCCCTGATTACCGAAGACCGCAAGGGCGAAGGCCTGCTGCTCAGCCAGTCGATCAGCGCCAACATTGCGCTGGGCAACATGCCGGAAATTTCCAGGGGTGGTGTCGTCAACAACAGCGATGAAATCGCCTTGGCAAAGCGTCAGATCGACGCCATGCGCATTCGCAGTTCGAGCCCGACACAATTGGTCTCCGAACTGTCCGGCGGCAATCAGCAGAAAGTGGTGATCGGCCGCTGGCTCGAGCGCGATTGTTCGGTGCTGTTGTTCGATGAGCCGACCCGCGGCATCGACGTCGGTGCCAAATTCGATATTTATGCCTTGCTTGGCGACCTGACTCGCCAAGGCAAAGCGCTGGTGGTGGTTTCCAGTGACCTGCGCGAGCTGATGCTGATCTGCGACAGGATCGGTGTGTTGTCGGCAGGGCGTTTGATCGACACCTTCGAGCGCGACAGCTGGACTCAGGATGATTTGCTTGCCGCCGCGTTCGCCGGCTACCAAAAACGTGATGCGTTGCTCAATGAAGCGGCGCCTAGGGAACTCCCATGAAAACTGCATCTTCTGCCGGCAAACGTAGTGGCAATTTCTACGGTCTGGGCACCTATCTGGGCCTGGCCGGTGCCTTGTTGGCGATGGTGGCGCTGTTCTCGGTGATGAGCAGCCACTTTCTGTCCTATAACACCTTCAGCACCCTGGCCAACCAGATCCCCGATCTGATGGTGCTGGCAGTGGGCATGACCTTCGTGTTGATCATCGGTGGCATCGACCTGTCGGTGGGTTCGGTGCTGGCGCTTGCCGCTTCGACGGTCAGCGTGGCGATTCTCGGTTGGGGCTGGAGCGTGTTGCCGGCGGCGTTGCTCGGCATGGCGGTGGCGGCACTGGCCGGCACGGTCACCGGGTCGATCACCGTGGCGTGGCGAATTCCGTCGTTCATCGTTTCGCTCGGCGTGCTGGAAATGGCGCGCGGTCTGGCGTACCAGATGACCGGTTCGCGTACCGCCTACATTGGTGACTCGTTTGCCTGGCTGTCGAACCCGATCGCGTTCGGCATTTCGCCATCGTTCATCATAGCCTTGCTGGTGATCTTCATTGCGCAAGCGGTTCTGACGCGCACGGTGTTCGGTCGCTATCTGATCGGTATCGGCACCAATGAAGAAGCGGTGCGTCTGGCCGGGATCAATCCCAAGCCGTACAAGATTCTGGTGTTCAGCCTGATGGGGCTGCTGGCGGGGATCGCGGCGCTGTTCCAGATCTCTCGTCTGGAAGCGGCGGATCCCAATGCCGGCTCCGGTCTGGAGTTGCAAGTGATCGCTGCCGTGGTGATCGGTGGCACCAGCCTGATGGGCGGTCGCGGTTCGGTGATCAGTACCTTCTTTGGTGTGTTGATCATCTCGGTGCTGGCCGCCGGTCTGGCGCAGATCGGTGCGACCGAGCCGACCAAGCGCATCATCACTGGTGCTGTGATCGTCATCGCGGTCGTACTCGATACCTATCGCAGTCAACGCGCCAGTCGACGGGGCTAAGTCATGGCAACGATCAAGGATGTGGCGGCGCTCGCGGGCATTTCCTACACCACCGTTTCTCATGTGGTGAACAAGACGCGCCCGGTCAGCCAGGAGGTGCGGTTGAAAGTCGAGGCGGCCATCAAAAGCCTCGACTACGTGCCCAGTGCCGTGGCGCGCTCACTGAAAGCCAAGACCACTGCGACTATTGGCTTATTGGTGCCCAACAGCCTCAACCCGTATTTTGCCGAGTTGGCGCGGGGCATCGAGGATTACTGCGAGCGTAACGGTTACTGCGTGATCCTCTGCAACTCTGACGACAACCCGGAAAAACAGCGCAGCTATTTGCGTGTGCTGCTGGAAAAGCGCATCGACGGCCTGATCGTCGCCTCCGCCGGTGGCGACACCGGGCTTGCGCAAGGGCTGGCCGGCGTGAAAACGCCGATGGTCATTGTCGACCGGGGGCTCGATGGCGTGGATGCGGATCTGGTGCGCATTGACCATGAATATGGCGCCTATCTGGCGACCCGGCACCTGCTGGAACTGGGGCATCGAGACATTGCTACCATCGGCGGTCCGTCGAGCACCAGCGTGGCGCAAATGCGTCAGGCCGGTTTTTGCCGGGCATTGAAGGAGACCGGCATCAAGGTTCGGCCAGAGCGTCTGCTGGAAAGCGATTTCACCAGCACCGGCGGCTACAACGCGGCAGCGATCCTGCTCGAAAACAATCCGCCAAGTGCGATTTTCGCCGGTAACGACATGATCGGTATTGGCGTGCTTCGCGCGGCGGCCGAGCGCAATGTGCGGGTGCCGAGCGAGCTGTCGGTGATCGGCTTCGACGATATCCAGATGAGCCGTTATGTGTACCCCGCGCTGACCACGGTCGGTCAATCGATCCTGCAGTTGGGCGAGATGGCTGCCGAAGTATTGTTGCGAAGGATTGCCACCCCGAGCCTGGTCACCGATCAACGGATCGTGACCCCGAGTATTGTCTTGCGCGAATCGACTGCGCCGCTGTCCGGCGTGTTCACCGAGTACCGCTGAAACCGAATTGACGAGTAGTGATGTATGCCAGCAAATGTAGTGGTAATAGGCAGCCTGAACATGGATCTGGTGACCCGGGCGCCACGGCTGCCCGTGGGCGGTGAAACGCTGATCGGTCATTCCTTTGCCACCGTGTCCGGCGGCAAGGGCGCCAATCAGGCGGTGGCTGCTGCGCGCCTGGGTGCACGGGTTGCCATGGTTGGCTGTGTTGGCAACGATGACTACGGTGTGCAATTGCGTGACGCATTGCTGGCCGAGCAGATCGATTGCCAGGCAGTGAGCACGGTGGAGAATTCCAGTGGGGTGGCACTGATCGTGGTGGATGACAACAGTCAGAACGCCATCGTGATTGTCGCTGGCGCCAACGGTGCCATGACGCCTGCGGTGATTGACCGCTTTGATGCGGTGCTGCAGGCCGCCGATGTTGTGATCTGCCAGCTCGAGATCCCGGATGCGACGGTGGGGCATGCGCTCAAACGTGCGCGTGAGCTGGGCAAGACCGTGATTCTCAATCCGGCACCGGCCAGTCGTCCGTTGCCGGCAGACTGGTTTGCGGCAATCGACTACCTGATTCCCAACGAAAGCGAAGCCACCGCGTTGAGCGGGTTGCCAGTGGATTCGCTGGACACCGCAGAAAGCGCGGCCAGCCATCTGATCGCGATGGGCGCAGGCAAGGTCATCATCACCCTCGGCGCGCAAGGTTCGCTGTTCGCCAATGGTCAGGGTTTCGAGCATTTTCCGGCCCCGAAAGTGCAGGCTGTCGATACCACGGCAGCGGGGGATACCTTTGTTGGCGGGTTTGCGGCGGCGCTCGCCAGCGGCAAGTCTGAAGCCGAAGCGATCCGTTACGGACAGATCGCGGCCGCGTTGTCTGTGACTCGGGCTGGCGCGCAACCTTCCATTCCAACCATGTCCGACGTACAGGCGTTCAAAACCGCATGAAAAAGACTCCTTTGCTCAATGTCGCGTTGTCGCGACTGATCGCCTCCCTCGGGCATGGCGACATGGTGGTCATCGGTGATGCCGGTCTGCCGGTGCCGCCGGGTGTCGAACTGATCGATCTGGCGCTGACCCACGGTGTTCCGGATTTCGTCAGCACCCTGAAAGTCGTGCTCAGCGAGATGCAGGTGGAAAGCCATGTGCTGGCCAACGAAATTCTCGACAAGCAGCCAACGGCCTTGACCACCCTGGGTGAATTGCAGGAAGAAGGCGCCCTCGGTCGGCGCGACCTGCTGACTCATGAGCAATTCAAGGTGCTCAGCCGACAGGCGAGGGCGATTGTTCGTACAGGCGAATGTCAGCCGTACTGCAACATCGTGCTGGTCGCCGGCGTCACGTTTTAACCGGGTTTTCGACCCTTACATTTTCATCAGCACAAGGAATGCGCCATGCACCGCTATGCTCAAAAACTGCACCAATTGCTTCGGAGTCTGCTGCTTTTGTCTTTTATCTCCGCCACTGGCGCTCAGGCCGCTGAAAAGATCGACCTGATCATCGACACCGATCCCGGTGCCGACGACGTGGTTGCGTTGCTGTTCGCCCTGGCCTCGCCGGACGAACTGAACATCCGTGCGTTGACCACCGTGGCCGGCAACGTGCGTCTCGACAAGACTTCGCGTAACGCGCGTCTGGCCCGCGAGTGGGCGGGGCGCGAGGACGTTCCGGTATATGCGGGTGCGCCGAAGCCACTGATGCGCACGCCGATCTACGCCGAGAACATCCATGGCAAGGAAGGCCTGTCGGGTGTCACTGTGCATGAGCCGAAAAAAGGCCTGGCCGAAGGCAATGCGGTCAACTACCTGATCGACACCCTGAAAAAGGCCAAGCCGCACAGCATCACCATCGCCATGCTCGGTCCGCAGACCAACCTGGCGCTGGCGCTAATCCAGGAGCCGGAGATCGTTCAGGGCATCAAGGAAGTGGTGATCATGGGCGGTGCGCACTTCAATGGCGGCAACATCACCCCGGTAGCCGAGTTCAACCTGTTCGCCGACCCGCAGGCTGCAGAAGTGGTGCTCAAGAGCGGCGTGAAACTGACTTACCTGCCGCTGGACGTGACCCACAAGATCCTCACCAGCGACGCTCGCCTGAAGCAGATTGCCGCGCTCAACAACAACGCAAGCAAGATTGTTGGCGACATCCTCAATGAGTACATCAAGGGAGACATGGAGCATTACGGTATCCCGGGCGGCCCGGTGCATGACGCTACCGTCATCGCTTACCTGCTCAAGCCTGAGCTGTTTACCGGCCGTTCGGTGAACGTGGCTATCGATAGCCGTGAAGGGATCACCTTCGGTCAGACCGTCGTTGATTGGTACGACGGCCTGAAGCAACCGAAAAATGCATTCTGGGTCGAGAACGGCGACGCCCAGGGCTTCTTCGATCTGCTGACCGAGCGTCTGAAGCGCTTGAAGTAAGGCTTAAGACCCGCAGGCGCCGACCTGCGGGTTTTTACTCTCTCTCGGTGTCCTGCGTGTTTTTCTGATCATGCTGATACCGTTCGAACACTTGAGCGATAAACGTTTGTGCGCCTTGGGTTCCCATCGTCTTGACCAGCAGATCGATGCTGATCAATGCCAGCTCCTCCGAACTGCCCGGGCTATACGAGCTGTGCCCTTTTGGCCACAGGACTTTGATGTCGGCGGTGATGCTTACGGTACTCATGAGTGCGCTCGAAAAGTCGGGAATGTCTGAGGGCGAGTTAACCACTTTGTCGGGCGTTTGGCACTGCGACTTAGGCATGAGCGTGATGCTATGCGACACTTGGTCTTTTCCGGCAGATCCAAGGAATGCGCTGTGCAGATTGATTTGAACACCCCCGATGGCCTGACAGTCGAGGCTGTGCGCCAGTTACTGGCTTCGGCCAGCGATGATGTGCACACACAATTGCGTGTGACCAAGGGTGGGATTGCCTACATTTCTTGCGGCGTGACGGGTGGTCAGGACATCGATGGCCTGCTGTTTCGGCTGGAGACCTGGGCCAAGGGTTCGGGGTATGTCGGCAACGTGGCGGCCAGCGATGAAGTCTGGGTCATGCAGATTTTCAATGCGCTCAAGGACAACTGGCCGAATCCGCCACACGATTACATCGACATCTACTGAGCTTCGTTAATATTCGGTGACGATTGTTTGAGGATGCGTTGCCCGTTCTTGAGGCAGACTCGGCGTCTTTCCGGATCGTGGGGCAGGGTGATGGCACTTGCTGTGAAACCAAACGCCGGATTGGCGGTCGCACGATCTCAGCTTAACCATTTGAAAGAAGGAGGCTTCATGCCTTTGAAGTTCGCGTCTCTGGGTGCACTTATGGCCGTTGCGATGTTGGCCGGTTGCAGCACAACTTCCAGCGAGTCGGCAAAGGATCCTGTGGCGACCGATGCCGGTCATAGCCGCTGTGAAGCAACGGCAGCGGAATTTGCCATTGGTAAAAAAGCTTCGCCGCAGCTGCTGGATCAGGCGCGTGCCAAGTCTGGTGCGCAAAATGCCCGCTTTCTCAAGCCGACGGACATGATCACCCTGGAATATCGCTCCGATCGCCTGAACCTGAACACGGACGCCAATCTGGTGGTCACCCGCGTCAACTGCGGCTGATCACAGACAGCTTTTGTTGCAGGCATAAAAAACCCCGTCACATGGACGGGGTTTTTTTAGTGCGCCGAGAAATTACTCTGGGCGAACTTGTGCAGCTTGCATACCCTTTTGGCCTTTCTCAGCCACGAAGGAGACGGTCTGGCCTTCTTTCAGGCTTTTGAAACCGTCGGATTCGATAGCTTTGAAGTGTACGAACAGGTCGTCACCGCCACCTTGAGGAGTGATGAAGCCGAAGCCTTTTTCATCGTTGAACCATTTAACGGTGCCGGTTTGGCGATTAGACATGGTGTATCTCCAAGAAACATATATTTTCAGTAGTACTGTGCTGCTCAGGCCAACTGGGCACACCCGGGTATCATAGTCGAAATGTTCGCTTTGGTAGCCCCCCGGACGTGCTGTTTGCTTTCATATTGCATTCATTTCAACCTCTGAAATGTCTGCAGGCCCCGGTTTCAGAGGCTTTCGTCCGAAAATTCAGGGCGTAAAAAAAGCTATAAAACCTGCGTAAATTATCCAAATCAGGGGCTTTTTGGCGGTTTTAAGACTGCCGCAGGCCCGAAAAATCATTCGTCAGTGCTTATTTCTGCACTCGGCAAACCGAGATTTCCTTGAGTGCGCGCTGGCCCAGTTCACCACTTGGCGGGGTGTTCTTGTCCATCAACTGCGCGATCTCCTGCGTGGTGAATTTTTTCTCCAGGACATCGGCACCGCACGTGCAGTGCTGTTTTGCCACAGTTGGATTGACACTTTGGGCAGCAGCTTTGGTGCAGTCACTCATGTACTGGTCTTTGACGCCAGCAGGCCATGCCGCGTTGGCGCTCAGCGGCAGCAGCAGGGCCAGCGGGGCCGCGAAAGCAAAAAGACGGATAAGGCGCATGTCTGAAACTCCTTGATTTGATATCGGCGACGATTCTCAGCCTATTTGAGGCAAAGCGTATATCCCAAGTTCACTTTGCGCCGCAAAAATGCACAAATCTTCATCGTTGCAAATCGTGCGAGTCGATGACCGCTCATCTGTGCTAGCATGCCGGGCTCAAGCGTTCTCAGGCTCCGGACGGCCTTCAGCCCCGGCAGCGGTCAGCGTGCGAACATTCTGATTTGAATCCCAGTCACTCTGGTTCGGTTTTCCGGTTGGCCGCAAGGCTCCTGCCGCTGTAAGGCAGGCGTTCGTCATTGAATGGCCTGGATCGGATCTTGTACTGGCTCATCCCAACCCACGTGACCTTTGGTAGGGGTCACCACTAGGAGAGGAGGCGCCATGCCAACTATTACTCTTCCCGACGGCAGTCAACGTTCATTCGATCACCCGGTTTCCGTAGCCGAGGTCGCCGCATCCATTGGTGCCGGTCTGGCCAAGGCCACCGTGGCCGGCAAGGTCAACGGCAAGCTGGTCGATGCCTGCGACATCATCGACAGCGACGCGACGCTGCAAATCATCACGCCAAAGGATGAAGAGGGGCTGGAGATCATTCGCCACTCTTGCGCGCACCTGGTTGGCCATGCGGTCAAGCAGCTGTACCCGACGGCCAGGATGGTCATCGGTCCGGTCATCGACGAAGGCTTCTATTACGACATCGCCTTCGAACGTCCTTTCACTCCGGACGACATGGCCGCCATCGAACAGCGCATGCATCAGCTGATCGACAAAGATTACGACGTCATCAAGAAAGTCACTCCGCGCGCCGAAGTGATCGAAGTGTTCAAGGCTCGCGGTGAAGACTACAAGCTGCGCCTGGTCGAGGACATGCCGAACGAACAGGCCATGGGCCTGTACTACCACGAAGAATACGTCGACATGTGCCGCGGTCCGCACGTGCCGAACACTCGCTTCCTGAAATCCTTCAAGCTGACCAAGTTGTCCGGCGCCTACTGGCGCGGCGATGCCAAAAACGAGCAGTTGCAGCGCGTTTACGGTACTGCCTGGGCTGACAAGAAGCAGCTGGCGGCTTACATCCAGCGCATTGAAGAAGCGGAAAAACGCGATCACCGCAAGATCGGCAAACGCCTGGGTCTGTTCCACACCCAGGAAGAAGCGCCGGGCATGGTGTTCTGGCACCCGAATGGCTGGACCCTGTACCAGGTGCTCGAGCAGTACATGCGCAAGGTGCAGCGTGACAACGGCTACCTCGAGATCAAGACCCCGCAAGTGGTCGATCGCAGCCTGTGGGAGAAATCCGGGCACTGGGCCAACTACGCCGACAACATGTTCACTACCGAGTCGGAAAGCCGCGACTACGCCATCAAGCCGATGAACTGCCCATGCCACGTGCAGGTGTTCAATCAGGGCCTGAAGAGCTACCGCGAGCTGCCGATGCGTCTGGCCGAATTCGGTGCCTGCCACCGTAACGAGCCGTCGGGTGCGTTGCACGGCATCATGCGTGTTCGTGCATTCACCCAGGACGATGCCCACATCTTCTGCACCGAAGAGCAGATGCAGGCTGAGTCCGCTGCGTTCATCAAGCTGACCATGGACGTTTACCGCGACTTCGGCTTTACCGATGTCGAGATGAAATTGTCCACTCGTCCGGAAAAACGCGTGGGTTCCGACGAACTGTGGGATCGCGCTGAAGCCGCACTGGCTGCAGCCCTTGATTCTGCGGGCCTGCCGTACGACCTGCAGCCGGGTGAGGGTGCGTTCTACGGTCCGAAGATCGAGTTCTCGCTGAAAGATTGCCTCGGTCGCGTCTGGCAATGTGGTACCTTGCAGCTCGATTTTAACCTGCCTGTCCGTTTGGGCGCTGAATACGTCTCCGAAGACAACAGCCGCAAGCATCCGGTGATGTTGCACCGGGCGATCCTCGGTTCCTTCGAGCGTTTCGTCGGGATTCTGATCGAGCACTACGAAGGTGCGTTCCCTGCGTGGCTTGCGCCAACCCAGGCAGTGATCATGAATATCACTGATAAACAGGCAGATTTCGTCGCCCAGGTTGAAAAAACTCTCAACGAAAGCGGATTTCGTGCCAAGTCCGACTTGAGAAATGAAAAGATCGGCTTTAAAATCCGCGAGCATACTTTGCTCAAGGTTCCCTATCTTTTGGTTATCGGAGATAAGGAAGTCGAGATGCAGACTGTCGCTGTGCGTACTCGTGAAGGTGCTGACCTGGGCTCGATGCCCGTCGCCCAGTTCGCTGAGTTTCTCGCGCAAGCGGTTTCCCGGCGTGGTCGCCCAGATTCGGAGTAATTATTATTAAGCGTGAAATGAGACAAGATAAACGAGCTGCACCGAAAGCCCCGATCAACGAGAATATCTCGGCACGCGAGGTTCGGTTAATTGGCGCTGATGGCGAGCAGATTGGCATCGTCTCGATTGATGAAGCGCTTCGTATTGCTGAAGAAGCAAAGCTTGATCTGGTAGAAATCTCTGCTGACGCAGTCCCACCGGTTTGCCGGGTGATGGACTACGGCAAATCGATCTTCGAAAAGAAGAAGCAGATTGCAGCGGCGAAGAAAAACCAGAAGCAGATTCAGGTAAAAGAAATCAAGTTTCGTCCAGGGACGGAGGAAGGGGATTACCAGGTAAAACTGCGCAACCTGGTACGTTTCCTGAGTGACGGGGACAGGGCCAAGGTATCCTTGCGATTCCGCGGCCGTGAGATGGCCCACCAGGAGCTGGGGATGGAACTCCTCAAGCGGGTTGAAGCTGACCTGCTCGAGTACGGTTCGGTCGAACAGCATCCTAAGATGGAAGGACGCCAGCTGATCATGGTCATCGCCCCGAAAAAGAAGAAGTAATCAACAGGGCACGGCAGGCCTTCTGATTATGTTTATCAACTGAATGCGGAGTATCCGAACATGCCAAAAATGAAAACCAAAAGTGGTGCTGCTAAGCGGTTTCTGAAAACTGCTAACGGTATCAAGCACAAGCACGCTTTCAAGAGCCACATCCTGACCAAAATGTCGACCAAGCGTAAGCGTCAACTGCGCGGTAGCAGCTTGCTGCATCCGTCTGACGTGGCAAAAGTCGAGCGCATGCTGCGCCTTCGTTAATTTTAGTCAAGAATAGAGGAAGTAACTCATGGCTCGTGTAAAGCGTGGCGTCATTGCCCGTAAGCGTCACAAAAAAATTCTGAAACTTGCTAAAGGCTACTACGGCGCACGCTCCCGCGTATTCCGTGTTGCCAAGCAAGCGGTAATCAAGGCAGGCCAATACGCCTACCGCGACCGTCGTCAGAAAAAACGTCAGTTCCGCGCTCTGTGGATCGCTCGTATCAACGCTGGTGCTCGTGTTAACGGTCTGTCCTACAGCCGTTTCATCGCTGGCCTGAAAAAAGCGTCCATCGAGATCGACCGTAAGGTTCTGGCTGATCTGGCAGTGAACGAAAAAGCGGCGTTTGCTGCGATTGTCGAGAAAGCTAAAGCCACCTTGGCTTAAGTACCCCCGACAGTCACCCGGCCTCACCTCTGTGGGGCCAGGTGTTAAACGTCATAAATAGGGGAAGAGCCTTCAAGCTCTTCCCCTATTTTGTATCTGGAGTCTGTACATGGAAAACCTGGATGCGCTGGTCTCTCAAGCACTAGAGGCTGTGCAAAGCGCTGAAGATATCAATGCCCTGGAGCAAATCCGGGTTCAATACCTTGGCAAAAAGGGTGAATTGACTCAGGTGATGAAGACCCTGGGGAATTTGCCGGCAGAAGAGCGTCCGCAAGTCGGCGCGCTCATCAACGTTGCCAAGGAACGTGTCACAGGCGTTCTCAATGCGCGCATGGCGCTGTTTGAAGAAGCCGAACTGGCTGCCAAACTGTCTGCCGAATCCATTGATGTGACGTTGCCGGGCCGTGGCCAGACCTCCGGTGGTCTGCATCCGGTTACCCGGACTCTGGAACGTGTCGAACAGTTCTTCACCCGCATTGGCTACGGCATCGCCGAAGGCCCTGAGGTCGAAGACGACTATCACAACTTTGAAGCGCTCAACATCCCAGGCCACCACCCGGCCCGGTCGATGCATGACACCTTCTACTTCAATGCAAACATGCTGCTGCGCACTCATACCTCGCCGGTACAGGTCCGCACCATGGAATCGAAACAGCCGCCGATCCGCATCGTCTGCCCAGGCCGCGTGTATCGCAGCGACTCCGATATTACCCACTCGCCGATGTTCCACCAGGTCGAAGGCCTGCTGGTTGATCGCGACATCAATTTTGCCGATCTCAAAGGCACCATCGAAGAGTTCCTGCGGGTGTTCTTCGAGAAAGAGCTGGCTGTTCGTTTCCGTCCTTCGTACTTCCCGTTCACCGAGCCATCCGCTGAAGTCGACATGGAATGCGTGATGTGCAGCGGTAAAGGCTGCCGCGTCTGCAAGCAGACCGGCTGGCTGGAAGTGATGGGCTGCGGCATGGTGCACCCGAATGTGCTGCGCATGTCCGGCATTGATCCGGAAGAGTTCTCCGGCTTTGCCTTCGGCATGGGCGTCGAGCGTCTGGCCATGCTCCGTTACGGCGTGAACGACTTGCGTCTGTTCTTCGACAACGACTTGCGGTTCCTCGCGCAATTTCGCTAGTCGTAACGAATTCTTAGGAGAGCAGGATGAAATTCAGTGAACAATGGCTGCGTGGCTGGGTTAGCCCGCAGGTAAATCGCGACGAGCTGGTTGCTCGTCTGTCGATGGCCGGTCTTGAGGTCGATAGCGTTACGCCGGCCGCCGGTGTATTCAGCGGCGTGGTGGTGGGTGAGGTGCTGAGCACCGAGCAACACCCTGATGCCGACAAATTGCGCGTTTGCCAGGTGAGCAATGGCGCGGAAACCTTCCAGGTCGTGTGCGGTGCGCCAAACGTGCGTCCGGGCCTGAAGATTCCGTTTGCCATGATCGGTGCCGAGTTGCCGGGCGACTTCAAGATCAAGAAGGCCAAGCTGCGTGGCGTTGAGTCCAACGGCATGCTCTGCTCGCAAGCCGAGTTGCAGGTTGGTGAGGGCAACGACGGTCTGATGGAACTGCCGGTCGATGCGCCGGTGGGCGAAGATTTCCGTGTGTACCTGGATCTGGAAGACGCCATCATCGAGGTCGACCTGACCCCGAACCGCGGCGACTGCCTGTCCCTGGCCGGTCTGGCCCGTGAAGTCGGCGCGCTGTATGCCGCTCCGGTCACGCGTCCGGTGGTCATGGCCATTCCTGCCGTGCACGATGAAGTGCGTTCGGTAGAAGTGCTGGCTCCAGCGGCATGCCCGCGTTACTTGGGCCGTGTTATTCGTAACGTTGACCTGTCCAAACCGACTCCGCTGTGGATGGTTGAGCGTCTGCGTCGCGCCGACGTGCGCAGCATCGACGCTGCCGTCGACATCACCAACTACGTGATGCTTGAACTTGGCCAGCCGCTGCACGCCTTCGATCTCGCCGAAATCAATGGCGGCATCCGCGTACGCATGGCGGAAGAGGGCGAGAAGCTGGTACTGCTCGACGGTCAGGAAGTCAGCCTGCGTAGCGATACGCTGGTGATTGCCGACCATACTCGCGCTCTGGCGATTGCCGGCGTGATGGGTGGCGAGCACAGCGGCGTGTCCGCGACCACTCGCGACGTGTTCCTGGAAAGCGCATTCTTCGACCAGATCGCTGTCGCTGGCAAAGCCCGTTCCTACGGCCTGCACACCGACGCATCACACCGCTACGAGCGCGGCGTGGACTGGCAACTGTCCCGTGAAGCCATGGAGCGCGCCACTGGCCTGCTGCTGGAAATCACGGGTGGCGAAGCCGGCCCGATCATCGAGACCGTCAGCGAGCAGCACCTGCCGTCGGTCGCGCCGATCACCCTGCGTGCGCAGCGCATCACCCAGATGCTGGGTATGGAAATGGATTCGGCGCAGGTCGAGCGTCTGCTCAGCGGCTTGGGTCTGAACATTTCCGCTGACGGAGCCGGGCAGTGGCGCGTAGAAGTACCAAGCCACCGCTTCGACATCAGCCTGGAAGTCGATCTGATCGAAGAACTGGCGCGTCTGTACGGCTACAACCGCCTGCCGGTTCGTTACCCACAAGCGCGTCTGGCGCCACAAGCCAAGGCTGAAGCACGTAGCGATCTGCCTGAACTGCGTCGTCTGCTGGTGGCTCGTGGTTACCAGGAAGCGATCACTTACAGCTTCATTGATCCGAAGCAGTTCGAGCTGTTCAATCCAGGTGTCGAGCCGCTGTTGCTGGCCAACCCGATCTCCAATGACATGGCTGCCATGCGTTCCTCGCTGTGGCCGGGTCTGGTCAAGGCGCTGCAGCACAACCTGAACCGTCAACAGGATCGCGTGCGCCTGTTCGAGAGCGGTCTGCGCTTCGTCGGTCAGTTGGAAGGCCTTAAGCAAGAGCCGATGCTGTCCGGTGTGGTTTGCGGCAGCCGTCTGCCGGAAGGCTGGGCGCAAGGTCGCGACACCGTCGATTTCTTCGACGTCAAGGCTGATGTTGAAGCGGTGCTGGGCTTCGCTGGTGCACTGGATACCTTCACTTTCGCCCCGGGCAAACACCCGGCGCTGCACCCGGGTCAAACCGCGCGCATCGAACGCGAAGGTCGTGAAGTCGGCTTTATCGGCGCGATCCACCCGGAATTGTCCAAAGCCTTGGGGCTGGATCGTCCGGTCTTCGTTTTCGAGTTGGTTCTGGCTGAAGTAGCACTCGGTAAAATGCCGAAATTCCACGAGTTGTCGCGCTTTCCTGAAGTACGTCGTGACCTTGCACTGATTGCGCACAAAGACGTCGCGGCCTCGGCGGTGTTGGACGTAATCCGTGAAAATGCAGGCGAATGGCTCACGGATCTCAGGCTGTTTGACGTGTATCAGGGTAAAGGTATTGATCCTGATAGAAAAAGCCTTGCAGTTGGCTTGACCTGGCAGCATCCATCGCGCACTCTTAATGACGATGAGGTGAATTCGACGACGCAAAATATCCTCACCTCGCTCGAACAAAGGTTGAACGCCACGTTAAGGAAGTGACGTATGGGGGCTTTGACGAAAGCTGAGATGGCGGAACGTCTGTATGAAGAGCTGGGCCTGAACAAGCGGGAAGCCAAGGAATTGGTTGAACTGTTTTTCGAGGAAATCAGGCACGCTCTTGAGGACAACGAGCAGGTCAAATTGTCGGGTTTCGGCAATTTCGACCTTCGGGACAAACGCCAGCGGCCTGGCCGCAACCCGAAAACGGGGGAAGAAATCCCGATCACGGCTCGCCGTGTGGTCACCTTTCGTCCAGGGCAGAAGTTGAAGGCCCGAGTTGAGGCTTATGCTGGAACCAAGTCATAACGACGAACTACCCGTCATCCCGGGCAAACGCTACTTCACCATTGGTGAAGTCAGCGAGCTGTGTGCGGTAAAACCACACGTGCTGCGCTACTGGGAGCAGGAGTTTCCTCAACTCAACCCCGTCAAACGCCGCGGAAACCGCCGGTATTATCAGCGCCAGGACGTGCTGATGATCCGGCAGATCCGCGCGCTCCTTTACGATCAGGGGTTCACCATCGGCGGCGCGCGCCTGCGTTTGTCCGGCGATGAAGCCAAAGACGACACCACCCAATACAAGCAAATGATCCGCCAGATGATTGCCGAGCTTGAAGATGTACTGGTGGTGCTCAAGAAATAAAAAGCGGCTTTTAAATACTTCCAGTTTTCAAAAGCTTGCGATATATTCTTGAGCGCTCTTCGAGACGAAGGGCAGATTTCAAACCAGTCGGGGCGTAGCGCAGTCCGGTAGCGCACTAGCATGGGGTGCTAGGGGTCGAGTGTTCGAATCACTCCGTCCCGACCATATTTCTCAATGACTTAGGCCAATGTTTACGACATTGGCCTTTTTCATGCGCGTGAGTTTTACGCGGCGGCTAAGAAGTCGCTACGCGCAGGCAGGACTCAATGCAGAACCCTGCGACTCTCACCGATCCTGATCCGGTCCAGTGCCCGGTTCAAAGCGTCCAGTGCATCGAGAAGTGCCTTTGCCTCAGCTTCTCGGCCATCGCCCCAAAGGCGTTCCGCCATTTTGTTAAGCGCCTGGATCGAGCGTTCGATGTCTGCGGCGGTGGTCGCGGCTGAGGTTTGTGCTGGTCTTTTGGGCATTCGGTTCATCTGCAGGAAATTGAAAACTTCTCCAGCATGATCGGCGTTCACAAGCGTTCAATCCAGAGACTATTGTTTTGGCTTGCTCTGAATGTCTTCCGAGTCGCTGGAGGTCGCCGCGTCTTTCTCGGTTTCTTTCGATGCGGCGCCGGAGTTCGAACCAGAGGCTTCTTCACCTTTCTTGTTGGCCTTTTCTTCATTGGATTCAGGCTTGCTGCTGGATTGATTGACGCCCGGAATGGCGGTAGGCGGCGCGGCGGATCCTGCCTTATCGGTTGCCAGTGAGAGACCCGAGGCCGTCAACATCAGGCTTGCCAGTACCAGGGTCGCAATCTTCTTGTTCATTTCCAGGCCTTCCGTACGAGGGATGTACCGCATTGGAGGTGCGGGCAGGGCCAAGGTGCTGTTCGTTGGACGAGCGGTAGGCAATGAAACCAGGCGGCAAATTGCTGGCCCCCAGGTTTCCCGAGACCGGGCAAACTCGCCTTTTTTCAAAAGGTTAGGTTGGCTATATGCGGACGATTGTCATAACCGTTGCAACGCTTTCCCTGGCTGCATTTGCCATGGGAGCCCAGGCAAAAGAGTTGAGCAAGAGTCATCGGTTTGCCTGTACCTGGGGTTCAGACATCGCTGCCGGTGCCCAGCAGTCGAAGCTGTCGGGGATTTCCCTGTATGGCGCGCGCAAGCAATTGCAGGTGCGCAAGTTCCAGCAGCCGTGGATGCGCATGACGGCGATGGGGATTACCGAGCAGACCTACAACAGCACGTCAAAGCTCAAGCCAGCGGCGGTCAAGCAGACCTATTACGAACAATGCGTACGGCATGAACTGGCCCAGCGATAAATCAAAAGCCCAACCCGAAGAGGTTGGGCTTTTTCATGCCTGCCGAAACGTCAGCGTCACTTGTTGCTCTCGCAATTGACCATCCACGACACGCCAAAGCGGTCCACCAGCATGCCGAAACGGGCGGCCCAGAACGTGGTTTCCAGCGGCATGTCGACGCGACCGTCCTTGGCCAGCGCATTGAACACCCGCTCGGCTTCGGCAATGCTGTCGACGTTGAGGGAGATCGAGCAACCGCTCATGCCCCCGGTTGGCCGGTCTGGCGTGGTGTCTGAGGCCATGATCATCTGGTCGCCGACTTTCAGGCAAGTGTGTATGACCAGGTGGTGATGCTCTGTCGGTACGTGTTCGGCGGCAGGTGTTTCGCCGAAGGTCATCATCGCTTCGAGTTTTCCTTGCAAGGCTTGCTCGTAGAAGGTGAAGGCCTCGCGGCAGTCGCCGTTGAAGATCAGGTAGGGATTGATTCTCATGGTGGTGGTCCTGGCAGTAGGCGCGGAGTGAGGCGATTTTCGCCAGGTTCCGCGAAAGGCGGTTAAAACATAGCAGAGCATTGGACGCCGGAATGGGCAGAGTTTTTCCAGATGTTTTTCTCATGAAAAGGCCCGGTTTCAGCACGGATCACACCTGCGGAGTACCATGGCAGGCTCTATCAGTTGTCGAGTTCACTGATCCATGCCTTTGATTTCCCGCTTCCACGCTTTGTTCGATCAGGCCCGGCGCGCCTTGTTGCTGGTCTGGGCGACATCTCGCGGGTTGTTTCTGGGCTTGGTGCTGGCGACATTGATTGCCGGTGTACTGCCGGCGCTGGCCGCATGGCTGGGTCAGCGCATTGTCGATGCGGTGGTGACGGCGATGCAGTTACACGCACAGCACGGCGATGCGCCGCTGTGGCCGGTGTTGCGTTATGTGTTGATGGAAGCGGGAGTGTTGGCGCTGTTGTCCGGTACGCAACGGGCGTTGTCGGTCCAGCAGTCGCTGTTGCGGGTGCAATTGGGACAGAAGGTCAACACGCTGATTCTGGAAAAGGCGCAGACCCTGTCACTGGTGCAGTTCGAGAACTCCGAGTTCTACGACAAACTGGTCCGCGTGCGCCGTGAGGCCTCGACCCGGCCGCTGGCGCTGGTGATGAAGTCGCTGGGGTTGATCCAGAACCTGATCATGCTGATCAGCTTCGGTGTGTTGCTGGTGCATTTTTCGCCGTGGGCACTGGTGCTGCTGGTGGTCGGTGCGTTACCGGTATTCTTCGCCGAGGCACACTTTTCCGGCGACGCTTTCCGCCTGTTCACCCGCCGTGCGCCAGAGAGCCGGCAGCAAAGCTATATCGAAACCTTGCTGTCCCATGAGGCCTATATCAAAGAGGTCAAACTGTTCGGTTTCGCGCCGTTGCTGCTGCAACGCTACCGGGACACCTTCGCCAGGCTCTACGCTGAAGACCGGCGCCTGACCTTGCGTCGCGATGGCTGGGGTTTCGGTCTTGGATTGCTCGGCACCGGGGCTTTCTATCTGGCTTATGCCTGGGTGGTGATCGACGCGGTGCATGGCAATATCAGTCTGGGCCAGATGACCATGTACCTGGTGCTGTTCAAGCAGGGGCAAAGCGCGGTCAGCAGTAGCTTGAGCGCGATCAGCGGCTTGTATGAAGACGGTTTGTACCTGTCGAACCTTTACGAGTATCTGGCCGAACCGGTGCTGGCCGCTTCCGGTCATCTCACTGTCGGCGCGCAGCCGGGCGATGGCCTGCGCTTTGAAAACGTCGGTTTCCGTTATCCGGGAGCCAACCGTGCGGCGCTGGAAGGCATCGACCTGCATCTAGTGCCGGGCAAGAGCCTGGCGCTGGTAGGGGAGAACGGCTCAGGCAAGACCACCATGATCAAACTGCTGACTCGCCTGTATCGGCCCGATCAAGGACGTATCCTGCTCGATGGCAGTGACTTGCAGGATTGGGAAGAGACCACGTTGCGCCGGCGTATCGGCGTGATTTTCCAGGACTACATTCGCTACCAGTTCAGCGTGGGGGAGAACATCGGCGTCGGTGATACTTCAGCGTTCAATGAAGAGCCACGCTGGAAGGCTGCGGCGATCGAAGGCATGGCCGCACCGTTCATTGAAGGGCTCGACCGCGGTTACGCCACACAGTTGGGTCGCTGGTTTGCCGGTGGTCAGGAGTTGTCCGGTGGGCAATGGCAGAAGATTGCCCTGTCCCGGGCCTACATGCGCCGCGATGCAGACATCCTGATCCTCGACGAACCGACTTCGGCTCTGGATCCGGCTGCGGAAGCGGCGGTGTTCGAGCACTTCAGCCAGCACACCGAAAATCGCATGACCTTGCTGATCTCCCACCGTTTTTCCAGTGTGCGCAACGCCGATCAGATCATCGTGCTGGCGGCCGGTCGAATACTGGAGCAGGGCGATCACGAATGGCTGATCGCGGCCAACGGACACTACGCCAAACTGTTCGATCTGCAGGCCCGTGGCTATCGCTAGGAGTCCTGTGCGCTACGTGCCAATGCCGGACCGGCCACATGGGGCGCAGGTTTGGACTGGATCAGCGCATCGATCGCCTTGAGGTAATTCTGCCCGCCCAGCGCCATGCTGTTGTTGTGGGTGGCACCCGGTACCAGCAGCAATCGCTTGGGCTGTTGAGCGGCGTTGAACAGTTGCTCGCTGAAGCGTGGCGGCACGAACGCGTCGGCCATGCCGTGTACGACGAGTAATGGCATGTGAATCTCGGCGATCTTGTCGATCGAGTCGAACTTCTGCGACAGCAGCCAGCGCACCGGTAACGAGGTGTTGGCCACAGCAGCCGCTACGTCGGCGAGGGAGGTAAACGTCGATTCGATCACCAGGCCCTTGACTGGCAGCGGTGTATGGTCGCGTGCGGCGTCCTGGCCGAGTTCGGCCGCCAGATCGATGGCCACGGCGCCTCCCAGGGAGTGGCCGTAGATCAGTCGTTTGCTCGGGTCGGGCTGCAGCAGTTTGAAGCGCTCCCATGCCACGCGGGCGTCTTCGTACACGCTGCTTTCAGAGGGCAGATCACCCTTGCTCTGGCCGAAACCACGGTAGTCGATGGCCAGTACCGAGTAGCCTGCCGCGCGCAATTGCTCGATGCGGAACAACTGCCCGGTGAGGTTCCAGCGCACGCCGTGCAGATAGAGGATTGCCGGGGCGTTCGGCCGTTCCGCCGGCCACCACCAGGCATGAATATTCTGCCCGGCCTTGAAACTCCTGGGCTGCAAGTCGAGTTCCTGCACGCTGCCCGGCAAACCGTGGTACCAGCCGGCCGTGCCCGGTTCGATGCGAAACAGCAGTTTGCGCTCGGTGTGTTCGAGGACGGCACAACTCGTCGGCACGCCAATGATCAGCGTAGCCATGCAGGCAAACGCCAGACGACGGCGACGCAAACGAGTCATGAAGGAAAGGAACATTTAACGGTTCACCACAGCGCAGACGAAGAAGGCTTTTTACCAGAACCCGTGGTCTGCGCGTGGCTTTTTCGACCGCCGTGTGCCCGCAACAATTACAAAATGCTGCGGTTCAATCGACCCGCAGAACGATTTTGCCGATGTGATCACCGCTTTCCATGTGCGCGTGCGCCCGTGCCGCATCGTGCAGCGAATAGACCTTGTCGATGATCGGCAGGCAGCGCCCGGCGGCCAGCACCGGCCAGACGTATTGGCGCAGGTGGTCGGCGATTTCGGCCTTTTCCTCAGAGGTGCGCGCACGCAGCAGCGAACCGGTGATCACCGCACGCTTGGCCATGATCGCCAGCAAGTCGATGTCGTTGGCCTTGCCACCACCGAGAAAGCCCAGCATCACCAGCCGGCCATCCATCGCCAACGCGCTGACATTAGCGTTGAGGTACGAGGCGCCCATGATGTCGAGAATCGCGTTAACGCCTTTGCCGGCGGTTTTTTCCGCGATGACGGCAGCGAAATCCTGCTCGCGATAATTGATCGGCTGCCCACCCAGTTCGCTGATCGCCGCGCATTTGTCCGCGCTGCCGGCGGTGGCGAAGGCTTCGATGCCGAACTCACGGCAGAGCATCAGCGCGGTCGTTCCGATGCCACTGGTGCCACCGTGAATCAGCACCCGCTGACCACGCTGGGCGCCGCCGAGGCCGAACAGGTTGGCCCACACGGTAAAGAACGTTTCCGGGATGGCGGCGGCCTGCACCCAATCCAGCCCCTCGGGGATCGGCAGGGTTTGCCCGGCGGGCACCGTGCAGTATTCGGCGTAACCGCCACCGTTGGTCAACGCACAGACTTTGTCACCCACGGCAAACTCACTGACACCGTCCCCCAGCGCCACGACTTCGCCAGCCACTTCCAGACCGGGAATCGGGTTCATGCCGGGTTTCATCGGGTACTTGCCAGCACGTTGCAACGCGTCCGGCCGGTTGATCCCGGCGGCATGCACGCGGATCAGCACTTCGCCGGCAGCAGCGACGGGTAGCGGCACACGCTTGGGTTGCAAGACATCTGGTCCACCGGGTTGAGTGATTTCGATGCGGGTCATTTCGCTGGGCAGTGTCATATCCGGTCCTGTTGCGTAGGGGGTCTGTAGGTGGGAGTTCAAGTGGTTGGCAATGATTCCCTTCAAAAGCCCTTCAGGCTTGAGAACAGTGGCGAGAATATCGGCTATTGTTGCTGCTTTCGCGCAGCGATTTGGCGGCACAGTGATGCAAATCTGCATCAACAGGAGAAGCGATGAATTGGGATGACGCACGGGTGTTTCTCGCGGTCTGCCGCGAGTCGACGCTGCGGGGCGCGGCGCGGGTGCTTGGCGTGGACCAGGCAACGGTCGGACGGCGGATCACCGCGCTGGAAAAGTCCCTGAGCGCGACGTTGTTCCTGCGTACCTCCGACGGTTATGCACTGACTGCGGTGGGTGAAGCAGCACTCAGGTCTGTCGAGAAAATGGAGCATTCTGCGCTTGAACTCGAGCGCCAGATCGAGGGCCTGGATGATCGCCTGACCGGCACGGTGCGGGTCAGCACCACCGATTCGCTGGCCATCGACTTCCTGATCCCGGCCATCGCCCGTTTGCACGCACAGCATCCGGACGTGCGCGTGCAACTGGATGCCTCCACGCAGATGCTCAGCCTGGCCAAGCGCGAAGCGGACATCGCCGTGCGCAATGCCCGGCCGGACAATCCGGGCCTGATCGCCCGACGCATCGCTCGCTGGCCCACCGGGCTGTTCGCCACGCAGGCTTACATTGATGCCCACGGGGTACCCGAGCAGGGCAGTGCGTTCGCGGGGCATGATCTGGTGGTCTATCAACCGTACCTGCAGAGCCACAAAGACCTGACGCTGGTGGGCGAGCCGATCAGTCGCGGGCGTATTGTCGCCAGTCTCGGCTCCAGCCTGCTGATACGGCGCTCGATTGCGGCGGGCATTGGTGTAGGAGAAATCCCGCTGTACATGGGCGAGCGCGACGGGCTGGTCAGGCTCTGGCCGCAGCGTACCCGGCCGCAGCCCTATGAAGTGTGGCTGGTGACCCATGCGGATCTGCGCCACACCGCACGGGTGAGGGCGGTGATTGAACAGATCGTCGAGGTGTTTGCCTCGGAAAATGAGTAGCGCACACTGGCATCTGCGAACTCACAGAACCTGACGAAACGGCCTACGCCGATAGCAGAAACCGCTGGCTTGTAGGCCGAAGGACCGAGGGCTATCGTTTCAAAGGCTGGTGCGAGGCAGCACGCTTGCACTGGCGTGACATACCACGGACGGTATCGGTAGCCCGATAAAGGTGTCGAATTGGAAGCCAGGGAATTCAGTCACTTTCAAAGCAGTGACACAACGAGTAAAGGCCAGGGAACGCAAGTCATGGGCGCCATCCGTCGCGAAGAATTCAATGCCAGGATCGAGACCATCGAGACACGAATGGATGCTCGGCTGGACGCGGTATCAATGAAAATCGACGGGTTTTTATCTGTTCAGGTAGAGCGAGACAAACGCTACGACCTGATTACGCAAGAAATGCGCAGGATTGCCGACGGCGCGCAGGACGCAGCAAGGCAAGGGGCGACCGTCAAAGCCAATGTCTGGGCTGCAACGGCCGTCCAGTTACTGGGGATAGTCGCCATCGTCGTCGGTGCTTATTACGCCAATCAAGCCAACATGTATGTCGCCATACAAACCACCCTCGCCGCAGTTCAAGCAGGCAAGGACGTTCACGCACCAAAACCGTCGATGCTGCCAACGCCTTTACCGCCACAATAAAAAACGGCCTTCAAACGAAGGCCGTTTTTGCAGGCGACAAACCCCTGCCTCATGGCATTTGCGGCAACTCCTGCGGCCGCAGATCAAACACCAGCACCTCGGCATCCACGCCATTGCCCAAGGTCAGGGCCTGGTCTTCACGCACCCGCACACCATCGCCTTCCTGCAACTGCACGCCGTTGAGTTCAACGCTGCCACGCGCCACATGCACGTAGGCATAACGGTTGGCCGGCAGTACCAGTGTCGCGCTTTCCTTGCCGTCGAACAGGCCGGCGAAGACCCGTGCGTCCTGACGTACTTTCAGTGAGCCATCAGCGCCGTCTGGCGAGATGATCAGTTGCAGGCGACCGCGTTTCTTCTGCGCGCTGAAGTGCTCCTGCTGGTAGCGCGGTTTTGCCCCGGCCACTTCCGGCACGATCCAGATTTGCAGAAAGTGCACAGGCCGGGTGGCCGAATGGTTGAACTCGCTGTGGGCCACGCCGCTGCCGGCACTCATCAGTTGCACGTCACCGGGTCGAATCACCGAGCCGGTGCCGAGGGTGTCCTTGTGTTCCAGCGCGCCTTCCAGCACGTAGGAAAAGATCTCCATGTCGCGGTGCGGGTGCTGGCCGAAGCCCTTGCCGGCCGCCACGCGGTCGTCGTTGATCACCAGCAGGTCGGAAAAACCCTGCTCACGCGGGTCGCGGTAGCTGGCGAAGGAAAAGGTGTGGAAGGACTTCAGCCAGCCATGATTGGCGAGGCCGCGGTCGGAAGCTTTGCGCAGAGTCAGCATGATGAAATCTCCTGGCGGGACGTTGATTCGTCCGAGTGAGGAGAAGGTTACTGTTAACCGCTCTGTGCAATAAGTAGATGGAAATTGAAATACTGTCCCTTTCAGGTTGACAGTTTTGCGTACTCGATCACGCATTCTTTTCGCTGCTCGCCACGCACTTGGCCATAATGCGAGCTCTGGCTACTTTTCCTTGATTTCAGTGATGTTCACCCATGAAAACCGTGGCAATGGTGCTGTTTCCCGAATTTTTACTGCTCGACATGGCCGGTCCCATGGAGGTGTTTTCGGTCGCCAACCGCTACTTGAAGGCCGACGATCATTACCAGTTGATCACCCTGGGCACCGAGCGCGGGATGCTCCGCGCCTCCAATGGCGTGCAAGTACAAACCGACCGCCATATCGACGACCCGATCCCGGCCTGTGACCTGCTGCTGGTACCGGGCGGCCCGGGGGCCTACAGCGAAAGGCACCCGCCATTGCTCGCCTGGCTGCAACGGGCGGCGGGGCAGGCTGGCCGCTATGGTTCGATCTGCACCGGGGCCTTTGTGCTGGGCCATGCCGGTCTGCTCGATGGCTATCGCGTGACCACCCACTGGAACTACACCGAACGGCTGATCAAGGCCTTCCCCAAGGCGCAGGTGGAGACTGATCAGATCTACACCGAAGACCGCAATCTGATCACCTCGGGAGGCGTGACCGCCGGTATCGATCTGGCATTGGCGGTGGTCGCGCAGGATCACGGGAAAAAAGTCGCCCAGGACGTGGCCAAGGTTCTGCTGGTGGTGATGAAGCGTCAGGGCGGGCAAGCGCAGTTCAGCCCGTTGATGGCGGCGGTGGCCCCGCAGGAAACCGCCATTACCCGCGTGCAGAACCACGTGCTGGAACACCTCGACGAGGCGTTTACGGTCGAGCGCATGGCCGGTCTGGCGAACATGAGCACCCGGCACTTTGCGCGAGTGTTCGCGCGGGATGTGGACATGACGCCGATGGCGTTTTTACAGAACGCCCGTATCGATTGCGCGCGTAATCTTCTGGAAACCACCGAGCTGCCCTTGAAGACCGTGGCTTATAAAAGCGGTTTCGGCAGCGTGCGCCACATGCGTCTGCTGTTCGCTGAAAAGCTCGGCCTGACCCCGGCGCAATACCGCAAACAGTTCAGCTAGAGCGGTTGTGTCCGTCCGGTGCATCCGGATGTCCGTGCTGCGCCCCGCACGGAGGTTGTGCCGTCACCTGCGCCTGCCAAGATAACTGCAACGCTTGGAAGGGAGAGGCGCCGGAGGCCGGAGGCATGATGCTCACGACCGCTGGCACTGGAAAACGGCATGCACAGCCACGAAGATTTGCCCGCTGCATCGGTCCTGTATTTTGGGCCCTACGCGTTTCATCTGCGCCAACGGCTGGTCCTCGACGGTGACCGGCAGTTGCGCATGGGCGGCCGCGCCCTGGACATTCTGCAGATGCTGGTCGAACGCGCCGGTCGGGTGGTGCGCAAAGAGCAGTTGATCGCCTGGGTGTGGCCAGACAGCGTGGTCGAGGAGATCAACCTGCGGGTGCACATCGCCGCGTTGCGTCGGGCGTTGGGTGATGGCGAGAATGGTCAGCGCTACATCGTCAACGTGCCGCAATGCGGCTACTGCTTCATTGCCCCGGTGCACGCTCAAAGCGTTGCGCAAGTGGTGTTCGAAACCCTGCAAGCCCCGCAGCATAATTTACCCGCTCGCTTGACTCCGGTCATCGGCCGCGATTCGCTGGTCGGCAGCCTGGTGCGACAAATGCCGCTGTGCCGGTTGATGACGCTGACAGGCCCGGCCGGGATCGGCAAATCCACGGTGGCGCTGCGCGTGGCCGAGTTGCTGCTACAGCATTATCGCGATGGCGTCTGGTACGTCGATCTGTCCCTTGCCAATGACGCTCCATCGTTGCTCGACCACCTGCTGCACACCCTCGACACCTCGTTCGAGGCGTTAGTGTCACGTCATGCCTTGCTGGTGCTGGACAATGCTGATCGTCGTCGCGAACCGGGCCGGGCGCTGGTCGAGCGATTGCAACTGGCTGCGCCCCGGCTGGCGCTGCTGGTCACCAGTCGCGAACCGTTGCACGCCCATCTCGAGACCCTGCAACCGGTTGCGCCATTGAGTTTTCCCAAAGCGTTGGCAGTGGACAGTGTTGAAGAACTCATGGGCTATTCGGCGGTGCAATTGCTGGTCAGCCGCGCTCGCGCCCGTCAGCATGATTTCCGCCTGCGCGAGCAGGATCTGCCCACCGTGTGTGACATCTGTCGTCGGCTCGACGGTTTGCCGCTGGCCATCGAACTGGCGGCGGCGCAGATCGATTCACTGGCGCTGGTGGGGCTGCAGACACAACTGGATAACGGTCTGCGCCTGCTCAGTCATGGTCGACGCACCGCGGTAGCGCGGCTCCAGTCGATGAGCGCCGCGCTGGACTGGAGCTATCAGGACCTGAAGGCCAGCGAGCAACGGGTATTGCAGCGCCTGTCGGTGTTCAAAGCGGCTTTTACCGAGGCGGCGGCGTTGCAGGTGATTGACGGTGCGCACCTGAAGGCGATGATCGAGCGTCTGGCCGCCAAGTCATGGCTGACGGTGGAGCGGGGCGCAGACCCGGTGTGCTACCGGATGCTTAACACCATTCGCTGTTATGTGCGTGAGCAGCTCGAAACCAGTTCTGAACTGAGCGACATCGTGCACCGCCATGCCCGGTACCACGGACAGAGTCGATCCGGCTCAGTCGTGCCGGGCGCGCAGCGTGTCGAGCAGTAAGCGCACCTTACGCAGGTCCGGGGTGGCGTAACCTTCGCTGAAGCGTTGGTAGATCGGGGTCAGCAAGTCCAGTGCTTCGCGGTCACGTGATTGGCGCTGCCACAGCTGTGCCAGGGACGTTGCACTGCGCAGTTCCCAGGCCAGGGCGCCCTGGGACCGGGCGATGGCGAGGGCGTCTTGCAGAAGTTTTTCTGCCTGGTCGACGGTGCAGGCGGTGCCTGGGTGATCGCTTTCGCAAGCCGGCGGGCGCTTGTGGGAGCGAGCCTGCTCGCGAAGGCCTCCCTGCGGACAACCCGACTCATCAGCCAATAACCGCTCGGCTTCGGCCCGTAACACCTCCGCCGTGCTCCAGCCCGCCGCGCCACTGCGTGCGCGCTCCAGCAAGGCGGCATCGATGTAGCGTGCATCGAGTGTGACCATCAGCTCCTTGATCAGGCCGCTTTGCGCAGGGGCGTCGGGCTCGGCCAGACGCTCATCGATAACCTGCGCATAGTGCCGCCCCCAGTTGTAGAACAGCAGCACCGAATGCTTCTGCGCCTGCTCCAGCAGCAGTTGCAACAGCGCTCGTGCGGTCTTGGGATCGCCGTTGTAGTGCGCGATCAGGCAACTGGCCAAGGCCAGGGTGTAACAGATCGAGGTGCCGTGGTTGATCTGCACGGCGATGTCCAGCGCCTGTCGCGCGGTGCGCCACGCCTGTTCGGGAAACCCTTGCAGCCATAGCACCCGGGCGAGAATGGTCAGCGACGCCACGCTCTGGTCGTACTGCACGCCGAAGCCGTGGGTGAACCGGTTGCGATAGCCGCTGTGGGCCATGCGCTGGATCACTTGCTCGGCGCTGATCCGGGCTTGCGGTTGGTCGCCGGCAAAGTGCAGGGCCAGGACACGCAGGCGGTGAGTACTCAACGACAGCAGAGGATCGTCGTGGTCACCGAGGCTGTCGAAGTGTGCGCTTTGCTGCAGTGCTGCCTGGTAATGGCCGCAACTGAGGTTGACCGCCAGGTGTCCGGATATCGCGCGCAATTGCCCGGCGACGTCGCGGTGCTGTTGCGCCAGCGCGTTGGCTTGAGTGAACGCTGCGATGGTCTCCGGCGAACCGCCCCAGGTGTGGTAGCAGGCGCTGCCGAGCGCCAGTTGCAGGGCGATTTCCAGAGGTGGGCAAGGTTGTTCGGCAGCTGCGAGCAAGGTCAGCGCCTGGCGTACATGCGCGCCATATTCCTTGAGTAATGACAGCTCCTGCCACAACGCGGCCGACGTCGCCGTCAGACGGATTCCGAGTGAACGCGAGCCGGCACCCTGCAAACTCCAGTCGAGGGCGGCGCGCAGATCCTCCAGCGCTCGGGCATAGCGCTCGATCCATTGCGTGGTTGGCGTGTGCTCCCAGTCGGCTTGCGCCTGTTCCATCAACGTCAGATAGCGCTCGGCGTGGCGTTCGCGCAGGGTTTCGCGTTCACCGCTGTGTTCAAGTTTTGCCAGCGCGTAATGGCGCGTGGTGTCGAGCAGGCGATAGAACACTTGTTCATCGCCGACATCCACATTGAGCAGTGATTTGGCCACCAGTTGCGTGATCGCCGCGAGTACCTGGGTGGGCTCGATGTGCTGCCCGACGATCACCGCTGCGGCCGAGGCCAGGCTGAAGCTGCCGCGAAACGCCCCGAGGCGGCGCAGGCAGGTCTGCTCGCAGGGGGTGAGCAGGTTGAAACTCCAGTCCAGCGTGGCATGCAACGTCTGGTGCCGTGCATGGCGCTGGTGGTTGCCTGCCGCCAGTGGATGCAGATGATCCTGCCACTGCTGCAGCAAACCGCTCAGGCCGAGGCTTTCGACCTGCGCTGCCGCCAGTTCCAGGGCCAGCGGAATACCGTCCAGGCGCCGGCAGATTTCAATGGCCAGCGGCAACTCGGCGTCGCTCAATTCAAAGTGTTCGTGGGCGACCATGGCCCGTTCGACGAACAGTTGCAGCGCGGCAAACGCCATCGCCTGTTCGCGATCGAGATCGCTTGTCGCCGGCGGGCAGTCGAGTGAATCCAGACGCTGCACGAACTCGCCTTCAGCGCGCAGGCTTTCACGGCTGGTGGCCAGAATGTGCACTTGCGGTGCGCCGCGCAGGATGCTTTCGGCGAGCAGCGCCACGGCATCGATCAGGTGCTCGCAGTTGTCGATCACCAGCAGCATCTGCCGCTCGCGCAAAGCGTTGAGCACTGCTGCCAGCGGCTGGCCGTCGTGCACTGACAGATTGAGCAGGGTCGCCAGTTGCGAGGCGATCAGCGTCGGGTCGTTGAGCGGCGCCAGATCCAGCAGGCGGACGCCGTCGCGATAGCGTCCGATCAGTTGTTCGGCGACACGCAGCGCGACGGTGGTCTTGCCGATCCCGCCCGGCCCGACCAGAGTGATGCAACGCTGCGACGGCAGCTGCTGCATCAGGCTGTCGACCAGCGGCTGGCGGCCGATCATCCGGGTGTGGCGCAACGGCAGATTGTGCCGCCCCGGAGCCGCTTCGCGCAGGCGTTGTTCGCTGGCCTGTACCGTCAGCGGCGCAACGAAACTGTAACCGCGCTGGGCCACGGTGACGATAAAGCGCTGGCCGGCCTGACCGTCGCCCAATGCTTTGCGCAGGGCAGCCATGTGTACCCGCAAATTGATGTCTTCGACGACGCTGTCCGGCCACACGCCGGCGAGCAACTGCTGTTTGCTCACCACTTCACCGGCATGTGCCAGCAGCATCAACAGAATATCCATGGCACGCCGGCCCAGACGCAGCGGCTGGTCGCCTTCCATGACCAGTCGCTGCCCGGTGTAGATCCGATAAGGGCCGAAGCCGATGGCCTGGTTCGGGGAAAGACTCAACAGCACACTCCTGCGGTGATGCGGCGATCCCGGCACAGGCGCGCTGCGTGAAGACGCAGCCCGTCTGGTGCAAGGTATCGCAGCATATTCCTCAGGTTTGGCCATCAGTGCAACGGCAGGCTCTCGGGTAATGCTCAAAAGCTCATGGGCCGTGTTCGGGGGTCTTTGCCTTCGCGCATGACCTGGCAGCGCCAGGCGAACGGGTTGATCCCTTCGCTGCGGGTGAACATGTGACAGAAGTGCGCTTGATCGCAGAAGCCGCATTCCAGGCTGATTTGCGTCAGGCTCAGGCCGGTGTGGCGGATCAGCAGCTTGGCGCGGGCGATGCGCTGCTCGCGGATCCAGTCCTGCGGTGCCAGGCCTGTGCTGGCCTTGAACGCCCGGGAGAAATGGCTGCGCGACAGCGAGCAGGCACGTGCCAGCTCGGCCACTTCCAGGCTTTCTCCGAGGCGTTCGAGGATCAGTTGTTTGACCTGCCGCTCGCGTTGCGGGCTGAGGCCGCCGAGGGGCGGCTTGCGGGGTTCGCAGGCAGGGGCGAGGGCGACGGATTGCTGTAGATGAGCCATGGCCAAAGTCCGTGTCGTGGGAGGGGACACCCGCCGGGTGCGTTCCCTCGGGGCAAAAAAACAACGCTGCGCAGAGGCCTTCATTGTTAAGACGGGCCGCGCAGACTGACGAGTTAATCGTTGTTAATTCGCAGACCTGACCCGGGCGCAAACCCGCGATGATCGCGTAAAGTGCACAGCACTTGCGCCTGGTCATCGAAGGAATTGGAGCCCATGAACCGTAACGATCTACGCCGCGTCGACATGAACCTGCTGGTGATTTTCGAAGCGCTGATGTTCGAAAAGAACCTGACCCGCGTCGCCGAAAAACTGTTCATGGGCCAACCGGCGGTGAGTGCCGCGCTGGGCCGTTTGCGCGATTTGTTCGACGACCCGTTGCTGCTGCGCAACGGCCGTGGCATGGAGCCGACCGCCCGCGCGCTGGCGATTCTGCAAGAGCTGCAACCGGCGATGGACGTGATTTCCGGCGCGGTCAGCCGGGCCAAGGAGTTCGATCCGGCGAGCAGTTGCGACGTGTTCCGCATTGGCCTGTCGGACGACGCCGAGTTCGGCCTGTTTCCACCGCTGCTGCGCAAGCTTCAGCAAGAGGCGCCGGGGATCGTCGTCGTGGTGCGGCGCGCCAACTACCTGCTGATGCCGGCGCTGCTGGCGTCCGGGGAAATCTCCGTCGGTGTGAGCTACACCACCGATCTGCCGGCCAACGCCAAGCGCAAGAAACTGCGCGACATCCCCTGCAAGGTGCTGCGCGGCGATGACCGCCCGGGGCCGCTGACCCTCGATGAATACTGCGAGCGCCCGCATGCGATGGTGTCGTTTTCCGGTGACTTGAGCGGCAACATCGACCTGGACCTGGCCAAGCTCGGTCGCCGGCGGCGTGTGGTGCTCGGTGTGCCGCAGTTCAGTGGCTTGCGCGCCTTGCTCGCCGGCACTGAAATGATCGCCACCGTGCCGGATTACGCCGCCTGTGCGTTGGTCGAAGGTTGCACATTGCGCGCCGAAGATCCGCCGTTCCCGATCGAAGCCGCGCAGCTGTCGATGGCTTGGAGCGGGGTGCATGACAACGACCCGGCGGAGCGCTGGCTGCGTTCGCGGATCAGTCAGTTCATGGCGGCGCCGCTGGACATCCCACCCGTGTGAAAACACCACAATCCCCTTGTGGGAGGCTTGCTCGCGAACGCGATGTGTCATTCAACAATCATGCGGGTTGACCCGACGCCATCGTCGGATCACCGCCCGGAGCAAGCCCGCTCCCACAGGAATCCGGCGCGTCTGAAAGAGAGCACATCCATCCAATTTCCCCCCGCCCGCACCGAGCATGATTGACCCCGATAAGAAATAAAGGGTGAGGTCATGAACGCTTTGCAACGGGATGAACGGGCGCACGACGTCGGCTTGCTGTTTCTGCGGGTCAGCGGCGGACTGTTTCTGCTGTGGGTTCACGGTTTGCCCAAGCTGTTGAACTTCAACGCGCAATTGCAGCAGATCGAAGACCCGTTCCACCTCGGCGCCCATCTGACCTTGTGTCTGGCGATTTTTGCCGAAGTCCTGTGTCCGCTACTGATCGTCGGCGGGGTGCTGGCGCGATTGGCCTGCTTGCCTATTCTCTTTGTGCTGCTGGTGGCGCTGCTGGTCGTGCATCCGCAATGGAGTGTGGCCGAGGGGCAGTTCGGCTGGTTGCTGTTGATCCTGTTCGCCACTGTGTTCATCGCCGGGCCGGGACGGCTGGCGTTCAATGTTCGCCTGTCCGGAGTGCTGCGTTATGCCTGAAGCCCTGAGTCCACAAGCACCGGGGTCTGATGAGACCGTCACCCTGATCGTCAAGCACCGGGTCAAGGCCGGATTTGAACAACCCTATGAGGCATGGCTGCGCAACATCGTGCGGGTCGCCGGGCAACGCGAAGGCCACCTCGGGGTGGACGTGGTGCGCGGCAAGCTTGGCGGCCTCGACACCTACACGTGTGTACTGCGTTTTTGCTCCACCGCGGCCATGCAGCTGTGGCTGGAGTCGCCACAGCGTCAGGCGCTGGTCGATGAAGCGACGCCGATGCTTGCCGACGGTGATCAGACCGAAGTCGCGCCGATCAATGAATTCTGGTTTGCCCCGTTGGCCGATGCCGCCCGGCCACCGCCGCGCTGGAAACAAGCGGTAATCACGCTGCTGGTGATTCTGCCGCATACCTTGCTGGTGCCACTGATCTGGGCGCCGCTGCTAAAGCTGCATCCGCTGCTTTCCAACTACGTGGTTGCCACGTTTCTGATCACCCTGACCATCGTCCTGTCGGTGGTGTACGTGTTCATGCCCCGCGTGACCCGGTTGTTTGCGCCGTGGCTGGAAGCCGGTCAGGCCCATGCCCACATCGAACCGGCCAAACAGCCGTCACGCTGAACCCCATTCATTTACTCGGAAGGAACTGCGATGAACGCCGATCTGATTCTGTTCAATGGTCAATTTCATACCGTCGACCGCAGCAAACCGCTGGCCAGTGCCGTGGCGATCAAGGACGGGCGCTTTGTCGTCGTCGGTAACGACACCCAGGCCATGGCCCTGCGCGGTTCGGCCACGCAAGTGATCGACCTGCACGGCCGCTGCGTGATCCCCGGCCTCAATGACTCGCACTTGCACCTGATCCGTGGCGGCCTGAACTACAACCTCGAACTGCGCTGGGAAGGCGTGCCGTCGCTGGCCGATGCGCTGCGCATGCTCAAGGAACAGGCCGACCGCACGCCAACCCCGCAGTGGGTGCGCGTGGTCGGTGGCTGGAACGAATTCCAGTTCGCCGAAAAACGCATGCCGACCCTCGAAGAACTCAACCAGGCCGCGCCGGATACGCCGGTGTTCGTCCTGCACCTGTATGACCGCGCGCTGCTCAACCGTGCCGCACTGCGGGTTGCCGGTTACACCCGCGACACACCAAACCCGCCGGGTGGCGAGATCGTCCGGGATGCCAATGGCAACCCGACCGGGATGCTGGTGGCGCGGCCGAACGCGATGATTCTGTATTCGACACTGGCCAAGGGGCCGAAACTGCCGCTGGAATATCAGGTCAACTCGACCCGTCAGTTCATGCGTGAACTCAATCGCCTCGGCCTGACCAGTGCGATCGATGCCGGCGGTGGTTTCCAGAACTATCCGGACGACTATCAAGTCATCGAGCAACTGGCCAAGGACGACCAGTTGACCGTGCGCATCGCCTACAACCTGTTCACCCAGAAACCGAAAGAAGAGCTCAGCGATTTCCAGAACTGGACCGGCAGCGTCACCCTGCACCAGGGCGACGATTACCTGCGGCACAACGGCGCCGGCGAGATGCTGGTGTTCTCCGCCGCCGACTTCGAAGACTTCCTCGAACCGCGCCCGGACCTGCCGCAGACCATGGAACAGGAGCTGGAGCCGGTGGTGCGCCACTTGGTCGAGCAGCGCTGGCCGTTCCGTTTGCACGCCACGTACAACGAGTCGATCAGCCGCATGCTCGACGTGTTCGAGAAGGTCAACCGTGACATTCCGTTCAACGGTCTGCCGTGGTTCTTCGACCACGCCGAAACCATCACCCCGCAGAACATCGAGCGGGTGAGGGCGCTGGGCGGTGGTATCGCGATTCAGGACCGCATGGCGTTCCAGGGTGAGTACTTTGTCGATCGTTACGGCAAGCAGGCCGCTGAGGCCACGCCGCCGATCAAACGCATGCTCGCCGAAGGTGTGCCAGTGGGCGCCGGCACCGACGCCACGCGGGTTTCCAGCTATAACCCGTGGACGTCGCTGTACTGGATGGTCAGCGGCCGTACCGTCGGTGGCCTGGCGTTGTACGAAGAGGGTCTGCCGCGCACCACCGCGCTGGAACTGTTCACTCACGGCAGTGCGTGGTTCTCCTCCGAGCAGGGCAAGAAGGGCCAGATCAAGGTCGGGCAACTGGCGGATCTGGCGGCGCTGAGCGCTGATTTCTTCCACGTCGAGGAAGAAGCGATCAAGTGGATCGAGTCGGTGCTGACCGTGGTCGGCGGCAAGATCGTCTACGCCGCCGGCGATTTCGAAGACCTCGGCCCACGCTCGATTCCAGTGCTGCCGGACTGGTCGCCAGTGGTCAAGGTCCCGGGCCACTGGCGGCCGAATTCGCCGTTGCAGGCGCAGGTGCACCAGTGTGTCGGGGCCTGCGCGGTGCACTCGCACAGCCACGAAAAAGCGCGCCTGTCGAACGCACCGGTCAGCGACTTTGCCGGGTTCTGGGGCGCCTTCGGCTGTTCCTGTTTCGCCTTCTGACGAATACAAAAAAAGCGCCGGCCAACCGGCACGGCGCTTCCTGCAACATCCATCCCAAGGAGTTTCCCATGAGCGTTCCCTACAAGCGTCTGAACAAAGATGATGCGGTCGTGTTGCTGGTCGATCACCAGACCGGTCTGATCTCGCTGGTGCAGGATTTCACGCCCAACGAATTCAAGAACAACGTGCTGGCGCTGGGCGACATCGCCAAGTTCTTCAAACTGCCGACCATCCTCACCACCAGCTTCGACGCCGGTCCCAACGGCCCGATCGTGCCTGAGCTGCGTGAGCAGTTTCCGGATGCGCCGTTCATTCAGCGCCCAGGCCAGATCAATGCCTGGGACAACGAAGACTTCGTCAAGGCGATCAAGGCCACCGGCCGCAAGCAACTGATCATCGCCGGTGTGGTGACGGACGTCTGCGTGGCGTTCCCGACCCTGTCGGCCATCGCCGAAGGCTATGACGTGTTCGTGGTCACCGACTCGTCCGGCACCTTCAACACCACCGTGCAACAAGCCGCGTGGGCGCGGATGTCGGCCGCCGGTGCACAACTGTTGAACTGGTTCTCGGTGGCGTGCGAGCTGCAGGGCGACTGGCGCAACGACATGGAAGGCCTGGCGCACCTGCTGTCGGAACGCCTGCCGAACTATCGCAACCTGATCAACAGCTACACCAAGTTCACTGCCAAGTAAGAAAATCAAAAGATCGCAGCCTGCGGCAGCTCCCTGGAGACCGCATGGCTGCGATTTTTTGCTGTCAGCGCTTCTGCAGCCAACCGAGAAACCCACCCTTGCGCATTGGCGCCGGTTTCGCCATCAACGCGAGGCGGCTGTTCTGCTGCCGCACGGCCTGCAGTTTGTTCAGCGCCTGGCCGACTGCGCTGCGTTGCTCCATGCATTGGCGGGTCAGGGCTTTATCGAGGCGATAGATGATGCTCGACGTCAACGCAGTGAACGTGGCCTGCGACGGCGTGTCGGCGAGGATGCTCTGTTCGCCCATGACCTCGCTCGGCCCCATGCGCCCGGCTTCGGTCTGGCCATTGCCATCGGGCACGGTCGCGCTGACCACGCCAGTGGCGATCACAAACAGACTCTCGGGAACCTCATCCAGACCCAGCACCACCTGACCGGCGGCGTACTGTTGCGCGACCATCGATTCAGCAAGGCGATCGCGTTCCTCATGACTCAACGAGCGGAAGACTTTCACTTCATCGAGCAGCGCCCGGGCGCGGGTCGAAGGCTCGATCACGCCATCGGGGTGTCGGGAAATACCTGCGGCTTCGAGATGACGGTGGGCGAGGTCGAACAGTTGATTACGCACCTCGCCTTTCTTGCCCAGTTCACTGATGAAGCCGCTGGCGACGTACTCCGACGTCTCTTCCCCGGCCTCTTTCAACACGGCTTTGGGCGGCGGGTTCAACAGCAGGCTGCTGCTGCCCTGCAGTGTGCGGTCGAGGGCGTCGAGCACCCGCCGTGGGCGGATATGATTCGGCACCTTGATGCTGATCGAGACGCCGTGCAGGTTGGTCGGACGACTGAGATTGACGATCTTCGCCTTGGCCGCCACCGAGTTCGGCACCACGGCCAGAGTGCCGGTGCTGGTCAGCAGGTGCGTGGCGCGCCAGTCGATGTCGAGTACCTTGCCCTCGACGCCGTCGATCACTACGAAATCGTCCACCTGATACGGCTTGGTGGTGTTGAGCACGATTCCGGAGAACACGTCGCTCAGGGTGCTTTGCAGTGCCAGGCCGACGACGATCGCCACCACCCCGGAAGTCGCCAGCAAACCCTTGACCGGCAGCTCCAGCACATAACCGGCGGCCGCGACGATCGCTGCCAGAAACACCAGCGCGCCAATCACGTCCTGCAACAGCCGACCGCTGTGGCCGATACGCCGCATCAGTGCCAGGCCGATCACTTCAGTCAATACGCGCGCGGCGTACAGCCACCAGACAATCCCCAGCGCGGTCGCGCCAAGTTGCGCGACGCGGTCATCGGCAAACACCGGCGCCAGCAACGGGCTGATGCCGGCATTGATGATCAGTGCACTGAAACCAAGAAACAGCACCAGCCGCATGCCGACTCTCGGTGCGCGATGTTTGAACGGCGCGAGGTGCCAGAGCAGGGCATCGAGCAGGAGCAAGGCGGCGCTCCAGGACAGTGGATGGGTAAGGAGGAAAGACATGGCATGCTCCGGCAAGACGTGGATGGGCGGTCTGGCAAGGCAAAAGCGTGGCGAAGGCGCTTGCCCCCGTTGGGTTGTGAAGCAACCCCAAAATGCCTTCGCGACTGCTGTGCAGTCGAACGGGGTCAAGCGCTCTCGCCACAGTTGAATGGATTCGCCACACAAGGTTGTGTGGCGAAGGCATCAGTTCAGATGTGTCTTCAGCTCAGCCGCCGCCTGCCGCACAGCGGCTTTGACTTCCGGAATCTGACTCAGCGGATTGAGCAAGCCAAAGTCATGAATCATCCCGTTGTACCGCACCGAGGTCACCGGCACACCCGCCGCATCCAGATGCCGCGCATAGCCTTCACCCTCATCACGCAGCACGTCGAACTCGGCGGTCTGCACCAGCGCCGCGGGCAAGCCCTTGAGCTGTTCGCTGCTGGCGTTGAGCGGCGAGGCGTGGATCTGCGCACGCTCCGCAGCGTTGGTGGTGTAGCTGTCCCAGAACCACTGCATCATGCCTTTGGTGAGGAAATGCCCTTCGGCAAACTGCTGGTACGAGCCGTCGTCGAACTGTGCGTTGGTCACCGGCCACATCAGCAGCTGGAAGCGCAGGGCCGGGGTTTTCTGTTCCTTGGCCATCAGCGCCACGACCGCCGCCATGTTGCCGCCGACGCTGTTGCCGGCCACCGCCAGACGCTTGCCATCGACGCCAATGTCCTTGCCATGTTCAGCCACCCATTGGGTCGCGGCGTAAGCCTGATTGATCGCCGTCGGGTACTGCGCTTCCGGCGATGGCGTGTAATCCACGTACACCGCGACCGCTCCAGAACCCACCACCAGATCGCGAATCAAGCGCTGGTGCGTCGGGTAATCGCCCAACACCCAACCGCCACCGTGGAAGAACATGAACACCGGCAACTCGCCCTTGACCTTGGCCGGACGCACCACTTTGAGGTTGATCACCTGACCATCGACGGTGATCGCCTTGTCGCTGACTTCAACCCCGGACAGGTCGACTTTTACCGACGCTTGCGCACCGGTCAGCACCGCGCGGGCATCCTTCGGGCTCAGTTGTTCCAGCGGTTTGCCACCGCCGGCGGCGAGGGCTTCGAGGAACGCCTGGGTGTGGTGTTCGACACCCGAGCTGCCGGCGGCAAAAGCGTTGCCGATGGACAGGGCGAGGAGGGACGCGGTCAGGGTCTTGGTGAGGTTCATGCTCAATTCCTTTTTTCGAGAGTTTGTTGTGTGGTGGCGGGCTGTTTTCAAACCGTGAACACAGATTAATGAGCTGTCGAAAAGTGAAAAAGCGGCTATAAAGCGTTTGACTGTCTACCAGAGAGTGACAATGAACCCGTTCGAAGACATGCGTATTTTTTGTCAGGTCATGGACTCCGGCAGCTTTACTGCGGCGGCTGATCAGTTGGGCCTGTCCAAGCAGTTCGTCAGCCGCCGTTTGATGCAGCTTGAAGAGCGTCTCGGTGTACGGCTGTTGAACCGCTCCACGCGGCGTCTCGACGTCACGCCACTGGGCCAGAGTTATTACGAATCGGCATTGCGCCTGCTGGGCGAAGTCGAGCAGGTCGAACAAGGCATCGCCGGCCAGACCGCCGAGCCACGCGGGACCATTCGCGTCAGTGCGCCGCTGTCGTTTGCCGTGGCGCATCTGGGCTGTCTGTTGCCACTGTTCCTGCAGCGCTATCGCGAGGTCACGGTGGAGGTGGATTTGAGCGACCGCCCGGTGGACCTGCTCGGCGAAGGCTACGACCTGGCGTTGCGTATCGGTGTGCTGGAGGACTCGACGCTGATTGCCCGGCGCATCGCGTCCATCGAGCGGGTGTACTGCGCGAGCCCAGCGTACCTGGCCGAACGCGGCACACCGCTCAAACCCGAAGACCTGCACAGCCACGACTGCCTGCCTTACGGACACGGTCGTTCGGTGCAGTGGCGTTTCAACGCGGGGCAGGGCAAGCCGTTGCTGGTGAACGTCACCGGGCGCATGCGGGTGAACAACGGCGAGTTGCTGCGCGATGCGGCGGTGCAGGGGATGGGGATCACTTATCTGCCGACGTTCATTGTTGGCGCAGCGCTGAACGACGGGCGACTGCTGCCGGTCCTTGATGACTACAGGCCTGAGCCGCTGACCCTGTCGGCGGTGTATCCGCAACATCGCCAGGCCTCGCGGCCGGTGCAGGCGCTTGTCGAATTCCTGCGCGAACGCCTGAATCAGATGTGACCACGCCAAAAATGTGGGAGCGGGCCTGCTCGCGAAAGCGGTGGTTCAGGCGATGAAGATGTTGGCTGTGCCGACGCCTTCGCGAGCAAGCCCGCTCCCACAAGAGTTCAGCCAGAACGCAAGATTTGCATACTCCACAAAACCTGTGGGAGCGAGCCTGCTCGCGAAATCGGTGGTTCAGTCGATGAAGATGTTGGCTGGACCGACCCCTTCGCGAGCAAGCCCGCTCCCACAAGAGTTCAGCCAGAACGCCAGATTTGCATACTCCACAAAACCTGTGGGAGCGAGCCTGCTCGCGAAAGCGGTGGTTCAGGCGATGAAGATGTTGGCTGTGCCGACGCCTTCGCGAGCAAGCCCGCTCCCACAAGATTTCAGCCAGAACGCAAGATTTGCAT
>NZ_AYMJ01000018.1 GCF_000633255.1 Pseudomonas sp. H1h
GTTGCGCACTTGGCTGCGAGCCACGCCAATCAAGGCCTGTAGCGCGATGGGTGGTCTTTTTCGCCAAACAAGTGCGCAAGAAGTTGCGCAGCAAGGCCAAGTGCCACCATCGAGCGCTTGAAACGATCCGTCTTGATCGACGGTCAATCACTCACGACCACGCCGAAGGCGTACGAACATTCCCCACATCGAGTGAGAGCGACATGAAAATCCTGATGGTTTTAACGTCCCACGATCAACTGGGTGATACCGGCAAGAAAACCGGTTTCTGGCTGGAAGAATTCGCCGCGCCTTACTACGTGTTCAAGGACGCCGGCGCGCAACTGACGCTGGCCTCGCCCAAGGGCGGTCAGCCACCACTGGACCCGAAGAGTGACGAGCCGGACGCACAGACCGCCGCGACCGAGCGCTTTCGCAAGGACTCCGCTACGCAATCGGCTCTGGCCTCGACGGTCAGACTGGACGCGGTGCAGGCTGCGGACTTCGATGCCGTGTTCTATCCCGGTGGACACGGCCCGTTGTGGGACCTGGCTGAAGACCGCCATTGCATTGCCTTGATCGAAGCGTTTTACAACGCTGGCAAGCCAGTGGCGGCGGTGTGTCATGCGCCCGGCGTGCTGCGCCATGCCAAAGGTGCGGACGGTCAGCCGCTGGTCAACGGTAAGCAAGTGACGGGCTTCACCAACAGTGAAGAGGAGGCGGTAGGGCTGACCAACGTGGTGCCGTTTCTGGTGGAAGACGAGCTCAAGGCCAAGGGCGGGATCTTCTCCAAGGGCGCGGACTGGTCGAGCTACACCCGTGAGGACGGGCTGCTGCTGACCGGGCAGAATCCGGCGTCGTCGGAAGAGACGGCGTTCGCGCTGTTGTCGCGACTGCGCTGATAGCAGCACTTGATTCTGTGGCGAGGGAGCTTGCTCCCTCGCCACATTCAGATCAGTTTCAACCCCAAAACCCGGGCACACTCTTCAATCGAACGCCGCTGCGTCTCGGCATACAACCCGAGCTCATCAATGGTCGAACGCCCCAAGGCCTGTTCGAACGCCTGGCGGTTCGAGTGTTCGCCATAGTGCGTCTGCGCCGCATCACCAAGGTTCGACTGAAAAATCCCCGCCGCGCTGACCGGCAGGAAATCTTCGTACACCAGCGGTTCGGTTTTCACATGCCCATCGCGCAGCAGATCTTCCAGCGACGCCGGCGAGGGCGCACCCGCTGCCAGGCCTTTTTCCGTAGCGAAGTAGCGAAAGTACGCCAGATCCTGTGCGCGCATGCCTTCGACGCTGTCAGGAAATTCGCCAAAGTGTTGGGTCATCAGCGCGTTGTAACGTGCGGCGTTGCCTTCGTTGGGGAAGTCACCGAGTTCATCGCGCGCGGCATTCAGCAAGCGGTCATACAGTGCCCGACCTTTAGGTGTCAGCGCCGCACCGCGTTGCTCGATCTCGCCGAAACGCGCGCTGTGGCTGCCGTGGGTGCCGTGCTGGTCCGTGAAGGCGATCGGCTCGTCCAGCGCCTTGAAACTGGTTTGGCGCAGCAGGATCGGGCAGTGCCGGCGCGGCGGACCTTCGATCACCGCTTTGGGGGTGATGCCGTGCACCGGCATTTGCGCCTGAACGATGTCGATGTCCAGCGTGCGCGGAGTCAGGTGATTGATGTGCGGGCCTTTGAATGCCACCACATCGGCGATCAAACGGTGCTGGGCGCTGAGCATGCGGTACTGCTCAGCGGTGACGGTTGCGCTGTGATGCCAGCGAAAGGTCTCCAGTGCCTGCAGGACAAATTCCGCCGCCTCATGCTCATTCAGGCCACCGGCCGCTTCCGCCTGATCGATCAGCCTTAGCGCCTGCGAGGTAAAGATCGAGCGCTGGCTCAAAACCGATTCGGCGAACGTGCGCAACTCGGGATCTTCGATCAACTCCAGGCGCAGCAGCGAAGTGAACACCCGAAACGGACTGACCTGCAGCGCCGCTTCATGCACCGCGCGAAACGCCGTGGAGTGCACTGGTACGCCCGCCGGGGTCAGGTCGTAATAACCCACCGGTTGCATGCCCATCACCGCGAACAGGCGGGCGAGGGTCGCCAGCTCTTTGCCGGTGCCGACGCGGATCGCGCCATGGCGCTCCATGTCCAGGCGCTCGATCTCGCCGGTGCCGTGCAACTGCCGGGCGATGTGCGGCTCGCGTGCCAGCACCTCGCGGTTGGTCTGCTCCACCAGTTCCATCAGTGCGCCGTACAACGGCACTTCTTCGCGGTACATGTCGGACATCGCTTTGGAGAAGCGTTGGCGGATCAGGTCGGGGCTGACGAAAGGCTGCACGGTCATGAAAAAAATTCCTGCCACGGTCACGTAAAGAATGGAGGAAAAGATCGCAGCCTTTGTCGACGGCGGCAAACGAAGAATCCTACGGACTTCATTCTGCCAACGACTGATCCACCAGTTCTATCCAGTGCGAAACCTGCGTGCGGCCGGCGCCGGCCAGATGATGCTGGCAACCGACGTTGGCGGTGACGATCAGGTCCGGGCGCCCGCTCTCCAAGGCATTGAGGCGGTTGTCGCGCAGTTGCCGGGCGAGGGTTGGTTGCGTCAGTGAATAGGTGCCGGCAGAACCGCAACACAGATGCCCGTCTGGCACCGGCGTGAGATTAAATCCGAGGCGGGTCAGCAGCGCTTCCACCGCGCCGCCGAGTTTCAGCGCATGTTGCAGGGTACAGGGGCAGTGCACGGCGATCCGCCGTTGGCTGGCGGCACACACTTTCTCCAGTGGTTCTTGCGCGAGGATTTGCACCAGATCCAGCGTCCGTTCACTGATCTGCCGCGCCTTGTCGGCGTAGCGCGGATCCTGCGCCAGCAAATGCCCGTAGTCCTTGATGAACGCGCCGCAACCGCTGGCCGTCTGCACGATCGCTTCGGCGCCGTTTTCCAGGTGTGGCCACCAGGCGTCGATGTTCTGCCGGGCGCGGTCGAGGCCCTTGGCCTGGGCGTCGAGGTGATAGTCCAGCGCACCACAGCAACCGGCCTCGGCCACTGGAGTGACGCTGATCCCCAGCCGATCGAGCACCCGCGCCGTCGCGTCGTTGGTATTCGGCGACAGGCCCGGTTGCACGCAGCCTTCGAGCAGCAACACCCGGCGCGTATGGCGCGGAGCAGGGCGTGTGCCGGACACTGGCGCGCGTTGCGGCAATTTGCTTTCGAAGCTTCGCGGTAGCAGCGGCCGAAACGTTGTGCCGACCCGCAGCAATCCCTTGAACACCCCGGGGTTCGGCGCCAGTGCGCGCAAGCCCTCGCGCAACAAACGCTGGGCAGCGGGGCGCGGCACGGCCCGGTCGACCACCGCCCGGCCAATGTCGAGCAGGTTGTGATAGTCGACGCCGGAAGGGCAGGTGGTTTCGCAATTGCGGCAGGACAGGCAGCGATCCAGATGCAGTTGAGTCTGCTCGGTGGCCGGGGCGCCTTCGAGCACTTGCTTGATCAGGTAGATGCGCCCGCGCGGCCCGTCGAGTTCATCACCGAGCAATTGATACGTCGGGCAGGTCGCGTTGCAAAACCCGCAATGCACGCAGGTGCGCAGAATCTTTTCCGCCTCGGCAGCACGCGGCAGTTGTCGGGCTTGTTCGCTGAGGGTGGTCTGCATGGCTAGAACTCCGCGTACATCCGGCCGGGGTTGAACAGCCCTTGCGGGTCGAGTTGCGCCTTGAGCTGGCGGTGATAGCGCAGCAATGCCGGGGCCAGCGGCTGGAACGGTGTATCGCTGGCGCCATGGGTGAAGCAGGTGGCGTGGCCGCCGAGTTCCTGGGCGAGGATCTGAATGTGTTCGTGCTCGGATTTCAGCCAGCGTTGCGCGCCGGCCCAGTCGATCAACTGCTGGCCGGGCAAGTCCTGCGGCCCGAGATCGTTCGGCAGCGACAGGCGCCACAGCGGCAGGCCCTCGTCAAAAAATGCCAGGCGTTGTTCGTTCAAATCACGCCAGAACACCGAGTCCAGCGGCTCGCCGCCAAGGCGTTGATGGGCGGCGGTCACCGAACCTTCGCCACCCTCCAGGCGCAGATACAGGCTTTGCCCGTCATGACAGGCGCCGCTGATCGGCAAGGGTTGCTGGCCCCATTCGGCCAGTTTGGCCAGCGCCCGGGTGCAATCGAGGTCGAGGCGGATGCTCAGGCACTGACGCGGTTTTGGCAGGACTTTCAGCGAGACTTCGGTGAGCACGCCGAGGCAGCCGAAACTGCCGGTCAGCAGGCGCGAGAGGTCATAGCCAGCGACGTTTTTCATCACTTCGCCGCCGAAGCGCAGGTGCTCGCCGAGGCCGGTGATCACCCGGGTGCCGAGGACAAAATCGCGCACCGAGCCGGACCATGGCCGTCGCGACCCGGACAGTCCGGTGGCGATCATCCCGCCGACCGTGGCGCTGTCGCCGAAGGCCGGCGGCTCGCACGGCAGCATCTGCCCGGCCGCGTCGAGCGCCTCCAGCAACTCGCGCAACGGCGTACCGGCGCGCACGCTGACCACCAGTTCTGTCGGTTCATAGCGCACGATGCCGCGGTGCACACGGGTGTCGAGAACTTCACCGGCCACCTCGCGGCCAAGAAACGCCTTGCTGTTGCCGCCCTGGATTTTCAGCGGCGTGGCGTTGGCCCGGGCCTCGTTGACTTGATCGAGCAGGGCGCTGCTGGCGTCGACGTCAGCCATCAGAAGCGCTCCAGCTCAGGGAACGGCAGTTGCCCGGCATGAATGTGCATCCCGCCAAATTCCGCGCAGCGATGCAGGGTCGGGATGTTCTTGCCGGGATTGAGCAGGCCTTGCGGGTCGAACGCGGCTTTTACCGCGTGGAACAGGGTCAATTCAGCGCTGTTGAATTGCGCGCACATCTGATTGATTTTCTCGCGGCCGACCCCGTGTTCGCCGGTGATGCTGCCGCCAACCTGCACGCACAGTTCCAGAATCTTGCCACCCAACGCTTCCGCGCGATGCAGTTCGCCGGGCTGGTTGGCGTCGAACAGAATCAGCGGGTGCATGTTGCCGTCGCCGGCATGAAACACATTGGCGACGCGCAATCCGTATTCGGCGCCGAGGCGGGCAATGCCTTGCAGTACACCGGGCAACTCGCGGCGCGGAATGGTGCCATCCATGCAGTAGTAGTCCGGTGACAAGCGGCCGATGGCTGGAAAGGCGTTTTTGCGCCCGGCCCAGAAGCGCACACGCTCGGCCTCGTCGCGAGCCTGACGCACCTCGCTGGCGCCGGCCTGGGTCATGACCTCGCGAACCCGCAGGCAGTCGTCGTGGACGTCCGCTTCGACGCCATCGAGTTCGCACAGCAGGATCGCCTCGGCATCGACCGGATAACCGGCGTGAATGAAATCTTCGGCGGCGCGGATCGCCAGATTGTCCATCATCTCGAGGCCGCCGGGGATGATGCCCGCCGCGATGATGTCGGCCACGGCGCGGCCAGCCTTTTCCACCGAGTCGAAACTGGCCAGCAAGACCTTGGCGACTTGCGGTTTGGGCAGCAGTTTGACCGTGACTTCGGTGATGATCCCCAACAGACCTTCGGAGCCGGTGAACAGCGCGAGCAAATCGAAACCCGGCGCATCGAGGGCGTCGCTGCCCAGGGTCAGGCGTTCGCCTTCGATGGTCAGCACTTCGATCTTCAGCAGGTTGTGCACGGTCAGGCCGTACTTGAGGCAATGCACGCCACCGGCGTTTTCCGCGACGTTGCCGCCGATCGAGCAAGCGATTTGCGATGACGGGTCCGGCGCGTAATACAGGCCGAACGGTGCCGCGGCCTGGGAAATCGCCAAGTTGCGCACTCCGGGTTGAACCCGCGCGGTGCGGGCTGCCGGGTCGATGTGGAGGATGTTGTTGAACCGCGCCATCACCAGCAACAGACCTTTTTCCAGTGGCAGCGCACCGCCCGACAACCCGGTGCCGGCACCACGGGCGACCACCGGCACATTGCGTTGATGGCAGAGCTTGAGCAGGGTCTGCACCTGGTCGAGTCGCCGGGGCAGGGCGACCAGCATTGGCGTGGTGCGATAGGCCGACAGACCGTCGCACTCGTAAGGCTTGAGTTCGTCTTCGCGCCAGAGAATGTCGAGGTCGGGTACGGCGTGCTGCAAGGCCTTGAGCAATTGCGCTTTGTCGACCTCGGGGAGCGGCCCGTCGAGGCGCTCGTCATAAAGAATGTTCATCGCTGGTTGCCCAGAAACTCCCGATACAACCGCGCGGTGTTGGTCGGCTGCTCGACCATCGGCATGTGCCCGACGCCATCCCACACGTCGACCCGCAGATTGGCGATGCCCTTGCTCCAGATCGGTACGCTGCTGACGTCGATCAAGCGATCCTTGCGTCCCCACAGCAGCAGCGCCGGGCATTTGATCTCGGCGAGTTTCGGCTCCATCGGCGGGCTGGCGCGAAAATCGCGGAAGATCTCTTCCAGTTCGTCGCGCTGACGCTCATAACGCTGGGCGATGGCGTCCAGAACCAGCCCGGGCACCCACGGCGGCGAGGCCATGGTCATGGCATAAAACTGGCGGAACTCTTCGCGCGAATTGATCAGGAACGGGTTATGCCCGCGGGCCAGGTGGCGCTCCATGTCGCTGGCCTGCGGTGCGGTCACGCCGGCCGGATCGATCAATGCCACCGAGGCAATCCGCTCCGGATAGGTCGCCGCCAGCCACGCTGCGATGTAGCCGCCCATCGAATTGCCGATCACGTGGACTTTCTCCACGCCGCAGACGTCGAGCAGCTGGATCATGCGCTTGGCCTGCAGCGGGATGTCGTAGCCGCCACCGGCCTTGAAGCCGGTTTCACCGTGGCCGGCCAGGTCCGGGATGATCACCCGGTACTGGCGGACAAAATGCCGGGCGAAGCGCAGCCACAGGTTCTTGTCGGCGCTGTAGCCATGCAGCATCAGGATCGCGCTGGCCGCTTCATAGGGGCCACCTTGCCACGTCGATACCGTCATTTCGGCGATCGGCACCTCGATTTTGTGCAACTTATAGAGCTTGGCCTCGAGGGCCATGCTCAGGTCGTACAGCCAATGACCCACCGCCGGGTAACTCAACCAGCTCCAGGCCACGAAAACCGCGAGAGCGACAAACAGCAAAAGCATCGACGTCTTCCTTTTACGTGTTCAGGACAGAATGTGGTCAGCCGGTTTCAACGCCCGGGTCAACCGGTAGTAGCTGAAACTGAAGCCGGGAAAAATCGCGATCACATGACCGCTTTTGCTCTGATACCAACTGTGACAGCCGCCGGACTTCCATACCGTGCGCTCCATCTCACGGTGGATCATTGCAGTGTAGGTACGTTCCGCTTCGGGGCGTACTTCGATGCTGCGCAGGTTTTTGGCCTGCAGTGTGTGAATGCAGTCGAGGATGTAGTTCATCTGCGCCTCGATGATGAACAGCGCCGAGGTATGCCCGATGCCGGTGTTCGGTCCGGTAACGATGAACAGGTTGGGAAAGTCCGGCAGGCTGGTGCCCAGGTAGGCGCGCGGGTACTGCGCCCACACGTTCTTGAGCTGCACGCCGTGCTTGCCGGTCACCGGGTAGGAGACCACGCCGTCGGTGGCGTCGTAGCCGGTCGACCAGACAATCAGGTCAACCTCGATGTGTTGGCCGTCCGTCGTGGTGATTCCGCTTTCATCGATGTCGGCGATGCCTTGCTCGCGGCTGTGCAGTGTGACATTGGGCCGGGTCAGCGCCGGGTAATAGGTGCTGGAAAGCAGGATGCGCTTGCAGCCGATGGTGAAGTCCGGGGTGAGTTTTTCGCGCAACAGCGGATCCGGTACCTGTTGCTTGAGAAAGCGTAGCGCCTGGCGCTGGACCATGTGAATCGCCGGTTTTGAATATTTGAAGGCGATCACCCGGGTTTCGAATTGCCAGTAGAGCAACCAGCGCAGCAGTTTGTAGGCCGGCTTCAAGCCCAGCAGCCAGCGCTGAAAGCGTCCGAACGTACGATCGGGCCGAGGCAACACCCAATGCGGCGTACGCTGGAACACATGCAGATGTTCGACCTCGGGGGCAATCGCCGGAATCACCTGCGCAGCACTGGCGCCACTGCCGACGATGGCCACGCGTTTACCGCGGTAGTCGTAGCTGTGATCCCAGTTGTTGGTATGAAAAGTCTTGCCCTGAAAGCGATTCAGGCCAGGGAAGGGCGGTATTACCGGTTGGCTCAACGGCCCGCTGGCGTTGATCACGAATTGCGCGTGAAAGGTGCCTTTGGCGCTGGTGTACACGGCCCAGCGCTGTTGCACCTCGTCCCATTCGATACGTTCGACATTGACCTGCAGTTCGACATGTTCGCGCAGGCCGAAGCGGTCGATGACGTGTTCGGTGTAGCGGTGCAGTTCGGCCTGCGCGGCGAACATCTGCGTCCAGCGGTATGGCGCGAAGGACAGCGAGTACAGCGGCGAGGGCACATCCACCGCAGCACCGGGGTAGGTGTTCTGGCACCAGGTGCCGCCGAAGAAGTCGCGTCTTTCCAGCAGGCGAAAATCGTCGATCCCGGCCTTGAGCAAATTGACCGCCGCACACTGGCCACCAAATCCGCTGCCGATGATCAACACTCGGTAGGTCTGCATGGGCTTCCTTCTTATAGTCGTTTTTCCGTTTTCATCCTTTCAGGTATAGCTAAATATTTGCATTGTGGGAGTGGGCTTGCTCACGAAAGCGGCGGGCCATTCACCGATGATGTTGGCTGACCCACCGCCTTCGGGAGCAAGCCCCCTCCCACAGGAATCTGTATTCCAGGCAGTTGCTGCACTTTGCTCTGAGGCAACGAAACACAGTCGCCCCCTGACACACCACAATCCCCATGTGGGAGTGGGCTTGCTCACGAAAGCGGCGGGCCATTCACCGATGATGTTGTCTGCCCCACCGCCTTCGGGAGCAAGCCCCCTCCCACAGGAATCTGTATTCCAGGCAGTTGCTGCACTTTGCTCTGAGGCAACGAAACACAGTCGCCCCCTGACACACCACAAATCCCCTGTGGGAGTGGGCTTGCTCACGAAAGCGCCGGGCCATTCACCGATGATGTTGTCTGCCCCACCGCCTTCGGGAGCAAGCCCCCTCCCACAGGAATCTGTATTGCAGGCAGTTGCTGCACTTTGCTCCGAGGCAACGAAACACAGTCGCCCCCTCCCACAGGGAACTGTATTCCAGGCAGTTGCTGCACTTTGCTCCGAGGCAGCGAAACACAGTCGCCCCCTGACACACCACAATCCCCATGTGGGAGTGGGCTTGCTCACGAAAGCGGCGGGCCATTCACCGATGATGTTGGCTGCCCCACCGCCTTCGGGAGCAAGCCCCCTCCCACAGTGCGATTTATCGGGGTTGCGGTGGCTGGCCGGTGATGGCTATTTAACGGCTGCCTGTTAGACTTCCAGCACACGCGTCTGACGGTATGCGCAGGTTCCGTTGAGTGGTCGAGGCCCTTATGCGAAACAAGGGGGGAAAGGGACTTTCATTGGCCAGGAGGCTTTATACATCGCGAACCCTCGGGCTGGTGCTGGGGCTTTTGTGCGTGAGCGCGGCGATGTACCCGCTCGACCCGCCGCAGTGGGTTTGGGCACTGATGCTGTTCAATGGCCTGATCTGGCCGCACCTGGCGTTCCAATGGGCGCGTCGCTCCAGCGTTCCCTACCACGCCGAACACCGCAATCTGTTGGTCGACGCGTTTATGGGCGGCTTCTGGGTCGCCGCCATGCATTTCAATCCGCTGCCCAGTGCTACCACCATTTCGATGATGGCGATGAACAACGTCGCCATCGGCGGACTGCGTTTTCTCGCCGCAGGCCTGGCGGCGCAGATCCTCGGCATTGGCGTCGGCCTGGTGGTTTTCGCCCCGGCGTTCATCCCGCAAACCTCACCCTTGCAACTGTATGCGTGCCTGCCATTGCTGATGCTGTACCCGTTGGCGCTGGGCTGGATCTGCTTTCGCCAGGCCTACACGCTGGGGCTGCACAAGCGTGAATTGCTGGCCCTGAGCCGCACCGACAGCCTCACCGGGTTGCTCAATCATGGCGCCTGGAAAGATCAACTGGAAATCGAATTTCAACGCTGCCGCCGGCAGAATCAGGGCGCGGCGATTGCGTTGATCGACATCGATCATTTCAAGTCGATCAACGACACCTACGGTCACGTGGCAGGCGACATTGTGCTGCGACAGCTGAGCAAGATCCTCAAGCAGAACCTGCGCGCCGCCGACGTGGCCGGACGTTACGGCGGTGACGAATTCTGCGTGATCCTGCCGGACTTGCCGCTGTTCAATGCCGCGCAGGCCATGGAGGCGTTGCGCGAGCGTTTCGCCACGCTGGGTTACGAGCAGAATCCGGCACTCAAGGTCAGCCTGAGCATTGGTCTGGCGGCCTATGATCCGCTCCATGGCGATGCGACCCGGTGGCTCAACGATGCTGATCAGGCGTTGTACGAGGCCAAGGCCACCGGACGCAATCGGGTGATCTGCAACAGTGATAATCGGCCGAAGCGTGAATTGCTCGATTCGGTCTGACTGCCCACCACAATTCCCTTTGTAGGCGTGAGTCTGCTCGCGATTGCAATCTATCAGTAACCCGGGTTTTGACCGATATAACGCTATCGCGAGCAGGCTCACTCCTACAGGTGTTCGGTGTCCGCCGCAGAGATGTCGCATCCGGTATAGAGCCTTGCGTCGATGTCAGGTACGGTTTAATCCCCCCGACGCGAAACAAGGATCGATTCATGACGTTCTCATTTTCCCGCTCCCTGGTGGCCGCCAGCCTCGGCCTGTCCCTCGCCTTCAGCGCTGCCAGCGCCCTCGCCGAACCGCACAAGCAAGTACTGGCCGACGCCGAACAGTATCAGCCCGAAGCCCTGAAGCTGCTGGAACGCTTGGTCAATATCGACTCCGGTTCCGGTTACGAACCCGGCCTGAAACAAGTCAGTGAGATCGCCATCGACGAGTTGAAAAAACTCGGCGCGACCATCGAGTTGGTGCCCAATACCCCGGAAAAATCCAACCACGTATTGGCCACCTTCAAGGGCACCGGCAAGGCGAAAATCCTCCTGATGGCGCACATGGACACGGTGTTCAAGGAAGGCTCCGCCGCCGAGCGCCCGTTCCGCATCAAGGACGGCCGCGCCTACGGGCCAGGGGTGATGGACGACAAGGGCGGCATCGTCGCCGGGATCTATGCGCTGAAGATTCTGAAAAACCTCGACTTCAAGGACTACGCGCAAATCACTTTCCTGCTCGACGCCAGCGAAGAAACCGGCTCGGACGTCGCCACCGACCTGATCAAGAAAACCGCCAAGGATCACGACGTGACCCTCAACCTTGAACCGGGTCGTCCGGCCGATGGCCTGGTGGTGTGGCGCAAGGGCAGCGCGACGGCGCTGGTCGAGGTCAAAGGTAAAGCGGCACATGCCGGAGTCGCGCCGGAACTGGGGCGTAACGCGGCGATGGAAGCTGCACACCAGATTCTGCAACTGGGCAAACTCGGCGATGAGGCGAAGAAAACCACGATCAATTTCACCGTGCTCCAGGCCGGTGATCGCACCAACGTGATTCCCGACCACGCCACGGCCAAGGCTGACGTGCGTGCGGCAGTGCCGGAAGAGTTCGACCGGATCGAGAAAGACCTCGCCCGCGTCTCGCAGGACAAGCTGATCGCGGAAACCGAAGTGACCACCAGCCTCAAACGCGGTTTGCCGCCGATGCCGCAGACGGCAGAGTCGGATCGCTTGATGGCAATGGCGCAGGGGATTTATGGCGAGATCGGCCGTAAGTTGACCGAGGAGGGTAGCGGTGGCGCGGCGGATGCCAGCCTGTCAGCCGGAGTCGGCACACCGACGCTGGATGGGTTCGGAATTGTCGGCGGCAATATTCACACGCCGGAGGAATACGCCGAAGTGGCGAGCGTGACGCCGCGGATTTATCTGTTGTCGAGGATGATCATGGAGCTGGCCAAGCGCTGACAGGCAGTGGAAACCCGTCCGGTCTGGCGGTGTTGCGACTGACGCCTTTGCGAGCAAGCCCGCTCCCACAGTGGATCTTCAGTGAACACAACACACGTGTTCGACACAGATCCAATGTAGGAGTGAGCCTGTTCGCGATGGCGTCAGTCCGGCCGAGGCCTCACTGTTTGACACTCATAATGTGTCGGGACAGCAAGATTCAGGCGGGTTGCGCGTTGTTCCAGAATTGTTTGATTTCGTGAATGTTGCCCACGTTGTAACGCGGCATGAAGCTGGCGCACGGTGACGCAGCCGTGGTCTTCACGGGAGTGGTGATGACGTTGGTGCCTGCATGCAGCAGTTGGGTTTGGTTCCAGTTATCGAGTGGCTTGTTCATACAGATTTCCTTTCTGATTGAGTGGGCAGAGAAGTCTGCTCACGTTGTAGCCGGGACAGCAGGCTTTCAAACAGCGCTGTCTCCTGCCGGGCGATACCGGGATAAGTCGGTGTCAGGTTGTCGTCGAAGCACCAGGCTTCTTCGGTTTTGTTCTCCTGCCGAGGATGAATAAGCAAGCTCAGCGAGGCGGACATCGTTTCAGGTGGAAGCTGCTTGTGTACTTCGCTTAGTGGAAGCATGTGCAGCACCTCACCCGGAATAAGTTTAAGGACTCGTTCTTCGCCAAACTTCGGTTTTACGCCTGCCTGAAGTGGCGTTTGTTGGAGAATCTCTCGCGAAACGGTGGTGTAACCGTCACCGCTGTATCCCACGCAGTAGAGCTCGAAGTCATGACTGTGGTTGAGGTCGTAGATGAAGGTTTCCCGCTCATCCCGTGACGTGGCAGGCGCCCAGAAACCCAGGCGCACGGTGAACAGGTCGTTGGAGTGCAGAACAAATGCATAAGCGCCGTAGAGTCTGTTTTTGGTACTGAAACCGTCCTGCTGGATCGTCGTATAAAGGTATTCACTCAACAACGTACGGTTGCTGGCCAGTTGACGCAGGTCGGCAATGATCTTCGCGCTATCCAGCTGCAGATCGTAGGTCGCCATACGCTCGACAAAAGTATTCAGTTTCATGCGGCTTCACACTGGTCGAGTAAATGGTTCAGGCGGCTGTTTTGCAGATTTCTCAACAGCGGTGCGCAATTCAACGCAGCCTGCGGATCGGTTCTGCTGATCACCTGAAAAGCCTTCCAGGCGACAGCGGGGTGGTAGTGATAAATCAATTCTTCAGCCACTTTGCAGGCGCCGGGGTCCTGGGCGGCTTCAAGCAGCTCAAGACTCACCAGGAAGCGTGCGGCGCTGTCGTCATGCGGGAACCAGGCGACTTTGCGCAATGACGCGGGGTCAAACACACCGATGTCGGCAGTTTTTTCAGGCAGATTGATGCTGCCAATGAAAGCCGGGTGCCCGTCGCCATTGGGGTTGCTGTCGAACAGGACCTTCGCGCCGTCCACGAACAGCGGATTATTGCCATCCACGATGACCCGCTCTGCAAGCGTCAGGCACTCACCTTCGAGCTGGTAAAGTTGAATGGGAAATGACTCCCCGTTGATTGCAAACAAAATGCTTTTGCCGGGGACGGAATAAAGTTGTTCCGGGGCCGTCGCCTTATCTGGAGTTTTCAGGCTGATGTTTCCATCGTTGTTGCAGTATAAAGTCAGTGTTCCGGTGTGAATGTTTGTCGCTTTCAGGATCGCAGCGCGATGAAGCGAGTCTTGAATGTCGGCTGTTGGGTTGATTAACTGTTTTGCCAGATTATGTATTTCGGCCCCCATGTTTGTTGTCTTGATACGGGCGATCAATTGTGCAGGCGCCAAGTCTGGGTTGAGCAGGTTTTTTATCATGGGGGATCACTTTTATAGGCTGTCAAATAAACTGCAGAGAGTTACTTGAGCAGGCGCAAACATCTGGCTTTTTGGTTATGGGTAAATAGACGTCAATGGCTGAGTATTCTGCTCATTGACGTCTACGGCGACGCTATACGCCAAGCGGGTTAGCCTTGGACAGGCAGCTCGCGGATTTTCTTGATTTCGTGAATGTTGCCCACATTGAAACGCAGTCCGTCCCAGCCCGGGCAGTTGGCTGCGTGGGTGGATTTGGTCGGAGTATTGATAACTTTTGCCTCTGCGCGTAACAGGGGTGCATTTTCCCAGTTTTGAGTAACGGCGTTCATAAATATCCTTATTTGTTGGTTGTGCTTGATATGGGTCGGTTTTTTAATTTTGCTTTTGGGGTATTAAACATTTTGCCTGTTTAACGATTTGCGATTATAGGGAGGCGATATTTAATATCAATGCAGGAGTTGTTATTAAATATTGGTAGTTATTCTGATTTGTGTATTGCCTGGCGGGCGCCGACGGCGATTGACCGAAGTATTCTGGTCGCCTGGCCGGTGACATTGCGTCTACCGGCCCTTTTGGAAGTTACCAGAGGGAGAGAGAACTCCGTACAGGAGTTATTCTTTCACACTCATATATTCCTTCGCCCAGAGAATGTACTCCTCAGGCTGGGTATAGGTGTGCGTCAGTTCGGTGGCGCTCAGGTCCGAGGCCTGGGTGAAGATCTGCCGCTGTTCGCGCAGGCTGTCGTAGGTGGCCTTGATCGCGGCGAAATATGCGCCATGGCCGTCGATGGTCACGCGTACGCCGAGTTCTGCCAGACGCTTGTCGTCACGCAGGGCCGGGTTGCCGTAGGTGACCAGCATCAGCGGGACGGTCAGGTGCTCGGCAATCTGTTCCAACTGATCGAAGTCCTGCACCCCGACCATGCAGATGCCGTCGGCGCCAGCGGCCTGGTACTGCCGGGTACGGCTGATGATTTCCTGGTTCGGCAGGATGCCGGCGTTGGTGCGGGCAATGATCGCCATTTCCGAATCGACACGAGCTTCCAGCGCTGCACGGATCTTGCCGACGCCTTCGGCAACCGAGATCAGGTCGGTGGACTTGCGCCCGAATTGTGCCGGCAGCAGGGTGTCTTCGATGGTCAGGGCGGCGACGCCGGCGCGTTCCAGTTCAACAATGGTGCGCATCACGTTGAGGGCGTTGCCGTAGCCGTGGTCGGCGTCGGCGATCACCGGCAATTGGGCGACGCGGCCGATACGGGTGGCCTGTTCGGCGAACTCGCTGAGGGTGATCAGGGCGAAGTCGGGGGCGCCCAGCACCTGCAGCGAGGCCACGGAGCCGCCGAGGATACCCACTTCAAAACCGAGGTCTGCGGCAATGCGCGCGGACATCGGGTCGAACACCGAGGCGGTGTGATAGCAGGTGTCGGAGGCCAGCAATTGACGGAAGTTACGGCGCAAATCTTGATGGGAAAGCCTGGTCATACGAGTTCCACCAATACAAAGGAATGGAACGGCTTGAGCAAAGGTGTCAACGCCGAAGAATGAAAAGGCTATCACGCGGATGGGTCAAGGTTCATGACGAATTTGCGAGGGAGGAGCGGATTCAGGCCGCGACCGCCTGTTGCTGTTGCCGGGGCAGCAGCACCGCGCGCACCGAATTGCCCGGTTGCAGCTGCAGACGCTTGGCGGTGAGGCGGTCGACCACCAGGGTATTGCCGACCTGACGGCCCGGAGCCACGGTGATGCGGCAGTTTTCCAGGCGTCGGTTGTGGATCAGCCACAGCGGCGCCTGATCGTCGGGTGTGCCGAGGGTCAACGTCAGTGCGAGGCTGTCGCGCACAGTACGGATGTTCGGAATCTCGGCTTCGATCACCGGGCCGCCGTCGAAGATGTCGATGTAGCCCTTATGCACAAAACCTTCTTCGCGCAGGATCTTCAGCGCCGGTTCGGTGTTGGGGTGCGGTTGGCCGATGACCGCTTGCGCCTGTTCGGTGAGCAGGCAGGTGTACAGCGGCTGGCGCGGCATCAGTTCGGCGATGAACGATTTGTTGCCCAGGCCCGACAAGTGGTCGGCGTGGCTGAAGTCCATCTTGAAAAAGTGCCGGCCCAGGCTGTCCCAGAACGGTGAACAGCCGAGTTCATCGGCATTGCCGCGCAATTCGGCGATCATTTTCTCGCCAAACAGCTGCGGGAACTCAGCCACGAACAACAGGCGTCCGAGCGACAGCAACCGGCCATTACTGCCATGACGGTGCTCCGGATGCAGGAACAGCGAACACAGCTCCGATTGGCCAGTCAGTTCGTTATTGAGGAACAGTGTGGGAATCTGCCGCGAAATGCCGAGATCCGGCGCCGAACTCACGGTCAACCCGACGCGGTAGTTGTACCACGGCTCACGCAGGCCCACCGCCCCGGTCAGGGCGCTGACGCCAACCACGCGCAAGTCGTCGTCTTCGAGCACGAACAGATAATCGGCGTCGGCCCGCTCCACCTGCGCGGCGAACGCCCGCTGGGCCCAGCGCACCCGGTGGGCGAGGCGGTCTTCATTGGCCGGCAGGGTGGTGAACCCGGGGCCGGCCTGTCGAACCAGGGTCATCAGCGCTGGCAGGTCGCTGACTTTGACCGGACGGACGATCATGCGGTAACTCCTTGTACGCGCCTGTTCGGGCACTGTCGTTGGGTGTGCAGCCGGGCGTGGTTCACAGGGCGATCAGCCTGATCGTGCGGCCATCGGTGACATTCAGCGCCGCACACAGATCCGGCGTCAGGGACAGCGGTTGATCGGGCTGGTAATCCAGTTCGGCGACGATGGCCCGGAAGCCGTGCAGTGCGTCGTTACTCAAGAGGTAGCGGCCGCGGGCGTCGATTTGCGGCTGCTGGCGCACGCTGGCGGTCTGACTGTGGGCAATCGAACGGATGTTCGCGGTGCGCGCATACAGGGTCGGGCCGGCGTCGAACAGATCGATGTAGCTGTTGGTTTCAAAGCCTTCACGCTCAAGGATGTCGAAGGCTTCCTGGCCGTCCGGGTGAATCCGGCCGATGCACGCCTGGGCAGCCGGGGGCAGCATCGGCACGTAAATCGGGTATTGCGGCATCAGTTCGGCGAGAAACGAGCGGCTTTGCAGGCCACACAGGCGCTCGGCCTCGACATAGGGCAGATCAAAGAAATGCTTGCCTAGGGCGTCCCAGAACGGCGAGTGGCCGTTTTCGTCGCTGTAGCCGACAATTTCGGTGATCACCGCATCGGAGAAACGTTGGGCGTGGGCGGCGATGAACAGCAGGCGCGCCCGCGACAGCAATTCGGAAAAGGCGCTGCGCACCAGCGCGTTATCGATGTGAAAGCCGCGCAGCAGAGTGTGGTCGTTGAGGTCGTGACACAGCGACAGCGCCGGCACGCCGTGCTCGATGTTCAATTCCCGCGAGGCACTGGTGAAGTGCCGGTTGCGCAGGCTGTAGAACGGCTCGTTGAAACCGGCAGTGGCGAGGATCTCCGAGCAGCCGACCAGCCGCCGAGTGTCGAGGTCTTCCAGCACGAAGAAGTAGTTCTCCGGGCCTTGCGCCTGAACGTCGCTGTCGAACGAGGCGCAGGAACCGGCGATTTTTTCGCGCAGGCGCTCGCTGTCGTCCGGCAGCGACGTGACGCCGACCAGACTGTCGCGGGCCAGTTGCTGCAATTGCGGCAGGTCGGTTGGCTCGACTGGGCGTAAGACCAGCATGGATGCACTCCTGTATCAAAGGGTTCGGTGATCCCCACCGAACCTGACTATCACTGTCGGTTGCCACGCTTTAAAGCGGCGGTCGCCTGATTTGTTGTCAGACGCTGCCCTTTTTCTTGTCAGCCATTGCTCGGGTCAGGCAGCGCGGTGCTGGCGCCGAGCTTGTTCAGGAAGAACAGGTACACCAGGCCCAAAGCGATCCAGATCAGCCCGAGTTTCTGCGCATCGACGCCCATGTTGTACATGATGGCGGCGACGATGATGAAACCGATCACCGGGCAGATCAGATGGCGTACGACCTGACCCGACTTCTGCCGACGCCAGTAGTAGTTGATTACCGTCAGGTGCAGCAGCATGAAACCGCTGAGGGCACCGAAGTTGACCAGCGAGGTCAGGGTGTCGACCGAATTGATGAACAGGTAGCAGATCACCAGCGACAGCACCGCCACCAGATAGATGCTCAGGTACGGGGTGTTGTGTTTCGGGTGCACCTTGGCCAGCACTTTCGGCAACTTGCCGTCGCGGGCCATGCCGAACAGCAGGCGCGACACGGCGGCTTGCGAGGTGATCGCCACCGCGACGCCCCAGGCCAGTGCGGTCGCCACGCCGGTCAGCGTCGCCAGCCAGCTGCCGGCAGCGATTTCGGCAATTTCATAGAACGCGGTGTCGGCGGACTTGAAACCCATGCCGGCAGCCAGATCGGTGGCGATCCAGGTCTGTACGACGAAAATCGCGCCCATCACCACCAAGGTGATCAGCGCCGCTTTGCCGACGCTTTTGCCCGGGTCGCCTTTGATTTCTTCGGCGAGGGTCGAGATCGCATCGAAGCCGAGGAAAGACAGCACTGCAATCGACACCGCTTGCATCAGCAGGGCGAAGTTGAAGGTTTCCGCGTGATACAACGGCGCCAGGGTCAGCTCGCCGTTGCCACCACCGTTGTGCAGGGCGTTCCAGGCGTAGAACAGGAAAATCCCCAGCACCACCAGCTGTGCCAGCAGGAAGATGATGTTCATCCGTGCGGTGAAAGTGATGCCGCGCAGGTTGACGAAGGTGGCGCTGACCAGGAACGCCAGGATGAAGCCGACTTTCGGAATGTCCGGGTACAGATGGTTCAGGGCCATCGCCGCATAGACGTACAGCAGCGGTGGAATCAGCAGATAGTCGAGCAGCATCAGCCAGCCGGCGATGAAGCCGACGTGTTGATTGAGGCCGCGTTGCGCGTAGGAATATACCGAACCTGCAATCGGAAACGCCCGCGCCATGCTGCCGTAGCTCAGCGCGGTGAACAGCATTGCCACCATGCCGATGATGTAGGCCAGCGGCACCATCCCGGGCGCCTCGGCATTGACGTAGCCATACACGCCGAAGGGGGCGATGGGGATCATGAAGATCATCCCGTACACCACCAGGTCGGTCAGTGTCAGGCTACGTTTCAACTCCTGTTTGTAGCCGAACTCTTCTATTTCCATGAAGCGCAACTCCTTGTCAGCCTATCCAGCGTTTTTAGTTGTTATATCGGTCCATCGTTTACAGCATCAGCGGTTTTTACAGCATTCGTTACAGCCACGGTGCCAGGCGCTCGGCCCACAGTGACACGGCTTCGGGGCTGCGCAGCAGGTCGTTGCGCACCTCGATCAGCACCGACTCCAGCCCTCGTGCATCGCCGTGCACCGGTACCGTCATGTCGCCCAACGGATCAATCCGGTACGGCTGGTTGCCCGCAACTTTCAGCGGGTGCTGGCCGAGGCCGTCGATCAGCCGTTGCGCATAGGCGCTGGCCTGACCGAACAGCACACCGACTTCCAGCGGGCGCGGCTGGCCGTAATACACCGGGGTGAAACTGTGAATTCCTACCACCCGCACCGGCTGGCCCTGCGCGACGCGCTCGTCGATCAGGGTCTGCAGCCGGGCGTGAAACGGTTTGAACAGCTGCTGGCGCCGGTATTCGCGAGTGGCTTCATCCAGATCGCGGTTGCCGGGCACCTGATAGATCTCGCTCTGCGCCGGAATGCTGTCAGGGGCATGCCGGGGCCGATTGAGGTCGATCAACAGCCGTGAATAGTTGGCGCTCAACAACGTCGCGCCGAGTTTTTCCGACAGCGCTTCTGCCAGTTGCAGTGCACCGATGTCCCAGGCGATGTGCTCGCGGGCGGCTGCATCGTCCAGGCCCAGATTGCTCAGGGCTTCGGGGATGTAGCGGCTGGCGTGCTCACACACCAGGATCAACGGATGCGAAGAATCTTCGCGGCTCAGGTTGTAGACCGGGCGGGTGTACAACCCCAGTTCGGCGGATTCAGTACAGGCGTGCATAGTGCTCACACAGGTCAGCGGGCGAGAGCTGTTCCGTCAGCGCCAGTTCCTCGGTTTTAAGGGCGTGGTAGGTGTCGAGCAACGGCTTGGGCAGCCATTGGTTGAAGGCTGCACTGTCACGCAGGCAATCCAGCGCCTGGGCCAGTGAGGCGGGCAGGGCAACGATGCCCCGGGCCTTGCGTTGCTCGTCGTTGAGTGAATCGGGAATCTCATCAGTGATCGCGTTCAGTGCCAGACGCTGTTCGATGCCCAGCCGTCCGGCAATCAGCAGCGCGGCCATCGCCAGGTGCGGCGAGGCGGTGGCGTCCATGGCGCGAAATTCCAGGTTGTACTGCGCCGCCACGGATTTGCCGCCCAGGCTCACGGTCGGGCAGATGCGCAGCGCCGCTTCACGGTTCTGCTGCCCCAGGCACGCGTAGGACGCGCTCCAGTGATGCGGTTGCAAACGCTCGTACGACACCGGCGTCGGCGCGGTGAACGCACACAGCGCTGGCAGGTAATGCAGGATCCCGGCAGCCCAATGCTGGCCGAGGGTCGACAAACCGTTGCTGGTGCCGGCGTCGTACAGCATCGGCAGACCTTGCAGATCGAGCAGGCTGACGTGCAGGTGCACGCCGTTGCACACCGCGTCGGCCTTGGTTTTCGGTGCGAAACTGACGTCGACGCCCATTTGCCGGGCGATTTCGCGGGTGATCTCGCGCACATTCACCGCGCGGTCCGCCGCTGCCACACCGCGAGTCGGGCGGCAGGTGATTTCGTATTGATGTTTGCCGTATTCGGGCAGGAACATTTCCGGTTCAACGCCGCCGGCGCGCAGGGCACTCAGCAGCCAGCCGCCGAATTCGGCGCCCTGACGCTGGGCTTCGAGGGAGAACGCCTGGTGTTCAGCGAAACCGGCATGCAGGTTGAATTCGTGTTCGAACGCCGCGTTGACCTGCAAGCCGAGTTCGTCGCGATAGCGCTCGATTTCATCGCGCAACAATGTGCGTGGGCAGGCGCTCCATGGGCGTCCATCGGTCTCGCGGATGTCGCCATGGATGAAGTCCAGCGCCGGCGCCGCGGCATCTGGCCCGTTGCCGACGGTGACGCGACTGGCCAGGTCCGGAATCAGCCGCAAGTCGCCATAAGCGCCCCACGGGTTGGCCTGGGCGATGATGTCCTGCGGCGTCAGTGCGCTGTTGGCCGGCACCCAGCCGCAACCGGCGGCTTGATAGTGCTCCAGCTCGTCAGTGGGGAACGAACGGCCACGGGTAATGCCGATCAGGTCGGTGGTGACGATGGTGGTCATCGGCAACGGCGTCAGGCGCTCGCTCATGGTCGCAGCTCCTGCAACCGGCCGAGCACGGTTTGCGTGTCGGTGATCCAGCAGTAACCCTTGATCGCATTCAGGCAGGCGTCATGCCGCGCCGGGGTGTAGGTGGCGCAGGCGTCTTCGACCAGCGTCACCAGATAACCACGGTCGGCGGCGTCGCGCACCGCCATGTCGACGCACTGGTCGGTAACGATGCCGGCGATGATCAGGTGACGGGTCTCGAGGTTGCGCAGCACGTAATCGATGTTGGTCGAGTTGAACACCCCGGACGAGGTTTTCGGCAACACGATCTCGTTTTCCACCGGGGTCAGGTCGTCGATGATTCGCGCCTGCTCACTGCCCTTGGGCAGGTGCATGTCCGACAGCTTGTGGTCCAGCGAGCGGTCGCGGCCGTCGGCGGTCAGGCTTTCGATAATGGTGTGCAGCACGTTCTGCCGCGCTTCGCGAAAGGCGCTGAGCAACCGGCGCTGGTTGGGCACCACCTGCATGTGGGTGCGGGTCAGGAAATATTCGGCGTCCGGCCCGTTCAGGTGCGGGTCGTATTGCGGTTCGAGCCAGGCACGCTGCATGTCCACCAGCAACAATGCGGTGTGATCGGTGACAAACGGCAAGTCCCGCGGCGAGCGGTGGGGAAGGCTGAACATCCTTATTTATCCTCCAGCAGGTGGGTGTTGAACTCGTTGCGCATCGCGTCGATGCCTTCCAGGCGATCGGCCAGATCGGGGCTGCGCAGGGTCAGGCTGGCAATCAGCGCCTCGACCTGGGCCAGCGCCGGCACCATGGTGTCGAACGGCGAGGCCGATTCGACCGGGGCGCTGATGATCAGGTCGGCGAGTTCGCGCAGCGGTGATGCATAGATGTCGGTGAACAACACCACCCGGGCATTGCGGCTTTTTGCGGCGCTGGCCACGCGCAGAGCCTGGGTCTGGTAGCGGCGATAGTCGAACAACAGCACCACGTCCTGACGTTGCAGGTCGAACAAGCGGTCAGGCAGTTGCGCGTTGTCTTCCAGGGCAAAGCAGCCGGGGCGCAGCAGGCGCAAGTGATTGAGCAGGTAGTTGGCCATCAGGCTGCTGAAACGCCCGCCGAAGCAGTAGATCTGGTGCCGCGTATCGAGCAGCCAGTCGAGCAGAATGCGCACGTCTTCAGGCTGGGTCAGGGCCTGGGTTTCCACCAGCAACCGCTGGCTGTCGGCCAGATAATGGCCCCAGGCATCGTCCTTGTTCAGGTGCGAGCGCGGTTGCAACAGGGTGCTTGGCGAACGCAGGCGGTGGTCCATGTCGCTGAGCAAGGCGTCCTGAAATTCGGCATAACCGCCGAATCCGAGCTTCTTCACCAGTCGCACAATGGTCGGATCGCTGACGCCGGCGTGTTCAGCCAGACGCGCCATCGGACCGAGGCCGTTGCGTGGATACTGGTCGAGCAGGGCGCGAATCACTTTGCGCTCCGACGGCGTCAGCTCCAGGCCGGGATCGGTGATCAAGTCTCTAAGAGGGGGCATCCGGGCTCCTGCTGGATGAAGGGGTGTTGAATTCGTTTCACAATCCGTTAAAACAGTATTTATGTAACTCAGGTTACATGTCTAGTGAATTTTTAGCGGTAGCGATTCAGCGTTTAAATAACGTGAGAGGCCTGTGTCACAAGGGCTACACCGATGTCGTCGACACTTGTAGTCCATTGCCCATTGATTTGTAAGACATTGCCGTTTTTACGCGCTCATCAGGCCGGACGACCAGTTTGCGAGATCCCCCGAACCGCCCGGTTTGCGGCACAATTGCCGCAAACCGGGCGGTTTGCCGCCCATTAATTGATGTTCAGCGAGTGCAACCCCGTGCAATCCACCCGTTTGACTTTGATTTGTCACGCTCGAACCGTCGCACAGAAATTGTCGCGTTTTCCTACGAACGAGCCTGTTGAAAATCAGCCATTGGCGCTCGGTGCGCTGGCAAAACAGTTCGGTAGCGCCACGCGTTTGCTGTGCGGGCCGGAATTGCGCACGCGGCAGACCGCCGAGGGGTTCGGTGCAACGCCGCAAGTGGACGATGCGCTGCGTGATTGCGACTGGGGGCGCTGGCACGGGCAAGCGATCAAGGATCTGCAACTGAGTGAGGCCGAAGCCTTGCAAGCGTGGATCAGCGATCCGCAGGCGGCACCCCACGGTGGTGAGTCGGTGATGCAATTGGGCGAACGCGTGGCGGCGTGGCTGACCAGCCTGCAAGGTGCACCGGGGCACGTCGTCGCCATCACTCATCCGTTCGTGGTGCGCGCCGCATTAATGCAGGTGGTGCAAGGCGCAGCGTTCAACGCGATTGATGTTGAACCGCTGTCAGTGGTCCAACTGCGATTCAACGGGATCTGGCGGCTACGCTTACCCGGTATCGAACTTGCGGGAGCACAGTGATGAAACGACTGCTGGTCATCGGCATCGGCGCCGGCAACCCCGACTACATCACCCTGCAGGCGGTGAAGGCGCTCAACCGGGTGGACGTGTTCTTTTTGATGGATAAAGGCCAGAGCAAAAACAAACTGATCGAGCTGCGCCGGGACATTTGTGAACGCTACATCACCGATCCGGCTTATCGATTCGTGGAAGCGCAAAGCCCGGAACGTGAACGCGGCGACGTGGACTACACCCGCGCGGTCGATGATCTGAACCGCGCTAAACAGCAAACCTTCGAGCGGTTGATCAATGAAGAATTGGCTGACGAGCAGTGCGGCGGTTTCCTCGTGTGGGGTGACCCGGCGCTGTACGACAGCACGATTCGCATTCTGCGGGCGATTCTGGCGTCAGGCCGCTGTGTTTTCGAGTTTGAAGTGATCCCAGGCATTAGCAGCGTTCAGGCTCTGGCCGCGCAACACAAGGTGCCGCTGAACACCATTGGCCGGCCGATCGAAATCACCACCGGCCGGCGCTTGGCGGCGGGGCAAGTGAGTGACACCGACAGTCTGGTGGTGATGCTCGATGCCGAGGACGCTTACCACAGCGTGGCGGATCAGCAGACCGAGATTTACTGGGGCGCTTACCTCGGCACGCCGGATGAGATTCTGATCAGCGGTAAGCTCAAGGATGTGGCGGATCTGATCGAGCGTATGCGCCAGGCGGCGCGGGCTAAGCATGGGTGGATCATGGATACCTATCTGTTGCGCAAGCCTTAGATTGTTGTTGTATGGGCCGGCCCCTTCGCGAGCAGGCTCGCTCCCACAGGGGGCGCATTTCAAATGTGGGAGCGAGCCTGCTCGCGAAAGCGGTCTATGAGTCACCTCAGGAAATCGCTTTGACCCCACGCCCAAACCGCTCCCGATACACCGACGGCGGCACCCCGACCACACTGCGAAATGCCACGCGAAAACTTTCCACCGAGCGGTAACCACAGCGCTGGGCGATCTGCTCGGTGTTGTGCGCGGTGCTCTCCAGCAGCTCCCGCGCCCGCGCCAGGCGTTCGTGCTGCAACCAGGCCTTGGGGGATTGCCCGCTGGCTTCGCTGAACCGCCGCAGAAACGTGCGCTCGCTCATCGCCGCTTCGCTGGCCAGATCGCGCACTTCCAGTGGTTGGTGCAGGCGCTCGCGGGCCCACTGCATCACCCGCGACAGGTCATTGCGCGGTGTGGGGCTGACGGGCGTGGGGATGAACTGCGCCTGGCCGCCGGTGCGTTGCGGCGACATCACCAGCCGCCGCGCGACCGAATTGGCGACCTGAGTGCCGAAGTCCCGCGCCACCAGATGCAGGCACGCATCGATCCCGGCGGCGCTGCCCGCCGAGGTGATCAACTGGCCGGCGTCGACGTAGAGCACCTCCGGATCGACCGCAATCGCCGGAAAGCGCCGCGCCAGCTCATCGCTGTAGCGCCAGTGGGTGGTTGCGCCGTGGCCGTCGAGCAAGCCGCTGGCAGCCAGCACAAACACCCCGGAGCAGATCGATAGCAGCCGCGCACCCTGGGCGTGGGCCTGGCGCAAGGCTTCGAGCAGAGCCGATGGCACCGGGGCCTCGCGGTCACGCCAACCGGGAATGATGATGGTGCGCGCCTGCGCCAGCAGGTCCAGGCCACCATCGGCCAGTACGTGGATCCCGCCCATGGCGCGCATCGGCCCTTGGTCGACGGCAACGATGCGGTGCTCGTACCACGGGAAGTCGAACTCCGGCCGAGTCAGGCCGAAGATCTCCACGGCAATCCCGAACTCGAAGGTACAGAGGCCGTCGTAGGCCAGAATTGCGACCAATCCAGGTGATTCAGGCATTTGGCGGAAAATTCCCGGTGAGTGTCTTGCGCGCCACTGTAGCGTCAAGTGCCGGCCGGATAAAGTCTGTTCACCCCCAACAGATATAGGAGCCACACAGCATGAGCAGCCTGGTTCGCGAAATTCCTGCCGCGCCGTCGGCGATCGCCTTGATGCACTTCAGTAACCGTCTGACCTTTGAAACCGATTGTTCCGACGTCTTCAGCAGCCAGGAGGCGGGGGAGGTCGATTTTGTGCTGGTCGATGTGCGCGGTCCGCAGGCGTACGAGCGCGGTCATGTGCCGGGCGCCATCAATATTCCGACCCGCTTGCTGACAGCCGAAGGCCTGGCGGACTACGCGACAAGCACACTGTTCGTGGTCTATTGCGCCGGCCCGCATTGCAACGGCGCCAACAAGGCCGCGGTGAAACTGGCGGCGTTGGGTTACCCGGTCAAGGAGATGATCGGCGGTGTGACCGGATGGCTGGACGAGGGCTTCAGCCTGAGTGTCGAACAGATCGCCAGAGCGCCGATTGGGTGCGAATGCTGACGCAATTTTCAGTCATTTCCTGAGCGAAATCAGAGTTTGTCCTACAGCCTTTGCACCATGTCGGCGCACCGTTGATCCCGGTCAACGCCTGCGCCGATTTTCTGTAAGTATTTGTCGCTTAAAAACAATTTACCCTGTGCGCGCCGCCATAGACTGCCGGCCACTTCGGTTTTTGCCGCTAAATGGCCATGACCGAACGCCAATCGAAAGCTGCCAATAAAAGCCTCCGCACACAGGAGTAATAAATGAAGAAGCTAGTGATGTTCGGTGCCCTGGCACTGTCGATGTTGTCCCTGACTGCTGTGGCCGAAGACGCCAAGCCGATCCGCCTCGGGATTGAAGCCGCTTACCCGCCATTCTCGATGAAAACCGCTGACGGCAAACTTGGCGGGTTCGACGTCGACATCGGTGATGCGCTGTGCAAGCAGATGGACGTCAAATGCGTGTGGGTCGAGCAGGAATTCGATGGCCTGATCCCGGCACTGAAAGTGAAGAAAATCGACGCGATCCTGTCCTCAATGACCATCACTGACGACCGCAAGAAGAACGTTGATTTCACCATCAAGTACTATCACACCCCGGCGCGCTTCGTAATGAAGGAAGGCTCCGGTGTCAAAGACCCGTTGACCGAGCTCAAGGGCAAGAAAGTCGGCGTGCTGCGCGCCAGCACCCACGACCGCTACGCCACCGACATGGCCAAGGACGCCGGGTTTGAAGTGGTGCGTTATGGCTCGCAACAGGAAGCCAACCTGGACATGAAATCCGGTCGTCTGGACGCGATGCTGGCCGACTCGGTCAACCTGAGCGACGGCTTCCTGAAAACCGACGCAGGCAAAGGCTTCGAATTCGTCGGCCCGACCTACGAAGACGCCAAGTATTTCGGCGGCGGTGCCGGCATTGCAGTGCGCAAGGGCGATACCGCGCTGGCCGAGAAATTCAACAAGGCCATCACCGAAATCCGCGCCAATGGCGAGTACAAGAAAGTCCAGGACAAGTACTTCGACTTTGACGTGTACGGCCATTAATACGCCGTAGAAAAAAGTGGCCCCGTGCAGACGGTGGCCACTTTTTTTGTGCCCTCCGTCTAGCGAGCAAGTCCCCTGTGGGGGCGGGCTTGCTCGCGAACGCGGTATAACATTCAACATAATCATTGATTGATACACCGCATTCGGCGGAACGCCGCCCGGAGTAAGCCCGCTACTACAGGGGATCTTCGCCGATTCAATTTTCAGGAGTTACGCATGCAACGCATCGACCATGTTCTGCCCTGGAGCCACCTGGGCAGCGAACGCTCCCTCAGCGTATTTCGTTACGGCGCGGGCAGCCGCAAGGTGTACATCCAGGCCAGCCTGCACGCCGACGAGCTGCCGGGCATGCGCACTGCGTGGGAACTCAAACAACGCCTTAACGAGCTGGAACAGCAAGGCCGCCTGCTAGGGGTGATCGAGCTGGTGCCGGTGGCCAACCCGATCGGCCTCGATCAGCACCTGCAAGGCAGCCACATGGGCCGCTTCGAACTGGGCAGCGGCAAGAATTTCAACCGCGCATTCGTCGAACTCAGCGCACCGGTCGCAGCGCGGATCGGCACGCGGCTGGGCAGCGATGCCGAGGCCAACATTGCGCTGGTCCGCCAGACCATGGGCCAGGTGCTCGATGAGCTGCCAGCGCCAGCTTCGCAACTTGAAGCGCTGCACCGATTGCTGCTGCGCCACGCCTGTAATGCCGATATCACCCTCGATCTGCATTGCGATTTCGATGCGGCGATCCACCTCTACGCGCTGCCGCAACACTGGCCGCGTTGGCAATCGCTGGCGGCTCGACTGAAGGCCGGGGTGGCGCTGCTGTGCGAAGACTCTGGCGGCAGTTCGTTCGACGAGTCGTGCTCGTCGCCGTGGTTGCGACTGGCGCAAGCGTTCCCGCACGCGGCGATCCCCCCGGCCAACCTCGCCACCACTCTCGAACTGGGCAGCATGGGCGACACCCGGGTCGATCAGGCCCAAGCCAACTGCGCAGCGATTCTCGGCTTTCTCGCCGAACAGGGATTCATCAGCGGCGAATGGCCGGCGGCGCCGCAAGAATGTTGCGAAGGCATGCCATTCGAAGGCACCCAATACCTGTTCGCCCCACACCATGGCGTGGTCAGCTTCCTGCGCAATGCCGGTGAATGGGTCGAGAAGGGTGATGCGCTGTTCGAAGTGGTGGACCCACTGAATGACCGCCTCAGCACCGTGTGCGCCGGCACCAGCGGGGTGTTGTTTGCGATTGATCGCGGACGGTATACCCAGCCGGGGATCTGGCAGGCCAAGGTGGCGGGGCGCGAACCGATTCGGGCGGGCAAGCTGATCAACGACTGATAGATCTGCAGCGAGCCCCGTCGCTCGCACTTTGAAATGCGTTCTCCTGTGGGAGCGAGCCTGCTCGCGAAGGGGCCATCGGCAACACCTTCAACATTTGGATCCTGACTGCAGAATGTTAGGCTGCCCCCGAACCCGACACCTCGTGAAGGAAGGCTTTATGTTGAAGGCGTTTGCCCTGTTAACCCTGCTGGCGTCCAGCGCCGTCCATGCGCAAACCACGCTACAAAGCGACCTGCCACTGAAGTACATCGAACAGGTTCACCCCGACGCGGACACCCGGCCGCTGGTGATTTTCCTGCACGGTTACGGCAGTAACGAAGCCGATCTGATCGGTATGAAGTTTCAGCTCCCGGCGCAGTACAACTACCTGTCGGTGCAGGCGCCGCTGGCATTGGGCGAAGGGCGTTTCCAGTGGTTTCGCAAGAAAGGCGAAGGCGCCTACAACGGTGAGACCGATGATTTGCAGGCCAGCGGCCAGAAGCTGCGGGAATTTGTCGCGCAGGCGGCGAAGAAGTATCACGCCAGCCCGGACAAGGTGTACCTGATCGGCTTCAGCCAGGGCGCGATGATGACGTACGAGGTGGGCTTGCGTCCGCCCGTGGCGGTCGGCGGCATCGCGGCGTTGAGCGGACGGTTGTTGCCGGTATTGAAAACCGAGCTTGCGGCCGAGCAGCCACCGTTGCCGCTGCACATCTTCATCGGCCACGGCACCGCCGATGATCGGGTGCCGTACCGTGACGGCACCGAGGCCAATGCGCTGCTGCAAAAACTCGCCTACACCCCCGAGTTTCACGCCTATCCCGGCGTCGGCCACAGCATCAGTGCGGCCGAACTGCGGGACTTGAACGCCTGGCTGCAGCGGCTCAATCCTTGAGGATCACTTGTCCTTGAGGATGGCCTTCACCAACGCATCGTGACCGCTCTTGTCGCTGGCGCGGGAAATCACCTGGACCAGCGCCATGCGCTTGCCGGATGCGGCGAGCAGGGTGGTGTTGAGAGTCTGACCGCCACCCTGAGTGGCGGTGCTGTCGACCTGCCGCACACCGAGACCGCTGCTTTTCTGGGTCAGACTCTTTTCGCTGAGCTTGTTGAAGTCCGGCAAAGCCTTGCGCTGGTCATCGATGAAACTCGCCAGGCTGCCGTCGAGAAATTCATTGTCGTTGTCCTTGACGCTGGCGCCACCGGCGATCTGGTTTTGCGCCGCGATGACCACGGTCTTGGTCGCCTGATTGGTGTACATCGTGCCACTGGCACCGGTCGGGCCGGCGGGCAGCGGGTCGGCGGTGAAGCCTTTGGGCAGGACGAAAGTGAACTTGCCGTCGAGCATCGACACGCTGTTGGTCGGGGCTTTTTCCTTGGCCTTGGCCGCTTGGGCATTGATGGCGCCGAGGCCGGCGACCGCCGCCAGCAACAGGACGACGGCTTTCTTGCTGAGCAATGACATGTGAATCTCCGAGGGATGGTCGCGCCAGGTCGGCGATGATCCCACGGAGCATGCATGGCATTCCAGCGCGGTTTGTCAGGCGTTTGCGTCAGCCTCGGGGTTGCGCTTCTTCGCCGGGGCCGGTCGGGCCAGCAGTTTGCGGGTGACGCCGAGCATCGCCACCGACACCGCGACACCGGCGATGAAGCCGCCGAGGCCGAGGGTTGGCAGGGTCAGCGCTGACACCAGGCAAAACGCCGAAAACGAGTACATGCCGATCGCCGTCGCCCGCAGCAATGCAGCGGTAAACGCCGGGCCACGGGTCTGTTGCGAGAATACCGCCATCACGCTGCCGAGCACCGGGAACACCGCGAGCAAGCCGCTCCAGCGTTCGCCCACGGTGCTGGCGAGCATCGTTACCAGCAGCGTCAGCGCCGCCCCGGCAAGCATCCGCCAGATCAGTTTGTCCGACTTCGGTGCCGGGCCGTTCAGCACCGGTTGCACGTGGGGGAACAGGTACGGCGCCGCCAGCAGGGCCGTCGCCGCTGCCGCAACCGAAAACGTCAGCGACGGTGGAATCAGCGACAACACCAGCGCCAGCAGCGTCCACACCGACAGGGAAACCGTCAGCGCCCACGGCCAGTTCGCTCGCTGCGCGACCTGCGCATAGGTGATGCAGAACGCGATCATGGCAAACATCGCCGACAGCGCTGCGACCGCCGATTGCGCGGCAAACTGCGGCCCCTGTTCAATGGCGAGGAAAAACAGAATCGGCCCGACCACCACCGGCAACCCCGACAACCACCCGGCCACGCTCGGCCCCCAACGCTTGCCGGCGAGGGAAATCAGCAGCAGAAAACCGGGGATCAGCAGCAGTTTGAGAATCAGCACGCGGGAGGCTCCGTCGGGTGAGAGAGGGCCACGTTAGCATTGCCACTCGCTGATTGCTGCATTGCTCTACAGAAATTGTATACAACATGCCGGGGTCGATCGCCGGCTATGCTCTGAGTATCGGGATTTACCGGAGTCGATGCCGCAATGAACAGAACGAAGGTGTTGCGTGGTTGCTGTGGCATCGGTTTGTGGGCCTTGTTGCTGACCCCGACCTGGGCCAATTGGCAGGACGCCGTGCCAGGCGCACAGGTCATTGGCAGCGGAAATTTCAGTGTGTTCGGTTTCGACGTGTACAACGCCCGGATGTGGAGCGCTGCACGGCCATTGTCGACCGAGCAGCCGTTTGCCCTTGAGCTGATCTATCGGCGGCATGTCTCGCGCGATGATCTGGTGCAAGCCAGCGTCGATGAAATCAAACGCCTGGGCGGTGCAAATGTCAGCCCGGCGCAACTGGCCGTGTGGCAAGCACAGATGCAACAGTCTTTTGTCGACGTGCAGGCCGGTACCCGGATTACTGGCGTCTACCTGCCGGGGCAGGGCGCACGGTTTTTTGTCGGGCAGCAGTTGCAGCATGAAATCGATGATCCGCAGTTTGCCCGGGCGTTTTTCAACATCTGGCTTGATCCGCGCACGCGCAATCCCGAGTTGCGCGAGCAACTGTTGGGCATGAATCGATAACGTTCAGCGGATTGCCGCCTTCAAGGCGTCGGCTGAAACGTCTAAGCTGCACCTTTCGAACTTGTTTCTGGATGTGTGCGTGAAATTCAGCTTGCCCAAAATCGCCACCGCGCCGTTCTGCCCGCCCGAAGTCGCCGGCAGTGTGGAAGTCGATCCCCGCGCTTCGTTTTTCAAACGCGCATTGCGCTTTGCCGGTCCCGGACTGCTGGTGTCGATCGGCTACATGGACCCGGGCAACTGGGCGACCGCCATCGAAGCCGGTTCGCGCTTTGGTTACAGCCTGCTGTTTGTGGTGTTGCTGGCGAGCCTGGCGGGCATGGTCGTGCAGTGCCTGTGCTCGCGTCTGGGTATCGCCACCGGACGCGATCTGGCGCAGCTGTCCCGCGAGCGCTACAGCACGCCAACCGCGCGCCTGCAATGGGTGCTGGCGGAAATCTCGATCATCGCCACCGACCTGGCCGAAGTGCTCGGTTGCGCACTGGCGTTTCACTTGTTGCTCGGCTGCTCACTGACCTTCGGCATTGCCCTGACCGCCTTCGACACGTTGCTGGTACTGGCCTTGCAAAACCGTGGCTTCCGCCGACTGGAAGCGATCATGCTGGTGCTGGTGGCGACCATCGGCGTGTGTTTCTTCGTCGAACTGGTACTGATCAAACCCTACTGGCCGGACGTATTCGCCGGGTTCAAACCGTCGCTCTCGTCGCTCAGCGATGCCGCACCGTTGTACCTGGCGATTGGCATTCTCGGGGCGACGGTGATGCCGCATAACCTCTACCTGCATACCTCGATCGTGCAGACCCGGATGATCGGCACGGACCTGGCGAGCAAGCAGGACGCGGTGAACCTGGCGCGCATCGACACCATCGGTTCGCTGGCACTGGCGCTGCTGGTCAACGCGGCGATTCTGATTCTGGCGGCTGCGGCGTTCCATCAGTCCGGGCATACCGACGTGGTCGACATTCAGGACGCCTATCACCTGCTCGACCCGCTGGTGGGCGGTGCGCTGGCGAGTGTGCTGTTCGGGGTGGCGTTACTGGCCTCGGGGCAGAGCTCGACCTTCACCGGGACCATCGCCGGGCAGGTGATCATGGAAGGCTATCTGAACCTGCGGATTCCCTGCTGGCAGCGGCGCTTGATCACTCGCGGGCTGGCGCTGATTCCGGCGTTCATCGGCGTGTGGCTGATGGGTGACAACGCGGTGGGCAAGCTGCTGGTGTTGAGCCAGGTGGTGTTGAGCCTGCAATTGCCGTTTGCGCTGTACCCGCTGATCCGCATGACCAGTGACAAACAGCTGATGGGGCCGTTTGTGAATCGGCTGCCGACCCGGGTGCTGGCGTGGGGCTTGTTTGCGGTGATCAGTGGGGCGAATGCCTGGTTGATTCTGCAGATGGCGGTGTGACTGAGGGTTTTGTGGCGTATGAACTGGCCCCTTCGCGAGCAAGCCCGCTCCCACTTTGGAATGTATTCCCCTGTAGGAGAGAGCCTGCTCGCGATGGCATCAGAACATTCACTGCAGATTGCAATGGACAAAAAAAGACCCGGTGCAACGCAAGTCGCACCGGGTTTTTTGTTGCCAGCGAGCAGCGGATGTCGTGGATCCACCGCCCGCCGTTGAACTCGATGTTTAAGCGCGTTCCAGCGCCAGCGCTACACCCTGACCGCCGCCGATGCACAAGGTCGCCAGACCTTTTTTTGCATCACGTTTGATCATCTCGTGCAGCAGGGTCACCAGCACCCGGCAACCCGACGCACCGATCGGGTGACCGAGGGCGATGGCGCCGCCATTGACGTTGACCTTGTCCAGATCCCATTGCAGATCCTTGGCCACCGCCAGCGATTGCGCGGCGAAGGCTTCGTTGGCTTCGATCAGGTCCAGTTGGCCGATGCTCCAGCCAGCCTTGTCCAGGCAACGGCGAGTGGCCGACACCGGGCCGATGCCCATGATCGCCGGGTCCACGCCCGCGTTCGCGTAGGCAGCGATTTTCGCCAGCACCGGCAAGCCCAATGCTTTGGCTTTTTCTGCGCTCATCAGGATCACCGCAGCGGCGCCGTCGTTCAGCGACGAAGCGTTGCCGGCGGTGACGCTGCCGTCCTTTTTGAACGCTGGACGCAGTTTCGCCAGCGATTGGGCGGTGGTGTCGCCACGCGGCTGTTCGTCGACCTTGAAGGCCACTGGATCGCCTTTGCGCTGCGGGATCAGGATCGGAGTGATCTCATCAACGAAGCGCCCGGCTTCGATCGCGGCGGCAGCTTTTTGCTGCGACGCGGCAGCGAAGGCGTCCTGCTGCTCGCGGCTGATGTCGTACTTGTCGACCAGATTTTCCGCGGTGATACCCATGTGGTAGTCGTTGAACGCATCCCACAGGCCATCGCTGATCATGGTGTCGACCATTTGCGCATGGCCCATGCGCAGACCGGTGCGAGCGCCCGGCATGACATAGTTGGACAGGCTCATGTTCTCCTGACCACCGGCGATGATCACCTCGGCGTCGCCGCAGCGGATCGCTTGCGCGCCCAGATGCAGGGCCTTGAGGCCCGAACCGCAGACCTTGTTCAGGGTCATGGCCGGGACGGCGTGGGGCAGGCCAGCCTTGATCGCGGCTTGACGTGCCGGGTTCTGGCCGGCGCCGGCAGTCAGCACCTGGCCCATGATCACTTCATCGACCTGCGCACCGTCCAGACCGGTCTGCTCAAGCAGTTGGCGGATCACCGCGGCGCCCAGGTCAACGGCGGAAACGCTGGCCAGCGAACCCTGGAAACTGCCTATCGCGGTACGCGTGGCGGCAACAATTACGACGTCTTGCATTTTCGAATTCCTCACTGGGCAGCGAACTGCATTTCCGGTACGTGATCCGGGACGATCAGTTTACCAGCGGTTTTGGCGACGATTTCCTCGACGCTGACGCCAGGAGCGCGTTCCTTGAGGACAAAAGCGCCATTTTCGATTTCCAGATAGGCGAGGTCGGTCAGCACGCGCTTGATGCACCCGGCGCCGGTCAGCGGCAGGCTGCACTTGGACAGCAGTTTGGACTCACCGTCCTTGGAGGCGTGAGTCATGATCACGATGATGTTGTCGGCACCGGCCACCAGATCCATGGCGCCGCCCATGCCCTTGACCAGTTTGCCGGGAATCATCCACGAGGCGATGTTGCCTTCGACGTCCACTTCGAATGCACCCAGTACGGTCAGGTCGACATGGCCACCACGGATCATCGCGAAGGATTCGGCGGAGTTGAAGATCGACGCACCGATCCGCGCGGTCACGGTCTGTTTGCCGGCGTTGATCATGTCGGCATCAATGGTTTCTTCAGTCGGAAACGGGCCCATGCCGAGCAGACCGTTTTCCGATTGCAGCATGACTTCCATGCCTTCGGGGATGTAGTTGGCGACCAGGGTCGGAATGCCGATGCCGAGGTTCACGTAGTAGCCGTCCTGCATTTCGCGGGCGACGCGCTGAGCCATTTGTTCGCGGGAAAGTGCCATGTTTTTATTCTCCGTCAGCCTGAATTATTTGCGGATGGTGCGCTGTTCGATGCGTTTTTCGAACGTGCCGCAAATGACCCGGTCGACGTAGATGCCCGGGGTGTGGATCTGCGACGGATCCAGCTCGCCGGGTTCGACGATTTCTTCGACTTCGACCACAGTGATCTTGCCGGCGGTGGCAGCCAGCGGGTTGAAGTTCTGCGCGGTGTGGCGGTAGATGACGTTACCGAAATGGTCGGCTTTCCAGCCTTTGACGATGGCGAAATCGCCGGTGATGGATTCTTCCATCAGGTATTTGCGCCCTTTGAACTCACGCACTTCCTTGCCTTCGGCAACCGGGGTGCCGACGCCGGTGGCGGTGAAGAAAGCCGGAATGCCGGCGCCGCCTGCGCGCATTTTTTCGGCGAGGGTGCCTTGCGGGGTCAGGATGACTTCGATGTCGCCCTTGAGCAGTTGTTCTTCGAACAGTTTGTTTTCGCCGACGTAGGAGGCGATGACCTTGCTGATCTGGCGGTCGGTCAGCAGCACGCCGAGGCCGAAACCGTCGACGCCGCAGTTGTTGGAGACGATGGTGAGGTCGCGGGTGCCTTTGCGCTTGATTTCGGCGATCAGGTTTTCCGGGATGCCGCACAGGCCAAAGCCGCCGGCGATCACGGTCATGCCGTCTTCAAGGCCCGCCATGGCTTCCTCATAGGAACTCACGCGCTTGTCGAAACCTGCCATATGCACCTCTTTTATTGTTTGTCGGGCGGCTGGCTAGCCGAATGACTGGAGTGTCTCGCTGGAGAATATATTTGTTAAGTTGATTTTTAAGGTCGATTGATTGATAAAGCTCAATAATTGATTGAATCCTGATACGGAAGCATAGCGTTCATGACCGTCAAACAGATCCGCGCCTTTCTCGCCGTAGCCCAGAGCCTGAGTTTCGCCGTGGCCTGCGAGCGCCTGCACCTGTCGCAATCGGCCTTGAGCCTGACCATCAAGGCGCTGGAGGAGGGCCTGGGCGGGCGCCTGTTCAGTCGCAATACGCGGAACGTGGCGCTGACCGCCGAAGGCGAATCGCTGCTGCCGCTGGCCCGACGTCTGATCGCCGACTGGGACAACGCCGAAGATGAAATGCGCCAGCGCTTCAGCCTGCAACGCGGGCGGGTGACGCTGGCGGCCATGCCGTCGTTTGCCGGCAACCTGCTGCCGCCGATCCTCAAGACGTTTCGCGCGCGGTATCCGAACGTCAACGTCACGGTCAACGACGTGATCAACGAGCAAGTGCTGGAAATGGTCCGCGACCGACAAGTGGAACTGGGCGTGGCGTTCGAGCCGATGCAGAACACTTCGCTGACGTTCACCCCGCTGTACATGGACCGTTTTGTCGCTGTGGTGCCGCAGGATTCAGCGCTGGCCGGGCTTAGCGATATCGACTGGCAGACCTTGCTGCAGGAACCGTTCATTACCCTGCAACGGCCGTCGACGGTGCGGGTGATGCTTGAAGAACACTTGCAGGCCCGGGGCATGAAACTGCCGGTGGAGTTTGAAAGCCATCAACTGGCAACGGTCGGGCGTATGGTCGCCAGCGGGCTGGGGGTCAGCGCGGTGCCGGCCTTGTGTGCCGAGCAGATGCTGGAGTTGGGCGCCTGTTGCCTGACCTTGAATGACTCGGTGGAGCGGGCGATTGGTGTGTTGACCGAACCGGGCAATGACCTGTCGGCAGCGGCGCAGGCACTGTTCGACATTCTCAAGGCTGAACACTGAACTTGAAACCTCTACCCCTGTAGGCGCTGCCCGCAGAGGATTGGTGCGTTCAGGTGGTCAAGTGTTGCGCCAGCAACGGCAGCAGTTGCTCGCATGACGCCTCGATCTTCAAATCGAGCAAATCATCCGCGCGGGTCTTGCCCAGATTGATCGCCATCAACGGCTTGCCGCGATCGGCGATTACCCGGCACAGACGGAACGCCGAATACGCCATCAGCGACGAGCCCACCACCAGCAAGCCCGCGGCATTTTCCGCTGCGGCCATGGCCCGTGCCGCCGTTGGCTGCGCCACGTTCTCGCCGAAGAACACCACGTCCGGCTTAATCCGTTCGCCTTCGCAATAGGGGCACTGCGGGGTCTGAAAGCGTGCCTCGAACGCCGGGTCGAGCAGCGTATCGCCATCCGGCGCCTGTACCGCATCGACGCCGGCCAGATACGGATTCTGCTCGACCATGCGTTGCTGAATGTCATCACGCGCGCTGCGCTGACCACAGTCCAGGCACAGCACCCGGTGCAGACTGCCGTGCAGTTCGATCACATCCTGACTGCCGGCCTGATCGTGCAGGGTGTCGACGTTCTGCGTGATCAAGGCGCTGATCCGCCCCTGACGCTGCAACTCGGCCAGCGCCGTATGCGCCGCGTTGGGTTGCGCCTGACGCACCCGTGGCCAGCCAAGCATGGCCCGCGCCCAGTAACGGCGACGGGACTCGGGCGCAGCGAGAAACTCCTGGTACATCATCGGCTGCCGGCCACGCCGTACACCTTCGCTGTCGCGGTAATCCGGGATGCCCGAGGGCGTGCTGATGCCGGCGCCGGTCAGCACCACAAAGCCGCCATCAGCCATGGCCTGGTACAGGGTGTCGAGATACGAGTAGTCGTTCATGCCATCTCCGATCCTGTGTCCTGTGTGTAGAGCGCCCGCCAGCTTCTAAACTTTGTCAGTCTAACGCCGATATGCAAAGCGCAAGAATGCAGCGTGATTGGCCTGTTGATCGCGCGCGTGCACCATTTCATTTATCGATCATGGACGGTTCAGTGCCTTATAAATATATTTCATCGATAGCACGCTTTTTTAGTGTCTGGTGCATGTTGTTCTGCTTGAGCGGTTGTAGCGGATTTTTTTCCGGAAACCGTGAAGTTCCCATCAGTCAGCTATCAATGAATGAGTTAACTCACTTTTTTGTCACGAGTGACTTCGGCTTTTCGATTCCATTTCTGAATGATCGAAAGCCCGGAACCATCGTATTTGTGATGAATTTCGACGGTACCAATAATGATCGGGAGCAGGTTCCTCCTGGTGAGACGAAGACTGTTGTCGCTCAGTTGTTCGACAGGATAGAAGGCAACCAGGTTGACAAGCCGCCCAGATATCCTGGATCGATGGTTCGAAAGGCGTACCTTCGTGGGCCAGGCTGTGCCGACAGCTATTGGTGCCTGCTCGATCAGGCGTTTGGACGTAGTTCTAGTGCCACAGCCGATGACGCTTTCGCGCAATTGAAACGATTTATCGCAGAAAACCCACAGGCAACAGAGGTCAAGGTGCTGGTGATCGGTTTCAGTCGAGGAGCCGCTACAGCCCGACACTTTTTGAACAAGGTTTACCAGGCGTCCACTCAGAGCACATTGGGTACCTCTGCCCCTGTATGGTCGTCGGCGATCCTTATCGAAACGGTAGCCACCGGGCAACATGGCATTCTGGAGCTGACGTTGCCTCCGAATGTGGAGTTTGCCTTGAACCTAGTGGCAAAAAATGAAACCCGTGCCCTTTTTCCTCCCGTCATTGATGCTGACCCTGACTACGAAAGGTATACCAACGGCCTTAAGGTCTATGGGATCAAAAAGCGAATTTTCACAGTTCGCCTGCCAGGTGCACATTCTGATCTTGGAGACTCCTACGATTCCGGTGCCGGGCCGCATGTGTCAAAGGTCGCAATCAACATTATCGAGAAGATGGGGCTCAAGACACCGTGTTCAGGCTTCTGTCCCGATGACCTCGTTGATATCAGTGTTTTGAAGCCATTTGACGGTTGTTCAGGAGCCGGTGGACAACTTAACAAGCGGATGGTCAGTGACGGGTTGCATGATTCCCGCGGCAAGCTGGATTTGTTGATGGGCGCACCATCGCCTTATTCCAAAGGATTTCATCGCGAAGATGATGCTGTGCAAGCTGCGCCAATGACAGACGAATTGGCGGACCGTCTTTTTTGGCACATTAATGACCAAGTCAACGCAAGGTCTTCTGATGTGGCGACGATTACCGAGTTTACCCAGCGAAATAATTTTGTATTTACACGTAGTTCAGGCTCGACGGACTGGAAGCAGATCGAGAGTGATGGGCAGAGCAAAGGGCGGTTGGGTTATTCGCTTGGCGTTCCAGCGTTGCTTTTTAAAGCTGGTAAATTGCCGCTTCCAGAGGCCGTTCTTGAAACGCTGAAAACTGAGAAGGGAGACGTCATCCTCGAAGCCGCATTGTTCAAATGCAGGTTCCATTGGTTCATCAACGGCTACATCCCCGGCGACCAATAGCCCGGGTTCGTTGTTCCCGGGCAAACAACTTGCCCGGGATTGACTCAGCTCTTACTTGCGCGCCTCCAAGATCAGATTGAACGGCGTTTGCGTCGCCCGGCGGAACTGTTTGAATCCGGCCTCGTTGAACACTTTGCGCAAGCGCATTTCACCCGCCTGTGCACCGAGACCGAGGCCGACTTCCTGCGACAGCGAGTTCGGCGTGCAGATAAAGGTCGATGCCGCGTAGAACAACCGGCCGACCGGGTTGATGTTGTCATCCAGCGTATCGTTGGCAAACGGCTCGACCAACAGCACCGTGCCGTCGTCCTTCAACGACTCGTAGGCATGCCGGGCGGCGCCGACCGGGTCGCCCATGTCGTGAAGGCAGTCGAAATAGCAGATCAGGTCATAGTCGCCGCCGGGGTAGCTTTTGGCGGTGTTCTGGAAGAATTTCGCCCGGCTGCTGACCCCGCCTTCTTCGGCGCGCTGAGTGGCGACGGTGATCGACGGCGCGTGGTAATCGAAGCCGACGAAGCGCGAGTTGGGAAACGCCTGGGCCATGATCACCGTCGAGGCGCCGTGTCCGCAGCCGATGTCGGCGACTTTGGCGCCGTCTTCGAGTTTGGCTACCACGCCGTCCAGCGCCGGCAGCCATTCAGCGATCAAGTGACCTTTGTAACCGGGACGAAAGAAGCGTTCGGTACCGGTGAACATGCAGGGGTGGTGATCGCCCCAGGGCAGGGCGCCGTTGCCGCGCATGGCCTTGACCAGTTTGTCCTTGTCGTGGAAAAACGACGCCACCACGCCGAGTCCGCCGGCCACGTACACCGGCGAGTCCTCGACGGCCAGCGCCAACGCCTGTTCCTCCGGCAGGCGAAACTGGCCATCGTGATGTTCCATGTAGCCGGACGCGGCATGCGCGCTGAGCCATTCGTGTACCAGTCGTGGGTTGCAGGTGGTTTTTTCGGCAAGGGCTTGCGGGGTGATTGGCTGACTGTCGGCCATCGCCCGGTACAGCCCGAGTTCTTCGCCAACGATGACGTTCGCCAGCATCGCGGCACCGCCCATGTCGTTGACCAGTTTGCCCATGAATGCGTTGAGCCTTGATTCGTCCATCATGAGTGCTCCTGATACAGGATCACCGTCCGGTGGCAAAACGTTGTCGAGGCATGGGCCGCAGGGCAGTGGTCACAGAAGTGGGCAGGGCACAGCTGACGTCGTCCTGCATTCCCCCTCGACTGGGTAATAAGTCAGTCTAGTCGGGCTGGGGCGAGATGCAGGCTTTGTGAACACCGCAAACCCAATGTGGGAGCGGGCTTGCTCGCGAAAGCGGTGTGTCAGCCCCCGATGGATTGACTGATCCACCGCCTTCGCGAGCAAGCCCTCTCCCACAGGGGATATGTGGTGCTCCGTCCCGCTGTGCATCGGCCGTCGCTGGCCGCACACATCAACGGCTCACAGGTCGCGCACCATGAGCCATTGGTCGTTGTCCCAAGCGCGGAAGCGCTCCAGCAACGTCCACCCACGCTTGGCGTAGTAATCCTGTTTGTTCTGCGTGTGCAGATAGAACCGCGCGAAGCCACGCTGCTTCGCGGCCTGACTGATACCTTCGATCAAACGTTCCGCCAGGCCGTGGCCCCGCGCCTGCGGGCTGACAAACACGCACGCCAGCCACGGGCCAAGATCCGGGCGCAGGGCCAGATCCGCCCGGGCCAGTGCCGCGCCGCCGAGCAGTCGGTCGCCATCCAGCGCAATCAGGCACGGCCAGTCGCCGTTGCTCTGGCCTGCGGCGAACTCGCGTTGCCATTCGGTCAAGGGTTGCTGAGCATATTCGTAGGCGAACTGGCGGTGGATCCACTCGGCGTAGGTGTCGCTGTGCTGCAGGTGATCGACGAGCCATTCGAGGCGCAGGGACATGTCGGGAATCCATTCTCGGAAGACGGGAAGGCATAAGAGCCGATTGCCCCGTGCAATGGCAATCCCGAGAGTGTTTCGAGGGCTTTACAAAATCCCGCCATTCATCGGCCCGGCCCTTGTTTTACCGGCTCTTCGGACGATTGGAGAGGACGCCGACGACCCTCGGCGCGATAGTGGGTGAGCAGGGCCACTGCCGGCCCTGTCACCGATAAAAAGAACGCGAGGTTGCCATGCCGAAATTCGTGATTGAACGCGAGATTCCTGGGGCCGGGACGCTGTCGGAGCAAGAACTCAAAGCCGTGTCGCAAACCTCCTGCCAGGTGTTGCGCGAACTCGGGCCGCAAGTGCAGTGGTTGCACAGCTATGTCACCGCCGACAAGATCTATTGCGTGTACATCGCGCCTGATGAGGAGCAAGTGCGCGAGCACGCCAGGCTCGGCGGTTTCCCGGCCAACAGTGTGGCGCGGGTGATGACGGTCATCGACCCGACCACGGCTGAATGAGGTCAACCCGACTGTAGCGGAGCGTGATTGATGAGCACCCCCATTGATCTGACGGGCCTCAAGGAGCGCCAGAAAGTTGCCTGGGCCAGCGGCGACTACGCGGTGATCGGCACCACCCTGCAAATCGTCGGCGAACACCTTGCCGAAGCTTGCGACCTGCGCTGCGACGAAGAGGTGCTGGATGTCGCGGCCGGCAACGGCAACGCCACCTTGGCGGCGGCGCGGCGTGGTTGTCTGGTGACGTCCACCGACTATGTGGCGGCGCTGCTGGAACGTGGCCAGGACCGGGCACGGGCCGAGCACCTGGACGTGACCTTTCAGGTTGCCGATGCCGAAGCGTTGCCGTTTGCCGATGAGAGTTACGACGCGGTGCTCTCGACTTTCGGCGTGATGTTTGCCCCGGATCAGGCCGCCGCAGCGGCGGAACTGGCGCGGGTCTGTCGGCGGGGCGGGCGGATTGGCCTGGCGAACTGGACGCCGGAGGGTTTCGTCGGGCAGATGTTCAAGGTGCTCGGTCGCCACGTGCCGCCGCCCGCCGTGGCTTTGCCGCCGTCTAACTGGGGCACTGAAGCCTGGTTGCACAGCCACTTTGGCGACCGTGAGTTCCTGCTGCAGATCACGCGCCGTACCTTCAACTTTCGCTATCGCTCGGCGGCGCACTTCATCGACATTTTCCGCCACTGGTACGGGCCGGTGCACAAGGCGTTCGCGGCGTTGCCACCGGAAAGCGGGCAAGCGCTGGAGAGCGATCTGGCGGATCTGCTCAACCGCTCGAACCGGGCGGGGGAAGGCTCGCTGGTGGTGCCGAGCGAGTATCTGGAGGTGGTCATCACCAGGCGCTGAATGTTCAGAACAATGACAAACCCCTGTGGGAGCGGGCTTGCTCGCGAAAGCGTCTGTTCAGTCACTAGTTCTTTCTAATGACCCGGCGCATTCGCGAGCAAGCCCGCTCTTGCAGGGGATGGTGTCTGGCTGGACTGGCCTATTTCACCTGCGGCCGATCAAACCATTCCAGCGCCGTGCGCCAGATACAGATGCCCAGAAAGTACGCCGACATCAGCAGCCACAAGCCCATTACCAGCGGATTGATCACCGGGTGGTTGAGCACCAGTGACAGGCTGCACAGCAGCCAGATCGCCGTCACCGCGATGTTGATCGGCATGAACCGGCGTACCCGGAACGGGTGGAGGAATTTCATTCGGGTGACGGTCAGCAGCGCCAGACCGATCACCGTCAACAAGGTGATCCAAGGCCCCGGGCCGATGATGTAAAGGCACAGGGCAACCACGTTCCACGCGGCGGGGAAGCCGACGAAGTAGTTGTCCTTGCTCTTCATGTTGACGTTGCAGAAACAGAACAGCGACGACACCAGAATCAGCGACACGGTCAGCAGCAAGGTGTAGTCGGGCAGGGGAATATAACGGTAGATGAACAGCGCCGGGATGAACACGTAGGTCAGGTAGTCGATCACCAGATCGAGAATCGATCCGTCGAAACTCGGCAGCACCGATTGCACATTGACCTTGCGTGCCAGCGCCCCGTCGAGACCGTCGACGATCAACGCCACGCCCAGCCACATCAGGCAGTGGGTCGGCTGGTTTTCCAGCAGCGCGAGGGTTGCCAGAAAAGCAGTGACCACGCCGGTCGCGGTAAAACCATGGGCGCCCCATGCTTTGAGCCTGGCGATGTGTACGGTCGATATCACGGGGGCGTTCTCCAGATAAATGAAGCAAGCCGGTTATCACCCTCGGGCAAAGGGTGCCGGCAAACCGGGTCGGGGTTGCAGCTATCGACCGGTTTGGCCGGGATAAGGTTCACCTCCTTTGAATCTTAGCTGGCCGCACAAAAAATACCTCGGCGAAATCCGCCGTCTGCGACTGGCGTCAGTCAAATGGTGTTGGCGCGATGGCTGTAGCGGTCTATCGTTGCCTGACGCAGTTAACGCCAATGCCTGAGGACGAGATCATGAACACCAGCGATTTGCTCGAACAACTGCTGCGGGGCCAGGCCTCGGCAGGACAATCCAGTGGAGCCTCCGCTGGCGGTGGTCTCAATGGACTGGGCGGTTTGCTCGGCGGTCTGTTGGGCGGCGGTGCGGGCAGCGGCGCCAACGCAGCGCCATCCGGTGGGCTGGGCGGCCTGGGCGGTTTGCTCGGTGGCCTGCTCGGCGGCGGTAGCGGCGGTGGATTGGGCGGTGCGCTCGGCGGCGCGTTGGGCGGCGGGAGTACGCAAAGCCGTTCCGGCGGCACCAATTATGCGGCGCTGGCGTCGCTGGGAATGATGGCGTTCCAGGCGTATCAGGCCTGGCAACGCAGTCAGGCCTCGGCCGCGCCACAACAGATCCCGCAAACGGCGGATCTGCTGGCCGGGCCAGAGGTCGAGGAACACAGCCATGCGGTACTGCGGGCACTGATTGCGGCGGCCAAGGCTGACGGGCAGATCGATGACCGCGAACAGCAGATGATCAGTGGTGAAATCAGCAAACACACTGACGATCCGCAATTGCAGCAATGGTTTGATGCCGAAGTGTCGAAACCACTGGATGCGAGCGAAGTCGCGCAGGCTGCCAAAGGTGACCCGGCCATGGCCGCCGAGATGTATCTGGTCAGTGTGATTCTGGTGGATGACCAGCAGGAAGCCGAGCGCAGCTATCTGGATGAACTGGCGGCTGCCTTGGGGATCGATCCGGATTTGCAGGTGCATCTTGAACAACAGGCCAAAGGTCCGGCCTGACCTCGAAAACCTTTGAAAGTACGAGCCTCGGGCGTTCCATCCGTCCGGGGCTTTTTTACGTCGATTGAATTTTTCCGGCGGCGCGTCGCTCTTCTGCATAACAGAGCCCCACTGCGACCGGTGCGCCATGAACAGGAACCTCGACGACTACAACCGCATGCGCGATTTCTCGGCGACGTCAGAGCCCGCCGCCGTCAAGCGCCGTGGCCGCAACAAGACCACTGAGCATGCCCTGCAGTTCTGCATCCAGAAGCACGACGCTTCGCACCTGCATTACGACTTCCGCCTGGAGCTCGATGGCGCGCTCAAGAGCTGGGCGGTGCCCAAGGGGCCGTCGCTCGACCCCAAGGTCAAGCGCCTGGCAGTGCATGTCGAGGACCATCCGCTGGATTACGCGACGTTCGAGGGCAGTATTCCCGAGGGGCATTACGGCGCTGGCGATGTGATCGTCTGGGATCGCGGCGTGTGGATTCCGCTGGAAGATCCGGCCAAGGCCTACGCCAAGGGCAAACTCAAGTTCGAGCTGCAGGGCGAGAAGTTGTCCGGTATCTGGAATCTGGTGCGCACGCATATGCCGGGCAAGAAGGAAAACTGGTTCCTGATCAAGCATCAGGACAGCGCCGCCCGCCCGCAAGACGACTACGACGTGCTCAGCGCAGAGCCGGACAGCGTGCTCAGCGAGCGGACCCTGATCAGCAAACCGAGGCTCGCCGCCGAGCAAGCCAAACCGCTGAAAAAAGCCCCGGCCAAACCGCGCAAGGCAGCGTCCGGAACGCTCACCGGTGCGCGCAAGGCCAAGCTTGCGGCGCAACTCAAGCCGCAACTGGCGACCCTGGTCGACAGCGCACCCGAAGGGCAGTGGAGTTACGAGATCAAGTTCGACGGTTACCGGATCATGGCCCGCATCGATCACGATCAAGTGCAGCTATTCACCCGCAACGGCCACGACTGGACCCACAAACTGCCGCAACAGGCGCAGGCGCTGGCCGCGCTGGGGCTGGAGTCGGCGTGGCTGGACGGCGAAATGGTGGTGGCCGACGAGCAAGGCGTGCCGGACTTTCAGGCGCTGCAAAACGCCTTCGAAGCCGGGCGCAGCGGCCACATTGTCTATTACCTGTTCGACTTGCCGTATCTCAACGGCGTCGACTTGCGCGAAGTGCCGGTCGAGGAGCGTCGCGCGGCGCTGTCCACGGTGTTGGGTGCGCACGAGCAGCCCCTGCTGCGCTTTTCCGAAGCCTTCGACGAAGCCCCGGACGCGCTGCTCAACAGCGCCTGCCAGATGCAGATGGAAGGGTTGATCGGCAAACGCCTCGGCTCGCCTTATGTGTCGCGGCGCAGCAGCGACTGGATCAAGCTCAAGTGCAAACATCGGCAGGAATTCGTGATCGTCGGCTACACCGATCCGAAAGGCGCGCGCAGTGCCTTCGGGGCGCTGTTGTTGGGTTTGCATGATCGCGACAGCGGTGAGTTGCGCTACGCCGGCAAGGTCGGCACCGGGTTTAACGACGCCACGCTGAAAAGCATCCTCGCCCAACTCAAGCCGTTGCAGGTGAAGAAGGCGCCAGTGGTCAATCCGCCAAGTGGCTTCGAGGCCAAAGGCGTGCACTGGCTCAAGCCGAACCTGCTGGCGGAAGTGGCGTTCGCCGAAATGACCAAGGAAGGCTCGGTGCGTCACGCCGTGTTCCATGGTCTGCGCAATGACAAACCGGCCAAAGCGATAACCGAGGAGCGCGCGAAAACCGTGAAGACGCCAGCCAAAGCCAGCTCATCAAAAAAAGCCGCTGCATCAACGAAAGCCGCAGCGTCGAAGACATCCGACGCTGCGCCGTCGCAGCTTGGCCTCGCCAGCGGCAAGGTGCGCATCACCCACCCCGACCGGGTGATCGATGCGGTCAGCGGCACCACCAAGATGCAACTGGCCGAGTATTACGCCAGCGTCGCCGAGTGGATCCTGCCGCAACTCAAAGACCGTCCGGTGGCATTGGTGCGGGCGCCGGACGGCATCGCCGGCGAACTGTTCTTCCAGAAAAACGCCGAGCGCCTGGCGATTCCCGGCATCACTACGCTGGACAAGGACGTCACCGGCCAGCCGGTAATGCTGATCAACAACGCCGAAGCGTTGATCGGCGCGGTGCAGATGAGCACGGTCGAGTTGCACACCTGGAATGCCACGACAGTCGATCTGGACAAGCCAGATCGCTTTGTCCTCGATCTTGACCCGGACCCTGCACTGCCGTGGAAAAGCATGGTCGAAGCCACCACGCTGACCCTGACCGTGCTCGATGAACTGGGGCTCAAGGCGTTTCTCAAGACCAGCGGCGGCAAGGGCATTCACCTGGTGGTGCCGTTGACCCGCAAGCATGGCTGGGATGAGGTCAAAGACTTCAGCCATGCGATCGTCAGTCACATGGCGAAGCTTTTGCCAGAGCGGTTTTGCGCAGTGTCCGGGCCGAAAAATCGCGTAGGGCGGATCTTCATCGATTACCTGCGCAACGGCTTGGGTGCTACTACCATTTGTGCCTACGCGGCGCGCACCCGCGAAGGGTTGCCGGTATCGGTGCCGTTGTTTCGCGAAGAGGTGGCCGAGATCAAGGGCGGCAATCAGTGGAACATCAGCAACGTCCATGAGCGCCTGAACGAGGTCGGCGACGCGCCGTGGGCTGACCTGAAGAAAACCCGCCAGAGCATCACCGCCGAGATGCGCAAGCGGGTAGGTATGAAAAAGTAATCAGGTGTCGCGCAGCAAGTCGTGGGCGTTGAGCAGCTCGAAGGCGATTTCGGGGTGGTTGTTCAGGCCCCGGCGAATTGCTGCCGGAATCGACTTGCGTGTCTTGCGGCACAGTCCCGGCAGCGCCTCGATCTGTATGTCGATACCGAGCATCGTGCGCACTTCATGAAAGCCCGGTGAGACTTCCACCCGTACGCCCAATTGCTCGTACATGCGGTTTTGCAGATGCCGCAGGTCGGCAAGATCCTTGAGTTGTTCCAGGCGAGCGAGGAGGATTTTTTCCTGCTCGCGAGTCAGCCGCAGGATGCGCAGATCCGTGCCGGGCGTCTCCAGCAATGATTCGCGCCCGCAATCGCAGGCGCCGGGCGGGCAAGGTGAGCGCAAAGGCACAACGGGCGCAAGAGTCGTCATGGCCTCCATCATAGAGGCCGTCGGACAGTTTTGCCTATGTGCCTTCAGCTGCCATCCATCGGCCGCGTTATCCCTGGCAGCTACTGATTCAGACCTTCGTAATGCACCAGAATCGCATTGGCAAGGTCTTCATCGCTGGCGTTCAGACCAGGGTTGTCGTGGCGTACCTGTTGCAACACCGACTCAAGATAAACCCCACGGATGGCCCCGCCGCTAGCGACAAACGCTGACAGGTCGTCGCGTGCCGGAATCACCATTTTGTGATCCTTGAAGGTCGAGTACAGCGAGGCGGAAACACCCGCCGAGGTGGCGACGTCTCCGGCATCGACACGAGCCAGAGCCGAGCCGACAGGGAGGCACAGCAGGAGAGAAGAAACGAGCACTAACTTGCGCATGACGGTGTTCCTCCACAAGCGCGAAGCAAAAAGGAAGGACTACATAATCTCAGAGGTGAACCGCTTGCCGGAGTTCCATTCGCACGCACGGATACTTGCTGAAACGCTCTGGGGCGGCGCATTCGCGCAAATAGGCTTAACTGAAATCCTGACAGGCGCATTCCAGCGAGCCTCAGGGAGGAACCCACGGTGTCGATCAAATTGCGTTTGCGGTTGCTGATTGCAACCAGCCTGCTGACGGCGCTGATCGTGAGTCTGGTCAGCTATGTGGGGAATATGCGCATGTCCGGCGCGGTGGACGACAATGCGGTGAGCATGACCGCGCTGCGCAATCACATGGAAGCCGACATGATGCACGACGCGCTGCGCGCCGACGTGTATTCGGCGATGCTGGTGGGCCTGGGCAAAAGCACTGGCACGGCGGCCGAGGTGCGGGATTCGATCAACGAGCACGCGACGCACTTTCGCGAGGTGCTGGAGGCAAACCTCAAACTGCCGGTCAACCCGACGATCAAGGCTGCGCTGGAACACATCAAGCCCAGCCTGGACACCTACATCGAGGCGGCCGGGCGCATCGTCGGCCTCGCACTGGACAACCCGGACAGTGCCCAGCGGGAACTGGGCACGTTCAATGCCGCGTTCAGTCAACTCGAAGCGCAGATGGCCGGGCTCAGCGAACTGATCGAAAGCAATACCCACGACACCCGTCACGCCACTGAAAGCGCCATTCGCAACGCCAACATCGCCCTCGGTGCGGTGTTGCTCGCCAGCCTGTCGCTGTTGTTGGCGCAAGGGCGCTGGGTGACCCGCAGCATCATGGGGCCGCTGAAGTCCGCCAACCACATCGCTCAAAGCATTGCCCACGGCAACCTCAGCGAAGCGATCAGCGAACCCGCCGGCAAGGACGAGGCCAGCACGCTGATCCGCAGCCTGGCGACCATGCAGCGCGATCTGCGCGACATGATCGACGTGGTGCGACGCAACGCCCATGGCGTCAGCGGCATGAGCGAGCAGTTGAGCCACGGCTGCCATCAGGTGGCCGACAGCAGTCAGCAGCAAAGCGCTGCCGCCGGCACCATGGCCGCTGCCGCCAGCCAGATGACTGCCAGCATCGAGGACATCACCCGCCACGCCGAACGTGCGCTGGGCATGGCCAATCAGGCCGAGTCGCTGGCCAAGAGTGGCGGACAGGTGATCCATCAGGTGGTCAGCGACATGGACGACATCGCCCGCTCGGCGCAGCAGTCGGCGCAGGTCATCCGCACGCTGGATCAGGAATCCGAAGGCATTTTCAACATCATTCAAGTGATCAAGAGCATTGCCGATCAGACCAACCTGCTGGCGCTCAACGCGGCCATCGAAGCGGCGCGGGCCGGTGAGCAGGGCAGGGGCTTTGCGGTGGTGGCCGATGAGGTACGCAGCCTGGCTGCGCGCACCAGCGCTTCAACCCAGGAAATCGCCGCCATGGTCGCGCGCATCCAGCACAGCACCCGCGAGGCGGTCAGCAGCATGGAGGCGGGTGTGGCGCAGGTCGACAAGGGCATGGCGGTCACGGCCGAAGTCGAACGGGCGATTCGCGAAATCCTCGACGCTACCCTCAGCACCACGCAACTGGTCAACGACATCACCCGCACCATCGGCGAGCAGAGCCAGGCCAGCAACGAAATAGCCCATCAGGTGGAAATGATCGCCGGCATGTCGGAGGGCAACAGCAAGGTAATCGGGCAGACGGCCAATACGACGGATGAGTTGTCGAGTCTGGCGGGGGCATTGGCGTTGTCGGTGGATCGGTTTCGGTTGTAGTGGGGAGTGTTTGAACTATCGCCATCGCGCGCAGGCGAAGGCCTGCAGGGGTTGGCAGTGTTATGTAGGCGTGAACCTGCTCGCGATGGGACCAGCCCGGGCACCACAGCTTTCGGGGTCATGTTCAGCCCGGATTGGCCGATAATGCCCAGAGCGGAAAAAGACTCTCAAGTCGGGAACAGACGCGCGGGTTTGCCCTGACGTGATATTCTTCGCGCCAACTTGGTTTGACCTTATTCAGTTTGCTTGCCGTTTGGCAGGCTGACGGAATCCCTGTCGCTCAAGTAGCTGAAGCCAATAATGATAAAAAGTCAGTTCAGAAGGGACATTAACTGAGGTCGATGCGGTACGTCGGCCTTGTGTGCCCACCCGTCAAAATTGCAGTGTGAAGGTGCCCGCGACCCTGGCCTGAGTGTCGCGAAAAAAGGCCCTCATACCCACAACAGCGGCGGGCGGAAGGCGTTTTATCATAGGTGTAACGGATGTTTAAGAAAGTGAACACAGCCTTGCTAGGGCTGGCTTTGGCGATGGGGATGTCGTCTGCCAATGCTGAAGAAGCGAAGAAAGTCGACGTTCTGCTGATCGGCGGCGGCATCATGAGCACCACCCTGGGTGTGTGGATCAATGAGCTGGAGCCTAGCTGGTCGATGGAAATGGTCGAGCGCCTCGATGGCGTCGCCCTGGAAAGCTCCAACGGCTGGAACAACGCCGGTACCGGTCACTCGGCGCTGGCCGAGCTGAACTACACCCCGGAAGACGACAAAGGCAACGTGACGATCCCGAAAGCTGTCGAGATCAACGAAGCGTTCCAGGTGTCCCGTCAGTTCTGGGCCTGGCAGGTTCAGCAAGGTGTTCTGAAGAACCCTCGCTCGTTCATCAACACCACGCCGCACATGAGCTTCGTGTGGGGTGATGACAACATCAAGTTCCTGAAAAAACGCTACGAAGCCCTGCAGGCGAGCCCGCTGTTCGCCGGCATGCAGTACTCCGAAGACCCGGCTGTGATCAAGAAGTGGGTCCCGCTGATGATGGAAGGGCGTGACCCGAACCAGAAAATCGCGGCCACCTGGAGCCCGCTGGGTACCGACATGAACTTCGGCGAAATCACCCGCCAGTTCGCCGGTTACCTGCAGACCAAGCCTAACTTCGACCTGAAGCTGTCGAGCGAAGTCGAAGACATCACCAAGAACGCCGACGGCACCTGGCGCGTCAGCTACAAAAACCTGAAAGACGGCACCAAGACCGAAACCGACGCCAAGTTCGTGTTCATCGGCGCCGGTGGCGGCGCTCTGCACCTGCTGCAGAAGTCGGGCATTCCTGAAGCCAAGGAATACGCAGGCTTCCCGGTCGGCGGCTCGTTCCTGGTGACCGATAACCCGGCCATCGCCGAGCAGCACCTGGCCAAGGCTTACGGTAAAGCTTCGGTTGGCGCACCGCCGATGTCGGTTCCGCACCTGGACACCCGTGTCCTGGACGGCAAGCGCGTTATCCTGTTTGGCCCATTCGCGACCTTCAGCACCAAGTTCCTCAAAGAAGGCTCGTACCTGGACCTGCTGACCAGCACCACCACCCACAACATCTGGCCTATGACCAAGGTCGGCATCAAGGAATACCCGCTGGTCGAGTACCTGGCCGGTCAACTGATGCTGTCGGATGAAGACCGTCTGAACGCGCTGAAGGAATACTTCCCGAACGCCAAAGCCGAAGACTGGCGCCTGTGGCAAGCCGGCCAACGCGTGCAAATCATCAAGCGTGATGAAGCCGCTGGCGGCGTGCTGAAACTGGGCACCGAAATCGTTGCTGCACAAGACGGCTCCATCGCCGGCCTGCTGGGCGCATCGCCAGGCGCGTCGACCGCTGCACCGATCATGCTGAGCGTGTTGCAGAAAGTCTTCAAAGACAAAGTCGCAACCCCTGAGTGGCAAGCCAAGCTGCACCAGATCGTTCCAAGCTACGGCACCCAGCTGAACAACGATCCGGCCAAAGTGGCACAAGAGTGGGCGTACACCGCCAAGATCCTCGAACTGCCAACGCCTCCGGTAATTGGTCAGGCGGCTGCTCCGGCGGCACCTGCAGCTGAAAAAGCTGAAGCACCAAAGGAAAATGCTGCACGTGACATGGCTCTGTAACTAGACGCCATTCGCACAAAAGCCCACTGAACCGGTAACGGTCAGTGGGCTTTTTTTGTGCCTCGGGTCTACCTGGGTTTTGCGCTCGCAAGATACGCCCCAAGCTTGCGCCCCATCTCGTCCCCCAACGCCTGCAACCCGCTCAGCGGCCGCACCATCACTTCGAATTCGACAATCTTCCCGCGCTCGTCAAAGCGAATCATGTCGATCCCCTTCAGCTCTTTCGCCCCCACTTTGGCGCTGAACTCCAAAACCACACTCAAGCCGTCGGCAGTTGCCAGTTCGCGGTGGTATTTGAAGTCCTCAAACACGTCGAACACGGTGTTGAGGATCATCGTCACTACCTGAGCGCCGGGGTAAGGCGTGTGGGCCATGGGCGAGCGGAACACCGCGTCGGGGTCGAGCAGCTCGGACAGGGCCTTGAGATTGCCGGTGCGGATCATCTCGTGCCAGCGCTTCAATGACTCGGCGGCGTTGGGGTGCAGGTTCAGGTCGGACATGGTTTCACTCCTTTTTGTTGTTGTTTGCGCGACGCCAATGACTCTAGATCAAAGCGGTCGTGGACGAACCTGTGTGTGGCGATCTGAATACCGTGCTATGGCGGGAGCGGATCAGTTTGGCATCTGATCCGTATTTTTCTGTTGGATCTGCCTCTGTTACCGGTTCAGTCAGGCGCTCAAAATACCCCTGCAGTTCGGTCACTTGCGGCAGTCCTTCATCCTGAAGCGCCCGGTGCACCGCACGCTCAGCAATAAGGAGAGCAGCATGAACAAGATGGCGATTTTCCTGGGTGGGTTTCTGGCGTTGACCATTCTGATCGGAATGCTCGCGACAATTTCTCCGGTTTGACGATCAGCAGTTGAGTACCGGCATGTAACGATCCTCACGTTTTTTGAAATGGATCGGTGCTGTCGGGATTTTCTCACCATTCAAAAAGAGCTCCGGCAGCGTCAGGATGAAATCGTCCATCTCACCGCTGCCCAAGGGTGTCCCGGGCGAATACAGGTCCAGCCATTGCTCACGCGGGTCGAAGCCGGTTTTCAAGCGTTCGATGCTGACCTGATAGGATTTGCCATTGGCCAGTTGCACGGTAGCCATGGGCGAGGCCGCGCTGACCCAGAGTGCCGGTGGGGGAGTGCTGTAGGCGGCATCCCATTTTTCCTTGGTGTCCAGGTTACGCATATAGGGTGGTGTATACAGGTACGCGTACATCCGTAATTCGGTATCGGTGTTGTGATGCAAGTCCGGCCTCGTCGGGGTCCCCGGCAGCGCTGCGTAAACCAGCAGGTGCACCCAATCGAGTTCCTCCGACGTGGTCTTGTAGCTCATGGCCTGGTGTGGGCCGGGGCATGTTCTGATCAGCAATGCGTTCTGACCGACAGCCGATTGCGGATTCAGGTAAGGACCTGTGCTACAGGCTGCAACCAGAGGAACCAGCAGATAGAAGGCAAGACGTTTCAATTAATCGACTCCGTGATTGACTGTTTTCCTTTTCCAGCTGCCGCAGATTACCTGAATTGCCAACGGTGTACCGCTCAGCCACCACGGGGCCTCAAATGCGGTGCGATCCTCGATCACGGGCCCGAAAGAACACCGCCATCTAATTAAAAGCGCATTCGGTATTAGACTCCCCCACAGGATCTGATAGCGGAAAGCGCTGCGATGTCGAACTCACCATGGACTCATTGATCAACGCCGCCGGCCGCGCGCTTGCGGCGGGGGATCCGCTGTCCGCACTTAAGCTCGTCGCCCTGCGCGAAGACCCGCCCGCGTTGGCGCTGCGCGGCATTGCCATGGCCCAGCTCGGTGATTTGCCCCGGGCCAAGGCGTTGCTGCAGCGGGCGGTCAAGGCGTTCGGCGCCAATGAGCCGTTGTCCCGGGCGCGCTGTGTGGTCGCCGAGGCTGAGGTGGCGCTGGCGACGCGGGATTTGGGCTGGCCGGTGCAGGCGCTGGAGGCGGCGCGACGGGTGTTGCACGATCACGCCGATCACCTGAATGCATCGCACGCCCGGTATTTGCAGATCCGCCGCTTGTTGTTGATCGGTCAACTCGATGAGGCGCAGGCGTTGCTCGCTGAACTGGACCCCGCGCCGTTGGCGCCGGCGCTGCGGGCTGTCCACGAATTGCTGACGGCAGGTATCGCCTTGCGTCAGGTGCAGGCGCACAAGGCGCGGGCTGCGCTGGTTCGGGCCGCGCTGGCGGCGCAGCAGGCCGGGATTGCGGCGCTGAGTGCCGAGATTGAACACGCCGGGCAGATCCTTGAAGCCCCTGCCGCGCGACTGAGCAGGGGTGATCAAGCACAACCAGTGAAGCTTGAGCAGGTACAGGCGTTGTTCGCTTCCAGCACCCTGGTGGTCGATGCCTGTCGCTACAGCGTGCGCGGCGCCGGGATGACGCTGGCGTTGGCGACACGTCCGGTGCTGTTCAGTCTGCTGCAAATGCTGGCCCAGGCGTGGCCCGAAGATGTCTCGCGAGAGGCGCTGATCGCCAAGGCGTTTCGCTTGAAGCTGAGCGACGAATCCCATCGCGCACGCCTGCGGGTGGAGATCGGGCGATTGCGTTCGGCGTTGCAGCCGCTGGCGCGGATCGTCGCGACTGCGCGTGGTTTTGCATTGGTGGCCGCCGACGTCGCGTTGCTCACCCTGCCGGTCGAGGACAAACACGCTGCGTTGCTGGCGTTGCTCGCCGATGGCGAAGCCTGGTCGAGTTCGGCGCTGGCCCTGGCGTTGGGCAGCAGCCAGCGCCAGGTGCAACGGGCGTTGGAAAGCCTGGCAACGACGGACCGGGTGCAATCTTTCGGCGTTGGCCGGGCGCGTCGCTGGACCACGCCGCCGGTGCCGGGTTTCGCGACGATCTTGTTACTCCCGATGTCGCTGGGCAATGGCTAGGCTGGACTCACCCAGACTCATCCATCAGCGAGGAAGGCATCATGAAACAGGCAAACGCAGAAATCCTTCGTGAGTACGGCCCGTTCGAAGGCGTCGAACGTGTCCACGGCGTCACTTTCGACGGCCGGCAAGTGTGGTTCGCCAGCGACGGCCAGCTCAATGCGCTGGACCCGGCCAGCGGAGAAACGGTGCGCACGATCAAGGTCGGCGCCGACGCCGGCACCGCGTTCGACGGCAAGCATCTGTTCCAGATCGCCGACAGCCGCATCCAGAAAATCGACCCCACGACCGGGCACATCCTCAATACGATTCCCGCACCGGGTGCTGGCAACGATTCGGGAATGGCCTGGGCCGAGGGCTCGCTGTGGATTGGCCAATACCGTGATCGCAAGATTTATCAGGTTGATCCGGACACTGGCGAGATCCTGCGCACGCTGGAATCGAACCGTTTTGTCACCGGGGTGACCTGGGTTGACGGCGCGTTGTGGCACGGCACCTGGGAGGGCGATGAAAGTGAATTGCGTCGGGTTGATCCAGAGGATGGCGAGGTACTGGAAAGTCTGAAGATGCCCGCAGGGATCGGCGTTTCCGGGCTGGAAGCGGACGGTGGTGAGCGGTTTTATTGCGGTGGTGGGGGCAGTGGGCGGGTGCGGGCGGTGCGGCGGCCCAAGTGATTGATGTGTCTGTGCTGGCCGCTTCGCGAGCAGGCTCGCTCCCACATTGGTTCAGCGTTAACCGGACAAATGTGGGAGCGAGCCTGCTCGCGAAGCGGCCAGTAGCTTCCCTGAAAATCTCCCCAGCGAATCAAGGCGCGCCAAACACCATCGTCCAGTAAACCCCCTCATCACTGCGCGCCTCACTCGCAAACCCGGCACCGACCTGGGTGAAAATCGGGTTCATCAGGTTGGCACAATGTCCGGGACTGGCCAGCCATCCGGTCATCGCCTTGCCCGGCGAACTCTGGCCGGCGGCGATGTTTTCGCCGATCTGTCGCCCGCGATAACCCGCTGCCCGGGCGCGATCCGCCGGCATGTCGCCGTCCGGATCACGGTGGGCGAAGTAGTTGCCGTAGGCCATGGCCTTGCTGTGCCCTTGAGCCGCGGCCCCCAGCGCCGGGTTCCAGCTCAAGGGCCGGGCGGCGGCGAAACGCTGGCGCCCGCACATCCGTGGGCGTGCCCGGGCGGCGTTGACCTCGGCGAGCAAGGCTTTACCGACACTGCGGTTGTCGCCGACACGGTTGTCGAGCACCGGTTGCGCCAGCACCACTTGCCATTCACCACGGGAGCGGCTGACGCCGATGTCGGCGTACTGGGCGTCGAGCAGTGCCGTGCAGTGGCTGTCTTGCAGTTGTTCAAAGGCTTGCTCGGCATCCCCGGCACCGACAACGCGGATGCTGCGCACCGCCACCGCCGAATAACCCGCAGACTTCAACGTCTCGCGCAAGCCACCACCGTAGCCATAGCCGATCGGCAGCGCCAGATTTGATTTCATCGCCAGTGGCGCCAGGCGTTGGGCCGGACGGCGGTCGCAGCGTTGTGGGTGAGCACGGTAGTCGTTGATGGCCGCCACCAGTTGCCGCTCTTCGCTGGCGTGGGCGGTCTCGGTGAACAGCGGGGCAAGGATCAGCAGGCACAGCGAAACAAAACGTGATGAGCGAACGGCATGGCGCATGGGACGGCAAGCTCTGGGAAAAGGACAGTGCTGAAGTGCGGATCCGCGGAATGCGGCGCCACTAGGACTGGGGTTTTTGGACTTGGTTCATGGTGGCCATAAGGCTTTTTTGGGTGGGGTGATTAAGGGCAGGGCGAGCCTGGATTTGCGTTGTCCGCACTGGCGCCTTCGCGAGCAAGCCCGCTCCCACGGTGGAACGCATTGCCAAGGTGGGAGCGGGCTTGCTCGCGAAAGGGCCAGTTGCACCACCGCAAAATCGGTTGATCATCCGATCAGCGATCAAGCACATCCCCCATCCATTGCAGATACTGCACCCGCTCGGAAATCGAGTTGTGCCCTGCGTCCGGCACCACCCGCAACGTCGCCACGCCTTTGGGAAAATGCGCCAGCAGCCGCTGCGTGCTGTCCCGTGGAATCACCTCGTCATCGCTGGCCGCCAGCAGCAAGGTCGGCACCTGAATGTGCGCGGCATAGCGGCCTGACTCGAAACGATCCTTGAGCAACCACTGCACCGGTAGCCACGGGTATTGGCGCACGGCGATTTCTTCGAGGCTGTTGTATGGCGTCACCAAAATCAACCGGGTCGCCGGACGCTGACTCGCCAGCCGCACCGCCACCCCGGAACCCAGGCTGCGGCCGACCACGGCAATCTGCGGATGGCTGGCGTACACCCGGTCAAACAGTGCCAGCGCATCTTCGGCAATCGCTTCCTCCGAGGGCGCGCCGCCACTGCCGCCAAACCCCCGGTAGTTCATGAGAAACACGGCGTAATCGGGAAAGGCCTGGCTGAACGAAGGCAGATTGCGCGACACGTCCTCGGCGTTGCCGCCAAAGTAGATCAGCGCCTTGGGGCCGGTGTGCTCGCGAACGCTTACCCACACATCGGCATCCGGCATCGCCAGTTTCAGCCGCGAATCCGGGGTGGTGATGGCGCTGTCAGGCCGGGGGAAATAGATCAGCGAGCGCTGAAACACGAACGCCGCCGCGCACAGCGCCAGGTACAGGGCGACGATCAATGCGACGAGTGACAGGACGGTTCGGGACATTCGGCTAACTTTAACGGGACGCGCAGGTGCGTCGTGGCAGTGTAGACCAGCGTTGTCTGCTGATTGCCATGCCACATACCCTGCAACAGATCCACGCAGCAGGAGCACCGGCATGCGCCACACTGAGGGTTACTCGCGGCGTCGTCTGCTCACGCTGGCTGCCGGGGTTTCGGCGGTTTTCACCTTGCACCGGGCGTTGGCCACCGCCACTTCGTCGAGCGCCTCAGGAGACCAGACCATGCAGACCCGCGCCATCCCCTCAAGCTCCGAGCTGCTGCCCCTGGTGGGCTTGGGCACCTATCGCGGCTTCGACGTTGCGCCCGGTGAAACTGCTTACAAACAACTGCCTGCCGTGCTCGACGAGCTATTCCGAAAGGGTGGCACGCTGATCGACAGCTCACCGATGTACGGCCGCGCCGAGCAAACCACCGGCGAGTTGCTGTCGATCCACCAACCGCACTCGCCGGCATTTCTGGCGACCAAGGTATGGACGCGCGGGCGTGAGGAGGGCATCGCGCAGATGGAACAATCCTTCCGCCTGCTGCGTACCGAACGCATCGACCTGATGCAGATTCATAACCTGCTGGACTGGCAGACCCATCTGCCAACCCTGCGTGAATGGAAAGAACAGGGGCGCATCCGCTACATCGGCATCACCCATTACACGCCGTCGGCCTATGACGAAGTCGAAGCGCTGCTCAAGGCCGAACCGCTCGACTTCCTGCAAATCAACTACGCCCTCGATGACCGTGGCGTCGAGAAGCGCATTCTTCCGATGTGCCGCGAGCGCGGTGTGGCGGTGATCTGCAACCGGCCGTTCGGCGGTGGCGGGTTGCTCGCGCGGCTCAAGGGCAAGCCGCTTCCAGCCTGGGTCTCGGATGTGCAGGTCAACAGTTGGCCGCAACTGGCGCTGAAGTTTCTGCTGTCGCACCCGGCGGTGACCTGCGTGATTCCCGGCACCGGTAATCCGCGCTACATGGCCGACAACGCCGGCGCCGGGTTCGGGCCGATGCTGACGGATGCTCAGCGTCATCAGTTGATTGCGCTGCTGGGGTAGGCGCTCAACCGCGATAACGCAACGCCTCCAGCAACAGCGAAAACGCCGGCGCTGCCTGCCGTCGGCTCGGGTAGTACAGGTGATAACCGGCAAACGTCGGGCACCAGTCCGCCAGCACTTGCACCAGACGCCCGTCGGCCAGGTGCGGTGCGACGATGTTTTGCGGGATGTAACTCAGGCCGAAGCCGTCGAGTGCAGCGTCGATTAGCGGGTACACGCCATTCAGGGTGATTTGCCCGGACACGCGCACCTTGAGGCTTTCGTCGTTCTTTTCGAACTCCCAGGTGTACAACCCGCCGTTGGTGGGCAGACGCAGGTTGTTGCAGGCATGGTCGGTCAGCTCTCTCGGTGTTTCCGGTCGCGTGCGGTTGGCGAAATAGGCGGGCGAGCCGACCACCGCCATGCGCATGTCCGGGCCGATGCGGGTGGCAATCATGCCTTGGGCGACGTCCTCGCCCAGGCGTATGCCGGCGTCAAAGCCTTGCCCGGCGATGTCGACGAAACCGTAGTCGCAACACACCTCCACGGCAATGTCCGGGTATTTGGGCAGGAACGCCTGAAGCACCGGCCGTAGCAGCCAGTTCAGCGAATGGTCGGTGGCGCTGATACGGATACGGCCTGCCGGGGTTTCGCGCAGGTTGCTCAGGGCCGCCAGTTCCAGTTCGATCTCGTCGAAACGCGGGCCGATGGTTTGCAGCAGATGTTCGCCGGCCTCGGTGGGCGAGACGCTGCGGGTGGTGCGGGTCAGCAGGCGTAGGCCCAGGCGCGCTTCCAGCGCACGGATGGTGTGGCTGAGCGCCGATTGCGAAACGCCGAGCTTGGCCGCTGCTTTGGTGAAACTGCGCTCGCGGGCCACGGCGAGGAAGGCGAGCAGGTCACTGGCGTTTTCTCGAAGCATTGATGAGTGTCCTGCATAAGTTTTTTCGAATTCTAGTCGATTATCTGAACAGTTCAGCTCGGTAAAGTGCCGTTATTGCTCACCGGAGACCACCGCCATGAACCCGATTGCCACTTGCGCATTGACCTTGTCCTTACTCGCGAGCGAGACCCAGGCCAACGAACCCCTGCGCGTCATTGTCACCCCCAACGGCTCGCAACCCTCGGCCAAGGGCCCGGCGGACTGGTTCACCGGCACCGTGCGCGTCGACACGCCGTTCAAGGGCAGCGATGCGGCGCGCGTCAGCGGCGCTACGGTGACGTTCGAGCCGGGCGCACGCACCGCATGGCACACCCATCCGTTGGGGCAGACGTTGATCGTCACCGCCGGGGCCGGTCTTGTGCAGGAGTGGGGCCAGCCCGTTCGCGATATCCGCCCCGGCGACACCGTGTGGATCGCTCCCGGCACCAAGCATTGGCACGGTGCTGCACCGAACACGGCGATGAGCCACATTGCCATTGCCGAAGTGCTGGATGGCAAGGTGGTGGACTGGATGGAGCAGGTCAGCGACGCGCAATATCCGAAGGCTGAATGAGGCACCAGCCCGCTGGAACCTCATGCGAGTGCGCCAGCGTTTTTTGCGCTGGGTGACACTTGTTGGCAAATGAAATATATTCGCATTCGTGTAGGTTGCCCCCTCCCAGGATGCCGTTGTGCCCGCTCATTTGCCTTCCGCCCAATCCCCGCGCAATCAGCTGCTGACGTTGCTTTACAGCGACCATCACGGCTGGTTGCAGAACTGGTTGCGTAAAAAACTCGGCTGTTCGCAGCGGGCGGCGGATCTGGCGCAGGACACCTTCATCCGCGTACTGACCCTCGCTGAACCCGAGCGCTTGCAGGAGCCGCGGGCGTTTCTCACGACCACGGCGATTCGCCTGCTGATCGATGGCGAGCGCCGGCGCAAGCTGGAGCGGGCATACCTGGCGGTGCTGGCGCATGAAAGCGCAGACGCCGCGGCGATCAGCCCGCAGGACTTCCATCAGATCATCGAACTGCTCGAATCCATCGCCCGGCTGCTCGACGGCCTTGCGGAGAAACCACGACGGGCGTTTCTGCTCAATCGCCTGGACGGCTGGAGCCATGCCGAGATCGCCGAACACCTCGGTGTGTCGAAAAGCATGATCAAGCAGTACATCGCTCAGGTCATGGTGCATTGCTATGTCGCGCTGTATGGCGGTGCCGCGTGAACAACGGGCCCGAGCCAAGCCATGAAACGGTGGTCGCGGCGGCGCAATGGCTGGCGCTGCTGCACTCCGGTGAGGCCAGTGATCATCAGCATCAGGCGTTCGCCCAATGGCGCGATGCCGACCCCAGCCATGCTTTGGCGGCTTCGCGTCTGGCGCTGCTGTGGGGACGTTTCGACGGCTTGCCGAAGAGCCGCGCGCGCAAGACCCTCGACCGTGTCCTCACGCCAAAGCGCGGCAGCACCCTGCGGCGCACCGGCACTTGTCTGGCCTTGCTGATCGCCGCGAGCGTGGCGTGGCAAGGTGTGCGCCAGGCGCCGGTGTGGCTGGCGGATCAACGCACGGCAGTGGGCGAGCGGCGCGATCTGGTGCTGGCCGATCACAGCCACTTGCAGCTCAACAGCGACACGGCGGTGGATCTGCATTTCGACGGCCAGCAACGGCTGATCGATCTCAAGCGCGGCGAGCTGTGGGTCGAGGTGGCGAAGGACCCGCAACGGCCCTTCGTGGTGCGCACCGAGCACGGCACCGTGACGGCACTCGGCACGCAGTTCCTGGTGCGCCGCGAGGACGGCCAGACCCGTGTCACCGTGCTGGAATCGGCGATTGCCGCGCGCCCGGTCGAGCACCCGGAGGGTCCCGTGCGGGTGGCGGCCGGGCAGCAGGCGACGGTGTTTGCCGATCATGTCGACAGCCCGATGGGCTTGGCCAACGCCGACCCGGCGAGCTGGACCCGAGGCGTGCTCAAGGTCGACGACCGGCCACTGGTGGAGGTGCTCGATGAGCTGGCGCGCTACCGCTCCGGCGTCGTGCACTTCGATCGGCAGGCGCTGGCCGGGTTGCGGGTCTCGGGCTCGTTCCCGCTCGGTGACAGCAACGCAGCGCTGGCGGCATTGCAGACCAACCTGCCGATTCGCGTGCAGCGCTTTACCGATTGGCTGGTGCTGATCAAACCCAAATCCTGAGTTCACCACGAAACTTTGCAGGCCTTCGCCTGCCGGGGGCGGTGATCTGAAAAATAATTCAGCGCTTCACTGTCCCTTTCCCGAACTCGCCCGTCATGGCCTGAGAACCCCAAACAACTTCCAGGAATCCACCCCATGACCCGCCCCGTTGTCCGGCTGCACCCTCTTGCCGCCGCGCTGTTTCCGATCTTTCTCGCCGGTGCTGTGCTGCCGGCGGCGGCTGACGAGGCCAGTGTCGCCCAGAGCCGCGTGCAGACCTTCGCGGTGCCGGCCGGTGACCTCAGCGTAGCCTTGAGCACTTTGGCCGAGCAGGCCGGCGTGGCCCAGGCGTTCGATCCGGCGCTGACCCGTGGCAAACAGACGCCGGGCCTGAGCGGGCGCTACACTCTGGAAATGGCGCTGGCGCGGCTGCTCAGCGGCAGTGGCCTGGAAGCGGTACAGGTTGGCTCGACTTATCGTTTGCAGGCGTTGCCTTCCGGCACCGGCCAGGTACAGCTCGACAGCCTGTCGATCAGTGCGCCGGAGACGGTCGATGGGCCGTTCGGGCCGGTGGACGGTTACGTTGCGCAGAACAGCATCAGCGCAACCAAGACCGGCACGCCGATCCACGAAACCCCGCAATCGATTTCGGTCATCACCCGTGAACGCATGGATGCGCAAGGCGTGCAGTCGGTCAACGAAGCGTTGCGCTACACCCCCGGCGTGTCGAGCTATGGCGCCAACAATCGCTCGGACTGGTACACGGTGATTCGCGGTTTCTCCCCGACCACATACCTCGATAGCCTGCAACTGCCGACCACGATCAATCTGGCGAGCTGGATGGTCGATCCGTACATGCTCGAGCGCGTCGAAGTACTGCGCGGTCCGGCCGGTGTGTTGTACGGGCAGGGCGATCCCGGTGGTGTGATCAATCAGGTATCGAAGCGCCCGAGTGCAGTGGCGGCCAACGAAGTCGGCGTGCAATACGGCACCGATGCGCGCCGCCAGGTCAACTTCGACAGCACCGGCCCGCTGGACGAGCAGGGCGTGTGGTCGTACCGCATGGTCGGCGTGCTGCGCGACCAGAACATCAAGGACACTCCGTGGCAGGACAAGCGCCAATCACTGGCGCCCTCGCTTACCTTTGCGCCGGATGACGACACGCGCTTCACGTTGCTGGCGAGTTATCTGTACGACGACAGCAATTCCGGCGATGGTTTTTATCCGTCGGCGGGCACCATCGACTACAACCCCAACGGCCACATCAAGCGCAACATCTTCGAGGCCGACCGAGACTTTCAGAAGTACGAAAAGCGCCAGTATTCGTTCGGCTATGAGTTCTCCAAACGCCTGAGTGACACCTGGCAAGTGCGGCAGAACCTGCGCTACTCGCACCTCGACCTGAACGACAACATGATCTACGGCGGTGGCTTCCAGGCAGGCTCGTTGACGACCATCGACCGTTGGGCCGGCATCGCCGATTTCACCTACAAACGCTGGACCGTGGACAACCAGGCGCAAGCCGACTTCAGTGCCGGCGGGGTCGATCACACGGTGCTCGTGGGCCTGGATTATCAGCATCAGGACGCCACCGACAAAGAGGTCTATGCCCTCGCGGCGCCGGTCAACGCGTACCACCCGGTGTTCGTGCCGTTCGACCGCTCGATCTTCAACGATCCGGACAAGAGTTACCCGAGTAACATCGATTCGACCCTGAATCAGACCGGCCTGTATCTGCAGGATCAGCTGAAGTTCGACGAGCACTGGCGCCTGACCCTGAGCGGTCGCTACGACTGGGCCAGCAGCGAAACCCAGGATCACCTGGCGCACACCACCACCCACCAGAAAGATGAGGCCTTCAGCGGTCGAGCCGGTCTGGTGTACTTGGCGGACAACGGCCTGGCACCCTACGTCAGCTACTCCACCGCATTCACCCCCAACGCCGGGCTGGATGCCAACGGTAAACCGTTCGATCCGACCGAGGCTAGGCAGTACGAGGCCGGGATCAAATTCGCGCCCAAGGACAGCAACGCGTCGGTGACTGCGGCGGTCTTTCAGATCACCCAGACTAACGTGTTGACGCCAGGCCCGATCAATCCCAATTACTCGGTGCAGACCGGCGAAATCCGCTCCCGTGGTTTCGAGCTGGAAGGCACGGCAAGCCTGAGCCGTGAGCTGGACGTGATCGCCAGTTACACCTATCAGGACGTGAAGATCACCAAGGCCAACGACGTCAGCGAGGGCAAGACCCCGACGTTCATCCCGACGCCGCGCAACATGGCGTCGCTGTGGGCTGACTACACCTTCCACGATGGCTGGCTGAAGAACTTTGGCATGGGCGCGGGCGTGCGCTACGTCGGCAGTAACCCGGGGGCGGCGGATAACTCGCTGGAGATCCCCTCGTACACTGTGTTCGATGCTTCGGCGCATTACGTGACCGGGCCATGGAAACTGGCACTGAACGTCACCAACCTGACCGACGATGACTACATTTCCGGATGCTACGACGCGACCCGTTGCCTGTACGGCAATCCGCGCACCGCGGTGGCTTCGGCGACGTATCGCTGGTAACGGTGAACGCCCCTCTCTGCGCAGGGAGGGGCGATTCTGCGGGGTTGCTTCAGATCATCGGCGGCAACGACGAAAGAATCTTGTCCAGCGTGATCGGATATTCGCGCACCCGCGCCCCGGTGGCGTTGTAGATCGCATTCGCCACTGCGGCACTCACGCCGCAAATCCCCAGCTCCCCCACACCCTTGGCTTTCATTGGCGATGAAACCGGGTCGGTCTCGTCGAGGAAAATCACCTCCTGATGCGGGATGTCGGCATGCACCGGCACTTCGTACCCGGCCAGGTCGTGATTGACGAAAAAGCCCAGCCGTTTGTCCACCGCCAGCTCCTCCATCAATGCAGCGCCGACGCCCATGGTCATCGCGCCGATCACCTGGCTGCGCGCGGCTTTGGGGTTGAGAATCCGCCCCGCTGCGCACACCGCAAGCATGCGTCGCACACGGACTTCTCCGGTCGCCGCGTCCACCGCCACTTCGACGAAGTGCGCGCCGAAGGTCGACTGCTGATACTGCTTGGCGAGGTCGGCGAATTCGATGCTGTCCTCAGCCTCGACGACGCCATTTTTTGCGGCATCACGCAGCGCCAGCGTCTTGCCGCCGGAGCGCACCTGACCGTCGGCGAATTCGACGTCAGCGCCGGTCATGCCCAGCCGGGTTGCCACTGCGTCGCGCAGTTTCATGCACGCGGCGTAGACCCCGGCGGTCGAGCAGTTGGCGCCGAACTGGCCGCCGGAGCCGGACGACACCGGAAAGTTCGAGTCCCCCAGATGCACGGTGACGTCTGCAAGGCCGACGCCCATCATCTCGGCGGCGGTCTGGGCGATGATGGTGTAGCTGCCGGTACCGATGTCAGTCATGTCGGTTTCCACCGTGACCTTGCCGTCGCGTTCCAGCCGCACCCGCGCACCGGACTTGAGCAGCAGGTTATTGCGGATCGCCGCCGCGACGCCCATGCCGATCAGCCAGCGGCCTTCGCGACGGCTGCCGGGGGTAGCGCTGCGCTGGGCCCAGCCGAACTTTTCGGCGCCGGTCTGCAGGCATTCGATCAGCCGTCGCTGGGAGAACGGGCGCTCGGTTTTCACCGGATCGACCTGGGTGTCGTTGAGGATACGAAACTGGATGGGGTCGAGCTTGAGCTGCTCGGCCATCTCGTCCATGGCGATTTCCAGCGCCATCAGCCCCGGGGTTTCCCCGGGGGCGCGCATGGCGTTGCCTTCGGGCAGATCCAGCGGCGCGAGCCGCATGCTCACCAGGCGGTTTTCTGCGGCATAGAGCAACTGACTCGGCTGCGCCGCGACTTCGACCTTGCCGTCCTTGAGGTTGCCCGACCAGCCTTCATGAGCGATGGCTGTGAGCTTGCCGTCCGCTGTCGCACCCATGCGAATCCGCTGGATGGTCGCGGGGCGGTGAGTGGTGTTATTGGCGATCTGCGGCCGGGCGAGGGCGACTTTTACCGGGCGGTTGGTCAGACGCGCCCCGAGGGCAGCGAGGATCGCGTCGGCGCGGATGAACAGTTTGCCGCCAAAGCCGCCGCCAATGTACGGCGAGATCAGGCGCACTTTGTCCTTGGACAGGCCAAGGGTGGCGGCGACGTCGCCGACACTCCAGGCAATCATCTGGTTGGACGTCCACAGGGTCAGTTGATCGCCTTGCCATGCCGCCAATGTTGCGTGCGGCTCCATCATCGCGTGGGACTGATCGGGGGTGGTGTAGGTCGTCGAACTGCACCGCAGCGGCGGCGAACGCCCCGGCGAAATCGCCGTGTCTGACGTCGGGCAATTCTTCTTTCGGCTCCACGCCCTGATCGCGCACGCTGGCCAGGTCGAATTCGCCCTTGGTCGTGACATAGTCGACCTTGACCAGTTGTGCAGCGGCGCGAGCCTGCTCGAAGGTTTCGGCAACCACCAGCGCTACGGCCTGGTGATAGTGCTGCACGTCGGGCCCGGCCAGCAGTGGCGCCGAGTTGTATTTGCCCTTGCCGAGCTTGCCGGCATTGGCAGCGGTGACGATGGCCAGCACGCCGGGCGCGGCTTCGGCGGCGTCGAGATCGATGTGGTTGATGCGGCCTTTGGCGATGGCCGAGCCGACCATGAAGCCGTAGGCCTGATTCGCCACCACGTGGTGTTGCTCGTAGGCGTATGGCGCCTGGCCGCTGGTTTTCAGCGGGCCTTCGACGCGGTCGGTGGGTTTGCCGATGACTTTCAACTGATCGATCGGGTTGGTGGTGGCGGGCGTGTCGAATTTCATGCTTCGTCCCTCGCTTGCGCCAACACCGAGCCGAGCGTGCGCTCGACCAAGGTCAGTTTGAATTGGTTGTCGTGGGTCGGTGTTGCGCCGTCGAGCAGGCGTTCGCTCACGGCTTTCGCGCCGTTGGGCAGCAACGCGTCGGCGTCTTCGACGCGCCACGGTTTGGGCGCTATCCCACCGACCGCCACGCGGCCGCTGCCGTCTTTTTGCAGGATCAACCCGACCGACACCAAGGCAAAGGCGTACGACGAGCGATCACGCACCTTGTGATAAAGGTGCGTGCCGCCGACCGGAGCGGGCAGGGTCACGGAGGTGATGAACTCGCCGGGCGTGAGGCTGGTTTCGATGTTCGGCGTGTTGCCCGGGAGTTGATGGAAGTCGGCAATGGCGATGCGGCGGGTCGTGCCGTCGGGCTTGACCGTTTCAACCTGCGCATCGAGTGCGCGCATGGCAATCGCCATGTCGCTGGGGTGGGTGGCGATGCAGGCGTCGCTGACGCCGATCAGCCCCAGTTGCCGACTGACCCCGCCAATCGCCGCGCAACCACTGCCGGGCTGGCGTTTGTTGCAGGCCTGATTGACGTCATAGAAGTAGGCACAGCGGGTGCGTTGCAGCAGGTTGCCGGCGGTGCTCGCCATGTTGCGCAACTGGCCCGAGGCGCCGGCGAGCAAGGCGCGCGAGAGCAGGGCGTAGTCCTTGCGCACGCGGCTGTCGGCGGCCAGATCGGTGTTGCGCACCAGTGCGCCGATGCGTAATCCGCCTTCAGGTGTGGCTTCAATTTGATCAAGGCCCAGATGGTTGATGTCGATCAGGTGCAGCGGGGTTTCGATGTCGAGTTTCATCAGGTCTAGCAGGTTGGTACCGCCGGCGATGAACTTCGCGCCTTCGACCTGTGCCGCTTGTGCGGCCGCTGCGGCGGGGGAGTCGGCGCGGCTGTAGTTGAACGGTCTCATGCCGGCACCTCCGCAACTTCAGTGATCGCTTCGATGATGTTCGAGTAGGCACCGCAGCGGCAGATGTTGCCGCTCATGCGCTCCTGGAATTCAGCGGCAATCAGTTGCGGTGCATCGGTCAGGCTGGGGCTGGCATGGCTGGGGATGCCGTCGCGGATTTCCCTGAGCACCGCCACCGCCGAGCAGATCTGCCCCGGCGTGCAATAACCGCACTGATAGCCGTCGTGCTTGATGAACGCGGCCTGCATCGGGTGCAGATTGTCGGGCATGCCGAGGCCTTCGATGGTGGTGATTTCGCTGCCTTCGTGCATCACCGCCAGGGTCAGGCAGGCATTGATCCGGCGGCCATCGGCGATCACCGTACAGGCGCCACACTGGCCATGGTCGCAGCCTTTTTTGCTGCCGGTCAGGTGCAGGTGCTCGCGCAGGGCGTCAAGCAGGGTGGTGCGGTTGTCGACTTCAAGGGCTTGCGGCTTGCCGTTGACTTGAATCGTCACTTTGCTCATGGCCGGTTGCTCCAGGTTGGCCGCGTAGGCCTTGAGGCTGATGAACGGCGGCATCGCGAAGGCCGTGGCGGTCACGGCACCGAGGATCAGGAATCTACGTCGGGAAATCGTCATGCTTCGATCCCTCTCTGGCTGAATCAGGACGGCAGGGGTGAAAAGGCCCGCTCGGGCGCGCCGGCATGCTTGCCGGTCTCGTTCTTGGAATGACCTGCGCAAGAGGGAAAAGGTTTTTGCGGATTTGCGCTATAGAGTTATGCGCATGGCTCATCAATCTGCTAAACGACGCAGAGCCATATTGTGGGAGGGGGCTTGCTCGCGAAGGCGGAGGGTCAGGCAGTTTTTGGTTGAATGGCATGCCGCTTTCGCGAGCAAGCCCGCTCCCACATTGGAATGCATGCCCCCTGTGGGAGCGAGCCTGCTCGCGAAGAGGTCTTCGGAATTGACCTCAATGTCCGCCAACCACCATGTGCGTAAACGGCGCCACATACGCCTGCAGCGTCACCAGCCCACCGACCAGCATCGCCAGTACGATCGAGTGGAAGAACACGTAGCGCAGAATTTCACCCTCATGCCCATACCAGCGGGTGGCGGTGGAGGCGACCACGATTGATTGTGCATCGACCATCTTGCCCATCACGCCGCCGGAGCTGTTGGCCGCCGCCATCAGGACGGGGCTGATGCCCAACTGTTCCGAGGTCACCCGTTGCAGCCCGCCGAACAGTACGTTCGAGGCGGTATCCGAACCGGTCAACGCCACGCCGAGCCAGCCGAGCAAGGTGCCAAACATCGGGTAAAACACCCCGGTCGCCGCAAACGCCAGGCCCATGGTCGCGTCCAGTCCGGAATACCTCGTAAGGAATCCCAGCGCGAGCATCGCCGCAATGGTGATCAGCGAAAACCGCACCACCCATAGCGTGCGCAGGTACTGCTTGATCAATTGCGGGATCGAGTAGCCCATCAGCAGCCCGCCGACAATCGCCGCCAGCAGAATGCCGCTGCCAGTGGCGGTGAACCAGGTGAACTTGTAGATCGCTTCTTCGGCTTTCGGCGCCGGCACCACCGGTGGGACTTTCTGCACTTGCAGGTGCAGCGTGGTGAAGGTCAGCGCCGGCGAGAAAATCGGGTTGGCCTCGCTGAGCGGTTTGCCTTGCGGATCGAGTTTGACGGAATGCGTTACCGGGTCCAGCGCCGGGCGCACGTCGAAAATATTCTTGAAACCCTGGGTGCCCCAGGCAAACACGAACACGGTGAGGATGATCCATGGCATCCACGCGCGCATCACCGCCGGGCGTGCCTGATCGCTGAAGGTGGCGCTGGCGGTAACTTTTTCTTCCTCGACCCTGGAGTTGTCGACTCGCCCGGACAGGGCGGCGGAGGTGTAAACAGTCGCCGGTTTCCAGACCCGCAGAAACAGAGTCAGGCAGGCCATGGAGATCAGTGCGGCGATCACGTCCACCAGCATTGGCCCATGGTAGTTCGATACCAGGAACTGCGGCACCGCGAAACTGACCCCGGCCACCAGAATCGCCGGCCAGATCTCCAGCATCTTGCGCCAGCCGGCAAACGCCCAGATCAGCCAGAACGGCACCAGCACCGAGAAAAACGGCAGTTGCCGGCCGACCATCATCGACAGCTCCATCTCATCCAGCCCGGTGACTTTGGCCAGGGTGATGATCGGCGTGCCGAGCGCGCCGAACGCCACTGGTGCGGTGTTGGCAATCAACGCCAGCCCGGATGCGGCCAACGGCGAAAAACCGAGGCCGATCAGAATCGCTCCGGTCACAGCCACTGGCGTACCGAACCCGGCCGCGCCTTCGAAAAACGCGCCGAAGCAGAAGGCGATCAGCAGCAACTGCAAACGGCGGTCATCAGTGATCCGCGCCAGGGAGTCCTGCAGCACTTTGAATGAGCCGTTCTCGGTGGTCAGGCGGTGCAGAAAGATGATGTTGAGCACGATCCAGCCGATCGGCAGCAAACCATTGGCTGCACCAAACAACGCCGCCGAACCGGCCATGCTTGCCGGCATGCCGAAGGCGAAGATCGAAATCAGCAGCGCCGAAGCCAGGGCGAGCAGGGCGGCCAGATGCGCCTTGACGTGAAAGAACGCCAACGCTGCGAGCATCACCACCACCGGGGTGGCGGCCATGAGTGTAGAGATCAGCGGATTGCCGAACGGGTCGTAGATTTGCTGCCAGACCATGATCCACCTCTGCTTGTTGTTATCGAGGCGCAGATCCGTTGCGAGGGGGGCGATAACCAGCAGTATAGGTGGCATTACGCCGCTGTCCGGGGGCGGGCGGCGCGCCGATCAATGGTCGTGGTCGGGCAGTGAATCAAAGTCCGTTTGTCCGGTCGTATCAGCGGCTGCGCGCACTGCGTCCTGAAGGCGTGGGCAGTGACAGCCGTTCCGTCGTCAAGACCTTGGTTTTAGGGAAGAGTTGAATGAAGCACGCGACAACAATGCTGCTGACCGTGGCCGCCGCTGTTTTGCTGGCAGGCTGTGTGGCGGATTTTGATGATGACTACCGCCATGGGCGGCATTACGACCGAGATCACGGGCGCTATTACGACCATGATCGGCGTTGGGATGAGCGTGATGACGGTCGACGCGACGGACGCCGCTACTACCGTGATCGCGACGACGACTGATTGAATATCAAGAGGGCGTTCCCGCAACGGGAACGCCCTCGCCGATTAAAAATGAGCGCTCGCCCGGACGCTGGAATGCGCAGGCGCAGAGGCCTCGAGATCCAGCAAATGGGTGGCGAGTATGTCGCTCAGAAAGCGGAACTGATCGTTGATACCGACCACTTCATTAGTGAAGTGATTGCTTGCGGCGGGCATCAGCAGATCGTCGAAATCTTTGTTGAACACCAGTGCTTGCGCCTTGCGCGACACCACGTGCTGCTCGTAATAGTTGCTGCCGAATACCGGGAAACTCACGGAGAGTGCGATGGTGCGAATCATGATGTGTACTCCTCGTTGCGTCTCGGATGGGTCAATCGTGCCTTTGCCGGGCGGCGGGCGGAAGGCAATCGTGGCGATGGTGAATATCGACGGCGTTGATGGTTGATGCCACTCCCCACAGGAGGACGTATTTCAAAGTGAGAGCGAGCCTGCTCGCGATGGGGCCAATGCAGCCACAACCGACAAACGGCCCAACCCCCCGCACCTATACTCAAATCTGTTTTCCTCCATTCAAGGACTCCACCACTGTGAACCTGCGTGCGCTGTTCGTCGCCGCACTGTTGCTGCTGGCTGGCTGCGCCTCCTCGGCTCGGGCCCCGGTGACGCCACCGGCCGTGGTGGTGTCGCCCGCGACCTGGAAGCAGATCGACCGCGACATCGTCAGCGCCTCGCAGCAGTCCACCGAGCAGGTCAAGGTATTTGCCCGGGGCTCGATGGAACATTGGCGTATTCGCGTCTATGAACAAACTGAAGAAAATTTCATTCCGTGGTTCAGCAGCTATTGGACCCAGGAATGGCTATCGATGAAGGTCAGTTGGTACACGATCAGCGCCGGCGGCGAACAGGATGCGTCGGCCAAGCGTCTGGCGAGCTATCTGCTTGAGCAGTATCAGGAAAGGGTGCTGGCGCCGGTCGCGGTGGAGATCGATCCGGATGCGATCCTCGGTCAGGCCACGGCGTTCTATGCGCAACTGATGGCCCAGCAGATGCCGCTCATCGCCCAGCGTTACGGTGTGCCGGTGGCCCAGCTCAACGGGCACTTGCAGAAAGTGTCGGCCATCGCCCTTGGCCCGCCGCCGGCGCGCGATGCTTCGCTGTATCAGGTCATCAGTACCGAACCGCTGAACACCCTGCCGGCGTATGCCGCGCTGATCGACAAGGTCCACACCGAGGGTGGCAGCAAGGGGATTGCCTCGACCGACGCCGGCATGGCGCCCGTGGCCAAACGCGCCAGCCAGCGAATGGAAGCGGAAATGGCCCCGCGCGGTGCGGCCAGCGCGGTGGCGGCTGCGGCGGGCAAGTTGGTGGGCGGGGTGATTTCGATCGGCGTGGCGGGCATCCGCGCGATCATCCAGGCCAGTGATCGACCCGACAGCGAAGCGCTGATTCGCAGCAGCCTGGGCAGCACCTTTGACAAGGCCTGGTCGAAACTGCTGCAAAACCCGACCACTGGGGTCATGGCCGGTACGTTGCACATCGCCGGTCAGGTTGAGGGCAGCCTTGGCGGAGCAGAACAACCGTCGGTCGGGCTGGGTGTGAATCGTGTCGAATGGCGGCCGCCGGAATCGACTACTCAGCAGATCGAACCCAACGTGCAAGGAGAGTGATCATGGCTTACATCGATATTTTTGTAGCACCTGTACCGAATGCCAATCGCGAGCGGTACAAAAAACACTGTGAGATCGCCGCGAAACTGTTCAAGGAATACGGCGCAAAGGATGTCGTTCAGTGCTGGGGCGATGACGTGCCGGAGGGCAAAGTCACGTCATTCCCGATGGCGGTAAAACTCAAGGACGGCGAGACAGTTTCCTCCGGCTGGCTGATCTGGCCGGACAAAGCCACCCGCGACGCCGGCATGGCCAAAATGATGGAGGACCCGCGCATGCAACCGGACGTCAACCCGATGGGGTTTGATGGTCAGCGCATGATCTTTGGCGGTTTCAAGAACATTCTTGAATCCTGAAATTCACCTGTTCCGTGCAGGAGTGAGCCTGCTCGCGATGGCGGTGGTTCAGTCGCTGAAGATGCTGGCTGTGCCGACCGCTTCGCGAGCAAGCCCGTTCCCACATGGGCTTGCGGTCATTCAGATGAGGGGGTAATCCGGCAGCTTTTGCGGTTGCGGATTTCTTCGTCCGTAGGCCGTTCGCAAACGAATTCGAAACGCGGTTCACCTTCGCTGTAATGCACCAGCCAGCCCCACTCCAGTTCGGCTTCATCCTGCCCGGGGTTCGGTGGTCTGGCCCACCACGGCTCTTTGCTGAGAATCTCGCGCATGACGGCCTCTGGTTCGATGGCAATCCTTGAACTATAGCCGGGTGTCGCGAGTCGTCAGAGAAGGCTGTGTAGAATCGCCTGATCGACGAGCGAAGGAGCAGGGCCATGATCGATGAAGTGCGAATGGATCTTCCCGCCAAGCGACTGTTTTTCGCCCTCGACTGTCCGCCATTACAACGCAAGGCCATTGCTCAATGGCGCGGCGAGCTTGGGCTGCGCACCGGCAAACCGGTGCCGGCGGATAACTTTCACCTGACGCTGCTGTTCCTCGGTGCCGTGCCGCTGGCGCAGATCAATGAAGTCTGCGAGGCCGCCGGCAAGGTGCGCACGCCGGCTGAAACGTTGAGGATTGCGCTGGATCGCCTGCAGGTCTGGCATCGGGCCGGGATCCTGTCGTTGGCGCCCGAGCGGGCACCACCGGCATTGTTGCGCCTGGTCTATGCGCTGGAACAGGCGATGTTGCCGTTTGGCTTCGAAGCGTCTGCGCGCGAGTTTCGCCCGCACCTGACCCTGGCCCGTGACTACCGTGCAGCGGAGCCGGAATCCGCCACGCCGGCGGAATTCTTCCTGCGCGCCGAGCGCTTTGCCCTGTTCGAATCGCACAAGGGGCGTTACCGGATCCTGCAGGAATGGCCGCTGAATTGAGCGCACAAAAAAAGGCGCCCAAGGGCGCCTGAATTCACCTGAGCCGAGGGAGCCAGGTGAGGCCGTTCAATGCAGGGTGCAGCGGTGGTAAGGCGCTGCGTGAACGGGAACTTTTTCGGCACTGCATTGCTTCACTGTGGGAGCGAGCCTGCTCGCGAAGGCGTCGGCACCTTCAGCCTCTTCATCGCCTGACATACCGCTTTCGCGAGCAGGCTCGCTCCCACATTTTTGATCGCTGGTGTTTTTACTTGCCGAGTTTCACCCGGGTCCAGCCTCGGGTCATGATCCGCTGTGTGGCAATCGGCTGATCCGGCACCGCATAAAGCGTCGCCATCACCGCCTGCGACGGGTATGAGCCCGGGTCGTTGCGGATCGCTTCGTCCACCAGTGGCGTGGCCGCCGCGTTGGCGTTGCTGTAGCCGTTGCTGTTGGTGATCTCGGCAATGATGTCCGGACGCATCAGGAAGTTCATGAACAGGTAAGCGTTGTCGACGTTGGCGGCATCACGCGGGATCGCGACCATGTCGTAGAAACTGCCGGCGCCTTCCTTCGGAATGCTGTAGTCGATCTTCACCTTGTTGCCGGCTTCCACGGCACGGGCCTTGGCCTGCAGCACGTCACCGGAGTACCCGACCGCCACGCAAATATTGCCGTTGGCCAGGTCCGAGATGTACTTCGAAGAATGGAAGTACGCCACGTACGGGCGGATCTTCATGAGCAGCGCCTCGGCTTCCTTGATGTGCGCGGTGTCCTTGTCGTTCACCGGATAGCCCAGATAGTGCAGGGCGGCCGGGATCATTTCGGTCGGCGAGTCGAGGAAGCTGATGCCGCAGGCTTTCAGTTTTTCAGCATTTTGCGGGTTGAACAGCAAGTCCCAGGAATCGGTCGGGGCGTTGGCGCCGAGCACTTCCTTGACCTTTGCCGGGTTGAAACCGATGCCGATCGAGCCCCACATGTACGGGAACGCATGGGCGTTGTCCGGATCACTGGCAGCGGCGTTTTTCAACAGCACCGGGTTGAGATTCTTCCAGTTCGGCAGCTTCGATTTGTCCAGCGTCTGATAGACACCGGCCTTGATCTGCTTGGCCAGGAAACTGTTGGACGGTACGACCAGGTCATAACCGGATTTGCCCGCCAGCAAGCGCGCCTCAAGGGTCTCGTTGCTGTCGAACACGTCATAGGTCACGCGGATGCCGGTCTCGTCTTCGAACTTCTTGACGGTGTCCGGCGCGATGTAATCGGACCAGTTGTAAACACGCAGCACCTTGTCGTTGGCCTGGGCGCCCATGACCATTGCGCCCATTAAGGACAGTGTCAGCAGAGTCCTGCCAAACATTTTCATCGGTACAACTCCATTCTTCTTATTCAAAAGCTTTTAAGCAAAAGCACAAAACCAAAACAGCAGCACACCTGACCTGTGGCGAGGGAGCTTGTGTAGCGAGGGGATAAACCCCCTCACCACACTGGCTCCTCATCACATTGTCAGGCTGCGGCAGTGGCGGCGCGTTGCGGCTGTTGCCACGACTCATTCGCCGTCTGATCCATCGCTTCCTGAATCGCCCGCTTGCGGTTGGCCTCTGCCTTGCGGCCGAAGTACCAGACCAGGAAGGTCACCAGCGACACTGCCAGCAGAATCAGGCTGGCCACGGCGTTGATCTCAGGCTTCACGCCCAGACGCACCGCCGAGAACACTTCCATCGGCAGCGTGGTCGAACCCGGGCCGGAGACGAAGCTCGCCAGCACCAGGTCATCCAGCGACAGGGCGAACGACATCATGCCGCCCGCAGCCAGCGACGGCGCGATCATCGGAATGGTGATCAGGAAAAACACCTTGAACGGTTTGGCCCCCAGATCCATCGCGGCTTCTTCGATCGACAGATCCAGTTCACGCAGGCGGGCAGAGACTACCACTGCCACATAAGCGGCACAAAATGTGGTGTGAGCGATCCAGATGGTGACGATGCCACGTTCCTGCGGCCAGCCGATCAACTGCGCCATGGCCACGAACAGCAACAACAGCGACAGACCGGTGATCACCTCTGGCATCACCAACGGCGCGGTCACCAGACCACCGAACAGCGTGCGACCCTTGAAGCGTGTGACGCGAGTCAGAACGAACGCGGCGAGGGTGCCCAGCGCAACGGCAGCAATCGCGGTGTAGCAGGCGATTTCCAGCGAGCGCACTACCGAGCCCATCAGTTGCGTGTTGTCGAGCAGGCCGACGTACCACTTCACCGACCAGCCGCCCCACACCGTCACCAGTTTCGAGGCGTTGAACGAGTAGATCACCAGGATCAGCATCGGCAGATAAATGAACATCAGGCCGAAGATCAACATGAACTTGGAAAAACCGAAGCGTTTCATCCCCGTGCCTCCATCTCTTTGGCCTGACTGCGGTTGAACAGCAGAATCGGCACAATCAGGATCAACAGCATCACTACCGCCAGTGCAGACGCCACCGGCCAGTCGCGGTTATTGAAGAACTCTTGCCACAGCACGCGACCGATCATCAGCGTCTCCGGGCCACCCAGCAGTTCCGGGATCACGAACTCACCCACCACCGGAATGAACACCAGCATGCAGCCGGCGATTATCCCGTTCTTGGCCAGCGGCACGGTGATTTTCCAGAAGTTGTTGAAGTTGCTTGAACCCAGGTCCGACGCGGCCTCCAGCAGGCTGCCATCGTGCTTCACCAGGTTGGCGTACAGCGGCAGCACCATGAACGGCAGGTAGGCGTAGACCACACCGATGTACACAGCGGTGTTGGTGTTGAGGATCTCGATCGGGTGATCGGTCAGCCCCGTCCACATCAGAAACGCATTGAGCAGACCGTTGTTGCTGAGGATGCCCATCCATGCGTAAACGCGGATCAGGATCGCGGTCCAGGTCGGCATCATGATCAACAGCAGTAGGACGTTTTGCGCTTCCTTGCTCGCCTTGGTGATTGCGTAGGCCATCGGGAAGCCGATCACCAGGCACATCAGTGTGCTCAGTGCCGCGACCTTCAGCGAACCGAGGTAGGCCGACAGGTACAGCTCGTCTTCGCCGAGCATGGTGTAGTTGCCGATGTTGAGCATCAGCTGGAATTTCTGTTCGGCGTAGGTGTAGATCTCCGTGTATGGCGGGATCGACAGCGCGGCTTCCGAGAAACTGATCTTCATCACCAGGAAGAACGGCAGCATGAAGAACAGGAACAGCCAGATGAACGGTATGCCAATGACCCATTTTCGCCCGCTGGGCACCAGGCGCAGGAATTGCTGATTGAAGGTTCTCATGAGCGCAGTACCACGCCGCTGTCGTCTTCCCACCAGACGTAGACCTTGTCGTCCCAGGTCGGACGCGCGCCACGGCGTTCGGCGTTGGCCATGAACGACTGGACGATCTTGCCGCCAGGCAGCTCGACGTAGAACACCGAGTGGCCGCCGAGGTAGGCGATGTCATGCACCTTGCCTTCCGACCAGTTGTAACGGGTCTCTGGCTTGAGGGTGCTGACGAGCATTTTTTCCGGGCGGATCGCGTAGGTGATCGACTTGTCCTGCACCGAGGTGCTGACGCCGTGGCCGACGTAGATCTTCTGCTGCAAGTCCGGGCTGTGGATGATCGCGTGACCTTCAAGGTCTTCCACCACGGTGCCGTCGAAGGCGTTCACGTTGCCGATGAATTCGCAGACCATGCGGCTGACCGGTGCTTCATAGATGTCGACCGGGCTGCCGATCTGGGCGATCCAGCCCAGGTGCATGATCGCGATGCGCTCGGCCATGGTCATGGCCTCTTCCTGGTCGTGGGTCACCATCACGCAGGTCACGCCGACGCGCTCGATGATTTGCACCAGCTCAAGCTGCATCTGCGACCGCAGTTTTTTATCCAGCGCGCCCATCGGTTCGTCCAGCAGCAACAGCTTCGGACGTTTGGCCAGGGAGCGGGCGAGGGCGACGCGTTGACGCTGACCGCCGGACAACTGATGGGGTTTGCGCTTGGCGTATTGGGTCATGTGCACCAGGCGCAGCATCTCTTCGACGCGGGCGTCGATTTCGCTGGCCGGCAAACGGTCCTGCTTCAAACCGAAGGCAATGTTCTGCGCCACGGTCATGTGCGGGAACAGCGCGTACGACTGGAACATCATGTTGATCGGCCGTTCGTACGGCGGCATGTCGGTGATGTCCACGCCGTCGAGCAGAATCCGCCCTTCAGTCGGGCGCTCGAAACCGGCGAGCATGCGCAGCAGGGTCGATTTGCCCGAACCGGAGCCGCCCAGCAGCGCGAAGATCTCGCCCTGATGGATCTCCAGGGACACATCGTCCACAGCGGTGGTTTCGTCGAACTTCTTGGTGACACGGTCGACTTTCACCAGAACCTTTTTCGGTTGCTGGTGGCCTTCAAGTGCCTTCCTGTAAGTGCTGGAGGCGTTTGCCATGTGAAACTCCCAACAGGTTTCGTTCGCCGGGCCAACGTGGCCTGGCTTAAAAGTGGATTGCAGAGCGATATGCGCATTTCCTGTCGGATCACATCCCCTGTGGGAGCGGGCTTGCTCGCGAATGCGGCGTGTCAGTCGACGTCGTTGTTGCCTGACACTCCGCTTTCGCGAGCAAGCCCGCTCCCATAGGGTTTTGCGTTGTCCTGACGGGCACTGCTCATACCGATCCGGCTTGGTCGGCGCCGCCGTCCTGGCTGCCTGGGTCGTACTTGTTGTTATTACTGTTTGTTGTTTTCACGGATGGCGGATGCGCACACGCACAGCCGCCGACCCCGTGGGGGCAGTAAACAGTGATGAAATCCTGGGGGGTGTCAGCGCTTGTTGCGTCGCGCCGCACGTTGCCGGCAAGCCTCGCCGAACGCCTGGAAAATCTTCAGGTAGTTCGGGTTGTCCAGCACTTGCCATTCAGGGTGCCATTGCACGCCGAGGGCGAAGGTCGGGCTGTGCTCGACCGAGATCGCCTCGATCAGGCCATCCGGCGCCACAGCTTCGGCACGCAGGCCGGGAGCGAGGCGGTCGATGCCCTGACTGTGAATCGAGTTGACCTGAAACTCGCCCGGCAACTCCAGCGCTTCGAACACCCCACCGGCCAGCACAGTGACGGCATGCGCCGGTGCGTATTGCACGGCGACGTCCGGGCTGTCGGCTTCACGGTGATCGAGCATACCCGGCAGCTCGTGGACCTTCTGGTGCAGGCTGCCGCCGAAGGCCACGTTCATTTCCTGGAAGCCACGGCAGATGCCGAGCACCGGAACGCCCGCCGCGATGGCTGCACGTAATAAAGGAAGGGTGGTGGCGTCCCGCGCCGGATCGTGATCCGTACCGGGGGCGCTGGCCGGGCCTTGATAGTGGAAGGGTTCCACATTCGAGGGCGAGCCGGTCAGCAACAGACCGTCGAGTTGACCGAGCAGGTCTTCGACTTCAGTCAGTTTGCCAAGGGAAGGAATGACCACCGGCAACCCCAGCGCCGCGACGCTGACAGCGCGAACGTATTTGTCGCCGCTGATGTGATAGGGGTGCAGGCCAATCTGTTTGACGCACGCAGTAACGCCGATCAATGGCTTGAATGCCATTTTTATTCACCTCGAAGTTTGACACTTGAACGAGCTTTTCCGGAGCTTAGCCTCGTTGATTTTAATTAACAACTGCCATGTAAAAAATTCTAAACGCCGCTCATCAAATCTTCATGGTTCTCGGGCATCTGGCGCCAGTGTTGGCACGTGAGTGTTAAAAAAAGCCCGAAAAATAAACCCTGAGCGGTCATCTGTTCGCTATTGACTTCACTTTGCCGTTCGGGTTGACTGGCTCCGTGAAAGAGCAGTGAACATAATAATTAACAGCTAAATAGGTGCATCATGTCGGTCCCTCTGCGTGCCGTTCAACTCAACGAAGCAAACGCATTCCTTAAGAAACATCCTGAGGTTTTGTACGTCGACCTTCTGATTGCAGACATGAACGGTGTGGTGCGCGGCAAGCGCATCGAGCGCACCAGTCTTCACAAGGTTTACGAGAAAGGCATCAACCTGCCGGCCTCGCTCTTCGCTCTCGACATCAATGGCTCCACGGTGGAAAGCACCGGCCTGGGTCTGGACATCGGCGACGCTGACCGCATCTGCTACCCGATCCCGGGCACCCTGAGCATCGAGCCGTGGCAGAAGCGTCCTACCGCGCAACTGTTGATGACCATGCACGAGATCGAAGGCGAGCCGTTCTTCGCCGACCCGCGTGAAGTGCTGGCCAACGTCGTGCGCAAGTTCGACGAACTGGGCCTGACCATCTGCGCCGCGTTCGAACTCGAGTTCTACCTGATCGACCAGGACAACGTGAACGGCCGTCCGCAGTCGCCACGTTCGCCAGTGTCCGGCAAGCGTCCGGTGTCGACTCAGGTGTACCTGATCGACGATCTCGATGAATACGTCGACTGCCTGCAAGACATCCTCGAAGGCGCGAAAGAGCAGGGCATCCCGGCTGACGCCATCGTCAAGGAAAGCGCCCCGGCGCAGTTCGAAGTCAACCTGCATCACGTCTCCGACCCGATCAAGGCCTGCGACTACGCGGTCCTGCTCAAGCGTCTGGTGAAGAACATCGCCTACGACCACGAGATGGACACCACCTTCATGGCCAAGCCGTATCCGGGCCAGGCGGGCAACGGTCTGCACGTGCACATTTCGATCCTGGACAAAGAGGGCAACAACATCTTCGCCAGCGAGGATCCCGAGCAGAACGCCGCGCTGCGACACGCGATCGGCGGTGTGCTGGAGACCCTGCCTGCGCAAATGGCCTTCCTCTGCCCGAACGTCAACTCGTACCGCCGCTTCGGCGCGCAGTTCTACGTGCCGAACTCGCCGAGCTGGGGCATCGACAACCGCACCGTGGCGGTACGTGTGCCGACCGGTTCGGCCGACGCTGTGCGCATCGAGCACCGCGTGGCGGGTGCCGATGCCAACCCGTACCTGCTGATGGCCTCGGTGCTGGCCGGTATTCACCACGGCCTGACCAATCAGATCGAACCAGGCGCGCCGGTTGAAGGCAACAGCTACGAGCAGAACGAACAGAGCCTGCCGAACAACCTGCGCGACGCATTGCGTGAGCTGGACGACAGCGAAGTCATGGCCCGCTACATCGACCCGATGTACATCGACGTATTTGTCGCGTGCAAGGAAAGCGAGCTGGCCGAGTTCGAAAACTCGATCTCCGACCTTGAGTACAACTGGTATCTGCATACGGTCTGATTCGCAGACCAACACCGACCCCCTGTGGGAGCGGGCTTGCTCGCGAAAGCGGTGTGTCTCGCAGTGAAGATGCTGGACGTACCGACGCCTTCGCGAGCAAGCCCGCTCCCACAGGGGATTCGGTTACCAAATTTGATTGACGGGTGTTCGCCCGTCATCCACTCCCCTTGTCGAGCCACAACAATGACAACGACCCGCAACGACTGGGAACAACGCTTCCAGTCCCTGACCATCGAATCCCGCGCCTTCATCAACGGTGAATATCGCCCGGCGATCAGCGGCGCCACTTTCGAATGCCTGAGCCCCGTCGATGGCCGTTTCCTCGCCTCCGTGGCCAGCACCGATGAAGCTGACGCCAACCTCGCCGTCGAGGTCGCGCGCCAGTCCTTCAACTCCGGCGTGTGGGCGCACAAGGCCCCGGCCGAGCGCAAACGTATCCTGATTCGTTTCGCTGATCTGATCCTGCAACACCAGGAAGAGCTGGCGCTGCTGGAAACCCTCGACATGGGTAAACCGATCAGCGACTCGATGAGCATCGACATCCCGGCGACCGCCAACGCGATCCGCTGGAGCGCTGAAGCCATCGACAAGATCTACGACGAAGTCGCCGCCACTCCGCACGATCAACTCGGCCTCGTCACCCGCGAGCCATCCGGCGTCGTGGCGGCCATCGTGCCGTGGAATTTTCCGCTGATAATGGCCAGCTGGAAGTTCGCGCCAGCCCTGGCAGCGGGTAACTCGTTCATCCTCAAGCCTTCGGAAAAATCGCCTCTGACCGCCATCCGCATCGCTCAGCTGGCGTTGGATGCGGGCATTCCGAAAGGCGTGTTCAACGTTCTGCCGGGTTTCGGTCACACCGTCGGCAAGGCGTTGGCGCTGCACATGGACGTCGACGTGCTGGCCTTCACCGGCTCCACGGCGATTGCCAAGCAACTGATGATTTATGCCGGCCAAAGCAACATGAAACGCGTCTGGCTCGAAGCAGGGGGCAAGAGTCCGAACGTGGTGTTTGCCGACGCACCGGACTTGCGCGCGGCAGCACAAGCGGCGGCCGGCGCCATTGCCTTCAACCAGGGCGAAGTGTGCACCGCCGGTTCGCGCTTGCTGGTCGAGCGTTCGATCCGCGAGCAATTCATTCCGCTGCTGGTCGAAGCGCTGCAAGCGTGGAAGCCGGGGCATGCACTTGACCCGGCGACCACCGTCGGTGCCGTGGTCGATCAGCGCCAACTCGACAACGTGCTGCGCTACATCAGCATCGGCCGCGAGCAGGGCGCCGAGCTGATTGCCGGCGGCCAGCGCACCCTCGAAGAAACCGGCGGCCTCTACGTGCAACCGGCGTTGTTCGACGGCGTAACCAACGCCATGACCATCGCCCGCGAAGAAATCTTCGGCCCGGTGCTGTCGCTGATCACCTTTGACACCGTTGAAGAAGCGCTGCAGATCGCCAACGACAGCATCTTCGGCCTCGCCGCCGGCGTGTGGACCAGCAACCTGAGCAAGGCGCACACCTTCGCCCGTGGCCTGCGTGCCGGCAGCGTCTGGGTCAACCAGTACGACGGCGGCGACATGACCGCGCCGTTCGGTGGCTTCAAACAATCGGGCAACGGTCGCGACAAATCGCTGCATGCGTTCGACAAGTACACCGAGCTGAAAGCGACCTGGATCAAGCTCTGATTTTCTACAGCGGTGGTCGCTTCTGATGAGCGACCCTCGGAGAACAATAAAATGAAGCAACAACACGTCAACAGCTACTACGCCGCCACTCGTAACGAAGTCATCGACTTCCCGATTCTTGAAGAGTCGGTCGAGTGCGATGTCTGCATCATCGGCGCCGGCTACACCGGCCTGTCCTCGGCGCTGTTCCTGACTGAGGCCGGGTACAAAGTGACCGTGCTCGAAGCGGCGAAAGTCGGCTACGGCGCCAGCGGTCGCAACGGCGGTCAACTGGTCAACTCCTACAGCCGCGATGTCGATGTGATCGAAGAGCGCTACGGCGACAAGACCGCAGAAATCCTCGGCAGCATGATCTTTGAAGGCGCCGACATCATCCGGTCGCGGATCAAGGAATACGACATCAAATGCGACTACCGCCCGGGCGGCATTTTCGCAGCGATGAACAAGAAACAACTCAACGGCCTGGCCGAGCAAAAGCGCAGCTGGGAACGTTACGGCAACAAAAACCTGAAGATGCTCGACGCCGCTGACATTCGTCGCGAAGTCGGCTCCGACGCCTACGTTGGCGGCATGCTGGACATGCAGGGTGGCCACGTTCACCCATTGAACCTGGCCCTCGGTGAAGCCGCAGCCATCGTGCGTCTGGGCGGCAAGATCTACGAGCAATCGGCTGCCGTCGAAATCAAATACGGCGAGCCCAACGTCGTGCGTACCGCCAAAGGCCAGGTTCGCGCCAAGTACCTGCTGATCGCCGGCAACGCGTATCTGCCGCAAGGCCTGGACAACCGCGTGACCGCGAAAAGCATGCCGTGCGGCTCGCAGATCTGTGTCACTGAACCGCTGACCGAAAAGCAGGCGCGCAGCCTGATCACCAACAACTACTGCGTCGAAGACTGCAACTACCTGCTCGATTACTACCGTCTGACGGCCGACAACCGCCTGCTGTACGGCGGCGGCGTGGTGTACGGCGCGCGTGAACCGGACGACATCGAGCAACTGATCCGGCCGAAGATCCTCAAGACCTTCCCGCAGCTCAAGGACGTGAAAATCGACTACCGCTGGACCGGCAACTTCCTGCTGACCATGTCACGCATGCCGCAATTCGGCCGGATCGAGAAAAACGCCTACTACATGCAAGGCTACAGCGGCCACGGCGTCACCTGCTCGCACCTGGCCGGCAAACTGATCTCGGAAATGATCCGTGGCGACGCCGAACGCTTCGACGCCTTCGCCTCGCTACCGCACATGCCAATGATCGGCGGCCGCACCTTCTCCGCCCCGTTGACCGCCCTCGGCGCCGTCTACTACTCGCTGCGCGACCGCTTCGGCATCTAAGTTACCTCCCCGGCGGCGGCCCCAAGACCCCGCCGGTTTTTTACCTGAGACACTAACGCTGCAAATGTGCGAGCTGGCCTGCCAGCGGTGGCGGCGCGTCAACCATCATCAATGGAGCTGGCACCCAGAGATCAAACTGTGGGAGCGGGCTTGCTCGCGAAGGGGCCATATCAGCCAACATCCCCGTCGCCTGACACACCGCTTTCGCGAGCAAGCCCGCTCCCACAGTTGCTGTATTACCAAGGCAAGAAGGACTTTTATCCCACCGTCCATCGAACCTGCTGAGCAACACCACCAAACGTGATTTAATAGCCGCCTTTCACGGTTCCGGGACACGGGAGCAACGTGATCCGCGCCCTCGGCGCGTCACCCGCCACCCACCCCCATCGCCCTTAAGTCGTTCTCACATAAGGCTGTCATGGATACGGGTTCTCGACTCAAACTAGTACGCGAAAGCTACAAACTCTCCCAGCGCGAGCTGGCCCGGCGTAGCGGCGTGACCAATGCCACCATCTCCCTGATCGAACAGAATCGCGTCAGTCCTTCCGTCAGCTCCCTGAAAAAGTTGCTCGAAGGCATCCCGATGTCCCTGGCCGACTTCTTCACCTTCGACCAACCCCCGCGCGAACACCAATACGTGTTCCGCGCCAACGAACAACCCGACCTCGGCCGCCACGGCCTGCGCCTGCTGCTCATCGGCGCCTCGGTCCCAAGCCGCCAGATGCGCTTACTGCGCGAGCAATACGCGCCGGGCGCGAGCTCCGGTGAAGAGCCGATCGTACATGCGGAAGGTGAGGAGTGTGGTCTGGTGACCCGTGGCACGGTGGAGTTGACCGTGGATGGGCAAGTGAGTGTGTTGAATGCGGGGGATGGCTATTATTTCCCGACGACGTTGCCGCATAAGTTTCGGAATATCGGGGCGGATGAGGCTGAGATTATTAGTGCGAATACGCCGGCTAACTTCTGATTGGCTCTTTAGATAAAAACATACGTTAAAAGTAATTCCGATGCCTTTTGAAGGGCGTCGGATTTTTTTTGAGTTGAGGAAAGGTTTGTAGGGTTGATGGCTTTTATTTGTAGGAGAGTTCTGAATGAGCGCGTGATGATGCAAGGTTAATAATATAAGGGCTTTTCCTGCATGTTTACATTGCTTGGCGTGATTTTTCAGGGCAAAGGGTATGCTGGAATTATGAGTGTTTGGGGAATGTGTCTTATTGTTGCGCTTTCCTTTGCGGCTTTTTAACTTTGTGTGCTCTATATTAGGGTGCTTGTTATCTTTTTTGATCGTTTTTGTTGGGCTGTTTTGTTATTTGAGTTTTTATCAGTGTTCATTTCACCCTCAACGATAAAGTTGTTATAGGGTTTTCTTAAGGTTGGTGAAGTCATGGCGTTAAGGTTTGTGGCTCAAATAGCGTTTTTGTTTTTCTTGACTGTTGCTTTGAGTGGTATTGGTGCGGTAGTGCAGGTGAATTTTTTCAGTGGGATTTTTTCAGGGTTGAACAATGTAAAAGAAATTGTGTTCAGTCTGGTTTTTACATTGCTTCTGTACGTTAATTTTCGTTACTGCTTTCCTGATCAGGTGGCGGAGTTGCGGGGGCGAAATGTCCGGAGTTGTCGTTACCCCGTATGGGTGAAACAATATATTCTCTTTAATTGCGCCTTATTTGTGGAGGAAGTTTTTTATTACATTATTAAGGATTTGGTTAGTTTGCCAGAAATTGTTTACAGGTCGTTAGGGGGTGTGGTGTTTTTTTCTGTTTACGCGTACATGATGTCTGGTGAGGACTTCAGGGTAAAATGGTAGTTTATTTTTTTGTTCGCGAGTCCATCTCTTTGTCTATATTTTTAACTGTTATACTATCGATCAGTAGTTCGAGTGCCAAAGCCAGACTCCCCATTTGGTTGTAAGAGCGCTCATAATTAATCGGGTCATGATTGAATAACTGCGTTGAGCCTGGTTTTCGCACGTGTCGCAACATGCCAAGCCCGGAAAGAAGTAAATCTGCGCTGTAGTAGGCAGTGTTTCCTATATGAGTATCATTCACCGCGAATTGATAGAATTTACGAATGGGGCCTACTGTGCTTTGGGTTTCAGGGCCGTTGTAGATATTGACTACCCCTTCATGAACGTTATTGAATCCATGCGCCGAATAGAGTGCTCCTGCAAATATACCTTGCGGATTTTTGCTTGAGAATTGAATGGCGCCTATTTGCAGTTGCATCACTCCCGCCGCAACACCTACGCCGTTTTGAGCGTAGAACGATACTTTGTTCAATAAGTCAGAGTGTTCCTCTCTGAGCTCCTTCAATCCTTGCTTGGCACTCATGACACCCTCATCCACCGCCCGAATAATCTCATTAGCGTAAGAAGAAACGATCTCGCTAAATCGAAGCTGGCTGAAACTGTCATACAACTGAGTCGCGCCAATCTGGCATCCGAATGCAACCAGCTCGGAGGCAGCCCGTGTGACGTCGTTGATGTCACACGAATCCTCATTCATCGTCATTTCCCCAACGGCTGAAGCCGCTTGTGCCCGCGTGGATATGGGTCCAACTGATTTCGCGGTAAGTGAATGAGACCAACTCCTGTGGCTGTGCGTCATTCAAATGGATGGCGTGGGGGACCTGAAGGTTGATGTGGGCGATTTTTGCGCCGGCTATGTGGATTTTGAAATATTTCTCTTGTGTACCCGCGGCGGAGGTTCGGTAGAAGAAGAGGGTGCAGTCCAGCACTTCGCGTTCGTGAAGTGCGGCGCAGAGGAGGGGAGAGGATTTGTCGATGTTCTTGGTGATCATGATCGGCAAGTGTTGGCCGCGGTCTGCGGTAACGCCGCCGTTATTGCCGGTGGTCATGTTGTGGGAGTAGGCCAGGACCATGATTTCATCGAGGTGCCCCAGTTGGCATTTGTTGCCGATTGAGTTTGTGTCGGAGCAGCCGGCGGAGATCAGTCCTTGTCGGTTTCCGGTAATGCTCATGTAACTGTGGTTGGCCATGGAAGCTCTGCTTTATTGAATGGATAACTCTCGTTTGAAGAGTAACCGTCCAACAAAGCCGGGGTGCTGAAGCGCCGAATCACCGATGATGACGTTCAGACGCTTCTTACAGGGTCAGCGGAAGTCAGGAGGTGAAGGCTCTGAGGTGCCAACCACGTTATCGTCGGTTGGATGACCGAGCGCCTACAACGTTGGCACGTTGGCAATGTGTTGGTTATGAGGCGAGCGTGTCGAAACGTAGCTGCTCCTATCGCTAATTTAGTTAGCGACAGCCCCTCACCCCAAGTGGTGTTTTCCTAAGAGCTTTTCAGACTCCAAAATCTGGGCGCTGAAAATACCTGTCCGACCACGCGGTCGGCTTTTTCATTTGCCAGCCCGCAGTACATCACTGAAGGTTTCGCCGAACGACACCACGACGTAGACTGCGAAACAAGTTGTAACGCCTGACCCACGGATGGAACCGCGCATGATCGAAATCGGCAGCCGCAACAACGCCCCCACGCCGCAGCACCCCACTCAAGACATCTACATTTTCAGCATCGACCCGTCCCGACCGGCGACGCCGTTTTGCTTCGAGCAATCGATTGGCGGCGGGCACGCTAATCAGGGCGGTGCGCGGTGGTTGGCGCTGGATGAATTGGACGCCTGGCCCGGCGAGTGGCGTGAGCATCTGCAGAAAGCCGATTGTGCGTGGGTCGCAGAGCTGATTGATGCGAATAACAGTGCAGATCAGGCGACACTGGTGGCGTTGATTCTGCAAAAACATTCCGAATCTCCCATATCGCCCACACCCGCCAAACCGCTCAGCCGATGGCAGGCGATTGCCGCCTGGCTCAAGCGCAACATCCACGTCGGCGGCCGTTACGGCGTCTAACCCGAGGAAATCCCATGACCCAGACACTCGAACGCGCCATCGCCCTCGCTGCCACCGCGCATGCCGGGCAGATGGACAAGGGCGGTTCGCCGTACATTCTGCATCCGCTGAAAGTCATGTTGCGCATGAGTTCGCTGGAAGAACGCATCGTCGCCGTGCTGCACGATGTGGTCGAGGATTGCGGTATCAGCCTCGATGACTTGCGCAAGGAAGGTTTCAGCGAAGAGGTGCTGACGGCGATTGAGTCAGTGACTAAGGTGCCGGGCGAGTCCTACGAGGATTTCGTCGAGCGCGCGGCGCAGAACCCGATTGGCCGGGTGGTGAAACTGGCGGATCTGGAAGAGAACAGCGACCTGTCGCGGATTGCCTCGCCCAGTTGGGAGGATCTGGAGCGGGTCGAGAAGTATCGGCGGGCGATCGGACGGTTGCGCACGTAATTCAGTTGAATAGCCAGGAAGGCGAATATGAAATCGATTCTGTGTTTGTTGATCGCTGCCGCCGTTGGCGCTGCGTTGCAGGTCAGCGGTGTTCCTCATGGCCTATTGCTGGGGGCGATTCTTGTCACCGCACTGGTCACCACGCGAACCGGTTTCGCCCCCGCAACCCCTTATGGATTGGGCTACATCCAGGTCACGCTAGGCATCGCCACCGGGTTGATGTTCGAGGCGTGGGACAGTGCGACGGCTTCGGCCATGTTGCCCAGCCTCGGCGTTTTGCTGATATGCCTGGCTGTACAGATCGCGCTCGCTGGATGGTGGCTGACCCGCGGCGCGGGGTGGAATCGCACCGACGCGCTGCTGGCGGTGTACCCCGGCGCACTGGCGGCAGTGTTCGATTTGCTGGAGTCGGAAAAGGCCTCGAGCAAGGTCATCATCGTGCACCTGATGCGGCTGCTGTTGATCACGGTGTTGGTGAGTTTTTTGATTCCCGGGCAGGCCTCGGTGGCGGTGGTTGAAAGCGACCCATTGAGCACGGGCATGGCGTTGACGGTGCTGGCGCTGATCGGCTTGAGCATCGTCATCGGGCGATTGCTGCTGGTGATCGGCGTGCCGGCGCCGTTCATGCTGACGGCGATTCTGCTCACTGCGGTGTTTGTGGAATCGGGATGGTTGCACGGCTTCCACATGCCGGACTGGAGCCTGAACCTGGCGGCGCTGATTCTCGGCGCGCGGATCGGTTCACGCTTTCAGGGGCTGGGCGTCGCGGAGTTGGGGCGGCATGGGCGGACGGCGCTGGTGTCGGTCGGTTTGATGATCGTGGTCGCGGCGGCATTCGCCGAAGTCGCGGCGCGCTGGCTGGGCAGTGATCCGCTGTCGTTGTGGCTGGCGTACATGCCGGGGGCGATCGAGACGATTGCGATTGTCGCGTTTGCCGGTGGCTTGAATGTGGTGTTCATCCTCACTCACCACCTGGCGCGGATGGTGCTGCTGCACTTCGCGCCGGCGTTGCTGGTGCAGGTGCGACGGGCGCGGGAAGAAAGCTGAAAGTACCTTTGTGCTGAGGGGGTTCATCCCCTCAGCACAGGGTTGGATCAGCGGATATGCGCGTCGAACCCTTCCATCCCCGGTGCGATCCCATCCTTCAGCGTCAACGCCGGAATCTCGTAATCCCCGCCATTCTGCTGCCGATAAGCAATCGGCCGCGTGCTCCACAATTCATCCAGTCGCGTGCCCAGTTCTTTGCAAGTCGCGGCAAATGTCGCCTCATCCATTCGACCGACGCGATAGGCCACGAACGGCGGTACCACCTCGAAACCGGGGTAGTAGAGGACGCCGTGATTGATCGGAAACAGCACGTCATCAATCGGGCCGTTGATCCCGCGCGGGCTGTAGTGCGAGTCCCAGCCGCCGGTGGTGACCATCAGCATCGCCCGTTTGCCTTTCATCTTGCCTTCGCCGTAGCGCTCGCCCCAACGCGAATCGGAGTGTTCGCCAACGCCGTAGGCAAAACCGCAGGCGTACACGCGCTCGACCCAGCCCTTGAGGATTGCCGGCATGGAAAACCACCACAGCGGAAATTGCAGGATCAGTGCGTCGGCCCAGAGCAGTTTTGCTTGCTCGGCGGCGATATCGGCGGCCTGAGTGCCTTGGGCGTAGGCGAGTTTCGAGTCCCGTGAGGTGTTGAAGGGGCGGCTGTCGTCGCGACCGGGGGCGTCGTCGGCGTCGAGGTTGGTCTTCCAGTTCATCGCATAGAGGTCGGAGACCTGCACGGTGTGACCGGCGGCTTGCAGGCGCTGGACGGTGAAGTCCTTGAGCGAGCCGTTGAGTGAGGTGGGTTCAGGGTGGGCGTAGACCAGTAGCACATTCATATTGCAGCTCCTTGGTTGAATGCAGGCAGGATCAATCCTTGATCGGTATATTGGAAATGAATGTCTGATATGTCAGGTATAGCCATGAATAATTTACGACGTCTGGACATAAACTTGCTGTTGACCCTAGACGTGTTATTGGCAGAACACAACGTAACCCGCGCCGCAGAGCGGTTGAACCTGTCGCAGCCGTCGGTGAGCGTGCACCTGGCCAAGCTGCGCGACATCTTTGCCGACCCGCTGTTGCTGCCCGGACCACGGGGCATGCGCCCCACCGCGCGGGCCGATGAATTGCGCGAGCCGTTGCGCGAGGCGCTGCAAGCACTGGAACGGGCAGTGGCGCCGGCCAGTGCGTTCGATCCGGCGCAGGCCAGCCAGACCTGGAAAGTCGCGGCGACCGATTACGGTGAATCGACGGTGGTGCTGCCGGCCCTCAGCGGTTTGCGCACTCAGGCGCCGGGTACGCGTCTGGCGGTGCTCGATCTGATGCCGGCGCAGTTGGTGAAGCAGGCGGAGCAGGGGGTGTTCGACCTGGCGTTGCACATCACCGAAGACGCGCCGCTGGATCTGCATCAGCGGGTGCTGTTCACCGAGCACTACGTATTGGCCGGTCGCGTCGGCCATCCGCGCCTGAAGCGCAAGCCGAACCGCGAACAGTTCTGCGCACTGGAACACGTGATGGTGTCACGGGAGGGCGGGGGCTTTTTCGGGGTGACCGACAAGGCGCTGGCCGAGGTCGGTCTGGCGCGCAACGTGGTGCTGTCGGTGCCGCACTTTCTGATGGTGATGTCGGTGCTGACCAGCACCGATCTGGTGGCGATGCTGCCGTCACGGCTGGTGCGCGGTAACCCGGCGTTGCAGGTGGTCGACGCGCCGCTGCAGGTGCCGGGCTACGAAATGGCGATGTTCTGGGGCGAACGCTCGCACCGCGACCCGGCGCACAAATGGTTGCGTGAGCATCTGGCGGCGTCGGTATAGCGCGTCAGGCGTGGCCCAGGGCTATCGCAAAAGACACGACGATCATGCACGCAAACGCAAAATTGAGATTCATCAGCTATTCATCCTGAGCCTTTTTAAAGTGAGGCCATTCTGAACAGGCGTCAGGCAAAGAAAAAATTCGGCTTGTTGATTCCAATGATCGAAACAATTGATATCGGCCGGTTTGTGTTTGCCCGAGGCTTTCGCTAGTCTCGGAAAAACCTGCAACTACAAGCATAAACAGGCAAAACCATGCGCGATCATTCGATCACCGAACTGCCGTCCCTGCGCCGGCAGAAAATTCTCCTGATCCTCGAACGTGACGGCAAGGTCATGGCTTCGGAGTTGAGCCAGCACTTCGCCGTGTCCGAAGACACCATCCGCCGCGACCTTGCCGAACTGGATCACGCCGGCTTGGTGCAACGCGTACACGGCGGGGCGCTGCCGCGACCCAAGGACACCGGTAAGGATTACTTCACCCGGCTGGAGGAGAGCGACGAGGTGAAGGTGCGCCTGGCGCAGCGAGCGGCGCAAGAGGTCGAGGACGGGCAGATTGTGTTGTTCGATTCCGGCTCGACCACGTTGCAGGTGGCGCGCTCGTTGCGTGCTGATATCCAGATCACGGCGGTGACGGCGGCGCCGATGACGGCGGTTGCCTTGTCCGAATACAGGGGCGTGAAGGTGATTCTGGCCGGCGGGCAACTGAACCCCCGCACAATGTCGGCCGGCGGGCATGAGGCGGTGCGGATGCTGGCCGCGATCAAGGCGGATCTGGCGTTTACCGGGGTCTGCGCGATTCACCCGGAGGTGGGCATTACCTCGCTGCACTTCGATGAAGTGCCGGTCAAACAGGCGCTGCTCGACAGTGCCGCACGGGTGATTGCGGTGACCACGGCGGACAAGCTTGGGGCGGTGGAGCCGTTTGTGGTGGCATCGTGTACGCGGCTGCATACGCTGATTACCGAGCGGCATGTAGCGTCGGGCAGCGTCGAGGATTATCGGCGGTTGGGGATTGTGGTGGAGCAGTTGCCGGACTGATTGTTGTATTGCGGCTGCTGGCGTCTTCGCGAGCAGGCTCGCTCCCTCGTTTGGAATGGATTCGAATGTGGGAGCAGTTGTCGGGTTGAGGTTTGTATTGGGGCTGCTGGCGTCTTCGCGAGCAGGCTCGCTCCCACGTTTGGAATGGATTCGAATGTGGGAGCAGTTGTCGGTTTGAGGTTTGTATTGCGGCTGCTGGCGTCTTCGCGAGCAGGCTCGCTCCCACATTTGGAATGGATTCGAATGTGGGAGCGGGCTTGCTCGCGAAGGGGGCAGTCCAGTCAGCGCAGTTTTTCGAGCATCTGGTAATACCACATCCCCGCCGCCAGCAACGGGTTGCCCAGCAAATCCCCCATCGGCACGCGAATGTGTTGGCATGCAGCAAACGTGTCGAACTGCTCCATCTGCCCGGTGATCGCCCGGCTCATGATTTCGCCCATGATGTGGGTGGTGGCGATGCCGTGTCCCGAGTAGCCCTGGCAATACCAGACGTTGTCCGAGAGCTTGCCCAGTTGCGGGATACGGTTGATCACGATGCCCATCGCGCAGCTCCACTGGTAGTCGATCTGCACCCCTTTGAGCGCCGGGAAGGTCTGCTCGATGCACGGGCGCAGCTCGGCGGCGATGTCCCGCGAATCCTTGCCGCTGTAGTTGGCGCCGCCGCCAAACAGCAGACGGCCATCGGCGGTAAGGCGGTAGTAATCGAGGACGAAGCGGCAGTCGTACACCGCCAGGTCTTCAGGGTTGATCTGCCGCGCCAGATCACCCAGCGGCGCGGTGGTGACGATGCCGCCCATGGCCGGGAATATCTTGCCCTTGAGCTGGCCCGGTTCAAGCTTGTGATAGACGTCACCGGCGAGCATCACTTGATTGGCATCGATCTGGCCGTGAGCGGTGCGCACGCCCGGGCTTTTGTGAGGAGCCGTGCCGTGAATGATCTCCAGCACTTCACTGTTTTCAAAGATCAGTGCCCCCAGACTTTCCGCCGCCCGCGCCTCGCCAATGCACAGGTTGAGTGGGTGCAGGTGCATGTTGCGGGTGTTCTTGATTGCGCCGTGATAGAGGTCGCTTTGCAGCAGATCACGCACCTGACTGCGGTCGAGCAGGCTGACCTCGGCGGCCATTCCGCGGCGTACGGCTTCGTCGTAGTCCTGGCGCAAACCGTCCATGTGGCTGGGCTTGTAGGCGGCGTGCAGATGGCCGTGCTTGAGGTCGCACTGAATGCCATATTTTTCGACCCGCTGCTGGATGATCTGGTGTCCACGCCAGCGCAGGTGCCAGATGAAATCGTCGACCTCATCGCCGAGTTTCGGGCGCATCTGTTTGCGCATCGCACCGTCGCCGGAAAGGCTGCCGGTGACTTGTCCGCCATTGCGCCCGGTGGCGCCCCAGCCGATCTTGTGGCTCTCGACGATAGCGACTTTCAGGCCCTTTTCGGCGAGTTCCACAGCGGTGGCAACGCCGGTGAAACCACCGCCGATGATCACCACATCAACCTGATGCCGGCCTTGCAGGGTCGGGTAGTCGGTGTCCTGGTTGAGGGTGGCGGTGTAGTAGGAGTTGCAGCGTTCGGTCATGTCAGTGTCCACACAGAATTCGGAAGTCGGAGTGCAATCCCCTGTGGGAGCGGGCTTGCTCGCGAATGCGGTGGGTCAGTCACTGAAATATTGAATGTGACCACGCCTTCGCGAGCAAGCCCGCTCCCACAGGGGCGGATGGTGTGAGGCTTCAGGCTTCGGTCAGGTACCAGCGCCAGTCCTGCTCACCCACCTCGGCCATGAACTGCCGGTACTCCGCCCGTTTCACTGCCAGATACACCCCGAGAAATTCCTGCCCCAAGGCATCCCGCGCCCATGCGGAATTCTCCAGCGCCTGCAGCGAAGTCAGCCAGTCGGTTGGCAGCAATTCCTTGGCTTGCGCGTAGCCATTGCCCTCGACCGGCGCGCCCGGATCAAGGTTTTCGCGAATGCCGCGATGGATGCCGGCGAGGATCGCTGCCGCCGCCAGATACGGGTTGGCGTCGGCGCCGCAGATGCGGTGTTCGATGTGCCGGGTGTTGGCCGGGCCGCCGGGGACGCGCAGGCTGACGGTGCGGTTGTCGACGCCCCAGGTCGGCGCCAATGGCGCGTAGCTGTTGGCCTGGAAACGGCGGTACGAGTTGGCATTGGGGCAGAACAGCAGCAGCGAATCGAGCAGCGAGGCGAGCATGCCGCCAATCGCGGTACGCAGCAGCGGAGTGCCGGCCGGATCTTGCGAGGCGAACAGGTTGTGCCCCGCGCCATCGGCGAGGCTGACGTGCATGTGCATGCCGGTGCCTGCCAGATCATCGAACGGCTTGGCCATGAACGTCGCCTGCATGCCGTGCTTGTGCGCCACGGCTTTGACCAGACGTTTGTAGCGCACTGCCTGATCCATCGCCTGCAGCGCATCGCCGTGCTCAAGGGTGATTTCCACTTGGCCCGGGGCGTATTCCGAGATCGCCGTGCGCGCCGGAATACCGTGCAGTTTGCAGGCGCTGTAGAGGTCGGCGAGGAACGGTTCGATCTGTTCCAGTTCGCGCAAACCGTAGACCTGGGTGTGTCGCGGTCGGCCACCGTCGGCATCCAGCGCCGGTTGCGGACGCCCGTTGTGATCGCGCTTGGCATCGAGCAGGTAGAACTCCAGCTCGCAGGCCATGACCGGGTGATAACCCTCGGCCTTGAGGGCATCGATCACCTTGATCAGCAAGTGACGCGGGTCGGCGATGCTCGCTGGCATGCCTTCGGTCGGGTGCATGCTGACCTGCACCGCAGCGGTCGGAATCTGCCGCCATGGCAGGCGCACCAGACTGCCTTCGAGCGGGTAGGCGCGGCAGTCGATGTCGCCGACGTCCCACACCAGACCTGAGTTTTCCACGTCCTCGCCCTGCACGGTCAGCCCGAGGATGGTGCTGGGTAACGGTCGACCACTTTCATACACCGCCAGCAATTCTTCGCGGTGCAACAGCTTGCCGCGTGGCACGCCGTTGGCGTCGAGGATGAACAGCTCGATCATGTCGATGTCGGGGTTCTGTTCAAGGAACAGGCGTGCGTCTTCGATGGCTGCGAATTTCATAGTCAATCACTCACGATGGCGCCGCACAGGCGCGCAGATTCGGGCCGGACGCAGTTCGGCAATAGGCGCGGGCGTCCTGGCAGGGATATCAGGTAATAGAGGGCTGTCGCGGTTTATAACGGGCGCGATCAGACAGGCAGGGCGATATCCGGCGGGCGTGCGGAGTGACGCAGCTTGGAACGGCGCAGGGCCATGGGGAGATTGACGATGCGATTCATGCGCGGCCCCTGTGACAGAGGGCGCACACAGCGGAGACGTTCAACCTTTCTGGTTGTTGTGGTGACGTACTCATAACGCGTGTTTCCGTTGGCGGAAAACGTCGGTGGCGGGGCAGACCCGCCGACCGGTGTGCCCGGATAGTAAGGGGCAATCTGCGGGCGTGTAAACCGGTGATTGCGCCCTTGTACCGTTGGCCAACGTTCAGCGCAGCAAGTGGAAGCCCAGCCCGGCGAGGGCGCAAACGATCAACACTGCAATCACGCCACGCTTGAAAATGAACAGCGCCAACGCGGCCAGCAACGCCAGCACAATCGAAAACACGTCCGCTTGCCCGGCAAAACCGGTCGGCCAGAACACGTGATAAGCGAAGAAACACGCCAGGTTGAGAATCACCCCGACCACCGCAGCGGTGATGGCGGTCAACGGTGCAGTGAACTTGAGTGCGTTGTGGGTCGACTCCACCAGCGGCCCGCCGGCGAGGATGAACAGAAACGAGGGCAGGAAGGTGAACCAGGTCACCAGCGTCGCCGCCAGTGCACCCGCGGCGAACGCGTGCTCCGCGCCAAACGCCGGTTGCACGTAAGCGCCGATGAAACCGACAAACGCCACCACCATGATCAGCGGCCCGGGCGTGGTTTCGCCAAGCGCGAGGCCATCGATCATCTGTGTCGGCGTCAGCCAGCCATAATGCCCGACGGCGCCCTGATAGACATACGGCAACACCGCGTAAGCGCCGCCAAACGTCAGCAACGCGGCCTTGGTGAAAAACCAGCCCATTTGCGTGAACGTGCCGTCCCAGCCGAACAGCGCGGTCAGCAGCCCCATCGGCAAGCACCACAGCGCCGCGCCGACCAACAGCAAGCGCCACAGCTTCGGCAGGCTGAATCGTGCATGTTCGGGTGTCGGCGTGTCGTCATCGATCAACGCCGGGCCGAAGGATTTTCCACGGGTGCGTTGGCCGCCATTGTCGAAGCGTTGCGGCGCCAGTCGCCCGCCGACGTAACCGATCAGCGCCGCACCGAGCACGATCAGCGGGAACGGCAGATTGAAGGCAAAAATCACCACGAACGACGCCCCGGCGATGGCCCACAGCCAACTGTTTTTGAGTGCTCGCGAGCCGATACGATGCGCCGCGTGCAACACAATGGCGGTCACCGCCGGTTTGATCCCGTAGAAGATCCCGGCCACCACCGGCACGTCGACGAACGCGATGTACACCCACGACAGTGCAATCAGGATGAACAACGACGGCAATACGAACAGCGCCCCGGCGATCACCCCGCCCCAGGAGCGATGCAACAACCAGCCAATGTACGTCGCCAGTTGCTGGGCCTCGGGGCCGGGCAGCAACATGCAGTAGTTGAGCGCATGCAGGAACCGCCGCTCGGAGATCCAGCGCCGGCGTTCGACCAGTTCCTGATGCATGATCGCGATCTGCCCGGCCGGGCCGCCGAAACCGATGCAGCCGAGCTTGAGCCAGAAGCGCCAGGCCTGGCGCAGCGTGACGGGATCTGGGCGGGGCAGGTTGTTGGGCGCTGTGCTCAAACGAGACTCCGGAGTTTGATCCTGGCGGAGTTGCTATCTAATCAGACTTTCAACCCTCACCCCAGCCCTCTCCCAGAGGGAGAGGGGGCCGACAGAGGTATCTGGCGTTATCCATCGACCTGAAGATTGAGTCGATTATGGATTCAGAGCCAATCTTTCGATTCGGTGAATTTCTTCAATATCCCCCAATCAGTCCCCTCTCCCACCGGGAGAGGGTTAGGGTGAGGGGCTCTTGATCTTCAGGCATGCGCCAGGCTCCAGCGCAGCGCCGCATCCTGATCACTCTTGCGCGCCTCGACCCAGTGTGCGCCTTGCGGCGTGCTCTCGCGCTTCCAGAACGGCGCACGAGTCTTGAGCACATCCATGATGAACGCGCAGGCCTCGAACGCCATGTGCCGGTGTTTGCTGCTGACGCCGACGAACACGATCGGCTCGCTGATCGCCAGTGCGCCGACCCGATGCACAATCTCCACGCCCTGCAGCGGCCAGCGCTCGCGTGCTTCCTCGGCGATCTGTTCGAGGGCCTTTTCGGTCATGCCCGGATAGTGTTCGAGGAACAACTCGCTCACGCTCTGGCCGATGTTCAGATCACGCACATACCCGATGAAATTCACCACCGCGCCCACCCGTGGATTGCGCGCATGCAGGTCGGCGGTCAACTGGCCGACATCGAAACTTTTGTACTGTACCCGTACCGTCATGTTCAGCCCCCGGTGACCGGTGGAAAAAACGCGATCTCGTCGAAGTCTTCGATGGCTGCGCTCGGTTGGCACAGCTCCTGATTCAACGCACACATCAGGTTGCCGGCACCGAGCACTTCGCGCCACTCCTCACCACGGGCCATGAGCATCTGCCGCACGTCCTCGATGCTGCGCAGATTGTCGGTCAGCGGGATTTTCTCGCCGCCCAGATTGAGGCGATCACGGTAGCTGGCGAAGTAGTTGATCAGGATCATTGCGCGTTCTCCCATTGAAAGTGCCCGGAGCGACCGCCCTGTTTGCTGAGCAGGCGGATGTCGCCGATGACCATCGCCCGGTCCACAGCCTTGCACATGTCGTAAATGGTCAGCGCTGCGACGCTGGCGGCGGTCAGGGCTTCGAGTTCGACCCCGGTCTGGCCGGTGAGGCGACAAGTGCTGGTGATCTGCACGCGGTCGGGTTCGCAGGCCTTGAGCTCGACGTGAATCGAACTGAGCAGCAGTGCGTGGCACAGTGGAATCAGCTCGTGGGTACGTTTGGCCGCTTGAATTGCGGCGATCCGCGCCACGGCGAAGACGTCGCCCTTGGGGTGGCCGTTGGCCTGGATCATCTGCAGCGTTTCCGGGCGCATCTGCACCCAGGCTTGTGCGGTGGCTTCGCGGCGGGTCGGCGCCTTGTCGCTGACGTCAACCATGTTGGCGCGGCCCTGATCGTCGAGGTGGGTGAGGGTGTTGCTCATGGCGAAAGTTCCTGGATCGGGCTGTAGATTCGGGGGGCATTGCGGTGCGGGACGTGGATCAGATTGAGCCGGTGCTTGAGCGCCCAGCGCACGGTCAACGCCGTGGGGGCGGACAGGCTGACGAGGGTGCCGAGGCGGGCGCGCACTGCTTTGTGGATCAGTTCCAGGCTGCACCGGCTGGTGACCACCACGAAGCCCTGGCGCGCATCGATTTCGGCGAGGTGCATCGCGCCGATCAGTTTGTCGAGGGCGTTGTGCCGGCCGATGTCTTCACGGCACAGCAACGCTTCACCGCTGGCATCGAAGTACAGCGCCGCGTGCAGGGCGCCACTGCTGCGAGCCAGTTGTTGGGCCTGCTCGATGCGTTGGCGGATGCCGTCGAAATGCGCGGCCGGTGGCAGTGCGCAGGGTTGCAGGATGTCCAGTCGTGGCAGTGCCTGCTCCAGTGCTTCGACGCCACACAGGCCGCAACCGCTGGTGCCGGCCATCTGCCGACGATGATCTTTCAGTGCCCAGAAGGCACGGCTGCTGATCTGCACATCAGCCTGACAGGCCTGATCGAAATGGCTCAGGCGGATGTCGTAGATCTCGTCGACGCTGTCGATGATCGCGTTGCTCAGGCTGAAGCCGCGGATGAAATCTTCGAGGTTGCCGGGCGAGACCATCATCACCGCCTGGCTCAGGCCATTGAAGGTGATCGCCAGGGCGATTTCCGAGGCCAGGGCGGCGTGCGAGAGCGGGGCGTCCGTGAGGTATTCGCGAAACGCGACCTGTGACGGTTGCGGCGCGGGGGCGTTGGCATCGCCCGGTTCGGCAGTTGGATCAACTTGGCACAGCATCTTGAAAGTCCCGAAGCGCTGAAGTGGGATCAGGCTACGGGGGTGTTAAAAATGCGTCCAATCGCTTGTTCCGATCTGGTGATTGGGTTGGTCGATCACTACGGTCATATCCGGAATTGGTGTTGGCTGTGCTGGCCTCTTCGCGAGCAAGCCCGCTCCCACAGTTGAAATGCATTCCAACTGTGGGAGCGGGCTTGCTCGCGAAGACGGCCTGACATCCGACATCAATGTCTGGACAGGTCACTCAAACAACCGGTGCTTCAACCCCGAACAGCTTGCGTGCCTCGGCAAAACACTTCTCGGCAATCGCCGACCGCGGTTCGGTCTTGCGCATCACCAGCCCCAGCGGCGCCAGCACGCTGGCGTCCGGCAACTGCATGAACGACAAATGTTCGATCGGCTCTTCCAGCCCGCTGTCCAGCGGCATGATCGAGCAGCAGAAGCCCTGGTGAATCGCCTGCAACAGCTGATAGGTCGAATCGCTTTCCAGAATCGGCTGCGGATTGAGCCCGCGGCTGCGGAAACTCAGGTCGATGGATTTGCGGTAATGCATGCCGGTAGTGATCATCCCCAGCGGCAGTTCGGCGGCGTCTTCCCAGCTCATTTCCGAGCCTTCGAAATGGTAGTGACGATTGTCGTAAAGCAGCCCGACACGGGTTTCGCCGATCTCGAAAAACTCGAAGTAGTTCGGGTTGACGTGGTCCAGATAGCACACGCCCAGATCGAGCTGGTTGTTGCCCAGCCCCTCGATGATCTCGTTGGAACTGAGCGATGACAGACTGAATTTCAGCTCGGGGTAGGTCGCGGACAAACCCTGAATGTAATTGACCGGATTGAAGCTGCTCAGCGGCACCAGCCCCAGACGCAGGCTACCGACCAGTTGCCCGCGGCACGCCGCCGCTTCGGCGAACAGGCCGTCGTGGGCTGCCAGCAGCGTGCGCGCCCAGGCCAGCACCCGTTCGCCGGCCTGAGTGAAACCTTCAAAGCGCTGACCGCGATTGACCAGCACCAGATCCAGTTCATCTTCCAGATTACGCAGGCGCATCGACAGGGTTGGCTGGGTGATGTGGCAGCGGGCGGCGGCCTGGCCGAAGTGGCGGGTTTCGTCCAGTGCGATCAGGAACTTGAGTTGTTTGATGTCCACGATGGCACCTGCTCGTTGAGAAATTGGAATGAGTATTGACGCAGATGCGCGCAGCGCACGGAAAACGCGAGGCGAGACGATCTCACCTGACTGTGTTGGCGTCCAATCGGAAGAATTGAAAAGCCTATCGATCAGCTCTATCGCGCATGATTTCAAAGGCGTTGGTCGAGGTCAACGGGACCGATAGAGCGGGTCGATAATGTGGTTGGTTAGAGTGATTAGACAGTACTCATAAGTGGCACTTAGGCTGCTGGGCAATGTGATCAACTACTGCCGGAGAGTCCCATGAGCGCGAAAGCGGATGCCCTGTTTGTCCCCCTGAACATTGCCGTGCTGACGGTCAGCGATACCCGCGATTACGCCAGCGATACCTCCGGCCAGTTGCTGGTCAGTCGTCTGTTGGAGGCCGGCCATACCCTGAGTGAGCGCAATCTGCTCAAGGATGATCTGTACAAGATTCGCGCCCAGGTTGCTCACTGGATTGCCGACGACAATATTCAGGTGGTGCTGATCACCGGCGGCACCGGGTTCACCGGTCGCGACAGCACACCGGAAGCAGTGGCCTGCTTGCTCGACAAACAGATTGATGGTTTCGGTGAGTTGTTCCGCGCGATTTCGATTCTCGACATCGGCACGTCTACCGTGCAAAGCCGAGCGCTGGCCGGACTGTCCAACGGCACGCTGGTGTGCTGCCTGCCGGGCTCGACCGGCGCCTGTCGTACCGCATGGGAGGGTATTCTCGCCGAGCAACTGGATAACCGTCATCGCCCGTGCAACTTCGTGCCACACCTCAAGGCAGTGCAAGCCTGCGGGCCGCGCGGATGAGTAAGGCACCCTTGATGCCGGTCGAGGACGCCCTCGACCAGTTGCTGGGCATGGCCGATGAGCAACGTCTGGCCGACAGCGAGTTGTTGTCGCTCGATGCTGCTCGCGCACGGGTATTGGCCAGTGATCTGGTAGCGACACTCGATCTGCCACCGTGGCCGAACAGTGCCATGGACGGTTACGCGCTCAATCTCGCCGACCTGCATCGCCAGCCGCTCAAAGTGTCGCAAAAGGTTTACGCGGGGCTGGCGCCGGACGCCCTGTTGCCTGGCACCTGCGCGCGGATTTTTACCGGTGCACCGCTGCCGCCCGGCGCCACCTGCGTCGAGATGCAGGAGAACGTCGAGGTGCTGGAGGACGGCCGCGTGCGTTTCTTGCAGCCGCTGAAGGCGGGGCAGAACATCCGCGCGCAAGGTCAGGAAAATCGCGTGGGTGACATCCTGCTGCGTGCCGGCAAACGCCTTGGGCCATTCGAACTGGCGGTCGCCGCCGGGCAAGGGCTGGCGCAACTGCACGTGGTGCGTCGCCCGCGCGTGGCACTGTTGTCGACCGGTGACGAACTGGTCGAACCGGGCCAGCCACTGCGCCCCGGCAGCATCTACAACAGCAATCGTGTGTTGCTCGGTCACTGGTTGCGTGAGCTGGGCTGCGAAGTGATCGATGCCGGAATACTCCCGGATCGCCCGGCCCAGACGCGGCTCAAGCTTGAGCAACTGCAAGTGGCGGCCGACCTGATCCTGACCACGGGCGGCGTGTCTGCCGGCGATGCCGATTGCCTCGGGCAGGTGCTGCGCGAGGATGGCAAACCGCTGCTGTGGAAACTGGCGATCAAGCCAGGCAAACCGTTGACCGTGGGGCATTTCGGCACGGTGCCGGTGATCGGCCTGCCGGGCAATCCGACCTCGGCACTGGTGACCTTCGGGCTGCTGGCGCGGCCGTATCTGCTGCGTATCCAGGGCGTGGAAGACGTCATGCCGCTGAGCTTTTCGGTGAATGCCGGTTTCGACTGGCACAAACCAGGCAGTCGTCGTGAATACCTGCGTGTACGGCTGGAGGCGGGGAATGCGGTGCTGTATCCGAATCAAAGCTCTGGCGTCCTGCTCGGTGCAACCTGGGCCGATGGTCTGGTGGAAGTGCCGGAAAACAGCACTCACAGCATTGGCGACCCGCTGCGCTTCATTCCCTTCAGCGAACTGTTCTGACCCCGACACCAATCAAACCTGTGGGAGCGAGCCTGCTCACGAAAGCGGTGTATTAGTCAGCATGTGTGGTGCCTGAGATGGCCTCTTCGCGAGCAAGCCCGCTCCCACCGTTTTAATCGGGTGGTGCCAGAATCACTGGCACAGCGCCATCCCATGTGGGAGCGAGCCTGCTCGCGAAAGCGGTGTGTTAGTCAGCATGTGTGGTGCCTGAGATGGCCTCTTCGCGAGCAAGCCCGCTCCCACAATTTTAGTTGGGCGGTGTCTGGGCCACTGGTGCAGCGCCATCCCATGTGGGAGCGGGCTTGCTCGCGAAAGCGGTGTGTCAGTCAGCATGTGCGGTGGCTGACATGGCCTCTTCGCGAGCAGGCTCGCTCTCACATTTTGATTTAGAGGGTTCGACCATTTTGCGGGTGTACCTCAGACCTGTAGGAGTGAGCCTGCTCGCGATCGCCGTTGTCCTGTCAACGCAGATGCAGGCTCAGCTCAGGACGTAGTCGACCGGCATCAGCATCGGCGGCAGATCTGCCACACCCAGCTCAGAGAGGATATCGCGCTCGATAGTGCGCACCAGCGAGTCTGTTGCCAGGTCGTTTTCGTCGCGGCCGAATGGGTCTTCCAGTTCATCGGCAATCGCATCCAGACCAAAGAAGGTGTAGCTGACAATCGCCGTGAACAACGGCGTCAGCCAGCCCAGCGGCTCGGCCATGGCGAACGGCAGCAGGATGCAGAACAGGTAGATCGTGCGGTGCAGCAGCAAGGTGTAGGGGAAGGGCAGCGGAGTGTTCTTGATCCGTTCACACACCGCTTGCGCCTGGGTCAGGCTGGTCAGGTGATTGGCCAGGAGCATGTAGCGCCACTCGGTCAACTCACCGCTCTGATGCAGGTCGGAACACTGCTGGCCGACCTGCTGCAGAATCCGCCCGCTGTAATCCGGCACCTGCATATCGTGTTGCGGCGTGATCCACGCACGGCTGGCCGCCGCTTCGCTTTCCCGGCGCAACCGCGCATTCAGCGCATGGGCAAACCCGCAGAGATTGAGCAGCAACGGCTTGCGCTGCACCGATTCGCGGATGACATGGGTTTCGCGGATCACCGAGCGAATGTGCACCAGCACATCCCCCCAGGCCTTGCGCGCTTCGTACCAGCGGTCGTAGCAGGCGTTGTTGCGAAAATTCATGAAGATCGACAGCGACAGCCCGAGCAAGGTGAACGGCGTGGCATTGACCTTGGTGAAGTTGCTCGGGTGGAGGATTTCAATCAGCACGATGGCCGAGGCCAGCAAGGTGACCATCAGGGTGCGCAGGGCGATGCGCTTGGCGATCGAACCCTTGAGGGTGAAGAGGATGGCGAATTGGTTGACCTTGGGTCTGATGATCATGCTGGGCGATCCCGGTTACGCAGGGTGAGGGCGGTTTCAACCGCCGGTCATGTTCATGAAGCGCACGACCTGGACGTCGTCGTTCACTTCGAAATTGTGGCGGTACGGCTTGAGTTTCATCGCCTCGATAATGGCCTTTTCCAGCCGTTGCGGTTGCCCCGGATGAGCGCGCAGCACAGCTTTGAGGTCCACCGAATGCTCGTTACCCAGACACAGTAGCAGGCGCCCCTCCACCGTCAGCCGCACGCGGTTGCAGGTGCCGCAGAAATTGTGGCTGTGCGGCGAGATAAAGCCCAGGCGAATGTCCGGCGCCTCGGCCACGCGCCAGTAGCGCGACGGGCCTTGGGTCGACTCGGCGGAGTCGATCAGGGTGTAGCGTTCGGCGATTTTCTCGCGCACCTGGGCACTGGAGTAAAACGACTCCGCCCGGCTGTGTTCGCTGATGATCCCCAGCGGCATTTCCTCGATGAAGGAGATGTCGAGCTGGCGGTCGATGGCGAAGCTCACCAGATCGTTGATCTCCTGATCGTTGCGCCCCTGCATCACCACGACGTTGAGTTTAGTTCGGGTGAAACCGGCCTTGCGCGCGGCATCGATGCCGCTGATCACCTGCGCCAGATCACCGGTGCGGGTCATTTGCCTGAAGCGCTCGGGGTCTAGGCTGTCGAGGCTGATATTCAGGCGCTTGACCCCGGCGTCGAACAGCGGCGCAGCGAGTTTGCCCAGTTGCGAGCCATTGGTGGTCATGCACAGTTCGCGCAGGCCGGGCAGGGCGGCGATCTGCTCGCACAGCTTGACCACGCCCGGGCGAATCAACGGCTCGCCGCCAGTCAGGCGAATTTTGCGGGTGCCCAGTGCCACGAAGCTCTGCGCCAGCTGATAGATCTCTTCCAGCGTCAGTACCTGCTGGCGCGGCAGAAACTGCATGTCTTCGGCCATGCAATAGACGCAGCGGAAGTCGCAGCGGTCGGTGACCGACATGCGCAGATAGTCGACGCGGCGGTTGTAACCATCGATCAAGACACGCTCTGACATGACAGCCTCGCAGGAGTGAGAAGTCCGCATTAACGGAACAAGTTGGCGCAGGTTATGGGCAACTTCAGAGGGCGTCCAATCACTGTTAATGAACGGCTGATTGATTGCATCGATGATGAATTATTTCTCATTTAAAGTTTTTGCTTTAGTTTCGCAAGTTCCCGTGAATAAAGGGTTTTTCGCCGTGATAGACGGTTTCGATAATGTGGTCATAAATAGCGATTAGACAATATTTTGTAGCGGTTCATATCCTTGATCCGGCAACTGAAACGACCGCTTTATTGCTGTGCAAAGTCGGCCGTCGCTGTTTAACCAAGATCAGGTTCATGCCTGTGTGCATCGTCATGGAGATGTCCCATGTCACAAGTCGACCGTTACAAACCTTACAAGGGTGCCGCTGCCGGTTGGGGGGCTGTGATCAGCCTGACCAAGAGCTGGCTGGGCAGTGAAAACGCCCTGAAAAACATCCGCGCCATGCTCAAGACCAACCAGAACGGCGGCTTCGACTGCCCGGGCTGTGCGTGGGGTGAAGCCCCCGGCGCGAGCATGCTCAAGTTCTGCGAGAACGGCGCCAAAGCGGTGAACTGGGAGGCCACCGGGCGCCTGGTCGACCCGGCGTTCTTCAACAAGTACACGGTGTCGAGCCTGGCTGAACAGAGCGATTACTGGCTGGAATATCAGGGCCGCCTGACTCATCCGATGCGCTACGACGCGCGGGTTGACCGCTATGTGGAAACCACCTGGGAAGAGGCGTTCGCGCTGATTGCCGAACACCTCAAGGGCCTGAAATCGCCGCACGAGGCTGAGTTCTACACCTCGGGCCGGGCCAGCAATGAAGCGGCGTTTCTCTACCAGTTGTTCGTCCGCGCCTTTGGCACCAACAACTTCCCCGACTGTTCGAACATGTGCCACGAAGCCAGTGCGGTGAGCATGGGCGAGACCCTCGGCGTCGGTAAAGGCACCGTGGTCTACGAGGATTTGCACCACGCCGACGCGATTTTCGTCATCGGCCAGAACCCCGGCACCAACCACCCGCGCATGCTCGAACCGCTGCGTGAAGCGGTGAAGCGCGGCGCGCAAGTGGTGTGCATCAACCCGTTGAAGGAGCGTGGCCTGGAGCGTTTCCAGAACCCGCAGAACCCGATCGAGATGCTCAGCAACGGCTGGGAAGCGACCAACACCGCGTACTTCCGGCCAGCGCTGGGTGGCGACATGGCGATGATTCGCGGCATGGCCAAATTCCTCCTGCAGTGGGAGCGCGAGGCTCAGGCCAGCGGCGGCGAACCGGTGTTCGACCACGCGTTCATTGCTGAGCACACCTCAGGCCTGGACAGCTATCTGGCCGAAGTCGACGCCACGAGCTGGGAGCACATCGTCGAGCAATCCGGTGTGCCGTTGCACGACATCGAACTGGCGGCGCGCATGTATGGCCGCGCCAAGAGCGTGATCATGTGCTGGGCCATGGGCCTGACCCAACACGTGCACTCGGTGCCGACCCTGCAGGAAGTCATCAACCTGCAACTGCTGCGCGGCAATGTCGGCCGTCCGGGCGCCGGTCTGTCGCCGGTGCGCGGTCACAGCAACGTGCAGGGCGACCGCACCATGGGCATCAACGAACTGGCACCCAAGGAGTTGATGGACGCGCTGGAAAACCGCTTCAACTTCAAAGTGCCGCGCATGCACGGCCACAACACAGTGATGGCGATCGGTGCCATGGAGCGTGGCGAAGCCAAGGTGTTCATCGGTCTGGGCGGCAACTTTGCCCAAGCTACACCGGACACCCCGCGCACCCACGAAGCGATGCGCAAACTCGACCTGACCGTGCACATTTCGACCAAGCTCAACCGCAGCCATCTGGTCACCGGGCGTGACGCGCTGATCCTGCCATGCCTGGGCCGTACCGACATCGATATCCAGGCCGAAGGTCCGCAAGGCGTGACGGTGGAAGACACCTTCAGCATGGTGCATCTGTCGTTCGGTCAACTGAAACCGAAGTCGGCGCACTTGAAGTCCGAGCCGGCGATCATTGCCGGGATTGCCGCCGCCACGTTGGGCAAACATCCAATCGACTGGGAGTGGGCCGTGGGCGATTACGGGCGCATCCGCAACCTGATCGCCGACGTGATTCCGGGCTTCGAGAACTTCAACGAGAAACTGTTGATCCCGGGTGGCTTCCACCTTGGCAACGACGCCTCGGACCGGGTCTGGAACACCGAGTCCGGCAAAGCCCAGTTCACCCCGTGCGTGCTGCCGGAACACCTGATCAGCGAAGGTGTGCGCAACCTGCCGGTCAAGCCGCACCTGATCCTGCAGACCATGCGTTCGCACGATCAGTACAACACCACGCTGTACGGCCTCGACGACCGTTATCGCGGGGTCTACGGCATGCGCGACGTGATCTTCGCCAACGAACAGGACATCCAGCGGCTCGGTTTCGAACCGGGGCAGAAGGTCGATCTGGTGGCGCTGTGGGATGACGAGCGCGAGCGTCGGGTCAGCGGTTTTACCCTGATCGCCTACGACATTCCGCCCGGCCAGGCGGCGGCGTACTACCCGGAAACCAATCCGCTGGTACCGCTGGAAAGCTACGGCGACCGGACCTACACGCCGACCTCGAAATTCGTCGCGATTCGTCTCGAAGCGGCCAAGGTCAGCAACCTGATCCCGTCGTTGGTGGCCTGACCCGCTACTCATAAAAAACCATAGCAATTTGACTGGCTGCAGGCGTTCACGCCTGGCGGTGGCCCGGCGACGTGCTGCCGCTTTTCAGCCTGGATGAGGACATCATCATGCTCAACATGGAGGCACTGGACCTGGCGCGAATCCAATTCGCGTTCACGGTTTCGTTCCACATTATCTTCCCGGCGATCACCATCGGCCTGGCGAGTTTCCTTGCGGTACTCGAAGGCTTGTGGCTGAAAACCCATGACGACACTTACCGCGATCTCTACCACTTCTGGTCGAAGATCTTTGCCGTCAACTTCGGCATGGGCGTGGTCTCGGGGCTGGTCATGGCGTATCAGTTTGGTACCAACTGGAGCGGGTTTTCCGACTTCGCCGGGAGCATCACGGGGCCGTTGCTGACCTATGAAGTGCTGACGGCGTTCTTCCTGGAGGCCGGCTTCCTTGGGGTCATGCTGTTCGGCTGGAACCGCGTCGGCCGTGGTTTGCACTTCTTCGCCACGGTGATGGTCGCCATCGGCACGTTGATTTCGACCTTCTGGATTCTCGCCTCCAACAGCTGGATGCAGACGCCGCAGGGCTTCGAAATCGTCGACGGTCGGGTGATGCCGCTGGACTGGCTGGCGATCGTGTTCAACCCCTCGTTCCCGTTCCGTCTGGCCCACATGGCGATTGCCGCGTTCGTCGCGACGTCGTTCTTCGTCGGCGCGTCGGCGGCCTGGCATTTGCTGCGCGGCAACAACACGGCGCCGGTGCGCAAGATGTTTTCCATGGCGTTGTGGATGGCGCTGATTGTTGCGCCGATTCAGGCGGTGGTCGGTGACGCCCATGGCTTGAACACCCTGGAGCATCAACCGGCAAAAATCGCTGCCATCGAAGGCCACTGGGAAAACGCCGACAACGGTCCGACGCCGCTGGTGCTGTTCGGCATCCCGGACATGGCGGCTGAGAAGACCAAGTACGCGCTGGAAATCCCGTACCTGGGCAGCCTGATCCTGACCCACAGCCTCGACAAGCAGATCCCGGCGCTCAAGAGCTTCCCGAAAGAGGATCGGCCGAACTCGACCATCATCTTCTGGAGCTTCCGGGTGATGGCCGGGCTGGGCATGTTGATGATCCTTGTCGGTGTGCTGGGGCTGGCGCTGCGCCGTGGCGGCAAGCTCTATCAGCATCGCGGCTTTCAGCGCCTGGTATTGCTGATGGGGCCGAGCGGGTTGATTGCGCTGCTGGCCGGCTGGATCACTACCGAAGTCGGGCGTCAGCCGTGGGTGGTGTACGGCCTGATGCGTACCCATGACGCGGCGTCCCACCACTCGGTGGCGCAGATGAGCACCTCGTTGCTGCTGTTCGTGGTGATCTACTGCACGGTATTCACCGTGGGCATCGGCTACATGATGAAACTGGTGCGCAAGGGGCCGCAGCCGCATCACGAACATCCACCGCAGGGCGATGAGTTGCAGACCCCGCGCCGGCCACTGTCGGCGGCCACCGTCCCGATGAAGGAGCATTGAGTCATGGGTATTCAAGGTATCGATCTCTCGTTGATCTGGGGTGTGATCATTGCCTTCGGGGTGATGATGTACGTGATCATGGACGGCTTCGATCTGGGCCTGGGGATCCTGTTTCCGCTGATCCCGGATGAGCAGGAGCGCGACGTGATGATGAACACCGTCGCCCCGGTGTGGGACGGCAACGAAACCTGGCTGGTCCTCGGCGGCGCGGCGTTGTATGGCGCGTTTCCGCTGGCCTACGGGGTGATTCTGGAGGCGCTGTACCTGCCGCTGATCCTGATGCTCTGCGGGCTGATTTTCCGTGGCGTGGCGTTCGAGTTTCGCTTCAAGTCTTCGCCGCAGAAGCGCCATTGGTGGGACAAGGCGTTCATCGGCGGTTCGCTGCTGGCGACGTTCGCCCAAGGCGTGGTGATTGGCGCGTACGTGTCGGGCATTCCCGTGGTGGATCGGCAGTTTGCCGGTGGTGGCCTCGACTGGCTGGCGCCGTTCCCGCTGGTGTGCGGTGTCGGTCTGGTGGTGGCCTATGCGCTGTTGGGCAGCACCTGGTTGCTGGTCAAGACCGAAGGCATGCTTGAATCGCGGATGCGTCTGTTCACTCGTCCACTGGCGTGGTTGCTGCTGGCGATGGTGGTGGTGATCGGCGTGTGGACCCTGCAACTGCACCCGGAACTGGCCATGCGCTGGTCGAGCCATGGGCATTTGATGGTGTTCGCCGGGCTGGTGGTGCTGGCGCTGCTGGCGTTGTTCGGGCTGCTGCGCACCTTGCGTCAGCGTCACACGCACTGGCCGTTCGTGTTCACCTTGGTGTTGATGCTGCTGGGTTACATCGGCCTGGCGCTGAGCATCTGGCCGAACATCATCCCGCCGTCGGTGAGCCTGTGGGCCGCGGCGTCACCGCCATCGAGCCAGTTGTTCGCCCTGATCGGCGCACTGTTCATCCTGCCGGTTATCCTGATGTACACCTTCTGGAGCTACTACGTATTCCGCGGAAAAGTGAGGATTGGCGATGGCTACCATTGATTCGCGTGAGGCCGGACCCAGCCGCTGGTACAAGCGCCTTGGCTGGTTGTTGTTGATCTGGCTGGGCAGCGTGGTATCGCTGGCGGTGGTCGCGAGCCTGCTGAAACTGGCGATGTATGCAGCGGGAATGAGAACCCACTGACAATAAAAAACCGGAGCCATTGGCTCCGGTTTTTTTGTGGCCGCAATACTGAACATCACCGATGCCCACTCCCACCCTTGATCACGGTCAACCCCGAATCCTTCATCCACCACCAATCCCCTGTGGGAGCGGGCTTGCTCGCGAAGGCGTCAGGCCAGTCGATATTGATGCTGGCTGTGCCGGCGCTTTCGTGAGCAAGCCCACTCCCACCCTTGATCTCGGTCGCAGACACATCCCGTCAATAAGCATGCGCGGCGCATGGTGCTGGCTGATCTAGCCTTTCTGAATTCAAACATCAACAAGGCAAAGGAATGCCCGAACATTACTCATCACATCGCCTGCGAACTGGTCGTCATTGCGAAGAAAATCGAATCTACCTTCTAACCGCCAATACCCTGGGACGCGAGCCTGTGTTCACGGACTACAGACTAGGCCGGTTGGTCGTGAACCAGTTCAGAATGGCGCAGGAGGAAGGGTTTGCCGACACATTGGCATGGGTGATCATGCCGGATCATTTTCATTGGCTGATTCAGTTGCAAAAAGGAACACTCGGTCAATTGATGTGCCAGGTCAAATCCTTGAGTGCTCGTACAATCAACGAGGCGGCCGGTAGAACTGGAAGCCTCTGGCAGCAAAGTTTTCATGACCATGCTTTACGTCGAGAGGAGGACCTGGTGAAACTGGCGCGCTATGTAGTCGCTAATCCACTGCGAGCCGGATTGGTGAAAAAACTCGGTGACTATCCATTATGGGACGCAATCTGGGTTTGAACTCTGGATGCACATCCAGCGGATTACCCCAGAATAAATGCGATTTCCTGTGGGAGCGGGCTTGCTCGCGAAGGCGTCAGGCCAGTCGACATCAATGCCGGCTGTGCCGGCGCTTTCGTGAGCAAGCCCACTCCCACTTTTGATCTCGGTCAGCCCCCGAATCCTTCATACACCACCAATCCCCTGTGGGAGCGGGCTTGCTCGCGAAGGCGTCAGGCCAGTCGACATCAATCCCGGCTGTGCCGGCGCTTTCGTGAGCAAGCCCACTCCCACCTTTGATCTCGGCCAGCCCCGCATCCTTCATCCGCCACCAATCCCACATTGGGTTTTCAGTGTTTTATGAGGGGGAGTTATTGCGCACCAAACATCGCGGTCCAGTAGATCCCGGCACTGCTTTTCGGATCGGTTGCGTAGGCGGCGCCGAGTTCCTTGTATTGCGGGTTCATCAGGTTGGCGCAATGGCCGGGGCTGGCGAGCCAGCCGTCGACGACTTTGCGCACGGTGTCTTGCCCGGCGGCGATGTTTTCGCCGACCAGTTGGCCGCTGTAGCCGGCCAGTTCCGCGCGGTCGCCCGGGGTGCGGCCGTCGCGGTCCTTGTGGTCGAAGTAATTGTTGTTGGCCATGTCCCGGCTGTGATCCTGAGAGATGCTGCCCAGGCTTGTGTTCCAGGCCAACGGTGCGGCGGCGGCAAAGGCCTGGCCACCGCATTGACGCGGCTGGGCGCGCGCAACATTGAGCTGTTCGAGCAACTTCTGGCCTTCGCTCTGCGCATCGCCCAGTTTCGCCGACAGCAACGGTCGCGCCAGCACAATGCGCCAGTCGCGATCGGCGCGGCTGACCCCGACATCGACGAACTGCGGATCCAGCACCACCTGACAGAAACTCTCCTGAATCGCCTTCATCGCCGACGTCGCATCACGCGGACCGTTGAGGGTGATCGCCTGTACGTTGACCATCGGGTAACTGGCGCTGGCCATCGCTTGTTGCAGATCGACCGCACCGGTAGCCGGCAGTCTCAGTCGTGGGTCGGCCGACAGCGGTGGCAGTTCGTTGGACGCCTGACTGCCGCAACGCTGCGGTTGGCTGCGGTAGGCATTGATTGACTCGATCAGTTGCGACTCGTCGGCGGCCATGGCTGAGGCGGCGACGGCCAGGCCCACGGACAGTGCGGCAAAACGCAAGACGGATGGCATGAAACGCATGGAAATCTCCCTTGAGCGCAATGCGCTCATGATGCGCGAAAGGCCCCCGGTCAGTGCAATGTCTTTTTCTTCATCGAGCGGTTTTTCTGCGGAACATCGTGTAGGCATTTGCCGTCTACACTCAGCCGAGGCCCCCGGAAACCGGGCGTCTCACCGACGAAACACCTTGCCCGCATCGGGCGCTACCGGAAGAACTGCCATGCGATTGAAAGGGTTGGCTGGTTGTTTTGCATTCATCCTGCTGACCGGCGTTGTGGGCGCCACCGAGCAGGCCCCCATCAAGGCGAAGGCCGAAGAGAAGGCTCAGGTGCTGGAAGAGAAAGCCGCCGACAAGGTCAGCGCGGCGCCGGCACCCAAATCCGAAGCGATCACCCCGACTGAAGTGCAAGCCGTAGACCCGGCAGGCACCGCGCCGCTGGACGATCCGATCACCTGCCTGGCGCGCAGTATTTACTGGGAAGCCAAGGGCCGCGACACGCCGGAAATGGAAGCAGTGGCCAATGTGGTGATGAACCGCCTGGGCCACGACGGCTTCCCCGGTACGGTGTGCGAAGTGGTCAAACAGGGGTCGGAAACCAAGAGCTGCCAGTTTTCCTGGTGGTGCGATGGCAAGGCGGATCAGGTCAAGGAAGACACCGAATACACGTTGGCCAAGGATATCGCCGGCAAGGCACTCAACCGCCAGTTGCCGGATCGCACGCATGGCGCGCTGTACTTTCATGATCGCAACGTGCATCCGAGCTGGGCCAAGGAATACAAAAAGACCGCCGAGGTCGGCAAATTCCTGTTCTACAAACCGGTTGGCGGTGATGCGCGCTAGACGCAGACTTCGCGTACACAGTTGCGCAACCAGCGATGCGCCGGGTCGGCGTCCACGCGCGGGTGCCAGAGCATCGACACGCAGATCGGCGGCATTTTGAAGGGCAGGGAAAAACTGTGCAGGCCGGTGCGCAGTTTGCTGGTGTGACGCTCGGGAACGGTGGCGATCAGGTCCGATTCGCGGACCAACGTCAGCGCTGCAGAGAAGCCGCCGAATGAGGTGACGATGTCCCGCGTGAGTCCCGAGGCGAGCAACGCTTCGTCTACCGGGCCGCTGTTGCGTCCGCGGCGTGAAATGAGAATGTGCTGGCCGCCGGCAAAGCGTTTGCTGCTGATCTTGCCCGCACTCAACGGATGACCTTCACGGACCACGCCGATCCAGTGATCCTGAAACAGGATGCGACTGTGCAGCGCCGGGTCGGTGCTGTCGTCGACCACACCGGTCTCCAGGTCCACCCGGCCTTCACGCAGCAGCGTGCTGTCCTTGTCGGCTTTCTGCACGAACCGCAGGCGCACGCCGGGCGCTTCGTCTGCGATGCGGGCGAGCAGGGCGGCGGCGAACGTTTCAACAAAGCCGTCGGTGTTGCGCAGGGTGAAGGTGCGCTGCAACTGGCCGGGATCGAGTATCTCGGCGGGGCGCAAAGCCGCCTCGGCTTCCTGCACCAGGCCACTGACCCGCTCGCGCAACTCCAACGCACGCGGGGTCGGCACCAGGCCACGACCAGCCCTGACCAGCAACGGATCACCGGTAGTTTCGCGCAGCCGGGCGAGGGCGCGGCTCATGGCCGATGGGCTCAGCCGCAGAATTTGCGCGGCGCGTGCGACGCTGCCTTCGCGCAACAACACGTCGAGGGTGATCAACAGGTTCAGATCCGGTGTGCTCATGATGTGGCGTTCCATGCAGGTATCAAGTGCAAAGCATGCGTCTTGCGCCTTGCGTTGTCGAGACTCAGGCTATGCCGTCTGACCTTTGCATCAGGAGCGCCCGATGTCCGAATCTGCCTTGCCCCCTCAAGCCCGCTGGGCGCTGACCAGTCTGGCGTTGTCGATGTTGATGCCGTCGCTGGACACCAGCATCGCCAATGCCGGCTTGCCGACGCTGGCCGCAGCGTTCGATGCGACATTTCAACAGGTGCAGTGGATCGTGCTGGCGTACCTGCTGGCGGTCACTACGTTGATTGTCAGCGTCGGGCGGCTCGGGGACGGGATCGGTCGACGGCGACTGCTGTTGATCGGGATCGGTATTTTTACCAGCGCTTCGTTGTGCTGCGCGCTGGCCCCGGGACTGGGCTGGTTGATCGGCGCCCGGGCGGTGCAGGGCCTTGGCGCGGCGATCATGTTTGCGTTGACGATCGCGCTAGTGGCGGATGCGGTACCCAAGGCGCGGGCAGGCAGTGCGATGGGCCTGCTGGCGACCATGTCGGCCACCGGCACCAGCCTCGGGCCATCGCTGGGTGGGCTGCTGATTGCTAATGTCGGCTGGCCGTCGATCTTTGTCCTCAACGTGCCCTTGGGCCTGCTCAATGCGTGGTTGGTTTATCGCTATCTGCCGGCTGATCGGCCGGCGAAATCGGCTGTCGCGTTTGACTGCCTCGGCACCGTGGTGCTGGTGTTGACGCTGGCGGCCTATGCGCTGGCGATGACGCTCGACGGCTACACGCTGATGTTGCTGCTGATCAGCCTGTGCGGCGCCGGGGTGTTTGTCGGGGTCGAGATGAAAGCCAAGGCACCGCTGATTCGATTGTCACTGTTCGCCGATCCGCGACTGAGCAGCAGCCTGGCGCTGACGTTCCTGGTGACGACGGTGATGATGACCACGCTGGTGGTCGGGCCGTTTTACCTGAGCCGGGGCTTGGGACTGGGCAGCACCGTGGTTGGCCTGGCGTTGTCGGTCGGGCCGCTGCTGGCAGCGTGCGGCGGTGTGCCGGCCGGGCGTCTGGTGGATCGCTTTGGTGCGCGGCGGGTGGTGCCCGGCGCGTTGCTCGGGTTGGCTGGCGGTTGCGCTTTGTTGGCGCTGTTGCCGACGCGTTTCGGCCTGGCGGCTTATCTATTGCCGATGGCAGTAATTGCCAGCAGTTACGCAATGTTCCAGGCGGCGAACAATACCGGGTTGATGAGTACGGTCAGTCAGGCTCAGCGCGGCGTGGTCTCGGCCCTGCTCGGGCTGGCGCGCAATCTGGGCTTGATCACCGGCGCGGCGGTCATGGGGGCGGTGTTCGCATTCGCTACCGGAGACCCGACGCAAGCCCCGGCCGAAGTCATCGGCAGCGGCTTGCACTGTACATTCGGGGTAGCGGCGGCGCTGATGGTCATGGCCCTGATCGTCAGCCGAACCCGGATCACCTGTGGGAGCGAGCCTGCTCGCGAAAGCGTCGTGTCAGTCAACACAAAGGTCGACTGACAGGACCTCTTCGCGAGAAGGCTCGCTCCCACAATTGGATGAGGCGTGTTTGTCAGCTGGCGTGGGTACTCAAGATGCTCGCCACCTGTTGCGGCTGGCAGTTGAGGTACGGCGAGGATTTCAGCCAGCGCTGGTCCGGGTACCAGGAAAACATGAACTGGCCGTCCTTGAGTTTATCGATCACCTGCCGTGCCACTTGCGGACGCACCGCCGGGCAACCCTGGCTGCGACCGATCCGGCCCTGACGCTTGCTCCATAACGGATTCACATAATCGGCGGCGTGGATCACGATGGCCCGGTCGCGGGCCATGTCATTGAAACCCGGCTCCAGACCGTCCATGCGCAACGAATAACCGTGGGTTCCCTTGTAGCTTTCCTGCGTGCGGAACAAGCCAAGGCTGGACTGGTAGCTGCCTTCTCGGTTGGAGAACTGGGTGGCGAAATTTTCCCCGGAGTTGGAGCCGTGGGCGACCAGGTCGCGCAGCACCAGTTTCTGTCTGCTTAAATCGAAAATCCACAGCCGGCGCGCGGTGGACGGCTGCGAATAATCGATGATCGCCAGGTGACGGGACGGTTTCGCACCGTTGTTGACCGCGCATTGCATGGCGTTCAAGGCACCTTTCAGCGCCTGGGGATTGAGTTCCGGCGCGGCGTGCGCGAGGCTGGTAAAGAGAACCGGCGATGGCTTGCCGGCGGCGAAAGCTGGGCTGCTCACCACGACGAGGGTCGCGGTGGTCAGCAGAAGTCGGCGCAAAAACGTCAACATTTATAAAGTGTCCTCACTTGCTACTTATTTGGCACTTTGGCTCCTGACTCCCAGTCATACCCAACAGACCCCGGTTTCGGGCCTGACTGTTCAGCGCACCTGATGTAAGGTTGCCGTCATTGAGACGGCCACGGATTGGAGTAAAGCAGTTGTTCAAAAAGTACGCATGCTACTTGAGCATTTGTTTGCTCGCTGCGCCGTTTGTCGCTTGTGCCGACGAGGCGCTGCCGCCGTTGCAGACGTTGCAGACGCTGCCGACGCCACCGGCGCAAATGCCGGTCGAACCGCAAAGTCCGCTGCAAGCGGTATTGATCGGTTTACCGCAGGCGTGCCCGGCGATTGCCGCGCACCTGAGCGGCCCGGCGCTGGCGCAACTGCAGGCGTTCTACCAGCAACAGGACTGGCTGCCGGTGTGGGCCAGCGAGTCAGGGCGTTTGCCGGCCTTGCGCGGACAATTGCAGCTGTTAGCCGATGATGGACTCAATCCGAAACGCTACCCGGTGGCGGTCAATCCGCCGCAGGACGGCGAGCTGTGCGCCGATATCGACATCAGCCGCTATTACCTTCAAGCCTTGCAGGACCTGCATTACGGTCGTCTGCTGCAATCGCATTTCGAGCCGCTGTGGCATGCCGACGATACCCCGCGCGATCGTCAGGCCGAGCTGCTCGCCATCGCCGTGCCTGGCCTGCAGGACATCAAGGCCGCGTTCGATCAGGCGCGTCCGCGTCTGGCGCAATACCAAAGCCTGCGTCATCTCTACGCCAGTCAGCGGCAACAAGCCTTGCCGCACTGGCAGTCGGTAGGCAACGGCCCATTGCTGCGCCCGGCGATGGAAGACAAGCGCGTGCCGGAACTGGCCCAGCGGCTGTTCAACGAAGGCTACCTGACCCACGCCATCGGCACCCCCGGCAATGCCTATGACGGTGTGCTGGTGGAGGCGGTGAAAAGCTTCCAGGCCAACCATTCGTTGCAGGCCGACGGGGTGGTCGGGCCGGGGACGATCGCCGAGCTCAATATCAGTCCGCTGACGCGCCGCGAACAGTTGCGGGTCAACCTCGAACGCTTCCGCTGGCTGGCCCAGGACATGGAGCCCAATGGCTTGCTGGTCAACGTCGCCGCTGCCGAGCTGACCCTGTATCAGGGTGGTCGGCCGGTCTGGCAGACCCGCACCCAGGTCGGTCGCGCCGAACGGCAGACCCCATTGCTCAAATCCCGGGTCACGCGCCTGACCCTGAACCCGACCTGGACCGTGCCGCCGACCATCTGGAAAGAAGACAAGCTGCCGGCAATCCGCAAAGACCAGACCTTCCTCAGTCGCCAGAACCTGCAAGTGCTCGACGCCCACGGCCAGCCGTTGGCTGCGGCGGACATCGACTGGGACAACCCCGGCAACATCATGCTGCGCCAGGACGCCGGACCGCGTAACCCGCTAGGGCAGATGGTCATTCGCTTCCCCAACCCGTTTGCGGTGTACCTGCATGACACGCCGAGCAAGGCACTGTTCGACAAAGGCCCGCGCGCGTTCAGCTCCGGGTGTGTGCGGGTCGAACACCCGATGCAACTGCGTGACCTGTTGCTGACCCCGGCGGAACGGACTCGTACCGACACCTTGCTCGCGACCGGCAGCACCCACGAATTCCGCCTGTCGGCCCCCGTCCCGATCCTGATGACCTACTGGACGGCGCAGGTCGGCAGTGACGGGCAGGTGCGCTATGCGCCGGACATCTACAGCCGAGACAGCGCGCTGCTGGCGGGGCTGGACGGGGCACACTGAGTTCAGCTCACGCACGAAACCCCGTGGGAGCGGCCAGCCGCAAAACCTTCATCCACCCACAATCCCCTGTGGGAGCGGGCTTGCTCGCGAAGGCGTCAGGTCAGGCGACATCAATGCCGAATGTGCCGACCCCTTCGTGAGCAAGCCCACTCCCACCCTTGATCTCGTCCAGCCGCAAATCCTTCATCCACCCACAATCCCCTGTGGGAGCGGGCTTGCTCGCGAAGGCGTCAGGTCAGGCGACATCGATGCTGGCTGTGCCGGCGCTTTCGTGAGCAAGCCCACTCCCACCTTCGATCTCGGCCAGCCGCAAATCCTTCATTCACCATCACTCGCGCATTTGGATTTTCAGTGTGTCATCCAGTGTGATTCGTTGCAGTTGCGCAGCGTCTAGCCCCAGTGTCCCCGCAATCCCATGGGGCGAGACTTCGGAACCCGGCATGCAAGCGCTGTTGAACGAGATTCTTGACGCAGTCCGGCCCCTGATCGGGCAGGGCAAAGTGGCTGATTACATTCCTGCCCTCGGCACTGTGCCGGCCGATCAACTGGGCATTGCGGTGTATGGCAACGACGGCGAAATGTATTGCGCCGGCGACGCCGAGACGCCGTTCTCGGTGCAGAGTATTTCCAAAGTGTTCAGCCTGGTGCAGGCCATCGAGCACTCCGGCGAGGCCATCTGGGACCGTCTGGGTCACGAGCCGTCCGGCCAGCCGTTCAACTCGCTGGTGCAACTGGAGTTCGAGCGCGGGCGCCCGCGCAACCCGTTCATCAACGCCGGGGCACTGGTGATCTGCGACATCAACCAATCGCGCTTCGCCGCGCCGGCCTTGTCGATGCGTGACTTCGTGCGGCGCCTGTCGGGCAATCCGCAGGTGATCGTCGACGGCAAGGTTGCCGAGTCCGAGTATCAGCATCGCGCCCGCAACGCAGCGATGGCGTACCTGATGCAATCGTTCGGCAACTTTCACAACGACGTCGAAGCGGTGCTGCGCAGTTACTTCAGCCACTGCGCGTTGCGCATGAACTGCATCGACCTAGCGCGGGCGTTCTGCTTCCTCGCCAACGACGGTTTCTGCAAACACAGCGGCGAACAGATCCTCACCCGGCGCCAGACCCAGCAAGTCAACTCGATCATGGCCACCAGTGGTTTGTACGACGAGGCGGGCAACTTTGCTTACCGCGTCGGTCTGCCGGGCAAGAGCGGGGTCGGCGGCGGGATTGTCGCGGTGGTGCCGGGGCAGTTCACGGTGTGCGTGTGGTCGCCGGAGCTTAACGCCGCCGGCAATTCGCTGGCGGGGATGGCGGCGCTGGAGATGCTCAGTTCGCGGATTGGCTGGTCGGTGTTCTGACCGATCCGCCAAACACGACAAACCCCTGTGGGAGCGGGCTTGCTCGCGAAGGCGTCGGCACAATCAACATGAATATTGAATGTACCGGCCTCTTCGCGAGCAAGCCCGCTCCCACTAGGTCTTGTGGTGTTTGAGGTAGGTGTGTTTCAGCGAAGAATCCGCTACATTTTCCGGCCGCCCCTCCTATGGTGAATCCGCTTCATGTCTCTTGCGCTCGAACGTCTAGTCGCTGGCACGCCGATCCCTTTCGCTGGTAACCGCGTGACCGTGGTCAGCCCCGAACTGGCGGCGCGGTTTCAGCCTGGTGACCACCTGCTGGTCGAGCAGGTCAGTGGCGAACTGTTGCTGATTCCGGTCATCGATCAACAGGCCGCTGCGGTGGCGATCGAACGTGCAGAAGCGGCCTTCACTGCATTGTCGTCGGTGTCCGACGAGGCCATCAGCCGCTTTTTCGATCTGTTCGCGCAACGCCTGCAAACCCCGGCGTGCTGGGCCTTGATCGAAGCGGCTAACCTGGCCGACATCGAGCGCGCCAAGGCCCGTGGCCGCTCTACCACCCGACTGCTCGCCGACGAGCGCATGCGCCGCGACATGATCGCCGGCCTGCGTGCCTGGCGGGATGCGCCGGCCACGCGCGGCAAGGTCATCAGCAGCGTCGAACACGACGGCTGGAAGGTCGAGCAAGTGGTGTCGCCGCTGGGCATTGTGGCCTTCGTGTTTGAAGGGCGGCCGAACGTCTTCGCCGACGCCGCCGGGGTCTTGCGCACTGGCAATACCGCGGTGTTGCGCATCGGCAGCGATGCGTTGGGCACGGCGCAAGCGATCGTCACTCACGCTTTGAACCCGGCGCTGGCAGAGGCTGGCTTGCCCGCCGGTGCGGTGTCGTTGGTGGAAAGCGTCAATCACGCCGCCGGTTGGGCGATGTTCGCTGACCGGCGTTTGTCGCTGGCGGTGGCCCGGGGGTCAGGCCGTGCAGTCAGTCAGTTGGGCAGCATCGCCCAGCAGGCGGGCACGGCGGTCAGTCTGCACGGCACCGGTGGCGCGTGGCTAATTGCTGATCGTGACGCCGACGCCAGCCGCTTCGCCGCCGTGGTGCGCAACTCGCTGGATCGCAAAGTCTGCAATACGCTGAATGTCTGCCTGATCCAACGTGATCGTGCCGCCGAACTGCTGCCGCTGTTCCTCGACGCCCTGCAACAGGCCGGTGCCGCGCGCGGGCAGGGCTGCAAATTGCACATCGTCGACGGCAGTGAAAGTTATCTGCCGGCTGACTGGCAGAACGCGACGGTGGAGGTCTATCGCGCCGAGGGTTATCAGACCGAAGCCCTGGCCGAAGCGCTGGCGGAGTCCGAGCTGGGCCGCGAGTGGGAATGGGAAGAAACCCCGGAAGTCAGCCTGATGATTGTCGATGATCTGGAGCAGGCAACTGCTCTGTTCAACCGCTACAGCCCGCAATTCACGGTGTCGCTGATCAGCGAGGAGGCTGCTGTTCAGGAGCGTTTTTACAACGCGGTGAATGCGCCGTTTGTGGGTAACGGGATTACCCGTTGGGTGGACGGTCAATACGCGCTGAACAAGCCGGAACTGGGGCTTTCGAACTGGGAGAGCGGGCGCTTGTTTGCGCGCAGTGCGATTCTGTCGGGGGATGGGGTGTTCACGGTTCGCAGCCGCATGACTCAAGTTGATCTGAGCGTAAAACGCTGATGTGAACACCATGGCTGTGGCGAAGGAGCACGCTCCCTCGCCACAGAGTTGCAGTGTTCTCCTTCACGCCGCTGCGGTGGTGTTTGCCTGCACCGCGCAAGTCGCTGGCTGCTCAGCCAGCGGTACGAATGTGCGGCGGTCTGCCGACAGTGCATCGATCGAGCCTGTCTCGATGTCATACACCCAGCCATGCAGGTTCAACAGGCCTTTCTCCTGTGCCAGGCGCACACTCGGGTGGGTCTGGATGTTCGCCAGTTGCGCGATCACATTCTCGCGCACCATCGAACTCAATTTGGCCGCGTCATTGGCATGCGGGCGCGCCTCGTTCACCACTTTCGCCGACTCGGCGTGTTGCAGCCAGCCGCTGACCGCTGGCAGGTGATCCATGCATTTGCACTTGGCAATCGCGGTCATCGCGCCGCAGTCGGAGTGGCCGCAGATCACGATGTCAGTCACACCCAGCACCGCCACTGCGTATTCCACCGTTGCCGAAACCCCGCCCGGATGCGGGCTGTAGGACGGCACGATATTGCCTGCGTTGCGGATCACGAACAGCTCGCCGGGTTCTTGCTGAGTCAGCAGTTCCGGTACCACACGGCTGTCGGAGCAGGTGATGAACAAGGTTCCGGGTTGTTGGGTGGTCGCCAAGTGTTTGAACAGTTCAGTGCGTTGCGGGAAGGCTTCGTTCTGGAACTTCAGGAAACCGTCGATCAGGCTTTTCATGGTGCAGTCCTCTTAGTTGGAGCAACCGTTGCCGAATTCGCTGTATTGAAGAATGTGCTTGCCACCGTTGCTGTCCAGATACGTCATCTCCACCGGCACCACGCCACAGACGTCGGCAACCGGGGTGATGCTCAGTACTTGGGCGATGTCCAGTTGCATGCCGTAGCGGTAGGCGACGGCGTCTTCATCGGCGTGGGCCTGAGCGGACAGGCCGGCAAGCAGAGCAAGGGCCAGCAGAATTTTTTGCATGGGGCAGCCTCCAGACGAATTGGGGAAGGGTTGCAATGAAAGTGTGGGGTGGCCCGCACCGAGGGTGCGGGCTGGGATGGATCAGAAGGGACGCAGCGGCAGGAACTTGCCGTCGAGGGTGACAACGGCGCGGGAGCCGCCTTCCGGGTCTTCGACTTTCTTGATGTCGAGCTTGAAGTTGATGGCGCTGATGATGCCGTCGCCGAACTGCTCGTGCACCAAGGCTTTGAGGGTGGTGCCGTAGATCTGGATCATCTCGTGGAAGCGGTAGATGGTCGGGTCGGTCGGCACGCCGGCGAGGCTGCCGCGCAGCGGGATGATCTGCAGGGCGGCGATGGCGTCGGCGTCCAGTTCAAGTTTGTCGCCGACCACTTGCGCGGCGTCTTGCGGCAACGGGTGCTGGCCGAGCAGGGCAGCGGTGACGTAGGCCAGGCTCAGACCGGTGTCGTCGGCCAGATCCTGCCACGACAGGCCTTTGCGTGCCTTGATGTCAAGAATGCGGGTGGTCAGGGCCAGGCTGGCATCGTTGTAGGCGTGGGACTGTTGCATGGTGTCACTCCTTTCAAGGTTGGCTTGCTGTGTGGGAGCAATCTTCTGCCGATTTATCCATAGCGTCCAAGACCGATATACAATACTTCGCATAAGTCCTGCCTATAGATGGTGAGCTCCATGTTGCTGCGACATTTGCGTTATCTGCTGGCCGTGGCCGATCACGGCGGTTTCACCCGGGCGGCGGAGGCCTTGCATGTGTCGCAGCCGACCCTGTCGCAACAGATCCGCCAACTGGAGGAAACCCTGGGGGTGAACCTGTTCGACCGCACTTCGCGCACGGTCAAGCCCACCGATGCTGGCGAGGCCTACATCGAATGTGCGCGGCGGGTGCTGGTGGAGCTGGAGGCGGGCAAGCGGGCGTTGCATGACGTGCGGGATTTGTCGCGCGGCAACGTGCGCCTGGCCATGACCCCGACGTTCATGGCCTATCTGGTCGGGCCTTTGGTGCGTGATTACGCGGCACGGTTTCCCGGGATTCATCTGCAGATTTTCGAGCTGTCGATGGACGACATCGAAGCGGGGCTGGCGGACGACTCGCTGGACATCGCCATTGCCTTTACGCCGGTGCGCAACCCGGACATCGAGTGCATCCCGGCGTTTACCGAAACCCTGGGGATCATGGTCGGGCGCGAACATCCGCTGTACGACAGTACCTCGGTGCTGACTGCGAGTGATCTTGCGCAACTGGATTTCGCTTTGCTCGCGCCGGACTTCATCACGCGGTTATCGATCGATGAGTATTTCCGTCAGCAGGGGATTACCCCGCAGGTGCGGATCGAGGTGAACTCGGTGAGTACGTTATTGGAAGTGGTGCGCCATTCGCCAATGGCGACGATGTTGCCGGAGGCGATTGCCACCGAGGACCGGGCGCTGCGTCGGCTGCCAATCGAGAACGAAGCACCGCAGCGCGGGGCGGCGTTGTTGCGGCGCAGGAACAATTATCACAGTGCAGCGGCGCTGGCCTTTGTGGAGTTGGTGCTGCAAACGAAAACTGCACCAACGACATAGTCCCCCTGTGGGGGCGGGCTTGCTCGCGAAAGCGGTGTGTCAGTTGATGTGATGGTGACTGACACGGCCCATTCGCGAGCAAGCCCGCTCCCACACGGTTGTGGGTTTCACACCACTGAACCCTGTAGGAGTGAGCCTGCTCGCGATCGCGTTGGTTCAGACACATCAGTATTGAATGACCTACCGCAATGCTGAATATAAAAAAGGGCCTGCTCTTGCTGCTTGTTAAGCAGCAGAGAGCAGGCCCTTTTTATTATTGAAGTTGTAAATCAGTAGAAGCGGTCAATCACCCGAACTTCATTGTTGTTCTGCATCGAGTCCCACGCCTGTTTCAGCGTCTGCAGTACATTGCCGATGAAGTCTTTGTCGGCCGCGGCTTTTTTGCCGACATAACCGTGGCCGCGGCGGTACATCTTCAGGCGGGCCAGCAGGTTCTGGTTGCTGCGGTCGAATTCTTCTTCACCAGTATGGGGCGACAGGCAGTCGATATGCACCTGACCCGACTTGCTGATCCAGAGAATGTGGCTGTCGTGGCTGTCTTTTTGCGCAGCGAACATACGAGCCAGTTCTTCGACAGTAGGTTGATTGTTCAGATTCATGATGTTTGCCCCTTGACCAGTCTGGTGATCTTTCAAAGTTGATTCGCTAATACAGGTAGCCCATCGGTTAGTTGATCCCTGGCACCGAAACCAGGACGTCAGCGGTCGCCCGTGAGAAGTACGGGGTCATGCGTCTGTTGCATGTAGTCGTGTTGAATAACTGCTACGCAATAGCGTCACAACGAGGAGAAGCAGCGAAAACCGGGAGGCTCCTTGACGACGTTCTCAGGGTCGACCACAAGCGTCTTGAGAATTTTCGCCAGCGCTTCTCGTCCTTGTACTGGACGTTCAGGCCAGGTCAGCTTCTTCAATCTGCCTTGTGGGCAGCGTGTATCCGGAAAAAACAACTCGGCGGTCAGACGAGTTTGCTCAAGCGTGTTACCGATGTTCCCGATCGGGGAACGTCTTCATCATGCAAAAGCAAAACGACGCCGTCAACGGTTTTGTAGTGATTATTTTTTCTCACTACATATTGTCGGACAAAGCTGTTTTGGAATGAGAAAAGTTCCGTTCAGGCAACGGGCACGGGCGCGCGCAGGACGTAGAAGGTGCAGGGATAACCGTCCACGTGGCGCTGTTGGCGGGTGAATTGGCCCGCAGTCAATTCGGGGATCAACCTGGCCCAGAAGCGCTGCGCAGGCAGGTTGGCGTCGATGTGGAAAATCTGCCATTGACCAGGCAACCGACTCAAGAGGGCAGAGACGACAAACTGCGCGACGCCTTGGCCACGGAAGCGTCGGGCGAGGAAGAAGTAGCTGATGTTGTATTCGGCACCGTCGATGAGGGTGTCGTTGTCGATGATCACGAACCCGGCCAGTTCACCGTCGACACGAATCAGGAACGGCTGGGTGGCAGGGTTACGCCAGTAGTCTTCTTTGAGGTGGATGCTGTAGAAGCCATGCTCGGCGAATTTCAGTGGCAGCCATTCACTGAAGTCATGCATGTAGAACTGCATCAGGTTTTCGATGGTCTGCAGTTCGTCACGGTGGGCAGCAAGCAGTTCGAGGGTGGGCATGCACAGGGTTCCTGAAAGGGGGCACCTTTCAGGAACCTTAGCGGGTTTTATTTTTTGGCCGCAGGTTTCGCCGTGCGTTTGGCTGGGCCGGCGGTTTTACTACGCGTCGATTTACGTTTCTTCTTCCACGGTGCCGCCGCTTTGCCCGCAGGTGGCGGGCCGCTGATGGTCAGGCTCAGCGCAGAACAGCGTGTGACCTGCTTGCTCATCCACGCCGCTTGTTTGGTGACGAACTCTTCCAGGCTCATTTCACCGCTTTGCACCATGTCCAGCGCCTGTTCCCAGATGGCGGTGGTGCCGGGGTCGGCAATCGCCCGGGGCACAGCGTCGATCAGGCTGAAGGCGGCCGGTGTCGCGGCCAGTGCCTTGCCGTTCTTTATCAGATAACCACGGTCCAGCAGGCCTTGAATGATCGAGGCGCGAGTCGCTTCGGTGCCGATGCCGGTGGTGTCCTTGAGTTTCTGTTTGAGCAGCGGATCTTCCACCAGTCTGGCGACGTTCTTCATCGCCTTGATCAGATCGCCCTCGGTGTAGGGCTTGGGCGGTTGGGTCCAGAGGTCCTTGAGGTTCACGCCCGCCACGGCGCAATCGACACCCTGGCTTAGCGTCGGCAGGGTTTGCGGTGCAGGTGCTTCACGGCCCTTGGCCGGCGCCAGGGCTTCGGGCAAGGCGCGTTTCCAGCCTGGTTCGATGATCTGCTTGCCAACCGCGCGCAGTGCTTCACCGGCGCAATCGAAATCGGCCTGGGTGCGATCGTATTCATGGTTGGGCAGAAACTGCGCCAGATAGCGGGCGCGAATCAGGGTGTACACCGCCCGGTGTTTGCCGCTCAGGCGCTCAAGGTTTTTCGCTGCAGCGGTGGGAATGATGCCGTGGTGAGCGCTGACCTTGGCGTCGTTCCATGCCCGAGAGCGGCGCTGAGGGTCAAGGTGGCCGTTCAATGCTTCAAGGCCTGGATCGGCCTGACGCAGTGCCGCGAGTATCCCCGGCGCCTCGCTGTGCTGGCTCAGCGGCAGGAAGCCGCAGTCGCTGCGCGGGTAGGTGACAACTTTGTAGGTTTCGTAGAGCGCCTGGGCGATGTCGAGGGTTTCCTGGGCGCCGAGGCCGAGTTTCTTCGAGCAGACTTCCTGCAGGGTGCCGAGGTCGAAGGGCAGCGGCGCCACTTCGCGCATGCGTTCGGTGCGCAGCTTGACCACCCGCGCACTGGCGGCGCCGTTGATGGCGGCGGCGGCCTGTTGGGCCAGCGCCTGGTTCAGGCAGCGATCCTGATCGTCGCAAACGTCGCTGGGCGCACGCCATTGCGCGGTGAATGGCGTGCCGTTGTGCAGCAGTTGCACATCAATCGCCCAATACGGCACCGGCACGAAATCGGCGATGCTACGGTCGCGGTCGACCACCAGCCGCAACGTCGGCGTCTGCACCCGACCGACCGGCAGCACGCCCTGATAGCCGGACTGGCGGCCAAGTAAGGTGAACAGGCGGCTCATGTTCATGCCGATCAGCCAGTCGGCCCGCGAGCGCCCCAGCGCCGAGTGATACAGGCTGAAGGTTTCCGCCCCCGGCTTCAGTGCGGCGAGGGCCTTGCGGATCGAGGCCTCGTCCAGCGCCGACAGCCACAAGCGGCGGATCGGCCCGCGATAGCGGCAGTGCTCGACCAGTTCCCGGGCAATCATCTCGCCCTCGCGGTCGGCGTCGGTGGCGATGATCAGTTCGCTGGCCTCGCTGAGCAGGCGCTTGACCGCTTTGTACTGGCTGGCCGTGCGCGGCTTGACGGTCATCTTCCACGTGTCCGGGATGATCGGCAGATCCGCCAGCACCCAGCGCTTGTAGCGGGCGTCGTACGCATCCGGCGGCGCGGTCTCCAGCAAGTGGCCGATGCACCAGGTCACCGTGACGTCTGTTCCCAGCCAGCAGCCGTCGCCCCGACGCTTTGCGCCGAGCACGGCCGCAATGTCTTTGGCCTGGGAAGGTTTTTCACAGAGGTACAGCCGCATAACCACCGTCGTCGATCAGTTCACTGAAGGTGCACAGAATGGCCGCAGTTGGCGTTCGGGGCAACTTTTATCTGTATGGATATACAGATAAAAACGTTGCCGGGGATGACCGGTATTACCGGGACGCCGCGCACCACTATCGAGAAATCGAATGGTGCGGCGCTTGCCAGGCATGGCAGGTTCATCGGGCCTTTCAAGAAACGCGAGTGACAGGACGATCTCGCCAGAAGATCGCCAGGGTCCGAACGCACTGACCACTCTGAAACAAGGAAGTCCCACCATGGCTCAAGCCAAAGCAAAAACCAGCAGCGCCTATGACGAAGTGAATGCCTTCAGCCACTTGTATGATCGCGGTGTCGGTCTGGTCAATGGCAAACCGTCGTTTACCGCCGACCAGGCAGCGGACGAAATCCTGCGCAAAAACCTGTCGTGGCACGACAAGAACGGCGACGGCAAAATCTCCCTCAGCTACACCTTCCTGACCGAAAAACCGGCCAACTACAACCCCAACCTTGGCAACTTCAGCCAGTTCAGTGCGCAGCAGAAGGCCCAGGCCGTGCTCTCCATGCAATCCTGGGCCGACGTGGCGAAGGTGACTTTCACCGAAGGCAAGGGCGGCGACGGCCACATGACCTTCGGCAACTACGACGTCAGCACGGGCGGCGCGGCGTTCGCCTACCTGCCGAGCGGCGGCAGTTATGACGGCCAGTCGTGGTACCTGATCAACAACCAGTATCAGGTCAACAAGACCCCGGACACCAACAACTACGGGCGCCAGACGCTGACTCACGAGATCGGTCATACCCTCGGCCTGTCGCACCCGGGCGCCTACAACGCTGGTAACGGCAACCCGACCTACAACGACGCCAAGTACGCCGAAGACACCCGCGGCTATAGCCTGATGAGCTACTGGAGCGAAGCCAACACCGACCAGAACTTCAGCAAGGACGGCAGCGGCGCCTACGCCTCGGCGCCACTGCTGGACGATATCGTTGCGGTGCAGAAACTCTACGGCGCCAACTACGAGACCCGTGCCGATAACACCACCTACGGTTTCGGCTCCAACGCCGGCCGTGATTACTACAGCGCGACGTCAGCGTCGTCCAAACTGGTGTTCTCGGTGTGGGACGGTGGCGGCGATGACACCCTGAACTTCTCCGGTTTCACCCAGAACCAGAAGATCAACCTCAATGAGGGTTCGTTCTCTGACGTGGGCGGGCTGGTTGGCAACGTGTCGATCGCTTACGGCGTGACCGTGGAAAACGCCGTTGGCGGTTCGGGCAATGATTTGCTGATCGGTAATTCGGCGATCAACCACCTGTTCGGTGGTGCCGGCAACGACATCCTTTACGGCGGCGGTGGCGCGGATGTGCTGTGGGGCGGCGAGGGTGCAGACACCTTCGTGTTCGGCGCGGCCAGCGACTCGACCGACAACCAGACGGACTGGATCATGGATTTCAAGAGCGGCCTGGACAAGATTGACCTCTCGGGCATCGCCGCTTTTGCCACGGGCGCAGCTTCACTGAACTTCGTCAGCAATTTCACCGGCCATGCGGGCGATGCGATCCTGACGTACTACGCGCAAAACGGTCAGACCGGGCTGCTGATCGATCTGACAGGGCAGGGGCAGGTTGATTTTGCCGTGGGTGTGGTAGGGCAGGCGGTGGCGACTGATATTGTTGCCTGATGCCTGAAGAGCAGCCCTCTCCCCGTGGGAGAGGGCTGTTGGCCGTTCGGCTGCAAAACCACCCTGGCCTGAACCTATGGGCTATACCTGAACCGGTCTCTTCGCCGTATTCAGGAGAACCCCCAATGAAAAGCTCCGGCCTCAACCCTGTCATCAATCTCGAAGAACTCCCCGGTTGCCTGCTGGTGAAATTCCACGGCATTCAGGTCGCTGCGTCCTCCCACGTGCTGATCCTCAACGAGGCCAATTACCCGCCGGTGTACTACGTCCCCCGCGAAGACATCGACGAGAAATACTTCGCCCGCACCGACCACACCAGTTACTGCCCGTACAAGGGCGATGCCAATTACTTCAGCCTGCAAGTGCCGGGGCATGAGGGGGCGAATGCGGTGTGGACGTACGAGAAGCCGAAAATCTCGGTCCAGCAGATCAAGGACTATGTGGCGTTTTATCCGGATCAGGTGAAGTTTGAGGTGATCAAACCGGAGATCTGAGGTCATCGGCGCAGGCTCGTCCTGAGCGACAAGCCCGTGCCCTTTTGCTCTTGTCGTTTTTACCGGCCAGGCCATGTCTTGCCTGCTCAGGCCCTCAGCAACAGCAGAGCCACCAGCGGGTAAAACTTGTTGTCATGGCTGCGGGTTTTCTGCGCATTGTCCGGGGTAACCCAGGCTAGCGCGTCACTGGGCAAGGCGTGCAGCATTTCCTTGAAGGCCTGGATCTGCTCACTGCTTGCCTGAACGCCCAACGAATGCGGGGCAATAAACACTGCTCCCAAACGGGGTTCGTGATAGTCGAGCCTGCGGGCATCGTCGCTGGCCAACGCGCATTTTTCCAGAATGCGCTTTTGCGCATTCAGCAGGTCATCGATGGCGACATAGCTGACCTTGGCCTCAATGCAGTAACCCCATTCATCGTTGGCGATGTACAAGTCGTTGCGGCCGATCGAGGTGGTTTTTTCACTGGCCTCGGTCGCGATCTTGCTGATCTGGTATTCCTCGATGGCGGTCCAGTCGGCTTTCCACGCGGCGCCGGCCAAAATGCTGACGTTGGCCTGTTCGTTGTACCAGTAGGGCAGGTCATCGGCGTCCCAGACGCGGATATAGCGTTCGGTGCAGGCTATCCAGCTCTGCATGACCGGTTGCAGGGGCAGCAGAGTAGGGCAGGAAATGCGCACGTATTGATCGTTCATTGAGACTGATCCTTGTCATCTGACGGCGTTGAACGGGCACGAATGATATTTAAAAGCCATCACTCTGTCGACGCCGGCTGACGACACAAGAAATCCGCTTCAGATTGCCCTGAAGCGGATTGGATGCAGCACTCAGTTCTTGTCCAGATCGATATTTTTGGTCTCGCGCAGACAGATCATCCCCACCACCAGGCTCACCCCGGTAATCAGCACCGGGTACCACAGCCCATAGAAAATATCCCCGGTGTACACCACCAGCGCGAACGACACCGTCGGCAGAAATCCGCCAAACCAGCCGTTGCCGATGTGGTACGGCAGGGACATCGAGGTGTAGCGGATACGCGTCGGGAACAACTCGACCATCAGCGCGGCCAGCGGGCCGTAGCACATCGCCGAGATGATGATCAGCGCGACGATCAGGGCCACGATCATCGGTTTGTTGATCTGCTGCAGATCCGCCTGTTGCGGGTAGCCGGCGAGGGTGACTGCGCCGCGCAGGGCGGCTTCGTCGTAGCCGTCGATCTTCATGTCGCCGATGCTCACCTGCACCCCGCTGCCGTCCGGGGCGGCGGCGCTGGAGTAGGGCAGGCCCTGTTTGACCAGGAAGGTTTTGACCTTGTCGCACGGGCTGTCGAATTTGGCTTTGCCCACCGGGTCGAACTGGAAGGTGCAGGTTGCCGGGTCCGCCAGCACGGTGATCGGTGCCTGACGGCTGGCCTGGTCGATTGCCGGGTTGGCGTAGTGGGCCAGGGATTTGAAAATCGGGAAGTACAGTGCCGTGGCCAGCAGCAGGCCGAGCATCAGCACCGGTTTACGCCCGACCTTGTCCGACAGCCAGCCGAAAATGATGAAGAACGGTGCGCCGATCACTACGCTGATGATCAGCAGACTGTTGGCGACTGCCGGGTCCATTTTCAGGAACTGGGTGAGGAAGAACAGCACGTAGAATTGCGCCGCGTAAAAGGTCACCGCTTGCCCGGCGTTGATGCTGAACAGGGCGATCAGCACGACCTTGAGGTTTTCCCATTTACCGAAGGATTCACGGATCGGTGCCTTGGACGCTTTGCCTTCCTCTTTCATCTTCAGGTAGGCCGGCGATTCGTGCAGGCTCAGGCGGATCCAGGTGGAAATGCCCAGCAGCACAATCGACAGCAGGAACGGTATGCGCCAGCCCCAGACTTCAAACTGATCGCCGGTGAAGTAGCGGCAGCCGAGCACCACCAGCAGCGACAGCAGCAGGCCGAGCGTCGCAGTGGACTGAATCCAGCTGGTGTGGAAACCACGTTTGCCGATGGGCGCGTGCTCCGCCACGTAAGTCGCGGCGCCGCCGTATTCACCGCCCAAAGCCAGGCCCTGCAGCATGCGCAGCACCACCAGAATGATCGGAGCGGCGATGCCGATGCTGGCGTAGGTCGGCAGCAGGCCGACGCAGAAGGTCGCGATGCCCATCAGGATGATGGTCGCGAGGAAGGTGTATTTGCGTCCGATCATGTCCCCCAACCGACCGAACACCAACGCCCCGAACGGCCGCACGATAAACCCGGCGGCGAACGCCATCAGCGCGAAGATGAATGCTGTAGTGTCGTTGACCCCGGCGAAAAACTGCTTGCTGATCACCGCCGCGAGAGCGCCGTAAAGGAAGAAGTCATACCACTCGAACACCGTCCCCAGGGACGAGGCGAAGATGACTTTCTGCGTGGCATTGCTGGTGCTGGCACCGCTCGTGGTGTCCAGCGGCTGAGCGTGTTCCGACATATCGATATCCCTCACAGTGATTGTTTTTGTTGTTCCACTGGTGTTGCGTGTCCGGATGAAGCGCGATGCCTTGAATGAACGCGGTCCCCTTGTGGGAGTGAGCCTGCTCGCGATAGCGGTGTATCCACCAATGCAGATGTTGAATGTTATTCAGTCATCGCGAGCAGGCTCGCTCCCACAGGGGCGGTGTTTACAGGTGGAGCAAGAATCAGCTGTGCGGCCTTCTCGGCAATCATCAGCGTAGGCGAACAGGTGTTGCCCGAGGTGATGCGCGGCATGATCGATGCGTCGGCAATGCGCAGGCCGGGTACGCCATGCACGCGCAGTTGTGCATCGACCACCGCTTCAGCGTCATTGCCCATGCGACAGGTGCCGACCGGATGGAAAATCGTCGTGCCGATTCGCGCCGCGGCTTCGTGCAGTTGCGCTTCGCTTTGCAGGCTGTCGCCGGGCAGGTACTCCACCGGTTTGAACGCTTGCAGGGCCGGGGCGCTGACGATGCGCCGGGTCAGGCGGATCGCGTCGGCAGCCACGCGCAAATCTTCGGGATGGCTGAGGTAATTGGGCTGGATCAGCGGTGCGGCTTGCGGATCTGTCGAGCGGATTTCGATCCGCCCACGGCTCTGCGGGCGCAGATCGCACACCGATGCGGTGAACGCCGGGAAACTGTGCAACGGCTCACCAAAGCGCTCCAGTGACAGCGGCTGCACATGGTATTCGAGGTTGGCCGAAGTCTGCTCCGGCCCGGATCGGGCGAACGCGCCGAGTTGACTCGGCGCCATCGACAGCGGCCCGCTGCGGTCATACAGATAACGCAGGCCCATGCCCATCTTGCCCCACACGCTGCCAGCGATCTGGTTCAGCGTGCGGGCGTTTTGCAGTTTGTAGATCAGGCGCAGTTGCAGGTGATCCTGCAGGTTGCCGCCGACACCCGGCAACTCATGAATCACGCCGATGCCGAGGCGCTCCAGCAATGGACGCGGGCCGATTCCGGAGCGCTGCAGAATGCTCGGCGACCCCACAGCACCGGCGCAGAGGATGATCTCCTTGCGCGCCTTGAAGCTTTGCACCTGGCCGTCATGACGCGCACTGACCTTCGACGCACGGCCGTTTTCCAGCAGCACCCGATCCACCTCGACCCCGGTCAGCACTGCCAGATTGGCCCGGTCACGAATCGGTTTGAGAAAGGCCTTGGCTGCGTTCCAGCGTACCCCGGCCTTCTGGTTGACCTGGAAGTAGCCGCAACCCTCGTTGTCGCCCTGATTGAAGTCGTCGATGCTGGCGATGCCGCTCTGCTCGGCGGCGCTGCGGAAGGCATCAAGAATCGGCCACGACAGACGCTGCTGTTCGACGCGCCATTCGCCTTGGGCACCGTGAAATTCGGCAGCGCCGGCAAAGTGGTTTTCGCTTTGTTTGAACAAGGGCAGCACGTCGTTCCAGGCCCAGCCCGGATTGCCTTCGGCCGCCCAGCCGTCATAGTCGCCGGCCTGGCCGCGCATGTAGATCATGCCGTTGATGGAAGAGCAGCCACCCAGCACTTTGCCGCGCGGGTAGCTCAGGCTGCGGCCCTGCAGGCCGGGTTGCGCTTCGGTCTTGAAGCACCAGTCGGTGCGCGGGTTGCCGATGCAGAACAGGTAACCGACGGGGATGTGAATCCACGCATAGTTGTCGCGTCCACCGGCTTCGAGCAGCAGCACCCGCTGTTGCTTATCCGCCGACAGTCGATTGGCCAGCAAGCACCCGGCGGGACCGGCGCCGACCACGATGTAGTCGTATTCATTGAGGGAAGTCTGCATTCCCTGACCTCGCTTTTTGTTTTTATTGTCGGACACTCTAGTTGTTAGCTTTCGTCAAAAGAATGTTAGTTTTTGCGCAGCCGCTGTGCGTTTTCAAACAGCCTCAACTGACCATAGCTGACAAGGACCCGCCATGTTCGACTGGAACGACCTGCGGTTTTTTCTCGAACTGCAACGCAGCGGCCGCCTGCTCACCGCCGCCCGGCGCCTGAACACTACCCACGCCACCGTCGCCCGGCACATCGAGGCCATCGAAAAAAGCCTCGGCACTGCGCTGTTCGTGCAGCACGCCCAAGGCTACGAAATGACCCCGGCGGGGGAGGCGCTGCTCAAGCACGCCGAAGCCATGGAAAACGTCGCGCTGCTGGCGCAGGAAGAAATCACCCAGTCCACCGCGCCGCTGGGCAAGATCCGTGTCGGCGTCACCGAAGGTCTGGGCATAAAATTTCTCGCCAGCCGCATGATCGGCCTGTTCGAGCGCTACCCGGGGCTGGAAGTGGAACTGGTCGCCGTGCCGCGCTTCGTCAGCATCCTTAATCGCGAGGCGGAAATCAGTATCCACCTCGAACGCCCGGCCGCCGACATGCTGGTCACCCGCAAACTCACCGACTACCGCCTCGCGCTCTATGCCAGCCAACGCTACCTCGACACCGCGCCACCCTTGCGCAGCCGCGAAGACCTCGGGCGGCACGCGTGGATTGGCTATGTCGATGATCTGCTGTTCAGCCAGGAGCTGATGTTCCTCAACAGCTTCTGCCGCAGCCCGCGCGTTGTGTTCCACAGCACCAGCGTTATTGCGCAGCAGGAGGCGGCGCGTTCGGGATTGGGCATCGCAGTGTTGCCTTGTTACATGGCTGCGTCCGACCCGGATCTGGTGCCATTGCTGCCGGATGAAAGCATCGAGCGCAGTTACTGGATCAGCACCCGGCGCGAGTTGCACAAGTCGGTGCGGCTGCGGGTGGTCTGGGATTATGTGGTCGGGTTGTGCGAGGCGGAGCAGGGGATGTTGCGCGGATAGTCCGGCCCCGCACAGATGCCCCTGTGGGAGCGGGCTTGCTCGCGAAGGCGGTATGTCTGTGACATCGGTATCGACTGACACTACGCCTTCGCGAGCAAGCCCGCTCCCACAGGGTTCTGCGGTGTCGGTCAAATTCGGGATTGATTTATATATGGATATTCATATATTCGATTTTCCATATGTTCGAGTCCGCCCCATGCTCACGCCCACCGAGCTGTTCAAAAGCCTGGCCGATGAAACCCGTGTCCGCGCCACTCTGCTGATTGCCGAACAGGGTGAGCTGTGTGTGTGCGAGCTGATGTGGGCGCTCGACGACAGCCAGCCGAAAATCAGCCGCCATCTGGCGCAACTGCGCAGCAACGGTTTGTTGCTTGATCGCCGTCAGGGTCAGTGGGTGTATTACCGGCTCAATCCGCAGCTGCCGGGTTGGGTGCAGCAGATCCTGCAAGTTACCGCGAAGGCCAACGCCGACTGGCTCAAGGACAACGCCTGCCGCCTGCACAACATGGATGGCCGGCCTGCCCGCGAAACCGCCTGCTGCTGAACCCCTGACATTTTCCGGAGCCATCCATGCGAGTCCTATTCATGTGCACGGCCAACAGTTGCCGCAGCATTCTTTCCGAAGCCCTGTTCAATCACCTCGCGCCGCCCGGTTTCGAGGCGCTGAGCTCCGGCAGTTTCCCCAGGGGCCAGGTGTTGCCACGCAGCCTGAGCACCTTGCAGCAGGCCGGGATTTCGATTGACGGCTTGTACAGCAATGGCAACGACGCCTTCGAAAGTTGCCCACCGGACATCGTCATCACCGTGTGCGACAAGGCCGCCGGGGAAAGCTGCCCGGTGTACTTCGGCCCGGCGCTGAAAAGCCATTGGGGACTGGAAGATCCCTCCGATGTGCAGGGCGATGATGCGGCGACAGACGCAGCGTTCCGCGCCACGCTGGCGCACATCGAGCGGCGCTGCAAAGCCTTCCTCGACCTGCCATTCAATCGCCTCAGCCGCGACCAATTGAAAACCGCGCTTGATGGCATCGGCGCGCGGTAAGGAGGATTTATGTCAGAGCATCTGCCCAACCTCGACCTGAGCCTGTTCGAAGGTCGAACAGCCGCGCCGGATCAGCACAAACCGCGCATCCTGTTGCTCTAAAGCTCGACCCGCGAACGCTCCTTCAGCCGTCTGCTGGTGGAAGAGGCCGCGCGCTTGCTGGAGCACTTCGGTGCTGAAACCCGGGTGTTCAATCCGTCCGGTTTGCCGTTGCCGGACGATGCACCGGTCGATCATCCCAAGGTTCAGGAACTGCGTGATCTGGTGTTGTGGTCGGAAGGCCAGGTCTGGTGCTCGCCGGAACGCCACGGCGCGATGTCGGCGGTGTTCAAGGCGCAGATCGACTGGGTTCCGCTGGAGCTCGGCGCGGTCCGCCCGACCCAGGGCAAAACCCTCGCGGTGATGCAGGTCTGCGGCGGTTCGCAATCATTCAACGTGGTCAACCAATTGCGCGTGTTGGGGCGCTGGATGCGCATGTTCACCATCCCCAATCAGTCTTCGGTGCCCAAGGCTTACATGGAATTCGACGAGGCGGGACGGATGAAACCGTCGCCGTTCTATGATCGCGTGGTCGATGTGATGGAAGAACTGGTCAAGTTCACCGTGCTGCTGCGCGACCGCCAGGACGATCTGGTGGACCGCTATTCCGAACGCAAGGAGAGCGCCGAGCAACTGATGGCCCGGGTCAATCAGCGCTCGATCTGAAGCGCCGCGACTCGCATTCGTCGGTCGGGCCGTGCACAAACGTTCTAGCCGTTCACAGGCATTTATGGATTACTGGCGCCAGCCCATTACCGTATTCAAGCCATGAGCAACTGGATCGACCTTGCCCACGACCGGGAAACCGGCATCGAAACCCTGCACGCGCATTTCGCCGGGCACGCGCACGCCTACGATCCACACTGGCATGAGACCTACCTGATCGGCTTCACCGAACAAGGCGTGCAGCGCTTCAACAGCCGCCGGGCACGGCATGACAGTACCCCGGGCAAAGTCTTCATGCTCGAACCCGGGGACATTCATGACGGCGATGCGCCGAGTCCGGACGGCTTCACCTATCGCATGTTGTACCTGCAACCGGCGTGGCTGGAACAGGCGCTGGACGGCCTGCAACTGGACGGCTGCGCGGGCGGCTTGCCGGGTATTGGCACGGTGCTCAACGATGATCCCGAGTTGGCCCGAGCCACCTTGTTTGCCTTCAACGCCCTGCATAAACAGGACGTGCGCATGGTCCGCGAAGTGGCGCTGGATGCGCTGCTCGAACGTCTGGCGCTGCACCTCTATCGACGCCCGCAGCCAGCCGCCACGCTGCGGGCGCCGCTGATTGCCCGGCAGGCGCGGGACTACCTGATGGCCTATCACGAGCAGGACATCAGCCTGCACACCCTTGCCGAAGTCTGCGGCACCGATCGCTTTCGCCTGACTCGCGCCTTCAAGGCGGCTTATGGCCTGGCGCCGCATGCGTGGCTGATCCAGTTGCGGCTGATCCGTGGCCGGCAGTTGCTCGCCGCCGGGGTGCAACCGGTTGAAGTGGCGAGCAGGCTCGGTTTCGCCGATCAAAGTCACTTGGGTCGTTGGTTCGTGCGCGCCTACGGCATCACGCCGGGTGCCTATCAACAGCGTGCCATCGGCACCTGTCGACGCTGAACAAACGTTCAAGACCGCCACCCTGCGCTACCGCCACAGTAGGCCCTGACTTTCTACAGGGCCGTGCCATGCTTGCATTCATCCTCTTTGCTTTCGTTGCCTCGATCACCCCGGGGCCGACCAACCTGATCGTACTCAGCACCAGTGCCCGACGTGGCTGGCGGCCATGCCTGCCGATCATTCTCGGCGCGGGGGCGGGTGCGGCGTCATTGGTGTGGGTTGCCGGTGCGGGTGCCAGTACGCTGATGCTGCCCGGCGTGCGCCCGGTGATCAGTGCGCTTGGAATGTGCTGGATGCTGTGGCTGGCGTGGCAGATCTTCACCGCGCCGGCCACGGCCATCGATCCCGCCGCCGACGTGCAAAAACCAGAACTGGGGCTGGTCGGTGCTGCGCTGTTGCAGTGGGTCAATCCCAAGTCGTGGATGATGGCGATTGCCGTGATCAGTGTGTTTACCGCGCAAGGGCAGGGGTTGAATGCGTTGTGCCTGGCGTTTTTTCTGGTGTCGTTGCCGTGTCTGGCGCTCTGGGCGCTGCTCGGCCGAGGCGCGGCGCGCTGGCTGAGTAACCCGGCGCAGTTGCAGTGGTTGAACCGGATTCTGGCGGTGCTGCTGGTGATTTCATCGGCGGCTGCGTTGCTGCACCGCTGAGCGGGCGCAAACTTCCAGTCCAGACACGCCCCCTTGTGGGAGCGGGCTTGCTCGCGAAGGCGGTGTGTCATTCACACAGATGTTGACTGACACACCGTCTTCGCGAGCAAGCCCGCTCCCACAGGGTTTTGTGTTTTCTGGCAGAACGGTGGCAGTTGCCGGAACCGCACTTCGCGTCCACTCTATGGCATGCCGACAAGGAGCGTCCGCCGACCCTCCGTCGTGACCCAAGGGAGCTTGCAGCATGAGCGAAGACAACAAGGTAAAAGGCCCGGCGTCGTACTTCCCGTCCATTGAAAAGAAGTACGGCCAGCCCATCGATCACTGGCTGAACCTGCTCGCCGGCCTCACCGGCAAGAAACACATGGCACTGGTGGCGTGGCTCAAGGAAGAACACGGCATGGGCCATGGCCATGCCAACGCGCTGGTCGCGCATCACCTGGCCAATGGCAAACAGTGAGGGTGGGGCAGCGATGAATTTCTCCCACCGGCCGGTGACGGCCGACGATGTCAAAACCTTGTGCGGCTTTCCGCAGGGCGTTCAAGAGCTGTACTTCATGTTCCCAAAAGCCCAGTACCCGCTGACGGAAGAACAGATGCACAGCGCGATCAGCCAGCGCTTCGACTCCACGGCGTTTCTGGCCAACGGCGAGTTCGTTGGTTTCGCCAACTTCTACCGTGCTGAAAACAACGGCGTCTGCTGCATCGGCAACGTCATCGTTGCGCCTTACGCCCGTGGCCAGGGTGTCGCTCGATACATTGTCGAAACCATGACCGCCGTCGGCTTCGAAAAGTATCAGGCCAGGGAAGTGCAGCTTTCCTGCTTCAACGAAAACACCGCCGGGTTGCTGCTCTACCCGAAACTGGGCTTCGTGCCGTTCTCCATTGAAGAGCGCCCGGCGCCGGGTGGCAGGCGTGTGGCACTGATCAACATGACGCGCCATCGAAGCCAGAGTTCGCGCTTGTAACCGCGGTGCTCATGCAGTCGCATCAGAAGCTTCCAGTCGTCAGAGGCGTTGGGCTGAAAGCCAGCGTAACTCGATTGTTGGGGGCTGTTTGCCAGGTCGCGTCGCTGGGGTTGCTGTCATTGCGGACGATGCATTTCCACTCCACGACATCACCGGGTTTCGCGTTGCTGAACTTTATCAAGCCGGACCAAGAGGGAGAGGAAGCAGTGAGGCGAACCGCCTTTGCCGCGTCCCAGTTCCCTAACTCCGGCCGATCGCCCACTGCATAAACGCTATAGCCCTGCGTCGTCACGCCGTTATCACAACGAAAATTCGCCTCGAGCGAAATGTACGTCCAGGTGGCGCCGGCATAACCGTATATAGGCGGCAAGGCCAGCAGCAGGGCACTCAGTGGCAACAAGTAACGAATGCGGTTCATGATCAATTCCTTGGTTCAGCTTCAGCCAAGCCAGCTTAGCCGTGCGCAAACCCAAAGAGACCTGTAAGAACTGACAGTCCATCAGACTCCTTTGCGATACCGGCAGTTGCGCCTTATTCCCACAGGCGCCCAAGCCATGCACAATTTCTGTGGGAGCAGGCTTGCTCGAAGACGTCAGTCCCGCCAGCCCATCACTGGCTGAGTCACCCAAAACCCCAAGGTATTGAACATGTCGGACACACCCTCACGCCTGACCTACAGACGCCCACAGCCTGCAGACCTGCCCACCGTTTTCGCAATCTTCGGCGACTCGCAAACCAACCTGTTCAACCCCGCCGGCCCCATGACCGACATCGCCCAGGCCGAAGCATTGCTGGACCGCTGGCTGCAACACTGGGCGACCCACGGCTACGGATGGTGGGCGATCAGCAGCGCACAAGATCCTGAACACATCCTCGGATTCGCCGGCATCGCCGCCCATGACTACCTGGGTAAATCGGTGATTAACCTCGGCTATCGCTTCGCCGTTGAAGCATGGGGCCAGGGCTACGCAACAGAGGCCGCGCAAGCCGCGCTGACCCATGCCTTCGACCACCTGGGATTGCTCGAGGTATACGGCCTGGTCAGACCCGATCATGTCGCATCCATCCGCGTCCTGGAGAAAATCGGCATGCGTCGTTTCGACCTGCTGGACGACGTCCCGAACAAAGCCCCCAGCCTGGTATTCAAAATCCAACAAGAGGCCCGCTAATCCGATCACATCCTTCCCTTGTAGGAGTGAGCCTGCTCGCGATAACGCCAGCCCAGCCCCCCAAATCCCAAACCAACCAAAAAAACCTGTGGGAGCTAGCCTGCTAGCGATGGCACACGCCCAGCCACCACCAATCCAAACCCAGCCAAAATCCCCTGTGGGAGCAGGCTTGCTCGCGAAGACGCCCACCCAGTCACCCCATCAACCCCTGACCGAAATAAACAGTAAAACCACCACTGTTTAAACGAAGCCTCCAGTAACCACCTACGCCCTACAACGCCTTGCGCCATCGGCTACGACTAAGCCAGAATCCGCCGGCTTGTGCGTCTAGGGCGTGGGTTCTATCGTCTGTCGGTCACTGAAAAACAGTGATCGGGTTTGGTAGCCCGCCATAACTAGTCGCATCGCGCACCGTTCGCAGACCTCATCAGGTCGCTGCTCAATGGTGGCCATGCGCAGGACACCTTCGGGTGTGCCGGGTCCTAGTTACCGGTCTACCAACCCGCGTGTGGCCGCCACCCTTCGTTTGGTAGCGAAGGTGAAGGCTCCTCTTCAATAACTAGGAGTTTCACCATGATCAAACCAACACCCAATCCCCCAGAAACCGACCTCGCATCCCCCTACGAAACCCTCGATTCCAAAAAACTCCACGAAGCCGCAGAACGCGCCCTCGACCACTACCTCACCCCGGCCAGCCAAATCATGGCCAGCACCCACAAACCCGAACCCATGTACCTCGCCAACCCCAAGTGCGACACCGAATCCCTGCTCGCCAACGCCAGCGAAACCCTCGGCTCCGCCAGCGAAATGCTCAACAACTTCGCCGCCATGCTCGACACCTCCCACCGCAAAACCGCACTGGGGATCGCCCAAGTCGTGATGCTCGGCGAACTCGCCGTAAACCAGGCACTCGACAACGTCGAAATCGCCCACTAACCACCCGGTGCGACGAGCCCAAACCCTCGTCGCACCCAGCGACATCTAACCCGCTGGCACACGGCCACGCCTTGCGCCCCCAAGCCTCGGCTGTCACCCTTCGGCCCGTTCTCAAGGATCAGAACAAGGAAATCAAGGATTGAGTGGCTACGTTCCCAACCCGCCCAAAAACCACCGCTACGAAGAAGCCAAACCCGTCGACATTCATGCCCAGCGTTGGGCCGAGTATGAGAAACACGGGAAAGAACCTGCGCGCGAGCCTGAGAAAATCGGCATTGCGTTGAGGATTGGGGTGTTCTTTGATGGTACCGGCAACAATGCGAATAACACGGCGGCGGGGTTGCTGTGCGGTGCGCAGCATCCGATTGCGCCGCAGGATATTCCTGCTAGCTGTCAGCCCTATATGAAGGATCCGGACAGTAGCTATGGCGCGGGCCCTACCAATGTTAAAAAACTGAGTGAGCTCTACGATGCCCCAGAGGGGGCCGAAGGTGAGGGGCTCCGAAAGAAAGCTTTCCGCATGATTTATGTAGAGGGTATTGGCACCCAAGCGGGTAAGGAAGATAGCTCCCTTGGGGGTGGCACCGGGCGAGGTGAGACCGGAGTTGCAAGTAGGGTTCAGTCTTCGTTTGCATCGATCAAATTACGTATCAAAGAACTCTTGAACGATAACCCGGGTAGCGAAGTGACTTCGCTGACCTTCGACACATTTGGATTCAGCCGTGGTGCAGCTGCTGCCCGGCACTTTTCCAATGAAGTCGTGCGTGGCAAGCAAGGTCCTTTAGGTGAAGTGCTACGGAGCAACCCTGAGGCGTTCAGCAAGACCTTTATTGATCAATATAATGCCGATATCAGAATGGGCTTTATCGGGCTGTTCGATACAGTTCCGTCAATAGCTGGTTGGTCCAATTTCGGCAACGTGAAAAGTCCCATTGCAACGGGTATCAAGCTTTACCTGGATCGTCGTTTTTTCACCGACGTCGTCCATTTGGTTGCGCGTGATGAATGCCGAGGCAACTTTGCCCTCAGCCGTGTAAAACCTGCTCATCTGGAGATTACTTTGCCAGGTGTTCACTCCGATATCGGAGGTAGTTACCTCGACGAAGCGCAGGAGTGTGTGCTTGTCAGCCCTATGCAAGCACTAGAAGTCCCTCTACAAACCGATGTTCTCACCACTTCGATTTACCGCGATGCGGTGACAGTAAGAAATCAGTGGATAGCGGATGGCTGGCCATCTGAGATGCTGGAAATCGTCACGCCACCTGCGCTGTTGATGCCGAACAGTCCGCAAGATCGAATGAGCCCACGTGTCAAACACGTCTATGCCGCCGTACAGCTCAAGCGTCCGGTCAGGGGCTTGCTGTCCCGAGTCTATCTGCGTGTGATGCATAAAATGGCGAAAGATAAAGGCGTTCGTTTCAACGACATTTCAGACACACCTGATCTGGCGCTTCCTTCAGAACTGCAAGCTATGTGTGATCGATTTGTCGCTGGTGACTACCGCATTACGCTACAAGAGGAGCAAATGCTCAAACTCAAGTACATTCACACGTCCGCAAACTGGAACCATCCACTAGGCAGGAGAGATGGAAGCGGTGTGAGAGCCGTGTACATCAACGCCCCCACCCCTGACGGCATACGCGTACAACATCCCCACGTACCCGATTGGACGCTTTTTTGATGAGACTTCTAACAAGCCTGCTCTGTGCAGTCCTCATGACCGGCTGTCATGCCGATCCGCTTTCAACAAAAAATGATCCGAAGTCTCCATGGTGGGAACTCGCGTTCACCGAGCCTCATTACATGAAGGTTTGGGTAGAGGACACAGCTGTGGAAGACATCAAGGGCGAGACGTTCTTGCACACTGGCGGAGGATCCGCCTCAGGCGGCCAACCGGAAGATGGCACAGACTCTGCTCGTGGTTGGCACGGCGTGGGAAGCACCGGAAAAAGTGTTGTTGGTGCTGATCTTCCCAAACGGATCTATGTCCGTTGGCAATCCATTGTTGAACCGCAAACGTACAAGGCCTGGGTAGATATCCCAGAGGAAGCCAGACAACTCATGCTTGCGTCCGTCAATAAGCGCTGCGCCAAAACACCTGAACAAGAGGGGCGCTATAACGCGTCTCTCTACTTGGGCCTGGCTCCCGGCGGCGTTGTGCAAGTCTGGGTTCGAGACTCATGCCACCACCCTGTCAAAGTCGCCAGAGCACAGGCAGAGGTTGAACCGCTAGGCCCTAGTCAAGGTAAGAACCAAGGGCGGTACGCATATCCGGTCAGCGAAAAATCCAAACGCTATATCGAGAAATTCGGCATCCCTTATGGGAGTTGGTAAACGGTCGGTGATGCTTAGAGCTTCGAAGCCTGAATGGCTGCTTCGAGCAAAGGGCCCGTGATCCGGCGGCCATTGTAATCATCGACAAAGTAATTGATTCGGTTAGCCAGGTGCTGAATGGATAGCCAGCCCAAGCCTCGGTAGTCGCGTAATTCCTCATCGTTGAGCTTAATCAGGCATTCGTAACTCACAAAAGACGCCTCGCAGTTGACGAGGAGATAGATTGAGCCATCTCCTGCGCGAAGAAGATCCCAGTAGTCGTCCGTAGTGTGATATGTCGCAGGGGCGAGCTGAACCAGATCCATGTTTGATTTTCGTACGTTACCTTTCAGTTTCTAACCATAACATGACTGCGAGCGCACGATTCTCGAATGCCTGCTTCTGGCCGAAAGCAGGCCCATCCGTAATTCCCCATCAGTCCGAGTACTACCAGATCAACGAATCCACCCGAGACCTCATCCAGCAACGATCTCAAACGCAGCACTACCCAACACCTCCCCATTCACCATCACCCGCACCCCATGCCGCCCCACAAAATGCTTCCGCGTCGTAAAGTCCTTGATCACCTGCCGCCTCCCCACAACCACACTCTCAAGCCCCGCCAACACCACCGTCTTCAACTTGAAAACCTTCCCCGAAACCCCGCCATTCGCCTTCACATAGTCAATCGCATAATCAATCACCAACCGCTGCTCATGCGCCACCGTCGACTTCACCGTAAACGACAAAGTAATCGCTTCTCCCAACCTCACCGCCGCCGGCTCAACTCGCACATTCAACAACTCAACCTCAGCCTTGGCCCCCGCGCCAATCACCGTCAGCGCCCTTAAATCTCCCTGTTTGATCAAGCTGCGCAACGCATGCTTGGCAATCCACGCCGTGTGCTTGTTCTCCAGTGACCACGCTTCAATCGTGTTCAGCACCCACTCCGGATGCTCCTTGGTCACGTCATTCAAATGATTCGCCACGGACTTGCGCACGTACAAACTCTCGTCCGCCTTCAACCGATCCAGTATCCCGGCGGCGAGTTGTGGATTGGCCTGCATCGCTTCCAGGCGAAACGACCACGGCAGGCGAGGGCGGCTGCCTTCGCTGGCCAGGCGGCGGACGTGGTGGTTTTCGTCCTGGGTCCAGTCGTGCATCAGTTCCAGCGAGCGTTCGAGGTCGCTGCGCAGGAAGTGGCGGATGGCGAATTCGGAGGAGCCGAAGGTGGTGAAGTATTTCAGCGCTGCCATTGAGGTATCGAACGCGTGGCCGCCGTAGCTGGCGACGTAGTGCGGCAGGCACATGCTGACGAATCCGCTGTTGAGGCGGGGGGCGAGTTCGCGCAGGACTTCGAGGGAATCTTCGTAGTCCAGTGGCAGCACGGCGTGCAGGCTTTCGCTGACGCGGGCCATGCGTTGCATCACCGACAGGTCGGCAAGCCCGTTGCTGGCATGTTTGAGAAACGCCTTGGCCTTGAACGCCGGGTACACGGCGCTCATTTCTGTGGCGATGTGTTGCAGGCGTTCGGCGTTGAAGATTTCCTTTAGCGCCGGGGCGGCGGTGTCGGTGGTGCTCATGGTCAGGTCATCGGGGTGCTGACGAACGCTTCGAGGGTTTCGGCGTAGGCGGTGTATTGGGCGATGTGCGGGTAGCGGCGGGTGTCGATCTGGTCGGGGACGACGAGGTCGGTGAAGCTCCAGGCGACGGCGAGGCTGATGCCGGCCTGCGTGAGGGTGCCGTCGGTGGGCAGGCCGGTTTTTTCCAGTTCCTGTTCGAGGGCAGTGAAGGCGGCGGCGAGTTGGCCTTCGACGCGCTCGACCCACGGTTGGTATTGAATGTCGGCCGGGCGAAGGTTGCGTTCGTAGTAGAGCTGAACGGCTTTTTCGCAGGCGGCGAGGCTGAGGCCGATCAGGCGCAGGGCGTGGGCGCGTTGTTTGAGGTCGGCGGGCAGCAGGCTTTGGCCGGCGCTGGTCTCGAGGTAGTCGAGGATGAGGGTGGAGTCCATCAGGACTACGCCGTCGTCGAGGATCAGCGTGGGCGCCTTGACCACCGGGTTGATCTGCTGGAATTGCTCGAAGTGGCGGAATACCGAGACCGACTCGTGTTCGAGGTCAATCCCCAAGCGTTTGGCGGAGATCGCCACGCGGCGCACGTAGGGTGAGTCGAGCATTCCGATCAGTTTCATGTGCAACTCCTTTGGCAAGTCACAAGCCGGCGATGGACACCGAATGTAGCGGTAAAAGTTGTCGGTTGACTACTGGGTTGGCTCGGTCAGGTGACCGTAATGCCACTGATACAAAACCTGTAATGCCCATGAAACACCCGTAAATAAAGGCTTTTCGGGCCTTGCGAGGTGTTTGGGTGGTTCTATATTCAAAATGCCAGCATCGACCAGGGACGGAAAAGGTAAACGAGTTCAGGCCCTCTGATTCAGTACTCGGTTGTATTACTTCCCTGCAGTTCATCCCCCCGATCGTTGAGGTGTTGATCGTTGCGCGTTGCGCACGGATCGGCTCACAGAAAAGTCAGGAGGGTCACACCATGCGTGCGTTTCAACGGTTAACGGTCTGTACGTTGTCTCTTGGACTGGTGGCATGTAGTAGCGATCGATTGGAGAAAGGCGCGGTGGCTGAGGAGTGGTCACGCAGTACCGAACAGTTGAGCATCAGGCCGATCTTTCCACCGCGTGCAAATTTTGAAGTCGGTGATCTGTATGTCGTCAGGGCAGCCAAGTCCGGAGCAGAGCTGAAAACGGCCGACTACTACATGAGTTCGATCTGGTTTGATCGAATGTCGTTGGAAAATGAATTGAAGAAAGCAGCCCCCCATATCAAGCCAGCTAAAACCATTGCGGATGATTCGGGCAAGACGAAGGTAATGAGTGTTCCCGACCTTTTTGTTCCGGACACCACAACCAGAATCAACAGTCTTGTTGCATTTCCCGGGTTCACGTTTGCTTCGCTGGCCGAAAGTCAGTTGGGGCTGGGTGTGACCAATAGTTCGATTGCAGCCTTGTTTGGAGGGGCACGCAAGTCGGCGTATTCGGTTTCGTACTCGGTACCGGTCGCTGAAACTTACGGTGTGAAATATGCGGACGCGCATCTGGCCGTCGATGATTACATCAGTCATTACCGCAAGAATCAGCGAGAAAAATTGCAGGAGGCAGTAGTGGCCCTGGAAAACAGCAGTACCAAGCGCGACAAAAATGCGTCCAGCCCGGTTTTGGTTCTGGTGACTCAGGTCTACCTGGCTCGCTCGCTGGATGTCGTGATCTCATCGACTGAGAGCGCAGGAGGACAGTTTTCTGCTGTGACACGGGCACTGACTGACCTGGATGAGCGTAAAACTGCGTTGGAAAAGCAAGTGAGAGCTCTGAAGGGAACCGACAGTAGCAAGGGAACATCGCAATCGGGCGCGGCGGCCGACGTGCCCAAGGAGGGCGCCGGGCAGACTAAACCCGCCGCGACGGATGCTCAACAGACAGACACCGTACCTGCGGCCAAGCAAGAAGCTATTGATCAAAAGCAGGCTGAGCTTGATACGGTCAATGAGGAGATCCGTCAGCGAGTGGAAGCCGTTACTCCTGCCATGCCAGGTGTTACCGGGTCAATTGTGAAGTCGTCTGCGACAGGGGTGACGTTGAGACAGGTATTCGAATATCCGGTTGCTATCGGGTTCTCGGGGATCAATATCAACATCGACGAGTTTCTGGCTTCGGGGAAAGTTGCCGAGGTGCCAAACATCGTTACCTACCCATTGAAAAGAGAAATCAAGTTCAACCTGGAGTAGCAGGTTGACCGCCGACCTGTCAGGGCAGGTCGGCGATACGCGGGCTTTTCAGTCGTCAAACCCCGCTTGCTCGTGAATCTCATCCACATTCAATTCCAGCCGATACGCCACCGCCACAAATAACGCCTGACACAAACACAACGTTGCACTCAACGAACGAAATGCCAGCGCGCTCCCCTCATTCACCAGCAACAGGCTGTTGGCATTCCTCGCCAGTGGCGAGAGGTGGCTGTCGGTGAGGGTCAGGGTGTTGGCCTGTTGCTGGCGGGCGTAGCGCAGGCAGTGTTGGGTTTCCTTGGCGTAGGGAGTGAAGCTGATGGCGACCACCAAATCACCGCTACGCACGCTGCGCATCTGCTCTCGATAACTGCCGCCAAGGCCGGACACCAGGTGAATGCGCTTGTGAGTGTGTTGCAAGTTGTAAACGAGGTAATCGGCGACGGCGAAGGAGCGGCGCACGCCGACCACATAGATGTTGTCGGCGTTGACGATCAGGTCGACGGCTTTTTCGAACGCGACGTCGTCGAGTTCGCGGCCCAGGCGTTCGATGCTGGAGCGGGTGGCGTCGATGCATTCGCGGGCGAGGTCGCCGTCGCTGGCGTGTTGCGACTGGTTGGCGATCATGCTGCGGATGCGTTGCTGGTAGTTCTGCACCGGTGAGGCTTTGTGGGTGTAGGCGGTGCGGAACAGCGCCTGCATTTCGCTGAAGCCGCTGAAACCGAAGCGCTGCGAGAAGCGCACGATGGCGGAGGGGTGCACCTCGCATTCCCGGGCGATGTCGCTGATGCGATCGACCATGATCCGGTCGCTTTGCTGGCTCATGTAACTGGCGATGCGCTTGAGTTGGCGCGGCAGGGTGTCGTATTCGTCGGTGATCAGTTGCAGCAGACGCTCGGCATTGATCGGGGGTCTGGCGAGGGGGCGCTCGTCGTTGGCCGGCAGATCGGGGCGGGGCATGGGGAGTCCTTTTGGCTGATCGGTCACTCAGTGGGTGGGCTGATAATAGGTGGGCCTGCGAGGGTTTGCGGGCGAGATTTACGGCGTCTGCGCAGCTGAAACGATGCACTGCGCGGGCCACTGGGCTGAAAAAAATGCGACCAACTGCCGCTGGGTTAGCCGTTTGTCTTCTATATACAGCCGTTCGACTGAATTTCTTGCTATAAACGCACTCCGATGACCGCCATGACGCCTGTGTCAGAGCTGTTTACGGGTGTTGTCGGACAAATTCCCAGTATTTACAGTTGCTGAGGCCTCAAACGGGCCTTAGACTGCCGCCCCTTCGTAAATTGAGTGCCGGGTGGCGTTTGCAATAAACGATGCCTTTTCGTCGACCGGACACGGTTCGCCGGAACGCTCCCTAATTCGCCTTAATGCACGTTTTTTTATAGAGATATCAATGACAAAGGACAAGTTGCTGGCCATGCCGGCAGATGACTACATGAATGCCGAGCAGCACGCTTTCTTCACTGAGCTGCTGCAGAACATGAAAGTCGAAACCCACGAGCGCATTGAGCAAAACCGTATCGCCATCGAAAGCCTGGACACCCCGGCCGACCCGGCGGACGCGGCTTCGGTTGAAGAAGAGCGCACCTGGCTGGTCAACGCGATCGATCGCGACCAGCGCATGCTGCCGCAACTGGAACAAGCCCTTGAGCGCATCAAGGAAGACAGTTTTGGTTGGTGCGACGACAGCGGCGAGGCCATCGGCCTGAAGCGTCTGCTGATCAGCCCGACCACCAAGTACTGCATCGAAGCTCAAGAGCGTCACGAGCAGATCGACAAGCACCAGCGTCAGGCCTGATTCTGTGCGGTAACCCATGAATGTGGGTTGCCCCGAAAAGATCGCAGCCTTCGCCAGCTCCCACACGAGCTGACGGGGCTGCGATCTTTGCATTTGTTCGTCTGCGATATTGCGCGCGCCGTTCCATTGACCTGCTGCAAGCCCACGACTAATGGACCATGGATAATGGCCATGTAGTGGCGTTTAATGCGGATACAACAATGAGAACAAGCGTGGGGTGTTGATATGACGAGAGATGGATCTCTGGTTGGGGCCTTGCCCGCACCAGTGCTGTTGCCGAAAAACCGCTGGATCGCTCCGACCCTGCAAAGCATCGCCCTGATGCTGTTGCTCGTCGGCATGACGCTGGGTGAGTGGTCGTTGTACATCGGCCTGCCGCTGGCGGTGCTGATTGTCTGGCTGCCACGTCTGCGCTCGCGTGCCGTCGCCGATGCCGCGCCTGTCGATACCGACAGCGCCATGTCCGAACTCACGCGCGACCTTTCCTACACCACCAGTCATAACGCGCTATCAGCCGCGGGCGTGGCGTTTTCCGTCAAGCAACTGGCGAGCAAACTTGAATCGCAGCTCGACGCGGCGGCGCAGATTGTCAGCAACGCCGAAGTGATGATCGCCACCGAACACGCCACCTCGCAGCTCAGCCGCGAAGCGCTGGACGCCGCCAGCGAAGCGCATCACAGCAGCGCGGTAGGGCGCACCGAGCTGGTGGACTCGATTGCGCGCATGCACCAACTCAGTCAGCGCGCGAATGCGAGCCGTGAGCTGATCGAAGCCCTGAGCCTGCGCAGCGATGACATTCAGCGCGTTACGCTGGTGATTCAGTCCATTGCCAGCCAGACCAATCTGCTGGCTCTGAACGCGGCGATTGAGGCGGCGCGGGCTGGCGAGCATGGTCGTGGTTTTGCGGTGGTGGCGGATGAGGTGCGCGGTCTGGCGGCGCGCACGGCGTCGGCGACCGGCGAGGTCGGGGAGATGGTCGCCGACATTCAACAGCGCACGGCGCAAGTGGTGGAGCAGATCCGCGAGCTGTCCAGCGATCTGCAGACCGGTGTCGAACAGGTGGAAAACACCGGGCAGCACCTGGAAAACATCGCCCGGTTGGCCGCCGGGGTGGAAACTCAGGTCGGCGAAATTGCCCGTGGTGCGGACACCAATCGTGAGCAACTCGACAGTCTGTTCAAGGCCATCGAGCAAATGCGCAGCGATCTGGCGATCAGCGATCAACAGACTCGACGCCTGGCCGAGGCTGCGGTGCAGATGGAAGGTCAGGCGGAAACCATCAGCGAGCGGCTGGCCGAAGTCGGTCTGGATGACTATCACCAGCGGGTCTATGACCTGGCGCGAGAGGGCGCGGGCCAGATTGCGGCGCGGTTCGAAGCCGATGTCGAGCAGGGGCGGATCAGCCTTGAGGATTTGTTCGATCGCCAATATCAGCCGATTCCCGGGACGCAACCGGCGAAGTTTCAAACCCGTTTCGACCGCTATACCGATCAGGTTCTGCCGGCGATTCAGGAGCCGTTGCTGCCGCGCCACGAAGGGTTGGTGTTCGCCATCGCCTGCACGCAGCAGGGCTATGTGCCGACGCACAATCTGGCGTTCAGCCAGCCATTGACCGGTGACGAGCGGGTCGACGCCGTGGGCAACCGCACCAAACGCAAGTTCGCCGACCGCACCGGCATTCGCTGCGGCAGTCATCAACAGGCGGTGTTGCTGCAGACCTACACCCGCGACACTGGGGAGCTGATGCATGACTTGTCGGTGCCGATCATGGTCAAGGGCCGGCACTGGGGCGGGTTGCGGCTGGGCTATAAACCCGAGGCTGCGCGCTGATCGATTATTACCGCTGGTGCAATGAATCTGTGCACCGGCGTTGCTGTTTCCTCTACGAATAAATCATTAACATTTCTACTAGTTAGGTAGCTAATGAGTTCTGGAGGTCAACATGCAGAGCAGAGTCGATGTCGCGGTGATGATTGGCAGTGGTGTGCCCGCCGGATTGCGCGCGATGGGCCAGAGCGTGTGCTGGGTGGTGTTGCTCAATGGTGAGCGCCGCGGCACCGCGTTTGCCAGTCGCGATGAGGCGGAGGAGTGCAAGGCTGCCTGGCTCGCACAGCTACAAGCCGAGCCGGGCGACAGCCTGCACTGACATTTATTAACGGCCGTCGTGCAGACGTACGTTCAATTCGTCGACCATTACTGCTTCTTCACCGTCGGCGCGCAGCCATTCCTTCAAGAGTTGCGCCTGTTGCGGCGTCCAGAAGTCGGCATCGATCAGTTTGGTATTGGCATCCAGCGGATGCGCTTCGATGAAGTCGTCGATTGCACTGCCCTCCGATGGCAGTCCAAGTTGATCGAACAGGGTTTTCAGATCATAGGCAGGCAGTTCCATCGTGTACTCCTTTTGCGTGTGCCGGAATGGCGCTGTCGCTCGCTCTTTATCTGAGGCAGCCGTTGGGCAAGAGTTCGATTCTTGATTCAAGCGAGCGGGCAAGGGCGCACGCTGCGTTGTGATCTTCGCGGAAACCTCTTACACGACCGGTAGATGATTCCTTGATATGAAAAAACGCATTGCCCGCCGGAACTACCTGGAAACGCGGGGCGCTGGTGCTTTGTGCGTATTGCGCAAGTTCTGCTATAGCGCTGCCGTGCAACACGAAAGGGGCGTCGATGCTGGCGTTGGAGGGGCGGGCAAAGTGAGTCAGAGTGCACATATGAAGTCCTTTTCATGAGTTGGCCGACGTTTACTGGTCGGTTCGGGTAGTCGTAAGGAGCATCGCTGCTCTAGAATCGCCAGTGCCTGTTGGCGACAGGTGCCTATCTAAAGCAATTTTTTACGGGCGATATGTCGGAAAAGGGCTTTTTTTCGTCAGCTTTTTCCCTAAAGTTTGTAGTCCGTCTTCGTTGCGCTTCAATGAAGACTTTTCCTTCAAGGCCTGGCGAACGTCGAAGCAAGTTTCCCGCGTGACTTTCCAGTAGTCTTGCGAACTCGTGATGAATGAGCGTTCTGCTTGATTCAGGTTGACTGGAGTCATCTGGTAACAGCATCGGCCTGGCCGTTTTTTTTGCCGTGCGCGTTTTGGCGCAGGGTATTTTTTTAGATGTGGGGATGTTTCTTTGGCAGTCAGTAATCTCGATATGCATGCTTTGTTCGTGCTGGGTGATTTGCGTGCAAAGCTGGTCAAGCAGTTTCAATCGCGTTTTGTTTACATCACCGAACAGAACGCCGAAGGCATTTACGTGGCCGAGATCGACACCGAAAGCGCGTTGGTGGTCGATGACAAACCGGGGCTCAAGCTCAAGGTCGGCGATCATTTCAGCGCCTCGGTCCTGCCCAGTCGTGAAGGCGGCAAGATGGACATCCGCTTTCGCGAGATCAAACTGACGGTGTATGGCCTGGGTGATTACGCCTTTGTCGAGACCGCCGATGGTCACGCGATCCTGTTCAAGGAAGGCCACAGCGTGGTGACGGTGTTTGCCGCGCATCAGCAATTGCAGGAAGGTCTGACCAAGACCCTGAAAGCCGTCACCGGCAAAGCGGCGAAGTGGCGCAAGGGCGAACTGGTCACGTTCAAGGCTAGCGAGTGATTGGTGGCTTGAGTCGCGCCGACTTCCATTCGCAGAACTCCGACCGCGCGCGTGAAGAGGCCTTGCGGCTGTTCAACGCCAAGGCCGGGTTGCAAGGCGCCTGGTTGAACTGGGTAGCGGCGCAGATCTATGCCTTGCGGCCTGCCGAATACGCCAGCATGGTCAGACGCGAGCTGCAAAGCTTGCAGGAAAAGTCTGAAACATAACCTCGTCGGGGATGGACTCTCTGAAAAAGCAGGAACCTCGGCTACAGTCAGTTGACTGAGTATTCAGAGGCTTGCGGTCTTCTGCCAGGCCATCCTGCTATTGCTGTGAACAGCACGAGGTGCAAAAGCATGAAAGGATTTCGATGGTTACTGGCCGCCAGCGTAGTCACGCTCGGTGTACTGACGTCCGCGCAACCGGCAGCGGCGGCACAGGCGCCGATCCATTTTGCCGACCTGAACTGGGAAAGCGGCAGCCTGATCACTGATGTCCTGCGGATCATCGTCGAGAAGGGCTACGAGTTGCCGACCGATACGTTGCCAGGCACCACCATTACGCTTGAGACCGCGCTGGCCAACAATGACATTCAGGTCATTGGCGAGGAGTGGGCCGGGCGCAGTCCGGTGTGGGTCAAGGCTGAAGCGGAAGGCAAGGTCGCCAGTCTCGGCGATACGGTCAAGGGCGCCACTGAAGGCTGGTGGGTGCCGGAATACGTGATCAAGGGCGATCCGGCCAAGGGCATCAAGCCGCTGGCGCCGGATCTGCGCAGCGTCAGTGACCTGAAGCAATACAAGGATGTGTTCAAGGACCCGGAAAACCCGAGCAAGGGCCGGTTCCTCAACAGCCCGATCGGCTGGACTTCGGAGGTGGTGAACAAACAGAAGCTGACTGCCTACGGCCTGCAGGACGACTACACCAACTTCCGCAGTGGTTCCGGCGCAGCGCTGGATGCCGAGATCAGCTCTTCGATCCGCCGGGGCAAACCGGTGCTGTTCTATTACTGGTCTCCGACACCGCTGCTGGGCAAATTCAAACTGGTGCAGCTGGAAGAACCGCCATTTGACGCCGAGGCGTGGAAGACGCTGACCGATGCTGACAACCCTGATCCGAAACCGACCCGTTCACTGGCCTCGAAGCTGTCGATTGGAGTGTCTGCGCCCTTCCAGAAGCAGTACCCGCAGATTGCCGAGTTCTTCAGCAAAGTGGATTTCCCGATTGCACCGCTGAACAAGGCTCTGGCCGAGATGAGTGAGAAGCACACCGTGCCACGGGAGGCGGCGGAAGCGTTCATGAAGGCGCACCCGGAGGTGTGGCAGGCGTGGGTGCCGAAGGATGTGGCGGATAAGGTCGCGGCTGATCTGAAGTAGGCAGTGAGTCGGCTGGCCTCTTCGCGAGCAGGCTCGCTCCCACAGGGGAATGCATCCTATGTGGGAGCGAGCCTGCTCGCGAAGCTTTCAGGTTTTAGAATCTGGTTTGTACCGCCAATTCAAAAGTGCGCGGCGTACCCAGATAGTAAGCCGGCGAAACATGCGCGAACTCGGCATACACCTCATTGGTCAGGTTACGCACCCGGCCGGTGACGGTGGTGTGCGAGTCGACCTTGTAGCTGAGGAAGCTGCCGAACAGCGTGTATGACGGTACGGTCATGGTGTTCGCCGTATCCGCATACACCGATGCCACGTACCGCGCATCGACCCCGCCTTGCCATTGCGGTGAAAAGTCATAAGTCAGCCACAGGTTGCCCACCCGGTCCGGGACGTTGGTTGGCGTATTGCCCTTGCGTGACACCACCACGCCGGCGGCATTCTTCTCGGTGAAATCGTCGTATTGCGCATCGACCCAGGCGAAGTTGCCTTCGGCCAACAGCTTGTCAGTGATGCGCAGTGAGCTGGCGATCTCGATGCCTTTGGAGGTTTGCTGGCCCACCGGAATGCTGCTGGTCGGGTCCAGCGGATCAGTTACGGCAAAATCCTTGCGTTCGATGGTGTAGGCGGCAACTGTCGCCGAGCCACGGCCGTTCAGATAGTCGAACTTGCTGCCGATTTCCCATTGCTTGCCAGTCGAAACGTCGAAGTCCTGAGTGCCGTTCGGTTGCTCGGCGGCGGTGCTGTATTGCACGTAGACGTTGGCCGACGGGATGAACTGGTAAGTCAGGCCGACACGCCCGGTGACGGGCTCCCAACTGCGCTTGAGGTGCTTGGGATTGGCGGCCGTTACCGTGCGATGGTTAGTCACGTCGAGGTCGATGTCGTCGTAACGCAGTCCGGTCAGCAGCGCCAGTTTGTCGGTCAGTGCCAGCCGGTTCTCCATGAACAGTGCCTTGGTCGTGACCTCGTTGGTCTTGTCGCTGATCAGCGCCGGGTTGGTGCCGGGAATGTCGTAGAAATGCCCCGGCCGGTAGTTGTTCGGATCGACCGTACTCGCGCCTTTGACATTGAGCGGCGAGTTGGTGGTCTGGTTGACCTTGTATTCGAAGCCGCCGGACCAGGTGGTGTCGAGGCCGAACAGGGTGTTGTCGTGGCGCAATTCGAGCTGGTTGCCGTTCTGCTCCCCTTGATGCCGCACCTGATAGGCCGTGGAGCGGTTCACCGCGCTGTTGTCGGCGTTGTACTGATAGGTCTCGAGGTTGCGGTAGTCACGCTGACTGTCGAGGTGATACAGCGTGTTGCGCAAGGTGGTGCTGTCGTTGATCCGGTAGTCGATGATCGAGCGCAGCCAGATCGTGCGCTGTTCGTAGCGCCCATCCTCGACGTTGTAGTTGTTGAAGCGGTTGTGTTTGTCGATCTTCAGCTCGCCAGCCTTGGGATTGAGCACCGGGGTGCCCCAGTACGGGCTGTCTTCGTGTTCGTCCTGATATTCCACGGCCAGGGTGTGTGACAGATCCGGCGTGAGGTCGCTGAGCAGCGAGAACGCCACGCTCCAGGCATCACGCTCCTGGCGGTCGATGTAGCCATTGCTGGTGTTGTGGCTGACGTCCAGGCGCGCATAGTGCTGCACGTCGGCGCTCGGGTCGGTGAGGGCGTGGTTGAGGCCGAACGCGGTTTCGGTTGTGTCGTAGGTGCCGTAGCTGACGCGACCTTCGACGGCTTGCTCTTCGCGGGTTGCCAGTTTGGTCACGTAGTTCAGCGAGCCGCCCACCGAGCCTGCGCCGTTGATCAGCGACGACGGGCCGCCAACCAGTTCGACCCGATCATAGATCCACGCGTCCACCGGCCGGGCGAGTCCGCCGGAGACATTGATGCCGTTGAACATCTGGGTGATCTGGCTGCTGGTGAAACCGCGATAGGAGACGAATCCGCCAAAGCCTGGCGGTGCGCTGGCATTGACCCCGGGCAGGGTGTTGGCGGCGTCCTGGAAGTTCTGCGCGCCGTGGCGCTCTATGTCATTGCGGTCGGCGATGGCCACCGAGGCGGGCGTATCACGCACGCTGAGGCCGAGGCGCGAGGCCATGCCGCTGGATTGGTCGAGGCTCAGCCCCGGCTCGGTTGTAGATTCGCCGTCGATGGTGATCGGCGCCAGATCCACGGTGGATTGCGCCCAGGCGTTAAGGGACAGGCAGCCGCACAGGCTCGCCAGCAGAGGAATATGTTTCATCGTTGTATCCTGAATGCTTGTCTAGGAATCAGCGCACAGGCGAACGCCGCGCGTTGGCGCAGTGGGCTGAAAAATCAAAAAGGCAAAGACACTCAGGCGAGCGGCGGGGCGCGAGGATTGGCCGAAGGCCAAGTGAAGCGGGCAGGGAGATCGGCGCTGACGATGGACGCCAGCGGCGGGCTGTGTTGTTCCGGCAGAACCGCGAGGGTCAGGCTGGAGTTGAACGCCGGCCCCATGCCGCCGCCGACCGAACACAGCGGACAGCCGAACGCCTTGGACAGGGTCGGCAGTTTTTCTTCGACGGGATTGCTGGTCAGTGGCGCTTGAGTGGCCGGGTCGACCGTACAGAACTGGCCGCCGATGCCGTTGAGTTGCATCCCGACCATTTGCCCGTGACCGATGCTGCAGGCGAACACGTTGAACAGGACGCAGCAATAAAGCATCCAGGCCAGCTGTGAGCGATCGGAACGGGAGAATTTCATGGGGCGGCACTTTACCGTACCGCTGATCGGTCGTGCACTTCAAAAAATGCCGACTAGGATGATTTGTTCAAATCCCTTGAAAGGATTTCAACCATGACCTTTGTGATGGCTCAATGGCTGGTGACGATTTTTGCAATGATCGCCCTGGTGCATGTGTATTGGGCGTTGGGTGGACAATGGGCGGCGGTCGCGGCAGTGCCGCAAGTGCCGGTGCAAGGCTTGGTGGCGACGATGCGCCCGGCGTTCAAACCGTCAGGCTGGATCACTTTGCTGGTGGCGGCAGCGTTGTTGCTGATTGCCGTTCTGGTGTGCATGCGGGTCGGCTGGGGAATGCCGGCGGTGCATCATCCGGCGTTGCAATGGGTGATCAGTGCGATTGCGTTGTTGATGTTTGCCCGGGCGATCGGCGATTCGAATCTGGTGGGGTTTTTCAAGGAAGTGAAGGGCTCGCGGTTTGCGCGGCTGGATACCTGGGTGTATTCGCCGTTGTGTCTGGTGTTGGGGGCGGGGTTGTTGACGGTGGCTTGGGTTTGAGCTTTGAGGTGAATTTGAGGTCGCTTTCGCGAGCAGGCTCGCTCCCACATTTGGAATGCATTTCCCGTGTGGGAGCGAGCCTGCTCGCGAAAGGGCCAGTCCAGACACCATAGCTGTGGAACTAGCTACCGCTTTCGGTCCTTCGGCTACTCACTTCAGCCGGCACATCATCCCCCGCCATGCGCTTGCGGAACAACGCCGCCCGCGCCAGCAGCAGGGTGGTCACCGGCACGGTAATCGCCAGCAGGATCGGGATCAGCCAGGCATGCAGCACCGGCCCCGATTTCAATGCCGAAAAACAAATGATCGACGCCAGCGCCACGCACCACGCGCCGAGTGTCGAGGCGAGTGCCGGTGGGTGCATGCGCTGAAAGTAGTCCTTCATGCGCAGTAATCCGGTCGCGCCGATCAGGGCGAATACGCCGCTGAGCACCAGCAGGATCGCCACCGGAATCTCGATCCACAGCGACAATTCAGCATTCATTCGATCACCTCGCCACGCAGCAGGAATTTCGCCAGGGCAAACGAGCCGACGAAGCCGAACAGCGCGATCAGCAGCGCCGCCTCGAAATAAGTGTCACTGGAATAACGAATGCCCAGGGTCAGCATCATCAGCATGGCGACGATGTACAGATAATCCAGGGCGAGTACCCGATCCTGCGCCGATGGGCCCTTGAACAGGCGAACCAGGGTCAGAACCATCGCCAGCGAGAACAGGAACAGCGTCAGCAGAATCGCGTTCGAGAGCAACGGGCTCATTCGAAAATCTCCATCAACGGCCGCTCGTAGGCAGTCTTGAAGTGGTGGATGAATTGCGCTTCGTCATCCAGATCCCAAACGTGCAGCAGCAGGATGCTGCGATCCAGCGCCAGCTCCGACCATACCGTGCCCGGCACCACCGTGCAGATCATTGCCAGTGTCGCCAGACCATGCGCATCGCGCAGATCGAGCGGTACTTTGACGAAGCGCGAGCGCGGAGGCCGGCGGCCGGCGTTGAGCACGCCCCAGGCAACGATCAGATTGGACATCACTACGTCACGCCCGACGAGCAAGAACAATTTGATAATCGTCCCCGGCCGGCGAATGCGTGCATGTTTCGGGCGCAACTTGCGCATCATCAAGGGGGCAGCGAAACCCAGTATCGCGCCGAGCAGCAGATTGCCCGGGCTGATCGACAGGTTCAGCGTCAGCCACAAAGCCCACAGTGCCAGCGACAACCATGGCGCAGGAAAGACACGCTTCATGGCTGCACCTCCAGCATCGCCGCCTTGGCTTCAGGGCTTGGCACGGCGCGGGTGCCTAGCACCGCCATGACATATTGCTGCGGGTTGTTCAGGGCCTCGGCGGTCGCCTGGGTATAGCGCAGCAGCGGCTCGGCCTTGAAGGTCAGGGCGATGCTCAACCCCAGCAGCAGGAAAATCGGCGCGCATTCGAGTTTGCGCAACAGTGGCGAAGGCCGCTCTTCTGGCGTCCAGAAGCGTTGGATGCCCAGTCGCGAAAACGCCATCAGCGAGGCCAGCCCCGACAGGATCAGCAGCGCAAGCAAGGCCCAGGCCGCGTAGGAGATCGGCGCGTCGGTACCCAGTCCCAAAGGATTGAGCAAGGCGCCGATCAGGCTGAGCTTGCCGATGAAGCCGGACAGCGGCGGCATGCCGATGATCAGCAACGCACAGGCGATGAAGCTGAGGCCGAGAAACGCCATGGTCCACGGAATGACCTGACCGACCACGGCTTTCTGTTCGTCGTCGAGGTTGATGCCCTTGGGCGGTTGCAGGGATTCTTGTGGGCGCGGCAGCAACTCGCTTTCGTCTTCCAGCGGAATTTCGTTGGCCGAGCGCGAACGCTCGATCAACTCGGCCAGCAAGAACAGCGCGCTCAACGCCAGGGTCGAGCTGACCAGATAGAACAGTGCGGCGCCGATCAGGTTCGGCTGGGCGAAACCGACGGCCGACAGCAGGATCCCCGCCGACACCAGAATGCTCAGGCTGGCCATGCGTTCCAGACGCTGTGCGGCAAGAATCGCCAGCGCCGCACAGGCCATGGTCGCCATACCGCCGTAGATCAGCCAGTCGCCACCGAAGAAGGCCGAAGCCCCGGCCTGCCCGGAGAACAGCAGCGTCCACAGGCGCAGCAGGGTGTAGACGCCGACCTTGGTCATGATCGCAAACATTGCCGCGACCGGCGCGCTGGCCGAGGAATAGGCCGGCACCAGCCAGAAGTTCAGCGGCCACATGCCGGCCTTGGCCAGGAATGCCACCGCGAGAATCCCTGCGCCGGCGTGCAGCAAGCCACGGTCGGCTTCCGGTACCAGCGGAATCTTCAGCGCCAGATCGGCCATGTTCAGCGTGCCGGTGACGCCGTAGATCAGTGCCGCGCCAATCAGGAACAGCGACGAGGCCAGCAGGTTGATCGAAATGTAATGCAGCCCTGACGAGACCCGCGCCCGACCCGAGCCGTGCAGCAAAAGACCGTAAGAGGCGGCGAGCAGTACTTCGAAGAACACGAACAGGTTGAACAGGTCGGCGGTGAGGAACGCACCATAGAGGCCCATCAGTTGAATCTGGAACAGCGCGTGGAAGCTCGAACCTGCGCCATCCCAGCGTGCCATGGCGAAGAGCAGGGCGCTGACGCCAATGATGCCGGTCAGCACCAGCATCAGTGCCGACAGGCGATCGACCACCAGCACGATGCCGAACGGCGCTTGCCAGTTGCCCGGCAGGTACACGCCGATGGAACCGGGAACACCAGTGGTTTGCGTCCACTGTAGCAGCATCACCGAAATGAACAGCCCGACGAGGCTGGAGAACAGGTTGATTTTCGCCTTCAGCGGTCGGTGCTTCTCGCCGAGCATCAACATGATGGCGGCGGTCAGCAGCGGCAGCAGGATCGGTGCGGCGATCAGGTGAGTCATCGCCATCATTCCTTAGGCTCCCGGCCGTCGACGTGGTCGGTACCGGTCAGGCCCCGCGATGCGAGCAGCACCACCAGGAACAGCGCGGTCATGGCGAAGCTGATGACGATAGCGGTCAGCACCAGGGCCTGCGGCAGCGGGTCGGTGTAGTGCAGCAGATCCTGGACCACGCCGTCCTTGATCACCGGCTCCTTGCCGATGAACAGACTGCCCATGCTGAAGATGAACAGGTTGACCGCGTAGGACAGCAGGCACAGGCCCATGACCACCTGGAACGTCCGTGGTCGCAGTACCAGCCAGACGCCGGACGCAGCGAGTACGCCGATGGCGATTGCGATGACTTCTTCCATCAGACGGCTCCTTTGCTGGCGACGGACTTGGGTAGGGACGCTGTCTTGTGACCACGCACCGATTGGTGGGCGAGGGCGGTGAGGATCAGCAGCGTCGAGCCGACCACCACGGCGTACACGCCGATATCAAAGAACAGCGCACTGGCAATGTGGATGTCGCCCAGCAGCGGCAATTCGAAATGCCAGGTGTGAGTGGTCAGGAACGGATAACCGGCCGCCATCGCACCGAGGCCGGTAGCGGTGGCGAACAGCAGACCGGTGCCCATCCAGCGCAGTGGTCGCAGGCTCATTTGCGCCTCGACCCACTGCGTCCCGGCGACCATGTATTGCAGGATGAACGCCACCGACATCACCAGCCCGGCGACAAAACCGCCGCCTGGCTGATTGTGCCCACGCATGAACAGGTAGAACGACACCACCAGCGCAATCGGCAGCAGCAGGCGCACCAGTACTGCCGGCACCATCATGAAGCCGAGCGCGGTGTCGCTGGCGGTACGCGGATTGACCAGATCGGTGACCACGTCCGGCGCGAGCAGGCGTTGCTGGGCCGGCAGTTGCAGGCTTTCTTTCGGCGGGCGGAAGCGTCGCAGCAGGGCGAACACGGTCAGGGCCACGGCCACCAGCACGGTGATTTCACCGAGGGTGTCGAAACCGCGGAAGTCCACCAGCATCACGTTGACCACGTTGCTGCCACCGCCCTCGGGCATGGCGCGACTGAGGTAGAACGACGAGATGTCGTTGGGCGTCTGCCGCGTCAGCATCGCGTAAGACAGCAGCGCCATGCCGGCGCCGACGGCAATCGACAGCAGCAAGTCGCGCAGACGGCGGATGCGCGCCTTGCGCAGGCTGCTCGGCAATGGCGAGACTTCTTCGATCCGCCGTGGCAACCAGCGCAGGCCCAGCAGGATCAGTACCGTGGTGACGACTTCGACCGCCAACTGCGTCAGCGCCAGGTCCGGCGCCGAGAACCACACGAAGGTCACACAGGTCATCAGGCCGCAGACGCTGACCATGGTCAGGGCGGCGAGACGGTGATACTTGGCCTGCCACGCCGCACCGAGAGCGCAGGCAATTGCCAGCAGCCACAGGGTGACGAACACGATGGAGCCCGGAATTTTCGGCCGGTCGCCCCAGCTCAGGCTGCTGTGCAGCATCGGGATCAGGCCGGCGAGCACTGCCGCCAAGACCATCAGGAACAGTTGCATCTGCAGGCGACGGGTGCCGAGTCGGCGTTCTACCCGGCGAGCCATGCGCATCATCACCACCAGACTGCGTTCGAACAGCCGCTTGCCATTGAAGCGGCCCACCAGCGGCGGGTATTTGAAGCGTCCACGCTTGAGCTGGTTGCGCAGCAGCAGATAGACCACGATGCCGCCGGACATGGCGATCAGGCTCATGATCATCGGGGCGTTGAGGCCGTGCCAGATCGCCAGGCTGTACTCCGGCAGAGTGCCGCCCACCACCGGCAACGCGGCGGCTGCGAGCAGCGGGCCGACCACTTGCGCCGGAAAGATCCCGACCACCAGGCAGGTGAACACCAGCAGCTCAACCGGCGCGCGCATCCAGCGCGGCGGCTCGTGCGGGGTGTGCGGCAGGTCGGTGGCCGGCGGGCCAAAGAACACATCGACGGTGAAGCGCAGCGAGTAAGCGACGCTGAACGTACCCGCGATGGTCGCGACAATCGGCAGCGCCGCTTCGACCCACGCGGTCGCGTTGATGAACACGGTTTCGGCGAAGAACATCTCTTTTGAAAGGAAGCCGTTGAGCAGCGGCACCCCGGCCATCGACGCACTGGCCACCATCGCCAGTGTCGCGGTGAACGGAATCAGCTTGATCAGGCCGCTGAGCTTGCGGATATCGCGGGTGCCGCTTTCGTGGTCGATGATGCCGGCGGCCATGAACAGCGACGCCTTGAAGGTGGCGTGGTTGAGGATGTGGAACACCGCTGCGACTGCCGCCAGTGGGCTGTTCAGGCCCAGCAGCAGAGTGATCAGGCCCAGATGGCTGATGGTCGAGTAGGCCAGCAGGCCCTTGAGGTCATTCTGGAACATCGCGCAATACGCGCCGAGCAGCAGCGTACACGCGCCGGTGCCGCTGACGATGTAGAACCATTCTTCACTGCCGGACAGCGATGGCCACAGGCGTGCGAGCAGGAACACCCCAGCCTTGACCATGGTCGCCGAGTGCAGGTAAGCCGAAACCGGGGTGGGCGCCGCCATGGCGTGCGGGAGCCAGAAATGAAAGGGGAACTGGGCGCTTTTGCTGAGGGCGCCGATGAGGATGAGAGGAAGCAGGATAGGGTAGAGGGCATGTGCGCGAATCAGATCGCCGGCGGCCAGGACCTTGTCCAGGTCATAGCTGCCGACGACATGGCCGAGGATCATGACCCCCGCCAGCAGGCATAGTCCCCCGGCGCCGGTGACCATCAGCGCCATGTAGGCGCCACGCCGCGCGTCGGCGCGGTGGTGCCAGTAGCCGATCAGCAGGAACGAGAAGAGGCTGGTCAGCTCCCAGAAGAACACGATCTGGATCAGGTTGCCGGAGATCACCAAGCCTAGCATGGCGCCCATGAACGCCAGGAAGAAGGCGAAGAAACGCGGCACCGGGTCGTCCGGCGACATGTAGTAGCGGGCGTATAAAGAGACCAGGGTGCCAATGCCCAACACCAGCATCGAGAACAGCCAGGCGAAACCGTCCATGCGCAGGACGAAGTTCAAGCCGAGGCTGGGCAGCCACATGAATTCTTCGCGGATCACGCCGCCGTGGGCGATTTGCGGGTACAACAGCGCGACCTGCACGGTACCGATCAGAGCGACCAGACCTGCCAGCAGGGATTCGGTATTACGCGCGTTGTGTGGCAGCACCGCTGCCAGACAGCTGCCAATGAATGGCAGAAGCAGTAGAACTATCAGGGACATAGGCTTCTAATCTGCGGAAGTTTGTGAAGCATCATACGTGCCAGCTCCCTGATTACCAAACGCCAGGATGTCTCAGAATCCTACAAAGTAGTCTGGAATTTTCTGTTTGGCATTGTTTCAGGTAGATGGATGTTGCTTGGGATGGCCTCATCGCGAGCAGGCACACTCCTACAGGGGGAACGCATTTCAATTACAGGCGTGCGCCTGCTCGCGATCGCTATGGCTCAGGCACTCAAGATATGGCGGATTAACCTTGGGTTTCCCGCTCCAGTTCAGCGTCGACTTCGACAGCCTTACCCTTGGTCTTCAACTCGCTGACAATCACCGCCGCCACGATCAATCCGGCGCCGACCAGGGCAATCGCCGGCAAGCGCTCCCCGGCGATCCGCCCGACGATCCCGGCCCACACCGGTTCACCGGCATAGATCAAGGTCGCCCGGGTCGGCGAAACGCTTTTCTGCGCCCAGTTCATTGCCACCTGAATCGCCGCACTCGCCGCGCCCAGGCCCAGTGCGGTCACCAGCAGCGTCGAGGAAAAGTCTGGAATCGTCTCGCCCGTCGGCACGACCAGCAGGAACGACAACACCGACGTCGTGGCCAGTTGCACCACGGTCACCCGCCGCACATCGACCTGGCCGGCATAGGTGCTGATCAGAATGATCTCGGCGGCAATCGCGATCGCACTGATCAGCGTGGCAATTTCACCGGGGCTGAAATTCAGCGACGCGCCGGACGGCCCGGACAGCAGCATCAAGCCGGTAAAGGCCAGCATGATGCCGATGCTCGGCATCAACCCGGGTCGACGGCCCAGCACCAGCCATTGCAGCAACGGCACGAAAGGCACGTATAGCGCGGTGATGAACGCCGACTGGCTGCTCGGGATCGTTTGCAGGCCCACCGTCTGCAAGCCGTAACCGAGCATGATCGCCACGCCGATAAAGGCGCCGGCCTTGAGTTCGAACAGGGTGAGTTCGCGCAGATGGCGCCAGGAGAACAGCGCGACGATGCTCGCCGCAGCGGCGAAGCGCAGGCCGACGAAGAACATCGGGCCGCTGACGGTCATGGCGTGTTGCACCAGCAGGAACGTGCCGCCCCACACCATGGTGATCAGCACCAGCACGCACTCGGCCTTGCTGAAGCGGGAGAAGCGGAGAGGCGTGGAGGAACCGTTTGCTGACGTCATGACCTTGCGCACTATAAAAGGCAGGACGCACAATGCGCCCAACGTTGCGCAGTATACTGCCCAACTCCACCAAGTGAGCAATATAGTGCACAAAGATTCCAGCCAGCGGGCGTCCGTCCTGCAACACGTCAGCCTGAACGTTCGGCGCCTGCGCCACGCCGCCGACATGAGCCAGACCGCGCTGGCCGAAAAGTCCGGCGTCAGTCGGCGCATGCTGGTGGCGATCGAGGCCGGGGAAAAGAACGTCAGCCTGACCACCCTTGACCGTGTCGCCGAAGCCCTCGACGTAGCCTTCAGCGACCTGATCCAGGCCCCGGACGCCCGCGACCCGAGCCGCATCAACGAAGTGGCTTGGGCCGGCGCCATGCCCGGGAGCAAAGCGGTGCTGCTGTCCAAGGCCACCGCCACCCGTGAGGTCGAGCAGTGGGAATGGTGTCTGCAACCGGGGGAGGTCTACCCGTCACAACCGGACGCCGATGGCTGGAGCGAGCAGATCTACGTGTTCGAAGGCTGCCTGACGCTGATGCTCGGTGAGCAGCGGCAGCAGATCGCGACCGGTGAATTTTTCATGTTTGCCAGCAACCAGCCGCACAGTTATCGCAACGACGGCGATGTGGCGACACGGTTTGTGCGTAATGTGGTGATTTGAATGAGTGAGAGCGCAGACATTCTGATTATCGGCGGTGGCCTCAGCGGCACGATGCTGGCGGTGCAATTGTTGCGGCTGCCCGGCCAGCGCAGGATTAGCGTCATCGAGCCACGCGCCGAACTCGGCCGTGGCGAAGCCTACAGCGCCGTCGAACTGGGCCATACGCTCAATGGCAATGCGGCGCGGATGAGTGTCGATCCGGACAACCCCGATGACCTGACCCAATGGCTGACCACGCACATTGCCGGCGGTGGCTGGCCTGAGTCGGCCGAGCAGGCTGTACCGATCAGCGAGCTGTTCCCACCGCGCGGGCTGTTTGGCGTATATGTGCAGCAGCGTCTGGCCGAGGCGCGGGTGGCCGGCGCGCAGCAGGGTTCGACGGTTGAGCACATCTGCGCCGAAGTCGTCGATCTGCAAAGCGATGCCGATTCGGTGCAAGTGAGCTTGAACGATGGGCGACGGTTACGCAGCACCTACGCCGTGCTCGCCACGGGCATGTTTCCCGCCGCCCGCACGCCGCAGAAAGAGTCCAGTGGCCTCAATGCCGCTGCGCTTGATCCGTGGGATGTCGCGGCCATGCGTCAGCTTGATCCGCAGTCAACCGTGCTGATCATCGGTTCCGGTCTGACCATGGTCGATGCGGTGGTTTCACTGGAACAGGCCGGGCATCGCGGGCCGATTGAAGTGTTCTCCCGTCACGGACTGTTGCCCCATGTACGGCGGCAACCACCGGCGTGGCCGGATTTTCTCGCTGAAGATCACAGCATCCGCACGCCGCGCCAATTGCTGCGTGAATTACGCAGGCAGTGTCGTGACGCCATCGCCCAGGGCATTGACTGGCAGGCGCCGCTGGACACGGTTCGAGCACATATCGCACGGTTGTGGAGCCAGGCCACTGACGTGCAGCGTCGACAGTTCGTCCGGCATGTGCGGCCGTGGTGGGAGAGTCATCATCACCGCTCTGCGCCCTTGAGTGCGGCGTTGGTTGAACGCTTGCGCAGCGAGGGTCGTTTGCGGATTCAGGCGGCGTCGTTCAAGGGGCTCGAGCCTCACTCGGGCGCTGGCGTGAGCATTCGAATTCGTCGCCGTGGTGAAGCCGCTACCGGTGTGGTGCATGGCGCAGCGCTGATCAATTCCAGCGGCATCGAGTACGACTGGCGCCGCGTGGCGCGAGCGTTGCCCCAGCAGTTGCTCGCGCGTGGACTGGTGCGGCCGGGGCCGTTGGCGCTGGGAATTGCGGCGGCGGTGGACGGTGCCGTGCTGGACGCTGAAGGGCAGGCCGGCAGCCGACTGTTCGCGATGGGGCCACCGCTGCGCGGGATGTGGTGGGAGAGCACCGCGGTGACGGATGTGGCCTTGCAGGCGAAGGCGTTGGCGGCGCGGCTGGTGGGTTGAAGGCAGGCCGCCTTGCAAAGATCCTTGCAGAAGTGAGCGGGGCAGGTCAGTCAGCGCGGCAGTGAATTCATCAGCCAGCGCTTGCGGATCTGTTCAAGGCGACCATCGGCGCGCAAGGTTTCGAGTGCCTTTTGCCAGCGTGCAACCTGCTGCGGATCGGTCTGCAGCGAGAAGGCAATGTAGGTGTCCTGATGTGTCAGCGGGATCTGATACTGCAATCGCTGCGGTTCCATGCCCTGGGTGCGGGCCAGCGCAGCGGTGGACAGGGTGTCGGACACCACGAAATCCGTCCGGCCCAGGCTGAACAGCCGCATCATCTGCTCAGGGGTTTCGACGCCGTCGAGGTTCTTCAGGTTTTGTTGTTGCAGGTAGCTATAGATCAGCCATTTGCGCGGCACGCTGATGCGTCCTGCCTGATCCGCTTCCTGCAGTGAGCGTACCGGTGGCTGGTTGTAGGCGTGGCCGTAGAGGGCGGTTTCGACTTCAATCAGCGGCCCGACCCATTGGTAGCGTTCATCACGCTCGTCGGTACGCAGGACGGTAAACACGCCGGTGTTCGGGGTTTCGCTGGCAGTGCGCAGCGCACGCAGTAATGGCACTTGTTGCAGGCTGATCCGGTCGCCGGCCTGTTCGGCCAGCGCGCGCACCACATCCACGCCGTAACCCACCAGTTGATCGCCTTGCTGAAAATGCAGGGGCGGGTGGTTGTCAGTGAGCAGTTGCAGATCCGCCGCATTGGCCGCCAGGGCGAGAAGTGACAGCAGACACGCGGCAATCCGTTTCATGAATCGTCCCTGAAAAATAGATCGCGAAGCTTAGTACGGGCCGAGGGTGGCTGTCGTGAGGAATGTACGGGGCTTTTGTGTCAGAAACAAAGGCTGATTGGCAGCGCCGGGTTCACCCAAAACAATTGTGGGAGGGGGCTTGCTCCGGGCGGCGACTCGACGAAGGTGGTGTGTCAGGCAACAGATCGGCTGACTGGCACACCGCCTTCGTCGGATCGCCGCCCGGAGCAAGCCCGCTCCCACAGGGGGCATGTGGTGGCTGGTTACGCCACCACGCGGTAGCACGGCACGTATGCTGCGCCGCCCGGCAGTTTCATCCGGTGCTGGGCAACGAAGGCTTTGAGCAGCGCATCGAGCGGTTGCATGATCGCCGCGTCACCGCGGATCTGGTACGGCCCGTGCTCTTCGATCAGGCGGATGCCCTTGTCCTTGACGTTGCCGGCCACGATCCCGGAGAACGCGCGGCGCAGGTTGGCCGCCAGTTCGTGGGCTGGCTGGTCGCGGTGCAACTTGAGGTTGGCCATGTTTTCGTGGGTCGGATCGAACGGACGCTGGAAGCTTTCGTCAATTTTCAGCAGCCAGTTGAAGTGGAACGCATCGTTGCGCTCGCGGCGGAACTGCTTCACCGCTTTGAGGCCGGCGGTCATCTGCCGGGCGACTTCGGCCGGGTTGTCGATGATGATCTGATAGTGCTGCTTCGCCGCATCGCCGAGGGTCGCGGTAACGAATGCATCGAGTTGCTCCAGATACGGCGCGGCATGTTTCGGCCCGGTCAGGATCACCGGGAACGGCAGTCCTTCGTTGTCCGGGTGCATCAGGATGCCCAGCAGGTACAGAAACTCTTCGGCGGTGCCGGCGCCGCCCGGGAAGATGATGATGCCGTGGCCGACACGGACGAACGCTTCCAGACGTTTCTCGATGTCCGGCAGGATCACCAGTTCATTGACGATCGGGTTCGGCGCTTCGGCGGCAATGATGCCCGGCTCGGTCAGGCCGAGGTAGCGTCCACCGTGAATACGCTGCTTGGCGTGGGCGATGGTCGCGCCCTTCATCGGGCCTTTCATTACGCCGGGACCGCAACCGGTGCAGATGTCGAGGCTGCGCAGGCCCAGTTCGTGGCCGACTTTCTTGGTGTATTTGTACTCTTCGGTGTTGATCGAGTGACCGCCCCAGCACACGACGATTTTCGGCTCGACGCCCGGACGCAGGGTGCGGGCGTTGCGCAGCAGGTGGAAGACGTAGTCGCTGATGCCTTGCGAGGTGCTCAGGTCGATGCGCTGGCTGTCGAGTTCGTTTTCGGTGTAGACGATGTCGCGCAGGGCGCTGAACAGCATCTCGCGGGTGCTGGCGATCATTTCACCGTCGACGAAGGCGTCGGCCGGAGCGTTCAGCAGTTCGAGGCGCACACCGCGATCCTGCTGGTGAATGCGGATTTCGAAGTCCTTGTAGGCTTCCAGAATGGTCTTGGCGTTATCGACATGGGCGCCGGTATTGAGGATGGCCAGGGCGCACTGGCGGAAGAGGGTGTAGGTGCTGCCGGATCCGGCTTCGCTCAGTTGCTGGACTTCACGTTGAGAAAGGGTTTCCAGGCTGCCTTTCGGGCTGACCGAGGCGTTGATTACGTGTCGTTGGGTCATGCAATGATCCTTAAAACGATGTCATCCCAAAACCAGGCGGATGGCATCCGAATAGTGTGTATCCATGAATGAAGATGGCACGATCTGCGCTGTACCGCCATGTCCCCGTTGGACGCTGAAAAGATGAAAAGGGCCCCCAGCATAGCTAAATCGCAGAGAGAGGCGATAATGCGCAGCGAGTTTTTTCCGTTGCCCTTTTTATCGCTCAAGGAAGTCATCACCGATGTTCGAGATTCAGCCGATGGACGCAGCAACGTTTCGCCAGCAGACCCGTCGCAGCACGCTGATCATTGCCGTGCTGTTCCTGGTGCTGGCGATGGGGTTTTCCACGGCGGCAGTGGCGCTGTTCGGCGAGCCCGGCGGGGATAATCTGCGCTTCAATGTCGGCGGGGTGTTCGTCGCGTTTCTGCTGACGGCGGCGCTGATGCGCGGGCAGTTCTGGCAGCAGGCGTGGATGGCGCCGGCGGTCTACAGCTGGCGGCTCAAGCGCAGCCTGATGAGCGTGACCAACGTCATGCATCAGGTGACGGCGGCTGTTGAACAGAACGACCCGACCGCGATGAAGGTGCTGCGTTTCTACCATCTGGGGCTGACCCAGATGCACGAACTGGATGGCAACTCCAGCGATCACGCGCAATTGCACCGGGAAGTCGAAGCTCACCGGGAGCGGATGCAGGCGCTGGGTCTGGATCTTGACCAGAAGCGCCTGGATCCGGCCTGGCTGGCGGCCCTGAAACCGGCTGCGCGTTAGAACGGAATGCGGCTGGCGCGGCGCAGCTTCCACGAGCGGATCAAACGCCCATAGACCAGCAGATTGATCATCAGCACCACGCTGCCCAGTACCAGCTGGATCTGCGGCGTCAGCCCGGCGGGGTAGATGATCGGCCAGACGTAGTGCTCGATGAAGCCGCCGGCGTATTCGGTTTGCCCGGCGGCGTGGCGCATCAGGTTTTCCCAATAGGTCAGCGGACAGGTCAGGTGCAACACCTCGACTGCCACACCCCACGCAGCTGCCGGCAGATGCAGCCACATCAAGCGTGGCCACTTGAGCACCAGCAGTCCGCCGAACAGCACGAACAGAATGAATGACAGATGAAACAGCACCAGCCCGTCGGCTGCGATTCGGTACAGCATGTCGTCTCCCTGACGCGATTGTGAAGGCCTCCATGGTACGCCGACAGTGGCGCTCGGGCGCTGCGATTTAGTGCAAGTGCGCAAGATTGTTCAAGCCGTGAAGGGGCATTTGCTGGCAGAGTCTGCGACCGTTTCCTCGGTTGAAGAGCGTTATGTCTGACTCACTTATGCCGCGCAGTGCGTTTCTTCGCGGTGCGGCGGCAATCATGCCGTTATCCCTGGCGACAGCGCCGTGGGGGTTGCTGGCCGGCTCCATGGCGATCGAAGCCAATCTCACACCATTGCAGGGACAGGGCTTGTCGAGCATCGTGTTCGCGGGCGCCGCGCAACTGGTAGCGATCGGCATGCTCAAGGGCGGTGCCGGGATTTTCTCGATTCTGCTGACCACGTTGCTGCTGACCTCGCAGCACTTGTTGTATGGCATGAGCATGCGCTCGGTGATTTCGCCGTTGCCCGGACGCTGGCGCATCGGTCTGGGTTTTTTGCTCACCGATGAACTCTTCGCCCTGACCAGCCAGCATGACCGCCAACAGTTCAATCGCTGGTATGCGTTGGGCGTTGGCCTGACGTTCTACGTTGCCTGGAACCTCTTCACCCTCGCCGGCATCGTGTTGGGCAGCAGCATTCCGGGGCTGGAGCATCTGGGCCTGGACTTCTCGATTGCTGCGACGTTTATCGCGCTGATCACGCCGGTGGTGCGCAATGTGCCGACCGTGGTTTGCGTGGCAGTGTCGTTGTTCTGCTCGGTGCTGTTCAGTTATTGGCAGTGGGGCTCGGCGCTGGTGCTGTCGGGGCTGGCCGGGATGACCGCAGGGTTTGTCTGCAACAAGTTGTACAGGGAGCGCACATGATCATCTGGGCAGTGATTTTCGGCATGGGGATCCTGGTGTTTCTCAACCGTTACGTGTTTCTCGAACCGCGCCTGCCGGTGCGTTTGAGCAGCAATGCACGGCAGTTTCTCGGTTTTGCCGTGCCGGGGATGTTGACGGCGATCTGCGGGCCGATCGTGTTCATGCCTGATAAACAGCTGAATTTGCAGTGGGATAACCCGTATCTGCTTAGTTCGCTGGTGGCGATCGGGCTGGTGCTGTACACGCGCAATACTTTGCTCAGCATGTTATTGAGCATGGCGTTTTTCTTTTTGTTGCGCTGGTGGTTGTAAGTTGCACTGGTAAAATTGTTCTACGCTTTAAGGATTCAGGTTCTTTTTATTCAGGCGAGGTGCACATGACAACCGAGCAAGAGCGAGCGGATGAAGACGAAGACGTCGATGAGCCGACGGAAGAAGAGATCGAGCGCGAGAAGCGCAAGGAGCAGACCTGGAAGCACGATGATGACAAGGAACTCACGGGGCCCGACGTGAAGTTCTGAAACCATTTTGCAAAAAAAGCCCCGCAATTGCGGGGCTTTTTCGTTGTATCAGAGGTCTTCCAGCGACGGGAAGTCCGGGTGTGACGCCCGATAGCCCAAGGTCCTGTCGATCCACGCGTTGAGTTCGTTGACCATCACCGGCGGGTGGCCGGGGTAGCTTTCGAGGGTGGTGCGCAGGATGCGTTCGATGTCTGGCACTGAACGCAGGTTTCGGGTCTTGATGTAGTGGCCGATAAAACAGTCGAGTTGAAAGCGTTCTGTCATCGACAGATAGATACACTCCAGGCCGTTGGCCTGTTTGATTGCAAAATCGTCGCGCAACTTAGTTCTCTGCAAGGCTTGTTAAAGTTGTAGGGGATTCCTGGTTTTGTTGACTCTTTGGTCAACTGATATGCCAATTGGAAATGCGGCGCGCATGCTATCCGTAGTGCATCTAAATGTATGTATGACGGTTGAAATGTCAGACAGGCGGTTAGTTCGCTCAAACGACTGTTTTGTCGATGTCTGTATCGCCATTGAAACACCCGGTGTAACGCCCGGGAATCACTTTGCAGCGCGTCCTCTGTTAACGCTTCAGAGGAGCGGATCTTTAGGCCTCTCGGCCTACGCGTTTGCCCGGCTTCGCCAACAACCCCATCGAGCTGCACAGCGCTTAAAGCTGCACCGCGCTGAACAGCGCAATCCGCCCATTGAGCGATGGGCGGTAATGCCAGGCCAGTTGCTGCAGATTCACACCCTGATCAAGGATTTCTCTGACCGTCGCAGCGGCAATGCTCAGCGCCAGCGCTTGCCCCGGACACTGATGCCGGCCGCTGCCGAAACTGAAGCTGCGCCGACTCGGGCGATCGAGCAGGAATTGGTCAGGCTGCTCATTCAACAGGGGATCGCGGTTGGCTGAAGCCAGCAGCACCAGAATCACCTCGCCGGCCTCGACCCGCACGCCATCAATCTCACACGACTGCGCGACAAATCGCCGGGTGTTCTGCACCGGCGGATCAAAGCGCTGAACCTCGGCCAGCAGCGCATCCAGCGAGGCTTCGCGCAAGCCAGGCTGACGCCGCAGTGCGATCAAGGCATTGCCGATCAGCCCGGCCGTCGCTTCAAACGTCTGCGAACAGAGGCCGATCAGGTTGGCGATCAGCGTATCTTCATCGCCCTCAAAGCGCTGGCCGATGGCCTTGAGCAAGTCGCTGTGCGGTTCTGCCAGCAGTTCGATGAAATAACCGCGTAACTGCTCAGCAGCGGTATGGGCCGCCGCCAGTTGCAGATCACTGCTCAGTGGCGAAAGGCAGGCGACGAAATCCGCCGTGAGTTCACTGATCGCTCGACCCTGCGTCGGGCTCAAGCCCAGCAGCGTTGAAACCACGGACACCGGGCCACGAAACATCGCCTTATATAAGCCGTCGGCATCGGCTGTGATCAATCGTGCCGCGACCAGCGTGCGCACCTGATAGTCATCGATCAACTGCAGCGCAGGTTCGACCGCAGAGCGTGGGCAGCGCTGGCGCTCGCCATCGTTCATCCGCATCAACTGACCGAACAACTTGCCAGCCATGCCTGAGGCAATCGCCTTGGGCACCGGCTCCTGCATCGGTCGCACCCGGCAATCGGCATGCGCCAACACCGCACACACCGCGCGGGCGCTGCTGGCGACCCATAGTTTGAGTTCGTGATGAAAGGTCAGTCCGCCCTGAGCGCGCAATTCGGCGTAGTAGGGATAAGGATCGGCATGCGTCGCAGCGATGATCGGGTCCATGGTTCACAGCCTTGTCGTCAGGAAAGTGATGCGAGTATCTTCAGTTCGCAACGACGACGATTCGTCGGGGAGCGAAATATGCACGCAGAACATCAAGACATCGGCGTCTCGCAAGTGGCCGCCGCCATCGCCGAGCCGGCGCGCACCAAAATCCTCTGCTCACTGATGGACGGCCACGCCCGCACCAGCACCGAACTGGCGGCCATCGCCGAAGTCAGTGCCTCGACCGCCAGTGCGCACCTGAGCAAACTCAAGGATCTGGCCCTGGTGCGCCTGCACGTACAGGGCCGCCATCGTTATTACAGCCTTGCCGACCCACGTGTGGCACAGGCGCTGGAAGCGTTGATGGTGATCGGCCAGAACGCCGCGCCCACCTTCAAGCCGCACACGCCGGACCGTCTGCAATTCGCCCGCACCTGCTATGACCACATGGCCGGCACGCTCGCGGTGTTGCTGCACGACCGCATGCTGGAGGCGGGGTGGCTGGTGGCAACCGACGAACAGGCCTATCGCCTGAGCGACAGCGGCGAGGCATTGTTCGAGGGCTTGGGGATCGAGGTGCAGGACTTGAGTACTTTGCGCCGCAAGTTCGCCTGCCCGTGCCTTGACTGGAGCATGCGTCGACCGCATCTGGGTGGTTCGCTGGGCGCCGCGTTGTTACAGACGGCGCTGAAGCGCAAGTGGCTCACGCAGGATCTGGACAGTCGGGCGCTGGCGTTGACGGCGCTGGGGCGCAGGGAGATCGGGGCGCGGTTCGGGGTTGAGTTGCCGGTAGAGGGCCAGGTCAAAAGATCACAGCCTGCGGTTGTTCCTACAGGTAGCCGTGTGCCTTTGTAGGATCGCGTGTTTGCACCTTGTGCCAATGCGATAGACTCGATACTGTACGCATAACCAGTATCGAGTCTTCGCCATGCAAATCATCGACAAGCTCAGCATTCTCGCCGACGCCGCCAAGTACGACGCCTCCTGCGCCAGCAGCGGCGCGCCCAAGCGTAGCTCCGAAGGCAAGAGCGGGCTGGGCTCGACCGATGGCATGGGCATCTGCCACAGCTACACGCCGGACGGGCGCTGCGTTTCGTTGCTGAAGGTGCTGCTGACCAATTTCTGCCTCTACGACTGCCAATACTGCGTCAATCGCCGCTCCAGCGATGTGCCGCGCGCCCGTTTCACGCCTGAGGAAGTGGTCACGCTGACCCTGGATTTCTATCGGCGCAACTGCGTCAGCGGGCTGTTTCTCAGTTCGGGGATCATTCGCTCGGCCGACTACACCATGGAGCAACTGGTGCGGGTGGCGAAGCTGTTGCGTGAAGAGCACGAGTTTCGCGGCTATATCCATCTCAAGACCATTCCCGAGGCAGACCCGGCACTGATCGAAGAGGCCGGGCGTTACGCCGATCGCCTCAGCGTCAACATCGAATTGCCCACCGACGCTAGCCTGCAAACCCTGGCGCCGGAGAAGCAGATCGGTTCGATCAAGCAGGCGATGAACACGATCTACACCGGTGTGCAAACGGTACTCAACGAACCGCGCTCGGCGAAGTTCGCCCCCGCCGGGCAGAGCACGCAGATGATCGTCGGTGCCGATGACACCGACGACAGCACCATTTTGCACAGCGCCCAGTCGCTGTATGGCAATTACCGTTTGCGCCGCGTCTACTATTCCGCGTTCAGCCCGATCCCCGACAGTCCGAAAAGCGTGCCACTGGCCGCGCCGCCGCTGATGCGCGAGCACCGCTTGTATCAGGCGGATTTTCTTTTGCGCAGTTATGGCTACAGCGCCGGTGAGTTGCTCAAGGGGCCGGGCAATCTGGCCTTGGACATCGACCCGAAGCTCGCCTGGGCGCTGCAGAATCGCGAAGTGTTTCCGCTGGACCTGAACCGCGCCGAACCAGCGCTGATTGCGCGTATCCCGGGTATCGGCCTGCGCACCACCGAACGTCTGGTGCAACTGCGCCAACAACGGCGCATCCGTTACGAAGACGTGGCACGCATGCGCTGTGTGCTGGCCAAGGCCAAGCCGTTCATCATCACCAGCGACTACCACCCGCAACAGGCTGAGGTCACCAGCCACATGCTTTATCAGCAATTGCGTGACCGGCCGCAGCCGCAGCAGATGGGGTTGTGGGGATGATCAATCTCGATTGCGATGACCTGTTTGACACCTGGCGCCAGCAGGCACGCTGGTTGCTCAGTCATGAGATCGACCCGAGTCTGGTGGGCTGGGCGTCGGAAGGGGTAAGTGACCTGTTTGCCAGTGACGTGCAGGTGCCCGAAGGGCAGGGGCCGTTTCAGGCGCGCATTCCCCGGGCGCTGCTCGACACCCTGGAGCAAGCTGCGCAATATCGTGGCGACCAGCGCTGGAGCCTTCTGTACGAAGTGCTCTGGCGAGTCAGCCATGGCGACCGCACGGCGATGATGGCCGGCGACAAGCTCGGCAGCGAGTTACAGCGGCGGATCAAGCAGGTACACCGCGAAGCGCATCATCTGCATGCGTTCGTTCGGTTCATCGAACGCCCGCAGGATCAGCCGGGCCCGCAATACGTGGCGTGGCATGAACCGGCCCACGACATCCTGCAGCGTGCCAGCGAGCATTTCGTCGGACGCATGGGCCGGCACCGCTGGTTGATCGCCACCCCGCGCGATGGCGTCTATTACGACGGCGAACAATTGATTCATCAGCGCCAATGCCCGATTGAATGGCAGCAACTGGCGCAGAACGTCGACGATCCCCATGGCGATCTGTGGCTGACCTATTACAGCCACATCTTCAATCCGGCGCGGTTGAACGAGAAGGTCATGCAGGGGCACTTGCCGGCGCGGTTCTGGAAGAACCTGCCGGAAGGCGAATTGATTCCCGGGTTGATCACCCAGGCGCGGATGGGCAAGCAGCAGAATGGTCAGGCGAGCGGGATTGCCGGGCGTGCAGGCAAGCGGATCGCGTTGAAATAGTCTGAGCGCAATCCGTCCGTTCAGCGGGTTGCCGAAGCCATCAACAGACCGAAACCGGCAAAGGTCACGCCCGAAACTTTCGCTGCCAGCCACGATCCTTTCGGGCTCGACAGCCAGCCTTTGGCGGCATTGGCGAGCAGGGCATAGCTGCCGTGCACCAGAATCACCAGTACCGCGTAAGAGGCCACCAGTTTGAAAAACTGCGGGTAAAAAGCCTGTTCCGTGTCGATGAACTGCGGGAACACGGCCAGAAAGAAGAAGATGGCTTTGGGGTTGAGAAACTGCAACGAGGCGGCTTCGAGAAAACGGTAGGCCGGACGAGAGGGGCGAACCTGTTGCAGAGTACGGAAACGATCCGAACGCCAACTCTTCAAGCCCAGGTACAACAAGTAAGCAGCCCCGGCGTATTTCAGCACGGTGAAAGCCTCCGCCGAGGCGCTGAGAATCAGGCCGACGCTGGTGGCGCTGAGGGCGGCCACCACGAAGGCTCCCGAGGCGATCCCCAGAATCCCTGGCACTGCGCCGGTCCAGCCCAGGCGCACGGCGTTGGACAGGGTCAGGATCACCCCCGGACCGGGACTTAGAATGGTCAGGGCGGCGAACAGGACAAAGAGGCCGTAGCTGTGCATGGTGTTGCTCCATCGAGTCGCGTGTCTGCGTGCAGGCAGATTGGCGTCGCGACAAAGCGCTGACAAACGCTTTAAATGCAGCACACATGTGACTAAATTAGACGCATGAAAAATCAACTTCCCCCGCTCAATGCGGTTCGCGCTTTTGCTGTAGCTGCCCGACATCAGAGCTTCAGTCTGGCGGCCGAAGAACTGCACGTCAGCCACAGTGCGGTCAGCCGTCACGTCAAACTGCTTGAAGAACACTTGGGCGTCTTGCTGTTCGAACGACGTATTCGGCAGTCGCTGCTGACGCCAGCAGGTCAGCGTTTTTATCTGCAAGTCAGTGCTGGTCTGGCGCAGATTGCCGACGCCGCGGCCGAGTTGAAGCAGCAGGCGGCGCGGCCGACGGTCAAGATCAATGTCCGGCCGTCCTTCGCGCTGTTATGGCTGACACCTCGATTGGCGGACTTCACGGCGCAACATCCGCACATCGACACCCAAGTTGTCACGCAGACCCAATCGCCGGATCCGGCCCGCGACGATTTCGATATTGTCATCCGGCGTGGCCGTGACGACTGGGCGCCGTCACTCGAGGCGCGCGCGTTGTTCGAGGATGAGCTGGTGCTGGTCGCGGCGCCGGCATTGATTGAACGACTGCCGCTGGCAAACCTTGCAGGCCTCGGCGCTCATACCTTGCTGACCGTCAGGGCGCGGCGCGAAGACTGGCACCACTGGGCCATGCACTTCGGGCAAAGCCAGAGCACTACGCAGGTGATCCGGCAATTCGACTACATGCACCGGGTACTGGAGGCGGCGGTGAACGGCGAGGGGCTCGCGCTGTGTCCGACCACATTGCTGGGCACGCATTTGTCGAGCGGTCGGCTGGTCTGCCCGTTGCCGGACTTGCGCATGCCACTGCCACGCTACTATTACGGCATTGCGCCGCAAGCGTCGGCCCACACCCAGTTGTTCATTGAGTGGTTACACAAACAGCGTCCATGAAAAAGCCCCCCATCGAGCACTCGATGGGGGCTTTTGTGCATCAGCCGCTGTCAGGTCAAACCTTGACGATCCAGCCTGCTGGCGCTTCGATGTCACCGGTCTGCACGCCAGTCAGCTCTTTGTAGAGCTGCTGGGTGACCGGGCCGACTTCGGTTTCGCTGTGGAACACGTGCAGTTGGTCGTTGTAGCTGATGCCGCCGATCGGGGTGATCACCGCAGCGGTACCGCAGGCACCGGCTTCCTTGAAGTCCGACAGTTTGTCGATCAGCACGTCGCCTTCTACCACTTCCAGGCCCAGACGGGTCTTGGCCAGTTCGATCAGCGACAGACGGGTGATGCCTGGCAGGACCGACGGCGAGTTCGGCGTGATGAACTTGTTGTCGTGGGTGATCCCGAAGAAGTTGGCCGAACCGACTTCCTCGATTTTCTTGTGGGTCAGCGGATCCAGGTAGATGGCGTCAGCGAAGTGTGCCTTCTTGGCCTGGGAACCCGGCATCAGGCTGGCGGCGTAGTTGCCACCGACCTTGGCCGCACCGGTGCCTTGTGGGGCGGCGCGGTCGAAGCTGGAGATCTGGAAGTTGTGCGGGGTCAGGCCGCCCTTGAAGTAGGCGCCGACCGGGATCGCGAACACCGAGAAGATGAACTCCGGGGCGGTACGCACGCCGATGTTGTCACCCACGCCGATCACGAACGGACGCAGGTACAGCGCGCCGCCAGTGCCGTAAGGCGGGATGAAGCGTTCGTTGGCGCGAACCACTTCCTTGCACGCTTCGATGAACTGCTCGGTGGACACGTGCGGCATCAGCAGGCGGGCGCAGCTGCGTTGCATGCGCGCGGCGTTCTGGTCCGGACGGAACAGGTTGATCGAACCGTCCTTGCAACGATAGGCCTTCAGGCCTTCGAAGCACTGCTGGCCATAGTGAAGGGCAGTCGAGCCTTCGCTGATGTGCAGCACGTTGTCTTCGGTCAGGGTGCCTTTGTCCCACTCGCCATTGCGAAAGTACGACAGATAGCGTTTGTCGGTCTTGATGTAATCAAAACCCAGCTTGTCCCAATTGATGCTTTCGTTACCCATGACACCCTCTATCACTGAACAACCGTCGAAACGGTTCAAGGCTTCTGACGTTTTTTTGGATGGGCACAACAATACTTCATTCTTGAGCGGTTTCGCAGCCCGGACTATCGGATGACAGACAGATAGTTCGTGTTGAACTCAAGAATTCGCGAGCAAGCCCGCTCTCACAGGGCAATGCATTCCAAATGTGGGAGTGGGCTTGCTCGCGAAGGGGCCATCACAGCCACCCTCTATTACAGGTGCAACGCATGCCCCAAGGCACGCAACGCCGCTTCCTGCACCGCTTCACCCAGAGTCGGATGCGCGTGGATGGTGCCGCCGATGTCTTCCAGCCGCGCACCCATTTCCAGGCTTTGCGCGAACGCGGTCGACAATTCCGAAACACCCACCCCGACCGCTTGCCAACCGACAATCACATGATTGTCACGACGCGCGACCACCCGCACGAAGCCGCTTTTCGACTCCAGGGTCATCGCTCGGCCGTTGGCCGCGAACGGGAAGCTCGAGACGATGCAGTCGAGTCCCACAGCCTTGGCCTCGTCCGGGGTCTGGCCGACCACCACCAGTTCCGGGTCGGTGAAGCACACGGCGGCGATGGCGGTCGGGTTGAATTCGCGGGATTTGCCGCTGATCAGCTCGGCGACCATTTCGCCCTGAGCCATGGCGCGGTGCGCGAGCATCGGTTCGCCGCTCAGGTCGCCGATGGCGTAGACGTTGCGCATGCTGGTCTGACAGCGGCTGTCGATCTTGATCGCCGAACCGTTCATGTCCAGGTTCAGTGCTTCGAGGTTCCAGCCCTGCGTGTTCGGCTTGCGACCGACCGCCACCAGCACCTGATCGGTTTCCAGATTGAGGGTGTCGCCGTTCGGGTCACGCACCTGCAAGGTGCCGTCGAAACCCAGCACGCTGTGCTTGAGATAAAGCTTCACGCCCAGTTGCTTCAGCGCTTCGTGCACCGGTTGCGTCAGTTCGGCGTCGTACGCCGGCAGGATGCGATCCTGCGCTTCGACCACGCTGACCTCGGCGCCGAGCTTGCGGTAAGCAATGCCCAGTTCCAGGCCGATGTAACCACCGCCGACCACCACCAGACGTTTTGGCACGGATTTGGGGGCCAGCGCTTCGGTGGAGGAGATGATCGGCCCGCCGATCGGCAGGATCGGCAAGTTGACACTGGTCGAACCGGTGGCCAGCACCAGGTGTTCACACTGGATCCGCGTGTCGCCGACTTCCACGGTTTTGCCGTCGATGACCTTGGCCCAGCCATTGATGACCTGAACCTTGTTCTTTTTCAGCAGCGCCGCGACGCCGGTGGTCAGGCGATCAACAATGCCATCCTTCCACTCGACGCTTTTGCTGATGTCCAGGGTCGGCGCCGCAACGCTGATGCCCAGCGTCGAATGCTGACTGTGGTGCCGGGTCTGGTGAAACTGTTCCGCCACGTGAATCAGCGCTTTCGACGGAATGCAGCCGATGTTCAGGCAAGTACCGCCCAGCGATTGGCCTTCGACCAGAATGGTGGAAATGCCCAGTTGCCCGGCGCGAATTGCCGTGACGTAACCGCCGGGGCCGCCGCCAATGATCAGCAGCGTAGTGTTCAGAGATTGCATGCGTGCCTTACTCCACAAACAAAGTGGCGGGTTGTTCGAGCAAGCCACGGATGGCCTGGATGAAGAGCGCCGCGTCCATGCCATCGACCACGCGGTGATCGAACGAGCTGGAGAGGTTCATCATCTTGCGGATCACCACCTGGCCTTTGACGACCATTGGCCGTTCGACGATTTTGTTCACGCCGACAATCGCCACTTCCGGCAGGTTCAGCACCGGGGTGCTGACGATACCGCCCAGCGCACCCAGGCTGGTCAGGGTAATCGTCGAACCGGACAGCTCGTCGCGGCTGGCCTTGCCATTGCGGGCGGCTGTTGCCAGACGCGAGATTTCCGCGGCGCTGTCCCACAGGCTGCGCGCCTCGGCGTGACGCACCACCGGCACCATCAGGCCAACATCGCTTTGCGTGGCGACGCCCACATGCACCGCACCGAGGCGGGTGATGACCTGAGCTTCGTCGTCGTAACGGGCGTTCATCTGCGGGAAGTCGCGCAGGGCCACGACCAACGCACGGACGAGGAACGGCAGCAAGGTCAACTTGCCACGACTGGCGCCGTGTTTTTCGTTCAGATGGGCGCGAAGTTCTTCAATCGCGGTGACATCGATTTCCTCGACGTAGCTGAAGTGGGCGGCACGCTGGGTGGCGTCCTGCATGCGCTGGGCGATCTTGCGGCGCATGCCGATCACTTGAATCTGTTCTTCGTCGTTACGCTGGGTATAAGCGGCGGCAACCGGCGCCGAAGCGTTCGACTGACCTTGCGCCAGATAGGTATCGAGGTCTTCGTGCAGTACGCGACCGGCCGGGCCGGTGCCGCGTACCAGACGCAACTGAATGCCCAGATCCAGCGCGTGTTTGCGCACGGCCGGCGAAGCCAGAGGACGCTCATCGGCCTCGCGGGCAACCATCGGGCCTTGGCAAACCGGAGCCTGACGCGGTGCAGCAGCAGCGGCAGGTTTGCTCTCGACCAGCGCTTGAGCTTTCGGCGCAACCGGCGCCTCTTTAACCGGAGCTGGCGCGGCGGACTCTTTCAAGTTGCCGGCACCTTCCACCTCGATGCTGATCAGCAGACTGCCGACCGCCATCACTTCACCCGGCTGACCGCCGAGCGCAATCACCTTGCCGTGCACCGGCGACGGAATATCGACCATCGCCTTGTCGGTCATCACGTCCGCCAGCACCTGGTCTTCAACCACCAGATCGCCAACCTTGACGTGCCACTGCGACAGTTCTACTTCTGCGATGCCTTCGCCGATGTCCGGCATCTTGATAACGTGCGTGCCCATTCAGACCTCCATGACCCGTTTCAACGCCGCGCCCACTCGGGACGGCCCAGGGAAATACGCCCACTCTTGCGCGTGCGGGTAGGGGGTGTCCCAACCGGTGACACGTTCGATCGGCGCTTCCAGGTGATGGAAGCAATGCTCTTGCACCAGCGACACCAACTCGGCGCCGAAACCGCAGGTACGAGTGGCTTCGTGCACCACCACGCAGCGGCCGGTTTTCTTCACCGACTTGACGATGGTTTCCAGGTCCAGCGGCCACAGGCTTCGCAGGTCGATGACTTCGGCATCAACACCGGATTCTTCGGCCGCGACTTGCGAGACGTAGACGGTGGTGCCGTAGGTCAGTACGGTCACGTCCTTGCCCGGACGCGTGATCGCTGCGACGTCCAGCGGCACGGTGTAGTAACCGTCCGGCACCTGGGCTTGCGGGTGTTTCGACCACGGGGTTACCGGGCGGTCGTGGTGGCCGTCGAACGGGCCGTTGTACAGGCGTTTCGGTTCGAGGAAGATCACCGGGTCATCGTTTTCGATGGAGGCGATCAGCAGGCCCTTGGCGTCGTACGGGTTGGAGGGCATCACGGTGCGCAGGCCGCACACCTGAGTGAACATCGCCTCGATGCTCTGGCTGTGCGTCTGACCGCCATAGATGCCGCCGCCGCACGGCATGCGCAGGGTCATCGGCGCAGTGAACTCGCCGGCCGAGCGATAACGCAGGCGCGCCGCTTCGGAAATGATCTGGTCGGAAGCCGGGTAGACGTAGTCTGCGAACTGGATCTCGGCGACCGGACGCAGGCCGTAGGCGCCCATGCCCACGGCAACGCCGACGATGCCACTTTCGGAGATCGGAGCGTCGAACACCCGCGAGGTGCCGTACTTGGTCTGCAGGCCTTCGGTGCAACGGAACACGCCGCCGAAGTAGCCGACGTCCTGACCGAACACCACCACATTGTCGTCACGCTCAAGCATCACATCCATGGCCGAGCGCAGGGCCTGGATCATGGTCATGGTGGTTGTGGTCATCGCGGTTTCCAACTGAATATTGTTGTTGTGATCGTTCATGTCAGATCCCCAACTGCTGACGCTGGCGCTTCAAGTGCTCCGGCATCTCTTTGTAGACGTCTTCGAACATGGTCGCGGCGCTTGGAATCTGGCCGCCGGCGAGGGTGCCGTACTGTTCGGCCTGTTTCTGCGCGGCAATCACTTCGGCTTCAAGCTCGGCGCTGACAGCGGCGTGCTCTTCTTCCGACCAGTGGCCGACCTTGATCAGGTGCTGCTTCAGGCGGGCAATCGGGTCGCCGAGCGGGAAATGGCTCCAGTCATCGGCAGGGCGGTATTTCGACGGATCGTCGGAGGTCGAGTGCGGGCCGGCGCGGTAGGTGACCCATTCGATCATGGTCGGGCCGAGGTTGCGGCGGGCGCGTTCGGCAGCCCAGGCGGAAGCGGCGTACACCGCGTAGAAGTCGTTGCCGTCCACGCGCAGCGAGGCGATGCCGCAACCGACGCCGCGTCCGGCGAAGGTGGTGGCTTCACCACCGGCGATGGCCTGGAAGGTCGAGATCGCCCATTGGTTATTGACCACGTTGAGGATCACCGGCGCGCGGTAAACGTGAGCGAAGGTGAGGGCGGTGTGGAAGTCCGATTCGGCGGTGGCGCCGTCACCGATCCACGCCGAGGCGATTTTGGTGTCGCCCTTGATCGCCGAAGCCATGCCCCAGCCGACAGCCTGAATGAACTGGGTCGCGAGGTTGCCGGAAATAGTAAAGAAACCGGCGTCCTTGACCGAGTACATGATCGGCAGTTGCCGGCCCTTGAGCGGATCGCGCTCGTTGGACAGCAGTTGGCAGATCAGGTCGACCAACGGCACTTCGCGGGCCATCAGGATGCTTTGCTGGCGGTAAGTCGGAAAGCACATGTCGTCGATGTTCAAGGCCAGGGCCTGGGCGCTGCCGATGGCTTCTTCGCCAAGGCTCTGCATGTAGAACGACATTTTTTTCTGACGCTGGGCAACCACCATGCGGTTGTCGTAGATCCGCGTCTTGAGCATGGCGCGCATGCCCTTGCGAAGGATTTCGACCGGCACGTTTTCAGCCCATGGGCCGAGGGCGTTGCCCTGATCGTCGAGCACGCGGATCAGGCCACGGGCCAGGTCGGCGGTGTCGGCGGGTTCGACGTCGATGGAAGGTTTGCGCACCGTACCGGCATCGGTCAGATGCAGGTAGGAGAAGTCGGTTTTGCAGCCTGGACGGCCCGAAGGTTCAGGGACGTGCAGACGCAGCGGTTCATACGCTTGGGTCATGGCTTCTACGCTCGATCTTGTGAATTTCTTGTAGTGAGCTGGCAGTCATTCCTCGGTAGAGGAAATCTTGTCCTACAACAATCATAGGCCCGGGCCAGAAGAATATTTCTCTCTGTTTCGTTGCGCTGGAGACGATTTGCAGATAGAAATTCTGCATAAACATAAAAAACAGGTGGTTTTGTCTCATGCGCAAACTGGACCGTACCGACATCGGCATTCTCAACAGCCTTCAGGAGAACGCGCGCATCACCAACGCCGACCTCGCACGCTCGGTGAATCTGTCGCCGACGCCGTGTTTCAACCGGGTCAAGGCAATGGAGGAGTTAGGGCTGATTCGCGAGCAGGTGACGCTGCTGGACGCCGACCTGCTGGGCTTGCATGTCAACGTGTTCATTCACGTCAGCCTGGAGAAGCAGGTCGAGGAGGCGTTACAGCATTTCGAAGAGGCGATTTCCGACCGCCCCGAGGTGATGGAGTGCTACCTGATGGCCGGTGACCCGGACTATCTGATCCGGGTGCTGGTGCCGACCATTCAGTCGCTGGAGCGCTTCATGATGGATTTTCTGACCAAGGTGCCGGGGGTGGCGAACATCCGGTCGAGCTTTGCCTTGAAACAGGTGCGCTACAAAACCGCGTTGCCGTTGCCGGCGAATGGGTTGACGCTGGGCGCCTGAAGATCTTTTTTTGTCAGAGCTTGTTGATCGGCACTTTCAGATACACGACGCCGTTGTCCTCGGCCTGCGGAAAATTCCCCGCCCGCACATTCACCTGAATCGCCGGCAGCAACAGTGTCGGCATGCCCAGCCCGGCATCGCGTTTGGTGCGCATCTGGACGAACGCCGCTTCATCGATCCCGTCGTGCACATGAATATTGCTTTGGCGTTGTTCGCCGACGGTGGTCTGGCACTGCGCAGCGCGGCCTTCGGGCGGGTAGTCGTGGCAGACGTAGAGTTTGACGCTGGCGGGGAAGGCCAGCAGTTTGTGAATTGAATTGAACAGTTGATGCGCGTTGCCGCCGGGGAAGTCGCAGCGGGCGGTGCCGACGTCGGGCATGAACAGCGTGTCGCCGACCAGAATCTGTTCGCCGTCGATCAGGTAAGCCATGTCCGCCGGGGTGTGGCCGGGGACGTGCAGGGCGGTGGCCTTGAGGTTGCCGATCATGAACGACTCGTTGGGCGCGAACAGGTGATCGAACTGCGAGCCGTCGACGCAGAATTCCGGTTCCAGATTGAACAGTGCCTTGAACACGTTCTGCACTGTGCTGATCGACTCGCCAATCGCGATCTGGCCGCCGAGTTCGCGGCGCAAGTACGGCGCGGCGGACAGGTGATCGGCGTGGGCGTGGGTTTCCAGCAACCATTGCACCTGCAAGCGGTGTTCACGCACGAAGGTGATGATCCTGTCGGCCTGCGCGGTGCAGGTGCGACCGGCAGCGCCGTCGTAATCGAGTACCGGATCGACGATTGCACACTGCCCGCCGCTAGCTTCATAGACCACGTAGCTGTAGGTCGAGGAGGCGGGGTCGAGGAAAGCTTCAATCTGCGCGGGCATGGACACGAACCTGAACAAGGGAAATGGGTTGCAACACTTTATGTAAAAACATAATGTTCACAGCTTAAGTGACGTTCAAGGCATCGTGCAAATGCAATCCAGTCTGACCGAATGTGAAGTCGCCCAATTACGGGCTTCCGCCTCCAAGGCCTGCGCGCTGCTCAAGGCACTGGCCAACGAGGATCGCCTGTTGATCCTGTGCCAGTTGACCCAGGGCGAGCGCAACGTTGGCGAACTGGAAAAAATGACCGGCGTGCGTCAGCCAACCCTGTCCCAGCAACTGGGCATCCTGCGCGATGAAGGGCTGGTGGCGACCCGTCGCGAAGGCAAATACATTTTTTACGGCCTGGCCAGCCCTGAAGTCATCCAGGTGATGAAAACCCTCTCCGGGTTGTATTGCGGGGCGGTGCTCAAGAGCTGGGGTCACCCATAAATGCTGGCCAACACTTTTATCCTCTGTGGGAGCGGGCTTGCTCGCGAAGGCGTCGTATCAGTCGACATTACTGCTGAATGATACGAGGCCTTCGCGAGCAAGCCCGCTCCCACATTGGTTTTATGTGAAGGCTGAGACAACCTTGCGTGCAGCAATAAGGAACAATCAATGAACGATCAACACTGGGGCTCATCCATCAGTGCAGATATCGTGGTCATCGGCGGCGGTACCGCCGGCATCGGCTTCGTCGCCAGTCTGCTCAAGCGTGATCCCCATCTGAAAGTCACGGTCATCGAGCCGAGCACCCAGCACTACTATCAACCGGCGTGGACCCTGGTCGGCGGTGGCGCCTACGACGTCAAGGACACCGCTCGACCGATGAGCAAGGTGATGCCGCGTCAGGCCACCTGGATTCAGGCGGCGGTAACCGGCATCGATCCCGACCAGCGCCAGTTGACCCTCGGCGATCAACGCACCGTCACTTACCAGAACCTGATTGTTTGCCCCGGCCTGCGTCTGGCCTGGGAGAAGATCGAGGGTTTGCAGGAAAGCCTCGGCCAGCACGGTGTGACCTCCAATTACAGCTATCAGCATTCGCAATACACCTGGGATCAGGTGCAGAAACTGCGCGGCGGCAAGGCGCTGTTCACCCAGCCGGCGATGCCGATCAAATGCGCCGGCGCACCGCAGAAGGCCTTGTACCTGTCCTGCGACCACTGGCGAAAAGCCGGTGTGTTGAACCAGGTCGAGGTTGAATTCAACCTGGCTGGCGCGGCGTTGTTCGGCGTCGCCACCTTCGTTCCGCCGCTGATGAAGTACATCGAAAAGTACAACGCGCAACTGGCCTTCAACAGCAATCTGGTCGAGGTTGACGGCCCGGCGAAAACCGCCTGGTTCGAGGTCAAGGACGCCGACGGCAACGTCACCCGTGAAGCGAAAACCTTCGATCTGTTGCACGTGGTGCCGCCGCAAGTCGCGCCGCAATTCATCGCCCAGAGCCCGCTGGCCGACGCCGCTGGCTGGTGCGAGGTCAATCCGCACACTCTTCAACACACGCGCTATCCCGAGGTATTCGGCCTCGGTGACATCTGCGGCACGAGCAATGCGAAAACCGCTGCTGCCGTGCGCAAGCAGGTCGTCGTAGTCGCAGAAAACCTGCTGGCTCTGCGCAAGCAGCAACCGCTGCCACTGAAGTACGACGGCTACGGTTCCTGCCCGCTGACGGTGGAGAAGGGCAAGGTGATCCTCGCCGAGTTCGGCTACGGCGGCAAACTGCTGCCGACCTTCGCCCTTGATGCGACCGTGCCGCGACGCTCGGCGTGGTTCCTCAAGGCAACGCTGCTGCCGTGGTTCTACTGGAACGGCATGCTCAAGGGCCGCGAGTGGCTGACGTCCTTGTCCAAGGTTGACTGAGAAAACGCTATGTTGCTGGCGAGTCTGTTTGGCGTGGTGATGGGGTTGATTCTCGGGCTGACCGGCGCGGGCGGCGGAATTCTCGCGGTGCCCGCGCTGGTGCTCGGTCTGGGCTGGAGCATGACGCAAGCGGCGCCTGTGGCGTTGTTTGCGGTGGGCAGTGCGGCGGCGGTCGGGGCGATCGACGGTTTGCGGCATGGACTGGTGCGCTATCGCGCGGCGCTGCTGATTGCCGCGCTTGGTGCGGTGTTTTCGCCGCTGGGCATCTACTTCGCGCACCAGTTGTCGGAGAAGATCCTGATGATCCTTTTCAGTCTGCTGATGGTCATGGTGGCCTGGCGCATGTTGCGCCGTGAGCGTCAGCAGGAGGGGCCGAGCGATCACGGTCACGCGAGCTGGGGGCAGAAGAACTGCATGCTCAATGAACAGACCGGTCGTTTCGACTGGACCGCCAAATGCACCGCGACCCTTGCGGCATTGGGCGCGGTGACCGGTGTGGTTTCGGGTTTGCTCGGCGTTGGCGGCGGCTTCCTGATCGTGCCGGCGTTCAAGCAACTGACTGATGTGCAGATGCGCGGCATCGTTGCCACCTCGCTGATGGTCATCAGCCTGATTTCCGCCATCGGCGTGATTGGCGCGTTCCATGCCGGGGTGCGCATCGACGGGCAAGGTATGGCGTTCATTGTGGCGAGTATCGTCGGCATGATCATCGGCCGCAAACTCTGCGCGCGGGTGCCGGCGCGGGCGCTGCAGGTCGGGTTTGCCAGTGTGTGTCTGGTGGTCGCCGCCTATATGTTGCTCCGCGCCTGAAAAGATCGGACGGTCTTTCGTTCTTCAGTCGATCAGCGGATTTTTCTCGGTCAGCACGATCTGATCCTTGCGCATGAAGCTGACTTTCGGATGCGCCTGTGCGTTCCGAATGAAGCGTTCCTTGAAACAATTCTTACGAATTAAACTATGTGCAAATCCCGGTGGGAGCGGGCTTGCTCGCGAAGGCGCAGTGCCAGTCCATAAATATGTCGACGGATACACCGCCTTCGCGAGCAAGCCCGCTCCCACTCTGGATGAGTGTGAAACCGGTGATTTTGCGGCAAACTTCAGTCATCTCCAGCACAAGGCCATTCAATGGATCGATACGCCCCGCGCAACTGGCAGCCTCACGAGAAGCCCAGTCTGCCCGGTTCCCCCTCGACGCCGCTGCATTCCAGCCGCAAACGTCTGGCCTATGCGCTGGTCGGGCTGTTGGTGGCGGTGACCGGTGGTTTGGGCAACTCGCTGGTGGTCGCCAACCTGCCTTACCTGCAAGGCGCGCTGGGCGCGACCACGGCGGAGATGGCCTGGCTGCCGGCCGCGTACGTGATGACCAACGTCTCGATGAACCTGCTGCTGGTGAAGTTTCGCCAGCAGTTCGGCCTGCGCGCATTCACCGAGGTGTTTCTGGTGCTGTATGCGCTGGTGACGTTCGGTCATCTGTTCGTCAATGACCTGAGCTCGGCCATCGCAGTGCGCGCGGCCCACGGCATGGTCGGTGCAGCACTGAGTTCGCTGGGCCTGTATTACATGGTCCAGGCGTTTCCGGCCAAGTGGCGACTGAAGGCGCTGGTGCTGGGACTGGGTGCCTCGCAACTGGCGCTGCCGCTGGCGCGATTGTTTTCCGAGGACCTGTTGCAGATCGCTGAATGGCGCGGCTTGTACCTGTTCGAGCTGGGCATGGCTTTGTTGTCGCTGGGTTGCGTACTGATGCTCAAGTTGCCGCCCGGTGACCGCTTCAAAACCTTCGAACCGCTGGATTTCCTTACCTTCGCCATCCTCGCCAGCGGCGTGGCACTGCTCTGCGCGGTACTGTCGCTGGGGCGCATCGACTGGTGGCTGGAGGCGAACTGGATCGGCTATGCGCTCGCCGCCTCGATTGCCTTGATCCTCGCGGGCCTGGCCATCGAGCACAACCGCAGCAACCCGATGCTGATGACCCGCTGGCTCGGCAGCGGCACGATGATCCGCCTGGCGCTGGCGGTGACCCTGATTCGCATGGTCACTTCGGAGCAATCCACCGGCGCCGTCGGTTTCATGCAAAACCTGAACATGGGTTATGAGCAGTTACACAGTCTGTACGTGGTCATGCTCATTGGCAGTATCGCCGGGTTGGCGACCAGTGCACTGACCATCGACCCCAAGCACTTGCTGATGCCATTGATCATCTCGCTGGCGTTGATGGCCACCGGCTCGGTGATGGACAGCTTTTCCAACAACCTGACCCGCCCGGCGAACCTGTATTTCAGCCAGTTCCTGCTGGCCTTCGGCAGCACGTTTTTCCTCGGTCCGACCATGGTCTTCGGCACCCGCAACGTGCTGACCAATCCGCGCAATCTGGTGAGCTTTTCGGTGTTGTTCGGGATCTGCAACAACCTCGGCGGGCTGCTCGGCGCGGCGCTGCTGGGTACGTTTCAGATCGCGCGCGAGAAATTCCATTCCAGCCACCTTGTCGAGCACCTGACGCTGTCCGATCCGCTGGTGGCCGCCCGCGTGCAGAGCGGCGGGTCGGCCTATGGCTCCTTGCTGGCCGACCCGAGCCTGCGCAACCTGGCCGGGATTCGCAGCCTGTCGAATGCCGCGACCCGCGAAGCCAACGTGCTGGCCTATAACGATGTGTTCATGCTGATCGCCGTGATTGCGGTGCTGACCATGATCTGGCTTTCCATTCGTGCGCTGTGGCTGATGAGCACCACCAAAGCCGTCGACCCTGCGCCTTCCGTACCTTCTAGCGGTGCCTCCAATTCATGACCGAACCGACCACCACAACTACCAACGCCATCGCCGCCACCCCGGAAGGCGTCGCGCCGCCGTCCTCGCCGAACACCGAGCCGCGCTCGTTGCGGGTGCGGATCATCTCGTCGCTGGGCTTTGCCGCGATTGCCATCGTCGGCGTGCTGATCGTGCTGTACGCCTGGCAACTGCCACCGTTCAGCAGCGCGGTCGAGACCACCGAAAACGCGCTGGTGCGCGGGCAGGTGACGATCATCGGGCCACAGCTCAGCGGCTACGTGTATGAAGTGCCGGTGCAGGACTTCCAGTTCGTCAAGGCCGGCGAATTGCTGGTGCGCCTGGACGACCGGATTTATCAGCAGCACCTCGATCAGGCACTGGCGCAACTGGCGGTGCAGAAGGCTTCGCTGGCGAATGTGGTGCAGCAGCGCAACAGCGCCGAAGCGACGATCAAATTGCGCCAGGCGGTGGTCGCCGACAGTGAGGCCCAGTTGCGCAAAAGCGAGGCGGACTTGCGGCGCAACAAGGAACTGGTGAGTGACGGCTCGGTGTCCAAGCGTGAGATGGACGTCGCCCTGGCTGCTAACGCGCAAGGCATCGCCGCCGTGGCCCAGGCCAAGGCCAATCTGGAAATCGCCCGTCAGGACCTGCAAACGGTGATCGTCAATCGCGGCTCGCTGGAAGCTGCAGTGACCAGTGCCGAAGCGGCGGTGCAACTGGCACGGATCGATTTGTCGAACACTCGCATCGTGGCGCCGCGTGACGGCCAGCTGGGGCAGATCGGTGTGCGCCTCGGCGCCTACGTCAACTCCGGCGCGCAGTTGATGGCGCTGGTGCCGAACCAGAAATGGGTGATCGCCAACATGAAGGAAACCCAGATGGACAACGTGCGCGTCGGGCAACCGGTGCGCTTCACTGTCGATGCCTTGAACCACCGCAGATTCACCGGGCATGTACAGCACATCTCACCCGGCACCGGCTCGGAGTTCGCCCTGTTGCAGGCCGACAACGCCACCGGCAACTTCGTGAAAATCGCCCAGCGGGTTCCGGTGCGGATCACCATCGATCCGGATCAGCAGGAAGAGGAGCGCTTGCGCCCGGGCATGTCGGTGGTGGTCAGCATCGATACCGCCAAGGGCGATACCCAACCTCACTGATCAGCTCATAACCCTGTGGGAGCGGGCTTGAGCTGGGTTCAGGCGGAAATCATCGGCGGCAGGGTGCCGAGTAGTGAAACGGCTGCCACAGCACCAATCCCCAACAACCACTCCAGCACCACACTGCGTTTGAGCGCCCCCATGCGCTGTTGGCAATCATCAATCCGCAGACGATTGAACAGCGCCAGGGCGAGCATGCCCAGCACCAGCGCAGCCTTGATCAGCAGAATCAGGGCAAAGCCTGCGAACAGCGGCGTCGGCCACCACTGGCCGGTGAGCACGCGGACGTTGATCAGCCCGGTGAGCAGCAGGCCCGCCACCACCGCGTAACCGACACCGCTGAAGCGCTGCAGGATCCGGCTCATCGGTTCGCCTGGCTGGCGCAAAATCAGCACCAGCAGCAACAAACCGCCGAGCCACGCGGCTACGCACGTCAGGTGAATGATCTGGTTGAGGATCAGCAATTGCCCGCTGAGGCCATCGAGCATTGCGCCGTGACCGACCGGCGCCAGCGTCGCCAACAATAACGCACTCAAGCCCAGACGCAACGGTGCACTCGAACGCCACGGCGTGAACAGCAACGCCAGCAACAGCGCATTGATCAGCAGATGCCAACGCCAGACCTGACCGAAAAACGTATTGCCCAGCACCACGCCAACGGTGTCCGGATCGAATGCTGCCGCTGCCGAACCGGCCATGCTCGCGGTGATCAACAGTGCCCAGGTAACGCCGCTGACCAGCGCAATCGTCGCCAGCCAGCGCGCCAGTCGCGCCACTTGCCGATCCAGCGCCGGCACTGGCGCCTTGAGCAACAGCGGCCGGAACAGCCAGGCCCCGAACAGCATCAACACCACGCTGAAATGCACAAAGCGGCACAGCACCAGCGCTTCATTCATGAATTACTGGCCAACCTTGAACTGATAGGCGCCTTCGCTTTTGTGCGTATCGACCGACACTGCGTGCCATTCGACCTTGTACTCACCGGCGCTGAGTGGCGCTGCCGGGGTGACGATCAGGGTTTTCTTGTCGCCTTCGGTGCTCAGTGGCTTGATCGCGACCGGAGCGCCATCGTGGGTCAAGGTGACTTTGGTGAAACTGGCTTCGACGCCTTCGGAGAAGGTCAGGCGCAGGTCCGCAGGTGCGGCGACGGTGCTGTCGGCAGCCGGGGTCTGGCTTTTCAGATGGGCGTGGGCGAAGACGCAAGACGCGGTGAACAAGGAGGCGAGCAGGGCAGTGGTGGTCAGGACGTTCTTGAGCAGCATCGCGGATACCTCTGAGGCAGGAACTGAGAGGTGCTCAGTTTACTCATCCGCGTGCATCTGTACGAAGTTTCGTTTTCAGCGGTCGCCCCGGCACCAGAGCGGGTGCTAGTCTTGGGCAACGCTGTTGTCAGGGAGCCCACATGGGCAATCACAAGATCGAGATTCGTCGCAGCAACGTCGAGAAAATCCTTCTGGCGGCGGAAAAAGTCTTCGCCGAAAAAGGCTTCGGCGGCACCGCCATGGCTGACATCGCTGCTGAAGTGCAATTGCCGCGTTCCAATCTGCATTACTACTTTTCCACCAAGAGCGAACTGTACAGCGCGGTGCTGTTTGATCTGCTGGAAGTGTGGAAGCAGGATGCGCTGTGCTTCGAGATGTTCGACGATCCGCGAGTGGTGCTCAGCAGCTACATCCGCGCCAAGATGAACCACTCGCGCAGCCGGCCATACGGGTCGAAAGTCTGGGCCAATGAGATCATCCACGGTGCGCCGACCTTAGGCGAGGCGCTGGACATCAGCCTGTACGACTGGGCGAAAATGAAGGAAGCGAAGATCCGTCAGTGGGTCGAAGACCAGCGGATTCTGCCGGTGGAACCGTCGAGCCTGCTGTACATGATCTGGGCCTCGACCCAGCATTACGCCGACTTCGATCATCAGGTGAATATTCTGAATGAGCACCAGCCGCTGTCGGACATGCAGTTCGAGCGGGCGGTGCAGACGGTGACCAGTGTGATTTTGCGCGGAATCGGATTGGAACCCTGATTGATGTGTTGAAGCCGCTGGCCTCTTCGCGAGCAAGCCCGCTCCCACAGGAGGAACGCATTCCAGATGTGGAGGCTGCTGGCCCCTTCGCGAGCAAGCCCGCTCCCACAGGAGGAATGCATTCCAGATGTGGGAGCGGGCTTGCTCGCGAAGGCGTCAGTTCAGACGCTACCGGCCTTAAGGTGAGACATGGTACGGATTGCGCGGATCATGATTCCAGTCCAGAAACGGCTTGCCCGTCTCCATCGGCACCATCTCGATGCAGTTGGCCACCGGGCAGGTGATCTGGCACAGATTGCAGCCCACGCACTCATCATCGATCACTTCATATCTATGCGTGCCATCGGCCTGCTTCAGGCTGCTGATCGCCTGGTGTGAAGTGTCTTCGCAGGCAATGTGGCAACGCCCGCAACCAATGCACGCCTCTTGGTCGATCTTGGCGATCACCTGATAGTTGATGTCGAGGTACTTCCAGTCGGTGGTGTTGCCCACCGCACGCCCGGAAAACGCGGCAATGTCCGCATAGCCCTGACTGTCCATCCAGCGCGACAGGCCGTCCTTCATCTCCTCGACAATCCGGAACCCATGCAGCATCGCCGCCGTGCATACCTGCACCGCGCCGCTGCCCAGTGCGATGAATTCCGCCGCATCGCGCCAACTGCCGATGCCGCCAATGCCACAGATCGGCAGGCCTTGGGTCTGCGGATCACGGGCAATCTCGGCGACCATGTTCAGCGCGATCGGTTTGACCGCCGAGCCGCAATAACCGCCGTGGGTGCTTTTGCTGCCGACGGTGGGCAGGGCGACCATGTGTTCCAGATCGACGCTGGTGATCGAGTTGATGGTGTTGATCAGCGACACCGCATCGGCGCCACCGCGATGCGCAGCCCGAGCGGCGACGCGGATGTCGGTGATGTTCGGCGTCAGTTTGACGATCACCGGCAGCGAGCAATAGGTCTTGCACCAGCGCGTCACTTGCTCGACGTACCCCGGCACCTGACCCACCGCCGCGCCCATGCCGCGCTCCGGCATGCCGTGGGGGCAGCCGAAATTAAGCTCGATGCCATCGGCACCGGTGGCCTCCACCAGCGGCAGGATGTGTTTCCACGACTCCTCCACGCACGGCACCATCAGCGAGACGATCAGCGCGCGGTCCGGCCAGTCTTTCTTCACTTGGGTGATCTCGCGCAGGTTGATCTCCAGCGATCGGTCGGTGATCAGCTCGATGTTGTTGATGCCCAGCACTTCGCGGTTGTTGCCGTAGTGCGCCGAGTAGCGTGATGAGACGTTGACCGCCGCCGGGTCCTCGCCGAGGGTTTTCCAGACCACGCCGCCCCAACCGGCCTCGAAGGCGCGGACCACGTTGTAGGCCTTGTCGGTCGGCGGCGCGGAGGCCAGCCAGAACGGGTTGGGGGCTTTGATACCGGCGAAGACAATCGAGAGATCGGCCATTTATGCAGCCTCCACGTTGAGCATCAGTTGTGCGTTGATCGCCTCGGCGGCGCGTTTGCCGTGTTGTACGGCCTGCACAGTGAGGTCCTGATCGAGGCTGGTGCAATCGCCGCCGGCATACACGCCGGGGATGCTGGTGCGCAGATTTTCATCGACCTGAATCCGTTCGCCCTGACGCTTGAGTTCGCGCGCCAGCGGGTCGGCGAGGGCGCTGCCGTCGAAGGCCTGACCGATGGCTTTGAAGATCGCGTCAGCGGCCAGTTCGAAGGTTTCGCCGGTGGTTTGCAGGCGACCGTCGTTCAGTTGCGTACGGGCGAAACGCATGCCGCGCACCTGGCCTTGTGCGTCGAGCAGCACTTCCTCCGGTTGCGCCCAGGTCAGCAGCCGCACCTGATTGGCCTTGGCGATGTCCTGTTCATGGCCGGTTGCGCCCATGTCCGCCGCGCCACGGCGATACACCAGATTGACATCGCGGGCACCGAGGCGGGCCATTTGCACGGCCATGTCGATCGCGGTGTTGCCGGCGCCGAGGACGATGCAGTGCTCGGCCAGCGGCAGTTGCGAGAGGTCATCGGCCTGGCGCAGTTCGCGGATGTAGTCGGTGGCGGCGAGCAGGCCGGGGGCGTCCTCGTGGGCCAGACCGAGTTGTTTACTTGCGTTGAGGCCGAGGCCGAGGAACACCGCGTCGAACTGCTGATGCAATTCGCTGAGGGTCAGGTTGTCGCCGAGTTTCTGCCCGTGGCGGATCTCGATGCCGCCGATCTGCAGCAGGAAATCCAATTCTTTCTGCGCGTAGTCGTCGACCAGTTTGTATTTAGCGATCCCGTATTCGTTGAGACCACCGGCCTTCTCCCGCGCTTCGAAAATCACCACGTCATGACCGTGCATGGCGCTGCGGTGGGCGCAGGACAAGCCCGCCGGCCCGGCACCGACCACGGCGATGCGCTTGCCGGTGCTGGCCGCACGCTGGAATGGATGCTCGGTGAAGTGCGCGTTGTCCACGGCGTAGCGTTGCAGCAGGCCGATCAGCACCGGCGCGCATTCGTGGGCGTTGTTACGCACGCAGGCTTGCTGGCAGAGGATTTCGGTCGGACAGACCCGAGCGCAACTGCCGCCGAGGATGTTCGCCGAAAGAATCTTCTGCGCTGCACCGGGCACGTTGTCCTGATGGATGTTGCGGATGAACGACGGAATGTCGATCTCGCTCGGGCACGCATTCACGCACGGCGCGTCGTAGCAATACAGGCAGCGCGAGGCTTCCAGATGCGCCTGCCGGGCATTGAGCGGCGGCGCCAGATCGGTGAAGTGGCCGGCGAGGGCGGCCGCGCTTTCGTGCGGGTGCGGGAGATGGTTCAGGGTCTCGATCACGGTTTTGTGCCTCACGGTTATTGAGGTTCTCTGCCTCTGTCGGGCAGTGGTTTTTGTGGTGTCCGAACAGGCCCTTTCGCGAGCAGGCTCGCTCCCACAGGGGAATGCATTTCAAATGTGGGAGCGAGCCTGCTCGCGAAGGCCGAAGGCCTCGGTGTCAGCGTTTAACGGCAGTCGGCTTGTGCATCTCAGCCCGCTTGCTCAGCAAATCAAACACCGCCGGATACGCCGGCCGTTCGATATAGCGTCCGGCCCCGCGCTCGGCGCGCAGATCACCGTCGGCCCAGACCACTTTGCCCTGGCTGACGGTATGGCTCGGCACGCCGCGCACGGTCTTGCCTTCGAAGATGTTGAAGTCCACCTGCTGATGGTGGGTCTTGGCGGAGATGGTGCGGGTGCCTTGCGGGTCCCACAGCACCAGGTCGGCATCGGCACCGACGCGGATCGCGCCCTTGCGCGGGTAGAGGTTGAAGATTTTTGCCGTGTTGGTGGAGGTCAATGCGACGAAGTCCTGCATCGACAAACGCCCGCTGTTGACCCCTTCATCCCACAACACCGCCATGCGGTCTTCGATGCCGGCGGTGCCGTTGGGGATCTTGCTGAAGTCGTCGCGGCCGGCGGCTTTCTGTTCGGCGCAGAAGCAGCAATGGTCGGTGGCGGTGGTGTGCAGATTGCCGCTCTGCAAGCCATGCCACAGCGCATCCTGATGCCCGCGCGGACGGAACGGCGGGCTCATCACGTAACCGGCGGCGGTCTGCCAGTCCGGGTGCTGGTAAACGCTGTCGTCGAGCAGCAGATGCCCGGCCAGCACTTCGCCGTACACCGGTTGGCCCTTGCTGCGCGCATAGGTGATTTCGTCGAGGGCTTCCTTGGTCGAAACGTGCACCAGGTACAGCGGCGTACCGATGGTCTCGGCGATACGAATCGCCCGACTCGCGGCTTCACCTTCGACCTGTGACGGCCGTGACAGCGGATGCGCTTCCGGCCCGGTGATGCCCTGAGCCATCAACTTGCGTTGCAGGTGATAGACCAACTCGCCGTTTTCCGCGTGCACGGTCGGCACTGCGCCGAGTTCCAGGCAGCGCTCGAAGCTCGCCACCAGCGTGTCGTCGGCGGCCATGATCGCGTTCTTGTAGGCCATGAAATGCTTGAAACTGTTGATCCCGTGATGACTGACCAGCTCGGCCATTTCCTCACGCACCTGCTCGCTCCACCAGGTGATCGCGACATGGAAGCCATAGTCGGATGCGGACTTTTCCGCCCAGCCGCGCCACTGGTGAAACGCTTCCATCAGCGACTGCTGTGGGTTGGGAATCACGAAGTCGATGATCGAGGTGGTCCCGCCAGCCAGACCGGCCGCCGTACCGCTGTAGAAGTCTTCACTGGCCACGGTACCCATGAAGGGCAGTTGCATGTGAGTGTGTGGATCGATGCCGCCGGGCATCAGGTATTGACCGCTGCCGTCGAGCACCTCGGCGCCGGCGGGAATATCAAGGTTTTCACCGATGGCTTTGATCACACCGTCGGCGCAATAGACGTCGGCGCGATAACTTTCATCATGGGTAACAACGGTGGCGCCACGGATCAACAGAGACATTCCGAGTTCCTCGCAGGCATGACCGACTTGTGCCGGTTCTAAATGTTTTATTGATGTACAGCGATGATCGGCGTATTCCTGTCAGCGCTGTCAGGAATAGAAGCTAGTCGCAGTTCTGCAATTGTTCAAGATTATTTTTTATAAGCTTATTGCTATTTTAAGTGTATGAAAAATAACAATAAAAACTATAAATCACCAAAATGGTGAGGCGGTTCACCATTTTGACGCACTTGACAGGATGGAAATATGAGCAAGATTTCCTATGTGAAATCAGCCGCTTGAAGTTGAGCTGCGGTTGCACGTTCACAATGAAAATAAATGCAGTGCACCAGTTTGAGTCCTGTCTGTTCGGACAACTTGCCAGGTGTTTAGCCTGAGCACCCAGACAAGTTTTCGAGAACTCATCAGGTGAATAATTAAAACTGATAAATATCATCAAGTTGCAAAACGTTTGAAGCATGGCCCGATGCGCAAGCGGGGCACCCGGCACGTTTATTGATGCCGCCGCTGACACCGTGGCCGGTACACGAAAGTTGTCAGTTCCTCCGGCCATCGTCCGGCTCGCACCCTGGTGTGCAGCCGCCTGATGAGCAAAAAAATAATCAGAAAAACAGTGGAGCGGCCATGCAACAGAACAGATCGCAAGTGACCGAGCGCGACGGCTTGTTCGAACTCGAAGCCGGCAGCGACGTGCTCGACAGTCCCCGATACAACCACGACATGGCACCGACCAAGGTGCGCGAACGAACCTGGAACAAATGGCACATCACCGCGCTGTGGGTCGGCATGTCGGTGTGTGTGCCGACCTACACCCTGGGCGGTGTGCTCACTGCGTATTTCGGGCTGAGCGTTGGCGAAGCGCTGATGGCGATTCTGCTGGCCAACGTCATCGTACTGATCCCGCTCACGCTCAACGCCTTTCCCGGCACCAAGTACGGCATTCCATTTCCGGTGCTGCTGCGTTCGTCGTTCGGCGTGCTCGGCTCCAACGTGCCGTGCCTGATTCGCGCGTTGGTGGCGTGTGGCTGGTTCGGTATTCAAACGATGTTCGGCGGATTGGCGATTCACCTGTTTCTCGGCTCGATCTTCGAGGGCTGGAAATCCCTTGGCGGAACCGGCGAAGTGATCGGTTTCATGATCTTCTGGTCGCTGAACCTGTGGGTGGTGATCCGTGGCGCCGAGTCGATCAAGTGGCTGGAAACCCTGTCCGCGCCGCTGCTGGTGGCGGTGGGCATCGGCCTGCTGGTGTGGGCGATGCCCAATGTGTCGATGACCGAGCTGTTGGCAATCGCGCCGAAACGCCCGGAAGGCGCGAGTGTCGTCAGTTACTTCGCCGCCGGACTGACGGCGATGGTCGGCTTCTGGGCCACGCTGTCGCTGAACATTCCTGACTTCAGCCGCTACGCCAAGAGCCAGAAGGACCAGATCCTCGGGCAGATTTTCGGCCTGCCACTGACCATGTTTTTGTTCGCTTCGCTGGGCGTGGTGATGACTGCCGCTTCGGTGAAACTGGTCGGGGTAACCGTGTCCGATCCGGTGAGCCTGATCGGACACATTCAAAGCCCGGTGTGGGTCGCAGTGGCCATGGCGCTGATCATCATCGCCACGCTGTCGACCAATACGGCAGCGAATATTGTCTCGCCGACCAACGACTTCCAGAACATCGCGCCCAAGGTGATCAATCGCACCAAAGCGGTGTTGCTCACCGGCTTCGTTGGCCTGGCGCTGATGGCCCACGAGCTGCTGAAGAAACTCGGGCTGATCGTCTCCGACGTTAGCCTGGAGACCGTGTATTCCAACTGGCTGCTGGGTTATTCGAGCCTGCTCGGGCCGATCGCCGGGATCATGGTGGTGGACTACTTTCTGATCAAGAAACAGCAACTGGACCTGGCCGGGTTGTATCGCGATGACGTCTATCCGGCATGGAACTGGGCCGGGTTTACCGCATTTGGCGTGCCGGTGCTGCTGACCCTGCTGTCGCTCGGCAGCGACGCGTTCAGCTGGTTCTACAGCTACGGCTGGTTCACCGGCTCGGCGCTGGGCGGGGTGATTTATTACGGGTTGTGCGTGATGCGGGCGCAGCCTTCGGTCGTGAAATCTCCAGTGTAAGGGAGGGCCTCATCGCGAGCAGGCTCACTCCTACAAGTGAAATGCGTTTCCCTGTAGGAGTGAGCCTGCTCGCGATAGAGGTCTACCAGATACCACAGCAACCCCCATAAGAAACTGCCTGAGGAGATCACCATGAACGCAGCCGTAGACGTTCTGCAATCCACCCATCAGCACATCAACCGCGATCGCCTCTGGGCCTCGCTCATGGAACTGGCCAAGCTCGGCGCCACGGTCAAGGGCGGGGTCTGTCGCCTGGCCCTGACCGACCTCGACCGCCAGGCCCGCGACCTGTTCGTGCAATGGTGCAAGGACGCCGGGTGCAGCGTCACGGTGGATGAGGTCGGCAACATCTTTGCCCGTCGTCCGGGGCGCAATCCCGACCTGCCGCCGGTGATGACCGGCAGTCACATCGACACCCAGCCCACCGGCGGCAAGTTCGACGGCTGCTTCGGCGTGCTTGCCGGCGTCGAAGTGCTGCGCACCCTCAATGACCTCGGCGTGGAAACCGAAGCGCCGCTGGAAGTAGTGGTCTGGACCAACGAAGAAGGTTCACGCTTCGCCCCGTGCATGATGGGCTCGGGGGTGTTCGCCGAGAAATTCACCCTCGAAGAAACCCTGGCCAAGGTCGATGCCGAGGGCGTTACCGTCGGCGAAGCGCTGAATGCCATCGGCTACGCCGGCCCGCGCAAAGTCAGCGGGCACAAGGTCGGCGCTTATTTCGAGGCGCACATCGAGCAAGGCCCGATCCTCGAAGACGAACAGAAAACCATCGGTGTGGTACTTGGCGCGCTCGGGCAAAAGTGGTTCGACCTGAAGTTGCGCGGCGTCGAAGCACACGCCGGTCCGACGCCGATGCACCTGCGCAAAGATGCGCTGGTCGGCGCCTCGGTCATTGTCGGCGCCGTCAATCGCGCCGCCCTCGGCCATCAACCCCACGCCTGCGGCACGGTCGGATGCCTGCAAGCCTATCCCGGCTCGCGCAACGTCATCCCCGGTGAAGTGCGCATGACCCTCGACTTCCGTCATCTGCAACCGGCGCGCCTGGACTCGATGATTGCCGAGGTGAAGCAGGTCATCGACGCCACCTGCGAAGAGCACGGCCTGACCTATGAGCTGACCCCGACCGCCGACTTCCCGCCGCTGTACTTCGAAAAAGGCTGCGTCGAAGCCGTGCGCGGCGCCGCGAAAGGCCTCGGCCTGTCGCACATGGACATCGTCAGCGGCGCCGGCCATGACGCGATCTTCCTCGCCGAACTCGGCCCGGCCGGGATGATTTTCGTGCCGTGCGAGGGCGGCATCAGCCACAACGAAATCGAGAACGCGGCGCCAGACGATCTGGCCGCCGGATGTGCGGTGTTGTTGCGGGCGATGCTCGCGGCTTCGGCGGCGGTGGCGGGCGGTAAAGCGGCAGCTTGACGATTAGGAGCTTGAGCTTGCGACGGTTCTTGCACGCGCAGGAACTGTCGATTACAGCGAAAATGAATGAACCTCTTGGGTACTTGTAACCAATTGGTCTCAAAAGCTGATATTTCTTACAGGTTTCATTTCCGCTGCTCAGTATTACCCTGACATGGAATTATCAAGGCTTGCGGTTTTCGCAAGTTTTGATAATTCCATGGGAGGGCTGAACATGTCGGGAAAAAATAGCGGTGCGAGCCTTAAGCATATGGCGTTTGTGGCTGCGATCACATTGATCGGATATGGCGCTCCTTCTTTCGCAGCAGATAGAACCTATCTGTGCATGTACAAACCAAAAAGAACGGGAAACGACTATGTTGGTGAAGTTCTTTTCCGCACTGATGCTCCTTCGCTGGAGGCCGCCATGGAAAAAATAGGGAAGGATTTTGCCGACCTTTACGGGCGCACAAGCCAGAATGGCATTGGCGTTTTTTTATTTGTCGGTCAAGCCTGTATCCCGCTCCCTGATGATATGAACGCTGTTCGACGTGTTCCCTGATGCCGGGGGCAGGCAGTGTTCATGCACACCCTTTGTGCTCTGGAAGGATAGGCGTTCAACGTTCGCTTTTTTTGTCCATGGAACTCTGACGTCGGTCAGGGCCGTTCGGGTTGCCCACATCCAGCAATCGGCGTTCGACCAAGACATTCTCCAGTGCCTGACGCTCGAACGGCGCCATTTGGTGTTCGCGCTTTTTCAGCTCCAGCAGAATCGGGCTGGACCAGGTGCGGTAGGTCTGTTCGATGTTGCGACGCGACGTCATCAGTCTCTCCTTGATCAAGAGCCCGGTGTCACTGGCAGGGGCTCAATCCGATGAGGGGATAACGTTAGTCGACAAAACCCGAGTCCGCGAATACCTGGTTTTTCTGTGGGAGCGGGCTTGCTCGCGAAGGCGCTGGTTCAGTCGGCACAATTGCTGAATAACCCACCGCTTTCGTCGTATCGCCGCCCGGACCAAGTCCGCTCACACCAGGGATCCGGGCGGAACTTGAGTCAATCCTCGACCTTCATCATCGCCTGCACACCTTCCCACGCCTCGGCACGCATGCGTTCGATGTCCAGCCCCGGAATCACGCCGTTATCAACCACGATCCGCCCGCCCACCAGGCTGTATTTCACGGCAATCGGTTCACCCGCGACGACCGGTGCAACCGCGCTGTCGTGGAAGCCGAAGAAGCGTGGATGATCGAGGCTGTAGATCACCAGGTCCGCTGCCTGACCGATTTCGAGCGTGCCGACCGCTCCGAGGCCGAGTACTTGCGCGCCACCCGCCGTGCCCCAGTGAATGACATCTTCAGCCGTGGTCGCCGAGGCGCCTTGCTCCGCACGGTGGATCAGCCACGCGGTGTTGGCTTCGCCGACCATGCTTCCGGACTCATTGGACGCGACGCCATCGACGCCGAGGGAGATCGGCACGCCAGCCTCGTACATCTGCGGCACCGGCGCGACACCGCTACCGAGGCGCGCATTGCTCACCGGGCAGTGCGAGATGCCGCTGCCGGTCTGGGCGAGCATGCGGATTTCTCCCGGTTGCAGGTGCACGGCGTGGGCGAACCATACGTCGGGGCCTAGCCATTCGTGCTCGGCGACGAATTCCACCGGCAGGCAGTTGTATTTCTCGCGGCAGAAATTCACGTAGTTCTGTGTTTCCGACAGGTGTGTGTGCAAACGCAAACCGAGGCCGCGCGCGGTGTGCGCCAGTTCGCGCAGCAGGGTCGGCGGCAGCGAAAAGGTCGGCGTGGTGGGCGCCACCACGACCCGGCGCAGGGCGTCCGGGGTGTCCTGGTGATACAGCGATTTCAACCGTTCGAGGTCGCCGACCATTTGCTCGAGGCTTTCCGGTTGCAGCGCGGTTTTCGAGAAGCCCGGGTGGGCGCTCGCCGACTCCAGCGCGCCACCGCGACACAGCACAAAGCGCAGACCGAATTCATCGGCCAGATCGAACAGCAAATCCCCGGTCTCGGTCGTACCGTGCGCGTGGTAGAGGTAGTGGTGATCAGCGCAGGTCGTCACGCCGGACAACAGCAATTCAACCATGCCCAAACGTGCGGCGATCCGCGCCAGTTGCGGGGTGAAGCGGTTCAGGCGCGGGTAGGGCACGCTCGCCAGCCAGCCCTGCAGATCCTGATTCAAGCCTTCGGGCACGGCTTTGAGCAGGTTCTGGAACAGGTGGTGGTGAGTGTTGATCCAGCCCGGATAGACCACGCTGTTACGGGCATCGATGACCCGTTCACCGGGTTGAGGCTCAAGGTTGGCGGCCATTTCGGCAATGCGTCCGTTGACCACGCGGACGTCCACCGCACCCGCCCGGGCACGCGGGCCGCGCAGGCCAGTCATCACCGCGAGCGGGTTTTTGATCAGGATGTTTTGAAGTTGAGTCATGGGCAGGCTCCAGTCAAAGGATGTGCGAGGCGGATTTGCCGGGTGTGGTGTCGGGCACGCTGACGCCGTTGAGCGCCGCGTTGAGCAGCACCGACACCAGGCAGGCGATCACCACGCTGCTGTGCAGGAACGGCTGTGACCACTCGGGCATTTGTTTGAACAGGGACGGTGCGAGCACCGGGACCAGCGCGGCGGCGATGGTGAAACCGACGATCAGTACGTTGAAGCGATTGCGTTCGTAGTCGACCTTGGCCAGGGTCTGGATGCCTGCCGCCGCGACCACACCGAACATCGCAATACCGGCGCCACCCAGTGCGGCCGTCGGCATCGAGGCGATGATTGCGCCAGCCTTGGGCACCAGTGCAATCGAGCACATCAGCAGGCCGCTGACCGCCACCACCCAACGGCTGCGCACGCCGGTCAGGATCACCAGGCCGACGTTTTCCATGAAGGCAATGAACGGAAATGCGGCGAACATCCCGGCGATGGTGCTGGCCAGGCCATTGGCGCGCAGGCCGTTGATCACCTGCTTGTCTTCCACTGGTTTGTCGACGATGTCACCGATGGCCACGAACAGTCCCATCGACTCGACCATCTGCACGATCATCACCACTACCATCGTCGCGATGGGGATCAGGCTGAAGGTCGGCAGGCCGAAGTAGAACGGGTAGGGCACGGTCAGCCATGGCGCGTCTTCGACGCTGTGAAAATTGCCCATGCCCAGCGCGTACGCCAGACCGGCGCCGATCAGCATGCCGATCAGCACCGCCATGTTGCGCAGCAACGGGCTGCCATAACGGTTGACCAGCAGAATAGTCAGCAACACCACCACCGCCACGCCGAGAAACGCCGGGGCGCCGAAGTTGCTCGCGTTGCGTCCGCCACCGACCCACTCGTAGGCAATCGGGAACAGCTGCAAACCAATCACGGTGACGATGCACCCGGTGACCACCGGGGGGAAGAACCGCCGCAATCGGCCCACGAACGGCGCCATCAGCATGGTAAAGATCCCGGCGCCGATCACCGCGCCACAGACCCCGGCGAACCCTACCTGAGGGTCGCTGCCAATGGCGATCACCGGCCCGACGCTGCTGAACGCCACGCCTTGCAGAATCGGCAGACGCACGCCGAACTTCCAGAAACCAACGGTTTGCAGCAGGGTGGCGATGCCCGAGCAAAACAGCGTGGTGCTGATCAACACCACCGTGTCGGCATGGGACATCTTCAGGGCACTGGCGACAATCAACGGCACGGCGATGGCGCCGATGTACGAGACAGCCATGTGTTGCAGGCCGAGGGTGAGCATCTGTCGCACCGGCAGGACGCGGTCGACGGGGTGGACGGTGGAGGAGGGCGTGGCTGACGACATGGGGAATCACCTCTAGCTGTTGTTATTCGGTAAAGAGGGGTATTCGTCTGATGCTGTCTTAGAGACACCGCAATCCTTGTGGGAGCGGGCTTGTGTTGTTCAAAAAAATGGCATCAGTCATTCGTGCTGCGAAGCCGCCATCCACCGGCTCCAACACCTTGTTCAGCCTGCCAGGCAGGCGGCAAAGCCCTGGTTCAGGGCCGCGCGGTCCAGGTCGCGGCCGATGAACACAATCTTGCTCGAACGGGGCTCCGTGCCCCATGCGGTCGAGGCGCGGAACTCCACCAGGCTGTGCACGCCCTGCAGCACGTAGCGCTGGTCTTCGTTGGCCACCGCCAGCACACCTTTCATGCGGTACAGATTGTCGGCCTGCGATGAGCGCAGCTCGCTGATCCAGCGGTGGAAGGCCATCAGGTTGACCGCGCCGTCCACGGCGATGCCCACCGAGGACACGCTTGGATCGTGCTCGTGGTCGGGCTCTTCATGATCGTGGTGGTCATCGTGATCGTGCTGGTGCGCGCCGATTTCCATGAGCTTTTGCGTGCACTCGAACGCGCCGATGCCGAGGATTTTCGTCAGGTCGATTTGCGCGTGAGTCGAAGTCACCAGATCCGCCGTGGCGTTCAAACCACGGATCTTGCCGCGCAGGGTTTCCACCTCGTCGCTGCTGACCAGATCGACCTTGTTGATGACGATGCGGTCGGCGCAGACGATCTGGTCCACCGCCTGATTATCGACGCCATCCAGTTGCAGATCCTCCAGGTGCTGGGCGATGTGCTTGGCGTCGACCATGGTCACGATTGCATCGAGTTCGACTTCCTCGGCGATCGGGTCGTTGATGAAAAAGCTTTGCGCCACCGGGTACGGATCGGCCAGGCCGCTGGTCTCGATCAGAATGTGATCGAGGCGTACCGGACGCGCCACCAGTTCACGGACGATGCGCACCAGGTCCTCGCGAACCTCGGCGGTGCAGCACACGCAGCCGTTGACCATTTCGTAGATTTCTTCGGTCTCCGAACTGAGCACCAGATCGCCGTCGATGCCGACCTCGCCGAACTCGTTTTCGATCACGGCGATTTTACGGCCGTGGTTTTCCTTGAGGATGTAATTGAGCAGGGTGGTTTTGCCGGCACCGAGAAAACCGGTGAGGATGGTCACGGGGATTTTGGTGTTGGGGGTTGGGGCGTTGAAGGGGGTGTTCATCTGGATCTCCTTAGCTTTTTTGTCGGAGTGCGATCAACTGTGGGAGCTAGCCTGCTAGCGAATGCGGTGTGTCATTCAGCGCGGAGGCGACTGATCCACCGCTTTCGCGAGCAGGCTCGCTCCCACAGGGATTTGGGTGTTCACGCCAGCGGCGGGCAACGCCGGCATCCAGGCCGAACAGGTCGAGCACTCGGCCCAGGCTGTGATCGACCATTTGCCCGAGGTTTTCCGGGCGGGCATAGAACGCCGGCACCGGCGGCGCGATGATCCCGCCCATCTCGGTGACCGCCGTCATGTTGCGCAGGTGGGCGAGGGTCAGCGGCGTTTCGCGGGCCATCAGCACCAGGGTGCGGCGCTCCTTGAGGGTGACGTCGGCGGCGCGGCCGATCAGCCCCGACGAGGTGCCAGTGGCGATTTCCGCCAGCGTGCGCATCGAACACGGCGCGACCACCATGCCCAGGCAGCGAAACGAACCGCTGGCGATCCCGGCGGCGACGTCATCGGCGCGGTGGTAGTGGCTGGCGAGTGCAGCGACGTCGGCCAGTTTGTAGTCGGTTTCGTGGGCCATGGTCAGCAGCGCGGCGCGGCTGATGATCAGGTGGCTTTCGATGTCCAGTTCGGCGAGCAATTGCAGGAGGCGCACGCCGTAGATGAAACCCGACGCGCCACTGATCCCGACCACCATCCGCTGGCGGTTCACACTGGTAGCCCTTTGAGCAAAACCCGCGCCCGCTCGAGCACATCCTGATCAAGCTGCGCCCTGATCCCGTCGAAGCCTGAGCCGCGTGTGGCATCCAGGCCCATGCGCGAGGTGGTGCCATTGACGGATGAGGACGGATCCAGCGGACTGCCGGGCAAACCGTCGATCATGAACAGGTCCAGATGCGGCTGGAAATGCGTGGCCAGCGCCCACAGCACCTGGCTGTCGTCAGTGATGTCGATGTCGCTGTCCACCGCGATCACGTTTTTCAGGTACGGGTCCCAGCCAAGCAGGGCGAGCATGATCTGCCGCGCCTCGCCATCGCGGCTTTGGTCCAGCGCCACGTAGCAATGAAAATGCGTGCCGGAGTTCGGGTAATGCACGGCGGTGACGGCAGGGAAACGCGCCTTGAGCTTCTCGCTCATTTCCGCCTCGCGGGGTAGCCGGGCGAGGGTCAGGTGCTCGGCGTAGCGGCCACCCATCACGTCGACCAGCCAGGCGTCCTTGCGCTTCAACAGGGTGTCGACTCGCAATACGTTGTTGGTCGAACGATCCGAGGAATAGCCGCTGAACTCGCCGAACGGGCCTTCCTCGGCGTAGGCCGCCGGGTCAATGGCGCCTTCCAGAACAAACTCGGCGCAAGCCGGTACGCCGATGCCGTAGCGTGGGGTTTTTACCAGTTCCAGCGGTGCGCCGAACAAGCCGCCGGCCACTGCGCGTTCATCGCTGCCGTAGGGCAAGCGTGCCGCGGCGGCGAGCATGAACAACGGATGCGCGCCAACCACCATCGCCACGCGCAACTCTTCGCCGCGTTCACGGGCGGTCTGCAGCATCCGCCACAAGTGCCCGCGTGAGTGCAGGCTGGTGGCGAGGGCCTGCCGGGCGTGGCGCATCGAGCGGTGGTAGCTCATGTTGGCGATGCCGGTCAGCGGGTCCTCGGCGATGATGATCGCGTTGGTGATGTAAGGGCCGCGATCACTGTCGAAGTGCTTGAGCATCGGCAGCAGCGCCAGATCCAGTGCTTCGCCTTCGAACACTTCATCGAGGATCGGGCCGCTTTCCACATAGCGCGGGGCGATGGGCTGGTTGGCGCGGCGCTGGAAAGTTTCGTGCAATTGCGCCGGGGTGACGCCGAACAACCGTGCAATGCGGGTACGCGAGGCGAACAGGTTGGTCGCCACCGGCCCCTTGAGATTGCCGACGTTTTCACAGATCAGCAGCGGATCGCGACCTTGGGCGGCGAGGGCATCGACCAGGGCGGTGACGTCCTGATCGGCAGAAACAGGTTGGGTGATGGTCAGCACATCGTCCGGGTACTCACGGCGATAGGCATCGATGAACACGTGAAAGTCCTGGGAGTCGCCGAGCGTCGAACGGGTCATGGTTTCACCTCGTAAAAAGCAGGCACGCAGGGGTGAGTTGGTGTTCGATCGAGCAGCCGTTGGCCTGCCGGTCGAAGGAACGCCGGGTCATCTTCGTGCCTGTAAAGTCGCTGTGTTGCCTGTGGTGACACTGCTCCCCTGTGGGAGCGGGCTTGCTCGCGAATGCAGTGTGTCATTCAGCGGTGAAGGTGACTGATCCACCGCATTCGTTGGATCGCCGCCCGGACCAAGCCCGCTCGCACATTGGAATGTGCGTGTACCTAGAGATACGTGGTGGTCAGGCGTATGTCCGCCTCGGCCAGGTCCTTGGGCGGCGGCGTCGGTTCGATCCCGCACAACCGGGCGATGTTGTTGCCCAGGTAATCCTCGAGATGATCCTCATCGATGCCCAGCCCTTGCGGCGCCGGTGAGCACAACACCTCCAGCTCGCGCAGCCACATGCCCGGCTCGTTCGGTGGCGAGTCGGTGCCAAACACGATCTTGTTGCGCGGCAGTTCCTTGGCAAACTCGACGATCCGCGACTGGAAGCACCAGCCCGATTCGCAGTACACGTTCGGCGTGTCCATCGCCATCCAGAACGCTTCGAACGAGTAGTTGCCACCGGTCTGGATGCCGAAGTGGCCGATGATGAAATTGACCATCGGGAACTCGCGGATGATCGGGTAGAACATTGTCGGGATCGTGTACGGACCGTCGCCGGTGTGGATCAACACGACGATGTTGTATTTGGCGCAGACTTTCATTGCCGGGCGCAGCCAGTCGAGTGCGCGGTCCGGGCGATAGCCGTGCATGTTGGCGTGCAGCTTGAGCATCTTGAAGCCGTATTCCTTGATGTGGAATTCCAGCTCTGCCGCACCGTTTTCCGGCCCCCAGCGCGGGTTGAAGTTGAAGTTGCCGATGAAGCGATCCGGGTACTTCACGCACAGTTCGGCGACGTACGACATGTAGTCGCGCACGCCCTCACGGCCACGGCGGTTGCCGTCGCGATATCCGGTGTTGCCCGGTGGCGGCTGGATGAAACCCATGTCGATCCGGCGCGGCTTGCCGTTGATCATGTACGGGCCGTCCATCAGCTTGAGCATGCGCTCGCCAGTGAACGGTTCGCCGGTGTGGCGCCAGGCCTCATCGACCAGGTTGGTGGGGTGCAGATGGGTGTCGATGATCATCGGTTCAGCTCCTGGCCAGTTGAGTGGTGACGGGGCGCTTGAGTTGCGCCTCTGCTTCGGAAACGGAACGCGGTGGCGGGGTGGGCTCAAGGCCGATCATCCGCGCGGTGTTGTTGCCCAGGTAGTCTTCGAGGGTGTCCTCGTCGAGGTTCAAGCCCTGTGGCGGTTCGTGGCAGAGCACTTCGAGCAGGCGCAGCCACATGCCCGGTTCGTTCGGTGGCGTGTCGGTGCCGAACAGGATCTTGTGCGTCGGCAATACCTTGGCGAACTCGACGATTCGTGATTGCAGGCACCAGCCCGATTCGCAGTAGACGTTGGGCAGCTCCATCGCCCATTGCATCGGTTCGAACACGTAGACGCCGCCGGTCTGCACGCCGAAGTGGGCCATGATGAAATCGACGTTGGGGAATTCCTTGATCATCGGCACCCATTCCGACGGGATGCTGTACGGGCCGTCGCCGGTGTGCAGCTTCACCGGAATGCCCAGCTCGGCGCATTTCTCGAAGCACGGGCGTACCCAGTCGAGTGCACGGTCAGGCCGGTAGGCGTGCATGTTGGCCTGCATCTGGACCATCTTGAAACCGTGTTCCTTGACGTAGCGCTCGATTGCCTCGATGCCGTTTTCCACGCCGCAGCGCGGGTTGTAGACGAAGCAGCCGATGAAGCGATCCGGGTAGGTCTGGACCATTTTCAGAGTGTAGGCCATGTAGGCGTCGATGGATTCGCGGCCCGAGAGTTCGCCGTCGGTCCAGGTGTAAATGGTGTTGCCCTGCGGCGGCTGGATGAAGGCTTTGTCGATACGGCGAGGTTTGCCGTTGACCATGTACGGGCCATCCATCATCTCCAGCAGACGCTCGCCGGTGAACGGGTCACCGTCATGCCTCCAGGCGAGGTCCACGAGATCCGTGGGATAGCAGCTGATATCGATGATCATTGAAGTCGATCTCCTGATAGCGGGGAAGGGAGCCTTGCGGCTCTCGGCATCCACGTCCCGGGCAATCGGCCGTTTCTATGCGCAAGACACGCGCATTCCCTCGCCTGTTCGCATCCGGCCCGGGTGGGTGGTTGCTGAGGGCGAGTATTGGAAAGGGGGGAGGGGTTCGTACAATATTAATTGGGCGCGGTGGTGATACTTGGGCGATATGGTTTTGGATTTGCGCTGAATGTACCGGCCCCTTCGCGAGCAGGCTCGCTCCCACAAGGGGGGATGCATTGCAGTTGGCGGCATGCGTTCGAAATGTAGGAGTGAGCCTGCTCGCGAAGGCGGGGTGTCATTCAACGGTGATGTGACTGATGGGGCCCCTTCGCGAGCAAGCCCGCTCCCACAAGGGGGGATGCATTGCAGTTGGCGGCATGCGTTCGAAATGTAGGAGTGAGCCTGCTCGCGAAGGCGGAGTGTCATTCAACGGTGATATGACTGATGGGGCCCCTTCGCGAGCAAGCCCGCTCCCACAAGGGGGGATGCATTGCAGCTGGCGGCATGCGTTCGAAATGTAGGAGTGAGCCTGCTCGCGAAGGCGGGGTGTTATTCAGCGGTGATGTGATTGACAGGGCCTCTTCGCGAGCAGGCTCGCTCCCACAAGGGGGGGATGCATTGCAGTTGGCGGATGCGTTCGAAATGTGGGAGCGGGCTTGCTCGCGAAGGCGTCAGCGGGGTGTTTGCAAGGCTAGCTGCCTGATCACCTCAACCACCGGCGCCACACGCTCGGCCTGGCCGTGCGGCCACACTGCATAGAGGTTGTAATGCGCTGCAATCTGCGCTTCGTTCAACGCCACCAGCCGCCCGCTGCGCAACGCGTCAGCCGCCAATAAACCACGCACCAGTCCTGCTCCGACACCGGCCTCGGCGGCCGCAATCAGGTTCGCCGCGTTATCGAAAATCACCCGCGCCGGCGGCTCGGTCGGCGTCATCCCGGCCGCGTCCAGCCACGGAATCCACGAGCGTCGCGTATAGCCCAACAGCGGCAGTTCGAGAATCTGCGCGGGGCTTAACGGCAGTTGCAAGCCATGGCGCTCAAGCAACTCAGGCGAAGCCACCGCCAACACCCGATCACCACAGATCTGCGTCATCTCGCAGTCATCCCAGTCGCCATAACCGTAACGCAACGCCAGATCCACCCGCTCGAACGCGCTGCGATCACTGCGCGGCATCGACAGCAGCGTCACCTCGTAATCCGGCAGCCCATCGAGCAACTGCGGCAGGCGTGGGTTGAGCCAGCTCTGCGCCAATTCACTGTCGACGTCCAGCGTCAAACGTTGCGTCATGCTGCGGTTTTTCACCGAGGAAATCGCCCGATCAATCTGCGCCAGACCGTCCGATAGCACACTGGCAAACAACTGCCCGGCATCGGTCAGATTGCTGCCGCCACCTTCACGCACGAACAGCGGCTGGCCGATGAAATCCTCCAGCGCGCGGATCTGTTGGCTGATGGCGCTGTGGGTCAGGTCGAGTTTGCGCGCGGCGCTGGAGAAACTGCCGCTGCGCGCCGCGTGGATGAACGCGCTCATGGACTGCACCGACGGGTATCGCTTGTACATGTTGTTAGTCCTGCTTACAGCGGTTGGCAGAAATCGTCGCTGGCCGCGTTTTGCCCGGGGTCCCGATAATCGATGACCAGGCCCGCACAAAGACGGGCCGCTCTTTTGGAGCCTGACAATGATTGCATTCACGGTAAACGGCGTACGACGCGAGCTGGATGAAGCGTCCCCCTCCATGCCCTTGTTATGGGCCCTGCGTGATCAACTGAAACTCACCGGCACCAAGTTCGGCTGCGGCATGGGCCTGTGCGGTGCCTGCACCGTGCATCTGGACGGGGTCGCGGTGCGTTCCTGCCAGTTGCCGCTGGCCGCCGTCGCGGGCCACAGCATCACCACCATTGAAGGCTTGTCGCCGACGCAAAGCCATCCGCTGCAACTGGCCTGGGTCGCCGAAGATGTGCCGCAATGCGGCTACTGTCAATCCGGGCAGATCATGTCAGCGGCTGCGTTGCTCAACACGGGCACGGCGGTGAACGACGATTCGATCCGCAATGCGATGACCGGCAACATCTGCCGCTGCGGCACGTACGGGCGGATCAACAAAGCGATCAAGCGCGCGGCGAATGCGCCGAAGGAGGCGTGATGAGCCCGCTCGACGCCACCTTGATCGAACCTTCACGCCGGGTGTTTCTCAAGCAAGCGGCGACGGTGGCTTCGGGTCTGGCGATTGCCCTGTATCTGCCGAGCGGCGTGGCCGCCAGCGACCCGAAAGCCCCGGCCCCGGCCACGGAATTTGAACCCAACGCCTGGGTGCGGATCTTCCCCGACGGTACCGTGAAACTGGTGGTGCACAAGCACGATTCCGGCACTGGTACGCAAACGGCGCTGGCTGCGTGTGTGGCCGAGGAGCTGGATGTGAACCCGATGACCGTGCAGGTCATCACCCCGGAAGACCCGTTCTTCGACACCTACATTCACCCGATCTGGAAAGTTTTCTCCACCGGCGGCAGCACCAGTGTGTCGCTGGAATACGAACGCTTGCGCATGGCCGGGGCTACCGCGCGGGCGCTGCTGATCACGGCGGCGGCGAAACAATGGAAAGTCAGCCCCGACAGCTGCAGTACCGAGGAAGGCCGGGTGGTTCACCTGTCCAGCAAGCGCAGCCTCGGATACGGCGAACTGGTCGACGTGGCAGCACATCTCCCGGCACCGGCCAAGGTCACGTTGAAGGATCCGGCGCAGTTCAAATACATCGGCAAACTGCGGCACAAGCGTGACGCGGCGGCCAAGGTTTGCGGGGGCTTCAAGTACAGCATCGATGTGCAGTTGCCGGGGATGCTGGTGGCGGTGATTCAGCGGGCGCCGGTGGTCGGTGCGAAGGTGCTCGGCGTCGATTCGGTGGCAGCGTTGCAGATACCGGGGGTGCGCAGGGTGATCGCGATTCCGGGGCGGCCCGATGTGCTCGGCGGCAACCTGGAAGGCGTGGCAGTGCTGGCCGATACATTCTGGGCGGCGCAGCAGGGGCGCAAGGTGCTGGAGATCAAGTGGAGTGATTCGCCGTTGGACGGGTTCGACAGCGCAGGACTGGCCAAGGCGCAAGCGGCCGCTATTTCCGATCCCAAAAGCCAAACCATCAAGGCCATGACTCATGGTGACGTCGGCGCGCAATGGCCGCTTGCGGCGAAGCTGATCGAAGCCGATTACACCATGCCCTACAAGGTGCAGAACCCGCTGGAGCCGATCTGCATCACTGCGCAGGTCAGGGACCAGGCGATCACCTATTGGGGCGGTGTGCAGGTGCCGTCCTCGGCCCTGGAAGCGGCGCAAACCGTGTGCGGCATCGACAAGGACAAAGTCACCATCAACGAGCTGGTGTCCGGTGGCAGCTTCGGTGCGCGGGAGGCCAAATACTGGTTGTTCGAAGTGGCGTATCTGGCGCAGCAGAGCGGTGTACCGGTAAAACTGCTCAACAGCCGCGAAGATGAAATGCACGCGCTGTTCAATCACCCGGCGACGCTGCACCGGGTCAAAGGCGCGCTCGACGCCCAGGGCAAACTCAGCGCGCTGCAGTTGCACGCGGTGTCACCGGCGTCGCCGGAGCAGTGGGAGCCGGGTTACTTCGAGCGCCCGGATCACATGGATTACAGCACCACTGAATCGATCACCGCGTGGGACTTCGCCTACCGTCCGCCACATCTTGAACTGAACTGGGTCAAGCACGAAAGCCAGGTGCCCAGCGGCTGGTATCGCTCGGTGAGCTTCATCCCCAACGTGTTCGCCGTGGAAAGCTTCATGGATGAACTGGCCCATGCGGCGGGCGCCGATCCACTGGCGTTCAGGCTGGCCAACATGCAGGAGCGGCCACGGCATGTGGCGGTGCTCAAACAGGCTGCCGAGCGCGCCGGATGGGGCCAGCCGTTGCCGCCGGGCACCGCATTGGGGATTGCGACGAATCAGGGCTACACCAGTTTTATCGCGGTGGTGGCGCAGGTTGCGACGGTCGATGGCAAGGCCAAAATCCAAAAGCTGACGTGCGTGGTCGATTGCGGCCTGGCCGTGTCGCCCGGTGGCGTCGAGGAGCAGATCTACGGCGGCCTGATGTGGGGCCTCGGCCATGCGCTGTTCGACCGGCTCGACATCCAACAGGGCAGGGTGGTGCAGAGCAACTTCCACGACTACCGCGTGACCCGGATGTCGGACATGCCGGTCACGGACGTTCTGGTGCTGGACGGCGAACCGGGCAAACCCGGTGGCGTCGGCGAGTTGGGCAGTCCGTCGGTGGCTCCGGCGATAGCCAACGCCTTGTTCGCGCTGACCGGCGTGCGCCAGCGCTCAACACCGCTGAGCCTGGGGTAAGCCGCCATGGACCTGCGCCTGTTGCGCTATTTCATGGCCCTGGCCGATGAGCTGCACTTCGGCCGGGCCGCCGAGCGCCTGCACATCTGCCAGCCGCCGCTGAGCCAGCAGATTCGGCTGCTGGAGGAGGAGCTGGGCACGCCACTGTTCGAGCGCAGTCACCATCGGGTCGAGCTGACGGCAGCGGGGCAGATGCTCAAGGAGCAAGCGCCGCTGGTGTTCGAGCAGCTTGAACGGGCGCTGGACCTGACCCGCCAGACCGGGCGCGGGCAGCTCGGCGAGCTGGAAATCGGCATGATCAGCTCGGTGATGGTTGGCGTGCTGCCCAAGGCCTTGCACCTGTTTCGCGAGCGCTATCCGCAAGTGAGCTGGCGGTTGCACGAAATGACCCCGGCGGCGCAGGTCAAGGCGCTGAAGGAAAAGCGTATCGACGCCTGCGTGTTTCGCGTCGGTTATGACGATCCTCTACTGCGCAATGAACTGCTGATCCATGAGCCGATTCACGTGGTGATGCCGGCCGATCATCCGCTGGCCGGTCGCGAACCGCTGGCGCCGGCGGATCTGGCTCTGGAGCCGTTTGTCGCGCTGGAATTGAAGCAGTCGCGGTTCGCCAATTTTCTCTATCAGTGTTGCATCCAGGCCGGGTTCACTCCGCAGATCCGCCAGCAGGTGATTGAGGTGCAGACCTTGCTCAGCCTGGTGCGCGCGGGTTTTGGCGTGGCGCTGTTGCCGGCCTCGATCGCGCAGTTGGCGCCGGCGGGGCTGGTATTTCGCAAGCTGACTCCGGCGCTGCCGGAAGTGCCGTTGTATGCCACTTATCGCGCGGACGATGCTTCGCCGGTATTGAAGCTGTTTCTCGACACCCTGCGCGAACTGGTGGAATCTGCAAATCACCGCTGACCCCTTGTGGGAGTGAGTTTGCTTGCGAATGCGGTGTGTCCTTCAACTGAATTTTCAACTGACACGACGCCTTCGCGAGCAAGCCCGCTCCCACAGGTTTCGCGGTGTGCTGAACTCGTCGGCACGATCACGGGCGTCTGCGGTCGTAATCTTCACACGCGCATTCCCTGTGGAGATCCAATGAGCCAGGAAGTCCTGACCCGTGAAACCAATCGTCGCCAGTTGCAGCAGATTATTGCCGGGCTGTCCGACGGGGTGATTCTGCTGGAACTCGATCAGAGCATCCTCTGGGCCAACGAGGCAGCGCTGGCCATGCACGGGGTCAGCCGGATCGGTGAGCTGGGCAGCAACGCTGACGAGTACGCCAAGCGTTTCAGCCTGCGCTATCGCAACAATCATCCGGTGCCAGCGGACAACTACCCCATCAGCCGTGCGGCACGTTGCGAGGCCTTCAGCGACGTGCTGATCGAGGTGTCTGCCGTGGACGACCCCGAACACGTCTGGGTGCATAGCGTGCGCAGCATGATCCTGACTGACCGCGAAGGGCAGCCGGAGTCGCTGGTGTTGATCATGAGCGACGTCACCGATTGGGCCAACGCCGAACAGCGCTTCGAAAAGACCTTCAACGCCAACCCGGCACCGGCGGTGATCTGCCGCCTAAGCGATTTGCGCTACATCAAGGTCAATCCCGGTTTTCTCGAGATGACCGGCTACACCCGCGAGCAAGTGATCGGTACTTCAGCTTACGAAATCGACATCTTTGAACAGGCTGAAAAAAAGGACCTGGCGATTCAGCGCCTGCGCGATGTGGCGACCATTCCGCAAATGCAGGCCGAACTGCGTCTGCCCGATGGCGGCAGCAAGCAGGTGATCGTCGCCGGTCAGCCGCTGCAGCTCAACGACGAGGACTGCATGCTGTTTTCCTTCGTCGACATGGAGCTGCGACACAAGGCTGAAGTGGCGCTGCGCCAGAGTGAAGAGCGGTTTGCCAAGGCGTTCCGCCTGACCCCGGTGCCGATTCTGATCTGCAGCGCTGACGAGCAGCAGGTGATCGACGTCAATCAGGCGTTCCTCGACACCCTGGCGTACGACAGCGACGAGGTACTGGGCAAAACCGTGACGCAGCTGAACTTCATCGACGACGATGGCGCCCGCGCCCGGCTGCTGGCCGCACTGGCAAAAAACGGACGGGTGGATCGGGTCGATGTGCGGGTGCGCAAGAAGGACGCGGATCTGCTGGAGTGCGCGGTGTCCGCCGACACCGTGAATATTCAGGATACGCCGTGTTATCTGCTGGTGCTGATGGACATCACCGAGCGCAAACGCACTGAGCTTGAGCTGGTGGCGGCGATTGAAGAGGTGATGAAAGACGCCTCGTGGTTCAGCCGTACGCTGATTGAAAAACTGGCCAATGTGAAGAAGGTCAACTCGCCGCAACTGCCCAGCGTGTCGTTCACCGACCTGACGGCGCGCGAGCGTGATGTTCTGGGGCTGATCTGTGAAGGGCTGGCCGACAAGGAGATTGCGGCGCGGCTGAAGCTGGCGCCGAACACGGTGCGTAATCATGTGGCGACGGTGTATTCCAAGCTCGATGTGCACAGCCGTAGCGAGGCGATTGTCTGGGCGCGCGAGCGGGGTTTGTTTTCCGGTGAGCGGGGTGGCAAGGGTCAACGGTAGGTGCAAATGCACTAGTTGATCCGGTGCAAATGGAGGTGTTGGCGTGCTCGGGGTGTTCTTAGTCTGGTGAAGTGCGATACGAGCCGGTTGGCTTGGGATCGTGCTCCCTTCGAAGCAGCTAAAGGAACAGCCTCCATGATGAATCTTGCGCAGTTGCGCGCGCGCCTGGAGCAGAGTTTTTCGCCGTTGGCGTGTGAGTGTCTGGTGGATGGTGATCATTCGCTGACGGTGAAGTTGTATCACCCGGAGACGGGGCAGGTGGATCTGGTGATCAGCGGATTGAAGCTCGATGCGTTGCGTACGCCAGAGTCAGTGGCGGCGTTGGTGGATGAGTTGCGGTATGAGTTGGAGAGCAATTCGTTGCGTTCCTCGCGGGATCCGGATTTGGCTTAGGCCGGGGTTTTGGGGGTAGATCCGTTGCTGCGGCAACGACTGCCTGGGTTTGAATGGTCAGGAGCACAGCGGGCGCGCCGCTTTGCTTCACTGCAGGCCTTCGCCCGCTGGCGAAGGCGGCCCGAAAGCCGCCCAATCTCCATCAGGACGCCCCCATTCCCACTGTGGGAGCGAGCCTGCTCGCGAAGGCGGCCTCACGATCCCCCGTTCCCCCTGAATTCACTCCCCCGATCCTTCCCCGCAAAATCGACAGCCCATTTCCCCATCCCCCTCCGTTTCACTGGCGCTTACAAGGTGGTCGGCTATAAAGAATGAGTAGTCAGGTCTTCTGTCATCCGCTGCAGTCGGGCGTGATTGCGGAAGTGGCTCTTCCATTTATCGCGGGTCATCCTATGAATAATCCTGGGAAACGCGTGTATCCACTCTTGTCGCTGGCCCTTTGCGTCGCGCTGCTCGGCGGTTGCGCCAGTCCTCCGCCACCGCCGCCTGCTGCACCTCCGCCGCCGCCGGTTCGTACGTGTCAAACCCTGGAAAATACCCAGGTGTCTGGCGATATGTACGTTGACGAGCAGGTCACTCGGCATATCACCACCACTCGCTGTGTCACGCAGTAGCGTGGTGCGGCGTTTGCGTTGAGGGCTCGGGTCGACCGCAGTGTTTGCCGTTGACGGCGCGATTGCGGCGGGTGGACTTTGGGCGGAAGTTGCCCAAGATCATCGATGCCTGAAATACAACCCATGTGGGAGCGAGCAAGCCCGCTCCCGCAGAAGATAGGCGATAGATGGCGGTTCAGGGCCCGGCCGAGATCAAGGGTGGGAGTGGGCTTGCTCACGAAGGGGCCGGCCCATCCAGCATCAACGTTGACTGACTCGACGCCTTCGCGCTCCCACAGGGTTATTGATTGTCAGCCGAATCAGGACAGGAACCCACCGTCCACATTCAGCGAAACCCCGGTGGTGTAGCTCGACGCATCGCTCGCCAGGTACAACACCGCCCCGGCCATTTCACTCGGGTCGGCCACGCGCTTGAGCGGGATCTGCGTCAGCGCCTGCTTGAGGATTGCGTCATTCTTCACCAGCGCCGAAGCAAACTTGGTGTCGGTCAGGCCGGGCAACAGGGCGTTGCAACGGATGCCGAACTGCGCGCATTCCTTGGCGAAGACCTTGGTCATGTTGATCACGGCGGCCTTGGTCACCGAATAGATACCCTGGAACACGCCCGGTGAAATACCGTTGATCGACGCGACGTTGATGATGCTGCCACCACCGTTTTCGCGCATCAGCTTGCCGGCTTCCACCGACATGAAGAAGTAGCCCCGGATGTTCACGTCGACCGTCTTCTGGAACGCACCCAGATCGGTGTCCAGCACATTGCAGAACTGCGGGTTGGTCGCGGCGTTGTTGACCAGGATATCCAGACGCCCGAATTGTTCCTTGATGCCGGCGAAGACCTGGCTGATCTGCTCCATTTCACCGATGTGGCAGGCCACGGCGGTGGCTTTGCCGCCGGCGGCGACGATTGCGTCGGCGACGTGCTGGCAGCCTTCGAGCTTGCGGCTCGAAACGATCACGTGGGCGCCTTGCTGGGCCAGCAGTTTGGCGATGGCTTCACCGATGCCGCGGCTGGCGCCGGAGACGAAAGCGATTTTGCCGTCGAGGTCGAACAACTGAGTCTTGGACATAGGGGTTCCTTGGTGTGGGCCGTCAGAGGCTCGATTTCGCAATGACCTGCAGGCTCATGTGCTCCAGCAGTTTGTTCATGTGAATGAACTGCGCGAAGCGTTTGTCCTGGGTCTGGCCGTGGTAGAAGCGGTAGTAGATCTGCTGCACGATGCCGGCCAGGCGGAACAGGCCGTAGGTGTAGTAGAAGTCGAAGTTGTCGATCTGGATGCCCGAGCGCTCGGCGTAATAATCGACGAATTCGCGGCGGGTCAGCATGCCCGGGGCGTGGCTCGGCTGGCGGCGCATCAGTTGCACCGGTGCCGGGTCGCCGGCTTCGATCCAGTAGGCGAGGGTGTTGCCCAGATCCATCAGCGGGTCGCCGAGGGTGGTCAGTTCCCAGTCGAGCACGCCGATGATCTGCATCGGGTTGTCCGGGTCGAGGATCACGTTGTCGAAACGGTAGTCGTTGTGGACGATACTCGAAGTCGGGTGGTCGGCCGGCATCTTGTCGTTGAGCCAGGCTTTGACCTGTTCCCAATGTGGCGCATCCGGGGTCAGGGCTTTTTCGTAGCGTTCGCTCCAGCCCTTGATCTGGCGGGCAACGTAGCCTTGCGGCTTGCCCAGATCACCGAGACCGCAGGCGTTGTAATCGACACGGTGCAGCTCGACGAAACGGTCGATGAAACTCTTGCACAGCGCTTCGGTTTTCACCGCATCGAGGCCCAGTTCCGGCGGCAGGTCGGAGCGCAGAATGATGCCCTTGACCCGTTCCATCACGTAGAACTCGGCGCCGATCACCGATTCGTCGGTGCAGTGCACGTAGGCCTTGGGGCAGTACGGGAAACCGTCGCGCAGTTGATTGAGGATGCGAAATTCGCGGCCCATGTCGTGGGCGGATTTGGCCTTGTGACCGAACGGCGGCCGGCGCAGGACAAACTCCTGCTGCGGGTATTCCAGAAGGTAGGTCAGGTTAGACGCACCGCCGGGAAACTGGCTGATCGCCGGCAAGCCGGTCAGGCCCGGAATGTGCGCCTTGAGGTACGGATCGATCAGGCTGGCATCGAGTTCTTCGCCAGAGCGGATCCGGGTGGACTGGTCAGTAAGCGCCATGCTTATCCCTTCTGCTTATTTTGGAGGCCAGACATCATTGGCTAATCTAATGGTGCGCTCGGATGGTCACAAGCGCGGGTCGGTCTTATAGGTTAGCGTGTTGCCGGATAATCACCTTTGGGAATGTGCGCGACGGGCCGCGGCAGACTAAGGTTTAGCGGGTATGCCGTGTCCAGCAAGGAGCTATGAAATGGGCTGCCCGCAAGTCTGTGCCAGCGCCACCCTGCAATGCAGTTTCGGCGCCGCCCCGGCGGTGCTCAACGTGTTGCCGGTCAACCGCACGCTGACCGGCGGGATGCCGGCGGCGAACATCATGGATCACATACCGCTGGTCAATATCCTGCCGTTCGGGGTGTGCATGAGCATGGCCAATCCGATGGTGGCAGCGGCGACGGCTGCGGCACTCGGCGTATTGACGCCGATGCCGTGCATACCGGCGACCGCCACGCCGTGGATTCCCGGCGGCGCGCCGACGTTGTTGTTGGGCGGTATGCCGGCGATTGATGCCAACAGCACGTTGATGTGCAACTGGGCGGGGGTGATCAAGATCGTCATGCCGGGGCAGATGCAGATGCTCATTCCCTGAGGCTTGTGGTGGCGGTGCCGGCCTCTTCGCGAGCAAGCCCGCTCCCACCCTGGAATGCGATCAAATGTGGGAGTGAGCCTGCTCGCGAAGAGGCCAGTGCTGCCAATAGAGAACCTCAGGCCTGCTGCGGATCCGCCCACCGCTGATACCACCAGCGCACCCGGGAAATCGGTTTGCCGTCCGCCCCCAGCGGCCGCCCGTCCTCGGCAAACCCTTGCTCTGGCTCCATCAACTGGCCGTTCAGATACCGTGCCTCCGCCGCTGGCTTGCCGTTGAGGTGAAAGCGTTGATAACGCCCTTCACGCACACCATCGCGGTAAAACTCCGCTTCCGCCACTTGCCCATCCGGAAAGTAATTGAACGCCTCGCCATGCAACAAGCCACGCCGATACGTGGCCTTGCGCTGCAACCAACCCTCGGCCGAATAAAAACTCGCCACGCCTTGCAGTTTGTCGAGCACAAACGGCATCTGCGCCGAGACCTTGCCGTTAGGGTGATAGAGCAGCGACATGCCCTGCAATTCACCCTGGCTGTAATTCAGATCCGCTTGTTTGCGCCCGTCATCCTTGATCTGCAACGCGCCGTCGAGCTGACCGTCCTGCAAACGACCCTTGAGTTGTTTGTCATCCTGCTGCAAATCCAGCGGTGTGATTGCCATGCCTGCTCCCTGTCAGTTGACCTGCACCAGCCCGCCCTTGATGGTCAGCATGCCGCCGCCGTCCACAGTCTGCGAGGCCGCGCCCTTGTTAGTCAGGCTGATGCCAGCGTCGTTGGTCAGCGTAGTCCCGGCCTTGTTGTCCAGCGAGGTGCCGGCCTGATTGGTCAAGGCAGTTCCAGCCTTGTGGGTGATCGAGGTGCTGGCCGACGACGCCAGATCCGCACCGCTCTTGATCGTGAAACTGCCGCCGCTTTGCAGGGTGAGGGTGCCGCTGACTTTGATTGTCAGGTTGCCGTCCACCGTCAGGCTGTAATCGCCTGTGACCTTGTCGGTGTAGTTGCCGCCGGTGCTGTGGTTCTGGTCGGCGCCGACTTTTACCGTGCGGCTGTCCTTCACATCGAGGCTGTCGCTGCCGGTCTGAATCGTCACGCTGCGCTTGCCTTTTTCCAGGGTTACGGTCTCGTCGCCGTCCTTGACCGTGCGGGTGCGGGCGTTTTGTACGGTGAGAGTTTCGTCATGGCCGACGGTGGCGGTGGAGTCGTTGAGTACGTTGATTTTCAGGTCTTTCTGCGCCTGCAAGAACACCTCTTCCGCGTCTTTCTTGTCCTCGAAGCGCAATTCATTGAATCCGGCACCCCCCTTGGACGACTGGGTCTTGATCCCCGATTGCGTCTGGTTGGCCGGCAGCGCGTAGGGCTGGGCGTTGTCGCCGTTGTACACGCAACCGGTCACCAGCGGCCGATCCGGATCACCGTCGATAAAGGTCACGATGACTTCCTGACCGATGCGCGGAATGAACTGCATGCCGAAACCCTTGCCACTCCACGGCAGCACCACGCGCACCCAGCAGGAACTGGTTTCGTCATTCTTTCCGTCGCGATCCCACGGGAACTGCAACTTGATCCGGCCGTACTCGTCGGTCCAGATTTCCTCGCCGGACTTGCCAACGACGATGGCGGTCTGTGGATGCATGCGCGGTTTGGGCGTGAGGCGTTGCGGGCGAAAGGGTGTGGCTTTGGGGATTGCTTCGAAGCGGTTGCGATAGCTTTCATGACTGGCGTCGTGGGTCACCCGCGTGACGACCCAATCGATGTTCAGGCTTGCGTCTTCGTGGCCGTCGAGGGTGAACCAATGGCCCGGAATCAGCCAGCGGCAGTCGCTCTCGCCGACAAAGCGTTTTTCCTCACTGCGCAAACCGTCGACGCGTTGCTTGGTCAACGTATCGCCGCGAGCCTTGGCGTTGTAACCGCCGGGATGCTCATAGATCGAACGCGGCCCGGCCACGGCTTCGGCCTGGCCATAGAGCGAGGTGGTCGGCGTGGTGAATTCGTAATCCGTCGCCTTGTACACGCCGGCCACGGCTTGCACACACACTTGGCCTGAGCGGATGCCATGCAACTCACGCTCGCCCATTTGCTGGCCCAGATATTTGACCTTCGGCCCGTTGGGGATCGGTACGAAAGCATCGTTGCTGTCACCCAGCACCAGCGTGTGCTTGCCGTCCTCGTGGGTAAAAAACCAGAAGATGCCTTCCTCTTCCAGCAGCCGCGAGACGAAAGCGAAATCGGTTTCGCCGTACTGCACGCAATATTCCCGTGGGGTGTAGCTGTCGGTCAGTGAGAGTTTGAAATCGCTGAAACCGTGGGCCTTGAAGATCGTAGTCACAATGTCCGACGTGGCGAGGTTCTGGAACACGCGGTTGTTGCTGGCCAGGGTCAGCCACCAGAGCCACGGGCGCAATACGAGTTGATAGCGCTCGGCGGTGGCGTCGGCAGGGAGTTGGCGGATTTCGGCGACCAGCGCGTCGAAGTGACGGAGTTGGGCGTCGTTGTGCAGGGTGGTGGTGACATGAGTGGCGACAGCGCTGGTCAGGGTGAGGGCGGTGCCGTCGTTGAGGCCGTTGAGGGTTTGCGAACCCAACAGGTTGAGCGCCTCGTCGCCGGACAGCGAATCAGGGTAAAGCGCCGACAGCGAGGCGGCCGTCAGGGAAAGGGTAGAGTTGCTGTCGGTGGAGCGCGGCATCGGATTTCCTCAATGACACTGCAAGGCTGGACTCAACCGGTGACGTCGAAAAGAATCGGCCGATGATCAGGACCGGACATGTCGAAGATATGCCCGAGCCCGGTGATGTCGACGACTTTGACCTTTACGTCTACGGAAGCCAGAACCCAATCAAGAATTCCTCCTTTGCTTTGAGTTTGCTGACCGCCCCAACATTCATAGGCGAGGCCTGCGGTGTCGAGCTGTCCGACGTTGGCGTGATCAAGATTCAAGTCCCCCGTCGCCACCCACCTGCCGCCCAAGGCCGTGCAGGACTTGAGTTGGCTTCGGGTAAGCCCGGTTTGCCCGGATTTGAAGTGAGCGAGAAACACGTAGCCGGTGTAGCTTTTGACCCCATTGGCTTCCACAGCGATCAGATCTCTGTTCAGTCCGAAGAGGCTTCCCTGGCTACACACCTGAAGCGCTTCAAAGCTTTTGACCATAACGATGTAGGCATTTGAGTAGCCGCCATCGAAAGCATGCACCGTGTAGTTTTTGTAGATGGCCGCCAGGTTGGATCTGTAGTTATTGACCTGAGCAGAATGTATTTCACACAGAAAAACAATATCGGCATCCCATGCATCACTGGTGCAGCAATTGTGAATAAAGAAATCGACCTGGGTCTGCTTGTCGAGGGTCGAGGACTTGCCGTTCTTTTCGACGTTGAAGCTTCCGATTCTCATAAGTCGGCCACTACGCTTGGGTTAGATCCGGATAATGTTTTTCTTCCGATACCTCTACCTGAACTGCATGCCCCGACAGCCAAGCCAGATGATGTATTTATCCGGAAAGCGCTCAATGATGTTTTTCATCGTAACGCCACGGTCATCTTCTGCGGACGTAAGCACAGGAATGGCATTCCCGTGAAGGGACGCGTAATCGAATGCAGCTCGAACGCCGCCAAGATGTTCCGGGGCTGGATACAGGCGCAGGTTTTGTACGGATTGAAATTGTTTGACGATCGTATCTGGCGCCTTGAGTTCGCTGGCGTCCCAGATCATGGCTTTGGCTTTCGCAGCGTTCATCAATTCGCCGGCATCGTTATAAAAACCCACCTGAGAACCTTTAGGGAGGGAATAGAAGCCATCCTGTGGATTCCAGGCTGAATGTCCGAAGACAAACATCATCGTACCCAGGGACCAATCCGTTTTTGGCGAACTCAGCCAAAGGTGTTTTCCGTTTTTATAGGGGATTCCGAACATGGCTGCGTGTTTCCTTGTCTTTATTCATGACGGATTGCAATTTTGAACAGGGAGCGAAAAATAGATCTGTCCCCTTACACTCGGTCCTGTTACATTCATCAGTTCCAATAGAAATGAGCCTTTGGGGCGCTATCGGAGTTCATGCGGTAACCACAATAAGTCACTTCGGCAAGATAGGCTTCGTATCCACCGCCTGCGGTTGGCCTATATCTGCTTTCAAAACCAGTGTGCCAGCCATTTGTGATATAGACGGTAACCACGTCGGGAGACCAGACCATTCCAGCAAAAAGTGTGCATATCTCGGTGTAGTCCGAGGGCGTTCCTATATATCCTGAGCTGAGCATAAAGGCCGGCATGATGTTTTCCTTGTCTGGTTATTCCAACACCCACTCCGCTAACTTTCCCGTCACCTGCGTCATCAATACATTCTCGACATCCCGCGCACCCGCCGCGCTGCATTTGGCGAGCACGGCTTTGACAATTCCCGAGTCAAACTCGAACTGTTTACCGGTCGCTGCCTTGTAGCGTCCGCGTAGTTTTTCCAACTTGGCGAGCACAATCCCTTCCAGCGTCTGCTCATCCAGCGGCCGGTACGCAACCACCGTCATGCGCGCCAGGAACGCCGGGCGGAAGGCTTGCAGGAGGACTTTGTGCAGCGCCTCGTTGAAGGCTTCAGAGCCGATCTGTGACACGGGCGTATCGAGCAACAGTTCCGCGCCAACGTTGCTGGTGGCGAGCATCACGGTGTTCTTGAAGTCCACCACCAGGCCGGTGCCGTCCTCCATCAAGCCCTTGTCGAAGACGTTGTAGAACGCTTCCAGCACATCCGGGTGGGCCTTCTCAATTTCGTCCAGCAACACCACCGAATACGGTTTGCGCCGTACCGCTTCCGTCAGCACGCCACCACTGCCATAACCGACGTAACCCGGAGGGGCGCCCTTGAGTTGGCTCACGGTGTGGGCTTCCTGATATTCGGAGAGGTTGATGCTGATCAGGTTGCGTTCGCCGCCGTACAGCGCGTCGGCCAGCGCATACGCGGTTTCGGTTTTGCCGACGCCCGTGGGGCCCACCAGCAAGAACACACCCACTGGTTTCTGCGGATCGGTGAGCCCGGCGCGGTAGGCCTGGAGGCGCTGGGCGATGGTCGAGAGCGCCGTGGTCTGGCCCATCACACGCAAGCCCATGCGCTGGCCAAGGGTACGTACGGCATGGGCTTCGTCGGCAAGCATTTTGCCGACGGGGATACCGGTCCAACCGGCGATCACGGCGGCAACGGTTTTGCTGTCGACCTGTTCGGGAACCAGCGGGTCGTCTTGGCGAATCGCATCCAGCCCGGCCTCAAGACGCAGCAATTCGGCGGCCAAATGGTCGATGCGGCTGTCAGTGGCTTCATCCGGTTTGTCGCTGTCGGCACTTTCGCTCAACGCCAGTAATTCGCGGCGTGTTTCAAGTAGCTCGCGCACGGCGACGCGTTCTTCGCTCCAGCGGGTTTCCAGTTCGCGGATGGCCTGCACATTGGTTTTCGATTCATCTTCCAGCAGGGTGATGCGTTCCCTGTGATCCAGGCCGGTAGCCTGTTCACGCCGCAAACGTTCGACTTCATCCTTGAGGCTGTTCTGCCGGTGTCGCAGGCTTTCCAGCGGTGGCGGCACGTCGTGCTGACCGAGGGCGACCCGGGCGCACGCGGTATCGAGGACGCTGATGGCTTTGTCCGGCAACTGGCGGCCGGAAATGTAACGGTGCGAGAGTTTCACCGCTTCATGGATCGCCGCGTCGAGCACCTGCACGCCATGGTGCTGTTCGAGTTTGGCGGCGACGCCACGGAGCATTTCCACGGCGGTGATTTCGTCCGGCTCTTCGACCTGCACCAGTTGGAAGCGGCGGGCGAGGGCCGGGTCTTTCTCGAAGTATTTCTTGTATTCCATCCAGGTCGTGGCGGCGAGGGTGCGCAACTCGCCTCGGGCCAGCGCTGGCTTGAGCAGGTTGGCCGCATCGCTGCCACCCTCGGCACCGCCAGCGCCGATCAGCGTATGGGCCTCGTCGATGAACAAGATGATCGGTTTGTCGGCGCTGCGTACCGCGTCGATCACGCCTTTCAAACGCTGTTCGAATTCACCTTTGACCCCGGCGCCAGCCTGCAACAGACCGAGGTCGAGCACGCGCAGACTGACTTCTTGCAACGACGGCGGCACGTCCCCGGCGGCGATGCGCAGGGCCAAGCCTTCGACCACAGCGGTTTTGCCGACGCCGGGTGCGCCAACCAGAATCGGGTTGTTCTGCCGGCGCCGCAAAAGAATATCGATGCACTGGCGAATCTCGCCGTCGCGACCAACGATCGGGTCGATGCGTCCGGCGTGAGCGTCGGCGGTCAGGTCCTGGGTGTACTGATTGAGCACCGAGTCCTGCCGTGGCGCCGGGTTACCAGAGGCGACAGAGCGCGGGCCTGCATGTTCGCGGGAGTTCTCCGTCCACTCCAGCAGATTCGCCCGCAGGGCCTCCTTGGGAATTCGCAGCAGGGACGAAGCACTGTTGAGCAACAGACTGCGGCGCTCGTCACGGTCGATCAATGCCAACAGCAGAAGCCCGGAACGAATGCTGTCGATCCCCTGCACACTCGCTTGCACCACCGCATCTTCAAGCAATCCCAACGTGTGCGAAGACAGTGCAGGCGTACGCGTGCTGCCAGCCTTGAACAAGTCCAGCGCCTTGTTGATTTCAGCCGTCAGTGCATCCCGTTCCAATCCAAAACGCGGCAGCAGAAAAGCAAAATCACCGCCCTCGATATCGAGCAGTTCCAGCAACAAATGCTCGATCTCGACAAAGTGATGCCCGCGCTGCAAACAGCGCTGGGCCGCGCGTTCGAGGGCGCGACGGTTGTCCGGGTTGAGGCGTCCGATCAGGCTGGCCAGTTCCATTTCAGGTGATCTCCAGCTGACGAAGGCGGGTTTCAATGCGCTGCACGGTGAGGCTGGCCTGCCGTTGCAATCCGCCGTTCCAGCTCAGCAGGGCCGGGGCCTGGCGACCGAGTTTCATCGGCCCGGCACCACGCACCAACATCACCAGTTTCACGTCCAGATCCGGGCCGAAATACAGCGCGGCCAGGCTCGCCAGTGCCGGGTGCGCTTCGCCGTCCGGCAAAAAGCGCCCGGCCTGCGCCGAGGACAATGGCCCTAGTGTCAGGCGAATTCCGGCGTGCTCATCCCAGACCCGAGTGCCGGCGACCGCAGTGCGACCGAGTTGCAGATTGCGCCCGCCAGCCTTCATGACGCTGCGGCTGGCAGCCGGAATCTCACGCCATGCGCCTTCATAGGCGTTCAGCTCCACCGGCACGGAAAACTGCTCGCGGACAATCGCCGCGAACCCTGCCAATGACCGGCGGCCATCGGCGTACAACGCGGTGCAGGCCAGAACCGCGCAGTCGGGAATCGCCTGGCGTTCTTGCAGGGATTTGGGCAACAACCCGGTCAACGCCCGCAATTGCGCCTGCACCGGCGAAGCACCGGGCGTAGTAAACCCGAGGGCGATACGGTGTTTGCGCATCACCTTGTAGAGCAGGCTGAGCAGCCGATGCTGGAACAGATCGAGGAACTCGGCGGGCGCGTGATCCTTGGCCCTGGCCCGTTGTTGCAACCATTCCTGATAGGCGTAGGGCAGTGGGCCGTCGGGTCCGCCGAGGCCGAACATCGGTGTATTCAGGGTCAGCGGTTCCCCCGGTTTTTCCTCAAGGCTTTCGATCTGGCTGGCGGCGAACACCGGCGTCAATGGTCCGCGCAGCTTTAAGGCTTCGGCCTGCGGGGACGTGCCTGAACCCAGGGAATCGGCCTGCGGCTGTTCGCGCTCCAGCAACAGCAACGCCTGCAACCACTCGAACGCCTGCGGATCGCGGCGCAGTCGCTGGCCCAGCGTCAGAGCGACAGGGGCATGCCGGCTTGGGGTTGCCATGCCTTGATCTCCTTGTCTGCCTGCATGAGCACCGTGCGCACAAAGCGATTAGCTGTGGCGTACACCGAAAAGAATTGCGCCAGCACCGCCGAGAACAGCACCGCGCTGCTGCCGACGAAATGTTGCGGATCAAGCTGTAATTGCACTTCAAGTCCGTTGCGCCAGCCACGCCAGGCATCGGCGCCGACGTGGCCGATCACCCGCTCGCAAGCGAGGCTCAGCAAACCTTCGATCTGGCGCAGGGCGCTGGCTTCATCGCGCAGGTTATGCAGATGCAGAATTTCTTTCAGCGCATCCAGCGCCTGCGGTCCTTCGACCAGCGACAGATGATTGAGGGTCAGTTGCGACACCAGCCGCCAGCGTGAATCGCCGTCCAGTCGCGGCAGACTCTGCGGGCTCGGCGGATTGCGCAGGCGCGCCCACGCCACCGGGCCCGGCCGCTCGAATCCCAGTGGCGTACCGGCCGGCAGACTCTGGGCCAGATGCCGATTAGTGCACAGCAGCTCGGCCGTGAGGCTGTAGTCGGGCAGATCGGTTTGCGGTTCAAAACGGGTGTCGACCACGCTGACCAACAGATCGCTGCCGAGTCGGTTCGGCGACTGGCCACTGACGCGCCGCGAATGCCAGTAACGCTGTTGATCGCCGCCGCTGTGCTGACTGCCGTAATAGGCCGGCAGGCGTTGCACGCCGGCGCTGGAGCTGGCGCGCATGCTGCGGATGCTGTGGATTTCGACACTGTTTTCCCGGTGGCTGTCGGCGACCAGTCGGTACTCGCTGCGGGTGCCGTCGGGGCGCAACGGCTCGGAGGTGCGCGGGAACAGATTGATCACTGGCGCACAGCCCAAGGCGATGTCGCTGGCCTGCAAGTGCAATCGGCCGGCCGGTGCACGGTCGAAAACGATGTAGAGGTAGAGCGTCTGGCTGTCGCTGGAAACACCGCCGAGTGGCAGGTCGAAGAAATGAAATTTCTCGGGAAACGTAAAGTACTCTGCCAGTAGGCGCATGCCCGGGTGTACGCCGTCCTCGTCCGGCAGCAGCACTTCGTCGTCAGCGAACCCGACGATCTGCGGCAGTCCCTTCACCTTCGCCGGAATACTCCCCGGTGAACCTGCGAGCACCTGCACCGCATGGGCACCGAGCAAATCATAGAGCCCGGCGTTGATTACCGGTGAGGCAGCCAGGTGAATGCGTAAACTTTCGATCTCCAGCTCAGACCATTGGCTTTCGCCAAGGCAACGCAGACTCAGGCGCAATGCCGAACGAGACTGCGCCACACCGGTCAACGCCTGGGCTTCATCACTGCCGAGCAACAGTGCTTCAGTCACTTGGATCGGCCACAGCCGCGCGGCGGCACTTGTGCGAAAGTGAATGCTTTCGCCCTTGCTGGTGGTGACGAATAGCGGCGTGTCCCGGGGCAGGGGATAGCCGCCGTCGAGTTTGCCTTTGCTCGGGTCAGGCTCGAACTGCACGATGGCGCAGGATGGCAATGGGCGTACGGCCAATGGATAGAGTTGTTCCAGCAAGGCGTCGCTGAACTCGGCGTAGTCGTCATCCAGGCGTCGTTGCAGACGCGCCGCGAGCAGGGCGAAGCCTTCGAGCAAGCGCTCGACGTGTGGGTCCGGGCATTCGCCGGGAGACAGTTCCAGCCGCCGCGCGACCTTCGGATAGCGTTCGGCAAACTGGCTGCCAGCGTGACGCAACCAGGTCAGTTCGCGTTGGTAATAGTCGAGCAGTTGCGGGTCAATCGAGTCGCTCATGGCGCACCTCCAGCCCTTCGTTGCCGGGCTCGATGACAAATGCCACCGGCCAGTGCTGCGCGCCGCTGCGCAATTGGCCGAGCAGGCGGATGCTCAATCGCTGTGGCTGTTCGGGGAGGGGATTGACCTGAACCTCGCCCAGCAGCAGGCGTGGTTCGAAATGGGTGATGGCCTCGCGAATGTCCCGCGCCAGGCGACGGCGGTCATCGCTGCGTTGCTGTTGCAGCGCGCTCCAGTCGGCGATGCCGTAGTCGATCACGCTGGGGGGCACCGTCAGTGTGCGCGGGCCACGGCGGGTGTTGAACAGGCGCCCGAGCTCGGTGTGCACCGAGTCGAGCAAATCCTGCCGATCGAACACCGGCGGTTCGTCGGCCTCGCTCCAGGCGAGGCGTTCGAACAGTGGTGCACGTATCCCGGTGCCTGCCATGGCGAGGGCGTCCGGTTACTTGCTGGCCTTGTTCGCCGCCAGGTCCCAGACCGTGCCGGCCGTACCTTCCTTGGTACCGTCGTCTTTTTGCGCCGTGAGTTCCCATTTGATCTTGGTGAAGTTCAGGGAAAGCGTTTCCACCGGTTTGCCGCCGGTGCCGCCGCTGACGCTGACGTTGGAGATCACCACATTGGTCAGGGTGTAGATGATGAACGGCATGATCTGCCCGCTGCCTTCGGCGGCGTTGCGACCGATGGTGATCTTGGCTTCCGGGATCGGCTTGCCGGCGCAGCAATACTCGTTGAGGGACGGGGTCGAGCTGTCGATGAATTTGGTCAGGGTAAATTCACCGATGTGCGGCCGGCCGGATGTACGCTCCGAGTTGCTGACGTCGTTGGTCACCTGCATCGCCACGTTGTGGCTGTAGGACATGACCTCGATCTTGTCCTTGTAACCCTCGAGCAGGCTGTCACCTTTGATGTCGCCGCCGAGGTCGAGAATGATTGCATCCATCGCTTGAAACTCCTGAAGGTTATCGCGCTAGACAAACGGGGGAGCACCCGCAGGAAAATCCTGCGGGCGCAGGCAGGTCAGGCTGCTACCGGAGGCGGCAGGGTGGCGACCAGGCGGATCGATGCCGTCAGTTCTTCCAGCTGGAAGTGCGGCCGCAGGAACACGGTCGCTCGATAGGCACCGGGTTTGCCGGCGACTTCGGTGACATCCACGCGAGCTTCGCGCAACGGGTACTGCGCCTTGATTTCCTGCGGCGCGTTGTCGTTGATCAGCACGTAGTCGGCGATCCAGTTGTTGAGGTAGGTCTGCACGTTGTCGCGGGTCATGAAACTGCCGACCTTGTCGCGCATGATCACCTTCAGGTAGTGGGCGAAACGCGAGGCCGCGAGCACGTACGGCAACATCGCCGAGATCCGCGCGTTGGCGTTGGCTTCGTTGGTGTTGTAGAGCTTGGACTTGTTGGTGGTCTGGCCGCCGAAGAACACCGCGATGTCGCTGTTCTTCTTGTGGCACAGGGCGATGAAACCGAGGTCGTTGAGTTCTTTCTCGCGGCGGTCGGTGATCGCCACTTCGGTCGGGCACTTGAGCGACAAGTCACCGGAGCTGGTACGGAAAGTGTGCGCCGGCAAGCCTTCAACCGCGCCGCCGCCTTCCGCGCCACGGATTGCCGCGCACCAGCCGTACTTGGCAAAGGCTTCGGTGATGCGTTGCGACAGCGCCCACGCGGCGTTGCCCCACAGGTATTTGCTGTGGTCGGTGCCGTTGGTGTCTTCAACGTAATTGATGCCCTCGACCGGCGAGGTTTCGGGGCCATAAGGCAGGCGCAGCAGGAAGTGCGGCAGCACCAGCGAGACGTAGCGCGAGTCTTCGCTCTCGCGGAACGAGCGCCACTTGATCAGCTCCTGGCTCTCGAAGACTTTCGACAGGTCACGAGGTACGGCCAGTTCGGTGAAGCTGTTCATGTCGAACAGACGCGGGCTGGCGGCAGCGATGAACGGGGCGTGGGCGGCGGCGGCGACGTTCGACAGTTTCTCCAGCAGGCCGATGTCCTGCGGGTGCCGGCCGAAGGTGTAGTCACCCACCAGCAGGCTGAACGGATGCCCGCCGAAGGTGCCGTATTCCTCTTCATAAATCTTCTTGAACAGCGCGCTCTGGTCGAATTCGACGGCTTTTTCCAGGTCGTTCTGCAACTCTTTCTGCGTGACGTTGAGCAGGCGCAACTTGAGGCGAGTACTGGTTTCGGTGTTCTGCACCAGCATGTGCAGGCCACGCCAGGACGCTTCGAGTTTCTGCAGGTCGGGGTGGTGCAGCACCTCGTTGAGCTGGGCACTGATCAGTTCGTCGATCTGGCTGATGCGGTCGTTGATCATCGCCACGGTGTCCTTGTCGATGGCCATGCCTTCGTCAAGTACCTGGGTGGCGAACTCCGCGAGCATGTCGCGGGCGTAGTCCTGCTGACTGTCATCGTGGGCCATGCGGCCCTCGGCGATGATTCGGTCGAGCAGGGATAAGGTTTCGGCTGCAGCATTGTCGCTGGCTTGATTCTGGGCGGCGGCGGGCATGGCGAATTCTCCCCTCGTTAGGTGGATGATCAGGCTTGCGGTTCGGCCGGAGCCTCGGCGTCAGCGGCCGGGGTAGCGGTGTCCGGGCGAGCCGACTTGATTTCCTGCAGACCTTCGGTGTTGGCGATGACGTCGCGCAGCAGTTTGTCCAGGTCATCGTTGCCATCGAGTTTGGTCAGCAGATCGCGCAGGCGCTGGCGTGCCTCGAACAGGCGACGCAACGGGGTGACTTGCTCCACCACCCTGACCGGGTCGAAGTCGTCGATGTGTTTGAAGTTGAGTTCGATGTTGAGCTTGCTGTCGTCGCCGCTGAGGGTGTTGTTGACCTGCAAGGTCGCACGTGGACCGATCGAGGCGAGCACTTCGTTGAAGTTGTCGCGGTCGATTTCGGTAAAACGCCGTTCATTCAGTTTTGCCAATGGTTCGAGCGGCTTGCCCGAGAGGTCGGCGAGGATCCCGACCACCAGCGGCAATTCCTTTTTCTCGATGGCATCGCCGATTTCGACGTCGTAGGTGATTTGCACTCGGGGCGGGCGAACCCGGTCGAGCTTGTGCTGAGTACTTTCTGCCATGGTGGTTGACTCCGATGCGAAGGCGGGCGCAATGCATCGGGGAGGCCCGTTCATCGCTTTCCCTTACTGGACCGTAGGTTAGAAAGGGTGGCAGATGACCTGTCGTTCCTTTGACAAACCTTCCTCATTCGGCTGCAGGAACCGAACTACCCAAGACGCTAGAACAGGTCTATAAAAAAGCAAGCAAAAACGATTTTGGACTGCCACGGGAAAAGGAAAATTCATTTTGTGCGGACGATTTTTTGTAGCGTTTTTGTTGGCGCTGCTGACCGGGTGTTCCCTGTTCGGGCCGAAAGTGGATCTCGACAGCCTGACCCTCGACGTCGCGCCCAAGGCCAATGACGACACGCCGATTGCCGTGGACTTCATCGCGGTCAACGACCCGGACCTGCTCAAGCAACTGTCAGGCATCAGTGCCAGCCAGTGGTTTGCCGAGCGCGAGCAGTATCAGCGCGACTATCGTCAGCTGATGAGTGTGTGGGGTGTGGAGCTGGTGCCGGGGCAATTCATCGACCGCCAACCGTTCCCGCTGGGGGGCAAGAAGGCCGCTGGACTTTTGGTCTTCGCCAGCTATAACACACCCGGAGCACACCGCTTGCGGCTGGACGATCAGAGCGAAGCGTGGCTCAAGTTCGACAGTCGCGAGATGAGCCTGGTCAGCAAGGAAAACTGAAACACACCGTCCGCCGCCGGTTCGCGGTGCAGTCGAAGGGAGTCGTATGAGTCTGCTACCTGACGCGGTCTGCTGGCACGAAGGCATGCAATTGCTGCCCCAGCATTTTCAGTTGCAGGGCCTGCGAGCCGAAGCCCTCGGCGCGCACCTGGCGCAAGCCTGCAATCCGTGGTTCTGGGGCGTCAGCCACATGGATTTCGACCCTTCGGCGCTGAGCGGTGGCGTGGTGCGGCTGCTGTCGTTGCAGGGAACGATGCCCGACGGTTTGCCGGTGAATCTGCAAGCCGGCAGCGGGTCGATGCTGGAGCTGGATGTCAGCGCGGCAATCAGCGCCACCGACGATGCCACCGTCACGGTGTACCTGGCGATCAGCCCGTTGTGGCGCGCCGGGCAACTGCTGCCGCTCAAGGGGCGTTTGCAGTCGGTGGTCGGCGAGGCATTGCCGGATCTTACCAGTGGCGAATTCCCGGAATCGATCACCGTGTGGCGGCCCAATCCGCGCCTGTGCACGCAAGCGAACAGGGCCGATTCGATCTGTCTGCCGCTGTTGAAAGTCCGCAAGGAAGGTGGTGGTTTCCTGCCATTGGCCTATACACCGCCAACTCCGGTGCTGTTGCCCGACGCGCCATTGGGCCGGCGTGTCGCCGGGCTATGCGCGCGGGCCCGGGAGAAATGCATGTTCCTCGGCGGCCGTCTGCGTCAGGCGCAACAGGCCGGCAATCAGGACGATGCGCTGGAGATTCGCCGGCAATTGACCGCGTTGTGGGCACGCCTGCCGGAAGTCGAAGGCGCGCTCAACAGCCGCATCGCCCATCCGCAGAGTGTGTATGTGCAACTGCTGGGCCTGGCCGGCGCATGGTCGGCACTCGATCCGCTGGCCGGGGTGCCGGCGTTCGCGCCGCTGGATTTTCTGGAGCTGCAGCGCGGTTACGACGCGGTGCTGCAATGGCTGGAAACCACCCTCGAACTGATCCGTGCCGGTTATCGCAGCCTGCCGTTCGAACGCGGTGAGCAGAGCTTCTCCATTCAGTTGCCCGATGAGCAACCGAGCCAGCGACTGGTGATCGGCCTGCGCATGCCCAACGGTGCCAGCGAGCAGGCCGCCGGTGACTGGCTGCGGGGCGCAATCATCGCTTCGGCGCCGCACATCGCCTTGCTCAGCCGCCAGCGCATGAGCGGTCTGACGCATCAGGCGATGAGTCGCAGCGAGCAGGTGGCATATAGCGTCGGTGAGGACACGCGGCTGTTCGTGGTCACTGCCCAAGGGGCGTGGTTCGACGCGCAACTGCCGCTGATGATCGCCGCGCCCGCCGCGAAGCTGACCAGCAGTCCCTGGCAAGTGGTGCTGTTTGTCGCCCAGAACAGCGAAAGTGCCTGATCACACAAGGAACGCCGTATGTCCCAAGGAAGTGCCGCAAGCCTGGGGTTGCAGGACGCACCGCTGAGCAGCGCGTTCCGCCAGACCTGGCAACAATGGCAAGTGGACTGGAGCCAGTTGCCCAAGGACAGCGAAGACGAAGCGGCGCTGGTGGACACCGTGGTCGAGTTGTCGACCCAGGCTTCGCAACGGTTGTGGCGCACGGCGTATTCGCGGGTCGGCGATTCAGCGACTGAACAGGTCAAGGCGCTGGTTTACGCGTTTGTCGCACTGGTCGATGAAACGCTGCTGTTTACGCCCTGGCCCGGACAGGCCGCCTGGCAGGACAAGCCGCTGGAGTCGCGGCTGTACGCCAGTCGGCAGGCCGGCGAGCAACTGCCGGCGGCGATTCAGACGCTGCTCGACGAACAGCAACCCACCAGCCGTGATCTGGCCAACGTCTATCTGCAGTGCCTGATCCTCGGCTTCCACGGTCGTCTGCGCGGCGAGCACAGCCAGGCGCAGCTGGAAAAATGGCGTCTGGCGTTGTTCAATTTTGCCTGGCAGGACGACGCCAGTTACGCCGATGTCAGCCAGCGGCTGCTGCAGCCCTCACGGGTCGCGCCGCTGCAACTGCCGGTGCGTAGCGCTTTGCCGGACGGTTTTCGGCTGGCGCTGGGCATTGTCGCGATGGTGCTGCTGCTGACCGGCCTCGGGCAGTTTTTCTGGCGTGACATTCGCTCGGAGCTGGAGCCTGTGCTGCAAATCAGCGATCCGGCGGTCACGGCGGAGCAAGACTCATGAGCGTCCTGTCGATGGTCGCGTGGGGCGTCGCGCTGCTGTTGCTGCTGGTGATCATCGCCTTAGCCGTGTGGTGGTTGCGCACCCAGAGCGGGGCGGCAATTCGCAGCTTTTATGCTGCGGTGCGGCACATGGAGCAAGAACAGGGCAGTCACGATCGTTATCAGTTGCCATGGCTGCTGTTGCTCGGCGATGAAGCCCAGGGCACGCAACTGGTCAGCGAATGGCGTTTGCAGCCAACCGACAAACCGGCGTGGTTCGGTCGCTGGTGGTCCGATCCCGAAGGTGCGGTGCTGGTGGTGCCGCAGGCGTTGTTCCTGCCCGAAGACGGCATGCACCTGCAGCGTGGCGGCTGGTGGCGTCTGCTCGGGCTGATGTTGCGTCTGCGCAGCAAACGCCCGCTGGACGGGGTGATCTGGACCGTACCGGCCAATCGTCTGGGCAATCTGGAGCAGGCCACCCAGCTCGGTCTGGCGGCGCGCCGCCGCTTCATCGACCTGTTGCAACGTTTCGGCTTGAGTGTGCCGGTGTACGTGATCATCACCGGCCTTGAGGAGTTGCCCGGGTTTCAGGAACTGATCAGCGCACTGCCCGACGAAGTTCGCGAGCGCACCCTGGGCTGGTCGTCACCCTACGCCCGCGACGCGGTGTGGCAGGGCCAGTGGAGCGATCAGGCGCTGGATTGCCTACACCGCGCGGTGTCAGAAGCGGTGATCGAAATCGGTACGTTGTCCGGGCACTTGAGTGCCGACCTGTATGCCTTGCCGGAGCGCCTGGAGACATTGCGTCGCAGCTTGCAGAATGTGCTCGAGCCGGTATTCCAGGGTAATGCCCAAGGTGAGGCGCCGTGTTTTCGCGGCGTGTATCTGACCGCCAATCAGCCGTCGGAAGATGCGCTGGACGGTTTTTCTGCGGACGACAGCGGCTTGCAGCGCAGTGCGTTCGTGCGTCCGTTGTGGCGCGAGCGACTGGTGGGCGAACGGGGCCTGGCCCAGGGCGTGCCGCGTCTGTTGCGTTTGCGCCAGCGTTGGCAGCGGATCACCGCCGGTGTCGCGCTGGTGGTCGGGGTGGTGTGGGCGGTGGCGATGGTCTGGATCTGGCGCGATGCGGTGCGCGATGCTCACGAACTGGCGCGGCTGATGCAGGGCGCGCAGAAGAGTTATGTCGCGGTCACCGACGAGGCGCACCGGATCGAGCCGACCCGGCGCAACGTGCAGAGCTTCTGGCGGGTGCTGGAAAAAGCCCCGCACTGGCATTACGCGTCGCTGGTGTTTCCGAGCTCGTGGTTTTCCTCCTTCGACACCTGGCTGGAGCAGGAGCTGTTTCGCTCCACCCAGCGCCACATGCTGGTACCGCTGCACGACCTGCTGGTCGCGGAACTGGCGAAAATCAAGGCAATCCGCAGCACCGACCGACGCAACAGTGTGGAAAGCGAAGACCCGGCGCAGTGGCAGAACTATCAGAAAGCGAGCGACCTGGTGGATCGCGCGCTGCGTCTTGAGCAACAGAACCAGCTGTTCGGTGAAGTGCAGAATAACCAGCGGGTGCCGCTGGATGATCTGGTGCAACTGAGCAACAGTGCGCTGTCACTGAACCTCAACGCCGCCACCTTGCCCCACGCCGCTTACTACAATCGGCTGCTGGCGGCGGGCGACAGCGGCGAGTTGCAGGCGCTGGACCTGAGCGTGGACCGGCCGCTGATCGTCAGCAACTTCACCGGGATGATGGAGCGTTGGCTCGATCAGTATTTCCTCGCCGACAACTTCGTCAGCAAGGCCGGTTACCTCAAGCTGCATCTTGAGCAATTGGAGGCGGGCAGTGGTAACAGCCTGAGCGAGCTGGAGGATCTGCGCGCACTGATCGACGATCTGCAAGCGGCCATTGCCCTGACCAATTCGACCTGGAGTCGCGGCAAGGGCCAGGAACTGGTGCCGGGCTATCGCGATTTCCTCGACAAGGTGCGCAAGAGTTCATTGCTCGGGCCGGCGGTCGAGCAGCAACTGGATCAGCAGGCGAGCAAGCTGCAACAGAGCTTTCGCGATCAGTGGATTGCCCAGGTCGGTTCGCGCGGTAACTTGCTGGTGCAGCAGGGCAGCGGGCAACTGGCGTTGCAGGAGCAGGTGGTCAAGCTCAACAACGCGGTGCAGGCGCTGTTCAAGCGCGACTTCGTGTCGGTTGCGATGCGCGCCAGCCAGGACAACGTCAACCTGCAGGGCCAGACGGTCGACGGTGACGACCTCAATACCTCGCTCAGCTATTTCGCCAGCTACAAGAGTTATGTCGCCGAAGAGTTGCCGCGCATCCCGCCGGCGTATCGCGAAGCCTTGCTGCAGGCCGCTGAAAGCGCCGCCGCTCAGGCGATGTGGCTGAGCCTCAAGGATCACAACGATCAGACTCATCCTTACGCCGTGTTCAACGTGCAGGCAGAGCAGGCGATGGCCCTGCAGAAAGCCTTCGTCGAGGTGCATCGCAGCGATCTGGCGTCGCGCCTGCAGGGGGCGTTGAACCGGCGGGCGTTGGCGCAGATCGTCAGCGGCCTGGAGGAAATCACCGCGCAGCCGTTGTTCGGCGGTCGTACCGAAATCAGCCAGTGGGACGGCTCGAAAAACCTCGGTCTGCAGCTGTACGGCGCCAGTGATGTGCAGGACCTGAAGCTGAGCCTCAAGCAGCAATTCAATACCATGCTCGGCATCACCGAGCGGCGCACCTCGGCGTTGCAGTGGCTGATGACGCAGCAGGGCAATCTGTCGGCGATCGATTACGAACGAGTGACCCAGTTCAGCGCGCTCAACGACGAACTGCTCAAGTACAAGGACGCCAACCCGGCCAGCTCGCCCGCGCAGATCGAGCAACTGGTCAGCCGTGACTTTGTCGAGATGGACACCGGCACCTGCGTGCAGCTGTTGCAGTCGGCCAACATCGCCGGTGGCCGTGGCACTCTGGCGATGCGCGCGGTGGAGTTGCAACAGAGCGCCATGCAGCGCTGCCAGTTCCTGCAACAGCAGCAGGCTGCGGCGGCGTGGAACGAGCTGGCGACCTACTTCAACCAATATCTGGCGGATCGCTTTCCATTTGCCAACGGTGTGCAGGCGCAAGATGCCGACCCGGCACGGGTCCAGCACTTTCTGGAAATCGTCGACAAGCGTCTGGCGGTCGCCCAGGCCGGACTGGTCCTGAGCCAGACGCCGGAGCGGTTGGCCGCCGAAGATTTTCTCAATCGCCTGAAGCAGGCCAGCGTGTGGCTGACGCCGCTGTTCGTGCGTGACAAGAGCGGCATTCTCGGGGTTGAGCTCGACGTGCGCTGGCGCACCGATCGCGAGGAAGAAAGGGGGGCCGATCAGGTGATTGCCTGGGGCCTGCTGGCGGGTAATCAGCAGATCAACTACCCCGGTGCCGAACAGCCGAACCTGCGCTGGATGGTCGGCCAGCCGATTCGCCTGACCTTGCGCTGGGCGCGTAACGGCAAGGAGCGCCCGGTCAACGACCCGCTGCAACCGAACCTGGTGGTGCGCGACATGGAGGCCGGTTGGGAGTACGGCGGCCCCTGGTCGTTACTGCGGCTGATGCGTGCGCATTTTTCCGTGCAGCGTCAGCCAAACCTCGATTACACCGACTTTCCACTGGCGCTGCGCCTGCCGGTGACGGCGGCGACCGACAGCGTCACCAGCGAATTCACGCGGATGTTCGTGCGCCTGTCGCTGATGAGTCAGGGTTCGAAACTGCCGCTGGCGATTCCGCCGTTGCCGACCCGTGCACCGCGTTCGCCGTATCAACTGACCGGCGCCACCGCCGCCCTGGACGTGCGTAAAGAGGAGGGGCTGTGAGCCTGCCATCGACGACTTTGCCGGACCTGATCGAGCAGTTGCTGGCGCCCATCAGCGTCGAGCAACCCTGTGGGGTGGATTTGCGCTATGAGCGCGAGTACGACCAGTTGCGTGACTTGCGCCGCGAGGATGACACCAGCCTGCCGACCGGGGTCTGGCAGTCGGCGATCAAGCGGGCGAACTGGCCGGACGTGGAAGCGCTCACCACGACGCTGCTGCTGGAGCGCAGCAAAGATCTGATGCTTGCCGCGTGGCTGGGCGAGGCGTGGCTGCATCTGCAAGCACTGGACGGCTTGCCCGGCAGCCTCGCGCTGATCGCCGGCCTGTGCGAGCGCTACCCCGAGCAAGTGCACCCGCAAGCCGAGGACGGCGACCAGTCGTGGCGGGTGATTCCGCTGGAATGGCTGGTGCGCCGCTACAGTGAAGTTCTGCTGACGCGGGTGCCGCTGTTCGGCGCGCACAGCAGTGATTTCGAGGTCTACACCCTGGACGTCTGGCGCCGCTTGCAGGTGCAGCAGGTCAAGGCCAACGACAGCAAAAACGCCAAGACTTCGGCTGACACCGCGCGCAACGAACAGAAGAAACTCGGCGACCAGATCCGCGTTACACCCATGGCGTTCTGGTTGCGCATGCAGGGCAATCTGCTGCTGAGCCTGCAGCATCTGCAGCGGCTGGACGCCTGGAGCGATGCGTATCTGGGTGAGCAGGGGCCGGGATTTCGCCCGTTGCAGGAAACCATTCAAGCGTTGCTGACGCTGGTTCAGGAGTTCATTGCCATGCACCCACAACAGCCGGCACCGCCACCTGCGTTGGTTGAGGTTCCTGTCGCCGTGGCGCAACCGGATGCAGAGGCGCCGGCTGCGCAAGCGTTTCGCGAGCCGGCCAGTCGTGAAGAGGCTTACCGACAACTGCTGCTGATTGCCGAGTACCTGGCCCGCACCGAACCGCACAGCCCTGTGCCGTATCTGATTCGTCGCGGGGTGGAGTGGGGCAATAAACCGTTGAGTGAGTTACTCGGCGAGTTGATCTCGGCGGACGCCGAATCGCGGCGTTTGTGGACCTTGCTCGGGGTGCTTTAGTGCACCCGCTGATTGCCCAGGCGCGGCGGCAGCGCAATCGGCGTCAGCACCGGCTGACCGGAAAAGAACGCCACGAGGTTTTTCCCTACCAGTTCTACCGTGCCTCGGGTGGCTTCCGGTGACAGCCCCGCAACGTGCGGCGTAAGAATCACGTTGTTCAAGATTTTCAGCGCATCCGGTACCTGCGGTTCGTGATCGAACACATCCAGTGCAGCGCCGGCAATCCGCCGTTGCTCAAGGGCGATGATCAGGTCGGCAGTGGCGATCACGCTGGCCCTTGCAATATTGACGATGAAACCTTTCGGGCCCAATGCGTCGAGCACCGGGCGGGTTACCAGATGCTGGGTACCGATGCCGCCGGGCGTGGCAACGATCAGAAAATCCGCGGCCCGCGCCAGTTCGGTCGGCGTCGAACAGAATGCGTATGGCACATCGCTGCGAACCTGGCGGTTGTGGTAACTGATCTGCATGTCAAAACCGAGGTGGGCGCGCTTGGCAATCGCCATGCCCACCGCGCCCAGGCCGAGAATCCCCAGGCGTTTATTGGCCAGCGACGGGCGCATGATTTTCGGCCACTCACCCCGGCGCACGGCGGCGTCGCAGCGCGGAATGTCGCGCACCAATGCCAGCAGCATCGCCATCGCGTGGTCGGCCACCGACGAGGCGTTGACTCCAGCGCCGTTGGTCACGGTGATCCCGCGGTCGCTGGCCGCCTGCAGGTCAACGTGTTCATACCCGGCACCGATCACGGTGATGATCTTCAGGATCGGCAGGGCTGCGATTTCATCGGCGGTCAGGCCCAGTGGGCCTCGGGTCAGTACGGCGTCGATTCGCGAGCCATGGGTGGCGATGGCTTGCGCCCGTTCGGCGGGGGTTGGCGCGAGGATCAGGTGAAAACCCTGATGCTCGAGAATCGGCAGATAGTCATTGATGGTTTCAACCAGTACCAGAACGGTGGCGGGCATTGCGCGGCTCCTGTTGATCAATGGCGGTTCGGTCGCGAGAGTCGTGTCAGAGTGCTGATTCCAGAGCGGTTTGGCAATGGTGGCTGCAGCCCCGCTTCAGCCAGTGTAGGAGCTGAAACGGGGGGCGCGTGGACGCTTCGTCAGAAGCTCGCGTCGGCACTGTTGATCAGTCGCGCGAAGGCGCCACCGAGGGTGGCGTTGTGGTGCTCGATGATGGCTTTGGCCGGCAGCACCGGGGTGTCCATGCATGTGTGTGCGTCGGCCACCAGCACCGGTTTGAAGCCCAGGTCGGCGGCGGCACGGCAGGTGGCGTCGATGCAGTACTGAGTCTTCATGCCGACGAGGTACAGGTCTTCGATCCCCGCGGCTTTGAGCTGCTGCGCCAGTCCGGTGCCGTGGAAGGCATTGGGCCGGGACTTGTCGAACAGGTGGTCGGCGTCAGCGCGCAGTTCGAGTTCCGGCAGTATTTGCCAGAACGGACTGCCGGCGGCAATCGGCGAACCTTGCGGGCCGGTGTGGCGTGCGGCGTAGACCGGCACGTGCTGCTGACGTGCCAGATTGATCAGGTGCCGGATGTTGGCCAGCACCCGTGCGCCGTCGTGGGGTTTTTCCGGGCCATGGAACAGACCGACCTGCATATCGATGACCAGCAGAGCTGCGGACATGGTGTTTCTCCTTGAGGGTTGCAAGTGCCGCACGGACGGGAGAAACAACAAGGCCCCGTCCATTGCTGGCGGGGCCTTGGGTTCACTGCGCTGGATTCACCTCAGACAGCCACACCAAGACCCGCCGGTGGCGGTCGTGGTGGTACGGGTGAGGTGCAGCGGGCGCAGGTTCATGGGCCGATCATGCTGGCGGCAGCGAAGGGCTGTCAACTGGCGTATTGCGCGATGCCATTGCCGAACGACCAGTTCTCCTTTTTGACCTCCACCAGATTGATGAACACGTCTTCCAGGCGTATGCCCAGCTGCGTGTTCAGGCTTTGCGCGATAGTCTGGTACAGGGCTTTTTTCTGCTCCTGGGTTCGGCCTTCGTTGAGGGTGATCTGGATGATCACAAGCTGGTCTGTGCGCTGGATGCCGAGATATTGCGGGTCGAAGATGAAATGCTCGGCATCGTGCTCGTTGAGGATCTGGAAGTTGTCATGCTCCGGTACGTTGATGGTGTTGCGCATGGCGACGTAGATCTGCTCGCCGATGCGTTTGGCGAACGTGGGATCGGCGTGTTTCTTGATTTCGACGCGGACGAGGGGCATGGGCAGAGACTCCATGGGGCAGGGGACTCATTGACGCTAGATGAATTGGGCGAAATTGAAAGTATCGGGTGCTTGAATCGACGCCTTCGCGAGCAGGCTCGCTCCCACCTTTGGAAAGCGATCACCTGTGGGGGCGAGCCTGCTTGCGAAAGCGTCGGTGGCTACCTACGAAATTTGCGGATTCTGCCTACGAAGTTGGCGGATGCATCTGCTGTCGGAACGGCGATGAACGCGAAATCATGTGGACACAAAGCAGCCCGGGCAGTCACTGCCAACAGCCAAGGAAGGCGAATGCTTCAAAACAATCGAGAACATCTGGAACTCGAACGGCTCCAAAATGAAACACGCAAACTCATAGCCGAAAGAAAAAAACTTCTGGCGGAAGAAAAAAGCTAAGCAGGGAAACGAATTTGTATCCGCTCGCACTATTGGCTGGGATTGCGACAGCCATCACTGCAGTAGCAGGCGTTTTTTTCAAGTATTGAGCGTGCGCGTTTCACGACAGACAGGTCTATCACTCAGCAAGGGACATCGACATGAGCACCTATGACCACAAAGCCAGAATGGAGGAACTGGAACGAGAGCACGATGAGTGGGAGGAAAGAATGCGTATTAAAAACAAGGGCGATATGTACCCAATCTGGGGAATGCTGGTGTTCGGCCTTTTTTGCATGTCACTCGGATTCCTCCTCGCCCGATCGATCTGATCAAGTCTTCCCGATCGCACATTGCACTGAAGCTTGCCAGAAAACGACATGGCGCATACCTGTTGCCGACAGTCATTTTCCCGAAAACGACAACCCGGTTATCTGATCCGTACAACCATTCCTCAGCTAAGTCTTTGCTTCTGCTCATTTATCGCGGAGAATCGCGCCCCTGTTTCGGCCGGAGCATGTCTGTCGGTTTTTTCCGACGCGTCCTGACCGAGTGGCAAGTGACCGGAATGCGGAGATCCGACCGGATGAATGATCAGGCCAATAGCGTCGACGCACGCTATGAAGCGGCAGCACCAGCTGAACTGTCGAGCTGGAATCGCCATGACACCACGTGGATGTTGGGACTGTTCGGGACGGCCATTGGCGCCGGTACCCTGTTTTTGCCGATCAACGCGGGTCTGGGTGGCTTCTGGCCGCTGGTGATCCTCGCGCTGCTGGCCTTCCCGATGACCTTCTTCGCCCACCGCGGCCTGACCCGCTTCGTGCTCTCCGGTCGCGAAGGCGCCGACATCACCGACGTGGTCGAGCAACATTTCGGCATCAAGGCCGGTGCGCTGATCACCCTGCTGTACTTCTTCGCCATCTTCCCGATCCTGCTGATCTACAGCGTCGGCCTGACCAACACGGTCGCCAGCTTCCTTGAACACCAACTGCATATCACGCCGCCGCCACGCGTGTTGCTGTCGTTCGTGCTGATCCTCGGCCTGCTGGCTGTGGTGCGTTGCGGCGAAACGGCGATCGTCAAGGCGATGAGCCTGATGGTCTATCCGTTCATCGTCGCGCTGCTGTTCCTCGCGGTGTACCTGATCCCGCACTGGACCGGCGGCATTCTCACCACGGCATCGCAAGTGCCAGCGCCGTCGGCATTGCTGCACACGCTGTGGCTGGCGATCCCGGTGATGGTGTTCTCGTTCAACCATTCGCCGATCATTTCGGCGTTCGCGGTGGACCAGAAGCGTCGTTACGGTGCCAATGCGGAGCAGCGCAGCTCGCAGATCCTCTGCCGTGCCCACCTGTTGATGGTGGTGATGGTGCTGTTCTTCGTCTTCAGTTGCGTGCTGACCCTGTCGCCGGAGCAACTGGCTGAAGCCAAGGCGCAGAACCTGTCGATCCTGTCCTATCTGGCTAACCACTTCAGCAACCCGGCCATTGCGTTTGCGGCGCCGTTGATTGCATTCGTGGCGATCTCCAAGTCGTTTCTCGGTCACTACATCGGCGCCAGCGAAGGCCTCAAGGGCCTGATCGTCAAGAGCGGCAAGCGTCCGGGCGCCAAGGCCCTGGATCGCATCGTCGCGGCGTTCATGCTGGTGGTGTGCTGGATCGTTGCGACCCTGAACCCGAGCATTCTCGGGATGATCGAGGCCGTCGGTGGTCCGGTGATCGCGGCGATCCTGTTCCTGATGCCGATGTACGCGATTCGCAAAGTGCCAGCGATGGCGCGCTATCGCGGTCAGGCATCGAACGTGTTCGTTACCGCGGTAGGTCTGGTGGCCATTTCGGCGGTGATTTATTCGCTGACGGCGTAAGCCAAAGCGCCGGATACTCAGCTACAGTGGCCGCTGTGCGTGATGCGCACAGCGGCTTTTTTTCGTCTGGAGACAGTGGATTGTCGAGCGCGCCCCAACCTGTAGCACCACCCAATCGCTGGCAGGACATCCTCGCCGGTCTGTCGATTGCCGGTCTGCTGTTGCCCGAAGCGGTCGCTTATTCGACCATCGCCGCGCTGGCGCCGCAGGCGGGGGTGATCGCGCTGTTTGCCGGGCTGCTCTGCTATGGGCTGTTTGGCACCAGCCGCTTTGCCATTGTTTCGGCGACATCTTCATCTGCGGCGGTACTGGCGGCGGCCACCGCGACCATGGCCAATGGTGACCCGCAGTTGCGCGCGACGCTGGCGGTCGGGCTGGTGCTGGTCACTGGCGGGCTGTTCTTGCTGGCGGGGATCTTTCGTTTCGGCAGCGTCACCTCGTTTATCGCCAAACCGGTGTTGCGCGGATTCGCCTTCGGCCTGGCGCTGACCATCATTCTCAAGCAGGTCGCCAGTGTGGTCGGCGTGCACCTGACAGATGCCAATCTGGTGCGTTTTGCCCCGCAACTGCTTGAACAATTGCCGCAATGGAACTGGCCGGCCGCCGCTGTGGCGGCGGTCGCGTTGGTATTGTTGGGGTTGTTTGCCCGCTTTCCACGGGTGCCCGGTGGTTTGCTGGTGGTGGTGATCGGCATCGTTGCCGGGCAATGGCTGAATCTGCCGGCACATGGCGTGCCGCTGATCGGCTTGATCGACCTGAGCCTGGAGGTGCCGAACCTGCCGGTGCTGCCGTTCGCCGATTGGCTGCGGCTGGGCGAAGTCGGGTTTGCGCTGGTGATGATTCTGTATGCCGAGTCTTACGGCTCGATCAGTTCGTTCGCGCTCAAGCACGGTGATCGTGTGACCTCCAACCGTGACCTGCTGGCGTTGGGTGCATCGAACCTGTTGTCCGGGCTGTTTCATGGCATGCCGGCGGGGGCAGGGTATTCGGCGACGTCGGCGAACGAGGCGGCCGGGGCAACTTCACGCTGGGCCGGGGGCGTGGCGGCGCTGGTGGTGCTGGTGATCGTGTTGACTGTATTGCCGTGGATTGCCCTGACACCGGAACCGATTCTGGCCGCCATCGTCATGCATGCGCTGGGCCGTGGTTTGAGTCTGCAGCCGCTGGGACGCTATTTCATCTGGCGCCGGGACCGGGTGCTGGTGTTGTGCGCGGTAGGGGCGGTGCTGGTGCTGGGGATTCTGGATGGACTGCTGGTGTCGGTGGCCATCAGCGTGTTGCTGATGCTCAAGCAGATGTCGGCAGCGGATATTCAGGTGCTCGGGCGAATCGATGGCGGGCATGATTTTGTCGATCTGCAGCGCCATCCGACGGCTGTCTCTGAGCCGGGGGTGTTGATTGTGCGGCCCAGTGAGGCGCTGTTCTTTGCCAATGTGGAGCGGATTCTCGGCGCGGCATTGCGTCTGATCCGGCATTCGGACGCGCCGGTGCACACGGTGATCCTCAGTCTTGAAGAAACCCCGGATCTGGATGGCACCAGTATCGAGGCGATGCAGGAGTTTTTTCTGCGGGTGCATCAGGAAGGCAAGCGGCTGATTCTGGCGCGGCTCAAGCATGAAGCGCTGGCGGTGCTGGAGGCGTTGCCGGAGGTGACGGCCAACGGGGTGATCCTCAGTGGATTGAGCGTGGATGGCGCGGTGCAGCAGGCCCGCAAGCTCAACCCATAACCCCCTGTAGGAGTGAGCCTGCTCGCGATAGCGTTGTGTCAGTCGATAAAAATGTAGCTGACACACCGCATTCGCGAGCAAGCCCGCTCCCACAGGTCATTCAGGCATAAAAAAACGCCGCTCATCTCACGATGGGCGGCGTTTTTCATTGCGTTGCAACGTTAGGCTTGAACGACCGGGATCTTGGCGTTCGCAGCAGCTTCACGGAACTCGGCGATCTGGTCGAAGGACAGGTAGCGGTAGACATCGGCCGCCATGCTGTCGATCTTGCCAGCGTATTCCATGTACTCCTCGACGGTCGGCAGGCGACCCAGGATCGAAGCAACGGACGCCAGTTCGGCCGAAGCCAGGTAGACGTTCGCGCCGTCGCCCAGACGGTTCGGGAAGTTACGGGTGGACGTCGAGACCACGGTGCTGTTCGGCTCAACGCGTGCCTGGTTACCCATGCACAGCGAGCAGCCTGGCATTTCCATGCGTGCGCCGGCCTTGCCGTAGATGCCGTAGTAGCCTTCTTCGGTCAGTTGGTGAGCGTCCATCTTGGTCGGTGGCGACAGCCACAGACGGGTTGGCAGCTGACCCTTGACCTGATCCAGCAGTTTACCGGCAGCGCGGAAGTGACCGATGTTGGTCATGCACGAACCGATGAACACTTCGTCGATCTTCTCGCCAGCAACGCTGGACAGCAGACGGGCATCGTCCGGGTCGTTCGGCGCGCACAGTACCGGCTCGCTGATGTCGGCCAGATCGATTTCGATGACTTCGGCATATTCGGCGTCGGCATCGGCTTCCATCAGTTCCGGGTTGGCAACCCAGGCTTCCATCGCTTGAGCGCGACGTTCCAGGGTGCGTGCGTCGCCGTAGCCTTCGCCGATCATCCAGCGCAGCAGAGTGATGTTGGAGTTCAGGTACTCGGTGATCGACTCTTTCGACAGCTTGATGGTGCAGCCGGCAGCCGAACGTTCGGCCGAGGCGTCGGACAGTTCGAACGCCTGTTCCAGGGTCAGACCTTCCAGGCCTTCGATTTCCAGGATGCGGCCGGAGAAGGCGTTTTTCTTGCCTTTCTTCTCGACGGTCAGCAGACCGTTCTGGATGGCGAAGTAAGGAATGGCATGAACCAGGTCACGCAGGGTGATGCCAGGTTTCATCTTGCCTTTGAAGCGCACCAGGATCGATTCCGGCATGTCCAGCGGCATGACGCCGGTGGCAGCGGCGAACGCGACCAGACCGGAACCGGCCGGGAACGAGATGCCCATCGGGAAACGGGTGTGCGAGTCACCACCGGTACCGACGGTGTCTGGCAGCAGCATGCGGTTCAGCCACGAGTGGATGATGCCGTCGCCCGGACGCAGGGAAACGCCGCCGCGGGTCATGATGAAGTCAGGCAGGGTGTGGTGGGTGGTCACGTCGATCGGCTTCGGATACGCCGCGGTGTGGCAGAAGGACTGCATGACCAGATCAGCGGAGAAGCCCAGGCACGCCAGGTCTTTCAGTTCGTCACGGGTCATCGGACCGGTGGTGTCCTGAGAACCTACGGTGGTCATCTTCGGTTCGCAGTAGGTGCCAGGACGTACGCCTTGGCCTTCTGCCAGACCGCACGCCTTGCCGACCATTTTCTGCGCCAGGGTGAAACCCTTGGTGCTTTCAGCCGGTGCTTCAGGCTTTTTGAACAGGTCGAACGCAGGCAGACCCAGTTCGGCGCGAGCCTTCTCGGTCAGGCCACGGCCGATGATCAGAGGAATACGGCCGCCGGCACGTACTTCGTCCAACAGAACCGGGGTCTTCATTTCGAAGGTGGTCAGGACCTCGTCAGTGCCGTGTTTGCAGACTTTGCCAGCATGCGGGTACAGGTCGATCACGTCGCCCATGTTCATGTTGGTAACGTCGAACTCGATTGGCAGTGCGCCGGCATCTTCCATGGTGTTGTAGAAGATCGGAGCGATTTTGCTGCCGAAGCAGAAACCGCCAGCGCGCTTGTTCGGCACGTAAGGGATGTCATCGCCGAAGAACCACAGGACCGAGTTGGTTGCGGATTTACGCGAGGAACCGGTACCGACCACGTCACCGACGTAGGCGATCGGGAAGCCTTGACCGCGCATTTCTTCGATCTGCTTCATCGGGCCGGTCTTGCCTTGCTCGTCCGGAACGATGCCGTCACGGGCCATTTTCAGCATGGCCAGGGCGTGCAGCGGGATATCAGGACGCGACCAGGCATCTGGAGCAGGGGACAGGTCGTCGGTGTTGGTTTCGCCGGTGACCTTGAACACGCGCAGGCTGATCTTGTCGGCCAGAACAGGGCGCTTCTTGAACCACTCGCCGTCAGCCCAGGATTGCAGCACGGCTTTGGCGTGAGCGTTGCCGTTCTTGGCTTTTTCAGCCACGTCGTGGAAGGCATCGAACATCAGCAGGGTGTGCTTGAGTTCTTCGGCAGCCACTGGCGCCAGCTCGGCGTTGTCCAGCAGTTCGACCAGGGTCACGATGTTGTAGCCGCCCTGCATGGTGCCGAGCAGTTCTACAGCGCGCTTCTTGTCCAGCAGAGGGGAGGAGACTTCGCCTTTGGCCAGAGCCGACAGGAAACCGGCTTTGACGTAAGCGGCTTCGTCCACTCCAGGTGGTACGCGATTGGTGATCAGGTCAACGAGGAAAGCTTCTTCGCCAGCCGGAGGATTCTTCAGCAGCTCGACCAGGCCTGCAGTTTGTTCGGCGTTAAGCGGCTGGGGAACGATACCCAGGGCTGCACGCTCTTCGATATGTTTGCGGTAGGCTTCAAGCACAGTTATTACCCTCATCAGTGGTCCCAAATGGGTGTCCGGGACGCTCATCCCGAAATTGCCGTACTCATGCACCTCACGACGTTGTGGGTCGTTTGGCCAGAATTACCGGCAATTCCTTACAGAAGCTGCTTTCAAAGTTTTACGCCTGCAGAACGGGGAGCTGATGAGGGTTGGCGTTGGGCTTTTCCCCGCTGGAAAAACCCTTCGCCAACACCGCTCTGAAGGAACGACTGTGCTCGTGACGCTTTGAAAACAGCTTCTAACGGACATTGGCGCCTTAAAAGGCTGGCTGATTCTACGGCAAAAAAAATTTAAAGGTAAGTCGGACTCTATTGGACTTTGGTGGCGTTGTGCGCGGGCGGAGCAAACCGCGATCCAGCGCTTGTCCCTGACGTTTGAGGGGTGATCAATGCCCGACAAAGGGCTAACATGCCGGCCTGTTCCGCGTTTCAGTGTTTTGCCAATTTATGCCCAATCAGACCATCAAGACCCCCTGCGTCGGCCTCTGCTCCACTGTTTACGGAGATCTGGTGTGCCGCGGCTGCAAGCGTTTCCACCACGAAGTGATCAATTGGAATGGTTACAACGAGGAGGAAAAGCGCGCGGTGTGGTTGCGTCTTGAGCAATTGCTGTCACAAGTGATGGCGGGCAAGGTCGAGATCTTCGATTCGGCGCGCCTGCGCCAGCAGCTGGAGCAGCGCAAGATCCGCTTCGTGCCGCACCAGTCGGAATATTGCTGGGCCTATCAGCTGATTGCTCGCGGGGCGCGGGTGATCATTAATCTGGAAGCCTATGGGATGGTGTTGCTGCCGGAGTTCCGCGACTGGAACCTGCCGGAACTGCGCGATGCCATTGATCGGGAATTCTTCCTGCTGTCGGAAGCGCATTACCAGCGCTACATTGCGCCCGGCTTCCTGAAAGACGCCTTCGGCGCCTGAAGATCAAAAGCTTCGCGAGCAAGCCCGCTCCCACAGAGGAATGCATTCTAAAGGTAGGAGTGCATTCCAAATGTGGGAGCGGGCTTGCTCGCGAAGGGTCCATCCAATACAGCGCAATTCTCAGTGCTTCACCGCCAGCTCCACCAGATGGTCCTCAACCTCCTGCGGCTTGAGCACCAGCACATCGCTTTCCAGCGAATCGAGCACCACTTCGGCGGTATTGCCGATCAGCGCCCCTGACAACCCGGTCCGCGCCACAGTGCCGATGACGGTCACCGCCGCTTCCAGCTTGTGCGCCATGAACGGGATCAGCACATCCGCCGGGCCTTCTTCGATGTGCAGATGAGCGTCATCGACATCGAATTCGGCCTGAAACGCCCGGCATTGCTCGCGATACCTGGCCTCGATGGTTTCCTTGAGCTGAAAGGTCGGGTCAGCCGCCGAGAGCATCGGCGACGGGTGCGCACTGATTACATGCAGATGCCCTTTGGCCAGGCTGGCGATGTCAAAGCCGTGATCGATGATCGTCGTGTGCAAATGCCGGTGTTCGCCATCGGCGTTGCCCACGTCGACCGCTGCCAGAATCACCCGGTCCTTCCATGGTATGCAGGTTTTCACCAGCAGCACCGGGGTTGGGCAGTGACGCAGCAGTTTCCAGTCCGCCGGGGTCAGCAAGGCTTTTTTCAGCGCGCTGTCAGGAAAGTGCTGTTTGATCACCAGCCCGCAGCCTTCGGCCTGCTGCACATCGATGATGGTTTCGTGCAGGCTCTCGTTCCACGCCTGTTCGGTGGTCACGCTGTAGCCGTCGGCGATCAGCGCGGCTTTGAGCACGCCGAGCATGCCGGCGTGGTCGTGTTTGCGGTCACACACCAGCAGGTGCAGATGCGCCTGGGTCACGCCGGCGATCAACTTGGCGCGCTTGAGCGCCAGGCTTTCCGAATGTTCGGGTTCGATGACCACCAGAATGCTGCGAATGGCTTGCATGAGCGGAGTCTCCAGCAAAGAAAAGGCACGGCGTTGCACAACTATAGTTGCTGCTCATCGGCCTGCGACTTGATGCATATCAACGCCTGCGACTGGTGGTCTGCGGGCAGGCCGGTATAATCGGCGCCCTTCGCGCCAATACCTTTACCGTGAGCCCCATGATCCTGCCCGAAATCCACGAATTCCTTGGCTGCCGCACGCCCGACGCCTGGGTCCAGGCCGCACTGGCCGATCAGGAAACACTGCTGATCGACCACAAGAACTGCGAGTTCAAGGCCGCCAGCACCGCGCTGAGCCTGATTGCCAAGTACCATTCCCACGTCGACCTGATCAACATGATGTCGCGTCTGGCCCGGGAAGAGCTGGTGCACCACGAACAAGTCATGCGCATCATGAAGCGCCGCAAGATCGAGTTGCGCCAGCTGCATGCCGGGCGTTATGCCTCGGGCCTGCGCAAAGTGGTGCGCAGTCACGAGCCGGTGAAACTGGTCGATACGCTGGTAGTCGGCGCGTTCATCGAAGCACGCAGTTGCGAACGTTTCGAGGCGCTGGTGCCGCATCTGGACGAAGAACTCGGCAAGTTCTATTTCGGCCTGCTGAAAAGCGAGGCGCGGCATTTTCAGGGTTATCTGAAGCTGGCTTACCAGTACGGCGACGCGAAGGACATCGCCCAGGTGATCGAAAAGGTCCGCGCTGCCGAGCAGGAGCTGATCGAATCGCCGGATGAAGAGTTTCGCTTCCACAGCGGTGTGCCGGCCGCGGCCTGACACACAAACTGTTAAAAACTCTTAAGAGTATGAAATATCACCGAAAACCGGCCCCAGTGGCCGGTTTTTGCTGCCTGCAACCACGCCACACCCGCGATTGCCGCCATAATGTCGGCCACTTCACACATGGGTTGGCAGACGGTCGTTATGGATAACCTGGGTTTTGGCAAAGTCCTGCTGGTCGAAGACGATGAGCGTCTGGCCACGCTGATTGCGCACTTTCTCGAACAGCATGGCTACGAGGTGCGCGCGGTGCATCGCGGTGATCTGGCGATGGCCGCGTTTCTCGAGTTCCAGCCCAAAGTGGTGGTGCTCGACCTGATGCTGCCGGGGCAGAGCGGGCTGCATGTGTGCCGGGAAATCCGCAGCGTGTCGGACACGCCGATTGTCATCCTCACCGCCAAGGAAGACGACCTCGACCACATTCTCGGCCTGGAATCCGGCGCCGATGACTACGTGATCAAACCGATCAAGCCGCCGGTGCTGCTGGCGCGGCTGCGCGCCTTGCAGCGGCGCCAGGTGCCGGACAGCGGCGTCGTCAGCTCGCTGGAGTTCGGCCGGTTGAGCATTGATCGCAGCTGTCGCGAAGTGCGCCTGGCCGGCGAAATCATTGAAATGACCACCATGGAGTTCGAGCTGTTGTGGCTGCTGGCCAGCGCTGCCGGCAAGACCTTGTCGCGCGATGACATCCTCAACCGCATGCGCGGCATTGCCTTCGACGGGCTCAATCGCAGTGTCGACGTGTACATCAGCAAATTGCGCAACAAGCTCAAGGACAATCCCCGCGAGCCGGTCTGCATCAAGACCGTGTGGGGCAAGGGCTATCTGTTCAATCCGTTCGCTTGGGAGCTGTAGATGCTGCGGTTATTCCTCGGGCTGTTTCTGGTGATGACGGTGGGGCTGGTGCTGGCCCTGCAAACCGTCGAGCACACCTTCAACGCATTGCTCGACAATCAGATGCAGGCCTACAACCGTGAGGCGGTGCGTGGGCAGGCGTGGTCACTGGTCGAGCACATGCGCGATCAGCAAGGCGCGGCGCGTGAGCAGCAACTGGAGGCGTTGCGCCCGCACTACGGCTTGTCGCTGAAGCTGGTGGAGGCCGATCAACTGGCTCTCAGCCCTGAGGAAAAATCCGAACTGGCGCAGAACCTGCTGGTGATTCGCGACAACTACACCCAGTTCATCAGCAACATCGACGGTGGTTCGCAGTTGCTCAGCATCAAGTTGCCGCCGGAGCCGAGCCTGATGCCGTTCTACATTGCGGTGGCTTACGCGATGCTCGCGGTGCTGATCGGCATCGTCTTGTTCTTCTGGGTGCGCCCGCACTGGCGCGATCTGGAGAAACTGCGCCTGGCCGCCGAGCGCTTTGGCGATAACGACCTTTCGGTGCGCATTCAACTGTCCAAGCGCTCGAACATCCGCGACCTGGCCGAGCACTTCAACCTGATGGCGGCGCGCATCGAGAGCCTGATCGCCAATCAGCGCGAGCTGACCAACGCCGTATCCCATGAACTGCGTACGCCGATTGCGCGGCTTTCGTTTGAGCTCGATCAGCTCAAGCAGCAACCGGACGCCAGCCAGAACCGCGAACTGATCGCCGACATGTACGCCGACCTTGGCGAGCTGGAGGAAATGGTCTCCGAACTGCTGACCTACGCCAGCCTGGAACGCGGTGCAACGGTGATCAAGCGTGAGAACATTCAGGCCGCCAACTGGCTCGACAGCGTGGTCGGCAGCGTGGCGCTGGAGGCAGAAGCGGCGGGGGTGCAATTGCTGATCGGTGATTGTCGGATCGACACAGTGCGCATCGAGCCGCGATTCATGGCGCGGGCGGTGATCAATCTGCTGCGCAATGCTATTCGTTATGCCGAACAGCGCGTTGAAGTAACGCTGGTGCGCACCGGTGATTATTACGAGGTGCGGGTCAACGACGACGGCCCGGGTGTGCCGGTGGACGGACGGGAGAAGATCTTCGAGCCGTTCTCGCGGCTCGATGCCAGCCGTGATCGGCGCACGGGCGGCTTTGGTTTGGGGCTGGCACTGGTGCGGCGGGTGTCGCAATCCCATGGCGGGCAGGTCGAAGTGGGGGAGTCGGTTTGGGGTGGGGCGTCGTTTCGGATGACCTGGGCGCATCTGGATTGATCTGCGTTGCCAGTCCCGGCTTCTTCGCGAGCAGGCTCGCTCCCACAGGTTGAATGCATTCCAAATGTGGGTGCGGGCTTGCTCGCGAAGAGGCCATCAATCACACCGCAATTCCCGACTCATTTGACCAGCCCCAACCGTTCATGCCACTGCGCAATCGACTCTTCGGGATAAACCTCAAACTGCTTGTCCCCAGGCGTTGCGTCCACCTCAACCCATGGCGCCTTCGAACCGAGCATCAAATGCGTATGTTCCGGCGGTGTCGGCAATGGCGTGTCGATGGCCGAGGCGAACGGGTGGATCAACTCCGGCCATTGCGGGCTGAACAGCCACAAAGCGCTGCCGCACTGTGAGCAGAAATGCCGTTCGGCGGTGCTGCGGTGGGCGCGCTTTTCGCCTTCATCCTTCATTTTCGCGTGGTAGATGCTGATGTTCTTGCGACCCTGGACCTTGAGGCTGTTCGAGTCGCCACCGAGGTTGATCGCATAGCCGCCACCGCCCTGGGTCTTGCGGCAGATCGAGCAGTAGCAGCGTTGATAAGGGTAAGGGTGGGCGCTGGTCAGGCTGAAGGTGACGGCGCCGCAGTGGCAGGAGCCTTCGAGGTGCATGAGGGGCCTCCGGTGGGCTGAAGTGGTCCGGTTCAGCCTAGAAGGTTTGTGGCGATCATGCTGACGCCTTCGCGAGCAAGCCCGCTCCCACAGGGGAACGTATTTCAAGAGCGGGCTTGCTCGCGAAGAACGATAACGCGCAGCCACTGGACGCCTTCGCGAGCTGGCTCGCTCCCACGGGGGAACGCATTTCAAAATGTGGGAGCGGGCTTGCTCGCGAAGAACGATAACGCGCAGCCACTGGACGCCCACCGCCAGCCCGGTCAGCATGTCCCACAAAAAAGGGATCACCCCATGCGAAAACTCCCCTCACTGGCCGCTCTGCGAACCTTCGAGTGCGCCGCCCGTCACGCGCATTTCGGCCGGGCCGCCGCTGAGCTGTGCGTCACTGACAGTGCGGTCAGCCACCAGATCCGTCAGCTCGAAGAGCAACTCGGCGTTTCGCTGTTCATCCGCGAAGGCCGGCAGATTCGCCCGACCATCGCCGCCGGACGCCTGATGCAAAGCCTGCAGCAAGCCTTTGAACTGATCGGCGAGGCCTGCGATGAACTGCGCGACCCCTCGTCGTTGGCGGTATTGCGCCTGGCTGTGACGGCAGAACTGGCGCAAAAGTGGCTGATGAACCGCCTCACCGATTTCTATGCGCGCTACCCGCACATCACCCTGCATCTCTACGAACAGCCGATCGACGCCAGCGCGCCCGGTGAAGACATCGATCTGGCGATCACCTACGGCACCGGCCCGGTGGATAGCAGCGCCTACTTCGTGCGGCCGTTGCCGGCGCTACAGTTCTTCCCGGTGTGCAGCCCCGGGCTGTTCAACCAGGGCACGTTGAAAACCCCGAAAGACCTCGCGCGCCATTGCCTGCTGCACGACGACCAGGACGGCAAGACCTGGACCGCGTGGCTCACCAGTCATGCCGGCGATCTACGCCCGCAGCGCCAACTGTATTTCGCCCATGCCGGGCTGGCGCTGGAAGCGGCGGCGCAGGGGCAGGGGGTGGCGATGGGCGACAACCTTACCGCGCACGAGGACTTGCTGAGCGGGCGACTGGTGCGGCCATTCACCTCCAGCATGACCGCGCTCGGCCAATACGCGCTGGTTTGCGAACGGCTGCGCCTGGAGCGTCCGGCGGTCGCGCAGATGCTCGAATGGTTCAACGATCAGCTGACCGATTGATGAATTGAACTCAACGGTTCCGAAATAATCATCGTTGGCGGGCCAAGCGTCCGCGACCGTAGCCTGTGGTCATTCCCATCCCCAAGACGAGGTTTGATCATGGCACGTTTGCTCGACTCTACCCCTAAACGCGACGGCTTCCGTCTGCCCGGCGAATTCGAACGCAAGACCGGCTGCTGGCTCGGCTGGCCGGAGCGCACCGACGTGTGGCGCAACGGCGCGAAACCGGCGCAGAAAGTCTGGGTGCAGATTGTCACGGCGATCTCCCACAGCGAACCCGTCACCGTCTGCGCTTCGGCCGCGCAATTCGCCACCGCCCGCCGCCAGTTGCCGCCGCAAGTGCGCGTGGTCGAGATGACCTGCAACGACACCTGGTTCCGCGACAGCGGCCCCTGCTTTGTGGTCAACGATGAGCGCGGCGAAGTGCGCGGCGTCGATTTCGAGTTCAACGCCTACGGTGGCCTGGACGGCGGTCTCTACTACCCGTGGGACAAGGACGATCAGATCGCCAGCAAGATCCTCGAAATCGAGCGCTTCGACCGCTACCGCGCACCGCTGATTGCCGAACTGGGCGGGATCCAGAGCGACGGCCAGGGAAGCATCCTCACCACCGAACAATGCCTGCTCAACCGCAATCGCAACCAGCATCTGGGCAAGGACGAAGTCACCCGGCGCCTGACCGATTACCTCGGTGCCGAGCAGGTGATCTGGCTGCCACGTGGCTGCAAGTTCGATGAAACCGACGGCCATGTCGATGACCTCGCATGTTTCGTGCGTCCCGGCGAAGTGGTGCTGCAATGGACCGACAACCGCGATGACCCGCAATGGGAAATTTATCAGGAGGCCTACGACATCCTGCGCAGCACCCGCGACAGTCGCGGTCGCGAGTTGATCGTGCACAAGCTGCCGCAACCGGACGTGCTGGAGTGGACCGCCGAAGAAGCCGAAGGCCTCGATCAGCAGGACAGCACCCACACCCGTCAGGCCGGCACGAAAATCTGTGCGTCGTACATCAACTACTACGCCGGCAACAGCTCGATCGTGGTGCCGCTGTTTGGTGATCGCAACGATCAGGTGGCACTGGCGACCCTTGCCGAACTGTTCCCGCAGCACAAGATCGTCGGCATTGAAAACTCCCGGGAAATCCTCCTCGGTGGCGGCAACGTCGCGTGTATCACCATGCCGCAGTACGCCGGCACGCCTTACAAAAAGGGGGTGTAATGATGGGCCTGCACAAACTGACTCAAGCGTTATTGCTGGTGCTTGCACCCCTGTGTGTGCAGGCCGCCGACACGGCCAAACCGGTGGTTAACCTGTACATCTGGGGCGAATACCTGGCCCCGGATACGCTGAGGAATTTCGAAGCAAAAACCGGCATTCACGTGGTCGCCGATCACTTCGATTCGCTGGAAACCGTGGAGACCAAACTGCTCACCGGACGTAGTGGCTATGACCTGGTGCTGACCGCCGGCCAGCACCTGTCGCGGGCCATCGAGAGCGGCGCGATCCAGCCGTTGGACAAGGCACGGGTGCCGCACTTTGCCGGGGTGGGTGAAGAGTTTCGCCAGCACATGGCGGTGTTCGATCCGGGCAACCGCTACGCCGGGATCTACGCCTGGGGCACCACCGGGGTGGGTTATCGGGAAGACGCGATCCGGCAGCGCCTGCCGAATGCGCCAACCGACAGCTGGGCGATGCTGTTCGACCCGGCAGTGGTATCGAAATTTGCCGATTGCGGGGTGAGTCTGCTCAACGACCCGAACGAGGTGTTCGCGGCGGTCATGAAATACATGGGCCTGGACATCAACCGGCAGAGCCTCGACGACCTGAAACTCGCCGAGCAGCAACTGGCGAAGATCCGCCCGTACATTCGCTACTTCGACAATGACCTGAACATCAGCGACCTGGCCAACGGCAACACCTGCGTAGCGATGTCGTGGAACGGCAACGTGGCGATTGCGGCAGGGCAGGCGCAGGCGGCAAACAAGCCGTTCAAGCTCAGTTACCGCATCCCGAAAGAAGGCACGCTGATCTGGTTTGACGCCATGGTCATTCCCAAGGATGCACCGCATCCCCAGGCCGGGCTGGCGTTGATGGATTACCTGATGACCCCCGAGGTGATCGCGCCGATCACCGACACCATTCACTACGCCAACGCGATCACGGCGGCGGACGGTTTGGTGGATGCGTCGATCCGCAATGATCCGGGGACGTACCCGTCAGAGGCGGTGAGGGCTTCGCTGTACAGCAAGAATGACAATGGCAAGGTGTTCAACCGGGCGTTGATCCGGGCGTTCAGCAAGTTGAAATCAGGTCTGTGAAAAGCCAACCCTCACCCCAGCCCTCTCCGGGAGGGTGAGGGCAACGGTTTTGCCACGCGCCACAAATACCACGCTGCCACCGTCCGGTACGGGCTCCACGTCAGGCCGATTTCGATCATCTGCTTGCGCGTCGGCTGCACTTCCAGCCCCTTCAACCGGCGATAACCCTCGCGCACGCCGAAGTCGTCCGCCGGCAGGATATCCATGCGCTCCAGGCTGTAAATCAGCAGCATCTCCACAGTCCAGCGGCCAACCCCGCGCAGGCTGACGAGGCGCTCGATCAACGCCTCGTCATCCATCGCCAGCGCGGTGGGATAATCCGGCACCACGCCGTCCAGGCTCGCCTGGGCGATGCCCTGAATCGTCGCAATCTTGCCCGCCGAGAAGCCACAGCCGCGCAGTTGATCGAAGCCCGCCGCCAGAATCTGCGCAGGTCGGGGGAACGTCTGCCCGGGAAACAATGCCACCAGACGCCCGACAATCGCGTCGCCGGCCTTGGCGTGCAGTTGCTGATAGGCAATCGCCCGCACCAGCGACTCGTAAGGATCACGCGCCGGGTGCGGTTGATGCAGGCAGGGGCCGACAGCGCTGATGTGCCGCTGCCAGTCCTCGTCGAGTGCGGCCAGATGTTTGCGGGCCGCTTGATAACGCTCGGCCATGCTTATTTCAGCAGACCGTTGACTTCGCCGTAGGTCAGCGCCTTGAGCGCATGGGTGTCGAGCTTGCCGCTGGCAAAGAAACTTTTCACCAGGGTATCCATTGCGCCATAGAGGAACTCGGCGATGCCGGAGCCGGCGCTCAAACGGCGCACACCCAGGGCCTGAAGCTCCTCGGGCGAGGGCAGGCTGGCGAACCCCAGGACGTTGACCGGCAACGATGTGCCTTTGCAGATCGCCTCGATTTCATAGGCAGCGGTGACGCCGGCCGCGAACAAACCATCAGCCCCGGCCGCCTGGTACAGCGCCGAGCGCCGCAGGGTTTCAGCGACGCGGTCTTGCGCCGGGACCAGGCCTTTTAGGTAAACGTCGGTGCGGGCGTTGATGAACAGCTTCACATCACGCTTCTGAGCGACTTGCCGCGCCACTTCGATCTTGCGCGCCAACAGCTCTGGTGCGCCGCTGCCGTCCTCGATATTGATCCCGACCGCACCGGCGGCCAACACCGCATCGATGACCTCGGCCACGCGCCCCAGGTCATCGGAATAACCGGCTTCGATGTCCACGCTCAGCGGCACCTTGATCACCCGGGCGATGGACTCCACGGTGGACATCAAGCGTTCGAGGGGCAGGGTATTGCCGTCCGGATAACCATGGGCCCAGGCCACCGCCGCGCTGCTGGTGGCGACCGCTTTGCCGCCCGCGTGCTCGACCAGTCGCGCACCGGTGGCATCGGCGACGTTGGTCAGGATCAGCAGGCCATCCTGGTGCAGCTGGTGAAACTGTGTGTCGAGTGTGCTCATCGAAATCCCTTCTTTTATGTTGTGCCGTGGTCAGAAAGCCAGTGGCTGCGTGAGCTGCACGGCGGCGTTTTCCAGCCGTAGCAGAAACGCCTTGCGCGGCTGCCCACCACCATAGCCGGTCAGCGAACCATCCGCACCGATCACCCGATGGCATGGCACCACGATCGCCAGGCGATTGTGCCCGTTGGCCAGCCCCACCGCACGACTGGCGCCGGGTTTGCCCAGGCGTGCGGCGACACTGCCGTAGGTGCTGGTGCAGCCATAAGGGATGTTCAGCAGTTCGCGCCAGACTTGCCGCGCGAACTCGCTGCCGGGCAGGTGCAAGGGTACGCTGAACACGCTGCGCGTACCGGCAAAATATTCGTTCAGTTGCTGCTCGATCTGCTGCAGATGGGCGTTGTGCCCCGGTGCGACCACGTAGCCGTGGCGGGTCTGCAGCTCATTGATCTCGCGGGTCAGTGCCGGGCGATCGAGAAACTCCAGCAATACCAGCCCGCGATGTTCGGCCATGGCGATCATCGGCCCCAACGGCGTGGTCAGACGGGTGAACAGTAGCGGTTCACTGTTGGCCGCCCGGCCCGGGGTGATGTGGAACGACTTCTGGAACGCATCGCGAAAACCGCTGAGCGATTCGTAGCCGGAATCAAACGCCGCATGGTCAATCGACGTACCTTGGCGGATTCCGCCCAGCGCCATGCCCAGCCGACGGGTGCGCAGCCAGGCGTGGAAAGTCATGCCGAAATGCTGCTTGAACCAGCGCCGCAGCTTCAGCGGCTCGATGCCTGCGGCCAGCAACTGAGCGTCGCTCCAGCGCAGCTCCGGGTCCGCATCGACGGCGGTCAGCAGGCGCTGCACCCATTCGGGGGCAATCGCGGCGGCGTCCAGCGGTTTGCAGCGCAGGCAAGCGCGATAGCCGGCCGTCAGGCATTCATCGGCATGGGCGAAGAATTCGACGTTTTCCGGTTTCGGCTTGCGCGCCGTGCAACTGGGGCGGCAGAAGATCCCGGTGGTTTTCACGGCCGTGAAAAACACCCCCTCATAGGCGGTGTCGCGTTCGAGCATGGCGCGAACCATCTCGGCGTGGGGCGGCAGGATTGCGGTTTGTATGTTCATGGCTAGAGCTTAAATCCAGGATTTCGATGGCTCCACCGAAAAATCGACAATGAATTTTTTTGATTCTGCACCACAATCAGCGGGTCGCCGATTTGAGGAAGCAACCCCATGCAACCGTTCATCATCCAACGTATCGACCACATCGTCCTGCGCGTCGCAGAGCTGCAGCGCAGTATCGATTTTTACGGCCAGGTATTCGGTGCCGAAGTGGTCAGGCACAACGAGAAACTGGGGCTGGTGCACCTGCGTGCCGGCAGTTCGATGATCGATCTTGTCGACTTGCAGGGTGAGTTGGGGCGCAAGGGCGGCGGGGCGGCCGGTGCCGAGCGGCGCAACGTCGATCACTTCTGCCTGCGCATCGAACCGTTCGATGAACCGGCGCTGACCGAACACTTGCAGGCGCACGGCCTGAGCGTCGAAAAAGCCGCCAGACGTTTTGGCGCCGAGGGCTATGGTCTGTCGCTGTACTGCTTCGACCCGGACGGCAATCAGGTCGAACTCAAAGGCCCGTCCGAGGCTTAAGCCCGTTTCGCCATCAGCAGCACCGAAGCCGCCGCCGACAGCAGTCCCGCGCAGCAACGGTTGAAGATGCGTTTGCCGCGCGGCTCGGCGAACCAGCGGCGCATGTGCAGGCCCATCCAGGCGTAGGCGCCGATGGCGATCCATTCCAGCAGCAGGAACAGCGCGCCGAGCACGGCGAATTGCGCCGGTACCGGACGGCTCGGGTCGACGAATTGCGGCAGAAACGCGGTGAACAGCAGGATCGCTTTCGGATTACCCGCCGCCACCAGAAACTCCTGGCGCGCCAGGCGGAATAAGCCAACCGAGGTGCCTGTTAGCTGCTGCCCGGCATCGGGATTGGCCCGCCACAGTTGCCACGCCAGGTACAACAAATACGCCGCGCCGATGATCTTGATCGCGTGGAACAGCCATTCCGAGGTTTGCAGCACCACCGACAGTCCCGCGCCAGCGAGGGCGATCATCCCGGCGAACGCCAGAATCCGCCCGATACCGGCCGCGCAGGCACGTCGATAACCATAACGGGTGGCATTGCTCACCGACAGCAGGTTGTTCGGGCCGGGGGCCATGTTCAGGGCGAAACAGGCCGGGAGAAACAGTGTGAGCGTGGCGAGGTCCATGGCGGCACTCCAGAAACGTGGATGCGCATTTTTATCACAGCCCCCGGGCGTAGCGCCCCGTACAGTCAAGCGACGCTGTCGCGGTACAGCGTCGATGCTCGTTGATCAACCCGGTCGAACTTTACGCTGCCACGGCCACTCAGAAAGACTCGAAGGGGGTGGCTGCGGCAGAAAAAAATTGCCTGCCCAGTCAGCATGGGCGGAGGCCGTGATAACTTCGCCCTTTGTCATACCAACCCTGCAAGGCCCCAGGCGGCCCCACCAAGAGCGAAATACATGCAATCAAAGGCTCGTGATGTTTATGTGCCACCAGTGCTGCAAGATCTGCGGGCCGGCACTGCCGAACTGCACATCGCACTGGAAAAACGCCTTCCTTTTTTCTCCGATCAGCTCGATGCGGACGCCTTCCACCGGTTGATGCAGGCCTATTACGGGTTTTACCAGCCACTGGAAACCGCCTTGCTCGACAGCGCCTGCATTCCCGCCGATTTCGATCTCGCCCCGCGACTCAAGACCCCAACCCTGCAACGCGATCTGCACAACATGGGCGAGTCGACCCAGGGGCTGGAGCGCTTGCCGATCTGTCGCAAATTGCCGGTCATCGATTCCGGCGCGGCGTGCCTGGGCGTGTTGTACGTGCTCGAAGGCGCGACGCTGGGCGGGCAGATCCTGCGCCGCGAAATCGCCACGCGCCTGAGTCTGGACGCCGACAACGGTGCAGCCTTTCTCGACGTTTACGGCGCCGCCACCGGCCGCCGCTGGCGCGATTTCATTGAATACCTGGGCGCGTGCCCGATGGACGTCGACGAGCGTGCGGCTGTTGTCGCCGCGGCTCAAACCACATTCAGCTGTTTCGAGCGCTGGCTCGAAAGCCGGGAGGTACTGGCATGACCCCGCAAGACCAAGAAGCCTTTGAAGAACTGCTGGCCAACTGCGCCGACGAACCGATTCGCTTTCCCGGCGCGATCCAGCCCCATGGCCTGTTGCTGACCCTGAGCGAGCCTGCTCTGGAAATCATTCAGATCAGCGCCAACGTCGAGTCCTTACTGGCGCGCCCGGCAGAACAACTGATCGGTCAGCCGCTGCACAGTCTGCTCGGTGACGTGCACGCCGCTGCCGTGCGCGCAGCCATGCAGCAAGCGTCATTCTCCGACGCGGGACCGCTGCATTTTCACCTCAACGGCACCGCGTTCGAAGGCCTGCTGCACCGCCATCAGGGCGTGTTGATTCTGGAACTGGAAATCCACGTCGAGAACTTCCAGCCGCGTAACGTCGCCGGCAACCAGACCCACCTGGGGCGCATGCTCCAGCGCCTGCAAGCGGCGACCACGTTGCAGGCGCTGTACGACATCAGCGTCAAGGAAATCCAGGCGATGACCGGTTACGACCGGGTGCTGATCTACCGATTCGAAGAGGAGGGGCACGGCCAGGTGATTGCCGAGGCGTCCGATCCGTCGATGGAAGTGTTCAATGGTCTGTTCTTCCCGGCCTCGGACATCCCCGAGCAGGCGCGTGAGCTGTATCGCACCAACTGGCTACGGATCATCCCCAACGCCGATTACCAGCCGGTACCGCTGGTGCCCAAGCTGCGTCCTGACACCCAGACCGCGCTGGACCTGAGTTTCGCCACGCTGCGCAGCGTCTCGCCGATCCACTGTCAGTACATGAAGAACATGGGCGTGCTGTCGTCGATGAGCATTTCCCTGCTCAAGGGCGACAAATTGTGGGGCCTGATCAGTTGCGGCAACCGTCAGCCGCTGCACGTGCCGCATGAGCTGCGCAGCGCCTGTCAGACCATCGGCCAGGTATTGTCGCTGCAGATCAGCGCCATGGAAGCGCTGGAAATCAGCCGTCAGCGTGAAGAAAAGGTTGAGGCGCTGGCGCTGCTCAATCAGGCAATGATCGATTCGCCGCAAAACGTTTTCGACGGTCTGGCGCAGCAGCCGCAAGTGCTGATGGCGCTGGCCGGGGCGGGAGGTATCGCGATCATCGAAGACAAGCAGTTGCACCGTTACGGCAACTGCCCGGAGCCGGATGACATCCGCGCTTTGCACCGCTGGTTGCAGGACGGCGGCGAGGCGGTGTTCGCCAGTCATCACCTGGCCAGTGTGTACCCGCCCGCCGCGCAGTTTCAGCAAGTGGCCAGCGGCGTCCTTGCGATGAGCCTGCCCAAACCGGTGGACAACGGTGTGCTGTGGTTCCGCCCGGAAGTGAAAGAGAACATCAATTGGAGCGGCGATCCGCGCAAACCGCTGGATCTGGAAAACTCCGACGCCGGCCTGCGGCTGCGCCCGCGCACGTCATTCGAAATCTGGAAAGTCGAGATGGCCGGAATCTCCACCAAATGGAGCCACGGTGACCGGTTTGCCGCCAATGACCTGCGCCGCTCGGCCCTGGAAAACGATCTGGCCCGGCAAGTGCGCCGCGAGCAAGAGGCGGTGCGCGCACGGGACGAGTTGGTGGCGGTGGTCTCCCACGACCTGCGCAACCCGATGACGGTGATTTCGATGCTCTGCGGCATGATGCAGAAAGCCTTCAGCTCCGACGGCCCGCATACCTCACGGCGGATTTCCACAGCCATCGACACCATGCAGCAAGCGGCCGGGCGCATGAACACGCTGCTCGAAGACCTGCTCGATACCTCGAAAATCGACGCCGGGCGCTACAGCATCGCACCGCAGACTCTGGATGTCGGGCAGATGTTCGAGGAGACCCAGGCGCTGCTCGGGCCGCTGGCGCTGGACAAGGACATCAGCATCTCGTTTGAAGCCGACGCCGATCTGAAAATCCATGCCGATCCGGAGCGTCTGTTTCAGGTGCTGTCGAACCTGATCGGCAACGCGATCAAGTTCACGCCACACAGGGGCTCGGTGGGCGTGCTGGCGAAGTCGGTGGGTAACGAAATCGTGTTCACCGTGCGTGATACCGGCGAAGGCATTCCCAAGGAAAACCTGGCACATGTGTTTGACCGCTACTGGACGGTGAAGGAGGGCAATCCGACCGGAACCGGGTTGGGTTTGTACATCACTCAGGGCATCGTTGAAGCCCATGGCGGGCGGATCGAGGCCAGCAGCGAGCCGGGAAAGGGCACCGAGTTTCGGTTCACCGTGCCGGTGAGTGTTGAAAACCGATGAATAGTCCGTGCCCCGGCGAACGGGGCACGGACCCGGGGTCAACCCAGGTCACTCAACAATATGAACACGTGTTTCGGCATCGGTGTAAATCGGTTGTTGCGTAGCTGGCTGATCGCGTACACCGCGCTGGCGGTGCGGCCATTGCCATCGCCGAAGCCCTGAAAACCTGCAATGGCTGCCAGCAAGTGCTTGTCGAAGTGATCATGGGCGGCATCCAGTTGCTTCAGATGTTGCTCCAACAAGGCATAACCACTGACGCTGCTGCCATATTTTGAGGGCGCACCGGCCTCACGCACAGTCCCTGCCAGTTGAGGAACCAGTCGGCTGTGGATCTCTTTGACCACGGCCGCGTCGGTCAGGGATTTGTTGTTGCCCGTGTATTCACGCAGGATCGCAACGATGTGTTCCAGTTCGTTATCGGAGGTCGAGCCCTTGACCATCCAGGCTCCGGCCCTCTGTGCATGGTCGGTGAAACCCTGGGGGTTGAAAGCAGATTCCGGCATTACGTCGGTGTAGGGCGGCTTGCCCAGATCCAGTTTCAAGACGCTTTGCTGATGACTCTTGAGGTAGTTGATTTTCTTTGTTTCGAGCTCGGCCAGGAAGCCAAGTGTGTCGGAATAGTCACCCGCGTTTGTAGTGAACTTGGTGCCGTTGAACTGAGGACCTTTGCTTTTTGTGAAGGTGATCAGTACGTCGTTCGCTGCGGCATGGCCGATCAATGACTCCAGGTCTCGGAAGCCTTTCGAGGACTGAGTCGCTTCTCTCGTCGCATTGTTGAACAGATGCTGCAGTTCTGCCGACGACGTGCCTTTGGGGACGGAAACCGCCTCGCCACTCAGTCGTGCGACGATGTGTTCGACCGTTTCCAGCGCATCATCGTTGAACAGCGCCCGGGCGTGAGCCACTGTCGGCAGCGTCATGCGAATATCGGCGGCGACGCCAGTCTTGTTCAGCGCCCTGACCAGGTCATACGAGCCACTGGTTGTTGCGGTCAACGCACGCAGTTGACCTGCACCAGCCTTGGTCACGAAATGGCCGAAGTGACTCAGTTTCATCACTCCTTTGCCAACCAGTTTGGCTCCTCCGTAGGCCAGTGTTGGCACGCCATCAAGCGGATTGAACGCCGATAACAAAAATCGTGAGCCGACCTTGCTCAGATTCAGCAGCTTTGAGCTGCTGGCCAGCGCTTTACTGAAGGGGCCGACCGCTCCGGCAAAGACAAAGAGGATGGCGGTAAGGTCCATGACACAGCTGAATACAGTTTCGCTGTGACGCTCTCGGTCTCCCGAAACGATGCCTTCGATGCACTGTTTGAACGGAATGATGATATTAAGAAAGGTATCCACGATGTTGTCGTTTTGATCGAGCCTCTCTTGGAGTTTGGTTTTGTCGTAGCCCGTGGCATAAAACTGATCGTAAGTGGTAGGTGGATTATGGTTGGCAACTTTCTCTCCAATCATGTTGAAACGTTCGGAGTGGAAACTTTGCAGCGGGCTGCGAAGGTACGGAGGTCTATCAGGCAGGCTTTCAAGTTCAGCAAAGCGCTCGAGCAAGACCCCCGTTGTTTTATATTCTTCTTCATCCCTTTGCTCGCTTCCTTTGAAATACTCGTCCATATCGACAACGGCGTTATTCAGAAAGGTCAAAGACTTGAAAGGGTCGTCATCACCATTAGGGCCGACGGTGTACCACCCACTCCTATCGAGAGTCCGGCCTTGCGTGTAGGCTTTAGCCAGTTCTGGATTGCGGCGGCATATGCCCTGTAACGGGAATAATTCATAACCGCTTATTTGCGTGCCGAGTCGGCATAGAATCACCACGCCAAAACTTCCCGTATTGGCGGCATCGCGCGGTGGATTGTTGCTTCCTGATCCTGCGTGTGGCCTTGTATTGCGCACATGATAAATAGCCAGTTCACCGTGCTCGATCGCCAACCGGTCCTCCAGGGGAAGGCGCGACATGGCCAGCCGTGAAACCGTAGCGATTGCAGATTTATATTTCTCGAAGTGCTCTTTTACCTTGATTGTATAGAGGGTGTTGATCGGCTCCAGCGCTAACAGGCTTGGGGATTTTTGGTAGATGCTCTTGCCCGTTCGGGTGTCGTATTCCTGTAGGCGTAATAAATTACGCGTCATGTAGATATCCAGCACGGAATAGTACTGGCTTTTGTAGCGGCGATCACGAGGCAGCTCTACTTGCGTCAGCGGCGGGCAGCCAGTTTCATTCAGTACAGCAATTGCCAGTTTCCGCCGACTGACGGGTGGGGTGGCGATCACGTCGAGCGCTGTTGTTGCGGCCTCTATGTGTGCGTTGTAGTGAATGGCGGCCTGCTTGATGATTTCCTGTGTCGGAAGTACATCGGCGTTGACCGGGTCGACTTCATTGAGTGTCGCCCAGTCCTTGATTGCTTGCAGGTTTGCCCAATCGTGCAGCATCTCTTGTTGAGTGCTGACTGGCGTAATTGCCCCAAGCTCAAGCAGTTTTTCATAGGATATCTGGCGGGAAAGTCCGGGGGCTATGCTTTCGGCCAGCAATACCGATTTGCGTAACATCACCCAGCCGGGTGTGCCAATCTGCAGTGCCGCCGGAGCCCTGACCAGACACTCCGGTGCGAGCCCGGCAAGAATCAGCTGGGTTGCCAGCGGTACGGCAGGCTCGTTGACTCCGTGCCTGGTAAGCATCTGTTGCAGGGCTTTGCGGATCTCATGGGCGTTGGCGTGAACATGGCTCGATGTGTAGATGTTATGCGCGACAAAACTCTGGTTTTTGTCGGCGCGGCCCAATGAAAAGTCCAGCATCAATGCAGCAATCAAAAGACGGCTGCGTTGTTCTGTACTGATGGGCGATGCGTTGGCTGGTTGCGGCAGGTCCAATGCATCAAGGCAGGATTGCGCGAATGCCTTGGCTTCGTCTGTCTCGATCAACAGCGTCCAGCTTTGTTCCGGATATTCACGCAGAAACGTCGCCGTCTCTTGTTTGAGTAACGCGTTGGTCAAATAGTTGATCAGTGGCTCTCGGCGTGTATCGCCGCGTTGCAGCAGCTTGTAGATGGCTTGATAGATCTGCGAATGGTCATCGTCGTCGATAACGAGCTTCGTTTCGCCGGTTTCACCGCAGACGCCCCAGTAGTTACCGTGTGTCGGCGCAGAGGGCAACGTCAGCTCGAGCAGGGCGATCAGGTTGTGCGCTTCGTCGATCGTCTTAGGCATACTCAGTTGCTGGAACTGTAACCAGTTGAGCAGTGGCACGCGGTTGCTGGAAGAAACGATTGCGCCGGTCAGAAACGCATTTTTTGCCACCAGCTCGGCATCGGTCTTGAGTGAAGCGTCGGCGCGGACCTGTTCTGTAATGTTAATGAATTCGAGAAAAATGCCGCCCCGCTTTTCAACTTCATAAACCTGAAAGATCAACCCTTCTTCGCTGATCAGGGTCCAGTTGTCGCTGGTCAAGTTTAAGGCTCTGACAATGGCAGTGAACGGCGGTTGTCGGACTAACTGACGCAGCACAATATGCGCCGAAAGCTGAGAGGCATAGAACTGGCTTTCTTCGGTAATCGATACGACCAGTTGTTTTAGATCTATAAGATTGGTGGAGTAGCGATAAGGGTCAGATGCTTTAAGTTTCTTCAGCGCGTCCAGTGTGGTTCTGATTGTTTCGGCTGCTGCGCGGCGCTCTAGTTGATGTGCGGATAAGGGTGCGCCGGGAAAAAGATTTGCGGGGATTTTCATTGCCGAAGTCCGTCCGTGGTTTAGAGAGTTCTATTTGAATCCGGTAGAAGTTGATGTCCGGGTGGGAACTATATCCATCTCTATGTTCTTTTGACTTGCGTGATTGGTTTCAGGCTGTGTTTGAGTGGCTTGTTTTAATCGTTATTGCGTCGGGACGTTTTCAGGCGCGCGGGCCGGATGCGCAATAGCGGAGGCGAAGGAGATTGTGTCAGGGTAATTTTGTGCAATATCGCAGGCGCGCTACTCGCTACCGTGGTCATCTTGTTCCCCGTTTTGAAGCAGGTGTGCAATGAGTCTGATTGTTTCAATGGCCGCATTTGCCCTGGTGGCGTCCATCACGCCGGGGCCGGTCAATATCGTCGCGCTGAGTTCCGGTGCGCGGTTCGGCTTCCGGGCCAGTCAACGGCATGTGGCCGGGGCGACGTTGGGCTTTGTGCTATTGCTGGTCCTGATGGGACTTGGGCTGCATGAAGTCCTGACACTGTGGCCGTCACTGACCCGTGTGGTGCAACTGGCCGGGGTCGCGTTTCTGTTGTTCATGGCCTGGAAACTGGCGATTGATGATGGACAGTTGAGTACCGGGGAAGTGGGACGTGCACCGACGATGCTCTATGGCGCCGTGATGCAATGGCTCAACCCCAAAGCCTGGCTGGCCTGCGTGGCGGGGATGGGCGCATTTGTGGCCGATGGCGAGGCGCGACTGGTCTGGCAGTTTGCGGCGGTGTATCTGGTGATTTGCTATCTGTCGGTGGGTTGCTGGGTGTATGCCGGGACGTTTTTGCGCGGGTATCTGGGCAATCCAGCGGGGATGCGTTTGTTCAATCGGCTCATGGCGTTGCTGCTGGCGGTGAGTGCAGGGTATCTGCTGCTGCCTTGAAGCTTGGGTATTTGGCGTATCTGCTTTGCAGCAGGGCCACCCACTCGGCGGCGAATCGGTGACAATCACCGGGCCAGCGAGCCGTGAGCAGTTGGCCGTCGCGCACCACAAACCCGGTTTGCGGCGCTTGTGCACTATCGCGCTTGGCGATGAGCGGGCCACGTACAAAATCGGCCTTGTGCGACAGCGCCGCGGTGACCTCTGCCTCGACGGTCTGCTTGTAAGTGCGGTAGTAGCGCCCCAGCCAGACTGCCGTCATCAGCCAGGCCGGCAACTCCATGGTCGAGGCTAGCAATGCCGTGACCTTGCGCCCGAACAGTACTGAGCGTCCGGTGTCGGGGTCGAGAGTGCGGGCCAGCAACAGCACGCCATGACACACCGCCGCCACGGGTTTTTGTGCGTTGAAAAACTGCAGGGCGATGTCTCGTGCCTGCGCCGATTCCAGCAGGCTGCGCATGCCTTTGGCATGACCACCGGGGATCAGCAAACCGTCGAACTGCGTCGGGTCGACATCAGCGTACGCCAGGGGCTGAAGGAACGCCGGGCTGTCGATCATCTGCGCGTAACTGTGCAGATCGGCCTTGCGTGTCATCAGCATAGGGTTCAGTGGCCCGAACCCGGTGCTCACCAGCCGTGGGTCGGCGTAGGCAGACAGGCCTTGCGGCGTGGCAAAGCGTGCCTCGATGCCCGCGTCGCGCAGCGCCTGCCACGGCACGCTGCTTTCAGTCGGGTCGTAATCGGCGGACGGTAAAAGAATCAGGATCATCCAGGGCAAACTCCCGGGCCAGGGCGGGTGGTTGATCTGCAGCGTAGCCGGTTTTGGCTGTCAGCCGCGATATTGACCCGGAGTGGCGGCCAGGTACTGTTTGAATGCCCGCTGAAAATGCGCCTGATCGGCGAATCCCGCTTCAAGCGCCACATCGGCGATCAATTGCCCGTTGCGCAAGCGTTCGCGGGCGAACTGGATGCGCTGGTTGACCAAAAAGGCATGCGGGGTCATGCCGTAATGCAGCTTGAACGCGCGGATCAGGTAGGACGGCGACAACTGCGCCGCCGTGCAGATGTCGTCCAGGCTCAGCAGGGCAGTGCAGCGTTCGCGGATGAAGTCGGCGGCGCGTTCGAGCTTGAAATTCGGCTCGCGCAACGGTCGTTCCGCCGGGTTCAGGTGCCCTTGCAGATCGCTGAAAAACTCGACCGCTGCGCTCTGTTTGCGCAGCGCATCCTGCTGCTCATCGACCAGCGTGTCGTAAAGCCCTTGCAGTTCCCGGAACAGCCGCGGGTCATTCAAGTGGGTGCTGGAGAATCGGCGAAACGCGAGTTCGGCACTGAACCCCAGTTGATGCTGCAAATCCGTCAGCCAGGGCGTCTCCACATACAGCATCAGGTATGACCACGGCTGGTCATCGATCGGGTTGCAGGCATGCACGTCACCCGGATTCATCAGCACCACGGTGCCGGCCGCGACCTCGAACTGCGCGTGTTCATGCACATAAATGCTACGCCCGGCGGTGATTGCGCCAATCGAGAAATGCGCATGGGAATGCCGGGCGTAGCAGACCTCACGGCCATCGGCGATGGCCCGTGCTTCGATAAACGGCAGGGCGTCATCGCGCCAGAAGCGCGGGGCTTTTTCAGGGTTTTTGGCGGCAGCGTGTTTCATCGTTATTGTTCCCGGCAGGCCAGTCCCGGAGTGTATTAGCTCTGGCCGGTAAAGGCCCGCTCCAGTTCGGCGATGTCGAGTTTTTTCATTTTGAACATGGCCTGCATCGCCCGTTGTGACTTGCTGGTGTCGGCGTCCAGCATCATGTGCATGAACGCCACCGGCACGATCTGCCACGACACCCCGAACTTGTCCTTGAGCCAGCCGCATTGCTGGGCCTCGACCGGGCCGCCGGCAGACAGGTTGCCCCAGAAGTGGTCGACTTCTTCCTGATTCTGGCAGTTGACCTGAAACGAGATCGCCTCGCTGAACTTGAACATCGGCCCGCCATTGAGGCCAGTGAAGCTCTGGCCGTCGAGCTCGAAACTGACGGTCATCACCGCACCTTCCGGTTTGCCGTGAAATTCCTGACCGACCTTGCTGTAGTGGGTCAGGCCGGTGATTTTCGAGTGATCGAAGATCGAGCAGTAGAACGTCGCCGCCGCTTCAGCCTGATCGTTGAACCACAGGCACGGCGTGATTTTTTGAAAGCGTTGCATGGCAGTCATCCTCGGCAGGTTAGACACGCAGGATTAACAGCGTAGTCAGTCCTTGGTCGACTGGCGGTGCCGTAGATCGACAATTCGAGCAATTGACCCCTTGTAGGAGTGAGCCTGCTCGCGATGGCGTCGGCACGGCCTGCATGGGCGTCGCCTGACCCCGCGCCATCGCGAGCAGGCTCGCTCCCACAAGGGGCTCAAGCTGCCGAGTCAGCGCGATTCGGCGATCATCAGCAACGACTGCGGCACCGCGCTTTGCGGATGCTGCGGTTCCTGCAGGCCGATCAGCCTGAAGCCCGCGATGTCCAGGGCATTCAGCCAACTCGACAGCGTGCGGAAGTACCACGGCATCGGCTGCCACTGGCCCTTGAACCCGGCGAAGGATTCTTCACGCCAGCCGTCCTGATAGTCGCCTGCTGCAACCGCCCACGGGTGCAGCGTCTGGATGATCAAGGCGCCGCCGGGGACGAGCAATGCATTCATCGCCGTGAGCAGCGCAATGATGTCCTGATGCAGCAGCGAGAAGTTCGCGCAGATCAGCTCGAAATCGCGGCCGACATTGACCTTGGCGTCAACCAGCTCTTCGTAACTGGCGACCTGCACCTTGGCCGACCCTGCCGCGCGTGCCGCCTCGACCAGCGTCGTATCGCCATCCACTCCTGTCGCATCAATGCCCCGATCGGCCAGCGTCCGTAACAACCAGCCTTCGCCGCAACCCAAGTCGAGCACACGTTCCGGCTGACGGCCCATGATTGCCAGCAGGATCGCCTGATCGGTGACCTGCCGGCGGCTTTCGATGGCACCGCTGCGGATCACCTCGATCCAGGCGTCAGCGTTGATGTGCCAGCTCTGCAGAAGGGTGGCTTCGGGGGAGGGCATGTCAGTGTCCGAAATGTGGGGATGAGGAATGCAGTATGGACTGCGCAAAGCAGCGCGGGGGGGAACGGATTTTGCCGCAATGATTCATGTAATTTAAACGTGTGCGCAGTGTTGCGTTCAGACACTGAAGACATAAGCAATCAGAGGAGGTGCGACATGGATCAATTCATCGGCGGTTGCCTGTGCGGCAATGTACGTTTCGAGGCAACCGGGCAACCTTACCGCGTCGGCCTCTGTCACTGCCTCGATTGCCGCAAACATCACGGCGCGCTGTTTCATGCGTCGGCGATATTCCCCGAAAGCGCGGTGACCGTCAGCGGCACCACCGGGGAATATCAAGGGCGAGTGTTCTGCCCACGCTGTGGGTCACCCGTACTGGGGCGTTCGGGTGATGAAGTTGAGGTGAATGTCGGCTCGTTTGATGAGCCGAACCAGTTCAAACCCACTTATGAACTCTGGACTGTCCGTCGCGAGGCTTGGCTACCGGTGCTGCCGCTGGCTCACCACTACGAACGTGACCGTGAAAGCCCGGGCCGAACAGAAGAATAATGGCAGCCCAAAACCAGCCTTCGCGAGCAAGCCCGGCCCCACAGGGTTATTTGTGTGTACGCCGCAGACAAATGTAGGAGCGAGCCTGCTCGCGAAAGCGGTGGTTCAGTCAGCCCAGTATCAATTGACAGATTGCCTTCGCGAGCAAGCCCGCTCCCACAGGGTTTTGTGTGGCGTGGATATTTATGTGTACGCCGCAGACAAATGTGGGAGCGGGCTTGCTCGCGAAAGCGGTGGTTCAGTCTGCTCAGTATCAACTGACAAATTGCCTTCGCCAGCAAGCCCGCTCACACAGGGTTTTGTGTGGCGCGGATGTTTGTGTGTACGCCGCAGACAAATGTAGGAGCGAGCCTGCTCGCGAAAGCGGTGGTTCAGTCAGCCCAGTATCAATTGACAGATCGCCTTCGCGAGCAAGCCCGCTCCCACAGGGTTTTGTGTGGCGCGGATGTTTGTGTGTACGCCGCAGACAAATGTGGGAGCGAGCCTGCTCGCGAAAGCGGTGGTTCGGTCAGCTCAGTATCAACTGAAAGATTGCCTTCGCCAGCAGGCTGGCTCCCACAGGGTTTTGTGTGGCGCGGATGTTTGTGTGTACGCCGCAGACAAATGTGGGAGCGGGCTTGCTCGCGAAAGCGGTGGTTCGGTCGGCCCCGATGTTGTGTGCAGGCCACTTATTTCAACCGCGTATAAATGCCAGCAGATCCGCGTTGATCGTTGCCGCCTCTGTCGTCGGCATTCCGTGGGGAAACCCCGGGTACGACTTCAGCGTCCCATTTGGCAGCAGTTTCGCCGACAAAGGCCCCGAATTCGCATACGGCACGATCTGGTCATCCTCACCGTGCATCACCAGCACCGGCACGGTGACTTTCTTCAGGTCTTCGGTGAAATCAGTCTGCGAGAAGGCGACGATGCCGTCGTAGTGCGCCTTGGCCCCGCCGATCATGCCTTGGCGCCACCAGTTGCCGATGATCCCTTCCGAAGGCTTGGCGCCGGGCCGGTTGTAGCCATAGAAAGGACCGCTCGGAATGTCTCGATAGAACTGCGCCCGATTCCCCGCCAGTTGCGCCTGAAAATCATCGAACACCGATTTCGGCAGCCCGCCGGGATTGTTCTCGGTCTTGACCATCAACGGCGGCACGGCGCTGATCAACACACCTTTGGCGACGTTGTCCTGCCCATGCCGGGCGATGTAATGGATCACCTCGCCGCCACCGGTGGAGTGGCCGACATGCACGACGTTCTTCAGCCCCAGGTGTTTGACCACGGCCAGGGCGTCGTCGGCATAGTGGTCCATGTCGTGGCCGTCCCACACCTGGCTCGAGCGGCCGTGGCCCCGGCGATCATGGGCGATCACCCGAAAACCTTGCCCGAGAAAGAACAGCATTTGCGCATCCCAATCGTCCGAGCTGAGCGGCCAGCCGTGGTGGAAGTGAATCACCGGCGCGTCTTTAGGGCCCCAGTCCTTGTAGAAAATATCGACCCCGTCGTTGGTGGTGACAAATCCCATGTTCGCGACTCCTGAGCAAAGTGATGAGTTAGCGCGCACGCTGAAGACCGGTCGTGATGGCTCGGGTGAGCGCCGTTATCAGCCGTAGGATTAAAGTCGACATTTTTGCGTTGGGGCATGACCGGTGGTCGCAACGTCTGGCTTGCGGCGCAAATTAGGCTTTGCTGAAAGGGATAAGCCGAGGCGCGCACAGGCTTTGCCGGCTGTAGCGACGCCCCCTTCAGAACACCGTGAGTCTGAGGAAATCCCCCGATGCTGACCTTGAATATCAATGGCAAGGATCAGGAACTCGATGTGCCGGCCGACATGCCGCTGCTCTGGGTCCTGCGTGATGTGGCGCACCTGACCGGTACCAAATTCGGTTGTGGCATGGCCCAGTGCGGCGCCTGCACCGTGCACGTCGATGGGGCGCCGTTGCGCGCCTGCATCACGCCCGCCACCGCTGTGGCCAACGGCCAGAAAATCCTCACCATCGAAGGCCTGTCCACGGACGGCTCGCACCCGGTGCAACAAGCCTGGGCCGAACTGGACGTGGTGCAGTGCGGTTACTGCCAGTCCGGGCAGATCATGTCGGCCGCCGCGCTGCTGGCGAAAATCCCCAAGCCCACCGACAGCGATATCGATCAGGCGCTCTCCGGCAACATCTGCCGCTGCGGCACCTATCCGCGAATCCGCGCGGCGGTGAAACGTGCGGCCGAGATTGGCTGATTGGGAGGTAAACGATGAACAGTCCTGTATCGCGTCGCGGCTTTCTCAAGGGCAGTGCCGTGCTGGGTGGCGGTCTGGTGGTGGCGTTTGTCGTGCCCGGTGCCCATCGGTTTGCCCGGGCGGCGGAGAATGAAGGCAAGGTCTTTGCGCCGAATGCGTTTTTACGGATAGCCGCAGACAACAGCGTGACGGTGCTGCTCGGGCATTCGGAAATGGGCCAGGGTATCTGGACCGGCCTGACCATGCTGATTGCCGAAGAGCTGGACGCCGACTGGTCGAAGATCCGCGTCGAACACTCGCCGGCCTCGGCGGCCAATTACGGCATGCCGGCGTTTGGCGGGATGCAGATTACCGGCGGCTCGACCTCGACCTGGATGGAGTTCGACCGTTATCGGCTGGCGGGGGCCACGGCACGGCAGATGCTGGTGGAAGCAGCGGCCAAGCGCTTCAACGTCGCGGCGTCGACGATCCGCACCGAATCGGGCGTGGTGATTGCCGGCGATAAACGCGCGACCTACGGCGAGCTGGCGGACGACGCCGGGCAACTGCCGGTACCGGATCCGAAGTCGATCACGTTCAAGGAGGCCAAGGACTGGAAGGTCATCGGCAAACCGACCAGGCGCCTCGACACCCCTGAGAAAATCACCGGGCGCGCCAAGTTCGGCATGGACGTGCAGTTCGAGGGCTTGATGACCGCGATGGTCGCGCGGGCGCCGGTGTTCGGTGCCACGGTCAAATCCTTCGAGGGCGCCGAGGCGCTGGCAGTGCCTGGCGTGCACAAAGTGGTGCAGGTGCCGACCGGTGTGGCGGTGATCGCCGAGCATTATTGGGCGGCCAAACTGGGCCGCGACGCCTTGAAAGTCGATTGGGACATGGGGCCGCACGCCGACCTCAGCAGCCAGGGCCTGCTCGACAGTTTCCGCAAACTGGCGGCAACGCCGGGCACATCGGCCGCCCAAGCCGGGGACCCCAAGGGTAATTTCGACAAGGCGGCGAAGAAAATCGACGTCGAGTACAGCGTGCCGTATCTGGCCCACGCGCCGATGGAACCCCTCAATTGCACGGTGAAGATCAGCGCCGAAAAGTGCGAGATCTGGACCGGCACGCAATTCCAGACCCTCGACCAGATGATCGCCGGCAAGATCACCGGGCTCAAGCCCGAGCAGGTGGAGATTCACACCGAGTTTCTCGGTGGCGGCTTCGGGCGTCGGGCCAATCCGACGTCGGATTTTGTCGCCGAAGCGGTGCAGGTGGCTAAAGCCGCCGGGGCGCCGGTGAAAACCGTGTGGTCCCGTGAGGATGACATTCGCGGCGGTTATTACCGTTCGATGTTCCTGCATCAGGCGCGCATTGGTCTGGACGGGCAGGGTATGCCGCTGAGCTGGCAGCATGTGCTGGTCGGCCAATCGATTATGACGGGCACGCTGCTGGAAGCGACCATGGTCAAGAACGGCATCGACCCGACCTCGGTCGAAGGCGTGGCCGACAGCCCATATCTCAAAGGCCTGGCCCATCAGCAGGTGGAGCTGCATTCACCGCAGACCGGAATCAATGTGTTGTGGTTGCGTTCGGTGGGGCATAGCCACACCGGGTTTGTCATGGAGTCGCTGATCGATGAAATGGCCACGGCGGCGGGCAAGGACCCGGTGGAGTATCGACGAACACTGCTCAAGGATCATCCACGGCATCTGGGCGTGCTGAACCTGGCGGTGGAGAAGGCCAACTGGAGCGCGCCGTTGCCGGACGGGCATGCGTTGGGCGTGGCGGTGCACGAATCGTTCGGCAGTTATGTGGCGCAGGTCGCGGAGGTCTCGCAGGACAACCTGGCGATTCGCGTGCACCGGGTGGTGTGTGCGGTGGACTGCGGGATTGCGGTCAATCCGCAGAGCATCGCGGCGCAGATGGAATCGTGCATCACCTTTGGCCTGGGCATGGCGCTGCACAGCAAACTGACGGTGAAGAACGGCATGGTGGTGCAGTCCAACTATCACGATTATCAGGTGTTGCGGCTCAACGAAATGCCGCTGGTCGAGGTGCATATCGTGCCCAGTAGCGACAAGCCCGGGGGTATCGGCGAGGCCGGTGTCCCGCCAACCGCGCCGGCGGTGGCCAATGCGGTCTTTGCCCTGACCGGGCAACGCCTGCGTGAACTGCCGCTGCAACTGTCGGGGGTGTGAGATGAAGCGACATTTGCTGTTGGGTACGTTGATTCTGCTGGGTCTGGGCGGTTACGCCTCGGACCTGTTTGCCGATGACCAGGAAGCGCTCAAGGCGTTTGGCACGGTGCAGAAGGTGTTCCAGAGCCCGCGCTGCCAGAACTGCCACATCCCGGGTGATTCGCCGCTGCAGTTCGACGCCGGCACCCCGCACGCGATGAATGTAGTGCGCGGCATGGACGGCAAGGGCGCCGCCGGTTTGCCTTGCGCCACCTGCCACGCCGAAAGCAACCCGCCGGCCAGTTATGGCCCGCATGCGCCGCCGGGTGCACCGCACTGGAGCCTGCCGCCGGCGGCACACAAAATGGCCTGGATCGGCCTGCCGCCCGACAAGTTATGCGCCATGATCAAGGATCGTTCCAGCAACGGCGACCGTGATTTCGCGGCGCTGATCAAGCACGTCAGCGACGACAAACTGGTGCTGTGGGGCTGGAATCCCGGGGCAGGGCGCACGCCGGTGCCGGTGCCGCATGACATTTTTGTCGAGCAGTTCAAGCTTTGGGCCGATGCCGGTGGCCCATGCCCGGTGGCGGGCGGCTGACCAAAGGTAACAGCGCAGAGGAGTCAAACACCGCATGGTCTACTCTGAAGCGGTAGACCCCTCGATGGAGTAACCCATGCTGGCCCCGGAAAAACCCGCCAACGAACAGGCCCGTGTCGCGACACTGCGCGGGCTCAATGTGCTCGATAGCGCTCCCGAAGAGCGATTCGATCGGCTGACGCGCCTGGCGCGGCGAGTGTTCGACGTGCCGATTGCCCTGGTCAGCCTCGTGGATACCAATCGGCAGTGGTTCAAGTCGTGCGTGGGGCTGGATGCCAGTGAGACCGGACGCGACGTGTCGTTTTGCGGGCATGCGATTCTGGGGGACCAGATTCTGCACATCAGTGATGCGGCACAGGATGAACGCTTCCACGACAATCCGCTGGTGACCGGTGCGCCGGGCATCCGCTTCTATGCCGGTTGTCCGCTGCAAGTGAGCGATGGCAGCAAACTGGGCACCTTGTGCCTGATCGACACCAAACCCCGGCAACTCGATGACGAGGAGCGTGAACTGCTGCGCGATCTGGCGCGCATGGCCGAGCAAGAGTTGATGGCGGTGCAGATGGCGAGCATGGACGAGTTGACGCTGCTGTCCAACCGCCGCGGCTTCAAGGCCCTTGCCCAACACGGTCTGGACGCCTGCGCGCGCCTGCAGAAACCGGCGACGTTGTTGTTCTTCGATCTCAATGACTTCAAGCAGATCAATGATCTTTACGGGCATGCCGAAGGTGACAGTGCGCTGAAGACATTTGCCGACGTGCTGCGCATTGCCTTTCGCGAGAGCGACGTGGTCGGACGCCTCGGTGGTGACGAATTCGTGGTGTTGCTGACCGGCTCCAGTCACGTCGAAACCACGGCGATCATGACGCGACTCAAAGACATCCTCGACGAACGCAATGCGATGTTGCAACGCGGCTATGACATTCGTTTCAGTGTTGGCCAGATCGAATACGACCCGCCGCGTCACGACAGCGTCGATCGCCTGCTGGCGGATGCCGACGGAGCGATGTATGCGCACAAGCAGGCGTTGAAGCGGCGCTGATTCGGGCGTCACGCCCACAGGATGGGGTTGTGCATGCAGTCTCGGCCACACCTTGGACACTGTGGGACCGGGCTTGCTCGCGAAGGCGTCCGGACAGGCGCAATCGATGTTGAATGTGCCGGCCTCTTCGTGAGCAAGCCCACTCCCACCGTTTTCTCTGGTGTTCACAAAGTCCAGGTACGGCACCGTGTGGGAGCGGGCTTGCTCGCGAAAGCAATCTGTCAGTTGCCGGCGTGTTGGCTGACACACCGCGTTCGCGAGCAAGCTCACTCCCACATTGACCAATGGCATGCCGATCATTTGCGCACGACGCCAAACCCTGTGGGAGCGGGCTTGCTCGCGAAAGCAATCTGCCAGTTGCCGGCGTGTTGCCTGACACACCGCGTTCGCGAGCAGGCTCGCTCCCACATTGGCCAATGGCATGCCGATCATTTGCGCGCGACGCAAACCCTGTGGGAGCGGGCTTGCTCGCGAAAGCTATCTGTCAGTTGCCGAAGTGTTGCCTGACACCGCGCCATCGCAAGCAAACCCGCTCCTGCATTGGATTTGTGTGAAGGTCAGGCCTTGCGCGATTCCTCTTCAAGCTGATCCGACTCGAACAATCGCGCCAGTTCCGCCCGGGCTTCCTGGGCGGTCTGCAGGACTTTGGCAGCGTCATCGTAGATTGCGTGCTGGGCTTCCAGCACCTGTTCGTCGTGGTGCTTGAAGCGTTTGATCCGCGCATCGGCCTGAGCCTGGGTCAGACCAAGCCCGACCAGGGTGCGGCGACTCATTTCCAGGCTGGAGTAATACGTCTCTCGAATCGGCTCGGCGCCGACATCGACCAAACGGTGCACGTGCTGACGGTTACGTGCCCGGGCGATGATTTTCATGTGCGGATACAGCTTGCGCACGATCTCGGCGGTCTTGATGTTGGTCTCCGGATCATCCGTGGCGATGACAAAATATTCCGCCTCGCCAACCTTGGCCGCGTTGAGGATCTCCGGGCGCATCGGGTCGCCGTAGAACACCGGCACGCCGCCGAAGCTGCGCGACAGTTCGATGGTTTCCACCGAGGTGTCCAGCGCCACAAATTTGATGTTCTGCGCACGCAGAATCCGTGCCACGATCTGCCCCATCCGGCCCATGCCGGCGATCACCACACGCGGCGTCTCGGTATCGATTTCGCGGAATTTCTCCGGCACCTCCACCGGCTGCACCTTCGGGCTGACCAGCCGTGCACAGATCAACAGCAACAAGGGCGTCAACGCCATCGACAGGGTGATGGTCAGCACCAGCAGGTCGTACAGGCGCGGTTCGAACAGACCCTGATCGCGACCGATCTTGAACACCACGAAAGCAAATTCACCACCGGCCGCGAGCACAATGCCCAGGCGGATCGCACTGACCTTGTTCAGCCCACCCGCCAGACGCCCGACCACAAACAGCAGCGGCAGCTTCAAACCGATCAGCAACAGCGTCAGTCCCAGCACGGTGATCGGCGCACTGAGCAACAGGCTCAGGTTCGCACCCATGCCGACGCTGATGAAGAACAGCCCCAGCAGCAGACCTTTGAACGGCTCGATCTGCGCTTCCAGTTCATGGCGATATTCCGAGTCCGCCAGCAGCAGGCCGGCGAGGAATGCGCCGAGCGCCATCGACACACCGACCAGATCCATCAGCCACGCCGTGCCGATCACCACCAGCAATGCGGTGGCGGTGGAGACTTCCGGCAGACCGGTTTTCGCCACCACGCGAAACACCGGACGCAACAGATAACGCCCGCCGACCACCACCACGGCGATCCCGCCGAGCACCTGCAAACCGTGGTTCAGGCTTGCGGCGCTACTGGTGTCGTGAGCACCGCCGGCGAGCATCGGCACCAGCGCGATCAGCGGGATCGCAGCGATGTCCTGAAACAGCAGAATCGCGAACGCCAGCCGCCCATGGGGGCTGGTCAGCTCCTTGCGCTCGGCCAGGCTTTGCAGGCCGAAAGCCGTGGACGACAACGCCAGGCCCAGGCCGAGCACAATCGCACTGTTGAGCGGTTGCCCGAACACGTACAGCGCCAGCACGCCGATGACCGCAGCAGTCAGCAGCACCTGCGCCAGCCCGACGCCGAACACTGATTTGCGCATCACCCAAAGACGGCGGGGTGACAGTTCCAGGCCGATGATGAACAGCAGCAACACCACGCCCAGTTCCGAGATGTGCGCAACGCTTTGCGGGTTGCCGATCAAGCCGAGCACCGACGGGCCGATGATCACCCCCGCCAACAGGTAACCGAGCACGGCACCCAGTTGCAGGCGCTTGGCCAAGGGTACGGTGAGCACTGCCGCGAACAGAAACACGACAGCGGCTTGTAACAGGTTGCCTTCATGGGGCATGGGTTGTCTCCTGACAGCGGTACGGCGGGGGCGTCAAGGATAAAGGCTGATTCCCCGTCGCACCACAGGCGCTCTTGGCCAGCGTTTGATCGATCAATGTCTTTTTTGACGCAAGTGCCAGGCGCCGATGATCATCGAAATAACTTCAAAGTTATCGAATTGCCGTCAACGAGTTAAAGTTGGTTTTGCGGTTATATGATTAAGTAAAGTTAGACTTTGGTCTTATAGGTGGCGGGCGCGATATCGCCGAGCCATTGTGTGATGGCTCGATAATCGCTGGCGATGGGCGAAGTTGTGAAAGATAAAGCGCTTGCTGCGGTAAGTCGGAGACTTAGACAGCCGATTCGATAATGTAAAGCTTGCAGTGCCATGTTCTAGATGTGTGCCCGTTGTGATTGCGTGAACCAGATAGTTCATAGTTTGCAAATGACCATTAAATGTTTGTTACAGCGATTGACAAGGTGCACACTCCGAACCTACTATTTTTCCGCCAAGATGCTGGCCGTTTATAACGGCCGTAATAAAGCGGCCAGGATGGTCGCAAAGTTTTCATAAGGAATTGAAACTTGTATCTGGATTCCATTGGATCGGAACCTCTGCGATTTCGGCTCGATCAGTTCGCTTCCTGTTTTGTCCGGGGCGTGACACAAGATCGTGGACAGACAGAAATCATGGCGCCATTGTCACGTCGCCAAATTCATGACAATCATTTGATCGGGTCTCGAAGAATCGTGGACTCGGCCGGATCGATCATTTCAAAAAAACGAATAGCCCCTGTGCAGCAGCTTGCTCTCCAAGCCGCAGGTGATGCGTTTCCGAACGGTTCATGACGTCGGCAACTTCAGTTGAATCGGGTCGCCGCGAGCCGTCACGCGCTTATAACGCCGTCACTCTTGCCGGGGCGAATTCGCCAGTCTGAAGTTGTGCTCGCCGAGGCGAGAATATCCATCTATTTGAAGTAACGCTTTCACAAGGATTTGAAACTTTGTGCCTGTTTTTTCTGCTGCCTGCTTAAAAGGACTGAAATAACTCGATGTGCTTCCGAAAAGTCGCGGAGCCATGCGGGTGCGTCTTTTCGTGCGGCCAATCAGGTACTGGTACTCCCGTATTTCCGTCGTATAGCGGCCGAAAGTTTTGATGCAACCTCTGCTGTAGTGCGCAAAAAAGCACATTTAATGTGAAGTTTTCATAAGGATTTGAAACTGTGTACTTAGATTCCATTGATTCAGAACGTCAACGCCTGCAACCCGACAAACTCGCGAGTACTGAGGCTCAGGCTGCACTGTCGCGGATCGAGCAGTACGACAGTCGCTCGATGTATTGCCGGGAGCACGCGCAGCCCAACGAACGGATCTTTTTGAGCGGTCAGCAGGCGCTGGTGCGGCTGCTGCTGTCCCAGGCCGAACTTGATCGATCCAACGGCATTCGCACGGCGGGGTTTGTCAGCGGTTATCGCGGCTCACCGCTGGGCGGCGTGGACCGCGAGCTGGTCAAGGCCAAGGCGGTTCTGGAAAACGCCAACATCCGCTTTCTACCGGCGATCAACGAAGATCTGGCGGCCACGGCCCTGATCGGCACCCAGCGCGTGGAAACCGACCCGCAGCGTCTGTATGACGGCGTGTTCGGCATGTGGTACGGCAAGGGGCCGGGGGTCGATCGCTCGGGTGACGCGATCAAGCATGGCAGCTCCTATGGTTCCTCGCCCAACGGCGGCGTTCTGGTGGTCACGGGTGATGATCACGGTTGCGTGTCGTCGTCGATGTCGCATCAATCCGACCGCACGCTGATCGCTTGGGGCTTGCCGGTGATTCACCCGGCCGGCCTTGGCGACTATGAGCGATGTGGCCTGTGGGGTTGGGCGCTGTCCCGGGTCTCGGGATTGTGGGTGGGGTTCAAGGCCATCACCGAAACTGTCGAGGCGACCACCTCCGTCGAGTCGATCACGCTGCCGACATTCGTCACCCCGGATATCGATCCGGGGCCGGACGGCCTGCATTGGCGCTGGCCGGACCTGCCAGGCATGCAGATCGAACGCCGGACCGCGTTCAAATTCGACGCTGCCCGTGCCTTTGCCCTGGCCAATCCGATCGATACCGCCGTCACCGCGCCAGCCCAGCCAACGCTGGTCATCGCGGCAGTCGGCAAGGCCTACGGCGACGTGCGCCAGGCCTTGCAGCAATGCGGTATCTCCCTCGAACAACTGGAAAACGCCGGCGTCGCGTTGCTCAAGATCAACCTGGTGTACCCGCTGTCGCCGGTGCTGGACGCCTGGACCCAGCGCGCCGGCAAGGTGCTGGTCATCGAGGAGAAGCAGGCGATCGTCGAAGAGCAGCTCAAACAGAAGTACTACAACGCGGCCCACGACCAGCGTGCCGTGATCATCGGCAAGACCGACGAGGACGGCCAGGCGCTGATCTCGGACCACGAGGAGCTGCGACCGTCGCGCATCGCCGCACTGTTGCAGCAGCGCCTGCAAGGCCTGGGCATCGACCTCAGCCTTCCGTATTTCTGGCGTATGCCCGGTATTTCGCGGGCTGGCGACTGGATCCGGCGCACGCCTTATCTGTGTTCCGGCTGCCCGCACAACACCTCGACCCAGGTGCCGAAGGGCAGTGAAGCGCGGCTCGGCATCGGCTGCCACGCAATGGCAGCGCGCATGCCGGAACGCTCGACCACCGGTAGCGTGCAGATGGGCGGGGAAGGGGTCGACTGGCTGGGCCAGGCACCGTTCGTGCAGACGCCGCACATCTTCCAGAACATCGGCGACGGGACCTTTTTCCACTCTGGGTTCCTCGCGGTGCGCCAGGCCATCGCGGCCGGTGCGACCATCACCTACAAGCTGCTCTACAACGATGCGGTGGCCATGACCGGTGGTCAGCCTATCGACGGCAAGCTGACGGTGAAAAAAGCCGTTGAGCTGCTCAAGGCCGAAGGCGCGCAGCGCATCGTGGTGGTGGCGGATGACCTGCAGCGCTATCAGGCGCATGACAGTCTGCCCCAGGGCATCGAAGTGTTTCACCGCGAAAAGCTGGAAGAAGTGCAGTTGCAGCTGCGCGACACTTGCGGTGTCAGCGTGCTGATTTTCGATCAGGTCTGCGCTGTTGAAGGGCGCCGCCGCAAGAAGCAATTGCCGGCACCGCTGGTAAAGACTGAAGTGGTGATCAACGAAGCCGTCTGTGAAGGTTGTGGCGACTGCCAGGTCAAATCCAACTGCCTGTCGGTGATCCCGGTGCAAACACCGTTCGGCGCCAAGCGTCGCATCGATCCGCACTCGTGCAACACCGATCTGTCGTGCATCAAGGGCTTCTGCCCGAGCTTCGTGACGGTGACCGGCAAACCACGGCAGCGTCCGCGCAAACTGGCCGACAGCGCCCAGGTGCTGGCGCGGGCCGAAGCGCTGGCGCTGCCGCCAGTGCCGCGCTCGCTCGAGCTGCCGTATGAAATGCTGCTGGCGGGTGTTGGCGGTACGGGTGTAGTGACCGTGGCGCGGGCGATTGCCATGGCCGCTCACCTGGATGGGCGTGCAGTCAGCGTGCTTGACTTCACCGGGTTCGCGCAGAAGGGCGGTGCGGTGTTGAGCCATGTGCGCCTGGCCGGCAGTGCCGATGCGCTGCACCAGCACCGCATCGATATCGGCGGGGCCGACCTGCTGCTTGCCGCCGATCTGGTGGTGGCCAGCGAGGACGATGCATTGGTGACGCTGCGGCCAAACAAGACCGTGGTCATTGCCAACACTGCCATGACCCAGACCGGCGCGATGCTGCGCAATACCCAACTGAATATCGAGACCGACGCGATTCAGGCCTTTTTGAAAGAAAAGGTCGGCGCCGAGCACTTCCACAGCCTCGATGCCGGGGAGTTGGCGAACTCGCTGGTCAGTCCGATGCAAGCCAATATGCTGTTGCTCGGTTATGCCTGGCAGCAGGGCACAGTGCCGGTGTCGCTGGCAGCGTTGAAAAAGGCCATCGACCTGGCCGGCAGCGCCGCCACCAACCATCTGGCTTTTGCCTGGGGCCGGCTGTGGGCGCAGGACGCAGCCTTTGTTGCGCCTTATCTCGACCAACCGGTGGACGCCGTGTCGACGATCGCGATCCGCGACATCAGCGACATGCGTGGTCGCCGCGAAAGTCTCGAGCAGTTGATCAACAATCGCAGCGAGTTCCTGACCCACTACCAGAACGCTGCGTATGCAGCACGTTATCGCAAGGTCATCGCGCAACTGCGGGCGCTGCCGGCAGCCGGTGATGACAGCGCGCTGACTCAGGCGGTGGCACGCAATCTGTTCAAGCTGATGGCCTACAAGGACGAGTACGAAGTCGCGCGGTTGCTCACCACGCGCAGTTTCACCGACTCCCTGAAAGCACGATTCGACGGGGGCATTCGCCTGAAATTCCACTTTGCCTTGCCGCTGCTGCGCAAGAACCAAGAGAGCACCGGCGAGCCGAAAAAAATCGCGTTCTCCGGCTGGATCCTGCCGCTGCTGAAGGTCCTGGCCAAGGGCCGCGTGTTGCGCCATACCCGGTTCGATCCGCTGGGTTATTCCGCTGAGCGCCGTGAAGAACGCCGTCTGCTGAGCGATTACGAGCAAACCCTGCAACGCCTGTTGCCGAAATTGAACTCGGAGAATCTGTCGGCGTTCGTTGCCTGGGCGAGTCTGCCGGATTCGATTCGCGGCTACGGCCACGTCAAGGACCGTTCGATTGCGGCGGCACGTCTGCGTGAGAAAGAACTCATCGAACAGATTCTGGCGGACAAACCGGTCATCCACGGTGTCGAGTCATGGCAGCCATCCGCTGTCATCGCCAGGCAACTGAGTGAAGAAGAGGAACGCGACGTGATGGAAGCCTCGTAACCGAAGGCTGTCGCCAGCCCCGTACAACAAAAAATACAACCACTACCGAGATGAGCTGACCATGATGAATAACGACAGCATTTCGCCCGATCTCCTGCACAAAGGTTCGGCGGACGACGTATTGATTTGCGCCCCCAGAGACGCGCTTCCGTTGTATCTGGACGAAGCCCTGATTGAGGCCAACGGGCATAACCCGCTGGTGCGCAACTATGCCTTGAGCGCCAACCAGCAGCCGCGCTTCGACATTGCGCCCGAGCTACAGAAAAAGACCCGGATGGCCGGCGTCGGCGCCGATGATGAATGGAACAAGGTCAGGGCGCTGCCCTACCAGATCGTCGCTGCGCAGTTGGGGGCGGTCCAGACGAAGGGCGACAACCTGGAGTTCTCGGTGGCCGCACTGTGCGAATCGATTCCGGCCATTCGCCGCGCCAGTTCGTTTCGCTTCATCAATAACGCCGACAACTACTTCTTCTACCGCAAGGCGCACGAACATGTGCCGGGTACGATGTTCATCGAGGCGGCGCGCCAGGCGGTCTATCACCACCTGTACCACCACACCGATCATGCACGCGGTGCCGTCACTGTCAGCGTCAACGAGCTGAACGCGAGCTTTTTCGCCTACGCCGAGCTGATGTATCCGATCGAACTGGTGGTCGACAACATGACCCCGAGTGATGCCACATCGCCGAAGAAAATCCATTTGCGGGTTGCGTTCTATCAACGCCAGACCTTGTTCGCCACGGTCGACACCAAGGCCACCGTGATCGACATGCCGCTGTTCGAAAAGACGCGCAACATCTTCATCCACTCCAACGACTGGTTTGCCCCACTGCAACCGTTGAAGCTGGCCTGCACCCTGAGCGACAAGCAGGGTCGCAGCGCCGAGGTGCAACTGTTGGGCCTGGGCAAGAGCGGTTGCGTGACGACGACATCGGATCTGCCTGACCCGGTCAGCCTGAATATCGTCTACGAAGGCAAATTCAGTTTTACCACCGGCATTCGCCTTGCCGGTCAGGGCGAGCATTCGTCGTGGGAGTTCGCTGAGGTGGACTTCAACGGCTTGCAGGTGATCAGCGACATCATCAAGCGCGGTTTTGTCTACCTCGATGAGGCGGCGCTTGCGGCGCTGAAGCAATGATCAAGCAACCCCCGACCTTCGAGGCCGCCACGCAGGCGTTGCATTTCGGTGCGCATGCGGTGGCGAAGAATCGGCTGTATTTTTCCTCGCTCGGCATGGATCTGTGTAATGAACACGGCTTCCCGCAGCCGGCGTTTTTCGCGGTTTATCAAGCCTTGATGGACGGCGGCGCCGGCTTCGGTTTTCTCGGTAATGCCAGCGTCGACGCCGATGCGCGTTACAACAGTCGTGGGCTGCGGCTGACTTCGGCGGCCCACGCGCAGGCCCTGCGTCCGCTGTTTGATGCGGCGCGGGCGCGGGGTTTTCCGCTCGGGGTACAACTGCAGCATTACGGGCCGCAGTCTCTGCCGTCGAAGCAGGGGATTATTCTGACCCCCAGCGCCATTGCGTCCCCAACCATCCTCAGCGCGCATCCCGAGGCGCGGGCGGTGGCAATGACCGAGGCGCAGATCCAGCGCTGCATCGAGCATTTCTGTGCCGCCGCACGCTATGCGCAGCAGGCCGGGGCCACGCTGATCCAGTTGCAGGCGTCCAACGGTTATCTGATCAGCAGCTTCCTCTCGCCGAAGACCAACCGGCGCGAGGACGATTGGGGCGGCACGCCGCTCAAGCGCGCCAGGCTGTTGCTCGCCATCGTGGCGGGCATCCGCGAGGCCACCGACCACAAGGTCGCGGTCACCGTGCGCCTGGGCATGGACGATGGCCTCGGCGAAGAAGGGCAGCACGCCGCGTTGCTGGGGGATGTCGTCACCGCTCTGGAGGCCAGTGGGGTTGCGGCGATTACCTGTTCGCTGGGCATCAGTGAGACCTTCCGCTTCTTTTTCAAAAATACCGAACAGGCCCTAGCCATGTCGCGCGCCGGCTGCCGCTATCTGAAGCGTTTCGTGCGGATACCGGTGGGCTTTACCGGTTCGGTCGCGGACGTGGCGCAAGCCAATGAAATCATCGCCAGCGGTGATGCCGATTTCGTCGGGTTCGGCCGCGCCATGCTCGCCGACCAGCGCTTTGTCGCCAAGCAACTGGCGGGCCGAGCGGATCAGGTCAACCGCTGCCGAGGCGATGCCTTTTGTTTCCGCGACAAAAAAGACCCCATGGCCGAGCGCGTTTACTGCTGCGTCAATCCTGACTATCGACGGCCAGAACAACTACAACAGCACTATGAGGAAACCCTGAAATGAACTTCAACGCCAAGATCGCCCTCGTTGTCGGCGGCACACGCGGGATCGGTTTCGATGTCAGCCAGAAGCTGATCGAGGCCGGCTGCATCTGTTACATCACCGGGCGCAACGAGGACGATGGCCTGACGGCGCAAAGTCGCCTCGGCGACAACTGCACGTTCATCAGAAGCGACGTCACCGATGAAGCCTCGATCATCGAGCTGTTTCGCATCATCAACGACAAACACGGTCGCCTTGATCTGGCTGTCAACAACGCCGGCGTCACCTCCAAACACGCGCCGATCCGCGACATGGATTTCCCAGACTGGAAACGCGTACTGGAGATCAATCTGCTGGGCCCGCTGCTGTTGCTCAAGCACGAGACCAACCTGATCTCGAAACATGCCGGCGGCTCGATCGTGAACGTCTCGTCCTGCGCCGGTCTGCTCGGGGTGGCCAAGCAAAGCGCCTACTCCACCAGCAAGGCTGCGCTGAACATGCTGACCCAGGTGTGCGCGATCGAGTGCGCTGAAGAAGCCTTGCCTGAGCGCCATTCGGTTCGCGTCAACGCCGTGTGCCCCGGCCCGACATTGGGCGGCATGAACTCGGAAGAACGCCTGAAGGCCAACCCGGAATCGACCAAACACAAGCTGCAGGTGACGGCGATGAAGCGTTTCGCCAATCCGGGCGAAATCTCTGCCGCGATCCTGTGGCTGCTGAGCGACGCCTCGTCGTTTGTCACCGGCACCGTGATGCCGGTTGATGGCGGTTTTTCGGCCGGTAAATTCTGATGCACACGGTCAAACGCAACGCCACCACAGGTCCCCGCGAGAAGGGCAAACAGCGGGTGTTCATCACCGGCGTGAGCAGCGGCATCGGCGAGGCGCTGGCGCAACTGCATCTGCAAAACGGGCACACGGTTTTTGGCACCTCGCGCCGTCAGCCGTATCAGCTGATGGGCCATCCGAACTTCCACTTTCGGCCGTTCGACCTCTCCCGGCCGAGCGAGATGGGCGAGTTGTTCAAGGACAACTTTGCCACCGTTCTGGAGCAGGGCGTCGACCGGTTTTTCCTCAATGCCGGGGTCAGCGGAAATGTGCCGGGGCGTGGTGGGGAGTTCTCGCTGGATGAGTTGCAGCATGTGCTCAACGTCAACGTGCTGGCGAACAAGGCCATTCTCGACTTGATGCTGTCTGCCGCGCACCGTCCAGCGACCTGCGTGCTGTCAGCCTCGATGGCCGGCGTACGCTTTCGTGCGGGTACGCTGCCGTACAGCCTGTCGAAAGCTGCGCTGAAGGCATTGGGCGGCGTGTATGCCGAGGAAAATCCGGAGATCTTCTTCGCCGTGCTCGGCCTGTGCAATGTCGACACCGGGCTGTCGCGGCAGGTGAGCTTCAGCCAGCGTACCGCCGACTTTGCCGATCTCAAGTCCTTGCAGCAAAGGGCGTTGGCGCCCGGCTACATGGTCTCTCCCGCGCAACGTGCAATCGACATCCTGGCGATGATCGACGCACCCGATGCCTACGGAATCAAGAGCGGGATATTTGTCGACATGCGCACGGCGCTGGCCGATCACCAGAAAGCGCACCAGCCATTGTCTCAGGCGTAGTCAACGCTGGGACCTGCATCAGCCAATAAAGGAATGTTGGAATGTTCAATCAAGTCAAAGCGCTGACCGAGTCAGCCATTCGGCAACAGGATCTGTTGTTGAGTACCCCGATCGATTTGTCCCATGGCGAAGACAGCCGCCTCTATGGCGTGGACGGCAGCATCGACTCGCTGACCCTGGTGTCGATCATCGTCGATGTCGAAGAAAAACTGCGCAGCCAGTTGGGCGTTGACGTGCGTCTGGCCGATACCACCGACCTGCCCGAAGCCGCCACACCGTTTGCCACGCTGGGCACGCTGATCGCCTACATCATGGACCGGTTGTCTGCAGCGCAAGCTCAGGTTCCAGCCGTTTGACCGAACGAGGGGTTGGGGTATGCAAGTAGCAGCATTTTTGGCTCATCTGAAAAGCGCCGGCAGCCAATTGGCGATCGTCAGTGATGAGGGGCGCTTTACCTATGATCAGTTGCACGCGCAAATAAACGCTTATGGTGCGGAACTGGCGGCAAAGTCCGTCTGCGATTCGTGCGTGCTGCTGGTCGACAACTACAGCTTCAACAGTGTCTGCATGCTGTTCGCGTTGTGGCTGCACAACAACGTCGTCGCGCTTTCTGTGCCCAAGGGAGAGGAGCAACTGGCGCAGTTGGCGGGCGCTGCGGGCGCGCGGTTTTCGGTGATCGGCGGGGGGGCGGAGTCGGCAGTCATTGCTCACGGCAACAATCAGGTACCGCCCACGGTCGACGGACTGCTGTCGCAACATCAGGCCGGTTTCATTGTGTTTTCTTCAGGTTCGACCGGGCCGGCCAAAGGCGTGGTGCACAGCATCGCGCCATTTTTCGAGCGCTACCTGAGTGCCGAACGCTGCGGCACCATTCTGGCGTTTTTGTTGTTCGATCATATCGGTGGCCTGGTCACCGTGCTGCAGGCGCTGGCGACCCATGGCACGCTGGTGTTGCCCAAGGAGCGTTCGCCGCAAGAGGTCGGTCGCTGCATCGAATCGTTCAACGTGCAAACCCTGCACGTGTCGCCGACGCTGCTGAACCTGGCGACGATCACTGGCGTTTTCCAGAAGTGGGACACGACCAGTCTGCAGCGCATCTATTTCGGCTCCGAGCCGAGTTCGCCGCAAGCCATCCAGCGCATTGCCAACGTGATGCCGCAAGTGCAATTGCAGCAGCTGTACGGGATGTCGGAAATCGGTGTGCTGCCGTGCCGCAGCAAGGATGGCGACAGCGCGTGGATGAAAATCGAGGACCCGAATTACAGCCTGCGGGTGGTCGACGGCATTCTGCACGTGCGTGGCGCAACCAACATGCTTGGCTACCTGGCCAGCGCCGGCGACCTGTCGAGTGACGGCTACCTGATCACCCATGATCTGGCCGAGGAACACGAAGGCTACTTTCGGGTCACGGGGAGGGCGGTCGATCTGATCAACGTCGGTGGCAAGAAGGTGTTTCCGTCGCACGTGGAAAGCGTGCTGATGGGCCTGGAAAATGTCTGCGACGTGGTGGTCTACGCGCAGCCCAACCCGCTGCTCGGGCAGATTGTTGCCGCGCAGTTCACCTTGTTCGAACCGGAAGCGCTGGAGGCCTTCAAGGTCCGCCTGTATCAGCACGTTCGCGGCGTTTTGGCCCCGGAGCAACTGCCGCGGGTGGTGTCCATTGCCGAGACTCCGCTGTACACCAGCCGCTTCAAGAAAATGCGTCACCCCGGCGTTCTCGCCCAGTCGTGAGACCGGTTTACTCATCACGTTATAAGGAAATGACAAATGGTTGATCTGGTAAAAATGCGCGCAAGCATCGCTGAAATCCTGTTCATTCCGCTGGCCGAGCTGCACGGCGAAACCGTGCTGGAAAACAGCGACAACTGGGACTCGATGGCGCGAATCGGGATTGTCGCCCTGGTGTTCGAACAAACCGGCGTGAGTGTGTCGGGCGAGGAGATCGAGCGCGTGGTCACGGTGCAGGATCTGTTCGATCTGATCGACCGGAAAATCAAGGACGCCGCATGAGCCTGCTGACCATTGAAGGCGTCGCCATCCGTGCGGTCACGGCGGCGCTGCCTGAGCGCCGTGTGACTGAAGAGGACTTCGCCGAACTGTTCGGCGCCAAGGAAGTCGCACGTATCGCCAAAAGCACCGGCATTCAGTCGATCCGGGAAACCAGAACCCTGCACACCTCCGACCTGATCATCGCCGCGTGTCGCAATCTGCTCGACCAAGGGCATGCTGCGGCACAGGACATCGATGGCCTGATCGTGGTCACCCAGACGCCCGATTCCTGGGTGCCGGGTGTCGGCTTCATGGTGCAGCAGGCTCTCGGCCTGCCGCAGCATTGTCTGGTGCTGAACGTGGCCGCTGGCTGCTCTGGCTACATCAGTGCACTGGTGCAAGCGGGCGCACTGATTTCGTCCGGCGCCTGCAAGAAGATCCTGCTGTGTACCGGCGACGTGACCACGCGGATCCTCGACGAGCGCGACCGCCACGTGAAGATGCTCTTTGGCGACGCTGCGTCGGCGACCTTGCTGGAGCCGGGTGCAGGCAAGTTCGAGTTCATCTGCGGTGCCGACGGCAGCGGCGGTGCGGCGCTGCAGTCGGACATCGGCTACGCCCGGGAGGAGGGCAGCCACGTCTGCGCGACCATCCAGCGTTTGCAGATGGATGGCACGGCGGTGATGAACTTTGCCCTCAACCGCGTACCACAGACCGTCAAGACCTTGCTCGACGCCACCGGGTCGAGCCCCGCCACGCTGGACTTGCTGGTGCTGCATCAGGCGAACGCGTTCATGCTCAATTACCTGCGGCGGATGATTGGTGTGGCGGCGGAAAAAATGCCGGTCGACATCGATGGTGTCGGCAACACCAGTTCCACCTCGATTCCGATCGTATTGTCGCGCCATGCCGCGATCGGCACGCCGCAGGCCGCACACGTTGTGTTGTGCGGTTTCGGCGCCGGGTTGTCGTGGGGCGCGTTGAAGGTCGACCTGCGCCAGACCATCGCTGTGGCACCCTGTGAAGTACCGGAAAAAACCGCTCTGGCGGACTCGCCGGCGCCGGCAACCGGTGAGCGCCTGCAGGCCTGACCCAGCCATTGACCGGCGATATGCAGCACCTTTGCGGCGATGCCCGCATCGACCTCAAAGGTGCCGCGTTCTGGTTCACATCGTCTGATCACACGGGACCGCTGATTCATGAACCGCACATTCTGCAACGCACTGGGCATCATCGGGCGCAGGGACAATCTGCTGTGGGAATATCCGTCGCCTTTTCTGCGGTTGTTCCAGTTTCACGAGCGCCACGAATCGGGTGCAATCCGTGCGCAGCCAGACGCGATCATCGCTGCGGTTTGCGCGCTGGACATGCGCGAAGACCGCGTGGTCGATGCGCTGCTGTCCCTGCGTGAATTACCCGGGAAAATACTGCGCAAGTTCGGCGACCCCGCATTGCAGCAGCCAACCGCTCCCTTTGGTTTTGATGCCTTCACGCTCCTTGAACGCACCGCCTCTGAAGTGACCTTCGGTTTGGCGGGACGTTTCTGGCGCCCGGATCTGAAGACGGGCGACATCCCTGATGCTCAAGCTTTCAAGGCATTGGACGACCCGAACGTCGCCAAACTGGTGCTGCGCTTTCAGGTCATCGAGCATGCTCAGGGCATTCGCACGCTGCGCACCGAAACCTTCGTCTATTGCGCCAATACCCGCACGAAAATGCTGTTTACCCCTTACTGGCTGCTGATCCGCCTGGCCAGCGGCTGGATCCGGCGGCGCAACCTGGCTTCGATCCAGCGGCAATTCTCGACGGAACGCGCTGTGTAAAAGCGCGCATCAATTGGTTACATTGATAGCCTCTGCGAATCAGTCCTTTGCGAGTCCCGCCATGGCCATCAACTTCGATCTCAACGACCTGCAAGCCTTTCGCGCCGTGGTCGAGCAGGGCAGTTTCCGCAAGGCCGCCGACACCGTGCGCCTGTCGCAACCGGCCCTGAGCCGGCGCATCGAAAAGCTCGAAGACGCTCTCGGCGTGAAGCTGTTCGAGCGCACCACGCGCAAGGTCAGCCTGACCCAGGCCGGACGTGGTTTCATGCCCAGCGTCGAGCGCTTGCTCGATGACCTGGACGTGGCGCTGCTGGGCATCAGCGAAGTGGCCTCGACGCGACTGGGGCACGTCACCGTCGCCTGCGTGCCGTCGGCGGCTTACTACTTCATGCCGCGGGTGGTCGCGCGTTATCACCAGCAGTTTCCGCGCATCAAGGTCAAAGTCCTCGATTCCAGCGCCCACGATGTGCTCAGTGCGGTGGTCAACGGCGAGGCGGATTTCGGCTTGAGTTTCATGGGCACCCAGGAGGCCAAAGTCGAATTCGAACCGCTGGTGCAGGAAAGCTACGTGGTTGCCTGTCGCCGCGATCACCCGTTGGCCGGGCGCAGCAGTGTGACCTGGGATGAGTTCTATCAGCAGGACTACATTTCGCTGGACAAGACCTCGGGCAACCGCTTCCTCCTCGATCAGGCCTTGAGCGGCGTGGTGCCGCAGCGCCCGAGCATTTGCGAGACGCGGCACGTGACGACCATGATCGGTCTGGTGGAAGCAGGACTGGGCGTGGCGGCTGTGCCGCTGATGGCGATGCCCGGCCCGGATCATCCGATCCTGACGCGGGTGCCGCTGACTGATCCGCAGGTGATGCGCAGTGTCGGCATCATCAAGCGCCGGGATCGCACGTTGACCCCGGCGGCATTGGAACTGGAGCGGCTGGTGGTGGAAATGAAGGTCCAGCCGCCCACGATCAGCGCTTGACCGAATCCAGCCCGGTGGCCTGCACATCCGCCTGGGCGGCGGGTGCGGCGAGGTAGGCAAGCAGGGCTCTGGCCTCTTTTGGATGCTGCGCGCCGACCGGAATGCCGGCGGCGAAGCGTGTCACCGCCTGCACCGACTCCGGAATCTTGCCGACAAAACTCACCCCCGGCACTGGCAGCAATTCGCTGACCTGCTGGAAGCCCAGTTGATAGTCGCCAGTGGCAACCACCGAGCCGACCGGGATTTTCGGGATCATCTTCGCCTTCGGTTTCAGTTGATCCTCAACGCCGAGCTGCTTGAACAACTGCTGCTCGATGTACACGCCGCTGGCGCTGTCGGAGTAGGCCACCGACTGTGCGTCGAGCAGGGTTTTCTTCAGGCTTTCGACGCTGCTGATGTCGGGTTTCGCCGCGCCTTCACGCACCACCAGGCCGATGCGCGAGTCCGCCAGTTCGACCCGCGAGGCCGGATCGACCTTGCCTTGTTTGATCAGGTCGTCGAGGGCATAGCCGACCATGATCACCACGTCGGCGTGTTCGCCACGAGCGAGCCGATTGGGGATTGCCTCCGGGGCTTTGCCCATCGAGGGGCCGAGTTGGGTGTCGAGGGTGTTGCCGGTGGCGGCAGCGAATTTCGGCCCGAGGATTTTGTACGCGGCGGTGAAGCCGCCCGACGTCATCACGTTCAGCTGTTCAGCGTGTGCCAGGGCGCTGAATGCGAAGAGGGCGACGGCGCTGAGGTTGATCAGTTTTTTCAAAGTGATTGCTCCTTATGCGGCAACCGGTTGCAACCGGCCGCCTGCGCGGCGATAGAGGTACAACGTGGCGCACAACGCACACAGTGCGCCGACGCTCATCCAGTAACCGGGCGCGGCCTTGTCACCGGTGTACTGGATCAGGAAGGTCGACATCGCCGGGGTGAAGCCGCCGAAAATTGCGGTCGCCAGGCTGTAAGCGAGAGAGAAACCGGCCACCCGCACTTCCACCGGCATGATCTCGGTGAGCGCCGGAATCATTGCGCCGTTGTACATGCCGTAAATGAACGACAGCCACAGCAGCGACAGCAACATGTGGCTGAAGCTCGGCGCCTGCACCAGGTATGACAGCGCCGGATACGTGGTGGCCAGGGCCAGCAGCGACATGGTGATCAGCACCGGACGCCGGCCGATACGGTCGGACAACATGCCGCCAATCGGCAGCCAGAAGAAGTTCGACACACCCACCAGCAAGGTCACCAGCAGCGCATCGGAGGTGCTCAGGTGCAGCACGGTTTTGCCGAAGGTCGGCGCGTAGACGGTGATCAGGTAAAACGCGGTAGTGGTCAGTGCGACCATCAGCATGCCGCCAAGCACCACCACCCAGTTCTGGCCGAGGGTGCGGAACACTTCGCCCATGCTCGGGCGGTGTTTGCGTGCGGCGAACTCCTCGGTTTCCGCCAGGTTACGGCGCAGCAGAAAGATGAACGGCACGATCATGCAACCGACGAAAAACGGAATCCGCCAGCCCCAGTCAGCAATCACATTGGGGGCCATCCACGCATTCAGCGCATAGCCCAGCGCAGCGGCGACAATGATCGCCACTTGCTGACTGGCCGACTGCCAGGCTGTGAAAAAGCCCTTGCGGCCCGGGGTGGCGATCTCCGAGAGGTACACCGAAACCCCGCCCAGTTCCGCACCGGCGGAGAAGCCTTGCAACAGCCGCCCGATCAACACCAGCGCCGGAGCGAACAGACCGATGGTTTCGTACCCGGGCACCAGCACGATCAGGATCGTGCCGCTGGCCATGATCGACAGGGTGACGATCAGCCCCTTACGGCGGCCCACGTCATCGATATAGGCACCGAGCACGATAGCCCCCAGCGGACGCATCAAGAAGCCTGCGCCGAACACGGCAAACGTCATCATCAGGGAAGCGAACTCACTGCTCGCCGGGAAGAACACCGCCGCGATCTGCGTGGCGTAGAAACCGAACAGAAAGAAGTCGAACTGTTCGAGGAAATTGCCCGAGGTCACCCGGAAAATGGCGCCGGCCCGCGAGCCGCCGTGAGGGATTGAGGCTGTCATAGAAAAGAACTCCACCGCTTTTATGACGTGCGCGACGTGGAAGCGGCGCACGGTTGTTATTGCGGCGGATAGTGGCGCAGGTGTAACCGGATGTTAATTGCATTATTGGTATGGATTGATGCGCCAAGTGGATCAATCCTCTGAATTACCACCGCACCTGTGGGAGCGGGCTTGCTCGCGAAAGCGGTTTATCACGCAATGAAAATGCTGGATGTGCCGACCTCTTCGCGAGCAGGCTCGCTCCCACAAGTTAGTGGTTTGACTGCAAATCCCGTTAACGCCACTGGGCGCTGTGGGAGCGGGCTTGCTCGCGAAAGCGGTGTATCAGGCGAAGAAAATATTGGATGTGCCGGCCTCTTCGCGAGCAGGTTTGTGGGTTGTCTGCAAATCTTGTTAACACCACTAGGCCCTGTGGGAGCGAGCCTGCTCGCGAATGCGGTGTATCAGGCGAAGAAAATATTGGATGTGCCGGCCTCTTCGTGAGCAAGCCCGCTCCCACAAGTTAGTGGGTTGTCCGCAAATCTTGTTAACGCCACTGGGCCCTGTGGGAGCGGGCTTGCTCGCGAAAGCGGTGTATCAGGCGAAGAAAATATTGGATGTGCCGGCCTCTTCGCGAGCAGGCTCGCTCCCACAGGTTTGTGGGTTGTCTGCAAATCTTGTTAACGCCACTGGGCGCTGTGGGAGCGGGCTTGTTCGCGAAAGCGGTGTATCAGGCGAGGAAAATATTGGATGTGCCGGCCTCTTCGCGAGCAGGCTCACTCCTACAGGTCTGTGGGTTGTCTGCAAATCTTGTTAACGCCACTGGGCGCTGTGGGAGCGGGCTTGCTCGCGAAAGCGGTGTATCAGGCGAAGAAAATATTGGATGTGCCGGCCTCTTCGCGAGCAGGCTCGCTCCCACAGGTTTGTGGGTTGTCTGCAAATCTTGTTAATGCCACTAGGCCCTGTGGGAGCGAGCCTGCTCGCGAATGCGGTGTGTCAGGCAACGCCAATGCTGGATTGTCTGGCTTCTTCGCCTGCAATTTCTTTCTTGCTGGTTTGCGTTTCGGGTGGTGTGACCAGGAAGGGTGGTAGCGGGCAATCGAGCAGATCCGCCACCGCACGAAACAACTCGGCCTCCGCCACAGTGATCACCCCGTCATGCATCACACACCGGGTCATGGCATTGAGCAGGGCGGGGCGCTCCTCGGGCATCAGGTGACGCAGGCGTTTGATTGCGGCTTCGAGCCCTTGCAGATCCTCAAGCTCGACAGGCAATTCCAACGGTCGCTCGAACGGCAATTCCTCCCAGGCAAAGTGCAGCGCCTGTAACGCCACTTGCTGATTCTGCTGACCGGCGCGCGCCAGCGCATTCAACAGCACCAGCAGTTGTTCGGCGCACTGGAACAGGCCGAATTTGAACTGTACCGCTGGTGCGCCCTCGACATTGCGTTCGACGATGCGCAGCAGCGTCCACTCCAGCAACTCGGTTTCGTTATCGGCGTCGATCAGCAGATTCAGGTTGCGCTTGACCTTGGCAAACGATTTTTTGTCCAGCTGTTGCAGGCTTGGAATCGCCAGATCAAGCAATGGCAGACGCAGGCCGGGATTGAGCTGCGCTAGTGGTTCACGCAGCAGACCCACGGCATCAAACACACTCTCGTCGATTTCCCGCCGCAGTGCATCAAGTTGAGCCCCTTGCAGGGAATCGAAACGTGACAGCAGCAGCCCATAAACAATGGCCTGTGCGCCCTCAATGTTGCGGGCTGCGGATTTGAGCGTTTGCTCAATGTCTTCCAGCACACGGCGAGCTTCCATCAGGTGTTCTTTTTGCGGGGCACCCATGGCCGCAACAGAAGCCTGAACTGCATTCATATCGTAAAGCACCGACTTGGCCGCAGCGGGAACACCGCCGAACGCCTCCGGTAGGGGCGGTCTGGCGGTGGACTGCGTCTCGGTTTGCGCTGCTGCGATTTTGATGAAGCTGCCGTCCCATTGCGCATCGACTCGGCGAATTCGCTCCTGCAGATCAGGATGGGAAGCCGTCGAGTCGCTGTTCGAGTAACCCGGTCCGAAGTACAAGTGGCTGTATTCCTCCGCGCGCGCGGAACTGATGGTTGCGCCCAATTCATAACCGCCAATTTTCTTCAACGCACCGGCGATGCTTTGCGGGTCGCGGGTGTATTGCACAGCAGTTGCATCGGCGAGGAATTCACGCTGTCGACTGATTGCAGATTTGATCAGATTGCCAAAAATCGTCCCCGCGATACCCACAAACAACAGTACAAAACCAATCAACATCGGTATCGCGACGAACTTACTGCGCTGCAGCGGGGTTTTGCCGACATGTTCCGTGCCTTCCAGGATATAGCTGCCGGTCAACCCGAGAACCATGATCCCGTGGACGATGGCAATCAGTCGGGTGTTGAGGCGCATGTCACCGTTATAGATATGACTGAACTCATGGGCGATCACCCCTTGGAGCTCGTCACGGGTCAGCACACTGATTGCGCCCTGGGTGACGCCGATGACGGCGTCCTGTGGCGTGAGTCCCGCCGCGAAGGCGTTGATGCCCAGATCGGGCAGCAAGTACACCGTGGGCACGGCGGTTCCGGAGGCGATGGCCATTTCTTCCACCACGTTCATCAATCGCTGCTCTTCCAGCGTCTGCGCGCTGTGGTTGATCACGCGCCCGTCGAGGCGTCGCGCAACCACTTTGCCGCCTTCTGACAAATCCGCAAGCTTGGTCAGACTGCCCAGCAGCACGATGCTGACGACCACCGCCGATACGGTCATGACCAACTGCCGATCGAGCTTCAAATCCATCAGGACGTTACCGCTGCCATCCTCGACCGGGATGGTCATCAGCACACACGACATTGCGATCAGACTGAGTACTGCCATGAACATCAAGAAAATGAGATACACGGTGCGGCGCTTGGCCTGGCGCTGTTGCTGGAAGAAATTCATCGTAATGTCCTGAAATTGTCGAGTGCGCCTGAGGCATCGTGCTCAGGTGTGCAGGCGGTTACTGCGCGGGCGGTAACGTAAACTGGCCGTCCCATTGCGGATCGATCCGCCGGATGCGCTCACTCAGGTCAGGATGGGTGGCGAACAGACTCTTGAAGAATGACGTCGAGCCGGCGCTGAAATACAGGTGGCTGAACTCTTTGGCCCGTGGCGAACTCAGGGTCGAGCCCTGGCTGCCGATTTTTTTCAGCGCGCCGGCAATGCCTTGGGGGTTGCGGGTGAATTGCACGGCGCTGGCATCAGCGAGGTATTCGCGCTGTCGGCTCACGGCAGCCTTGATCACGTTGGCAAAGAAGCTGCCGATGAAACCGGCCACGCACAACACCATGCCCATGAACGCCAGCAGCAGCAAAAGATATCCGTCATCGTTCTTTTTGCTTTTCTTCGACCTGGTCAGACCAAACAGCAAATAGGCGCCGGCCAGACCCACCACCAGAATCCCGTGGACAGTCGCCACCAAGCGGGTATTGAGGAGCATGTCACCGTTGTAGATATGGCTGAACTCGTGAGCGATCACCCCTTGCAGTTCCTCGCGCGTCAGCAGCGATATCGCGCCCTGGGTGACGCCGATCACCGCATCCTTGGGGGTGAAACCCGCTGCGAACGCATTGATGGTTTCGTCGGGCAGCAGATACACCGCCGGTATGGCGACGCCGGAGGCCAGCGCCATTTCCTCGACCACATTCATCAGTCGACGCTCATCCGCTGTGCGCACGTCGTCGTTGACCGGGCGCCCGCCAAGCTTTTCCGCGATCACTTTGCCGCCGCCCAACAGTTGAAAATACTTGAACAGACTGCCGAGCAACACGATGCCCGAAACGATCATGGCGACCACGGCTGTGGTGTGCAGGGCTTTGATCCTGGCCTCGCTGTCATGCTGGTTATCAAGGACGCCGATGACAAATGGCAGACTGGCAAGGGTGATCAGGCAGAGCACTGCGATGATCATCAGCGCGACGAGCAAAGCGGTCTGGTGACGCGCCTGGCGTTGTTGTTGGAAGAAATTCATGAGGCCGTCCGTGGGCAGAGAGGGGTCAGAAAGAAACTTTGGGGGCGACTTTGATTGCCAGCGTGTCGGCGAATTTCAACGGCGCCGCGTCGCTGCCGTGACCGAATCCGGGGGCCAGCAGCAAGGCCGGAAAGCCCTGCTTGAGCGTGTTGTAGGCCATTACCGCATCGTTGTAGGCCTGGCGCGCAAAACTGACCCTGTTTTCAGTGCTGCTCAACTCTTCGCTGAGTTGTTGCATGTTTTGCGAAGACTTGAGGTCGGGATAAGCCTCCAGCGTCACATTCAGCCGACTCAAAGCGCTGCTGAGGGTGCTGTCCGCCAGGCCCAACTGTTCGATGTTTTTTGCGCTGCCCGGCTGCGCCTGTGCAGCCTCGAGCCCGACCACTGCGGCATTGCGCGCTGCAATCACCGCTTCGAGGGTTTCACGCTCGTGGGCAAGGTAGCCTTTGGCAACCGCTACCAGATTGGGGATCAGGTCGTAGCGGCGCTTGAGCTGGACTTCAACCTGGGCAAAGGCGTTTTTGATTTCATTGCGCCGGGCAACCAGCGCATTGAACAGGTACACGCAATAGAGCGCGCAGAGTCCGAGCAAAACCAGATTGACGACAAGATAGGTGTTCACGGTGATGTCCTTGTTCACTCGGCGGGATTTTGCGCGGCATGTTAGCGCAAAAGCACGCGGTTGAGCCCGGATCCTGTGGGCGCGAGCTGGCTCGCGAGAACGGCCTGTCTGCCAACTACACTCTCCCGGCCAGCCCAGGCAAAAAAACAAGGAATGATTCTGTGACTCCGCAGTCGGAGTTCAGGTATCACACATCTGAAGGAGGTTCACCGATGAACAGCAAAACCCTAATCGCCAGCCTGGCGCTCGTCGCCGGCATTGCCGGGATCAGTCCACTTGTTCAAGCGGCGCAAACCTCAAGCGAACCTGCTGTCCAGTCCCCGACCAGCGACCGTGAATTGAAGGTCAACGACCGGGCTCCAGACATTTATCAGCGCAGCGACAAAGCCTTGAAAAACTGGAAACAGAAAGGCTTGAAAGCACCGATCGAACAGGCGCAGTGGGTGCAAATCAACGACAAGTACGTAATGGTCATGATCACCAACGGCACCATCGTCCAGATGCAACCAGTCGAGCGTTAAGCACCGGGCTCAAAGGCCCTGCACATGCACTCGTGCAGGGCTTTCGCCGCCCAACCGATACTGATTGTTCCCACTGCGCTTGGCTTCATACATCGCCAGATCGGCAATGTGCAGCAGCCGATCCATGGTTGGCGCATGGTCGGGAAACACCGCCACCCCAAGGCTGGTACCGATGTGGCGCTGGTCGTTGCCGATGCCGATCGGTGGCGACAGTTCGATGAAAATCTTCTGGCAGATGCGGCGGGCTTCGTCTTGCAGATTGAGGCTCGGCGCCAGGCCTTGCAGGATCACCACGAACTCGTCGCCGCCGATGCGCGCGACGGTGTCGGTGGCGCGCAGGATGCGTTTGAGGCGGGTGGCGGTGGTGATCAATACGCGGTCGCCAGCGGCGTGGCCGTAATGGTCGTTGATGTTTTTGAAACCGTTCAGGTCGACAAACACCAGTGCCACGCGGGTGTTGGTTTGTCGCGCCTGGTCCAGTGCTTCGGCCAGGCGCTCTTCCAGCACCAGTCGATTGGGCAGTCCGGTCAACGGGTCGTAGTGGGCGAGGTGCTTGAGGTAACTGGCCGAGGCTTTTTCTTCGGTGATGTCGCGCACCACACCCATCATTTTGATGACCGCATCGTGGTCGTTGCGCACCACGTTACCGGTCTCCCGCAGCCAGCGAATCGTGCCATCGGGCCAGACCACGCGGTACTCCTCATCGTGGTTTTCGCCGGTCTCCAGGCAGCGCAACTCGCCGTCGCGCACGCGCAGGCGATCGTCCGGGTGCACGCAGGAACAGAACAGCGCATAGGACGGAGTGATCTCGCCGATCTTGAACCCGAACATGCCGTAGATCGCGTCCGACCAGTACAGTCGATCGGTGTCGACTTCCCAATCCCAGGTGCCGATCCGCGCAAAATACTGGCTGCGCTTGAAGCGCTCGGCGTCGTGGTCCTGATGGATGTTCCTGCCTTCGGCGGCGCGGGCCAGCAGTTCTCGGTATTCGGCTAACTGCCGGCGCAAGTCGCGTTCGCGCAAAACCAGCACGGCAATCACAGCAAGCATGACGACGCCAATGGCAAGGCCGATCCAGAGCTGAATCATTGGGGCGCTGCCAGCATGAGGAGTCGATCCGAGAAGTAATGGCGGTTTGCTATGTTAATGCTTGGTCACTCACTTCGGATACAGCGTTGATCTGCGCTTGCGGGTTGCCAATCACCGACAATTCTGGGAAAACGGCCGCCAGCTGAACAATAGAGTGAATGTTATGAATGATGAACTGCAGGTAATCGATCTCCAGGTGGGCGAGGGCAAGGCCGCCGTCAAAGGCGCGCTGATCACCACTCATTACACCGGTTGGCTGGAAGACGGCAGCGAGTTCGATTCTTCCCACAGCCGTGGCAAACCTTTCCAGTGCGTGATTGGCACTGGAAGGGTGATCAAGGGCTGGGATCAGGGACTCATGGGCATGCAGGTGGGCGGCAAGCGCAAGCTGCTGGTGCCCGCGCACCTGGGTTATGGCGAGCGGACGATGGGCAAGATCCCGCCGAATTCGAATCTGCTGTTCGAGATCGAGTTGCTCGAGGTTTTGACGCGGGACGATTGAGGATCACGCCTTCGCCTCTTGACCTGAGAACGTGTCGCGCCAGGCCAGCCAGCGGCGCTCCAGCCCCGCAAGCAACCCGTCGCTGAGTTTGCCGAGCAGGGCGAGCACGATGATGGCCGCCAGCACGATGTCCGGTCGCGAGGTTTCACGCCCATCGCTGAGCAGATAGCCCAGACCCTTGGTCGCGGCGATCAGTTCGGCGGCCACCAGAAACATCCACGCCAGGCTCATGCCGCTGCGCAGCCCGGTGAACAGACCGGGCAGGGCGGCCGGCAACAGAATTCGCCGAACCAGTTGCAGGTGGCTGAAGCCATAAATGTGCCCGACCTCCACCAGTTTTCGATCAATGTTGCGAATCGCCGCGACCACGTTGACGTAGACCGGAAAGAACGCGCCGATGGCGATCAGCACGACTTTGGAGGTTTCATCAATGCCCAGCCACAGCAGCAACAGCGGCACCCAGGCCAGGCTCGGGATGGAGCGCAGGGCGGCGAACGTCGGCTCCAGATACGCTTCGGCCTCACGACTCAGACCGACCCAAGCGGCAAACACCAGCGCCAGGCTGGCGCCGATCGCAAACCCGAGCAACACGCGAATCAGGCTGGCGCCAATGTGCTTCCACAAAGCGCCTTCGGCGAGGTCGGTGAGGGTCAGGGCGATCTCGCTCGGGGCGGGCATTTGGTAGGACGGCAGCCAGCCGATGCGCACGATGAACTCCAGTGCGACTACGGCCAGCAGCGGCAGGGCCAGGCCTTTCAAGCGCCGTCGCCAGGTTGGATTGAGCGGGGAAGGACGCGTCTTCGACAGGCGCCCAGGTGCGGGCAGTTCATTACTGCGTGTGGTCATACGTGGGCTCCGTTCACCGCGAAACCGCGTCAGGCACCGGTTCGCGGTGAGTCTGATCGATTACTGGCGGGCGACGGCTTGCTGCACACCGCTGTCGAGCAACTGATCGATGACTTGATCGATATTCACCCCACGCCGTACCAGCTCCTCGGAAACCAGAATCGGCGCCGCTGCCTTGGAGGCCTGCACATCCTTGGCGGTCAGTTGCGGACTGCTCAGGTCGGTGCGCGACAGTTGCAGCTTGGCCACGTCCAGCGGCAGGCCGGATTCCTTGGCGAGCAGGGCGGCGAACTCATCCGGGTTTTTCAATGCCCATTCCCGCGCCTGTTCGTAGGCTTTGATCACGCTGGCGATGGTTTGCGGATGCTCCTTGGCGTACTGCTCGGTGACGCTGACCACGCCATAACTGTTGAACGCCGGGTTGCGATAGAGCAGGCGCGAACCGGCCTGGACCTGGCTGGCCGCCATGTGCGGGTCAAGGCCTGCCCAGGCGTCGACATCACCCTTTTCCAGCGCGGTGCGGCCGTCCGGATGCTGCAGGTGTACCAACTCCACGTCGTCTTTTTTCAGCCCGGCCTGTTGCAGGCTGCGCAGGGTGAACAGGTAAGGATCGGTGCCCTTGGTGGCGGCGATTTTCTTGCCTTTGAGGTCGGCAACGCTCTGGTACGGCGAGTCTTTTCGCACCACCAACGCGGTCCATTCGGCGCGGCTGTAGATGTAGACCGATTTGATCGGGCTGCCGTTGGCGCGGCTCAGCACGGCAGCGAGGCTGGCGCTGGAGGCGAAATCGACGCCGCCGCTGTTCAGGTATTCCAGCGAACGGTTACTGCCCTGGCTGAGCACCCAACTGACTTTGGTCTGAGGCAGGGCTTTTTCGAGGAAGCCAAAATGCTTGAGCACCAGGCTCACGGGGGAGTAATAGGCGTAATCCAGATGAACCTCGGCGGGCGCGGCTTCGGCGGCGTGGGCCAGCGGTTGCAGGCCCAGCGCCATGGCGCTGGCGACCAGCAGCGTTTTGAGACGGGAAAACGGTAAGAACGATGTCATGGGGGCGCTCCGGCAAAAGCACTGTTTTTATGTCCGAAAATATATTTTTAACGGCTGCGTCCTGCATCAATGGAATATTGCAGGCTCTGTGCCATGTGTGTCTGAGCCCGTGTTTACGGGAGGATTGCCAGGTTTGCTGGTGTTCAGCTGTTGCTGGAGCAACAGTGTGACGAGGGGCTGTTGCGTAACGGACAGCGAGCATTCAGGGTGCTGAGCTTATGCATTAATCGAATTTAAAAATGGCTGATCAAGAGCGTTATGGTCTATGCAAAATCCATTGCAGGAACCGCCATGAAGCTCTCCCGTTTCCTCCGTACCACCCTGATTGCCGGACTGTTCGCCACTCCGCTGGCCTACGCCGCTGAGCCATTGGTCCTGCACGTCGGTGATCAGAATTACTACAACATCCGCGCCTCGATAGAAGCGTCCGGGGTGTTGAAAGACGCGCCTTACAGCGTTGACTGGAAGCATTTCCAGGCGGCTGCGCCATTGGCCGAGGCGTTGCAGACCGGTTCGCTGGATCTGGGCTTTCTCGGCGATTCCGGTTTTCTGTTTCTCGCCGCCAAACAGGCGCCGGTGAAGCTCATCGGTGTATCGCGGCAGAACCCGGACACCATCGCGTTGCTGGTGCCGAAAGATTCGCCGGTGAAAACCATCGCCGATCTGAAAGGCAAGAAAGTCGCTTATTGGCCCGGGGCCTGGAGCCAGCAATTGACCTTGCGTGCGCTGGAGCAGGGCGGTCTGCCGGAAAATTACGTCGAGTTCGTCAAGCTGATGCCGATCGATGCGGCGGCTGCGTTGCCGCAAGGCAGTATCGACGCCTTCCCGGTGTGGGAGCCGTACATCTCCCAGCAAATCGTGTTTTCCGGTGCGCGACCGATTCTCACCGCGAAGAACCTGATGCCGGGCCTCAGCGCCATTGCGGCGTCGGCGCCATCAATCGACAGTAAACGCGCAGCGATCACCGATTTTCTCGGACGTTTGAAGCAGGCACGAGCCTGGGTCGACAGCCATACCGACGAATACGCAGATCTCTGGGCGAAGAAAGCCAACCTCGATCAGCAGGTGTCACGCCACTGGTTGCGTCAGGCGCACATGACGGTCGGGCCAGTGGATCAACAGGCCGCAGCAGACCTGCAAAGCACCGCGGACTTTCTGTTCAAGGTCAAGGCATTGCCGGCGCCACTGGCCACCGCCGGGATCATCGACACCTCGTTCCAGCAGGTACTGGCTGACTGAACGAGCGCCGGAACCAAAGCCTGTGTACCCTATCCAAACCTGGCTCGAACAGCCGGGCGCAGGGATGGATCAGGGCGAGGGAGTTTTGCCAGTCGACAACAGGGCCGCAACGGTCAGGCGCAAGGCAAAACATGAAATACGCTTTCAACTTTCTCTGTGCTGCGGCCATCGCGCTCGGGCTGGCCGGCTGCATAGCGGCGCCCATCGAGATGACCGCGCAAACCGCCACCCGTCTCGAATCCCAGGCGCCGGTGCGGTTTCTGCTGACGTTCGATGACGGCCCGAGCGCTTCGAGCTTCTGGAACCCGTCGGCGACGGTGCTCGACAGCCTCAAGGTCAACCCGGTGCAACCGGACATCAAAGCGGTGTTCTTCGTCCAGACCCGCGCGCCCCGTGCCGGCAACAGTGAGATCGGCCGCGGCATCATGCGCCGCGAGCACGCCGAAGGGCACATCCTGGGGTTTCACACGGCCACTCATTGGCACACCAACCATCGCTCGCTCGACCCGCAGGAACTGGAGCAGTCGTTGACCAACGGCAGTGCAGATATCGCCGCGATCACCGGGGCGGCGCCAATCCTGCTGCGGCCGCCATTCTGGAATTACGACAAACGCACGTTCGCGGCCTATCAACAGCACGGCCTGCACGTGTTATTGACCGATTTGAGCGCCAACGACGGCAAGATCTGGGGCTTCAACGCCAGCCCCAGGCGCCGGGCGAACATGTTGCGGCAGCTGTCGGAAGTCCGCGAGCGGATTGCCCTCGGGGAATTTCCGACCGTGGACGGGGTGATTCCGGTGGTGGTGACCTTTCATGACCTCAACCGCTATACCGCACGCCATACCCGCGAGTACCTGCAAATCCTCCTCGACAGTGCCGCAGCCACTGGCGTGAGGTTGGCGGACAAGCCGTTTTACGATGATCATGCGGCGTTGCAGAAAGCGGCGCTGGCGCGCACGGTTCAGCAAAGTTCGGAGCCGGTGCAACTGCCGGGGATGTGGAACTGGATCTGGGATCATGATGCGCACTGAGGCTGCGCCAGAAATGTGATCGGGTTGGCAATTGCCGGGGCGGCAGGTCGGCGAAGCCTCATCTATGCTCAACGGGTCGACCGACTCATCGCCTGCGAGGCGTGCGCCCATGCTAGCCATTGCCGACATTTGCCGGATAGTCGAATCCGGCTTTCCGTCGCTTGAATGCGAATGCACCCAAGTGGAGCAGGGACTGTTGCGGATCAAGGTTTACGAGCCTGACTCCGGACGGGTCGAGTTGTTGCTCAATGGTGTGTCGCCGGAACACCTGGTGACGATCCGCGATATTTCCAACTTCATCGGCGAATTGCGCACGGAAATGAGCGCCGGACGCCGAGCGTTCGCCGGTTGAAACCTCACAAGCGTCGCTGAAATGCCTGCACGATGCGCAGCGTCGCGTCGCTGGTGGGCAGATTCTGCACGGCGTCCAGCGGATGCCAGATGCATTCGGTGATCTCGTTTTGCGGGCGCAACTGTTCGAGGTCCAGCACTGACGCCTCGTAGACATGATGCTGGGTGCTGCCGCTGCGCAACTCCATCAGATAAAGCACCTGTTCCGCCTCCAGTGCGGTTTCTTCCTGCAGCTCGCGCGTTGCTGCGGTGGCTTTGCTTTCCCCGGGCTCCACCTTGCCACCCGGCAAGGTCCAGCGGCATCTGGGTTTGCGCACCAGGAGGATGTGTCGATCCTGCTCGCAAATGACGGTTGCACGTACTTTCATCTGTTACCTGTTTACTGCGTGTCACATAAATGAAATAAATCTGCAATATTCGAGCCGGGCCGCAAACCAGAGGTTCCGTGGGATCTTGGATTGCCCGGTCGAGCAAAAAGTGCCGGAACGCTGGCGCGACACTCGGTCGGCACACCGGCAGCCGCTGGGTGTAAGGTAAAAAGGTATGGCTGAATCAATCGCCGGCAGAAAAGGAGGTACCCATGAGCATTCCTGTACTGAACAAGATGCACATGAACGGCTACGACGTACTCAGCGTGAACAACGGCCCATGGCGGGTTTGTACCCAGGGCGACCGCCTTGCGTCGTTTGGTAGCAGAGAAGAGGCGCTGGCTTACGCCGCCGCGTTGCCGGGTTACAAACAACGCTCGGCGCGGGCGCGAAGTCACACCACAAGTTGACGCAAAGGTAACGAAAGAGCCCCGGTGATTGCCGGGGCTTCTGTTGAGGGGCGGGCGTTGTCAGTGGACTTTGCTTCGGCTGATGGTGCGCGTCTTTACTTCCCTGGCATACAACTGCAGCCGCTCTTCATCGCTTTGCAGCACCTCGCAAGACCTGAGCACTGCCTGGGCATCCGCTTCATTGCCGCTCTTGCGCAGTTGTTCGGCAATGCGCTTGAGGTCGACCGCCGACCACCTCAGATCCGATGCAACGGCTTGCAGGTCGCGCTGAAGTTCGTGTTCGTATTCATTGAGCCGCATGATCACCTCCGGAACATTCTCGGTAGAAAAGAGTAGCCGTATTTTTTCATCGAGGGTGCACAGCTCGTCTGTCACCTGGCGCAATGGATGTAAATATTTGTCCAATTTCCCCTGTGGGCGTGGTGCCACGATGGATGTGCACCCAGTTACACGTTACATTCGCTTTTTTTCAGATCAGGGAAACACCATGCGGATATGGATCGGGAGTTTGGCGTTGGCATTGCTTGCAGGTTGCTCGTTGCCGGCGTCACTGGTACCGGGTGAGCCGAATCTCAGCAAGACCAGCACCAAGGCGCCTAAAGACTATGCCGCGTGCCTGTTGCCGTTGTGGCAGAAGGACATTCCTAAGACCACGCAGACGGCGATCTCCAACGGTTATCGGATCACTGCGCCCAGCATCGTGACCGCCGACGAGATTCTCGACGTCATCAAGTACAAGGACGGCAGCCGGGTTTCGCTGTATCAAGGGCCGCCATGGGCCAAGTCCGGGTCGTTGCGCAAATCAGTGCGTGACTGCCTGTAACGCACGGCTTCAGTTACCAAAGCCCGCTACAAAAAAAGCAGAAACCGGAGTGCGGTTTCTGCTTTTTTTTGTGTTTTGCGCAGGTCAGTCGGAAATATCGGTCAGCGGGATGCTGCCGAAGTGGCCCTTTTTCTCGCGGCGATCCTGAATCCAGTCTTCCACCTGTTGGCCGAATTGCGCCGGGGCCTTGCGTCCTACCTTTCTCGCGATGTCGAGAATGGTCTGTTGGGCGAGGGCTTCTTCCATGCGCTGTTGTGCCGTCATCATGGCGCTGTGAATCGAGCACGTGCCTTCGATGGCCCATTCTGGTGGCTTGCCTTCAAACAAGGCGCAACGTCCGCGAATGTCGCGGCATTCAAAAATGTTCTTGCGCCCGTCAATCGCCTTGACGATGTCGAGCAAGGTGATTTCGTCCGCTGGCCGCGCGAGGCTGAACCCGCCGCGTACGCCTTCACTGGCGACGACCAGTTTGCCTTTGGCCAGTTTGGTGAAGATTTTTGCCAGGTATTCGACCGGCACGCCTTGCAGTTCGGCCAGGTCGCGCACGCTGGCTTCCCGACTGTCACCACCATTGCCCACGAGAAATGCCAGGCAATGGATGCCGTATTCGACGCCTGCGCTGTAAAGAGACATGTATAAGTCCGACTTAATTTGTCGTAAATGCTAGCAGCCTTGAAGCTGTTCGGCAACGTTGCTCGCTAGGGTATTACGCTGCTTTCAGCGCTTTATGTGCCTGTTTATTGGCTTTTGTACGGATTTTCTCTCGCGTGTTTATATCTGAATATTCGATTTGAATGATCAGTTAATCTGACTTGTTGCAAATAAATACGACCAATACAGTCGGAAATATTCGGTGAGCAACGGACTGTACCTTCGAAATCTTTTTTCGCGCCGAGACGCATCCGCTCGCCTGACGGGCAGGTGTCAGCCATTTTTCAAGCACATGGGCAATGAGCCCGGAGACAACGATGAAACAGCGCATTCTGGTAATCGGCGCAGGTTTTGCGGGCATGTGGACCGCATTGAGTGCCGCGCGTCTGGTCGATATTCATGGTCGGGACAATGTCGATGTCACTGTTCTGGCGCCGCAGGCCGAGCTGCGCGTGCGGCCGCGTTTCTATGAACCAAACGCTCATCAACTGGCCGCACCGCTGGGCGAGCTGTTCGAAGCGGTCGGCGTTCACTTCATCAAGGGGGCGGCCGAGTCCATCGACGCCCCGGGCAAAACCGTGGGTTACATCGATGCCGCGGGACAACCGCAGGTGTTTCACTACGACAAACTGGTGCTGGCCAGCGGCAGCGGGCTAGCCTTGTCCAGTACGCCCGGGGTGGCACAGCACGCATTCGACGTCGACCAGATCGAAGCGGCGATCCGCCTGGAAGCCCACCTCGAGTCCCTGAAAGATCTGCCGCCCAGCGAGGCCCGCAACACGGTGGTCGTGGCAGGCGGGGGGTTTACCGGCATTGAAACCGCGACCGAAATGCCGGGACGCCTGCGCGAGATCCTCGGCGAGCAGGCCGACATCAACGTGATCATCGTTGATCGCGGACAGAAGATCGGCGCCTCGATGGGCGAAGAAATCAGCCAGTCGATTGTCGAGGCCAGCAACACGCTGGGCGTTGAATGGCGTTTGGGTGTGTCGGTGCAAGCGGTTGATGGCAATGGCGTGACGCTGTCGGACGGGCAGCGCATCGAGGCAAAAACCGTGGTCTGGACCACCGGCGTCCGCGCCAGCTCGCTGACCGAACAGATCCCGGGTGAGCGCGATCGCCAGGGTCGCCTGCATGTCGATGCGCATCTGCAAGTTCTGGGGCAGGACGATATTTTCGCCACGGGCGATGTGGCTTACGCCGCCACCGATGCCATCGGCAATTACGCGCTGATGACCTGCCAGCACGCGATCTCTCTGGGGCGTCACGCCGGCAACAACGTCGCGGCGCAAATTCTCGGTGTCGAGCCGACGCCGTACAGCCAGCCGAAATACGTGACCTGTCTCGACCTCGGCGCTTGGGGTGCGGTGTACACCGAGGGCTGGGATCGCCAGGTGAAACTGGTCAAACAGGAAGGCAAGGCCCTGAAGACGCAGATCAACACTCAGTGGATCTACCCGCCAGCGGCCGATCGCATCAGTGCACTGGCGGCGGCTGACCCGATGATCCCCGTGGTCGCCTGACCACCGCGCTACGACAGTCCCGCTCCCTGAGCGGGATTTTTTTGCCTGCGCGAAAGGCTATGACCAAAACTCATGGCCCCATGATTTTTAATGGTTACAGCCCGCGCAAACCCCGGTGTTAAAAAATCGCAAACACAGCTCATCAATAACAACCAGAGAGCGTTTGCAGCCATGTCCCGTTTCCCTCGTCGCATCTCCCTACGCCCGTTATTGAGCGCACCGGCCATTCGGCCCGCGTGAGCTATCGACCATCCCTCGCAGCGCAAAAGAGTAATGACTGATGAAAGAACTCGACCTGTACATCGGTGAAGGTTTCGAAGGCCCGGGCGTGAACGCCGCACACATCAACATCCTGATCGGCCCGCGCAATGGCCCGGCCGGACAGGCGTTCGCCAACAGCCTGGCGTCGCCTAGTCAGGGCCATTGCCCATTCATGGTGATCGCCCAGCCGAACATTCCGGTCAAGCCGATGACCCTGTATGTGAACAAGGCCGCGATCAGCAGCGACCTGCACGGTAATGCCACCTGGGGCGCATCGCAGGCCGGGATCGCCAAAGCCGTGCTCGAAGCGCTGCTCGACGGCACCTTGCCGCCGGAAGCCGAGGACGAGTGGGCGATTGTCACCGCCAACTGGGTCAACCCGGCCTGCGACGACCTCGATGCGGTCTACCTGAACAACTACAACGCCTGTCGCACCGCGATCCGAGCCGCCCTGACCGGCAAGCCGCAAACCGCGCAGCTGGCCGATGTGGTCAATCACATCAGCAACCCTTTCTACACGCCAAAAGCCTGAGGTCCGCGCCATGCAATACATTCGTTTGGGCCACTCCGGCCTGCAGGTTTCTCGTCTGTGCCTGGGCACCATGAACATGGGCACGCCGGACTGGAAACCGTGGATTTTCAATGAAAAACAGAGCGAGCCGATCGTCGCCCACGCGCTGGACAAGGGTGTGAACTTCATCGACCTGGCTGATTTCTATTCCGCTGGTGTCGGCGAGGAAGTGGTGGGGCGCATCGTCAAGCGCCTGGCCCGCCGCGAGGACCTGGTGATCACCACCAAGGTCGGTTACGGCACCCGCAGCGGGATCAACGCCAGCGGCCATTCACGCAAGCACATCATGGACAGCATCGACGCCTCGCTGAAACGCCTGAACATGGATTACGTCGACGTGTTCATGCTGCATTACTTCGATGTGAACACCCCGGTCGAAGAAACCATGTCGGCGCTGAACGACATCGTGCGCTCCGGCAAGGCCCGTTATATCGGCGTGTCGACCATGCTCACCGGGCAGTTGGCGAAGATCCTCATGGCCTGCGAACGCAACGGCTGGGTCAAGCCGATCAATATGCAGTTGCAGTTGAACTGCGCTTACCGCGAAGAAGAGCGCGAGATGATTCCGTTCTGTCGCGATCAGGGCATCGGCGTCTCGGTGTTCAGCCCGCTGGCCCGTGGCCTGCTGACTGGCGACGTACAGTCGACCCGCAACCAGACCGACTTCTTCACCCAGCAGATGTACAGCGACGAAGCCTCGTTCGAAATCGCCCACTCGGTGCAGCGCGTGGCCCGCGCCCGTGGCGTGTCGAATGCGCAGATTGCCCAGGCGTGGGTGGCCAACCATCCGGGGGTCGATTGCATGCTGGTCGGCGCCGATACCACCGCGCAGTTCGACAGTGCGCTGGCGGCGCTGGAAACCAGGCTGGATGCCGATGAGCTGCACGAGTTGGAGCGCAATTACACCCCGTGCGATGTGATCAACGACTACACCGCCGGCAAGCGCATCCTGCGCACGGCACGCCTGGGGCTTGAGCGGTTCACCTTGCAAGGGGCGGTGGCATGAGCGAGTTGATCCGTCACGGCAATTTCATCGATGGCCAGTGGGGGCAGGGCGGTGCGACCTACGCGGTGCGCAACCCGGCCAACGGCGAACTGATTGCCGACGTGCAAAAGGCTGGCGCCGAGCAAACCAATCTGGCCATCGATGCCGCCAACCGCGCCCTGCCGGCGTGGCGCAAACTCACCGCCAAGGAGCGCAGCCAGCGCCTGAAACGCTGGAGCGATCTGATGCTCGCCCACCAGAAGGACCTGGCGACATTGCTCAGTCGCGAACAGGGCAAACCGCTGGCCGAAGCCATGGGCGAGGTGGTCTACGCCGCGAGTTTTCTCGAGTGGTTCGGCGAGGAAGCCAAGCGCGCCTACGGCGACGTGATCCCGAGCCACAAGGCCGATGCGCGGATCATCGTGGTCAAGGAAGCCATCGGCGTGGTCGCGGCGATCACCCCGTGGAACTTCCCGTTGGCGATGGTCACCCGCAAGGTCGGCCCGGCGCTGGCGGCGGGCTGCACAATGATTCTCAAACCGTCGGAAGAGACCCCGCTGTCGGCATTTGCCCTGGCAGTGTTGGCCGAGCAGGCAGGGATTCCAGCGGGTGTGTTCAACATCGTCTCTGGTGATGCGGTGGCGATTGGCGGTGCGCTGCAAGCCTCGAGCCTCGTGCGCAAACTGTCGTTCACCGGCTCCACGCGCACCGGCAAACTGCTCATGCGTCAGGCTGCCGACACCCTGAAGAAAGTCTCGCTGGAACTGGGTGGCAACGCGCCGTTCATTGTCTTCGACGATGCCGATCTGGACGCAGCGGTCAAAGGCGCGATGGCCTCGAAATTCCGCAACACCGGGCAGACTTGTGTGTGCGTGAATCGCTTCTTTATTCAGGACAGCGTCTACGAGGCCTTCACCGGCAAGCTTGCCGAAGCAGTCGCCGCGATGCGCGTCGGCAGCGCGCTCGAGGGTGAGACCGAGCAAGGTCCGCTGATCAACACTGCCGCGCTGGCCAAGGTCGAAAGCCATGTCAGCGATGCACTGGCGAAGGGCGCTACGTTGCTGTGCGGCGGTCGTCGCCATGCTCTCGGCGGCACCTTCTATGAGCCGACCATCCTCACCGAGGTCAACGGCGACATGCTGATCGCCCAGGACGAAACCTTCGGCCCGGTAGCCGCGTGCTTCCGCTTCAAGGATGAGGCCGACGTGCTGGCGCGGGCCAATGACACGCCATTCGGTTTGTCGGCGTATTTCTACAGCCGCGACATCGGCCGGGTCTGGCGCATGGCCGAAGGCCTTGAAGCCGGGATGGTCGGGATCAACGAAGGGATCATTTCCACGGAAGTGGCGCCGTTCGGTGGCATCAAGGAATCGGGCCTGGGGCGCGAAGGTTCGAAGTACGGTCTGGATGACTATCTGGAGATCAAATACCTGTTGATGGGCGGTCTCTGAACCCCACCACCACCCCTTGTAGGAGTGAGCCTGCTCGCGATGACGGTGCATCAGGCAATACGGCTTTGACTGACACACTGCTATCGCGAGCAGGCTCACTCCTACAGAAGAAGCAAGAGCAATCCGTTTCTCCGTCAATAACAACAATTGGAGACGAACATGTCCGCTCAACCCGTAAAAATCGACGACCTGCCCATCGGCCGGTTTCATATCAAGATCGCCGGGCTGACCTTCGGCGCGCACTTCACCGACGGCTACATCCTCGGCCTGATCGGCATTGCGTTTACCTTGCTCAGCCCGCAGATGCACCTGGATGCGTTCTGGCAGGGATTGATCGGCGCGTCGGCGTTGATCGGGCTGTTTCTCGGCAGTCTGTTTTTCGGCTGGATCTCGGACAAGGTCGGCCGGCAGAAGATTTTCCTCGCCAGCTTCGTGCTGATCACGATCGCCTCGGTGATGCAGTTCTACGTCGAAAGCGCGATGAGCCTGTTTCTCTGCCGAGTATTGATCGGCATTGGCCTGGGCGGTGATTTCAGTGTCGGACACGCGATGCTCGCCGAGTTCTCGCCGAAGAAACATCGCGGCGTACTGCTCGGTTCGTTCAGCGTGATCTGGACCTTCGGTTACGTTGCCGCAACCTTCGTCGGCACCGCCATGCTCAGCCTCGGCGACGATGCCTGGCGCTGGATGCTTGCGTCGTCGGCGATCCCGGCGGCATTGATTCTGATCGCGCGCATCGGCACGCCGGAATCACCGCGCTGGCTGGTCAACCAGGGGCGCATCGCCGAGGCGCGGGCGATTGTCAAAAAGCATCTGGGCGACAATGTCGAACTGGACGAAACCCGCACCACGCAAACCCGCTCCGGTTAGGCGGTACTGTTCAGCCGCGAGTACCGCAAACGCACGGCGTTCAACTGCCTGTTTTTCGTCTGCATCGTGATGCCGTACTTCGCGATCTACACGTTCCTGCCGTCGATCCTGCAGAAAATGGGCCTGGCCGAAGGCTTCGGCACTGAACTGATGCTCAACCTGTTGCTGATCCTCGGCGCCTTGATCGGTATCTGGTGCACGATCAGGTTCAGCCGTCGCGGCTTCCTGATCAACTCGTTCATCATCCTCGCGGTGGCGCTGTTCCTGCTGGCGGTGCTGCCGGGTAGCGCAGCGTGGCTGATGGTGCTGGTGTTCGGTGTGTTCACCCTGGTGCTGTCGGCGGTGAGCAATCTGGTCGGGGTGTTCCCGGCGGAGAGTTTCCCGACCGAAGTGCGTGCCAGCGGTATTGGCCTGGCCACGGCAGTCAGCCGTTTGGGCTCGGCGGTCAGCACCTTTCTGCTGCCGGTGAGTGTGGCGGGGATCGGCCTGAGCCCGACCATGGGCATTCTCGCGGCGATCCTGGCGATTGGCGCATGGCTGTCATGGGCGTGGGCGCCGGAGACCAAGTCGCTGACACTGAGCCAGGCGTGCAAGGCGCAAAGTCCGGTGGAGGGAAGCGTCATCACCGTGACCAAAATCGCCACCCCGATCTAACGGCCTGCCACCCAAAAACTGTGGGAGCGGGCTTGCTCGCGAAAGCGGTGTGTCAGTCGACATTGATTTCAACTGATCTGCCGCCTTCGCGAGCAAGCCCGCTCCCACATTGGTTTTGCGGTGTCAGGGGTTGCTCACCAGGCTCAGCCAGTCGGTGAACAGCTTCACTTTCGACAAGCCCTGCTTGTCATTCGCCACGTCCAGCCAGTAGCCATACGGGCCGATCACTTCAATCGGGGTGATCGGCAACAGGCTGCCGTTAGCCAGTTCCTTTTCGATCATCTGCCGGTCGATCACCGCCAGCCCGCCGCCGGCCAATGCGGTGTGAATCACCTGGTCCAGGGTGCTGAATTCCAGACCTCGGGCAGCATCGATGTCGTCGCGTCCCATGGCTGCCAGCCAGTTTTCCCAGACCTTCAAGCGCTTGCCGTCGTGGAGAATGTGCAGCAATGGAAATTGCCGCAGATCCGGTGCTTGCTCGCCGTCGAACAGCTCCGGGCTGGCAACGGCGATGTGGCGTTCCATCACCAGCAGTTGGCTGGCGCAATGGGTGGTCGCTGCGAGGCCGAAACGGATGTGGCAATCGATCTCGGAGAGGCTGTCGTGGCTGGCCTGATTGGTCACGCTGAGGCTGATGTCCGGGTAGCGCTGGCAGAACGCGCGCAGGTGCGGCGACAGCCAGCGCGTGGCCCAGGTCGGTGGCGCGAGCACGCGCAGGCGTTGGCGCAGATTGGGCACGCGCACCGCTTGCAGCGCACGCTCCATGTGATCGAAAGCTTCGGCCAGATGCGGTTTGAGGTTGCTGCCGGCTTCGGTCAGTGACAGGCCTTGCGGCGTGCGCACGAACAGCGCTACACCGAGGTAGTCTTCGAGTTGTTTGATCTGGCGACTGACGGCGCCCTGGGTGACGTTCAGGCCCAGTGCGGCCTGACTGAAACTGCGATGCCGCGCGACTTCTTCGAACACGCGCAGGGTGTTGAGCGAGGGCAGTTGACGCATGGAGGTGGAACTCCGGGTCGAGCGTTTGGCTCGGTTTTGTTTTTGTAGGTTTTGTTGGTAGGGGTTATCTGACTATTGGTGAGGGGGCGGATGCAAGCGTTGTTTGGCAGGACGCCTTCGCGAGCAAGCCCGCTCCCACATTGGATGTGTGTCAGGCACACATCCGGTGGGAGCGGGCTTGCTCGCGAAGGCTGACTTTCAGGCGCGGTAAATCCCGGATCAGAAGTAGTAACCGACGTTCACATACAGCTGATTCTCCCACTGATCCAGCCCACCCGCACCGAGGCTCTGGGTGTAACTGCTGCCACCGATGTACGGGTCATTCCTGCCAAACAACCACTCGGTCGCGACCCACAATTTGCTCACTGAAAACGAGCTGCCGAGGATCATCCGCTCAGAAGTCTTGAAGCCGCTGGCGGATTTGTCGAAGGCACTGTAGTTGGTGTAGAGCTTGATTCCGCTGACCTGATCGAACAGGTATTTGCCAGCCACGTCGTAACTCAGATCCGCCACGTACAGATTGCCGCGACTGGCAACGTTGTAAGTGCCGTCGTAACCGCCAAGGGTCACCCGCTCATCAGTGCCGGCATTGCGCGGCGACATCTGCTGGCGTGCTGCCTGCAACTGCACGCCCCACGGGCCATTTTTGCCCAGATAATGCACGGCCACGGCGTTGCGCCGGCCATCGTTGTCGGTGTCCTTGTTTTCCAAGGTCGAGGTCAGGCCGGAGATCCCCACTTCGGATTTCCACGGCCCCAGCTCCAGCGCTTTCGCCACCCGCAGCACCACGGTGTTGCGTTCCTGGTTGTCGCTGCCGTCCGCCACGTAGCTGTCAGCCCCGGACACCACGCTGGAATAGGTGACGCCTTTGCTGGTGCCTTTGCCTTGCCACGCCGGACGCAAGTAGTAACCGGCCTGAATATTCCAGTCGCCGCTTTGCTGGATGTATTTGGCGCCGACCTGTTGCACGTCTTCCAGGCCAATGACGTTGCCCAGGGTTTCGTAGAAAGTGCTGCCGAAATACGGCTGCAGGCCGAACGGCACACTGTTCAGGCCGACTTGTACCTGTTGGTCCGGATTGAACTTGTAGCCGACCCAGGCGAACTTGGCGAACTGAATGTCGCCATAGTTTTTCGTGTACTGGTAAGGGTAGGAGCGACCGTAGAAGCGATACTGCGCCTCGCCGATCCAGCTGTCGGAATTGTATTTGGCGCTGAGGAAGACCGTGTCGAGGCCAAACTTCTGAATGTCGCGATCCGGGTCCACGTCCCAGCGCGCACGAATGGCGCCGCCAAGATCAAGGTTGTCGGTGACTTGTACCGCCATCGCCGGAGCGGCAACGCTGCAGAACAGAACGATAGACGTGGTGCGCAGGCGCAAGGATGCAGGGAAGGGCATGAAGCGGCTCTCGATTGTTTTTATTAGAGATGCCGCGCAGTTTTGCCATCCGCTGGAGGTTGAACAAACGATAAAAACGATGCGCAAACCTGCATCGAATGCATGTTACTCAAAAAATCCTGTAGGACAGTCCGGCACAGGCATGGGATGCTTTACGCCTTGTCAGTGGTTTTCGAGTGCCTTGATATGAAACGCAAAATGCCCGGCCTGAACGCGCTCAAGGCGTTCGAAGTGGCCGGCAGCACCGGCAGTTTCACCCGCGCCGCCGAGTTGCTCAACGTCACCCAGAGTGCGGTCAGCCGTCAGGTGCGGCAGCTGGAAGAACAGCTCGGTGAAAGCCTGCTGGAGCGGCGCCATCATCATCTGGAGCTGACCGCCGCCGGCAAGGTGCTGCTGCGGGCACTGCACCAGTCGTTCGACAAGATCGAACTGACGGTGCGCAGCATCCAGCAGAAAACCCATTCCAACCGGTTGCACATCAACGCGCCGCCGACCTTCACCAGTCGCTGGCTGATGCCGCGCCTGGGGCGTTTGCGCGAGCAGCACCCGGAACTCGAACTGAGCATCACCACGCGCTTGCAGGACAGCCTGGCGGAAACCAGCACACTCGACTGTGCGATCCGTTTTGGCGACGGTGAATGGGACGGCCTCGACAGTTCGCTGCTGATTCAGGAACGGCACATCGCGGTGTGCGCGCCGTCGTTGTATACCCGCGAGGGCGCCGAGCAGGGCATTGACCTCAATCGACTGACGCTGCTGCACGTGCTGGCCAAGGAAGATCAGCGCTATCTGACCTGGAAACACTGGCTGGACGCGGCGCGCATCAGCGGAGTCGATACCCAGGGCGGTTACGAATTCGATCTGCTGGACCTGGCGATTCAGGCCGCGACCGACGGGCTGGGGATCACCATTGCCGACTGGCACATGGTCGCCACTGAGTTGGCCAGCGGGCAGTTGACCCAAGTGCTGAATGTGCACGTGGAAGGGCACCAGTCCTACTGGCTGGTGACCCGGCCGGAGCAGACCGAGATGCCGCAGTTGCAGGTATTTGCGCAATGGCTGCAGGAGGAAATCTGGCTGGCGCAGCGCCAACTCGAGCCCTCGACCGCTGCGACCTGATCCACCCCAAATCCCCTCGTGGGAGCGGGCTTGCTCGCGAATGCGGTGTGTCAGCTTGCATCGTCAACGCCTGACACCCCGCATTCACGAGCAAACCCGCTCCCACACAGGATTCTGCGCACGCGAGGGTAACCTGCATTTTTCGAATGTTTAAGCGCCCTTTAAATCGTTTGTTCAACCCGCCAGCGATGACAAGACTGGCGGCATTGATAAAAACAAACGATGGGCGATGCACATGCGAATCGAGCGAAATTATGTAAACGGCCACTTCATCGAGCCTGCCAGCGCGGCGCTGATCGAGGTCTATAACCCGGCCACTGAAGCGTTGCTCGGCCATGTGTCGGCCGCGACCGTCGAGGAAGCCACCGCAGCCGTCGATGCGGCAGCAACCGCACAAAAGGTCTGGGGCAAGCTCACCAGCATCGAACGCGCCGAACATCTGCGAGCCTTTGCCACTGCCCTTGAAGAGCGTGCCGAAGCCATCGGCGTCGCGCTGGCTGCCGAGTCCGGCAAGAGCGTCGCCGACGCCAGCAACGAAGCGCGTTATGCCGCGCAGATCACCCGCTATCACGCCGAGTGGGCACGCCGCATCGAAGGCGAGATCATTCCCAGCGACAGCCCCGACGAAAACCTGTTTCTGCACCGCGAGCCAATCGGTGTCGTTGCCTGCCTGATCCCGTTCAACTACCCGGTTTATACCCTGTTGCGCAAAATTGCCCCGGCGCTGATTGCCGGCAACACCGTGGTGGTGCGCCCGAGCAACAACACCCCGACCTCGGCGTTCGAAATCGCCAAAGCGGTGCAACAGTCGGGCATGCCGGCGGGCGTCATCAATATTCTGACCATGGATCACGCGACCGCAGCGACAGTCTGCACTCATAGAGCCGTGGGCCTGATTACGTTGACCGGCAGCGTCAACGCCGGGCGCATCGTCCTCGACTACTGCAAGGCCAACATCGCCAAGCCGTCGCTGGAGTTGGGCGGCAAGACCCCGGCGATCATCGAGGCCGATGCCGATCTGGAAGCCGCAGCCACGGCCATCGTTGCGTCGAAAACCACCCACTGCGGCCAGTTGTGCACGGCGGTGGAGCGGGTCTACGTGCAGGAAAGCGTTCATGACCGCTTCCTCGCCTTGCTCAAGACCAAGATTGCCGCCGTGAAATTCGGCGATCGCGCCACGGACGCCAGCCTGATGGGGCCGTTGGTCAACGCCAGTTCGCAGCAGACCATCCACGCCATGGTCGAGCGCGCCATCGCCGACGGTGCGGTCCTCGAAAGCGGCGGTGTATTGCCACAAGGTCGTGGGCATTTCTATCCGCCGACCCTGCTCAGCGGCTGCCGCCAGGACATGGAAATTGTCCAGGAAGAAATCTTCGGCCCGGTACTGCCGGTGCTCAAGTACCGCGACATTGATGAAGCACTGGCGATGGCCAACGATCATCAGTTCGGCCTGTCGTCGGTGCTCTACACCGAGAACTATCGCACCGCGCAGAGAGTCGCCAACGCTATCGAAGCCGGCGAGCTGTACGTCAATCGCACCCCGGCCGACCCGTATCAGGGCTACCACGCCGGCTGGAAACGCTCGGGCCTGGGCGGCGATGACGGCAAGCACGGCATGCTCGAATTCACCCAGACCCGCCTCGTGGTCATGAAGTACTGATCCACCGCAACACGCCTCATGCTGCACCTATAAAAACAATTATCAGGGGCGCCCGGAGCACGGGTCGCCCGAGGTCACTTCAATGTCCAAGCATGCATCCTCTGCTGCCGCTGTTCAGGGTTCCCATTCGGCTGTGAAAAGCCCGAGTGACAAGGGAAGTCGCTATGTCCAATTGATGTTGCTGGTGCTCGCGGCCGGCGCGATCTATCCGATTCTGTACCTGCGTCAGGTCTACCAGACCACGATGCTCGAAGTGTTCCAGATCAACCACAGTGAACTGGGCTATCTGTACTCGATGCTCGGCACGATTTTCCTCCTCAGCTACTTGCCCAGCGGCTGGCTGGCGGATCGCATTGCGCCACGCTTTCTGATTTTCTTTTCGCTGGTGGCGACCGGCGCGCTGGGCCTGTGGTATTCGACGGCGCCGTCGATGAGCGGGCTGATGATCATCTTCGGTTGCTGGGGCCTGACCACCGGTTTGACCTTCTGGGCCTCGGTGCTCAAACGGGTGAAGATGATCGCTCATCACACCGAACAGGGGCGCTTCTTCGGCATCCTCGATGGAGGTCGCGGCCTGGTCGAGGCGCTGCTGGCGACGGTTGCGCTGGCGCTGTTCGCCTTCGCCACCGAAACCCGTGGTGAATCCACCGCCGAAGGCTTCCGCCATGTGGTCTATCTGTACGCCTTCACCTGTATCGCCATCGGCTGCGTGCTGGTGTTGATCAAGGATCCGAAATCGATGGCGGACACGCCGCCGGTGGAGAAGGGCAAGTTCAACCTGCTCACGGATCTGGCGACGCTGGTGAAGATTCCCGAGCTATGGCTGGTCACGGCGATCGTGTTTTGCGGTTATCACATCTTCTGGGCCACCTACAGCTTCTCGGACTACCTGCAAGGCAGCGGCCTGACCGCCGTCATGGCCGGCACTATCACCACTATCAAGTTGTGGATGCGCCCGATCGGCGGCATCGGTGGCGGCTGGCTGGGGGACAGGTTCTCGAACATTTCGGTGCTGATCGTCGCGCTGTTGCTGGCGAGTCTGGCGATCGTCGGCCTGATCGTATTCCCGGCGCTCAACAGCATGGGGCTGCTGATTGCCACGGTGATTTTCATTGGCCTGATGACTTACGCGATTCGCGGTTTGTACTGGGCAATTCTCGACAGCTGCAACATTCCGCTGCGCATCACCGGTCTGGCCATCGGCATCGTCTCGGTGGTCGGCTATATGCCGGATGCCTTTATTCCGCTGATCAACGGCTACCTCACCGAACGGTTCCCGGGAGCCTTTGGTTACAAGCTGTATTTCGGCTACATCGCCTTTATCGGACTGCTCGGCACTCTGGCTGCTGTGACCTTGCGTGCCCGAATCAATCGCAAATCCTCGAAGAAAACTGGTGCCTGACATGAAAATCATCGCCCTGGAAACCCATATCGTCGCCGTACCGCCACCGCACATCGGCGGCATGTACTGGCTGTTCGTCAAGCTCAGGACCGACTGCGGCATCGAAGGCGTCGGCGAGATCTACGCCGCGACCTTCGGCCCCAACGCCATGCTGCCGATCATCGACGACGTGTTCGAACGCTACCTGCTCAATCAGGACCCGCACCATATCGAGCGCTTCTTCCGCCAGTCCTATTCCAGCGGGTTCACCCAACGCCCCGACCTGACCATGATGGGGGTGGTCAGCGGCCTGGAAATGGCCTGTTGGGACATCATCGGTAAAGCGGCGAACAAGCCGGTCTACGAACTGCTCGGCGGCAAGGTCAATGAGCGCCTGCGCTCTTACACCTATCTGTACCCGGTCAACAGCCGTGGCGAGTACGACTACGACGATCCGGATCTGGCGGCTGAATGCGCCGTGGAGAATATGAACAAGGGCTTCACGGCGGTGAAGTTCGACCCTGCCGGCCCTTACACCGCGTATTCCGGGCACCAGATTTCGCTGGAGGTGCTGGAGCGCTGCGAAACCTTCTGCCGCAAGATCCGCGAAGCGGTGGGCAACAAGTGCGACCTGCTGTTCGGGACTCACGGGCAAATGGTGCCGTCATCGGCCATTCGTCTGGCCAGGCGCCTGGAAAAGTACGACCCGCTGTGGTTCGAAGAGCCGGTGCCGCCGGGGCAGGAAGAGGCCATGGCGCAAGTCGCGGCCAAGACCAGCATCCCGATTGCCACGGGCGAACGGCTGACCACCAAGTACGAGTTCTTCAAGCTGTTGCAGGCCGGCGGCGCGTCGATTCTGCAGATGAACGTTGCGCGCTGTGGCGGCCTGCTCGAAGCCAAGAAAATCGCCAGCATGGCCGAGGCCTACTACGCGCAGATCGCTCCGCATCTGTACAACGGACCGATTGGCGCTGCGGCCAGTTTCCAGTTGGCGACCTGCACCCCGAACTTCCTGATTCAGGAAAGCATCGAGACCTGGGGCGGCTTCCATGCCGAGATCCTGAACAAGCCGCTGCAGTGGGAGGACGGCTACATCATCCCGTCCACCGAACCGGGCCTGGGCGTGGAACTGAACATGGACGTGGTGCGCAGGCATTCGCCGTACACCGGCGAGCGCCTGCACCTGCAAATGGCGCCGACGCCAGTGGACGTCAAAGACACATCCCCGGCCAAAGGCTGACGCAGATCCATTGTGGGAGCGGGCTTGCTCGCGAAAGCGGTGGGTCACCCTCTGAGAGTGGCGGCTGATACGACGCCTTCGCGAGCAGGCTCGCTCCCACAGGGGAGTGTGGTGCGCTTTTCGATTTGTACAACGACTTACGCGGTAACCGTGCATGACATACGACTACATCATCGCTGGCGCCGGCGCAGCAGGCTGCGTGCTGGCTAATCGGCTCTCGGCCTGCGGGCAATACACGGTGCTGCTACTGGAAGCGGGCGGTAAAGACAGCTCGCTGTGGTTCAGGATTCCGGTCGGCTTCGCCAAAATGTATTACAACCCGACCTTCAACTGGATGTACTACAGCCAGCCGCAGAAGCAACTGGGCAATCGCGAAATCTACGCCCCGCGCGGCAAGGTGCAGGGCGGTTCGGGTTCGATCAACGCGATGATCTACGTGCGCGGCCAGGCCCATGACTTCGATGACTGGGCGACCAACGGCAACGACGGCTGGGGCTTCAAGGACGTGCTGCCGTACTTCCGCAAACTGGAAAACCATCCGCTGGGCGACAGCGAATACCATGGCGGCAGCGGCCCGATCAGCATCACCCCGATGAAGGGCCAGACCCACCCGATCTGCGATGTGTTTCTTGAGGGCTGTTCGCAGCTCGGCTATCCACGCAGCGACGATTTCAACGGGGCGAAATTCGAAGGTGCGGGCCTGTACGACGTCAACACCAAAAACGGCCAGCGTTGCTCCAGCAGCTTTGCACATCTGCATCCGGCACTGAGCCGGCCGAACTTGACGGTCGAGCATTACGCCCTGGTGGATCGCGTGCTGTTTGACGCTGCGCAGCAGCGCGCCACTGGCATCTCGATCACCCAGCACGGTGTGACGCGCACCTTTACGGCGCGCAAGGAGGTGATCCTGTGTGCGGGCGCGGTCGATACGCCGAAAATCCTGCAATTGTCCGGCGTGGCCGATCGCGAGTTGCTCGCCAGGCACCAGATTCCATTGGTCAGGCACCTGCCGGCGGTGGGGCAGAATCTGCAGGATCACCTGTGTGCCAGTTACTACTACAAGGCCAACATCCCGACGCTCAATGATGAACTGAGCTCGCTGTTCGGCCAGCTCAAGCTCGGCATCAAATACCTGCTGACCCGCAAGGGCGCGCTGGCGATGAGCGTCAATCAGGCGGGCGGGTTCTTTCGCGGCGACCAGCAGCAGGTGCATCCCAACCTGCAGCTGTACTTCAACCCGCTGTCGTACCAGATCCCGAAAAACAACAAGGCCAGCCTCAAGCCGGAACCTTACTCGGGCTTCCTGCTGTGCTTCAATCCGTGCCGGCCCACCAGTCGCGGGCACGTCGAAATCGCCTCGAAAAATCCACGGGACGCGGCGTTGATCGACCCGAACTACCTGAGCACGCAGAAGGACATCGATGAAGTGATTCAGGGCAGTCGCCTGATGCGCAAGATCATGAACGCCCCGGCGCTCAAGAGCATCACCGTCGATGAAGTGTTGCCCGGCCCGGCGGTGCAGACCGATGAGCAGATGTTGCAGTACTTTCGCGACAACTGTGGCTCGATCTATCACCTCTGTGGTTCTTGCGCGATGGGAGCGGACGAGCAGACATCGGTGGTCGACAAGCGCCTGAAGGTGCATGGCTTCGAAGGGTTGCGGATTGTCGATGCGTCGATCTTCCCGAACGTAACGTCGGGCAATACCCATGCGGCGGTGCTGATGGTGGCGGAAAAGGGTGCGGATCTGATTTTGCAGGATGCGCAGGTTTAGCGGCTGGCGTAATGCGCTGTGACAGTTGGGCGAAGGCATTCTTTCAGCGTGCACTAGGCTTTGATTGCCGGTCACTTATCGGGCCGGCAAGTCTTTCAAGGAGCCACGGATCATGGATGATCTGGTCAAAGAAGTGATTCCGTTGTTGCAGTATCTGATTCCCGGGTTTGTCTCGACCTGGATTTTTTATACGCTCACCGCATTCAAGCGACCTGACACGTTTGGACAGATTGTGCAGGCGTTGATTTTTACGTTTGTGATTCATGGGGTGGTGTTGGGGCTCGGAGCTGCCTGTTTGTGGATAGGCTCGAAGGGTATCTCTGTAGGAAAGTGGGATGGTAAAGCCGAGGCTTTGTGGGCGTTTATCGTTTCAATGGCGCTTGGGCTGTTGTCGTGTGCTCTGGCTTCGAATGACAAACTGCACAAATGGTTACGAAGTAAAAATGTAACGAATAAAAACTCTTATCCCAACGAGTGGTACAGCACGTTTGTCCGCCACAATCGGCTGGTAACTCTGCATTTGACGGATGAAAGGCGATTGTTTGGCTGGCCCGTCGAGTGGCCTTCCGGACCTCTGGAGGGACAGTTCATCATGCTCAATCCAGGCTGGCTGGGGGAGGATGGCGTGGCGCTGCCTTTTGGCGCCGAACTATTAGTGATAGATTCCTCGAAAGTTCAGTGGGTCGAATTCAGTTCTATCGAAGAGGTTTCAACATGAGCGCAAAAGAGCCTACTCCCATGCCGCCTGACGTCAGACGCCTCTTTTATGGCCCGGACGGCAAACTGCTGGCCAAACCCCTCGTTAAAGGGCCGAGTGCGCCGCCTCCGCTAAAGCGCCAGTACAGGGATTGACTGAACGCCGCTCATCGAGCGGCGTTTCGTTATGTTTTGCATGTGCGGGGGCGCCGATCACAGCGTGTCCACCAACCAATCCCGAAACGCCTTCAACGACGGCAACGCCTCGTTACGCGGCGGATACACCAGGTAATAGCTGCGCCGACTGGTAATCGGTTCCCCCAGTTGCAGCAGCTCGCCGTTAAGCAATTCATCCTCCACCAGAATCCGCGGTACCAGCCCCACGCCGATATTGGCCCGCACCGCCTGAATCAAGTGCGAGGTCATTTCAAAGCTCGGCCCGATGCGCATGCTGCGGTGCGGCAGGCGGTGATGAGTGAACCATTCCGCCCAGGCCTGGGCGTTGCTGCTGACATTGAGCAGCAGCTGTTCGGCAATCTGCTGTTCGGCGTCCTGATACTCGACCGCTGACAGCTGCGCACTGGCGATCACCACCAGTTCTTCGGTGTGCAGGGGCAGGGCGCTCAGTCCCGGCCAGTCACCACCACCGACACAGATCGCGGCATCGATCTCGCTGGTGTCGAAGTCGATCGCTTCGATCCGCGAATGCAAGTGCACGGTCATGCCCGGGTGCGCGGTGTAGAAATCCTTGAGTCGTGGCAGCAGCCATTTCGAGCCGAAGGTTGGCAGCGTCGCCAGCCGCAGGCTGTGGATGCCCGAACCAAACGCCATGGCCTGCAAGGTCGCGCTGCGGATCTGTCCGAGCGCTTGGGCCAGTTCGCGCTGATACATGCGCCCGACATCGGTCAGCACTACTTGCCGGCCTTCGCGGCTGAACAGACGCATGCCGAGCATCTTTTCCAGAATCTGCACCTGGCGGCTGACCGCACTCTGTGTCAGCGACAGTTCGTGGGCGGCGCGGGTGTAGCTTTCATGGCGCGCGGCGGCCTCGAAGGCCAGCAACAACGACATGGAAGGGGTGAGGGTTCGCGGATTCATTCGTTTTAGTCATGGATTGCGGGTCGATTTTACGCTTGTCCCGGTGGCGCCAAGCAATGAACATAAGCACCATGAGATGGCGGGAGCGTGACGCAATCATTCGTTGCGCACAACTGTTCACCGCCACACGGCCCGATTTTGACCGAGATTCCCTGACCGATGATTGCCCAGCTGTCGCCCGCCACCGCATTGACTGCCGATTACCAGCAGTTCCTCAACGCCCTGAAAGCCAGCGGTTTTCGCGGTGAGATCAGCGCCGATTACGCCAGCCGCGTGGTGCTCGCCACTGACAATTCGATCTACCAGCGCCTGCCGCAAGCGGCAGTGTTTCCGATGGACGCCGAGGATGTGGCGCGGGTCGCACGACTGATCGCCGAGCCGGCTTACCAGAAAGTGGTGATCACCCCGCGTGGCGGCGGCACCGGTACCAACGGTCAGTCGCTGACCGATGGCATTGTTGTCGACCTGTCGCGGCACATGAACCGTATTCTGGAGATCAACGTCCAAGAGCGCTGGGTACGCGTGCAGGCCGGGGTGGTCAAGGATCAGCTCAACGCCGCGCTGAAGTCCGCCGGGTTGTTCTTCGCTCCGGAGCTTTCGACCTCCAACCGCGCCACTGTCGGCGGCATGATCAACACGGATGCCAGCGGTCAGGGCAGTTGCACCTATGGCAAGACCCGTGACCACGTGCTGCAACTCGAGATGATCCTGCGTGGCGGCGAGCGCCTGCACGGCGAGGCGCTGGCTGAAGACGATCTGGCAGCGCTGTGTGCGCGGGAAGATCGGGTCGGCGAGGTCTACCGCTGTGCGCGGCAGATCATTGATGAGCAGGGCGAACTGATCAAACAGCGCTTTCCTGATCTCAATCGCTGCCTGACCGGCTACGACCTTGCGCACCTGCGCGAGGCTGACAAGCGCTTCAACCTCAACAGTGTGCTGTGCGGCGCCGAAGGCTCGCTGGGGTTTGTGGTCGAGGCCAGGCTCAATGTGCTGCCGATTCCCAAACACACGATGCTGGTGAACATCCGCTACGCCGGGTTCATGGACGCATTGCGTGATGCCCGGGCGCTCATGGCGCTCAGGCCGCTATCGATTGAAACCGTCGACTCGAAAGTGTTGCTGCTGGCGATGCAGGATATCGTCTGGCACGGCGTCGCCGAATACTTCCCGCAAAGTGCCGAACGGCCAACGCTGGGGATCAATCTGGTGGAGTTTTGCGGTGATGATCCCGAAGACCTGCAGCGCCGAGTCGAAGCGTTCCTCGAACACTTGAGCAACGACACCACGGTCGAACGCCTGGGCCATACGCTGGCGGTCGGTCAGGCGGCGGTGAACAAGGTCTATGGCATGCGCAAACGCGCGGTGGGTCTGCTCGGCAACGTCGCCGGTGAAGCGCGGCCGCAGCCGTTTGTCGAGGACACGGCGGTGCCGCCGCAGCACCTGGCCGAGTACATCGCCGAGTTGCGCGAGCTGCTCGACAGCCATGGGTTGCAGTACGGCATGTTCGGCCATGTCGATGCCGGCGTGCTGCACGTACGGCCGATTCTCGACATGAAAGATCCGCAGCAAGCCGCGCTGGTGCGACCGGTGTCCGATGGCGTGGCAGCGCTGACCCAGCGCTACGGCGGACTGCTGTGGGGCGAGCACGGCAAAGGCCTGCGCTCGGAATACGCACCGGCGTTTTTCGGCGAGTTGTACCCGGCGCTGCAAGCGTTGAAGGCCGCGTTCGACCCGTTCAACCAGTTCAATCCGGGCAAGATCGCCACTGCGGCCAACAGCGGCGCGACGCTGCTGAAGATCGACGAGGTAACCCTGCGCGGTGAACTGGATCGGCAGATCGACGAGAAAGTCTGGCAAAGCTACGGCGCGGCCCTGCATTGCAACGGCAACGGCGCCTGCTACAACTTCGATCCCGACGACGCCATGTGTCCGTCGTGGAAAGCCACCCGCGAGCGTGCGCAATCGCCCAAGGGCCGCGCATCGCTGATCCGCGAATGGCTGCGGTTGCAGGGCGAGGCGGGTGTGGATGTGTTGTCCGATGCGATCCGTCGTCCGGGCTTCTTCAGCAGCCTTTGGACGCGCTGGCGCAACAGCCGCAGCCAGGGCGCCGACTTTTCCCATGAGGTCTACGACGCCATGGCCGGTTGCCTGGCGTGCAAGTCCTGCGCGGGCCAATGCCCGGTCAAGGTCAATGTGCCGGAATTCCGTTCGCGCTTTCTCGAGCTGTATCACACCCGTTATCTGCGCCCGGCGCGGGACTATCTGATCGCCTCGCTGGAGTACAGCATCCCGTACATGGCGAGGATTCCGGCGCTGTACAACGGTGTGATGGGCGCGTCGTTTGTCCGCAATCTGCTTGAACGTCTCGGTGGCATGGTCGATGTGCCGTTGCTCAGCCGCTTTGATTTCCACGCGGCGCTGCGCCGCTGGAAGGTGCAGCCGGCGACGGTTGCCCGGCTGGCGGCACTGACCCCGGCGCAACGCGAGCGCAGTGTGGTGCTGGTGCAGGATGCGTTCACCCGATACTTCGAGGCGCCGCTGCTGGCGGATTTGCTGGAGCTTGTTTCGCGACTCGGCTATCAGGCGTATCTGGCGCCGTTCAGCGCCAATGGCAAGCCGCTGCATGTGCAGGGCTTCCTCTCGGCGTTCAACCGCGCGGCGTTGCGCAATGCGCAGCAACTGCGTGAGCTGGCCGATGTCGGCGTGCCGCTGCTGGGGCTGGACCCGGCAATGACCCTGGTCTATCGCCAGGAATACCTGAAAGTACCCGGCATGCAGGAGTGCCCGGAAGTCGCGCTGGTCCAGGAATGGTTGCTCAAGGTGATCCCGGAGCAGGCCGCTGCAGATTCGGCCCAGGCGTTCCGTCTGCTGGCGCACTGCACCGAGAAAACCAACGCACCGGCCGCCACCCGACAGTGGGAGCAGGTGTTCGAACGGGTCGGGTTGAAACTGGCGACGCAGGCCACCGGTTGCTGCGGCATGTCCGGCACCTATGGCCACGAGGCGCGCAACCGCGAAACGTCGGCGGTGATCTACGAGCAATCCTGGGCCAACCAGATCGAGGCGCCGGGCGAGCGCGGCGAGGCGCTGGCCACCGGTTATTCGTGCCGCAGTCAGGTCAAGCGCCAGTCGGATCGGGCGTTGCGCCATCCGTTGCAGGTGTTGCTTGAGGTGGTGCGTCGCTGAGTGGCTCGTCCTCCGGGGCGTTGTCCCAGATCAGTCGCGGATCGAAGCTCATCGCCGAGAGCATGGTGAACACCACGACCAGGCCGAAGAACAGAATGCCCGGTCGTGGCTCGATATCGCCCAGCGCCTGGAACTTCACCAGCGCCGCGACCAGTGCGACCACCAACACGTCGAGCATCGACCAATAACCGATCAATTCGACGAAACGGTACAGCTTCGAGCGCTCGCGGCGCGCCCAGCCGCTGTCGCGCTGTACGGTGATCAGCAGCAGTGTCAGGGCGACGAACTTGATCCCCGGCACCGCGATACTGGCGATAAAGATGATCAGGGCGATGTCCCACGCACCACCTTCCCAAAATTCCAGCACGCCGCTCATGATCGTGCTGTCGGCGCCATTGCCGAGCATCACGGTGTTCATCACCGGCAGCAGATTGGCCGGCACGTAAAACGCCAGCGCAGCGAACATGTAGGCCCAGGTGCGGGCCAGGGAATTGGTCTTGCGTCGATGCAGGGGCGCCTCGCAACGCGGGCACTGGTGCGGCTCATCGGTCATGTCGCAGGCCAGCCCACAGCTGTGGCACAGGCACAGGTTGAGTTCGCTGGCGGTCGGTGGTCGCTTCATAGAATGTCCCACAAATCACGAGTGTCGCGACCGGCGATGCGGATCATCATCAGGCTCAACACCGCCAGGGCGAACAGACCGATGCCCGGCAGTACATCGAGCAGACCGGCCAATTTGAACACCGCCACCATCGCCCCCAGCAGACAGACTTCGAGCATGCTCCACGGGCGCAGCGTTTCCAGCCAGCGCATGCACAACCTGAACCCCGGCGCGCGCCGCGAGGACAGGGCGAAACTCAGGACCCAGATCAACAGCACCAGCTGAAACGCCGGGGCGATGATGATCGAAATTGCCGCGACCATCGCCATGAACGTGATCGGTCCCTGACTCAACGCCAGCACCGAATCCCACAGCGTCGCGCTGTTTTTCAGGCCCTTCATGCTGATGCTCATCACCGGGTAGAAATTGGCGAACAGCCACAGCATGGCTGCGGTGAAGCTCAGGGCCAGGCGCTGCTCGACGGTCAGGCCGTTATAGCGCTGCAGCACGCCACCGCAACGCACGCAGGAGGTTTTCTGGTGTTTGCCGAGCACGACTTTCTCGTACACGCAATCGCAGTGCTCGCAGATGATCAGGTGTTCGGTCTGGGTCATGGACAAGGCTCGACAGCAGGCGCAAAGGGCGGGGGGCGCCTGATCACTATAGAAGCCTGACGTGATAGGGCAAATGGCGGCGAAGGTTCTGCGGCTTTTTTGAGAACCGGTAGCGTCTGGGTTGGGCTTCGATTATTAATGTTATAGAGTAACGAGAATTCACAGGGAAGCCGCGCCGTTGCGATCACCCCGATTCATCCATTCGATAGCGAAATGTCCATGACGATTGCGTGTGCTCCTTCCAGCCCGGCGCCGACCGGGCGCTTGTTGTCCATTGATGCGCTAAGAGGTCTGGTCATCCTGTTCATGCTCCTGGACCACGTGCGCGAGACGTTTGTGCTGCACCGTCAGGTCTCCGACCCGATGGACATCGCCAGCACCGAGCCGGCGTTGTTTTTCAGCCGCACGCTGGCGCATCTGTGCGCGCCGGTGTTCGTGTTGCTGACCGGATTGTCTGCGTGGTTGTTTGGCGAGAAGTATGCGGGCAAGACCGACGTCAGTGCCTTTCTATTCAAGCGGGGGCTGTTTCTGGTGGTACTGGAATTCACTTTGGTGAATTTCGCCTGGACGTTTCAGTTGCCGCCGAGTGTGATCTATCTGCAGGTGATCTGGGCGATTGGCCTGAGCATGATCGCGTTGTCGCTGCTGGTGTGGCTGCCGCGCTGGCTGCTGCTGACGCTGAGTCTGGCGATCATCGCCGGGCATAACGTGCTCGATGGGCTGCATTTCGCGCCGGAGTCGGCACCGCATGTGCCATGGGCGATTCTGCATGACCGCGGCTGGATCGACGCCGGCGACAGCTTGCGCTTGCGTACCTCGTATCCGCTGTTGCCGTGGATCGGTGTGATCGGGCTGGGTTATGCGCTGGGCCCTTGGTTCGCGCGCATGGCCGATGCCGGGACTCGTCAGCAGTGCCTGTTGCTGGGCGGTGTCGCCGGTCTGCTGGGTTTCGTGGGGCTGCGGCTGCTCAACGGTTACGGCGAAAAGCCCTGGGCGCTGCATGACACGACCGTGCAAACGCTGATGGCGTTTTTCAATATCACCAAGTACCCGCCATCGCTGTTGTTCATCACGCTGACGTTGAGTGTGGGACTGCTGTTGTTGCGGGTGTTTGAGCGAGTGCAGACGCGTCACTGGATTCGCTGGCTGTGCGTTTTCGGTTCGGCGCCGATGTTTTTCTACCTGCTGCACCTGTACGTGCTGAAGGTGCTGTATCTGATCGCCGTGGCGCTGTTCGGCCTTAACCACGGTAGCTACTTCGGCTTCGATTCAGTGGCGGCGATATGGCTGGTATCGGCGCTGTTGACGCTTGCGCTGTACCCGGCAGTGCGCTGGTTCTCGGCACTGAAGGCGCGGCGCCGCGACATTGCCTGGCTGAAATACCTGTAAAACCCTAGCGACCACTGCGCTCGCGCGCGAACTCAATAAAAGCCTTGAGCGGCGCCGGTACATGGCGCCGGCTCGGGTAGTACAGATACAGGCCCGGGTAGTAAGGGCACCAATCGGCCAACACCTGAATCAGACGCCCTGATGCCAGGTGTTCGCTGACCATTTCATCGAACACATACGCCAATCCCAGGCCTTGCAGCGCAGGGCCGACCATCAGGCTGACGTCGCCCAGGGTCAGTGGGCCGCTGACCTCGATTTCCCGGGCAATGCCTTCACGTTCGAACTCCCAGCGATACATCGTGCCACTGGGATAGCGGTGGCGAAGGCACGGCAAGTCGTGCAGGTCTTCGGGTTGTTGTGGCGCAGGATGGCGCTCAAGGAATGCCGGCGAAGCGACCACCACCGAACGCATTGCCGGGCCAATCGGCAGCGATACCATGTCGGCCTCCAGTCGATCACCAAAGCGCACGCCCGCATCAAATCCGCCGGCGACGATATCCAGGAGTGCCTCGCTTTCGACCACTTCCATTCGAATGTCCGGATACGCCTGCAGGAACTCGCTGGCAATCGGCAGCAATACCAGTTCGCATGCCTGGCGTCCGCAGGTGATGCGCAGGTTGCCCGTGGGTTTGTCGCGAAAATGGTTGAGGTCTTCCAGTGCGTCTTCGATGTCGCGGAACGCCGGTTTCAGTCGCGCACACAGGCGCTCGCCGGCCTCGGTCAACGCCACGCTGCGGGTGGTGCGATTGAACAGGCGCACGCCGAGGCGATTCTCCAGTGCCTTTACCGAATGGCTCAGGGCTGACGGTGTCAGGCCAAGTTCGACGGCGGCTTTGCTGAAGTTCAAGTGTTGTGCCGTGCAGAGGAATACTGAGAGGTCTGCCGTTGAGGATGATTTCATCTGTGAATGCCTTTCACAAAGTCATGCAGGTTTGCTGGGATTATCACATCAATAGCACGGCCTTACAGTGGCAGCCTGGCAAACTTCATAAAGGACGAATTCATGACACCTGTCGCTCAACAGCAAGGAGCGCGTAACCAGCAGCTGATCCTCGCAGCGGTGTGCCTGTCGGCACTGGTACTTCCCTTGAGTTTTACCGGTGGCGCGGTGGCGACGCCCGCCATTGGCCGTGATTTGGGCGGCAGTCCCGTTGCCCTGACCTGGATCACCAATGCGTTCATGTTGTCGTTCGGCAGTTTGCTGATGGCGGCAGGGGCGTTGGCCGATGTCTATGGGCGTAAACGCCTGTTCACCTTCGGCATGTTGCTGTTCACGGCGGCATCGCTTGCCCAGAGCGTGGCACCGTCGGTGTTCTGGCTGGACGTGCTGCGAGCTGTTCAAGGTGTGGCCGGGGCTGCGGCGCTGGCCAGTGGTTCGGCGGCGTTGGCGCAGGAGTTCGAAGGCCATGCCCGCACTCGTGCCTACAGCATGCTCGGCACCACGTTCGGTATCGGTCTGGCGTTTGGCCCGTTAGTGGCCGGGGCATTGATCGAAGCGTTCAATTGGCGGGCGATTTTCGACTTCACCGCGCTGATCGGCGTGATTGCCATGGTCTTCGGCCTGCCACGCATGCGCGAAACCCGCGATCCGGATGCCAAGGGGCTGGATTGGCCGGGCACAATCACCTACAGCGCGATGCTGGCGTTGTTCACTTTTGGTGTGATCCAGGCACCGGAAAGTGGTTGGGGCAACCTGCTGGTGGTCGGTCTGCTGAGTGCTTCGGCATTGATGCTGGCGTTGTTCGTGATGATCGAAATGCGTGCCAAACGACCGATGCTCGATCTGACCCTGTTCCGTTTTCCGCGCTTCATCGGCGTACAAATGCTGCCGATCGGCACCTGCTTTTGCTACATCGTGCTGGTGGTTATGTTGCCGCTGCGCTTTATCGGCGTGGAAGGCTTGAGCGAAATCGACGCCGGTCTGCTGTTGCTGGCGCTGTCCGCTCCGATGTTGGTGGTACCGATGCTGGCGGCATCGATGACCCGGTTTGTCTCGGCGGGCATCCTGTCGGGGGGCGGTTTTCTGATAGCCGCGCTCGGGTTGCACTGGCTGAGTCTGTACAACGTCGGCGAGCCGAAACACGCGCTGATCGTGCCGATGGTATTGATCGGTATCGGTGCCGGCCTGCCGTGGGGGCTGATGGATGGTTTGTCGGTGAGCGTCGTGCCAAAAGAGCGCGCGGGGATGGCCGCAGGGATTTTCAACACGGTGCGGGTGGCGGGTGAGGGTATTGCTTTGGCGAGTGTCGCGGCGATGCTGGCTTCGCTGCTGCAGAACGATCTGTCGAGTGCAGTGACAGGCAATGTCGATACGGTGCTGATTGCCGAGACGGCGCACCGGGTCACCACGGGGGACATGGTGCATGCGATCAACACGCTTCCGGGGCTGGCCAATGAGCGTCTGGTGCAGGGTTATGCCTCGGCGTTTCAATACTTGCTGCACATCCTGACCGTGATCACCCTGGCCTCGGCGGCGGCGGTGCTCGGGCTGTTGAGCAAGGATCGAACGGTCGCAAAGGCGCAACAGGCAGCGGCTTGACGCCAGGGCACAGTGGGGGCGGACTTGCTCGCGAGAGGGCAGGTCAATCACTGCAAAAGTGACTGTTCCAGCGCTTTCGCGAGCAAGCCCGTTCCTACAGATTTCGGTGTCGCTCGCAAGGTCGTTGCCAGGCCCCCGACCTGTAGGCGCTGCGGAAGGTGATCTTGCGGGTTATTTGCGATCCAGCCACACCGTCTGTGCGTTGCAGAACTCGCGTACGCCAAAGTGCGACAGCTCGCGTCCGAATCCGCTTTTCTTCACGCCGCCGAAGGTCACGCGCGGGTCGCTGGCGGAGTAGCCGTTGATGAACACGCCACCGGTTTCCAGTTCGCTGGTCAATTGCTGGGCCAGTTGCACGTTGGCGGTGTAGATCGTGGCGGTCAGGCCGAAGTCGCTGTCATTGGCCAGGGCGATGGCGTGGGCACAATCGCGGGCGGTGATGATCGACGCCACCGGGCCAAACAGTTCCTGTTTGAATGAGGTCATGCGGTCGGTGACATCGGCCAGTACGGTCGGCTCGTAGTAGTTGCCCTGGCCTTGCGCCTTGCCGCCGCCGAGCAGCAGGGTGGCGCCTTCTTCGAGGGTGTCGCGCACTTGCTGATCGAGTTCGTCACGCAGGTCGAAACGTGCCATCGGGCCGATGTAGGTGTCAGCGGACAGCGGATCGCCAACCTTCAGCTTGCGAGTGGCCTCGACGAATTTGCGGGTGAATTCCTCGACCACGCCTTCTTCGATGATCAGGCGCTTGGCGGCGGCGCACACCTGGCCGGAGTTCTGATAACGACCGATAACGGCAGCCTGCACGGCTTCGTCGAGATCGGCATCGTTGAGCACGATGAACGGGTCGGAACCGCCCAGTTCCAGCACGCATTTCTTCAGCGCGGCACCGGCCTGGGCGCCGATGGCCATGCCGGCGCGCACGCTGCCGGTCAGGGTTACGGCTGCGATGCGCGGGTCAGCGATGGCGCTGGAAACGCCCTCCGGGGTGACGTTGATCACTTCAAACACGCCATCAGCGAAACCGGCGTTCTTGAAGGCATCGCGCAGCAGGTAGGCGCTGCCCATCACGTTGGGCGCGTGCTTGAGCACGTAGGTGTTGCCGGCGATCAGGGCCGGTACTGCGCCGCGCAGCACTTGCCAGATCGGGAAGTTCCACGGCATCACCGCGAGGATCGGGCCGAGCGGACGGTACTCGATCCGCGCTTTGCCGCCTTCGACTTGCGTCGGTTCGGCATCGAGCATGGCCGGGCCATTTTCGGCGTACCACTCGCAGAGCTTGGCGCATTTTTCGATTTCGCCACGGGCCTGGGCGATCGGCTTGCCCATTTCCAGAGTAATCATGGTCGCCATGGCTTCGGCGCTGTCACGCAGCGCACCCGCGAGAGCGCTCAGGGCGCGGGAGCGGTCCTGCAGCGGCTTGCGTTTCCACTTCGAGAAACCGAACGCGGCGCGGGTCAGCGCGGCGTCGAGGGCGGCGGCGGATTCAAAGGCGTAATGACCAATCTGCTCGCCGGTGGCGGGGTTGATCGAGATGGCGTGGGTCTGGCTGGAAATCGGGCTCATGGCTGGCTCCTGCGAGTTCAGTGGATGGGCCTAGAGTAGGGTGGCGTTTGTTTTCTGGAAACTGAATAATAAAGATCCTTTCTTTCACGTTTGGAGAATGACTGTGGATCTGGTGCAACTGGAAATCTTCAAGGCCGTTGCCGAGCACGGCAGCATCAGCGCCGCCGCGGCGCAGATCCATCGCGTGCCGTCGAACCTGACCACGCGGATCAAACAGCTGGAGCAGGATCTGGGCGTCGACCTGTTCATCCGCGAGAAAAGCCGTTTGCGCTTGTCGCCCGCCGGCTGGAGTTTTCTTGAGTACGCGCGGCGCATTCTCGACCTGGTGCAGGAAGCCCGCGCCACCGTCGCGGGTGAAGAGCCGCAGGGCGCGTTTCCTCTGGGGTCGCTGGAAAGTACCGCGGCGGTGCGTATTCCCGAGTTGCTGGCGGCGTACAACCAGTTGCACCCCAAGGTCGATCTGGACCTGTCGACGGGGCCGTCCGGGACGATGATCGATGGCGTGCTGTCCGGGCGGCTGGCGGCGGCGTTCGTCGACGGCCCGGTGTTGCACCCGGCCCTCGAAGGTGTGCCGGCGTTCGAAGAGGAAATGGTCATCATCGCGCCGCTCAATCACGCCCCGGTGCTGCGCGCAGCGGACGTCAACGGCGAGAACATTTATGCGTTCCGCTCCAACTGCTCCTACCGTCACCACTTCGAAAAATGGTTCAGCACCGACGCCGCCGTGCCAGGCAAGATTTTCGAGATGGAGTCCTATCACGGCATGCTCGCCTGCGTCAGCGCCGGGGCGGGGCTGGCGCTGATGCCGCGCAAGATGCTGCAGAGCATGCCCGGCAGCGCCACAATCAGCGTCTGGCCGCTGGCGGCGGATTTTCGTTATCTGACCACGTGGCTGGTGTGGCGACGGGGCACAGTGTCGCGTAGCTTGAGCATGTTCGTGCGCTTGCTGGAAGAGCGCGGTGTGGTGCGTGCAGAAGAGTAATTGACACCTTGTGTCATGGCTGTATCTTTATCTGCGTTTCGCAATATAAAAAACTATACAGCGTAGCCATGAGGAACAAGGAAATGAGTGCAGCCCTTAGCGGTAAAGAAGCGGTCGGCGAACGGTTTGTGCTGGAAACGATGCGTCACGCGCAAGGCCTGACCTGGAAAGCCGTCGACGCCATCGCCAAGGTGATCAAGCCCGGCATGCGTGAATCCGAAGCGCAGGAGCAGGGCAAGCAGATCCTCCTCGAACTGGGCATGGACCGTATCTGGCATCCGCTGCTGATCCGCTTTGGCGCCAACACCCTGAAGACCTTCAAGCAGCGTTCCGACGGCGATCCGGTGCTGGGTGAAAATGACATTTTCCTCATCGACATGGGCGTGGTCTGGCAGGGGCACGAAGGCGATGCCGGCGCGACGTTCACTACCGGTTCCGACCCGGAAATGATCGCTTGTGCTGCGGCAGCCAAGGAGCTGTTTGATCGGGTCGAGGCGTTTTGGCGCGAAGGCGTGTCCGGGGTCGAGTTGTACCGCTATGCCACCGATCAGGCCAACGCCATGGGCTGGGTGTTACACCTCGACATCAAGGGTCACCGGGTCAGCGACTTCCCTCATGCGATTTACAAGGGTGGCAATCTCGGCGATTTCGACCAGGCACCGCATGCCGGTGTATGGATTCTGGAAATCCAGATTGCCCACCCGCAGCGACCGTTCGGCGCGTTTTATGAAGATCTGCTGATCTGATCTATCGTTGTTCGGCAGCTCTCAAGTGTGGCAACAGGGCGCAGCGCTATAGTTGTTTCTACATAGCGTTTACTCCGATGATGCAGGCCGTTTTTCCTAACTCTAAAGTCAAAAAAGGAAGCCCGTCATGAAAGTCAGCGCACGCAACGTATTCAAAGGCCAAGTCAGCCAGGTTCAAGCCGGCGCAGTCAACGCCGAAGTGGTTCTGACTCTGGCCGGGGGCGAGCAATTGGTTGCTGTCGTGACCATGGAAAGCATCAAGAACCTCGGCATCGCCGTTGGTAAAGAAGCCGTGGCGCTGGTCAAGGCGCCGTGGGTGATGCTGATGACCGAGTCCAGCGACATTCGCCTGTCGGCACGCAACTGCCTGGAAGGCAAAGTACTGAGCGTGACTGATGGCGCGGTCAATGCTGAAGTGGTGATCGAGCTGGCCGGTGGTTCGAAGGTCTACTCGATCGTCACCCGTGATGCCGTTGCAGAGTTGGGTCTGGCCAAGGGTGTCAGCGCCACGGCGGTAATCAAGGCTTCGCATATCATTCTGGGCGTGCCTGCCTGATCTGCTGTTCAGGTCAATAAAAAACCTCTGATTCCGAACGCTGGAATCAGAGGTTTTTTTGCGTCACGGCGTACCGTTTCTGCCGTAGAGCCGAAAGCCTTCGCGTTGGCTCAGACGCTCGTAATACGCGCTGACGGCGGGATAGTCCGGATGCGCGAGCGGCGTTTCATACCAGCGATTCACCGACAGTCCGATGGGAATATCGGCCAGCGAAAATGCTTCGCCGCTGACGTAGGCGCCAGTCTTCTGTAGCTGCCGGTCGAGAATCGCCATGTTCCTTGACCATTGCGCGATGCCGTTAGCCAAAGCAGCGCTGTCCTGATGATCCGGTGATTGGCGCACCAGCGAGACAAACGCATACGACCACGAGCGGTTCAGTTCCGAGGCCTGCCAGTCGATCCACTGATCAACCCGCGCGCGGGCTCGCGGCTCGGCGGGGTAGAGGTCTGCGCCGTCATGGGTGGCCGCCAGGTAACGAATGATCGTGTTCGATTCCCACAACGTGAAATCACCGTCCTGAATCACTGGCACCATGGCGCAAGGGTTGAGGGCCAGAAACTGCGGTGTGTCAGTAGGTTTGAAGCCCGAGCCCCAATCCTCGCGTTCGAACGGCAACTGTAGTTCGGCGCAGGTCCACAGCACTTTGCGCACATTGATCGATGACGCCTTGCCCAGAATTCGCAGCATGGGATTCCCTGTCTCGTGGGTGCCTGTCGGGCCTCAACAAATACCACACTGCAATGCAGAAGGCCCGCGCATGGCGGGCCTTCTTTTGTCATGCAGGCACCCTCACAGACTGCCCACCAGCTTCGCGCCGGTCAGCATTCGCCGGCGATAGGCGCTGTCACGACTGGCCAGCCAGAAGTACAGCGGCGAGGTCACCAGCAGGCCCACCAGCCACGACAGGTCCGCGCCGTCGATGTGTGCCGAGATCGGGCCGACGTACAGCGGGGTGTTCATGAACGGGATCTGCACGGCGATGCCGATCGCGTAGGCCAGCAGCGCCTGCGGGTTGTAGCGTCCGTAGATGCCGCCGTCGACCTGGAAGATCGACTGGATGTCGTACTGGCCTTTGTGGATGGCGTAAAAGTCGATCAGGTTGATCGCAGTCCACGGCACCAGCACCACCAGCAGCACCAGCACCATGTCGACGAAGTGACCGATGAAGTCTTTCGACGCGCCCACCGCGGCGAAGCAGCAGGCCAGCAGGACGATGATCGAGATCACCGCACGGCTTTTGGCGGTCGGGATCCAGCGGTAGGCGAAGGTCTGCACCAGGGTGATCAGCGACAGCACTGCGCCGTACAGGTTGAGAGCGTTGTGGCTGATCACGCTGAGCAGGAACAGCACCAGCATCAGCGGACCGATCGAGCCGGTGGCCATTTTCACCGCGTCCATCGTGTCCATGCCCACGGGCGTCGCCAGCACGGCGACGGCACCGAAGATGAACGCCAGACTCGAGCCCAGCGCCGAACCCAGATACGTGGTCCAGAACGTCGACGAGACTTTGACGTCGGCCGGCAGGTAACGCGAATAGTCGGACACGTAAGGGGCAAACGCGATCTGCCACAGCGCGGCGAGCGACACGGTGGCGAGCCAGCCGGAGAGGTTGAAGCTGCCCCGGGTGAGGAAATCATCGGTCTGGATATGGGTGAAGATGTAGCCGAAACCGACCACGATGCCGATCCCCAGCACCCAGGTGCCGATGCGATTGAGCACGTGGATGAAGCGGTAGCCGATGATGCCGATGATCCCCGAGCCGAGGGCGCCGATGACGATGCCGACCGGCACCGGCACGCTATCGACCACGCCGTGCAGCGACTTGCCGGCCAGCACGATGTTGGAAGCGAAGAAGCCGATGTACATGACGCCGGCAATCAGCACCACCAGCAGGGCGCCGAGCGAGCCGAACTGCGCGCGGCTCTGGATCATCTGCGGAATGCCCATCTGCGGGCCTTGCGCCGAATGCAGCGCCATCAGCACGCCGCCGACCAGATGACCGACCAGAATGGCGACGATGCCCCAGACCAGATTCAAGTGGAACAACTGCACGCCCAGCGCGCCGGTGACGATGGGCAACGGCGCAATGTTGCCGCCGAACCACAGCGTGAACAGATCCCTGACCTTTCCGTGGCGATCTTCGGGGGGCACGTATCCTATCGTGTGTTTTTCAATGAGCGGGGCGGACGTTGTTGCAGAGGTGGACATGACGAACTCCAAGGCAAGGATGAGTACGTGGACGTACTTCGGTAAGCGCCGACACGGACGGCGCATTTCTTGTTGAAGCGATCATGTGCAAAGGCCCGGGATAGATAAATTAGTAAGTTTGTTGCTTCAGACCTTAAAAAATATATGCCCCGGGTCCGGGGGCTGTCCGGTATGTTCAGGCTTCGCTCTTTTCTGGATTTACACAGTTCTGTGGTGAGGGGATGAATCTCCTCGCCACAAACGCGTCGTTTCTCTGCAGAGGTTTTATATGGCTGCCTACAACCTGCGCCAGCTCAAATACTTCGTCACCACCGCCGATTGCGGCAGCGTCGCCGAAGCCTCGCGCAAGCTCTATATCGCCCAGCCGTCGGTGTCGACCGCGATCAAGCATCTGGAAGAAAGCTTTGGTGTGCAGCTGTTCATCCGTCATCACGCCCAGGGTGTGTCACTGACGCCCAGCGGCTCGCGGTTTTATCGCAAGGCTATGGAGTTGCTGCGAGTGGCGCATGAGTTCGAGCAGAACGCGCTGGCTGATAACGACGTGGTCTCGGGGCAGATCGATATCGGCTGTTTCGAAACGGTCGCGCCGCTGTACCTGCCGCGTCTGATCGCCGGTTTCAAGGAGCGTTGGCCGGGGGTGGAAATCCGTATTCGCGATGGCGAACAACAGGAGCTGGTGCAGGCCCTGACCGCTGGCAGCATCGATGTGGCAATGCTGTTCGAACACGACCTCGACACCACCATCGACACCACGCCGCTGATGCCGCCGCAACAGCCTTACGCCTTGCTGCCGGCCGATCATCGCTTTGCGCAACAGGCGAAAGTCTCGCTGCACGATCTGGTGCTGGAACCGATGATCCTGCTCGACGTGGTGCCCAGCCGCACCTACTTTGTAAGCATCTTCGAAGAGCGCGGACTGACCCCGCACATCGTCTTCAGCTCGCCATCGATCGAGATGGTGCGTGGCATGGTCGGGCGTGGTTTCGGCTTTTCGATTCTGGTGACCCGACCGTTCGGCGAGTACACCTACGACGGGCAGAAAGTGGTGTGCGTGCCGCTGGTGGAAACCGTGACCGGCTCGGGATTGTCAGCGGCCTGGCTGCGCCGGGTGCAACTGACCAAACCGGTGCAGTTGTTCGTCGATCATTGTCGCGAGGAGTTGGCCCGACTGTACGCCTGAAGGCAGGCAGCCGGGCCGAAGGGGTCAGGCGCGAATCGAGGTCAGCATTCGTTGCAGCATCGCATCGCAGGCATCGAGTTGTGCACGACTGACAAACTCATCGGGTTTGTGCCCCTGGTCCATGCTGCCGGGACCACAGACCACGGTGGGAATACCCGCCGCATCGAACAGCCCGCCCTCGGTGCCGAACGCCACGGTGCCGAATTCCCGGGAACCGCAGAACGCCGCGATCAGTTCAGCCGCCTGACTCTGCGCATCGGTGACCAGGCCCGGATAGGCTGACAGCTCACTGAAGCGGATTTCACTGTGCGCACTCACCGCACGCATGCGCGGCAGCACCTGCTGCTCGGCGTAGGTTTGCAGCTGCTGCGCGACCCGCGCCGGATCCTGCGAGGGCAGGGCGCGGATCTCGAAGTCGAAGCGGCAATCGGCAGGGACGATATTCAGCGCTTTGCCGCCGCTGATCACCCCGGTCTGCACCGTGCTGTAGGGCGGGTCGAAACGCCCGTCGTGATGCTCGGGCGCTTGCAGTTGCTGGCCGATTCGCCCCAGTTCGCCGATCAGTTCGGCGGCGTACTCGATGGCGTTGACCCCCAGCGGTGCGTAGGCGGAATGACATGGATGACCGTGCACGTCACAGCGCATCGCCAGCTTGCCTTTGTGGCCGAGCACCGGTTTCAGTTCGGTGGGTTCACCGATGATGCACAGCAGCGGTTTGACCGGGCGCTGTTGCAGTTCGGCGAGCAACGAACGCACTCCGAGGCAACCGACTTCTTCGTCGTAGGACAGGGCGATGTGCACCGGCATGCGCAGTGCTGCGGCGACCAGCGTCGGCACCAGGGCCAGCACGCAGGCGATGTAGCCCTTCATGTCCGCCGTGCCGCGTCCGAACAGCTTGCCGTCGTGTTCGCTGAGCTCGAACGGCGCCACGGTCCAAGGTTGACCGTCGACCGGCACCACATCGGTGTGCCCCGAGAGCACAATGCCCGGTTGATCGGCCGGGCCAATCGTCGCGAACAGATTGGCCTTGCTGCGCTCGGCGTTATAGATCAGCGTGCACGACACATCGAAACCGGCGAGGTAATCACGCACGAACTCGATCAGTTGCAGATTGGATTCGCGGCTGGTGGTGTCGAACCCTACCAGCGTCTTGAGCAACGCGACGCTGTTCATCGATCATCACCGGCAACGCCATAGCCCGGCGCTTTGGCCGGGTCGAGCGCGCGGTCGATGTAATCCTGCAACTGCGGCTGATAGGCGTCCCAGAGTTTTTGCAACTGGCTGATCGGGTCTTCGTCAGCCCAGTCGACCCGCAAATTCACGATCGGCCAGGTCTGTTCGCCGACCACCACCACGGCCGCCGAATGCACCGGTCCGGCTTCGCCTCCGAGGGCTTGTGCAGCGTGCAGGGCCTTGAGCAAACGGTCGGCCAATTGGCCTTCACCGTCTTCAAAGGCACTGACCATCGCCTCGATCACCGCGCGTCCGGCGAGCATGTTACCGGCAGCCACGCATTGTTCGCCGCTGACCGCGTTGTGCACGCCGAGGGTTTGTGCGCCGCTGAAATGCGCGGTCTGGCCGAGGTGGTTGATCGCGGTGATCTGCCGGTATTGACTGTAGCCGTTACGGGTCAGCACTTTGTCCAGCGCAGCGTCAGGCGCCACGCCCTGTTCCATCAGCGCGAGGACTTCCGGGCCGAGGGACGGCAGGGTGATGTTCTGGCTCGACACTGCGCCGACACCCGGCAGCAGCCAGGGGCAGCGCGCGCCGACGGCGATGCTGGAGGAACTGATGGCGACACCGAACTGGCCGGTTTCGGGGCAACGGGCTGCGATTGAAAAGGTCATGGTCTAACTCCGTTCCAGGAATTTGTTGTCCTTGCGGGCCTCTTCGCGAGCAAGCCCGCTCCCACAATTGGAATGCATTCCCCTGTAGGAGTGAGCCTGCTCGCGATAGCCGCGACGCGGTCTGCCGACTTACTCGGGAATCACCGCCACCACATCAATCTCCATCAGCCACTGCGGCTGCCCCAGTGCCGACACCACCAGTCCGGTGGAAATCGGGAACACGCCTTTGAGCCACTTGCCGACTTCCTGGTACACCGGCTCGCGGTAGCGCGGGTCGATCAGGTAGGTGGTGGTCTTGACGATGTGGCTCATGTCGCTGCCGGCTTCTTCCAGCAACTGCTTGACGTTGCGCATAGCCTGTTCGGCCTGTGCACGCGGGTCGCCGAGGCCTACCAGATTACCGTCGAAATCGGTGCCGACTTGCCCACGGACATACACGGTGTTGCCGGCGCGCACGGCCTGGCACAGGTCGTTGTCCAGGGTCTGGTTAGGGTAGGTGTCCTTGGTGTTGAACATACGGATGCGGGTGTGGGTTGGCTTGCTCATGTACAGCTCCAGACAGTGGCGGCGACGGTGCACCGGGCACCGCCGCGAAAGAGGGAGGTCAAGCGTCGACGGTGTCGGCGGTTTTCGTGTTGGCGGTCGAATGCAGGGCGGCTTCACGCTGCTCGGCATCTTTGTAGTCGAGGTATTTGCGCTGGGTGGCGATGTGATCGGCCACGTGTTTGGCGTCGTGCCACACGCCCCAGATGAACGACGAACCGCGCCGCGACTGCCATGGCAGCCCGAGGAAATACACCCCCGGCTCGCTGGACACGCCGCGCTGATGCTGCGGTTTGCCCTTGTCATCAAATGCCGCGACCTGCAGCCAGGAATAATCCACGGCGAACCCGGTGGCCCAGATGATCGAGGTGATGCCGGCCTTGGCCAGGTCGAGATCGAGCAGCGGATTTTTCACGCACTCGGGATCCGGATAGGTCTCGCGCGCTTCAGGTTCCTGCGGCAGGTCGAGGCCGTTGCGCTCGATGTAGGCGTCGGCGGCGTCCAGCAGGGCCAGGTAGTTGTCATCGCCGCGTTTGAGGTTGTCGACCAGGTCCTGCTTGAAGGTCACCACGCCGTTGTTGAACGATTCGGTCACGCCGACCAGAGTCATGCCACGATGGGCCAGACCGCGGAAGTCGATGGTGCGCCCACCGTGGGCACCGCTGACGGCGATGGTCACGTGCTCGCGACCGGGTTTCATAGCGGCCTGATCCCACTCGCCGAGCACCCCCAGCCACCAGCAGAAATCACGGTTGCGGTAGGCCCGCGGCGGACGGTCGTGGGCACCGACCGAAAGGTAGACCTGCTTGCCGGAGCGCTGCAATTCATCGGCGATCTGCACACCAGACGAGCCGGCACCGACCACCAGCACCGCGCCGTCGGGCAGTTGCTGCGGATTGCGATAGTCAGCGGAGTGGATCTGCAACAGACGCGGATCTTGCGGGGCGATCGGCGGGATCACCGGACGCTGGAACGGACCGGTTGCCGCCACGACGCGGCTGGCCTCGATCACCCCTCCGGAGGTCTCGACGGTGAAGCCCGGACGGCCGACATTGCGCACGACACTTTTGACTTCGACGCCGGTGCGGATCGGCGCATTGAATTTCTTCGCGTAGGCTTCGAAGTAGTCCGCCACCCGTTCTTTATGGGCGAAACCATCAGGGTCGACGTCATCGAATTCCAGTCCTGGAAAGCGGTCGTGCCACGCCGGACCGTTGGCCACCAACGAGTCCCAGCGTCCGGTGCGCCAGCGTTCGGCAATGCGGCTGCGCTCCAGCACCAGGTGCGGCACGCCGAGTTTGCTCAGGTGCTCGCTCATCGCCACACCGGCCTGTCCGGCCCCCACGACAAGCGTGTCTGTTTTTATTATTTCAGTGGTCATTTCTACATCCTTCCTGGCAAGGCAAGTGGATTCGGATCGCTTCAGGCTTGTCCGTTTTGCTTGCGGTCAGACTAGGCAGGAGGGGGGTATCGGTAAAATATTATTAAGCTGGGATGTGAATACAAATTGCTGAAGCAGAAAGGACAAGCCCAGTAAAACCGTGGCCTGCAGGGCAGGGGGAGGGTTGTCCCGGGCGGGAGAACCCGGGACAGACAGGGAAAATATCTACTGCAAGGGCGCCAGGCGCTCAGTTCAAGTGACTGGGGGCGATGCCCAGCAGCCCGGTCAGCGTGTTCATGATCGCCTGCTGCCGCGCGCGATTGGCCTGATACTCGGCTTCGGCGGTGGCGACATCGGCGTCGCAATGCGGACAGCTGACCTCGTGCGGATAAATGTACTGCAGGCAACTGCGACACAGGCTCAGCTGCGGGGCGATCCGGCCTTGTTCCGGAGACTGCTGACCCTGATTGATCCACGCCAGTTTGACCACCTGGCCGCTGTCACTGACGCTGCTGACCTTCTCGCCGGTGTCGATGCGTTCGGTGATCAGGTCGAAACGGCCGACTGCAAATGATTTCTGCGCGGCTTCCTCGACCTTGACGATGCGCTCGCGCAGTCCACGCTTTTGCAGTTCCAGCGTTCGGTAATGGCAGTAGGGGTTGTTGCCGGGTTTGCCGAGCAGTGAGTGCGAGGTCCAGGTACAACCGCCGCGACAGACATCGTTGTAATAACAGCCGCGACAGTAACCCCACATATCATCCACCGAGCGCAAACGGCCGAAATGCATGCCTTCGCTGTAGTGCCAGATGTCGTGCAGGCTCATGTTGCGCACATTGCCTCCGGAGAAACCGACGGTTGCCAGGGACGGGCAGCCCTTGACCGTGCCGTCAGCTTCCAGCGCCAGCACCGTCTGGCCGGCGGCGCAACCGGTCCAGTGCACACGTTCGTCACCGAAGCCGCGCCACAGGTGTTCATACGGTCCGTAATAACCGATGTTGTTGCCGACGTTCATCAGCAGGCCACGGTCGACGCCTTCGCGATACAGCCGTGCCAGCAACGGCATCACGTCCAGCAGTTGATAGGGTTGCAGCAGCAACTCCGGATGATCCACCGCGTTACCCATGGCCACGGTGATCTGGATCTGCCAGTGGGTGGCGCCGAGTTCGATGATGGTGTCCATCAGCGCCGGCAAGTCCGGCAGTGTGGCGGCGCCGATCTGGGTATTGACGCTCACCGCCAGCCCCGCGGCCTTGGCCCGGCGCAGGGTGTCCACGGCCTTGTCGAACGAGCCGGGTACGTTGCGCACCGCGTCGTGGAGCGGCGCCAGGCCGTCCAGGGAAATGCCCACGCCGTCGAGCCCGGCATCGACCGCCGCCTGCATTTTCGCCGGCGTCAGATTGCGTCCGCCGGTCTGGATCGCGCAGTACATGCCGTGGTCGTGAATGGCTTTGATCAGTTGCGTCCAGTCCTTGCGCAGATAGGCTTCGCCGCCGATCAGGGTGATCTCGCGGGTGCCGAGCGCGGCCAGCGCGTCGATGACGTCCAGGCACTCGCGGGTGTTGAGTTCGTCAGGCCGTCGATGCCCTGCGCGGGAGCCGCAATGCAGGCATTTCAAGTCGCAGGCCAGGGTGATCTCCCAGACTACGTGCACCGGCACATAGCGTTTGAGATCGGTGTCGCTGAGGTAACGGGCGGGGCGCACGTCTGACATGGGAAATCCTTGCGCACAATCCTGTGCGCGCTACGAAGGGATTGACCGCGGTTGAACAAGCCCCGGGCAAGATCCGTTGCGATCTCGCCCGGGGCTTACCGGTTAGCGCGCTTCCAGTCGCGCGATTTCCGCTTTCAAATGCTCAAGGGCACTGCGCAATGCACCTTCGTGCGCCACTTGTTGCTCGGCCTGTTGCACCACGATTTTGAGCTGCGCCAGATCGCCGCTGGTCTGCGCCTGCTGCACAGCCACGGCGTACAGCGGCTGCGGATGTGGCCCCGGATGCGGCTGCTCGTTGGGAGCCTGATGCACTGCAACGTGTTTCACTTCGTGCCACTGGCCCTGTTCTTCGTAGCGATAATCGACAAAGCCGCTGGCCCAGTCGCTGCCCAGAATGCCTCTGAGGTGGAACGTCTGGGCAATCTGGCTGAGCGGGCCGCTCGGGCCGCCGTCGAGGGTGAGGATGATGTGGTTCTCGATGTTGGCCGTCAGCTTGGTTTCGGAAAAGCTGCCCCAGACCTGCGCCCGGTAATTGACCGTCGGCCAAGTGGCTTGGAACACGCTGGCGATCCCGCTGACACGCTTGTGCGCGGTATCGACCAGCAGATCAAGGGTCAGAACCGGTGCGCCCGGCAGTGCATTGCTGATGCTGAGACGGGTGTGAAAAAGTCCGATCGACATGGTGCTACTCCCTAAAATGAATGGCGGATCAAGTGGCCTGACTCAGCGGCTCTGCAGCCGGCTGACTTCTTTCTTCGCCGCTTCCAGTGCGCTCTGCAGTTGCGGTTGCTGGTCCAGCTGCTGCTGGGCGAGTTTGGCCAGATTCTTCATCTGGGCCAGGTCACCGCTGGCGATTGCGCTCTGAATCGGCGCGGCGTACAGCGGCAGGGTTGGCGGGTGCGGATTGATCACAGGGCCTGGGTTGTACGGTGATGGCAGCGATTCCTGCAGATGCGCCGGGGCGTTATTGACCTCGTGCCAGCGTTGACCATCGAAGTAGCGATAGTTGGCGACGCCTTCGCGCCAGTCGGTACCCACCACCAGACGCACATCGAAGTTATTGATCGAGTTGGACCCCGGGCCGCCGTGATTGCCTTGGGCGGTCACGAGGATTTTGCTGACCCCGGGCGACATCACGGTGAGGTAGGTGTACTCGCCCCAGACGTCTGAATGCACGTCGAGTGGCGGATTGGTTGCCTGGGTGATCGCTGCAGTACCGTTGACCTTCGTATTGGGTGTCGAGACCAGCAGGTGCAGTACCAGCGTCTGCGCACCGGGCGCGCCGGTGCCGATGCGGTAGCTCACCGGAAACAGGCCGACATTTTCAGTAGAACCGGACATGTTGTTTGCCTCCATTGCAATGTGATTGATGGCTTCAGGACTTTTCGTGCCTGGAAACTTCCCTGGCCAGGTTTTCGTACGCGTCTTTCAGGTCTTGCGCTTCAGGTTTGCTGGTGTCGCGTTGTTGCAACAACGTCTTCATGTGCTGCACATCGCCTTGTTTGATCGCACTTTGAATGGCGACCCCGTAAGGCGGGATGTTGGCCGTTGAACGGGTCATAACGAGGTTTTCCTCATCCGTGCTGCAGAACCGCCCCTGGTGAAGGGGCGCCTTACCTGACAGACAGGCAGCCTCTGCCTGCAAGAACACCGGCAAGCGGCGTTCTCGGCGAGCGAGCAACCTGATCCGTCGGGATCTGATCAAGTGGTATTTTCAGTTTGCCCAGCATCGGCGCGCAGACACCGGCGCTGGCGCGCGAGTTCTCAGCCGAAGCCGCCGGGCTGGGCTTTCGGAGCGTCGCGCGTGGCCTGTCGCAGTGACAGGCGAGAGGAATTGACCGGTACGTTGTTCATCTTTCTGTCCTTGATAGAACACAACGAAACGCAGGGATCAGTGGTGCGCTCGGCTAGAGCGCAGAGGGAACCGCAAGCACAAAAACCATCCCTGATTTCTTTTCCAGTGCCGCTACGGGCGAGCGTCTGTCTGACGTTCGCGGGTCGCTGGCATATCGCCAGCCACGCAACCCTAGATCCGATTTCGCAGGCCTGCCAGAGAAAGCGCCGAACGGTCGTGCGCGGGACATTGACGGTAAACCGGGCGTGCTCGCTCAAGGCCTCCAAGCCTTTGAGCGGACACGGTTATCGGTAGGACAGAAAGGAGCACACAACGGATGGATTCATTGGCAATAAGCAATGCACTCGCCAGGTATATTCGAGCAGCGCTGTCCGGTGCTGGGCGAACTAATTGCCGTCGGCAACCTTGCGTTCGATCGCATCGGTCTTACGCTTGAGTTCCTCGGCCTCCTGTTCCTTGGTGCGGATCGAGGTTGGCGTAATCACCTCGTCCACGGCCCTGGTGTTGTCGTCGCTGTCCTGCAGATCGCGGCGAACGACATCCACCGGTTTGCCCGCCGCGTCGAGCGGTGGTGCGTTGTGAGGGGTTGCAGGCTTGCTGTCATCGGTACTTTTCATTTTTCATACCTCCATTGGCTTACCACGTTGGATACGACGACATGACGCGAGTTCGAGAAATTTCATCGGTGATCGGCGCGCTGCTCGGCGCCGGTTTGCTGCTGGCCGCCGATATGGCACGCGCCGCCAGCTTCGATTGCGCCAAGGCCAAGGCCGCGGACGAAAAAGCGGTCTGCGCCAATCGCGCGCTGAACGATCTGGATGTGACCATGGGCGAGCTGTTCAGCCTCGACAAACGCCTGCTGCCGATGGGCGGGCGCGACGCCTTGATCGGCGAGCAACAGGCCTTTCAGAAAAGCCGCAAGGCCTGTGGCGCCAAGGTCGGTTGTCTGACGGATCTGTATCAGCGGCGGGTCGAGGCTCTGCGCAATATCATCGAGACGCGGGTGATGACGCAGGGGCCGTTCTGACCCGCTGCATGCCTTGAGTGATGGTCAGCTCATGCGGTCAGAGCAAGCTCCACGACACCCCGACATAAACCCCCAATCCTTCACCCGGCGTAGACCGCGCCGCGTCCTGGCCCTTGTCGTCATACCCCGGAGTGACCGTCGCGGCGTAGTGCTGGTTGGTCAGGTTGCGCAGGTCCAGCCAGGTTTGCCAGTCGTTTTTCGGCGCGTTGTAGCCGACGCTGGCGCCGAACAGCGCGTAGGGATCGGCGTAGTAGCTGTTGGCGTAATCCACCGCGACTTTGGACACCAGTTGCGTATTGACCGCCGCGAAGAAGCCTTGCGGCCAGTCGTGGCGCAGTTCGCCCTGGTAGTAGTGCATCGGCAGGCCGGGCAGGCGGTTGTCGCCGAAACGCTCATCGTCGCGGTAATGGAAGTCGCTGAAGGTGTAAGCCTGGCGCAGGCTCAATTTGCGCCCGTCGGCGGCTGACCACAGGGTGCTTTGCAGGCTGGCTTCCACGCCTTGATGCACGGTGGGGCTGGCGTTGAGTTCGTAAGGCGTGACAGCGTTGGCGTCCGGCAGCACCGAAAGCAGTTCGTGGCGCACCTGCGCGTAGTACCACGCCAGGCTCCACTGGCCGATTGCGCTGTCGCCACGCCCGCCGAGTTCGAGGGTGGTGGCGGTCTGGTTTTGCAGTTTGATCGGGTCGCTCTGGGTGCCGGTCGCCGCACCGTTGCCGGCCGGGAAGCGGATGTTCGAGCTGTAGATCAGCGACCACGGATGCGGTGCCTCGACCGAACGGCTGAGGTTGCCGAACAATTGCAGGTCCGGCGTGAGCTGATAGCGAAAGCCCAGGCGCGGTGCGTAGTCCCAGTCGCTCAGGCTGGTCTTGCCGCCGCTTTGCGGGTAGGTGACGGCGCTTTCGCGGCGGGTATAGATAGCGGCGAGACCGGTCGTCAGCCACAGGTCATCGGCGATTTCCAGGTCGTTGCCAACGTGCAGAACCGTGTCCGAACCCTGATAGGTGAAGTTACGCATGCGGGTGCCAGGCGCATAGCCGGCGGTGTTACCGCTGGGGATGCGCACGAACTCGCTGGCGCCGTCATTGGGCAGGTGTTTGGTGGTGCGCAGGCCGACGGTGCTGCGGCTTTCCAGACCGAAAATGCTGTCGCGGCGCTTGTAATCGAAGGTGCCGCTGACGTCGGTGTAGGCCACTTTCAGCCGGTTCGGGCCTTCGCGCAGGTCCATCGGGTAGTCGTGGTAGACCAGCCCGGTCTGAATACTCGAATCATCATCGATGTAGTAGGTGGTCTTGTTGCCGATGAAGGTGCTGCCCGGTTGCTTGCGGCTGTCGTCGCGCGACACGTAGGCCGGGTTGGCCGCTCGCGGGTCGTGCTCGATCGAGTGCTTGGTCACGCGCCCGGCGAGGTCGTTGTCGGTCTGCCGGTAGCGGAAATAGAAACGGGTTTCCAGGTTCGGGTTGAAGCGATAGCCGAAATTGGCGATCACCCCCTGACTGTCGCTGGCGGTGTGATCCTGATAGCCGTCGGCGTTCGAATCGGTCAACGACACGTAGTAGTCGAAGTCGCCCAGCACCTGCCCGGAGCTGACCTGACGCTGCTGATAACCATGGCTGCCGGTGACGTAGCGCACCTGCAATTTCGGCGCGTCGTAACCGGTGTGGCTGACGTAATCGATGGCGCCGCCCAGCGCCAGAGCGCCCCGATCGAAGCCGTTGGCGCCGCGCAGCACCTCCACATGGTCGAGCCACAGCGGTTCGAGCAATTCGTAGGGCGTGCCGCCCGGGCCGGTCAGCGGCAGGCCGTCGAGCATGGTGTACAGCCCCGAAGCATGAGCGCCGGGTGCACGGTTGATTCCCGAGCCACGGATCGAGATCTTCACCCCCTCATTACCCGCCGACTGCGCGTAGACCCCCGGCTGATACGCCAACACGTCCTGATTGCTCGCGACCCGACCTTGCAGCGGCTGGCGCAGGTCGACCACGTTGGTGCCGCCGGGCACCTGCGCAAGGCGCGCCTCGGCCTCGGCCACGGAGGCATCGGCGCCGCTCTGTTCCTCGGCCGAAATCAGCACCTGGCCCAATTCCATGCCTTTGGGTTCCTCGGCCATGGCCGGGCAGGCGAGGGCGAGGCTCAACAGGGCAGTGGGCAGGGATTTTGACGCGGGCATCGAGGAACTCCAGACAGGAACGGGCAATGAACAGTGCGACGCAAGAAGGAACGATGGAAACACATGGCAATTTTGCTTCTTTGCCGGGGCGCGGGGCGAGGCAAGCGGTGTGGCTGCTCAGATGACGGCACTCAGAGCGGTAAACGCAGACGACTGGCGCTTTCGATGGCGGCCAGTCGCCCGGGTTGCCTGCGCGTCAGTCGCTGCGCAGGCAAGGATCAAGCAATTTTCAACGCCTGGAGAATGCCCAGCGATGTCTCGGCAAATGCCTGGGCCTGCTCAGTCAGTTCGGCAAGGTTTTCTGCGGCGGTGAGCAGCGGCTGATCACCTTTGAGCAGCGCTTCGCCTTGGGCACTGATGACGCCCCACGCCAACTCTGCCCATTCGCCTGGATGCGTCATGCCTTGCTTGAGCGCAATCAGGAACAACTGCTGGAAGCGGCCGACCGGCACGCCACCGCCGGTAACCGGGCTGGCCAGCACCTGAATGTTGCTGTTGAACAGCGCACGCTTGCACAGTTGCAGGTTGAGGGTGTTGCAACGCTCCTGCACCTGTCGTTCGGCGGCTTCGCTCTGGCACGGCGCAACAACGCCCATGCCAATCAGCACGGTGACGGCCTGCAACAGATCGTCATACGAAACGGAGCCGACCGCCATCAACAATTGCTGCAGGGTTTTCGGCTGGCAGGCGTTGGCGGCGAGCGCTGCGAGCACCGGACTGTAAATCTCCGCTTGCAGCGCAGCCTCGCCCGCCGGACCGGTCACCGTGCCCGGAATGCTTTCAACGGTCTGCAACAGGGCAAAGCGGGTCCTCAGCAGGCCGTCACGGTGCTCGGCGGCAGACAGCCGATTGGCGCCGCGGATGTACAGGTCCCGACGGAAATTCTGATTGACGAAGTAGTCACGCGCTTGCTCGCGCATGACCGGATGCTCGATGCCCTCGAGAAAGTCCATGCCTTCTGCGCTCAGGTTCAGCGGGGCCACGGTATCCAGCGGCACGGCGGTCGCGGCGTAGTCCAGTTTGGCTGCGGTCATGGCGTCGACCACGTCAGTGAAATACATGCAGTTCCAGTCGCGGTTGAAATACTCATGGGCCACGTACTGACGATTCTGGCCCTTGATGCTGTTCAACTGGGCGCCCAGGCTCGGCGCTGCGTGGGCATATTTCGGATTGGCCGCCAGCAGCGCTTCGGAAAACTGCAGTGCGGCATCGATGCGTTTGGCCGGGCTGGTAGAAATCTGGCTGGCAAAGCGGTTGTGCAGGCTGAACAGATTGCGCAATGGCGCCGAAGGCGACCAGCCCGGGAAGCAGTTGTAGCTGACATACAACAGGCCCCCCGGCTTGAGGTGGCGACGGGCGAACTCGACGATCAGTTGCTGATTATCCCGGCTGACCCACGTCCAGATGCCATGCAGGCTGATGCTGTCGAACGCCGGCAGATCATCGCGGGCCAGCAGTTGCTCGAAACTGTCATCGTACAGCTGCGCCTGGCTGTTCCAGTCGTTGGCCAGAGCGATGGCATGCGCCGCCTGGGACGGCGTGAAGTCCGTGCCGACGTAGTTTCCCGGGTTGGCGGCGGCGTGGATGTTGATCGAGACGCCCTGACCGAAGCCCAGCTCGCAGTGATAGCCGCCGGCATTTTCCAGCGTGGCAAAGCCACGCAACAACAGACAAAAGCGCTGGAACACCGGGTTGATTTCCCGGCTGTACGAGTAGGTGTAGCCCTCGTCGGTGAAATACCCTTCGTTCCAGGCATTGCTCATGTGTACATCCTTTAGTTCGAGAGAAAGAGCCGCTCTTATAAGGGGTTGGCATTGCACACGACAAGCGGAAAAACACCTCGGCGGCTCTTACGATTGCAACGGCACGTACACGTCCGTTTGCCACTGCTCCTGCGGCGTCTGCGGATACACGCTCAGGTAATGGAAAAACAGCGGATGATCGCGCAATTCCTCGCCGCTGGTTGGCAGCCAGTCGCGGTAGATCGGGTAGATCGTTTCGCCGATGTGATCCGGTGAACCCACGTGTCGTACCACCACACAACGACCGCCGGGAATGACCATTTCGCGCACGCCGAACGTATTGGGTGTGACGGCCTGGTCAATCTCACCGCAAATGGCAAAGCGAAAATCCTCCGCGGGTGTGGTGTCGGGATTGTTGTAGGGAATGCCGAAGGTGCGACTCGACGCCACGGGCGACTGCCCGCTGTGCATGCGCCACGCAATGAATCTCTGCACGCTTTGCTGAACCTCACCCGGCGAGCCGCAATGCTCAAGTGCGGCGACCCGTACGGTTGGGAAATCGATGATTCTGGTGTGCATGATGACGCTCCTGGAAAAGTGAGGGATGGCGAACACCGCATTCCAGGTCTGCCAGTTCGGCTGCTTCCTGAAGGCACTCGGCGTCATGCCGAAGTCGCGCCTGAACGCTCGGCTGAACGCTTCCGGACTCTCGAACCCGGCGTCAGACGCGGCGTCGAGTATCGAGTGCTCCGGTTGCGCGGCCAGCCGATGCGCCGCTCGGCGCAATCGCATCAGCTGCACGTAGCGCGAGACCGGCACGCCGACGAAGGCGCTGAATTGCCGATGGAAGTGAAACACCGAAAAGTTCGCCACCTGACTCAACGTACTCACCGACAAGTCGTCCTCGAGATGGGCCTCGATATAGGCGAGCACGGCGTTGAAACGTCGGGTGTAGGCGAAGTGGATCGGCAGCTCGGACACGGGTTGGAAACTCCTGGGAAGTGCGGTCTGCGATAGCTTCTGCGTTTTCGACAGGGTCGCGCCTAGCCGCGTTTGCTCTATGCCTGTCGCCCGTGAGCAGCGTCTGCCAGTTGCCCGGTATCGATTCGCACAAACACCGAATCGCCAATCGCCGTCAGCACATCCCCGGCGTACACCTCGCAGATCACCCGCGTCTTGCGCCCGACCTCGCCCTCGACCTTGGCGCGCAAGGTCAGTGGCACGCCCATTGGTGTGGGTTTGATGAACTTGATGCCGAGGTTGCCGGTCACGCAGTCGATACGCGGCAGGCTGCCCGGTGCACGCTGTTCGTTACGATAGTGCCAGGCCATCGCCGTCCAGTTGGAATGGCAATCGACCAGCATCGCCAGCAAGCCGCCGTACACCAGATCCGGCCAGCCGCAGTATTTGTCGTCCGGCAGGTGTTCGGCCATGACGTGCACGCCGTCTTCGTGCCAGAAGCTTTTCACGTGCAGCCCGTGCGGATTGCGGCCGCCGCAGCCGTAGCAGACGCCTTCGGGGGCGGCGAGGTCTTGCAGGGGAGTGTCGAAACAGGGCATGGGTCTGGTCATCCTGAAGGGGTGAGTCCGGTCAGGCGCAGGCGGTTGCGTCCGCCGCGCTTGGATTCGTAGAGTGCGGCATCGCCTTGCTCAATCAGTGCTGCGAGGCTGGCTGGCGGCTTGTTGAACAGGGTGGCGCCGATGCTCAGCGTCACTGGCTCCGAGGTCGGGAATGCCTGAATGGCGCTGCGCTGAAACTGATCGCGCAGGGTGTCGCCGAGGGCGACGATGCGTTCACTCGGCGCGTTATTCAGCAATATCACGAACTCGTCTCCGCCCAGTCGGGCGGCCAGTGCGCCGTCGGGTGATTCGGCACGGATCATCTCGCTCAAGGCCACCAGCAGGCGGTCGCCGGCAGTGTGGCCGTACTGGTCGTTGACCAGTTTGAAGTTGTCGATATCGATCAGCAGCAGCGCTCCGGGTTGCTGCGCAGAGACGTCCCTCAGCAGGCGCGGGGCGCGCACGTCGAGGGCGCGGCGGTTGAAAAGGGCGGTCAGCGGATCACGGGCGGCCAACCGGGCGATCTGCTCTTCGCGCCGGTAGCGTTCGGTTCCGGTCATCGACAGCGCGATCAGCATGATCGCCATCGCGCCTTCGACCAGCGAGATCTGGATGATTTCGCCACGGAACGCGGCCAGATCAATCAGAGTCCCGGGGATCATCACCGTCAGGGCCTTGGCCACATAGAAAATACCGTGGCCCAGCAACACGTAGCGCAGTTGCACCGCGCCGACGCTCAGCGATTTGCCATGCGGACGCAGCAGCAGACTGGCCTTGAGCGTCGAGGCGGCCACCAGCAGCGAGTTGGCGGCCAGCATCACCTTCGACCACAGCGGCCCGTCCGGCAGCAGCAACATCACCAGCCAGGTGACGAAGATCAGGTACCAGGCCCGGGACAGCCGAATCCGGGTGAAGCGCGCCACCCCCAGCAGAAACAGGAAATGGGCGGTCACCAGCAGGCCGTTGGCGAACCAGATGCCGATCAGCAAAAAGCCGTTGCTGCGCAGCAGGGCCAAGGTGGAACCGACGGTAATCGTGGCGAAACCGGCGCTCCACAACAGCAGCGAAGGCTCACGAATACTGCGCCACTCGACCGCCAGGTAGAGCGCGGCAGCGGCCGCTAGAGCGATCGAGATGGTCAGCATCGTTGGTGGATCGAGCGGCATTTCTTGAAGAGCCTGTCTGAAGTTCGGTTAGACCGGCGATTGTAAGCGTTTGGGCCTGTTTTGGCAGGAGCGGCGGCGTCTGCACGGACAGGCGCCGCACGGTTTCGTTACTGGCTGGCGTCGAGCACCACGCGATAGCGCGCCTTGCCGCTGCGCAGATGGTCGACCGCCTCGTTGACCTTGCTCATGGGAAACATCTCGACCTGCGGCAGAATCTGATGCCGGGCGCAGAATTCGAGCATGGTTGCCATCGTCCCGGGCGAGCCGACCGGGGAGGCGGACAGGGATTTCTGCTGCGGGATCAGGTCGAACACATGCACCGGAATCGCGCTGGGCACGATGCCGACAAAATGCAGCCGGCCGTTGCCGCGCAGGGTGGCGAGCATCGCCGTCCAGTCAAGGTCGGCGTTGGCGCTGATCAGCAAGAAGTCCAGGGTACCGGCAATCGCTTTCAGCGCATTGCTGTCAGTCGAGGCGACCACGTTGTGCGCGCCGAGACGCCGGGCTTCGTCCTGTTTGTTCAACGACGAGGTAAACGCGGTGACTTCGCAGCCCCAGGCGTTGAGAAAGCGCAGCGCCAGATGACCGAGGCCGCCGATACCGACCACGCCGACGCGGTCGGTGGGTTTGACGCCGAACTGCAGCAACGGGTTGAACACGGTGGAGCCGGCGCAGAACAGCGGGCCGACCATGGCCGGATCAAGATTGGCGGGCACCGGAATTGCCCATGCCCAGTGCGAGCGCAAACGGTCAGCGAAGCCGCCGTGGCTGCCGATGATGGTCGGTTGGGCGGTGCCGCACAGCTGTTGCGAGCCGCTGATGCAGGATGAGCAGTGCATGCAACTGCCCTTGTACCAACCGATGCCGACGCGCTGGCCCAGTTCGAGACCGCGCACCTGCGGACCCACGCGCACGATTTTGCCGACCACCTCGTGGCCCGGCACGAACGGGTAGCGGCTGATGCCCCAGTCGTTGTCGATCAGTGACTGATCGGAGTGGCAGACGCCGCAGTATTCCACCGCGACTTCCACGTCCTCTGCGCCCAACGGACCGGGGTCGTAGCGGTAGCGTTCCAGCGGGGCGCCGGCAGCGGTGGCGGCCCAGCCGTTGAAAGTTGCAGGTTCGGTGTTGCTCATGGGGACACCTCCGGTTCGACTGACGGGACATTGGCAGCCCGGCAAGTCTAGTCGGTCATGGCGCCGGCGCGAGCCAGGTGTCGACGACCCGTCGATCCAGTTCTTCCCAGTAGGCCATGCCCAATACCCGTGTGGTGTTCAGCCCGCGCAGGTAGCCGCGCAGCTGATTGGCGGTGTCACGCTTGAGCTTCGCATCGGTGATGCCTTTGTCCAGCAACACGCTTTCGTACTGCACCAGATATTCGGCCACCCGCTCGCGAAAGTCGGGCAAGACCGCGTCGCGGATCAGGTCAAAGGTTCTCAAATCGGCTACCTCACTGTTGTTCTGGTCGTTGTGGATGAGTGTGTACCTGTCTTTATCGTGCGCAACTATCGCTAGAAGTAATAGTGACCATCACGAAACGCAAGTTCAGCTTTGTATGCAATAGGCGGAAAATTGCCTTCATTGAACACGCAGCTCAAGGAAATTGCGCGATGAAGACACTGACCCGACTGGCGCTGATCGCCCTGCTGATGGGCGGGGTGATGACCACCGCACCGTCTTTCGCAGACGACGCCTGTGCGTGTCATCTTCAACCGATCGCCGGCAGTGTCGCGACGTTGCAGCATTCGCAGAGCGTGGGTGTGCTGTACAGCGAAAACACCCGGGAAAACCTGCAGTACCTGACGCGTTACCACGACATGGCGCTGCACGGGGCCAAGGATGCGCTGGACTCGCAGATTCGCGCGGCCTTTGTGCGCAGCTCTGATCCGGAGCTGGCGATCGACTGGTTGCTCAGCTCGCTGCAGCGCCAGTTCATGTCAGTGACTGTCTACGACAACCTCGATGCGCTGATTCAGGCACATCCGGACATCGTGGTGAAACTCGACACCTTCAACCGCTTGCTGACCCAGCAGAACAGCCTGTTCGAAGCGCACTTCATCGCGCGTTTCTACGACGCCGACCTGCAGTACATCGGCAAGGCCGAAGGCTCCGTCGAGAAACAGATCCCGTCGGTCTGGGTACACGACAAGGCGGCGCATGAGATTGCCGCGCAGATCGAGAAACAACGTGACCTGCAACTCAATGCCTTGAAGCAGTTCGATGCCTCGCTCAAGGCGTTGGTGGCTTCAAGCTGAAAACTCAAAAACATAAAGGGCAGAGGCGGCGCCGTGACGCTGGACCACTGCCAGTTGAACCGAACCTTTATTTTCAGGATTACACCGATGCGTTCTTTATTTGCCCCGACCCTGGCCGTTGCCACGCTGCTGCTCGCCGGTTGCGCTTCCGCGCCGAATGACCCGACGCTGACCTTGCAGACCAGCAAGACCCCGGCGCAGTACGCCGATTGCGTGGTGCCGAAGCTGCAGCTCAGTGCGCTGAACCCGACTGTCTCGCAAACGCAGCGCAGCTACCGGATCGTGGTACCGAGCAAGGTCTCGGCGGACAACGTGCTGGAAGCCTACAAGGCCGGCAGCGGCGGCAAGGTGTTCATCTACGAGCGCCACTTGCTGGCCTCCAACTTCCTGCCATCAAGCTTTGAACGCGCCGCCCAGGATTGCCTCTGACCCAGGCTTGCGAACTGTTTTGACCGCGCTCCTTTGGTTGGCCGCAACCAACCAATCCTTTGCCCCGCACCTCATTCGGTTGCGGGGCTTTTTTTTCCCTGATTTTTTGCCGCTCAGGCGACGTCGATCACCACCTTGCCAATCGCCGTGCCCTGTTGCACCGCATCGTGTGCCTGTCGCGCCTGACTGAGGCTGAAGCGTTCAGCGTGCATCAACGGCTTGACCTTGCCTTCCTCGATCAACCGCGTGGCGTAACCGAGGATTTCCGCGTGGTGCTTGCGCCCGACCCCGGTGAGCATCGGCAGCAACACGAAAATACCCGACAGCGTCGCACTGCGCAGCGAACCGGTGGCCAGGTTGTGGGTGCCGAACGCCGCGCAACTGCTGACGTGGCCGTAGAGGCGGATCGCTGCGAACGCATCATCCAGGCTCTGGCCGCCGACAGTGTCGTAGATCACGTCAAAACCCTTGCCGTCGGTGAATTGGTTTACGTACTGCTCGACCGGCACGCTTTTATAGTCGATGGCGGTGGCGCCGTAGCCTTCGACAATCGCACGTTTGCCCGGCGACACCGTGGCGAACACTTCAGCGCCCAAGGCCGCAGCAATTTGCACCGCCATGTGCCCGACACCGCCCGCGCCACCTTGCACCAACACCTTCTGACCGGCCTTGACGTGCGCGCGGTCGACCAGACCTTCCCACGCCGTGAGGAACACCAGCGGCACTGCTGCCGCCTCTCGGAACCCGAGATTCTTCGGCTTGAGCGCCACCAGGTCGGCATCCACCGCCAGGTATTCGGCCAGCGACCCCGACAGGCCGCGCACGCCGCCGACCATGCCGAACACCTCGTCACCCACTGACAGGTGGCTGACGTTGGCGCCGACCGCTTCAATCACGCCGGCCATGTCAGTTCCGAGAATCGCTGGCAGCTGCGGCATGGCGTACGGTGCGTTGCCGGTGCGGATCTTGTAGTCGATGGGGTTCACGCCACTGGCCACGATGCGCACCAGTACCTCGTTGGCTTGCGGCACCGGGCGTTCGATCTGTGCTTCGCGAAAGCTGCTGTCGGCGTAGTCATCAAGGATCAACGCGCGGATGGTGGATTGGCTCATTACAACGCCTCGCTGTCATTTCAAGGAAAGGGGCCATGGTGGAACCTGCTGCCGGATTTGTCGACCCGATGCGTTTGGCTGTTACTCAGCGTAGTCGGCCCGTTGCACTGCGGTAGCGGATTATGGTTGTATCGGACAACCATTTTCAGAGGTGGTTGGTCATGACGATTGCCCCAGCGTTGATCGAAGACATCCGCACGGCGTCGCGCATCATGGTGCGGGAACTGGGCTTCATGCGCGCCACGCTGGCAGCGACCGACTACTCCGCCTCGGGTGTCCACGCGTTGCTGGAAATCGAGGCAGGGGACGGTGTGAGCGCTGCGCAGTTGGCGCAAAGCCTGGGGCTGGACAAGTCGAGTGTCAGCCGCATGGTCGGCAAGCTGATCAAGGCCGGCGAGATCCAGGAGCGTGCCGCCGAGGATGCTCGCGTCAAGCGCTTGCAGCTGACGCCGCAAGGCCGGCAGACCGTCGCTGCCATTCACGCTTTCGGGCAGGCGCAGGTCAACAAGGCATTGCAGGCGCTCAATCCCTCGCAGCAACAGAGCGTGGCGCAAGGCCTCACGACCTACGCCCACGCCCTCAAGAGCATTCGCCTGGGCGCTGAACAGACACTCACGCCGAACCTGTCGATCAGCGCCGGCTACCGCCCGGGCCTGATTGGCCGCGTGGCGCAAATGCATGCCGATTACTACTCGCGGCATGCCGGTTTCGGCGCGATCTTCGAAAGCCGGGTCGCCAGTGGCGTGGCAGAGTTCGTCGGTCGCCTCGATCATCCGTGCAACCAGATCTGGGTCGCGACCCTCAACGAGCGCATCGTCGGTTCGATCGCGATCGACGGGCAGGACCTGGGTCATCAGCAAGCGCATTTGCGCTGGTTCATCCTCGACGATGGTTGCCGTGGGTGCGGTGTCGGCCGGCAGCTGCTGAACACGGCCGTGGCGTTTTGTGATCAGCAGGGTTTTGACGCCATTCAGCTCTGGACTTTCAAGGGCCTCGACGCCGCGCGCCAACTGTATGAAGCGTCCGGCTTCGAACTGAGCAAGGAAGAGCAGGGCAATCAGTGGGGCACCCTCGTGACCGAACAGCAGTTCACCCGCATCAGACCGCACGCAGCCGATTTACCCTGAAGGTTGATTCAGCGCCACCACGTAAGCGCTGAACATGTCCGCCAGGCCGTCGGCGAATGCGGTGATTTCCAGATCGGCGCGTGGGCTGGCGGAAAAATCCTTGCCCACCGAACTGAGCGTGGTCAGGATCAGTTCGCAGGCCGCCGCGCGCGTTGGCCCGCTGGCTTCGGGCAACAGTTGCGAGATGAACGCGGCGAAGATCTGCCGTCCTGCCGCGCGCACTTCGTGCGCCTCGGGGGCGTCGCGATACAGCGGCGCGGCATCGTTCAACGCGCCGCGCATCTGTGCCTCTTCACACTCCGAACGGACAAATGCCTGCACCAATGTGCGCAGGCGCAGAAGTGGTGGCTGCTCGATATTTTCCAGAATCCGCTGCAGCATCTGCGTGGTGTGCAGCCACTCATCGCGCTGCAAACGGAACAGGATCGCGGCCTTGTTGGGGAAGTACTGATACAGCGAGCCGATGCTCACACCGGCCTTTTCCGCGACCCGTGCGGTGGTGAATCGGGTGGCGCCATGCTCGGTCAAAACCTGAATAGCCGCCTGCAGAATCGCCGCGACCAGATCGGTGGAGCGCGCCTGCTGCGGCTGTTTGCGTGAGGAAATACGGGCGGTCTGGCGATTGCTCATGGGCGGCTCGGGCCTCGGGGGAAACGCGAATAGCGGATCCGGTGAATCACTCGCATCATTTAAATGCGACGAATTGCTCGCATCTTAATCCCCCATTGACGGAAAGCAATCATGACAACCCTGACCACTGAACCACTGGCGAGCCTGATCGAACGCCTCTACAACCAGGCCAGCGCCGCCACCAGTCCGCTGCTGGAAACGGTATCCGGCGCGGAGCGCGAACGCCTGATGCACAGCAAGACCGAGTATCTGAAGCTCTACGCAATGCTCAAGGACTTGTGGCTTCCGGTCTCCCGTGACACCGGCAAGCTGTTGTACATGTTGGCGCGCAATGCCAGGGCCAAGGCGATTGTCGAGTTCGGCACCTCGTTCGGCCTATCGACCCTGCACCTGGCGGCGGCGCTGCGCGACAACGGTGGCGGCATGCTGATCGGCAGCGAATTCGAACCGCAGAAAATCGCCCTGGCGCGTCATCACTTCGTCGAAGGCGGCGTCAGCGACCTGGTGCAGATCCGTGAAGGCGACGCACTCGTCACCCTCGCCAGCGACCTGCCGCCTTCAGTTGATCTGCTCCTGCTCGATGGCGCCAAAGCGTTGTATGGCGACGTGTTGAGCCTGGTGGAGAAACACCTGAAACCGGGCGCGCTGGTGGTGGCGGATAACACCAACTATTGCCCGGAGTACCTGGCTTACGTGCGCGCACCGCAGAACGGTTACCTGTCCGTGCCGTTTGCCGACGACATCGAACTGTCGATGCGCTTGGGTTGAGGCAGGGTTCTGCGAGCGGGCAAGCGTCTACAAACGCATGCCCATTTCAAAGGCGCGGGGTTCAAATCCGAACTCCGCATACATCCGCGCGGCACGGCTATTGAACGGCCAGACGGTCAAACGCAGATCCTGAGCATCCTGTTCGACTGCCCAGTTTTTCACGAGCGCCATCAGCCCGCGCCCTATGCCTTTGCCCGAAAACGGTTCGGCGACACACACCGAGCCGATGCGCACAACGTTTTGCGACTGCATCAATGGCCCTGAACTGGCCGACAGGCTGGCGGTGATAAACGCCACCGCTTGGTCATCGACACTGGCGATGAAAACAACATGGCCCGGCTTCTCGAAAAGGCCTGACCAGTGAGGCAGATCGCGGGAAAACTCCACGGTGGCAGGGGCATAAATGTCGGGGCGGGCCGTGTGGTGCACCTCATTGAGCAGTTGGCCCAGCTCACACATGCTCAGTGCGTCTTCGACCGTCGCAGTTCGGTAAGTGATGGTTTCATCCATGGGGTGCAGCGCTCCTTGATGGCGTGGTTGCCTCGAAAGGCTCGGGCTTTTGTCTCACAGACGGGAAGGTATTCCAATGGGGAAATCGGTGATGAAACCGACTACATGAACAATCGCGTCGTGCTTACCATGAGTATCGTTTCGATGGGAGCCACCGCCGGGAGACGGATTATCTGGTTGCCAAAGCGCTTCGGGCATTTTTCCATCGAGATACTGCAAGAGAAAACGCTGCAGGCCTTTGTCGAGGCTGCGTTTATCTGAGAATTGGCGGATCCTGGTCGGGCCGAGCAGGGAGCGACAATAGTTGTCGCCCCCGCTGACTGACAATCGCATCAGCAAGTTACTGTTTGGGCTGCCAGGCCGTAGAACCCGCTGCCGCCTTGAACTTCGCACGATTCTGCGCGGTGGCCGGTGGTTCCGAGTCGCCGAAAATCGCTTTGAGCCAGTGCCCATCGGTCGGGTTCGGGAAAATAATGAACTTGCGCCCGAACTGCTCCTTGTCCTCGGTCATCAGGCTGGTGCGCTGTTTGACGTCTGCAACGTAGTACTTGCGCTTGAAGTCGTTGAGGTTGTCACCGAGCATCACCACCACATCGTAATCCTTGGCGATCTCCTGTTGACGCGGCTCCTTGTTGGAGCTGTCACGGTAAACCGTCAGGTGTTTCTCGTCGGCCACCGGCAGGTTGTTTTTGCGCAGGTTCGCCAAGGCGTATTCATAGGTTTTTTCACCCTGGTCGCGGCTGGTGACGTAAAAAATCTCAACGCCTTTGGATTGCGCATAGCTGAGGAAGTCCACCGCACCGGGCGTGGCAACCGGGCCATTGTCAGCCACCCATTGGTCCCAGGCCGCGTCGTCGAAAAACTCCTTGTCGGCATTAATCATGTAGCCCCAATAGCTGTTGCTGCTGAGCACGGTGTCGTCGACATCGCTGATGATCGCCAATGGTCTATCGCCCGGCTTGTGCGCCTGCAGCGCTCGATCCAGTTGCATTCGGGCGACGTTGAACCCTTGGTAATAAAGCGCCTCGAACTCGGCGGCAGTCTGCTTCCAGGTGACGGCGGCGGTCAGAAGATTCGATGGCGGGCTGGCGGCTTCTTCGGCAAAGGCGGGAGCGCCATGCAGCATCAGTAGAGAGAGGAACAAGGGGGAGATCTGGTTTATTTTTATTTTCACGTTTGAGCCCTTAAAACACGGATTGAGCCACTGCGGCCAATGCTGCCAAGGTGTTCTATCTCAGCCGGGATTCGGGCTCAACGTGGGTGTCGCGTTTGTGGACTAATCGGGCGTAATTCCTGTCATTTGTTTGTAATAAAGGCTGGAGATGGTGTTCATTTGAGTAGTCGGCAATAGCGTCCATGGTGTGGCCCTCCAATCGAAGCGGACGACGCTGGCGCTGTAGCGTTGGTCATGTCCAGTGTTTGCATGCGGTGGTTTTCTGCTGTTAATGGCTGACGGCTTTCGCCTGTGGCCGGGGGCAACGGAATCAATCAATCATGCGCCCTGAACCTACGGCTCGACAAAGTAACGGCTGGGCACTTCCCCCAGCAATTGCTTGAACACCGTCGCGAAAGCACTTGAACTGCTGTAACCCAACGCCAGGGCGACTTGTGTCACCGGCTGACCTTTGCCTAGCTGGACAATCGCTGCGAGCAGGCAGGCTTGCTGTCGCCATTCGATGTAGCTGATCCCGGTATGCAGCCGAAAATGCCGGGTGAAGGTCCGGCGACTCATTGCGGCGCGCAGGGCCATTTCGTCGATGCTCACCTCCAGCGAAGGTTGGGCCAGAAACTCACGACAGACCCTCGCAAGGCGTGGATCTGTCGGCAGCGGGGCATTGAGGGACAGCGCGGGCATGTCGGCAATTTCGTGCAGCAGCAATCCCATCAGGTGGCCGTCACGTCCTTGAATGGAATATCGCGGGGGCACATCGATGGCCTTCAACAACAACTGGCGCAACAACGGCGAGACGTCCAGCACCTGGCATTGCTCCGGCAGGCCCAGCCGGCGAGCCGCGTGTTTGCGGATATAGGTGTTGTGCAGGGTGACCGGGCCGCGCATCTGCATGGAGTGGGGGAGTTGCGCCGGAACCCAAATGCCGCGTTGGGGTGGCACGACCCAGTTGCCGTCATCGGTAAACACGGTGATGACACCACTGGCGGCGTACGCAAACTGACCACGTTGATGGTCATGGCGCGGGAACAGTGCGCCGTCGGCGTAGTCGCGCGCCGTCACGACGGCATCGCGCGCAATATTCTGATAGGTGTCCTGGATTGTTTCTCGCATGGCCCGATTCTAATGAAAGTTGGCCTTCCACGGAAAGCAGGCCAGATTGATTACCTGCATATTTCTCTGCACACGAGCATTTCCGCTGTGCGTCGAGAAAGACTGAATATGCAGAAAAAACATGTATTACTCGCCGTGTTGGTAACGGCTGTCTGGGGATTGAATTTCCCCGTGACAAAGCTTGGGCTTGCCGGCATCGACCCGCTGCTATTGACCGCGATGCGTTTTGCGCTGGCTGCCTTGCCTTGGGTGTTTTTCGTCAAACGGCCGCGCGTTGCCTTGCGCTGGCTGGCCGCATACGGGCTGATTTTTGGCGTGGCGATGTGGGCGTTGATCAACGTCGGAATCGCTTGGGGCGTGCCACCCGGCACTGCGTCGCTGCTGATCCAGTGCAGCGCATTTTTCACTTTGGGCTGGGGAGTGATTTTTTTCGGTGAGCATCTGCGGCGGGCGCAATGGGTCGGGAGCGTGCTGGCAGCCGCAGGGTTGCTCGGGATCGTGGTGAGCAGCCCGGGCGATGCATCGAGGGCCGGTGTGGCGCTGGTCATCGGTAGCGCAATGGCATGGAGTATCGGCAACGTTGTGATCAAGGTCTCGAAGGTCCGTGAGATCTTCGCCTTCGTGGTGTGGGCCAGCCTGTTTCCGCCGATTCCGCTGCTGTTGCTGACGTGGCTGTTGCATGGCTCGGCGCCGTTCAGTGCGCTGCCTTCACAGTTCAATGCAATGACCTTGTTTTCACTGGCTTTCCAGGTCTACGCCGCGACGCATTTCAGTTACTGGGGCTGGAACCTGTTGTTGCGTGAATACCCGATGTCGCGGGTAGCACCGTTGTCACTGTTGATTCCGGTGTTTGGCATCTTCAGTTCGATGGTGGTCCTCGGCCAGCATCCAGGTGCCACTGATTGGCTGTTGATCATGCTGGTGCTGTTGGCGATCGCCATAAGTTCGGGGCATTTGCAGGTATTGGCGTTGCGCCTGAACGGCGGCAGATGAGGTGCCAGGTGGATCGGGTTTCGAGGCCTTGGCACGTTGCGGCAAGAGCCTGGGCAGAGAGTGGCTGGTGCGTAGCCTTGAGCACGCACCCTGCCTGATGGATATCCCGCTCAAAGCGCCGCATAGACCAGCGATGATAGCCGGCCAGGGCGCGGATCAATCATCGAATGGCTGCCCGAGGTCGTGGTAACGAAACCAAAGCTCACTTGCTTTTCGGGGTCGGCGAAACTTATCGGGCCACCCAGGCCGATATGACCAAAGGTGTCCGGGCCCATGGCGTGGGAAGCTGTCGGGTCGATTTGCTGTTCCAGCATGCAGCCTAATCCATAACGCATCGGGCGCATCCATACCCGATCCATGCCATGACTGTGCTCTTGAGTGAATTCGCTGAGCAGTTCGCGACCGATAAAGCGTCCGGCCAGCAACGCGCTGTAGAAACCGGCGAGGCCATGAGCGGTGCCGTGACCACACACAGCCGGCTGACGGTAGGCCCACCAGCGAGGATCACTGGTTCGTCGAGGCACCATCCCGGGGTTGGTGAATGCGAGTGTCGCGACATGTGCTGGCTGGTTTTTCAGCACGGTTCGCAAGGCTTGCGAGTACGGATCACCAACGCGTCCCGTGGCACTGTCGAAACGAGCAATTCGATGAAAGTCCTGGTCGTCCACGCCAAGGTGAACGTCGAGTTCATGGGGGTCCAGAATCTCTTCGTGGATGAAGACACAGGGATCTCGTCCGTCCACCCGACGAATCAACTCACCAAGAATCCAGCCAAAGGTGGTGGTGCCGTACCCCAGGTCTGTTCCTGCTTCCCACCAGAGCGACTCGGCCGCGAGGATCCGCACCATATGCTCCCAGTCATACATCATGGGGTTATGGTCGGGTGCGCGCAGCGCCGGCAGGCCCGCAGTGTGGTTCATCACCTGACGCAGGGTGACCCTGGCTTTGCCGTTTTGGGCAAACTCCGGCCAGTAGCGGGCCACAGGCGCATCCAGTTCGAGCTTGCCGGCCTCGACCAACATCAGAATGGCCACCGCAACATAGGGTTTTACAACGCAAAAGGTATTGGCCAGCGTATCGCGGGCCCAGGGCTTCTTGCCCTCCTGATCGGCCATGCCGGCCCACAGGTCTACAACCATTTCTCCGCCGACCTGCACGCAGAGCCCGGCCCCGCGCTCTTGAGGATCATCAAACATGTCTTCGAAGGCTTGCTTGACCGCTTCGAACTGCTTGGCACACATCCCTTGCGCTTTCATCCCTCGAGTTCCTCCTATTTGAAGTGCTTCAAACAATTAGTGTTTGTTGGGAAATTCACCCCCGCGACCGAGTGTGAGAGTGATCCATGGAGAAGCGGTTCGCACGCTTGTAGGTGCCGAAGTCATTGAATCTGACACCTGCCTCGGCCATGACTTTATGAGCATAAGGTGCCGTCATCTGACGAAGATAGAACGGGTCTCTCACCACGAAGTGGTGAATGCTGTGAGTGCTGCCAAAGTTGAAACAGAACAGCTGAAACGGCCACAACCACCAAGGATTCATTACTTGGGTTTGTTGTAGCGCATTGCGTGGGGCAACATCGCCGTAGTAGTGCATGTTTGAGCTTATAAAGAACAGGCAGAACTGCCGTATCATGTTTGGGGCGATCAGAATAACAACTACGCTATTGATGATGTTCATTAACGTCAGCGTCGCAGCAGAGCTATGGATTTCCTGTCCAATGATCGAGCCAAGCCAGACATACAGATGGTAGCCGAGGAACAGATACCAGCATCCCCAATATAAAAGACCGAACGGTGTATTGAGGCGGATAATCTTGCCCAACAATTTTACCTTTTGCCGCCATCCCGGAGCAAAAACCGCATTTAGAAAACCAAATACAAATCCATCCATCAGTTTCAATAACCGAAGTATTCCCCACGGATTGCCACTGGTGGTTATCCAGGCCTCGACATCCGTGTCGGTTCCGGATTCCTTGTGATGATGAAAGTGCAAATTGCGCCTTAGCCACGGACTGGGCATTCCCGGCCGGGCCAGCCAGCACAAAAACATCATGGCATTGTGCGCAAGCGGCTGTTTTCTGAAGTAAAGACGATGAATCAAATCATGCTCGATTTCATGAATGAACGAAGTCAGCAGCGCATTGACCAGAATACACAGCCATCCGGGGATAAGACCCTCCAGATAGAGGCCACCCGTGACGACCATCCCTATCAGGGAAAGCGCCATGACGCTCGCACCAAGAGCATTCTGATACTGCAGGACCGGATAACGCTCACGTAGATAATTGCCATGTTCGGTAATGCGCCTGGTTACATTCTCGATCTTTTCCTGATCGGTATCAGGGCGTTCAAGTGGGCTGGTGTTTTCCATGACATTCATTTATTCATCCTCTGTTTGCGCCGGGGAGTTACCCGTCCCGTCAAGCCGGTCACGTCAATTGTTCGAGCGATAAAACAACAGGTGCTAAAAAACACCGCGCAAAGTGCGTGCGCGCTATTCAATAAGTGCCAAATCGACGGCATTCCAAAAAGCTTGCTAGAATCATTTCGGGTTTTGAAATGATAAGGCAAGTACCCGTCTTTGCAACTGTGTATTTTGGGTGGGTCAAGTGTTACAGGTGTTGTGTAATTATTTGATTATTTAGTTACAGTTTGTACAAATATAAAATGCATGCGTACAAGTATTGCCAAGGAGGCACCATGAGATTGCACCGCATAAAATATTTCCGGCTGTCTCTACAACCGTCCGAGGACAACACAGAGAAAATCAGCCGTCATGATGTATTTGACGCAATGTTTTTCGATGAGCTTGCCGACAATTCCGTGAATCGCGCAGGCCTTCAAAGGCTGATTCGCTACGTGCAATGCGGGGACACCGTGGTGGTGGACAGCATGGCATCGCTCACCTCCAGCACCGAACAGTTGTGCAGCATCATTCGGCAGATGATGGAAAAACAGGTAACGCTCGAGTTTCTGAATGAAAACCTGATTTTTCGCCATGACTGTCTTGAAGTGGTGGAGCCCATCATTGCCGTCATGGAGCAGCTCGCAGAGTTCGAGCGTGCGGCGACCAGGGAAAAACAGGCCGCAGGAATTGCTAGCGCAAAGAGTCGGGGGTCCTACAGAGGCCGCAAGAAAAAACTGTCTGACAGTCAGGTTGTCAGTTTGATTGGCCGAGCCAGCAACGGGGAAAGCAAATCCAGATTGGCACGTGATTTTGATATCAGTCGTCAGACGCTTTATCGGTACTTGAAACCTACCTAGAGTCTTTTCGGCAAAGCGGGCCATTCATCAACCCGGCTTCGGAAACTAGCTAAGCAAGTTAGCTATATGTTAGCTTGGCTTTTCTCATCACGATCAGCCTCGAAATTCTGGATAGCCGCTAAGCATGAAGTCACCTTCACCCCCCGCCGAAGACCCACGCAATCTGCAAATCGCCAGCGACACCGTCGGCCAGCAGCTGCAGCAGATCGCTATCCTGACCCGAAAATCGGCGAGCCATCTGGGCATGGCCCTGGGCATCAATCAGACCGACATGGCCGCGCTGGAGCACTTGATCACGGACGGACCGCTGCCGCCCACCGAGCTTGCAGCGCGGCTTTCTGTGACCACCGCAGGCATTACTCAAGTCATCGACCGACTGGAGCGCGCCGGGCATGTGGTCCGTGAGCGCCAGCTCGATGACAAGCGTCGGGTGCTGGTCTGTCCCGTAGCCGAGTCGGTGGCGCAGGCTTATCGGCATGTCGCGCCAATGCTCAATGGCCTGAGCGCTGTGCTCGGCGCGCTCGAAGGGCGGGAGCGCGCGGTGGTCGAGGGGTTTCTCGGGCAGGTGATCGAGGTCTACCGCAGCACCTTGCCCGGTAGCGCTGATCCTGACGCTGAACAGCAGGGCGCGCGATGAAAGCAAAAAAAGTGCTGGTGAGCGGAGCAAGCATCGCCGGGCCTGCCCTGGCCTATTGGCTGTCCCGGCAGGGCATGGACGTCACCGTGGTCGAGAGGGCGCCGGCGTTTCGCGATGGCGGGCAGACGATCGACGTGCGGGGTGCCGGTCGTATCGTCGTTCAGCGTATGGGGCTTGAGGGCCAGATCCGGGCGAACACGACCCATGAGCAGGGCATCGCCTTTGTTGACCGGGGCAATCAGACCAAAGCGTTCATTGATGTGGATGCGTTTGAGGGTGACGGCCCTATCGCCGAACTGGAAATCCTGCGCGGCGAACTCGCCAAACTCTTGATCCGCCACAGCCAGGACCGGGTCACGTATCGGTTCGGCGACAGCATCGAAACCATCGAGGACGATGGCGAGCAGGTGCAGGTGCGCTTCGAGCAGGGAAGTGAGCAGGTTTACGATTTGGTGATTGTCGCCGAAGGCATCGGCTCGGCGACGCGCAATCAGGTATTTGGCGATGAAGTCCAGCGCCGCCCCCTCAATCTCTACACCGCCTATTTCACCGTGCCTCGGCAGCCGAGCGATGGTCAGGTCATGCGTTGGTACAACATCCCCGGCGGCCGCTGTGTGTGTTTGCGCCCGGATAATCTGGGCACCACGAGGGCCTTTTTGTCTTTCCAGCAAGCGCCGAGCGGGTACGAGAAACTGCCGAAGGATCAGCAGGTGTCGTTGCTCAAGCACATGTTCGCCGATGCCGGTTGGGAGACGCCTCGCGTGCTCGCTGCGCTGGAGGATGCAACCGACCTTTATCTGGACGCAGTGGGGCAGGTCAAGATGCCCCGTTGGTCCAAGGGGCGCATCGCGCTGGTGGGCGATGCAGCCTATTGTGCCTCGCCCATCAGCGGCATGGGCACGAGCCTGGGATTGTGCGGCGCGTATGTGCTGGCCGGTGAACTGGGCCGCCACGCCGACCACACCCAAGCGTTCGCGGCTTACGAAAAGCGCCTGCGTCCTTACGTGACGCAGGCGCAAAGCGTGCCCGGGTTCGCGCCGAGACTGGCATCGCCGCATTCACGTCTGGGCATTGCACTCGGCCACGCAGTGTTGAGGATGGCCACCGCACCGGGGTTGAGGAGCTTGTTCGCAAAGATTCTTTCACCGAAGGCTGACGCCATCCACCTGCCGAATTATGAAGATCCGCAGGGCATGTAGCGGGAGCGTTTCCGGCCGAAAGCCAGGCTTGCTAATGACACTGTGTGTCATATAGTCTTTTGCGTGTCGCTCCATCGCGCCTCCCATCAAGGATTTTCAATGAACGTTCATTTCGTGGTTCACGAAGCATTCGAGTTGCCCGGTGCCTATGAGACCTGGGTTCTGCAGCGGGGGTACGAGGCAAGCTATTCGCATGTCCACGCGTTCGATGCCTTGCCCGAAAGCGTGGAGAGCATTGACCTGCTGGTGGTGCTGGGTGGCCCGCAATCGCCGGCGACTACGCTGGAGGATTGCCCGCATTTCGACGCGGCTGCCGAGTGCGGATTGATCGCTAAAGCCATCAAGGCAAACAAAGCGGTAGTGGGCGTCTGCCTGGGGGCGCAACTGGTGGGTGAGGCGCTGGGGGCTGCACACGGTCACAGCCCGGAAAAGGAAATCGGCAAGTTTGCGATCAGGCTGACGGAGGCGGGGAAGGGCAATGCGAAGGTGGCGCACTTCGGCGATGTGCTGGAGGTAGGGCATTGGCACAACGATATGCCGGGGCTGACGGCGGATGCGAAGATCCTCGCCGCAAGTGAAGGTTGCCCGCGGCAGATTGTCGAGTACAGCGATCTGGTCTACGGCTTTCAGTGCCACATGGAGTTCACGGCGGATGCCGTGGAGTCCTTGATTGGCGCATCCGGCGACGAGTTGGCAGCGGCGACTGGACGTCGATTCGTGCAGCAGCCGGCGGCGCTTCGAACCAATGTCTATGAGGAGATGAACCTCAAGCTCTTCGAGTTTCTCGACCAGTTGGTGGCACAGTATCAGCGGCAACGCTAGGGCTGGAAAACTCATCAATGGCGCCGTAAAACCACGGTTTCACGGCGCATTCTGTTCAGATCCAGACGTCGTTGTCCGCCGTGCGCTCCCCACCTTCGTGTCCGGTGTTACGCACACCCCGAGGCTCGATCATCATCAATCGCGCTTCTCCCTCTGCTGCCGTCCGATGCTCGATCCCGCGTGGCACGACGTACAACTCACCTGGCCCGATGTAGACGCTGCCATGGGGCAGATCGATCCGCAGCGTGCCTTCGATCACGATAAAGGCTTCATCGGTTTCCGGGTGGGAGTGCCAGATGAACTCACCTTCGATGCGAACCACCTTGAACTGGTAGTCATTCATTTCGGCGACCACTCGCGGGCTCCATTGCTGGTCGATCAGTGCGGCTTTTTGCGCCAGATTGATGGCGTGCAGACTCGGTTCTTTGCGGGTGTGTGACATGACAGATCCTCTCTCAAACGGGAGTCGTCAGCCTAGCGAAGGGGCGATTGGCAATGCTTGTACGATCCTGCAAGTTGACCCTGTGTGCGCACGCGCTCCAGCCAACGCGACGGAGATACACCATAAGTACGGGTGAAGTGTCGGGTCATGTGACTCTGGTCGTGAAAACCCGCCGCCAGCGCGGCGTCCACCAGCGAGAACCGGTCAAGTACCAGCATGCGGAATACATCCAGGCGACGCAGGGTCACGAAACGATAAGGGCTGGTGCCGAACAGCACTCTGAAGTCCCGGGAGAGGCTCCACTTTTCACGGCCGCTGGCGTGCTCCAGCATCTCCAGCGTCACGCTCTGGTGCAGGTGGGCCATGATGAATTCTCTGGCGCGCTCGGCTGCCGGGTAGTCGAGCAGTTTGCGTCCACGAGGTTTGCCCGCCACCGCTCGCAGGGCCATTGCCAGCTCAAACAGGGCGTCCTGTTCTTCCAGCGGATCGAGTGTGTGATCCATCGCCTGCACGAAGGATTCGCTGGCCCGATACAGACGCGGATCGCTGGAGAGGCCGCCGGCGATAAAGGGTAACGGCTCACCCTTTAAAACCTGCTGAATCAGGGCCGGGTCGATATAGGCCATGCGATAGTGGAAACCTGCTTCGGTCCCGGCCATGCCGTCGTGCAGTTCATCTGGATGCAGCAGCAAAGTGTTTCCCGGCAAACCGTGGCGCAAGGTGCCCTTGTAGTGAAAGCTCTGCACGCCGGAGAGTGTGCGGCCGATCGAATAAGTGTCGTGCCGATGTGGCTGGTAGCCATGGCCGCCAAACCAGGCCTCGATGCGTTCTATCCGCCCCGGCTGAGTGCTGCGCACTACCCAATCGGAACCAGGATCTGGTTTGGACTGTTCCATGGTTTAACTGTCCCTGAAGGAGAAAGCCAGCTGCGAAGGATGATAGCGAACCTGATCGAAAGCCGGGTGCTTACAGCTCCATCACCGTTGCCCCCGCGTGTTTTGCGCCAGACGCGCACGCCAGTTGCCACCGTGCGTGCGCAGGCACTCTTGTTCGGAGTCGAAACGCACACAGCGGTCTGAAGGGCGCAGGTCGATGTCGGCTTCCCTCAGTGCGGTGGCCGTCAGTTCGAAGATGCGTGCTTTGGCTTGCGTCAGGGCGAGCGTTTTGTCTGCCTCGGTTTCGAACACCCAGATGACTGTCAGGGTTTCCGGCAACTCGTTCAGGTCAACGGTGTGGGTCAGCCAGGTGAAGCCTTTGATTTCACCTTTTGCGGTTTCACACGCGTCAGTGAGCGTGGCAATCAAGCGCCTCTCGATCCGCGCCAGTTCACGTTTTCCAGGGGGCATTGCGAGTTCCTTTGCCGACAATGGCCAGCGATCAAAAGCGCTCATCATATATCGCCGGCAGCGAGGAAGTCGTACGCCGGATCAAAGGCGAACTCTTCGCGTATTCCCAGGTTTGTAGATCAGCGTATCCAGCTCTTTACCCGCCACTGCCTCCGGGTCAGGCCCGGTACTTTTTTCTATCGCCTGAATCCGCGTGCAGAGAGCTGAAGCTGCGGTAACATGCCTCACCTCACTACCCACGAGCATTGAAAATGGATTCTCACTCGATTCTGACCTTCACCCTGGTTGCGGCAATTGCCATCGCCAGTCCCGGGCCTGCGACTTTGATGGCGATCAACAACAGCCTGGCTCACGGGCAGCGCAGCGCGATCTGGTCATCGCTGGGCAATGCCAGCGGCCTGTTCTGCCTGTCGGCGGCGGCGATGTTGGGGTTGGGGGCATTGCTGGCGAGTTCCGAGTGGCTGTTCAATGCGGTGAAAATTCTTGGTGCCGGCTACCTGTTCTATCTGGGGCTCAAGCAGTTGTTCAAGAAAGGCCCGATGCTGCCCGACGGCATTGCCGATGACGTGAGCAAGAGCCGGCCGACCCGGACGAAGCTGTATAAGTCGGCGTTCCTCACGGCGGTGACCAACCCCAAGGCGACGATGTTTTTCACCGCGCTGTTCCCGCAGTTCATTGATCAGGGCGCAACGCTGTTGCCGCAGTTCCTGATCCTGACCTCAATCTTCATGGCATTGTCGGTGACGTCGCTGAGCCTGTATGCCGCGCTGGCCTCCCGGGCCAAGGGTGTGCTGACCCGGCCCGCGTTGTCGCGTTGGGTCAGCCGGGTGGTGGGCACCACGTTCATCGGTTTTGGTACGGCGATTTTGACCATGCGCCGGCAAACCGTTTAAGCCCTGGAATCAATCCAGGTCGCTGGCCTGATGCCGTTCCGCGACCTGGCTCGCCTCGTCACCCCAGGTGCGGTTGACGCGTTGCCCGCGCTTGACTGCCGGTCGCTGGGCGATATCTTCTGCCCAGCGTTGCACGTGGGTGTACTCCTGGGCCGCTAGAAACTCGGCAGCCGAATACACGTTGTTGCGCACCAGTTGGCCGTACCACGGCCAGACGGCGATGTCGGCGATGGTGTAGCTGTCGCCGGCCAGATAGCGGCTTTCACCGAGACGGCGGTCAAGCACGTCGAGCTGTCGCTTGGCTTCCATGGTGAAGCGGTTGATCGGGTATTCGAGCTTCTCCGGTGCATACGCGTAGAAATGCCCGAAGCCACCACCCAGATAAGGCGCCGCGCCCATCTGCCAGAACAGCCAGTTGAGGGTTTCGGTGCGCCCGGCTGGGTCTTTGGGCAGGAAGGCGCCGAATTTCTCCGCGAGATACAACAGGATCGAGCCGGACTCGAACACCCGAATCGGCGGCTGCGCGCTCCGGTCGAGCAGTGCCGGAATCTTCGAGTTCGGGTTGATCTCGACAAAGCCGCTGGAGAACTGATCGCCTTCGTTGATGCGAATCAGCCACGCATCGTATTCGGCACCGGTGTGCCCCAGTGCGAGCAACTCTTCCAGCAGGATGGTCACCTTCACGCCGTTGGGCGTTGCCAGCGAATAAAGCTGCAGCGGATGCTTGCCCACGGGCAGCGTTTTGTCATGCGTCGGCCCGGCAATCGGGCGGTTGATGCTGGCGAACTGGCCGCCGGACGGTGCTTCGTGCTTCCAGACTTTGGGCGGTACGTAGGGCGCTTTACTCATGAAACGGGCCTCATCGTGATTGTGCCGAGAATGACCTGACGGGTATCAGACGCGACAGCATAAACGCTCTGGCTCAAGTCTGCGCAACCCCCGGAATCATCAAACAGGCCGCCAGGCCAATCAGCGCGGCATCAATCACCTTGTCGATCGTGACGATTTCCATTGGGATGCAAGCGTGCATGGCGTGACGATTTGCGAGGAGTGGATCGCCCCGGTCTGCGTGCCGACCGGTCGTCCTGCAAGCGATCATTTGCACGGCGCACGCTTGTTGCGCGGCAAGACGCGCCCGCAGGCGTGGGACAACTGGCTGCGGCTGGCGGATATGACCGCGGCAGACGCCAGCCGGGTCGATTACGAGCATTTCTACCTGTGCATTCAGGCGGCGCTGGCAGGGTTGGAGATTGGCATGACGTCGTTTCTGATGGTGCAGGACGAACTCAAGTCCGGCCAGTTGATCGCGCCATTCGGTTTTGTGCGCGACGGTTCGAGCTATTGCCTGTTGTCAGCGCGACCGTTTGCGCAGAGCACCAATGCCATGCTGTTCCAGCAATGGATCACGCAACAGATGAGCCTGTGCAGCCAACAGTTTGCCGAGGGCGCTGCGGTGCATTCGCCCACGGTTATTTAACGCTGTTGCCCTGGCGGATATCTGCGCAAAAGATATCGACGCTGCCATCAGTCGCCGCCGTGCGCACCACCAGCGAGTAATCGCCGGCCAGCAAATCCGCCAGGGCCACTGGCGCACTGCGCGAGAACGTCCAGCCGCGAATCGCCTGGCGCTCGGTGTTGACCCTGTCATTCATCGCGTACGCCACCGGCCCGGGTTGTTGACAATGGCCCTTGTTGATGAAGGCGTAGAGGCGCAAGGGCAGCGAGGCGCCACTGGGGGCGCCGCTGATGAAGAAATTGAAATTGGTCTGTTTGCCCCAGTCGGCCAACGTGACATTGCCGATCTGCCCGGTATTTTGCCGCGTGGCGGTCAACTGTAGGTTCACGCTGGAACCGGATGAGCCGGCGCAACCGGCCAGGCTGGCGGTGATCAATAGTGCCGTCACGGTTGCGCTGAGTTTCATCGTCGCTCTCCTGAGTCGGGATGCTGCAATGAGCCAGTTAAGCAGATGGCTCACTGCAATTCCTTTTCAGTGCGGATGTGAAATGACGCGGCCAAAGCATTCTCGTCCGGCCAGCGCCTCTTCAAGTGTTCTGTCAGATAGTCGACGAACGCTCTGACCTTCGGCGTCAGCGCCGCACGCTCCTGCACGCAGGCAAAGATCTCCATCGGCTCGCCGTAAGCCTGGTGTTCAGCCTGGTATTGCTCGAACAGCGGCAGCAGCTGACCGCTTTCGAGATAGGGGGCGGCGACGAATTCGGCCAGGCGTGTGACGCCTGCGCCATTGACGGCCATTTGCGCCAGGGCGTCGATGTCGTCGCTGATGGCGGTGGCGTTGATCGGGGTGTCGTAGTGCTGGCCGTCGCGGATAAAACCCCAGCGCAGAAAGCGCCCGTCCAGCGGGTAGCGGAACGCCAGGCAGGCGTGGTGCTGCAGGTCTTGCGGCGCTTGCGGTACACCGGCGCGCTCAAGGTAGGCAGGGGCGGCGCAGAAGACGAAGGGCAGGGACACGATTCTGCGTGCCACGATGCCGTCTTCCAGTTGCGGCTTGATCCGCAGGCTCAGGTCGATACCGTTCTGGATGTGGTTGATCTTGCCATTGGTGATCGACAGTTCCACCAGCAGGCGCGGGTGCAGCGCGGCGAAACCGGCAATCAGCGGTGCCAGCACATGCCGGCCGAACGCGGAGGTCGAGGCGATGCTCAAGCGGCCGTGCAGCTCGCCTTGATCGCTGATGATCGAGCTTTGCGCTGACTCCAGATCCGCCGCGATGCGCCTGACCTTTTCGTAATACTGCGCGCCGTTTTCGGTCAGGGCCATGCGGCGGGTGGTGCGTTGCAGCAGGCGTACGCCGAGGTGCGTTTCGAGGCGATTGAGGGTCTGGCTCACGGCGGCCGCACTGACGCCCAGAGTCTTGGCGGCGCCGACGATGGAGCCGGCTTCGACCACTTTGATAAAACTGGCAATCGCCGCCAACAGATTCATCCGTGTCCCGCCGAGTGGGTTCGATTCGTAAGTTCTGCTTTATAAAGTACCTGTGGCGGGCCGTCTAGTTGGCGGGCGGGGGCTTTGCTAAGGTGCCGGCTCCCTGTCAATGGATGGAAAAGCCATATGAATCAAAGAACAACCACCGAAGCCTTGTATCCCTCGCGTCGCAAGCTGTCACCGCGGGCGACGCCGTATGTGTTTGCGCTGTACATGGCGACCATCATGGCGTTCCTGATGTCGCTGGTGATCACCGCCGCCAACTCCGGCATTGATAACGACTACCTGGGTAATGCGCTGCACGCCTACAAGCTGGCGATGCCGGTGGCGTTTCTGTGCATCCTCGTGGTGCGGCCGATTGTGATCAAACTGGTGTCGATGACGGTGCACCCGCATCGTTGACTCGCCGCTCAGAAAAACTCGTCCAGCAGGTGCTCCCGGGCCAGAGCGATTTTCGCTTCGAGGCGCTGGTCGAACGGGCAGCTGTCAGCGAAGCGGCTGCGCCATGTCTGCGGTAGCTGCATTTTCATTCGTCCCTTGCGGTAATGGGCGCCAGTGCGCCTTCAGAAACTCGATAAACACTTTGACCTTGCGCGTGCTGCGGCGGTGGGCCAGATACAGCACGTAAATCCACGGGCCGAATGCGCTCGGCTCACGCCAGTATTCGGGCATCACCTCCACCAGTTCGCCGCGCGCCAGATACGGTGCGGCGCTCCATTGCGGCAGAAACTGCAGGCCCTGGCCCTGTAGCAGGCAGGCCAGCAGAAAGTCGTAATTGTCGCTGGCCACGCGCGGGCTCGGCTGGGTCAAACGTATCCGCCGATCCCCTTGCTTGACCCACCAGAAATGCCGGTTGAGCAGCGGGTGCCGGAAGATCAGCCAATCATGTTGCTGATAGTTGTCCAGCGACACCTCTTGACCCTTGCGTGCCAGATACGCCGGGCTGGCGCACAACACCACCTGATTTTCGACGATGGGCTGGGCGATCACTCCCGGCAGATCGATCGGGCCGTCGCGCAGCGCCAGATCGTAACCGCCATCCACCGGATCGTCATAGCTGTCGCTCAAGTCGACCTCCAGATGCACCTGCGGATGGGCGTCGAGGAAGCGGCAGCAGACTTCGTTGAGAAACGCCGGGGCGAAGGACGGCGGGGCGGTGATGCGCAAGCCGCCGCTCAATTCGTGCTTGAGCTGTTCGACGCCTTCGCAGGCCAGTTGCAGTTGCATCAGCGCCTGCCGCGCGCCGTCCAGATAAATCCGCCCGGCCTCGGTCAGCGCCATACGCCGCGTAGTCCGGTCGAACAGCCGTGTACCGAGTTCCTCTTCCAGCTGTGCCACGGCTTTGGTCAGAGCTGACGGGGTCTTGCCGAGCACCTCGGCGGCGCGGCTGAAATTACCGTGTTCGGCGGTGGCGACGAACATGGTCAGGGCGCTCATCTTGTCCATTGATCTATTCCTGCTGGGCACAGAAGTTGTGCGCGAGGTGGCATTCAGTTATCGCCAGGGCTTGGATAGGCTTGTTCGCAGCCTAACAAAAATAACGAGAAACCTCATGAAGCAGCTACTGACCCTGATGGTGTCATCGGCACTGGCCTGTGCCTCACTGGAAAGTCTGGCGTCAGCCGAGCTGATCCTGCACAACGCCAAGGTCTACACCGCCGAACCCGGCCAGGCCTTGCAGCAAGCGGTCGCGGTGGAGAACGGCAAGATCCTCGCAGTGGGTACGGATGCGCAGGTGTTGCGCCTGAAAACGGCAGCCACGCAGGTGATCGACCTGCACGGCAACGTGCTGATGCCGGGCTTCATCGACTCGCATTCCCACACGATCAAGGGCGGGCTGCAGTTGTTGCAGGCCAACCTCGATGGGCAGTTATTGCCGCTCGAACAACTGGAACAACGCCTGCGCCAGTGGCGCCAGGACGGCAAGGCGCAACGCGGGGAATTCCTCAGTGTCGGCGGGTTGCCGTCGACCTACTGGAGTGACGTCGCGGCTCTCGAACAGCGCTTCAATCAGGGCGAATGGGCGAACCAGCCGATCCTGCTGTTGGGCTGGGATCTGCACACCGGGTGGGCCAATCGGGCCATGCTCGAACGTGCCGGCGTCACGCCTGAAAAGGTCAAGGCCCTCAAAGGTGAAGAGCAGGCGACCATCGGCCATCACCCCGACGGCACCCCGGATGGCTTCCTCGTCGATGCCGGTCTGTACCCGGTGCAGGCCTTGCTGCCGCCGCCGACGGCTGAGGCGTTGCTGGCCGGCGGGCGCGCGGCGCTGAGCTATTACAAGCGTCTGGGAATCACCGGGTGGATGGACCCGATTGCCAACGAAGTCCCCGGCAGTGACGTCACCAACAGCACGCTCGGGGTGTTGCCGACCTATAAGCAACTCTCGGAGAACGGCGAGCTGACCGCCCACGTTGCGGCGTTGCTGATGGCCGACTCCAAGGCTACACCGGCCGACCTCGATGAGCTGGACAAGGTCCGTCAACAGTTCCTCGGTGTCAGCAACCTGACTTTGCCGGGGATCAAGATCTTCGCCGACGGTGTGGCCGAAGTGCCGGCGCAAAGTGCGGCGATGCTTGAGCCGTACAGCAACTCGAAAAAGACCGGCGAGCTGCTGATCGACCCCGCGCATTTCGGCGAACTGGTCAGCGCCGCCGATGCGCGCGGCTGGCTGGTGCACATCCACGCCATTGGCGACCGCGCGGTGCGTGAGTCGCTCAACGGCATCGAGCAGGCGCGCAAGGATCGCCAGAGTGGCATCGCGCACTCGATTACCCATCTGCAAATGGTCAACCCCAAGGAGTTCGCCCGCTTCAAGGCGCTGAATGTGATCGCCTCCATGCAGATGTTCTGGGCCGCCGCCGATGAGTCGAGCATGGATCTGGTCAAGCCCTACGTCAGCGCGATGGCCTTCATGTACACCTACCCGGCGCGCTCGCTGCTGAAGAACGGCGCGACTATCGCCGGCGCCAGTGACTGGCCGATCACCACCCCCGAGCCTTGGAAAGCGATCTATCAGGCCGTCAGCCGCAAAGGCCCGAAAGGCGTGCTCAACGCCGCCGAAGACATCGACCGCCAGACCATGTTCCAGGCCTACACCCTCAACGCGGCCAAGGTCCTGCGCCTGGAAGACCAGATCGGTTCGCTCAAGCCCGGCAAGCAGGCGGACATGATCGTGCTCGACCGCGATGTGTTCAGTGTCGAGTCCGAAGCCCTGCGCGACACCCAAGTGCTCACTACCTGGTTTGCCGGTCGCGAAATCTACCGCCGCAAGCCTTGATGGCCTCTCTGTGCAACGTAAACAAGGAAACCCTTTCGTGAATGTTCATTGCTTCGTCACCGACACCCGTAACCCGCAGATTCGCGGGCATCAGATTGGCGCCACCTGGGCCGCGCAGATCCGCCAGACGGTGGCGCTCTATCTGGATTTCTTCAATCAGGTCGGTGTTCCCCAGGCACAGGTGCAGGCCATCGGCGAAGCCAGCCTGCAAACCCTGCAAGGCTGGTGCCCGAGCCTCGCCGAAGAAATCGTCGCCACCGCTGAAGGTGCTGGCGTGCCGCTTTGGCAGCTCGCCAGCCTCAACGCCCGCACCGAGATTCTGGCGGTGATGCCGGCGTCCACCGAAGGCGAGTGCTCGACCGCCGTGTTCGCGCCCAACGGCGCACTGCCGCCGCGCACCATTCAGACTTGGGACTGGCACGATTCGCTGGTGCCCAACGGGCTGCTCCTGCAACTGACCACGGCCGGGGGCATGACGGTCAAGCTGTTCACCGAATTCGGCATGCTCGGCAAGATCGGCGTGAACAGTGCGGGGCTGGGGCTGCACTTCAATATCCTGCACCACGCCAGCGACAACGGGTCTGCCGGAGTACCGGTGCATGCGATTGCCCGGCGCATTCTCGAAGAAGCCACCTGTGTTGATGAAGCGATTGCTCTGGCGCGTTCGGCGCGGGTGAGCGCCTCCACGGTGCTGACCGTGTTCTCCCGTGATGACTCCAGCCCTCGTGCGGTGAGCATTGAAATGTCACCGGCCTTCACCGCTGTGGTGCGACCTGATGCCGAGGGCTGGATCACCCACACCAACCACTTTCTCGACCCCGAACTGAGCCTCGGCGAACGCACGCCTGACGCCTCGACGACTTACGCGCGTTTCGCCCATGTCAACGCGGCGCGGCAAAGCATGGCCAGTGGCAAGCTGAGCCGTCGGGCTGACGCCATGTGCGGCGAGGCGGGCGAAGACGCGCCGATCTGCTTCCACCCCGACCTGAGCATGCCGGCCACCGAGCGCTGGGAAACCCTGCTGACGATCGGCATCGACACTGAAAACAGCGTGCTCGAATACGCTGCCGGCAACCCTAAACAACTGGCCCGAAACGGCTATCTGCGTTTCTGAGTCGCTGCTTCCAATAAAAACAAAACGAGCATTGCACATGGCTACCGAGATTGATCGCAAGAGCGGTTCCCCGTCTGCGCTGAGGACGTTTTTCGTCTCCGGCATGGGCACCGCCCTGGAGTTCTATGACTTTGTGATTTACGGCACCGCCGCCGCGCTGGTGTTTCCCAAGGTGTTCTTCCCGCAGATGGATCCGCTGACCGCGACCCTGGTGGCGTTCGGGGCTTTCGGTGCGGGCTTCTTCGCCAGGCCGCTGGGCGGCATGGTGTTCGGGCATTACGGCGACAAGCTGGGCCGGCAGAAAATGCTGGTGATCACGCTGCTGCTGATGGGCTTGAGCACGCTGCTGATCGGTTGCCTGCCGGGCTATGCCACCCTCGGCGCCGGCGCGCCGGTGTTGCTGGTGCTGCTCAGGCTGGTGCAGGGCTTTGCCGCCGGTGGCGAGTGGGGAGGTGCGGCATTGTTCGGTATCGAATCGGCGCCACCCGGACGACGGGGGCTGTGGGGCAGTTTCACCAGCATGGGCATCGGTATCGGCGGGATTCTCGGTGCCGGGGTGTTCGCCATCGTCAGTGTCGTGTCGCACGATGACCTGGCCGGATTCGCCTGGCGCATTCCGTTCTGGCTCGGTGGCGTGCTGGTGCTGATCGGCCTGTATGCGCGTTTGCAGAAGCCGCTCGAAACAACGGCCGAACCGCAGGCGCACGTGCGCATGCCGCTGCTCGAAGCACTGCGCGCACGGCCCAGAGCCATGCTGTTGTGCACCGGCATTGCCTTTGGCTACGTGACCATTGCCTACATCGGCAGCACGTTCTTTCTGTCGTACGCCACGCAGCTGGGTTATGGCAGCACTGACGCGCTGGTTTTCGACTTGTCGCTGTCGATCGCCATCGTGATGACCGCGCCGCTGTTTGCCTTGCTCTCCGACCGGATCGGCCGTCGTAAGGTGATGGTTCTCGGCGCGGTGATCATGGCCCTCGGCTTCTTCGCGTTCTTCCCGTTGGTCGGCCTCAAGAGCCTATGGATTTCTACCGCTGCGTACATCGCCATCGGTGCATTCATGGGGGCGACGCAAGGTCCGATTCCGGCGTTCCTGGCCGAACAGTTTCCACGGCAGCTGCGTTATTCGGGGATGTCGGCGGCCTATCAGATCGGCGCGGCGCTGGGTGGCGGGACGGCATCCAGTGCGGCCACAGCGATTCTGATCGCCAACCACCACAACGCATTCGGGGTGGCAGTTTACGGCGCGATTGCGCTGGGCATCGTGGCGCTGTGTTCATTGCTTCTCAAGGAGACGGCTCACCTTAGTCTTGAGCAGATCGACGAGGCCGACTGGCCGCAGACAGCGCCGGTCGTCACGGGTTAGCGGCAAAAACAATCGAAACTTCGCGCGCGCCTCGACTGTCCAGACCCTTGTACCGCCCGGCGGATGTCACGCCGGGCAGGCTTCATGCATCGGTGACAGGCGAGGAACGAGATGACGACGACAGTGGGAGATTTTCTGGTTGAGCGGCTTGGCCAATGGGGCGTCACGCGGATTTTTGGTTATCCGGGAGACGGCATCAATGGCGTGTTCGGCGCGCTCGCCCGAGCCAACGGCAAGATCGAATTCGTTCAGGCGCGGCACGAAGAAATGGCCGCGTTCATGGCCTCGGCCCATGCCAAGTTCACTGGCGAACTGGGCGTGTGCATCGCCACCTCGGGCCCCGGAGCTTCGCACTTGATCACCGGGCTGTATGACGCCCGCATGGATCACCAGCCGGTGCTGGCGATTGTCGGCCAGCAGGCGCGCACCGCACTCGGCAGCCACTATCAGCAGGAGCTGGACCTGGTCTCGATGTTCAAGGATGTGGCCGGCGCCTTTGTGCAGCAGGCGTCGGCGCCGTCGCAAGTCCGGCATCTGCTCGACCGAGCGGTACGCACGGCGGTTGGCGAGCGGCGGGTGACGGCGATCATCCTGCCCAATGATTTGCAGGATCTCGAGTACGAGCCACCGGCGCGAGCGCACGGCACCGCGCACTCCGGCGTCGGTTATACCAAGCCGAAAGTGCTGCCCTATGAGGCGGATCTGCAGCGTGCCGCCGACGTTCTGAATAGCGGCGAAAAAGTCGCGATTCTGGTGGGCGCCGGTGCATTGCAGGCGACCGATGAGGTGATCGCTGTCGCGGAAAAGCTCGGCGCCGGGGTGGCCAAGGCACTGCTCGGCAAAGCCGCGTTGCCGGACGACTTGCCGTGGGTCACCGGCAGCATCGGCCTGCTGGGCACCGAGCCGAGCTACAAGTTGATGAGCGAGTGCGACACCTTGCTGATGATTGGCTCGGGGTTCCCTTACGCCGAATTTCTACCGAAGGAAGGTCAGGCGCGCGGCGTGCAGATCGACCTGCAGCCGGACATGCTCAGCCTGCGTTATCCGATGGAGGTCAATCTGGTCGGCGACTCCGCAGAAACCCTCGCCGCGCTGCTGCCCTTGCTCGAACAGAAGACCTCGCGCAAGTGGCGCAAAAAAGTCGAAGGCTGGCGCGGCAGCTGGGAGAAAACCCTGGAAAAACGCGCCATGGCCAAAGCCGACCCGATCAATCCGCAGCGGGTGGTGTATGAGCTGTCACCGCGTCTGCCGGAGCAGGCGATCATCACCAGCGACTCGGGCTCTTGCGCCAACTGGTATGCCCGCGACCTGAAGATCCGCCGCGGCATGCAGTGTTCGCTGTCCGGTGGCCTGGCCTCAATGGGCGCAGCGGTGCCGTATGCGATTGCCGCCAAGTTCGCACATCCCGAGCGCGCGGTGATTGCGTTGGTGGGCGACGGAGCGATGCAGATGAACAACATGGCCGAGCTGATCACCGTCGCCAAATACTGGCGTCAGTGGGAAAGCCCGAAGTGGATCTGCGCAGTGTTCAACAACGAAGACTTGAATCAGGTCACCTGGGAGCAGCGGGTGATGGAGGGCGATCCGAAGTTTGAAGCCTCGCAAAGCATCCCCGACGTGCCGTATCACCTGTTCGCCATTTCCATCGGCCTGAAAGGGATTTTCGTCGATCGCGAAGAAGACGTCGCCGCCGCCTGGGAGCAGGCGCTGGCCTCGGACGTACCGGTGCTGATTGAGTTCAAGACCGACCCCAACGTGCCGCCGTTGCCGCCACACATCAAGCTCGAACAGGCGAAGAAATTTGCCACAACGCTGCTCAAGGGCGACCCGGACGAAGCGGGCATCATCGTGCAGGCTGCCAAGCAAGTGCTGGGCGCGGTGCTGCCGCACAAGAAATAGCGATGAGGGAGAGCGATTGACGGCACCAACGATTTTCATCGGCTGCGCGGGCTGGAGCCTCGGGCGCGAGTATTGGCCTGAGTTTGCGCAGCAGGGCACTCACCTCCAGCGTTATGCGTTGCGGCTGAATGCGGTGGAAATCAACAGCTCGTTCTATCGCCCGCATCGTCGTCAGACCTATGAGCGCTGGGCGGATTCGGTGCCGCCGGACTTTCGTTTTTCGGTGAAGGTACCGAAACGGATCACCCATGAATTGCGCCTGGAAAACTGTGATCAGGCGCTGGATGAGTTCCTCGGCCAGTGCGGCGGCCTGGCGGATCGGCTGGGATGTTTGCTGGTACAGCTTGCGCCATCGCTGGCATTTGCGCCGGCCAGTGCTGAAGCATTTTTCGTGGCGTTGCGACAGCGATTCGACGGTGACGTGGTGCTTGAACCACGGCATGAATCGTGGGTGGCGGCGGAACCGATGTTGCGGGCGTATCGCATCGCCCAAGTGGTGGTCGATCCCTCGCGGATCAGTACCGATGGCTCAGTGCAGGGTTGGCCGGGTATACGCTATTGGCGGCTGCACGGTTCACCACGCATTTACCACAGCACCTACGACGAACGTTATCTGCAAGCGTTGGCACAGCAGCTGAAAGTCGCGGCAGCAGAAGGCGCCGCGACCTGGTGCATCTTCGACAACACCGCCAGTGGCGCCGCCTTGGGGAACGCGTTGGCACTGGCAGTATTGGTCAGGGGTTGAATCAGGCGGACAAGTGTTCGTACAGAATGGTCGCGCCGACGATCATCAACACCACGCCACCGACGATTTCCGCACGCTTGCCGACCACTGCGCCGAGTACCCGACCGAGCATCACGCCGATGGTCACCATGGTCATGGTCGCCAGGCCGATGGCCGCTGCGGCCACCCAGATATTCACGTCGACAAATGCCAGGCCGACGCCGACCGCGAGCGCGTCGATGCTGGTGGCGAACGCGGTGACCGCCAGAATCAGGAACGAGTGTTGACCGGGTTTTTCTTCTTCCTCGTCTTCGTGTTTGAGGCCGTTGTAGATCATGTGCAGACCGAGGATGACCAGCAGGGTGAAGGCGATCCAGTGGTCCCATTCGGCGACCCATCGAGTGGCGGCCTGGCCGATCAGCCACCCGATGATCGGGGTGATGGCTTCGATCACACCGAAGATCAGACCGGTGCGCAGTGCTTCGCTCAGACGCGGTTTGTGCAGGCTGGAGCCTTTGCCGATGGCCGCGGCGAACGCGTCCGTGGACATGGCCAGGGCGAGGAAAATGAGGGAAACAGGATTCACGGGGGCATACTTCCAGTCGGGCTATGAGTCAACGACACAACCACACGCCCGACTTTAGGCATGGATGTGTCGTCGGTCTCACCAACCAAAAGGTGTTCGCACCACGGCGTGTTGCCGAGAATGTTGATACGAACGCTTCCGAGGGACTCGGAAACAGGCTACTCCCCAACGAGGCCCCGGATCTTAATCGGGCAAATATGAAAATTTTGTCAAAAGAGTCGAGCTGAAGAGGTCCACTCACCTTGAGCCTTCTGTGATCAGAATTTCCTGTAGCGAGCCATTGGATTTTAACTGGCCGATGTCAGGCCCTTGGGAACTTCGTTGATCCGCAACTCGGCACACAAACCGCCCTGCGCTCGGTTATACAACTGCAGCGAGCTGCCGATCTTGCTGACGATCATCTGCACGATCGCCAACCCGAGTCCGGCGCCATTGCCGTGGCCGTGGCTGTAGAAACGCTCGAACAGCCGCGCGTATTCCAATTCGTTGATTCCGGGCCCGGCGTCCTCGACGCTGATGTACACCGCACCGCCTGCCTGCGGTTGCACCTGCACCCGCACCTCGCTGCCGGGCGGGGCGAAATTCAGGGCGTTGGTCACCAGATTCTGCAGGGCGATGGCGAGGGCTACCGGGTCGGTTTCGATTGGACAGGGGTGCTCGCTGTCGAGGATCAGTTCGACGTCTTTTTCCAGGGCCAGCGGCGCCAGTTCGGCGAGCTCTTCGCGGACCAGTTCGGTCAGGTCCACCGCGCTGGTTTCGGGGTTGGCCAGGCGCGGTTCGATACGCGCCATGGTCAGCAATTGGCTGGCAATGCGCGTCGCCCGATCCACGGCGCTGACCAGATATTCCAGGGCTTCTTCGCGCTGTTGCGGGGTCGCGGCCAGTTGCGCGTTTTGCGCATGGATCCGCAGGATCGCCAGTGGCGTGCGCAGTTCGTGCGCGGCGTCGGCGATGAAGCGGCGCTCGCGGGCCAACAGATTGTCGATCTGCTGCAACAGGCGATTGAGCGCGGTTTGCATCGGCTCCAGATCATGCGGCAGAGGGCTGAGGTGCAGCGGTTTCAGGGTTTCGGTGTCACGCCCGCGAATGCTCTGCGCCATGGCGCGCAGCGGTTGCAGGCCCCAGCCGATGGTCAGCCAGATCAGCGCGGCCAGCAACGGTACGCCGATCAGGCTCGGCCACAGCGTGTGGCCGACGATGCGCTCGATCAGGTCCTGGCGAATATCGTCGCGCTCGCCGACCCAGATCAGCAGCCCCTGTTGCGGATCCTTGAGCAGAAAGGCGCACCAGTCGCGGCCATTCTCCATCAGGTCATGCGAGCCCGGAGTGGTCGGCGGCGCCGCGAGCTCCGGCGCCTCGGCCGAGCGCACCAGCAACTGCCCGTCGCTGCGCCAGACCTGAAAGGTCAGCCGGGTTTCGTAAGGGTGCGCAGCCTCGCCGTCGCCGACCCGGCTCATGGCTTCATCGAAGGCCTGATAGAGCCGGCTCCAGTCGTTGTCGCCCGGCGCGCGCTGGGCCAGCACGCCTTGCAACAGACGGGCACTTTGCGCCAACTGGGCATCGTAGACTTCTTCGATCTCATGGTGGCTGTCACGCAGCACCAGCCAACTGATCAGCACATCGCCGATCAACACCAGTATCAGCACCGGCACCAGAATCCGCGCACGGATGGAAATCATGCCTTGAGCTCCAGCACATAGCCGACACCGCGCACGGTGCGGATCAACTCGGTCGAGAGCTTTTTGCGCAGGTTGTGGATCAGCACTTCGAGGGTGTTGCTCTCGACTCGTTCCTGCCAGCCATACAGCGCCCGGGACAGGCGTTCGCGAGTGACAACCTTGCCGGGGCGGGCCAGCAGTTGGTGCAACAGTTGATATTCCATCGGCGTCACCACCACCTCGTTGCCGTGCCAACTGACCTGTTGCGTGACCGGGTCGAGGCACACTCCGGCATGCTCCAGCACCGGTTGCGCGCGGCCCTGACTGCGGCGCAACAGGGCACGGATACGCGCTTTCAATTCATCGACATCGAACGGCTTGATCAGGTAGTCGTCGGCACCGGCGTCCAGCCCGGCAATGCGTTCGGCGGTGCCGTCGCGGGCGGTGAGAATCAGCACCGGCAGATCCAGTTGTTCGCCGCGCAGCCGTTGCAACAGCGCCAGGCCGTCGAGGCGCGGCAGGCCGAGGTCGAGCAGCAGCAGATCGAAGCTTTCACTGCGCAGGGCGTGCAAGGCGCTGACCCCGTCCTGCAACCAGTCGAGGGTGTAGCCTTCGCTGCCGAGGGCAACGCGAATGCCTTGGCCGAGGGCGCGATCATCTTCGACCAGCAGTAGGCGCATAGTGGATTCTCTTGCAGAAACAGGGCGGGTGACCGGCCGCATCATGCCGCTGCGCAGCCGGCTGTGGCAGCTCACCCGACGGGAAAGATGTAACGACTCGTTGCCAACTAAGCTTTCACTAAGGTTGCTTTTGCACAGTGAGGCCTTCCCCATCGAGCGAGAGTGTTTCCATGCGCAAACTTCTGCTGTTGTCCCTGATCGTTGCCAGCCCGTTGGCCGTCGCCGGCCCGCAATGCACCAGTGCCGAACGCTCGCAATGGCAAGACCAGAAAGCCTTTCAGGAGCAGCTCAAGGCCCAAGGCTACGAAATCAGCAAGTTCAAGGTCACCGACGGCAACTGCTACGAGATCTATGGCTTTGACAAGGACAAGCGCAAGGTCGAGATCTACCACGACCCGGTCAGTGGCAAAGCGGTGAAGACCGAGATCAAGGGCTGATGCCGAGCGCGTCCCTGCGCCTGTGGGACCCCGTGGTGCGGCTGTTTCATCTGTCCATCGCGGGCGTCTTCGTCGCCAATTATTTCTTCAATGAAGCGGGGGACGACTGGCACGTCTGGCTCGGCTATTACGCGATGGGCTGGCTGCTGGTCCGACTGCTGTGGGGCTTTGTCGGGCCGCGCAGTGCGCGCTGGGCGGATTTCTGGCCGACGCCGGCGCGGCTGATCGCCCATGCGCGTTCGCTGATTGCCGGCAGGCCCGAGCATCGCCTCGGGCATTCGCCGATTGGCGCGCTGGTGATGATTCTGATGCTGCTGGCGATGTTCACTGCTGGCGCAAGCGGCTGGGCCATGGAAGAGGTCGACGCCTTATGGGGCGCCGACTGGCCGTTGCAGGTGCACGAAACCGCGGTCGACACCTTGCTGGTGCTGGTGTGTCTGCATATCGCTGCCGCGCTGTTCGAGAGTTTTCTGGTTCGCGACAACTTGCCGTTGTCGATGCTCACGGGACGCCGTCGCCGCTTGCCGGACGATCCGACGTGCTGACAAGGATGTTTTGCCGATGACCCTCCATCCTGTCCTTGCCGTGAGTCCACTATGCGTGCGCTGTCCTATCGCTTGAAACTGACCCTTGGCGGACTGGCCGTGTGCCTGATTTTCTCGGGTGCCTGGCGCAGTCACCCGGCCCATGTACTGGCGCCGTTTGCCGTGACGACGCCGCGGGTCGATGCGTCGTTGCAGACGCCGGAACCGCTGTACAACAGCCGCTTCGTCTCCTCGCAATTGAATGATTTCGTGCATTCGTCGTCGGTCACGGCGCTGCCGGGCGGCGACCTGATGGCGGTGTGGTTTGCCGGCTCCCGCGAGGGCGCTGCCGACGTGCAGATCCGCACCGCGCGTTACGACGCCGACACGGCGGAATGGGGCGCCGAGCAAGTGCTGGCCACCCGCGAATCGACCCGCGACGGCACCCGGCGTTACATCCGCAAACTGGGCAACCCGGTGATTGCCCTCGCGCCGGATCAGCGCCTGTGGATGTTTTACGTGTCAGTGTCCGTGGGGGGCTGGGCCACCAGCGCGATCAACGTGATGGTCTCCGATGATTTCGGGCGCAACTGGACGGCGCCACGGCAGTTGATCACGTCGCCTTTTTTCAACATCAGCACGCTGGTGCGCGCGGCGCCGGTGTTTCATGCCGACGGTTCGATCGGCCTGCCGGTGTATCACGAGTTCATGGGCAAATTCGCCGAGTATCTGTACCTGAGCGCAGACGGCGCGGTGATCGACAAATTCCGCATCAGCCGTGGCAAGCATTCGTTGCAGCCGACCATCGTGCCGCTGGACGGGCGACGTGCAGTGGCGATGCTGCGCTATGCCGGCGAGACCCATCATCGGGTGCTGGCCAGCCGCACCGAGGATGCCGGGCAGACCTGGAGCGAGCCGTACCCGTTGGAGCCGGCCAATCCCAACTCGTCGCTGGCGGCGGTGGGCACCGATGACAACGGTCTGCTGGTGGCGCTGAACGATCTGCAGGACGGACGCTTCAAGCTCAGCCTGTACGGCACCGATGCCGACCTGAATCACTGGCGTAATGTGATCGAACTTGATCAGTCGCCCGACCCGCTCGGCCAACCGTTCGCCCCGCAAGCCTACAAGGCGATCATCGGCGAAGGCTTTCGCGCCTCCAGCGGTGCCCGACGCTTGCCGCTGGAACAGCGCTTTCTGAGCAATCTGGATTACCGGGTGTGCAAGCCGCAGGGCTGTGATTTCGAGTACGAATATCCGTACTTCAGCCGGGGCAGCGACGGGCTGTATCACCTGGTGTATTCGTGGAACAACACCTTCATCAAACACGTCAGCTTCAATGAAGCCTGGCTGGCGGAGCGCCTGTGATGCTGTTTCTCTGGCAAGCCCATTTGACTTTCATCCTGCTCGGTTTCGTCCTGCTGGGTTCGATGCACTGCACGCAACGCTGGCGTCCGTGGCTGCTGCCGGTACTGGCGGCGGTCAGTTTCATTCCGGTCGGTGATCTGCCTGTGGCGGCGTACCTGCGCAGTTTTACCGACGATCTGGCGATCACCACCCTGGTGTTGCTCGGCTGGGCCAGTCTGGTCCGGCTCGGCGTCGTAAGGAAGCAGGCACTGTCGGCGCGGGTTCAGGTGCTGGTGCTGTTTGCCGTGCTGGCCGCGTTGTTGTATCCGGCGACGATGGGCCTGACGTATGTCGATCCGTACCGCTGGGGCTTCAACCCACGGCCGCTGATCGTCGCTATCGGCCTGCTGACGCTGGCGTTGTTGTGGCTGGGCAATGCGTTGGCAGTCTTGATGCTCGCGCTGGGTACGCTGGCCTTTGCGCTGCGACTCAAGGCCTCGGAAAACTATTGGGATTACCTGATCGATCCGCTCCTGGCGGGTTATTGCCTGGTGGCCGGTGCGACGCTGTGCCTGCGCGAGGTCTGGCGTTTGCTGCGACCTGTACCGGCGGCCCCGACATCTTCTATCTGAACCAATGACACAGAGGTCAATGATGGGCTGGTTGCAATCGCGCCGCCTGCGCTACGGCGTGGGTGCGGCAGGTTTGGCGTTCTTGTTGTTTGCTGTGCTCAGGCTGGTATTCGTGCTGGGATTTTCCGGGATCGCGCCCGGCGAGTTCATCGATAATCCGGCGCTGCGCGAAACCCTGGGCATCGGCTTGCGCCTCGATCTGCGTCTGGCGGTGTTGCTGATATTGCCGTTGGCGCTGCTGGCCTGGCTGCCACGCTGGAACCTCACGCGCCTGCCTTGGTTGCGCGTGCTGGTGCGGGTTTACTGGTTGCTGGCGCTCGGTGCGGTGGGCCTGCTGTACATCATCGATTTCGGCCATTACGCCTACCTCGGCGTGCGGATCAACGCTACGGTGCTGCGTTTTCTGGACGACGCGCAGATCTCGCAGCAGATGGTGTGGGAAACCTATCCGGTGGTGTGGATCGCCCTTGGCTGGCTGGCGACACTGGGCCTGTGGTTCTACGGCTTTCTAGCGCTGGAGCGTCTGACGCTGGCCCGTGAACCCAAGGTCATCCGTCGTTCGTCGCTGGCACTGGGTGCAGGGTTGGGTGTGGTCGCGGTGCTGCTGGCATTGCTCGGCCGGGTGGAAAATCTCAATCTGGAAAATCCGGTGCCGCTGCGCTGGAGCGATGCGTTTTTTTCCGGCAACGGCCAGATCGCCGCGGTGGGCCTGAACCCGGTGCTGTTCCTGTACGACACGCTCAAGGCCGGGCAGGCGCAGTTCGATGAGCAGCAAGTGCGCGAACATTACCCGGTGGTGGCGCGGTATCTGGGAGTGGACCAGCCTAATGCGCAGACCCTGACTTTCGAGCGTCAGCAAGCCGTGCAGCCGTATCAGCTGAAGGGCACGCCGAACGTGATGTTCGTCATGCTCGAATCGCTCGGCACCAGCGCCGTCGGCGCCTACGGCAACCCGCTGAACCCGACGCCGAACCTCGATCAATTGGCGGCCCGCAGCTGGTTCTTCAAGCACTTTTATGTGCCGGTCACCGGCACTGCGAAAACCGTGTGGGCGAGTATCACCGGGGTGCCGGACGTTACCCGTCGCGAAACCGCGACGCGCCATCCGCTGATCACCCGCCAGCACACGCTGATCAATGCGTTCAGCGATTACCAGAAGCTCTACATGATCGGCGGCAATGCCGGCTGGGCCAATATCAATGCGCTGATCCAGCAAAGCATCGATGGCGTGCGCTTGTATCAGGAGAGCGACTGGCGTTCGCCGCTGGTGGACGTGTGGGGGATTTCCGATCTGGATCTGTTCAAGGAGAGCGACCGGATCTTGCGCGATCTGCCGAAGGACCGACCGTTCTTTGCCTACGTGCAAACCTCGGGCAACCATCGGCCGTTCACCATTCCCAAGGATAACGACGGTTTTCAGATCAGCAATCTGTCGCTGGAACAGGTGCAGGCCGCCGGTTCGCGCAGCGTCGAGCAGTACAACGCGGTGCGCCTGCTGGATTTCAACATCGGCAAGTTGATGGAGCTGGCCAGGGCGGGTGGCTATTACGACAACACGATTTTTGTGTTCTTCGGCGACCACAACACGCGCATCAGTCAGATCCCGCACATGCCGCCCGCGTTCGAGCTATTGGGTCTGGAAAGCAATCATGTGCCGATGCTGATTCACGCACCGGGGCTGCTGGCGCCCAGGGTTATCGAGGACGCGGTGGGGCTGGCAGATCTGTTGCCGACCGTGGCGGGGATGGCCGGCATACCGTTTCGCAACGGCGCAATGGGCCGCGATGTCCAGCAACCTGCACCGGAAGGTGAGCGTGTGGTGCCGCTGGTGTTGCGCGAGGGGACGTTCCCGTTGATTGGCGGGGTGACTAAGGATTTCCTGCTGCAGATGGAGCATGACGGCAGTTTACCGACGCTGCATGACCTGGCATCGAATACGCCGCTGGATAACGTGGCGGAGCACAACCCGCAGGAGTTCCAGCGTCTACTGGAATTGACGCGGGGGCTGCACGAGAGCGCGCGGCTGATGCTGTATCGCAACGTGCGCTGACCAGGCGGGCGCCCGGTCAGCGCGGCGTGTTAGCGGTTCAGGAAGCCCAGCAGGTCTTCATTCAGTGCCTGGGCATGCGTCACGGCAAAGCCATGAGGTGCGCCGGCGTAGACTTTCAGCTCGGCGCCTTTGATCAGCGCCGCCGCCTGCTTGCCGGTGGTTTCGAACGGCACGATCTGATCGCCGTCACCGTGGATCACCAGGGTCGGTACGTCGATTTTCGCCATGTCCGGGCGGAAGTCGGTTTCCGAGAACGCAGTGACGCAATCCACGGTGCCTTTCAACGAGGCCAGCAGGGCGACGTTCAGGGTTTGCGTCAGCACGCCGTCGGAGACAGTCTGGCCCTGATGGGTGCCGTAGAACGGCGCGGCGAAGTCGGCGATGAATTGCGCGCGATCCTTGAGCAGGCCGGCCTTGATCCCGTCAAACACCGCCGTGTCGACGCCTTGCGGGTAGTCGACTTTTTTGCCGAACAGCGGCGTCACCGCGCCCAGCAGCACCAGACCGGCAACGCGTTCGCTGCCGTGGCGGGCGATGTAGCGGCTGACGTCGCCGCCGCCCATGGAGAAGCCGACCAACGTGACCTCGCGCAGGTCCAGGTGCTGGATCAGCTGCGCGATGTCATCGGCAAAGGTGTCGTAGTCGTAGCCGTTCCACGGTTGATCGGAGCGCCCGAAACCGCGGCGGTCGAAGGCAATTGTGCGGTAGCCGCGACTGCTCAGGTACTCCATCTGGTATTCCCACATGTCGGCGTCCAGCGGCCAGCCATGGCTGAACAGCACGGGTTTGCCGCTGCCCCAATCCTTGAAATAGATCTCGGTGCCGTCGTCGGTGGTGAATGTGCTCATGGAAACTCCTTGCTTGAGTGGGCGTTCGGGAGGGACTTTGAAAGCAGGATTGACTATCCGCGCAATCGAACGTCGCCACTTGTATGCAGGTGCTGCGCTGTCGGCGTGGGGTTCTTTTGCGCGAGCACAGTTGTAAGATGCAACCACACGCCAGGATTGAAGGAGATACCCCCTGTGAAGCGCAAAAGCCTGCACGGCAACGCTTGCCCGGTCGCCCGCACGCTGGACCTGATCGGCGACTGGTGGTCGCTGCTGATCATCCGCGATGCGCTGGAGGGCATTCGTCGCTTCAGTGATTTCCAGAAGAACCTCGAAATCGCCAAGAACATGCTCAGTGCCCGGCTCAAGGGCCTGGTGGAGCAGGGGATTCTGCAAACGGTGCCGGCCGCCGATGGCGGTGCCTATAAGGAATACGTGCTGACCGAGCGCGGCAAAGCCTTGCAGACGGTGATTGTTGCGCTATCGCAATGGGGTGGCGAGCACATGTACGCGCCGGGGGAGGCGGGTTCGGTGATGGTCGATGCGCAGCAGCGTCAGCCGATCAGGAAGCTGGAATTGCGTTCGGCCGACGGCCGTCTGCTGGCACCGCAAGAGGTGGCGACGCAACTGGGCGTTGTGCACTGACCGAAGCGTTGAACGCAAACGCCCCGAAACATTGTCGGGGCGTTTGCTTGCTCGATCTCAACCCGCAGAGTCCTTAGCGAAACGCCGGCACCACATGTTGGATGAACAGCGCCAGCGATTTTTTCTTCTCCGCATGCGGCAAGCTGTTGTCACACCAGAAGCTGAACTCGTCCACCCCCAGTTCCTGGTAGTACTTGATCCGCGGGATGATTTCTTCGGGCGTGCCGATCATCGCGGTCTTGTGCAGACTCTCCAGTTCAAACTCCGGACGGCCAGCGAATTTCTCTTCCGGGCTCGGGGCCAGGAAGCCGTTGACCGGGGTTTGCTTGTTACCGAACCACGCATCGAAGGTGCGATAGAAGCGTGAGATCGCCTTGGCGCCGACTTTCCAGCCGTCCGGGTCATCGGCGGTGTGCACGTGGGTGTGGCGCAGCACCATCAGTTGCGGACGCGGGACGTCGGGGTTGTTGCCCAGGGCGGTCTGGAATTTGTTCTTCAGGTCGACCACTTCTTCGTCGCCCTTCATCAACGGCGTGACCATCACGTTGCAGCCGTTGGCCACGGCGAAGTTGTGCGAGTCGGGGTCGCGGGCGGCGATCCACATCGGTGGGTTTGGCTTCTGAATCGGCTTCGGCACGCTGGTCGAGGTCGGGAATTTCCAGATGTCGCCGTCGTGGGCGTAATCGCCTTGCCACAGGGCGCGGACCACCGGAACCATCTCTCGTAGGGCCTGGCCACCGCTGGAGGCGGGCATGCCACCGGCCATGCGATCGAACTCGACTTGATAGGCGCCACGCGCCAGGCCAACTTCCATGCGCCCGTTGCTGATGACGTCGAGCAGGGCGCATTCACCGGCCACTCGCAGCGGGTGCCAGAACGGCGCGATGATGGTGCCGGCGCCCAGGTGAATGGTCGTGGTTTTGGCGGCGAGGTAGGCCAGCAGCGGCATCGGGCTCGGCGAGATGGTGTATTCCATGGCGTGGTGTTCGCCGATCCACACAGTGCTGAAACCACCGGCTTCGGCCATCAGGGTCAGTTCGGTCAGGTCTTCGAACAGTTGGCGGTGACTGACGCTTTCGTCCCAGCGTTCCATGTGGATGAACAGGGAAAATTTCATGACGCTTCCTCGGATCTTTTATTGTTGAGGCTACAAAACTGTGTGGGAGGGGGCTTGCTCCCGAAAGCGGTGGATCAATCGAAATCTCTGGTGGCTGACACATCGCCTTCGGGAGCAAGCTCCCTCCCACAGTGGATTTTTGTGGAGCTGAAATTTTGCTCAGGCCAGAACCGGCAGGGCGCCCATCTTGCCGTGGCAGTACACCAACGGTCCGCTGTGCTGCTCGGGCACGATCAGGTTCTGCACCGCGCCAACCATGATCGCGTGGTCGCCGCCTTCGTATTCGCGCCACAACTCACACTCGATGATAGCCGTCGCGTTGGCCAGGATCGGGTTGCCCAGTTCGCTCAATGTCCACTCGATGCCTTGCGCCTTGTCCTTGCCTTTACGGGCGAAGGCATAGGCTTCGCTTTGCTGACCACCGGACAGGACGTGGATCGCGAAGCGTTTGTTCTTGATCAGCACGGGGTAGGAGTCAGAGCTGTAGTTGGGGCAGAACAGCACCAGCGCCGGGTCCATCGACAGTGAGCTGAACGCACTCGCGGTCAGGCCGACAATCTGACCGTCATCGTCCAGCGTGGTGATAACGGTTACGCCGGACGGGAACGAGCCCATGACTTGTTTGTAGATGGCGGCATCGATCATTGGACGGTCCTCGGGTGTTGTAACGCTATTTTTATGTGTTTGTTGGTCTGATGGTATACCAGTATTTTTTCTTTGCAAGGGCTTTCGGGCTGAACCGATAAACGTAGTTGTTTCGTCGGAAACTCAGCGTTTATTGGACTTCTGGCTGGCCTGCAGGCCGCGGTATCAGTGAGGATGGCGTATCAGATAGCGCTGCAAACTACGGATCAGTCTTGTGAAATGTTTGGAATACCATAATATGGTCTGCATCTGAGGGGCGGCCACAGAGCTCCCCCGGTTTGGCTTCATACAAAGATAAGAACAGACAAACTCGAGTTCATGCATATGTCCCAGATGTCCCGGCAAGATCCGTTGATCGAGAATCATACGGTCGACTACGTCCCACTCGCGGAACGCCACGGGAAGGCCCGCGACCTTTTCACCTTGTGGTTCAGCACCAACATCGCGCCACTGCCCATCGTCACCGGCGCCATGGTGGTTCAGGTGTTTCATCTCGATTTGCTCTGGGGGTTGCTGGCAATTGCGCTGGGGCACCTGATCGGCGGGGTAGTGATTGCCCTGGCGTCGGCGCAAGGCCCGCGCATGGGCATTCCGCAAATGGTCCAGAGTCGCGGCCAGTTCGGGCGTTATGGCGCGCTGTTGATCGTGTTCTTCGCGGCGCTCATCTACATTGGTTTCTTCATTTCCAACATCGTCCTTGCCGGCAAATCGATTGTCGGCATTGCGCCGTCGGTGCCCGCGCCGCTGAGCATTCTGACGGGTGCGCTGGCGGCCACGGCGATTGGTGTGATCGGCTACAACTTCATCCACACGCTCAACCGCATCGGCACCTGGGTGATGGGCAGCGCGCTGCTCGCCGGTTTCATTTACATCTTTGCGCACGATTTGCCAGCGGACTTTCTGACGCGCGGTAGCTTCAACCTGTCGGGCTGGCTGGCGACGGTGTCGCTGGGGATCATCTGGCAGATCAGCTTCTCGCCATACGTGTCCGACTATTCGCGTTACCTGCCGGCGGACATCGGTATCGCCAAGCCGTTTTTCGCGACTTACCTGGGCGCGACGCTGGGCACGATTCTGTCGTTCAGTTTCGGCGCCGTGGCGGTGCTGGCAACGCCTGAAGGCACCGAGGCGATGGCGGCGGTCAGGCAGTCCACCGGGTGGCTGGGGCCGATTCTGATGGTGCTGTTCCTGCTCAATATCATCAGCCATAACGCCTTGAATCTGTACGGCGCGGTGCTGTCGATCATCACCTCGATCCAGACGTTTGCCAGCCAGTGGACGCCAAGCATCAAGGTGCGCGTGCTGCTGTCGAGCGTGGTGTTGGCGGGCTGCTGTGTGGTCGCGCTGGGGGCCTCGGCGGATTTCATTTCGCAGTTCATAGGGCTGATTCTTGCGTTGCTGCTGGTGCTGGTGCCGTGGGCGTCGATCAACCTGATCGACTTCTACCTGATCAAGCGCGGCGTGTATGACATCACTTCGATCTTCCGTGCTGACGGCGGGATTTACGGGCGCTTCAACCTGCACGCGATCATTGCCTATTTCATCGGCATCATCGTGCAGCTGCCATTCGCCAATACCTCGTTGTACGCCGGGCCATACGCCAACCTGGTGGACGGTGCGGACCTGTCGTGGCTGTTCGGCCTGGTGGTGACGGTGCCGCTGTATTACTGCCTCGCCACTCGTGGGCAGACTCAACGGAGCAGGGCGGCGCGGTTGGGTTACACCGACTGAGTTCGTCTCCCCTTTGAAATGCCCGGCACTGCGCCGGGCATTTTAGTTTCCGCATTCCGGCGGTCATTCAAATTGGCCATTTCGATCCCCTTTTGGCCCATCACCCACTGTGCCGCGACCCCGCTGTCGGCAAGAATCAACGCTACAACGAAACGCTGGACCTTCCTTGCCCTTGGCTACCTTTACAGCCGCTGCCGTGTACAGAACATAAAAACCATCGATCTCACGTCGCAATCCGGGGAAACAACCATGGTCACGATCAAACGCATTCTGGGTGCCACCGTGTGTGGGCTGACGCTGCTGGCCAGCGCGGTGCACGCCGAACAGCGCGAGCTGCGGGTGTACAACTGGGCGGATTACATCCTGCCGTCCGTGCCCAAGGATTTCGCCACGAAGACCGGCATCAAAGTGACCTGGGACACCTTCGACACCAACGAATCGCTGGAAGCCAAGTTGCTCACCGGCAACTCCGGCTACGACCTGGTGGTGCCGTCGAACCAGTTCATCGACACCCAGATCAAGGCTGGCGTGTTCCAGAAACTCGACAAGTCGAAGCTGCCGAACTGGAGCCACCAGGACCCGGCGCTGCTCAAGCTGCTGGATGCCAACGACCCCGGAAACCAGTACGGCGTGCCCTACATGTACGGCACCGTGCTGATCGGCTTCAACCCGGCCAAGGTCAAGGCTGCATTGGGCGACAACGCACCGGTGGACAGTTGGGATCTGGTGTTCAAGCCGCAGAACATGGAGAAACTCAAATCCTGCGGCGTGGCGATGCTCGATTCGCCGTCGGAGATTCTGCCGCTGGCCCTGCATTACCTCGGCCTCGACCCGAACAGCCAGAACCCTGCCGACTATGAAAAGGCCAAGGATCTGATGCTGAAAATTCGCCCTTATGTCACCTACTTCAACTCGGCCAAGTACATGACCGACATCGCCAACGGCGACATTTGCGTGGCCATCGGTTACTCCGGCAGCTTCTATCAGTTCGGCAATCGCGCCAAAGAGGCGGGCAACGGCGTGGTGGTCGACTGGCGTCTGCCGAAGGAGGGCGCGCCGATCTGGTTCGATACTTTCGCGATTCCAAAGAGCGCGAAGAATGTCGAAGAGGCGCATGAATTCCTCAACACGCTGCTCGACCCGAAAGTGATTGCGCCAATCAGCGACTTCCTCGGTTATCCGAACGTGAATAAGGACTCGATGTCGCTGGTCAACAAGGACATCACCGGCAACCCGAACCTGACGCCGACCAGCGAAGCGCTGAAAACCCTGTACGTCGTCCAGCCACTACCGCAGAAGCTCGAACGTGTACGCACCCGGGTGTGGACCAGCATCAAATCCGACAAGTAAACCGTTCCCCTACAGGAATGAGCCTGCTCGCAAAGGCGTCCGATCAGCCGACATCTTCACCGGATGACCCACCGCCTTCGTGAGCAAGCCCACTCCCACCCTTGATCCCGGTCAGCCCTGAATTCTCCATCCACCGCCTATCCCCCTGTGGGAGCGGGCTTGCTCGCGAAGGCGCCGGATCAGCCACCATCTTCACCAAATGACCCACCGCCTTCGTGAGCAAGCCCACTCCCACCCTTGATCCCGGATAGCCCCGAATTCTCCCTCCACCAACGATCCCCCTGTGGGAGCGGGCTTGCTCGCGAAGGCGCCGGTTCAGCCACCATCTTCACCAAATGACACACTGCCTTCGCGAGCAGGCCCACTCCTACAGTTGGACGTTTTCCTTACGGGTGACGATCAGGCTCAACACCACCGATCCCAGAATCACCCCGCCCACCACCGCCAGCGACCATTCCACCGGCATGTGAATCCAGGGCATCAATGTCATCTTGCCGCCGATGAACACCAGTACGATCGCCAGTCCGTACTTGAGCAGATGAAAGCGGTCGGCCATGTCCGCCAACAGAAAGTACAGCGCCCGCAGGCCCATGATCGCGAAGATGTTCGAGGTGAAGACAATGAACGGGTCGGTGGTGACGGCGAAGATCGCCGGGATGCTGTCGACCGCGAACATCAGGTCGCTGGCCTCGATCAGCACCAGCACCAGGAACATCGGCGTCGCCCAGCGCACGCCGTTCAGCCGGACGAAAAAGCGTTCGCCATGAAAGCCCTTGGTGATCCGCAAATGCCCACGCACCCAGCGCAGCAACGGGTTGTTGTCGAGGTCCGGTTGCTGCTCGGCGAACATCAGCATCTTGATCCCGGTGATGATCAAGAACACCCCGAAGGCATACAGCAGCCATTCGAACTGCGACACCAGCCACACGCCGGCGAAGATCATCGCCGCACGCATCACAATCGCCCCAAGCACGCCATACAGCAGCACCCGGCGTTGCAGTTCCGGCGGCACGGCGAAGTAGCTGAAGATCATCACGAAGACGAACATGTTGTCGATCGACAGCGATTGCTCGATCAGATACCCGGTGAGGAATTCCAGGGTCTTGCGCTGAGCGATTTCAGCGCCGAACTCGCCGTTCAAGTACCACCAGAGCAATCCAGCGAACGCCATGGCCAGCGCGCACCAGGCGATCACCCAGCATGATGCTTCCCGCACCGACACTCGATGCGCCTTGCGTCCGCCGAAGACGAACAGGTCCAGTGCAAGCATGGCGAGGACGAAGACGATAAAGGCGCCCCACATCCACGGTTCGCCGATATTCAGGGGCGACATGGCGTTCTCCTTGTCCGAGCGGGTTTGGACGAGGCCATGCTAGCGGGGAGATTGTGCGCAAGAAAAATCGCTTATTCCTGAGCATCAGTTCGGGAAAAACGAAGTGTTGGAGGTGAGCGCAGGCGGGAAGTGCGTTAGAGGACGGGATCGAGACCTTTGCGGCCCCAATCCCGTCCTGTGTTGTTACTTGTCGGAATTCAGTGCCGGCGTGCGCGGCGGTACCTGACGCTTCGAGCCGGTGGCTTCAAATGCGGAGGCCAGGCGCAGCAGATTCGAGTCATCATAGGCGCGACCGGCGAAGGTCAGGCCGACCGGCATGCCGATGTCCGCCATGATGCCCATCGGCACGGTGACGGTCGGTACGCCCAGGTGACGGATCGCCAGGTTGCCGTTGGCGACCCAGATGCCGTTGCTCCAGGCAATGTCCGCCGATTCCGGATTGATATCGGCATCCGCCGGGCCAACGTCGGCGTTGGTCGGGAACAGCACCGCGTCGAGTTTGAGCGTGTCCATCCAGTCTTCCAGGTCGAGCTTGCGGGTCTTTTCCAGGCCGCGCAGGCCGTCCGGCAGGGTCGGGATCTGGTCCCACGGGGTGATGCCGCGCTGGGCCATGCGCACGTATTCGTCCATACCGGCGGCCAGATCGCCTTCACGGTTGGGCAGGGTGCCGGGGTCGTGCGGGAAGATCTTCGGCCCGTCGACGTCGGCCAGACGGTTGAGCTTCGGATCCCCGTTGGCGCGCAGGAAATCGTCGAAGGCCCAGGCCGACAGGTCCCACAGCTCGTGGTGCAGAAACTCCTTGGAGACGATGCCGCGATTGAACACGGTCGGTGCGCCGGGGCGGTCGCCTTCGCAGTTGGAGACCAGCGGGAAATCCACTTCGATGACTTCGGCGCCGGCCGCTTCCAGAGCGGCGCGGGCCTGTTTCCACAGGTCGATCACCGATGGGCGGGTGTTGATGCGTTGCCCGGTCGGGCCACCGATGCCCGGGGCTTCACTGGTGCCGGCTTCAGGGTCGGCGTTGATGTACATCTTTGGCACGCCGAGGCGTTTGCCGGCCAGTGCGGCGGGCTTCACTGCCAGTTCGGCGTAGGAGGCGGGGCGCACCGAGTCGACGCTCGGAATCGGCACCCACGGCTGCAGGCGCCACAGATCGCCACGGGTGTCGGGGTCTTGCGCGACCACCACATCGAGCACTTCGAGCAGGTCGGCCATGGTTCGCGCGTACGGCACAACCACGTCCATGGTTGGCGTCAGCGGCCAGTTGCCGCGCACCGAAATCACTCCGCGCGACGGCGTGTAGGCGCACAAACCGTTGTTCGAAGCCGGGCCGCGCCCGCTCGACCAGGTTTCTTCCGCCAGACCGAAGGCCGAGAAGCTCGCGGCGGTGGCGGTGCCGGCACCGTTGGACGAACCGGAGGCGAACGGCGCCGTCAGGTAGGCGGCGTTGTACGGGCTTTCGGCCCGGCCATAGACACCACGCTGCATGCCGCCATTGGCCATCGGCGGCATGTTGGTCTTGCCCAGGCAGATTGCCCCGGCGGCGCGCAGGCGTTCGATGGTGAACGCGTCGCGATGCGCCACCAGATCGGCAAACGCCGGGCTGCCGGAAGCAGCGGTCAGCCCCTTGACCAGGTAGCTGTCCTTGGCGGTGTAAGGGATGCCGTCGAGCGGGCCCAGGGTTTCGCCCTTGGCCCGGCGCGCGTCTGAGGCCTGGGCTTCAGCCAGTGCCTCGGGGTTGCGCACCACCACGGCATTCAGCGCCGTGGCGGTGTTCGGGCCATCGTAGGCGTCGATCCGGGCCAGATAGGCCTGCACCAGTTCAACCGCGGTGGTCCGGCCGGCGTCGAGCGCCGCGCGTAATTGAGCAATGGAGACTTCAGTGACTTCGATCATGCTGTTACCGCCGACAGGTTCGCTAAAGGGGTGGGTCATTATGGTTATCGTCGAAACGTGTAAAGAATTACGTATGGGCGAAACTCTACCCTGAACTTTGCCGAATGGCATGTGCTAATTCGATAAATATCGACAAAACTCAACGAAAAAACTCTCCCGGCGTCTCGCCAAACTGCTGCCGGAAGGCAGCGATGAACGCCGATGTCGAGTCATAACCGCAGGCCAGAGCCACATCGGTGACGCGTTCGCCGCGCTCCAGCGGGGTCAACGCGCCCAACAGGCGCAGGCGTTGGCGCCAGGCGCGGAAGGTCAGACCGGTGTCGCGTAAAAACAAACGGCTGAGGGTTTTTTCGGTGATGCCGAATTGTTCGCTCCAGTGCTGCAGTGTGGTCTGCTGTTCCGGATGTTGCTCCAGGCTTTGATAGATCTGCCGCAGACGACTGTCCTGCGGCAGTGGCAACATCAGGTCGATCTGCGGCGCCTCGGCCAATTGATCGAGGATCACCTGGGCCAGCCGACCATGCGCACCGTTCTGGTCGTATTCCACCGGCACCCGACTGAACGCGCGAATCAGCTCGCGCAACAGGTCGCTGACGCCGAGCACATGACAGCGTTCAAGCGCCCAGCCGGCCACGCTGCAATCGATGTACAAGCTGCGCATTTCGGTGTGCGGCGAGCTGAACACACGATGCGGAACGCCTGCCGGAATCCACACCGCGCGCTCCGGTGGTGCGACGAAACGCCCGGCGCTGGTCTGCACTTCGAGCACACCCTGAATCGCGTACGACAATTGCACCCACGGGTGGCTGTGACGCCGGGTCAGTGCGCGATTAGGCAACGATTCGGTGCGCCCGTACAGCGGACGCGGCAGGCTGGGTAGCCCGGGAATGCTGCGCCGGAAGCTTTTCTCGTGTCCTTTAGGCGGCATCTACTGGCTCTTCGGCGTTAGTCGGTAATTTCTGCTCACGTTAGAGTCGCAGTCACGTACTGGCAACCCCCGGATGAACAAACCCATGACCCGCCCAAGATTCCTGCCCGACAACTTCACCCTGACCCTGATCGGCGTCGTGCTGCTCGCCAGTTTTCTGCCAGCCAGCGGTCAGGTCGCGGTCGGGTTCGGCTGGCTGACCAACATCGCCATCGCACTGCTGTTCTTCCTGCACGGCGCCAAGCTGTCGCGCGAATCGATCATCGCCGGTGCTGGCCACTGGCGCTTGCACCTGTTGGTGTTCGGCCTGACCTTCGTGCTATTCCCGATCCTCGGGCTGGCGTTGAAACCGCTGCTGTCACCGCTGATCGGCGACAAGCTGTACATGGGCATGCTCTACCTCTGCGCGTTGCCCGCCACCGTGCAGTCGGCGATTGCCTTCACCTCACTCGCCCGGGGCAATATTCCGGCGGCGATCTGCAGTGCGGCGGCGTCGAGCCTGTTCGGTATTTTCCTCACGCCGTTGCTGGTGACGCTGCTGTTGAACGTGCACGGTGATGGCGGCTCGACACTGGATGCGATCCTGAAGATCAGCGTGCAATTGCTGCTCCCATTCATTGCCGGGCAGATCGCCCGCCGCTGGATCGGCGCATGGGTCGGGCGCAACAAAAACTGGCTGAAATTCGTCGATCAGGGTTCGATTCTGCTGGTGGTCTACGGCGCATTCAGCGAGGCGGTCAACGAGGGCATCTGGCATCAGATTCCGGTCGTCGATCTGCTGGGTCTGGTGGTGGTCTGCTGCATTCTGCTGGCGCTGGTGCTGCTGGCCTCGACGCTACTGGGCAAGGTGTTCGGCTTCAGCCAGGAAGACCGCATCACCATTCTGTTCTGCGGTTCGAAGAAGAGCCTGGCCACCGGCGTGCCGATGGCGCAGGTGTTGTTTGCCGGCAGCACGATTGGCGTGTTGATTCTGCCGCTGATGCTGTTCCATCAGATTCAATTGATGGTCTGCGCGGTGTTGGCGCAGCGTTATGCAAAACGGCCGGAATCGGTGCCGGAGTTGATGGCGCAGGTCGATCCTTAATGCTGTGTTGCCCGGCGGTCAGCCTTCGCGAGCAGGTTCGCTCCCACAGTTGATCGCCTAGGGCATGGTCAAGAAACAGCCTTTCAGTCCTGAGTTACATGTTTCGGGCCGGCCAAGGCCCAGGCAATCAGGCCAAACAACGGCAGGAAGACGATGGCGATGATCCACACGCCCTTGTTGCTGCCTTTGTCTGCGCTCTTGCGCACCCTGTTGATCGCCCACAATTCTATGATCACAAGAACGACGGCGAGTACGATCCAGACGGGTTCAATTTGCATGGGCTACCTCCTGATGGTCTCTCAGTTAGGTGAGCCTCGGCGCGCAGGGTTCATTTAAATTGTCCCGCTGCCTCCCGAATACTTCACGGCGGCGGCTGCCCGCGACGGCACGTTCAGCGCGCGCAACAACGACGACACATGGATGCGCACGGTGAACGGCGAGATATCCAGCGCCCGGGCGATTTCCTTGTTGGTCTTGCCTTGGGCGATCAGCCGCAACACGTCCTGCTGACGCGGGGTGAGGGCGGCGCCGGTCTCCAGCGGTAATAGCCCTGAAGGGGCGAACCTCACCAGCACTTCGCCTTCCCGGATCGCCAGGATCGCCTCACCGATTTCGTCCGGGGCGATGTTCTTGCCGATGAAACCGTCGATGCCGGCCGCCATCACTTCACCGATCAGGGCTTCGTCGTCCACCATCGACACCACGATCAATGTGGTGCGCGGCAACTTTCGGCGCAGGTCGGCGAGTTGGCTGATGCACGTCAGGCCGGGGAAACGCAGGTCGAGAATCAGCGTGTCCGGCTCGCTGCCGCCGGGCAGCAAGGCCTGCACGGCCTCGAGATCTCCGGCTTCCTCGAGCGTCGCTTCGGGCAGCAGGCGCTGCACGGTGCGCCGCATGGCCTCGCGAAACAGTGGGTGATCGTCGGCTATGATGATTCGGCATGTCATGGCGTGACCCTCCCTGGATCAGGCGTTGTTCACGGCATGCACCTTAGCACCGCCGGCGCAGTTTGCCTGTCGCCGGGTGCTGAATCTGACGACGGTTGCACAAGGACGTTGCCCATGAAGTTCGAGAAAAACACCGAGCTGGATCAGGCCAATCTGCGGATTATCATCGCCAGTATTGCCATGGTGTATATCTGCGCGCTCGGTGTCTTGCCAGGTCAGCGCTTCGATACCTATGTGCCGGTGGTGGTTTACATCGCCCTGTTTCTGCTGGCGTCGATCGGCCTGCGCCAGGCCATCGTGCGTTGGCCCGGGCATTATCCGGCGCGGCGGATTTTCGGCATGGTCCACGATTACACCGGCACCTGCTTTGGCCTGGTGATCGGTGGCGAAGCGGCGTTGCCGCTGTATGCGGTGATCATCTGGGTCAACCTGGGCAACGGCATGCGCTACGGCTCGCGCTATCTGGCGATTGCCACGGGGCTGGCGCTGGTGGCGTTGATGGCGGTTTATCAGCTGACGCCGGTGTGGCAGGCGCAACCGTACATGGTGTTGATGCTGATGCTCACCAGCACGGTGATCCCGTTCTACGCGCACTTGCTGCTGGAGCGTACGCGCAAGGCGTCCGAAGAGGCCGTCGCGGCTAATCTGGAAAAGTCGCGGTTTCTGGCTCAGGCCAGTCACGATCTACGCCAGCCGATTCACTCTATCGGCCTGTTTACCGCGTGCCTGCGCGAATCGCCGCTGGGTGCGGACGAGCGGCAACTGGTCGACAACATCGACCGTTCGTTGCTCAACGTTTCGCAGTTGTTCCGCTCGATTCTCGATCTGTACACCCTCGACAACGGACGCGTCCTGCCCAAGCTGCAGGTGTTCAATCTGGGCGAGTGGCTCGCTGATCTGGTCCGGCAGAATACCGAAGCGGCGCGTTGGGCAGGCGTGGAACTGCGCTTGCGACCTTGCCCCTACTGGGTGCGAACTGATCCGGCGCTGCTCGCGACCATGGTGCAGAACGTGCTCTCCAATTGCTTCAAATACGGGGCACATCGTCCGGTGCTGATGGGTGTCCGTCGGCGTGGAACCGGGCTCGCGATCGTGATTTATGACCAGGGCAACGGGATCGCCGAAGAGCATTTGCCCAAGGTTTTCGAAGAGTTCTACCGGGTGCGCCAGGTGCGAGACAAGGACGTCGAAGGCGTGGGTCTCGGGCTGTCGATCGTCAAGCGTCTGGGGCAGTTGGTGGGTGTCGATGTCGCGCTGCGCTCGCAGCTTGGGCGGGGAACGGCGGTGACCTTGTTCGGGTTGCCTTTCGCTGCGCAGCCGCCGTTGTCGACCGGTCGTGATGACGCGCGGCAGGTCGGTCTGTTGACCGGTTTGAAGGTGTGTCTGGTGGAGGATGACCGCAACGTGCTGCTGGCAACCTCGGCGCTGCTCGAGCGTTGGGGCTGCGTGGTGCAGGCGGAGCTGACGGGCGTGGATCTGCTGACGGACTGCGAGATCATCGTCGCCGACTATGACCTCGGCCCGCACAGCAACGGTATCGAGTGCATCGACGCCGTGCGGCGTCAGCGCGGCTTCGCGGTGCCGGCCATGATCATCACCGGCCATGACATTGAAAAAATACAGGCGGCCTTGCACGACCGCCAAATTGCCATCCTGTCCAAACCGGTACGCCCGGCCGAGCTGCGCGCGACCTTGCGGGCCCTGCGCGACCGGCAAACCGACCCGGTCGAGGTCTGAATCAACGCTTGCAGAGGTAGTCCTGAGTGATGGTGGTTTGCAGGCAGTTGTACTGGCCCATGGTGCGGCAGATGTTTTTCTCCGATCCGGTCACCTCGGCATTCTTGTAGCCCCAGGTCTTGCAGCGCTCCATCGCGACCGTCAGGCCTTGCGCGGCGCTGGTCTGGCCGCTTTCAAACTGGCCCAGTTCATAGGAGACCTGAACGACGCCGTCGTTCTTGCTGCCACCAGTGGCTTCCCACTGTTTGGGCGTGGCGCAGCCCGTCAGGGCGAAGGCGGTGAGGGTGAGAGTTGCGATCAGGGTTTTCATGATGGGACGGAGTCCTTTTCCGGGAAGATGAATTACTGAACTGGCAGTGGTGAGGCGCCTTTCGGCAGGCAGGACAGCGGCGGGCTCATGATGCCCATGCTCGCCACCGCGACAATGGCGCCGCTGGGTAACTCGCAGTTGTACTCGCCGGCCGGGGTGTAGGCGGTGTAGTAGGTGAGGGTGCTGTCGCTGCGGATGTTGTCGATTTTCGACACCGGTTTGCCGATGACGGTCTGGGCGCGTTCTTTCATGCTGGCTTCGGTGGGTTTGGCGGTCTGGCAACCGCTGGCGCCGACCAGCAGGGTGCAGACGATGGCGACTTTGTACAGGTTTGCAGGCAGTTTCATGGTGCTTCTTCCTTGGTGTTGTTCTGATTTCCAGGCACAACGATCCCGCGCACTGCACAGCGGCAATGTTGGGGAGCATCGGGGGGTGCGAGGGAATATAACGCCGGGCGGCGGGGCGGTCGATTAGCACAAATGTGCTAGTGCGGCGGTGGGTGAGGCGACCCGGGCGGGTCGCCTCATGCCAATTATTGCGGGCTGTTGAACTGGTCGGAATAGCTGCCGGTCATCAGCGCCGAGGCAACGCGATCGGAGCCGACCCCAACGCGCGAATAGGCATAACGGTTGGCGCCGACCTTGTCGGTCCCGTCGGAGGCCAGGGTATTGGCGCCGACATGATCGGAGCCATCGGAAGCGACCGCTCCAGCGCCGACATGATCGGAACCGTCGGAAGCGACTGCACCAGCGCCAACATGATCGGAACCGTCGGAGGCGACTGCACCAGCGCCGACATGATCAGAGCCATCGGAAGCGACTGCACCAGCGCCGACATGATCGGAACCGTCGGAGGCAACCGCTCCAGCGCCTACATGATCAGATCCATCGGAGGCGACACCAGCGCCGACATGATCGGAACCGTCGGAGGCGACTGCACCCGCGCCGACATGATCGGAACCATCGGAGGCAACCGCTCCAGCGCCTACATGATCAGATCCATCGGAGGCGACCGCCCCAGCCTTCACATGGTCTGCGCCATCGGAAGCCAGCGCCTGCGGCTGTGCAGCCCAGGCCGTTGGCAGCATGACGGTCGCCGCGACCGCAAGAATGGCGCCAGACAAAAGCGTGTGTTTCATGATTTTCTCCACGACCCATCAGCCACACAGCATTCGTTGGCCCGGGGTTGACCAGATTGGCGATTGGCACGGGCGCACTGCAAAGCGCACGGGTGTCGACTTATTGCATGAAACCGCGATAGCGAACTGAAAAGTATAGATCGGTAAAACGGCGGCACCGGTGGCGGGGGCGGGGAAGCGATAGTCGGTTAACTTCCTTGCACAAGACTGCTTGAAGGAAATCAGTCTAAAAACAGGCGCCCATGGCTACGAGGCTTTTGCTAGCCTCAAAGGTGTAGGCGAAGACGCAGACTGATGCGCAAGCGGATAGCAAGGGGACGTGGGGCGCGTTCCGAAGGGTACACGGTTAGAAAGATCTCCGCGCTGAGATCCAGCCCTTATGCCGTGTGAGGCAGCAAAGCGCCGCTCTTTTTCCATGGTTGCTTTGTACTGTGAGAGGCCCGATAAACCTTGTAAGCCAGAGACCAGCACTGGCCGCCTACTCGAACACCAAAGCCCGCATTGCTGCGGGCTTTGTCGTTGTTGCAGGATCAGATTTTCGACAGCGCGTGTGCCAGATCGGTGCGCAGGTCTTCGAGGTCTTCGACACCCACCGACAGACGCACCAGGCCATCGCCGATGCCCAGTTTCGCGCGTGTTTCAGCTGGAATGGTCGCGTGGGTCATGATCGCCGGATGCTCGATCAGACTTTCGACGCCGCCCAGGCTTTCGGCCAGCGCAAAGATCTTCACGTTTTCCAGAAAGCGCCGTGCGCCCTCCAGATCACTGTTCAGATCCACCGAGATCATCCCGCCAAAACCGTGCATCTGCCGTTTGGCCAACTCATGCTGCGGGTGCGACGGCAGGCCCGGATAGTAGACGCGTTTGACCTGCGGTTGCTGTTCCAGCCACTTGGCCAGTTCCAGCGCGTTGCTGCAATGACGCTCCATGCGCAGCGCCAGGGTTTTCACCCCGCGCAATGTCAGGAACGCGTCGAACGGCCCGGAAATCGCACCGACGGCGTTTTGCAGGAAGCCGAGTTTTTCCGCCAGTTCGGCATTCTGCCCAACCACCGCAATGCCGCCGATCACGTCCGAGTGCCCGTTCAGGTACTTGGTGGTCGAATGCAGCACGATATCGAAACCCAACTCCAGCGGCCGCTGGATATACGGGCTGGCGAAGGTGTTGTCGGCCACGCTGATGATTCCGCGTGCGCGGCAGATACGGGCGATAGCGGCGAGGTCCGACAGGCTCAGCAATGGGTTGGTCGGTGACTCGACGATGACCAGGCGTGTGTCGTCCTGCAGCGCCGCTTCGAACGCCGCCAGGTCAGTCAGATCGACGTAGCTGAAACGATGCCCGGCACTGCGCTGGCGCACCTTGTCGAACAGGCGGAACGTGCCGCCGTACAGGTCATTACCGGAGATGACGTGCGAACCGGCATCGATCAGTTCGAGCACGGTGGAAATCGTCGCCAGCCCGGATGCGAAGGCGAACGCGCGGGTGCCGCCCTCCAGATCCGCCACGCAACGCTCCAGAGCGAAACGCGTCGGGTTGTGCGAGCGCCCGTAGTCGAAGCCCTTGTGCACGCCGGGGCTGTCCTGCAGGTACGTCGAATTGGCGTAGATCGGCGGCATCAGCGCGCCAGTGGTCGGGTCCGGCGTTTGCCCGGCGTGGATCACCCGGGTCGCGAAGCCTTGGGATTTATCGTCGTGCTGACTCATGCGAGGGATCTCCGTAATTGGTTGAGCATGTCGGTGCGCGTAATCAGGCCGTGGAAGCCCGAGGCGTCGGCGATGATCGCCACGAGGCCGCGACTGAGCACCGATTCCAGCTCGGCGAGGTGGGCGCCGGGCGCGAGGGTTTGCAGCTTGTCGGTCATCACGCTGGACACCGATTGACTGAAGCGTGCGGCGTCTTCGTGCACCGCCAGCAGGATGTCGGATTCGTCGATCACGCCGACCAGCTGTTTGCCTTCAACCAGCACCGGCAGCTGCGAGACGTCTGCCAGGCGCATGCGCTGGAACGCGGTCAGCAGGGTGTCGTCGGGGCCGACGCTGATCACTCGACCGTCTTCGAAGCGGCGGGCGATCAGGTCGCGCAGGTCGCCATAACCCTTGCGTTGCAACAGGCCCTGATCGGTCATCCACTGATCGTTGTAGACCTTCGACAGATAGCGCGTGCCGGTGTCGCAGACGAAGCTGACCACGCGTTTGGGCTCGGTCTGTTCGCGGCAATAACGCAGCGCGGCGGCCAGCAGGGTGCCGGTCGACGAGCCACCGAGAATGCCTTCGGCGCGCAGCAACTGGCGGGCGTGGTCGAAGCTTTCTTCGTCGCTGATCGAGTAGGCGTGGCGCACGCTGGTCAGATCGGTGATCGACGGAATGAAATCCTCGCCGATGCCTTCCACTGCCCACGATCCGGGTTTGGGCATCGTGCCGTCGCGGCTGTATTGCGCCATCACCGAACCGACCGGATCGGCCAGGACCATTTCCAGATCCGGCTGTACACGCTTGAAGAAGCGGCTGAGGCCGGTCAGGGTGCCGGCGGAACCGACGCCGACCACGATCGCATCCAGGTCATGCTCGGTCTGCGCCCAGATTTCCGGTGCGGTACTGCACTCGTGGGCCAGCGGGTTGGCGGGGTTGTTGAACTGGTCGGCGAAGAAGGCGCCGGGAATATCTTTGGCCAGGCGTGCGGCGACGTCCTGGTAGTACTCGGGGTGGCCCTTGCCGACATCCGAGCGGGTGATGTGCACCTCGGCGCCCATGGCTTTCAAGTGCAGGACTTTCTCGGTGGACATTTTGTCCGGCACCACCAGCACCACGCGGTAGCCTTTGGCGCGGCCAACCAGCGCCAGGCCCAGGCCAGTGTTGCCAGCGGTGGCTTCGACGATGGTGCCACCCGGTTGCAGGCGGCCATCGCGTTCAGCGGCGTCGATCATCGCCAGGCCGACGCGATCCTTGATCGAGCCGCCAGGGTTCTGTGATTCGAGTTTGAGAAACAGTGTGCACGGTCCGGTATCGAAGCGAGTGACTTGAACCAGCGGAGTATTGCCGATCAGCCCAAGTACGGCAGGGCGTGATTCCTTTGACATTTCTTCACCTCTTAGTGGTGTTGATCGCGTTCCATTCGCGGGGAAAAGCTCGCGTGCAACATAGGCTCAGACATGATCTGTCGCAACCTTTAGTCAGTCGTGAATTCAGCCATTTCGATCTAACCATAGAACAAAATCGAAGCCTGCAAGGGGCCGGTTATGGCGGGTTTATATCGAGGCGCCATTGAGTATTCAAAGGGCGTCGTATCGGTCATCAACGGCTTGATCTGCTGATCAATATCCTGCAGTGCACACCACTGGGTGATGCGTGAACGGAATCGTTGCGAGGCGAAAAGCCGCGATCATACGATCATGAGGGAAACTTGTGATCATCAAGATTAAAATGAGTTTGTCTCACCAAGGCTTGATCTCGACAATGGCCACCATCAACAAGACATTGGAGTTTTTTGTTATGGCACTGGCCCATTCCCTCGGATTTCCGCGCATCGGTCGCGACCGCGAACTGAAGAAGGCGCAAGAGGCGTTCTGGAAAGGAGAACTGAACGAGGCCGGCCTGCGTGAGGTGGGTCGTGAGCTGCGCAAGGCCCACTGGGACCTGCAGAAAAACGCCGGCATCGAACTGCTGCCGGTGGGCGATTTCGCCTGGTACGACCAGGTGCTCACCCACTCGCTGATGTTCGGCGTGATCCCCGAGCGCTTCCGACCGCACGACGGCAAGGCCACGCTGCAAACCCTGTTCGGCATGGCCCGTGGCGTCAGCGACAGTTGCTGCGGCGGTGCCCACGCTCAGGAAATGACCAAGTGGTTCGACACCAACTACCACTACCTGGTCCCGGAATTCAGCGCCGATCAGCAGTTTCAGCTTGGCTGGGAACAGTTGTTCGAAGAAGTCGAAGAGGCCCGGGCATTGGGTCACAACGTCAAGCCAGTGATCATCGGCCCGCTGACTTACCTGTGGCTGGGCAAGGCCAAAGGCGCCGAATTCGACAAGCTGGAATTGCTGGATCGTTTGCTGCCGCTGTACGGGCAGATCTTCGCCCGTCTTGCCGCGCTTGGTGTTGAGTGGGTACAGATCGACGAGCCGATTCTGGTACTCGATCTACCGCAGGACTGGAAGAACGCCTTCGAACGCGCCTACAACCAGATTCAGCGTGATCCGCTGAAGAAGCTGGTTGCCACCTACTTCGGTGGTCTGGAAGAAAACCTCGGTCTGGCCGCCAATTTGCCGGTCGATGGCCTGCACATTGATCTGGTGCGCGCACCGGAGCAGTACCCGACCATCCTTGATCGTCTGCCGGCCTATAAAGTGTTGTCGCTGGGTGTGGTCAATGGTCGTAACGTCTGGCGCTGCGATCTGGAAAGCGCCCTCGTTACCTTGCAGCATGCGCATGAGCGTCTGGGTGATCGTCTGTGGGTCGCGCCATCGTGCTCGTTGCTGCACAGCCCGGTGGACCTTGGCCGCGAAGACCAACTCGATGCCGAACTGAAAAGCTGGCTGGCGTTCGCCGTACAGAAGTGCGAAGAGGTGGCTGTTCTGACGCAAGCGGTCAACCAGCCGGAAGCACCCAACGTGCTGCGTGCATTGACTCAAAGCCGCTCGGTTCAGGCGGCTCGCGCCGCTTCCCCCCGTATTCACAAACCTGCCGTCCAGGCGCGTGTTGCCGCGATCACGGGCAAAGACAGCCAGCGCCAGTCGCCGTTTACCCGGCGCATCGGCAAACAACGCGCCAGGCTCGACTTGCCACTGTTCCCGACGACCACCATCGGTTCGTTTCCGCAGACCGCTTCGATTCGTCTGGCGCGCCAGTCATTCAAGCAGGGCAAGCTGAGCGAAGCCGAATACACCGAAGCCATGTACAGCGAAATCCGCCACGCCGTGGAAATCCAGGAGCAACTGGGGCTCGATGTACTGGTGCATGGTGAAGCCGAACGCAACGACATGGTCGAGTACTTCGCCGAGCAACTGGACGGCTACGTGTTCACTCGTTTCGGCTGGGTGCAGAGCTACGGTTCGCGCTGCGTCAAACCGGCGGTGATCTTTGGCGATCTGAGTCGTCCGAAGGCCATGACTGTGGAGTGGATCCGCTACGCCCAAGGCCTGACCAACAAGGTCATGAAAGGCATGCTGACCGGCCCCGTGACCATGCTGATGTGGTCGTTTCCCCGCGAAGACGTGTCCCGTGAAATCCAGGCTCGCCAACTGGCGTTGGCGATCCGTGATGAGGTGGTGGATCTGGAAGCCGCCGGGATCAAGATCGTGCAGATCGACGAAGCCGCGTTCCGCGAAGGTTTGCCATTGCGTCGGGCGCAGTGGCAGCACTATCTGGACTGGGCCACCGAAGTATTCCGCCTGTGCGCTTGCGGCGTGCGTGACGAAACCCAGATCCACACTCACATGTGCTACAGCGAGTTCAACGATGTGATCGAGTCCATCGCCGCGATGGACGCCGACGTGATCACCATCGAAACCTCGCGCTCGGACATGGAACTGCTCGATGCTTTCGAAGCCTTCGCCTACCCGAACGAGATCGGCCCGGGCGTCTACGACATCCACTCGCCACGCGTCCCGGATGCCTCGGAAATGGCCAACCTGCTGCGCAAGGCCGCCCAGCGGATTCCGGCAGAGCGGCTGTGGGTCAACCCGGACTGCGGCCTGAAAACTCGTGGCTGGCCGGAGACTGAAGCGGCGCTGGTGCACATGGTCACCGCCGCTCGCCAACTACGCAAAGAACTGGCTTGAAGCCCTGAGCACAATCCCCGTGTGGGAGCGAACCTGCTGGCGAACTCGGTGCATCAGCCAAGGATGTGTCGACTGACACTTCGCCTTCGCGAGCAAGCCCGCTCCCACAGGGGATAGTCGGTGGGTGGCGGATCTGCGGGCGGCCGGGATCAAGGGTGGGAGTGGGCTTGCTCACGAAGGGGCCGGTTGATTCAGCACGGGTGTTGGCTGATCGGACGCTTTCGCTAGCAAGCCCGCTCCCACAGGGGATAGTCGGTGGATGGCGGATCTGCGGCTGGCCGGGATCAAGGGTGGGAGTGAGTTTGCTCACGAAGGGGCCGGTTGATTCAGCGCGGGTGTTGGCTGATCGGACGCCTTCGCGAGCAAGCCCGCTCCCACAGGGAATAGTCGGTGGGTGGCGGATCTGCGGCTGGCCGGGATCAAGGGTGGGAGTGGGCTTGCTCACGAAGGGTCCGGTTGATTCAGCACGGGTGTTGGCTGATCGGACGCCTTCGCGAGCAGGCTCGCTCCCACGGGGGGTGGTGGCCATTGGGGGAGGCTGGCTCACACCGTGTCAGTGGCGGCTCATCAACCCGTGAAGTACGCCTAGGCGCAGCCCGGGTTCCGACGGCACCATCTGCGAAATGCCGAACACCTTGAACGCCGCCAGCATCAGCACCAGCCCGCCCGGGAGGATGCTCTGGCGATGTTTCTGCAAGCCGGCAAGCTTCAATTGCTGGACGTCCTGCACTTTCAGCAGCAGGAGCGACAGGCGCAACAGGCCGCCATAGGTAATGCCGTCCTGGCCGAAGTCATTGAGCCGATTGGCCTTGAGCACTTTTGCCAGCATGCGTGCGGTGCCTGACGAGCCGATGGTCTGCTGCCAGCCCTGTGCGCGGTAGCGCCGGGCGACTTTCTCGAATTGCAGGATGGCGACACGCTCGGCTTCCTGCAGCGCGCCGGGAGCGATCCGTCCGTCGGGGAAATAGCGTGCGCCCAGCGTGCCGCTGCCGATGGCGATGCTTTCAGTGAGCAGCGGTTGCGTACCCTGGCCCAGAATCAGCTCGGTGGAACCACCACCGATGTCGACCACCAGCCGCAAGTCTTCGGCGCCTGCCAGCGTGTGGGTCACGCCGGCGTACACCAGGCGCGCCTCTTCATGGCCGCAAATGACGTCAATGGGAAAACCCAGATGCCGCTCGGCGCTGGCGAGAAACAATTGCGCATTGTCGGCCTCGCGTACGGCGCTGGTCGCCACCGCTCGAACCCGACCCGCTTCAAAACCGCGCAGTTTTTTGCCAAACCGTGCCAGCGCCTGCCAGCCACGATCCAGGGCCATCGTGTCCAGTGCACCGCCGTCGAAACCCTCGGCCAGTCTTACCGGCTCGCGCAAGGTTTTCACCTCCTGAATCACGAAGCCCTTTCGGCTGCGAACCGACTGGCCGATCATCATTCGAAACGCGTTCGAACCCAGGTCGATGGCGGCAAACAGCGAGGCGTCTGATTTCATGGGAGTCCTTGCAAAACGTCCGTCGAAGGCGCAAGACGGTTTGCGAGGATTCTGCCGCTGTCTTGATGACATCCTGATGACGGGGCAGGGGCGGTTCAATGAATTTGCGGTTGTCACGACACTGTCATTATCCGGCGTCTATGCTGAGCCCAATCAATCGCGTGTTCTTAAAGTTTTTGCTGCCTCTTTTGGCAGCTTTTTTTTGCCTGCGATTTGCCAATCCCTGCGCAAGGTTGCAATCGCCGACGGCACTTGGCTAATATACGATCCATATACACTTCGTATCGGATTCGGATATGGGCATCGTAAAGATTTCAGAAGACATGCACGAGAACCTGCGCATCTCCAGCACCGCACTCAGCCGCTCGATCAACGCGCAGGCTGAGCACTGGATGCGCATCGGCATGCTCGCCGAACTGCACCCCAACCTCGACCACAGCGCCATTTGCCGCTTGCTGATCCGCGCCGAACAGAACGGCGGGCTGGATCTGCATCAACTGACTCAGGAAGCCGTCAGCGCATGAGAAACCAGATCAAGATCAACACCCCTGCCGAAATCGCCCAGTCGCGCGCTGCCGGCAAGCTGGCCGCCGAAGTACTGGCGATGCTGGTACCGCACGTCAAGGCCGGGGTGACTACCGATGAGCTGGATCGGTTGTGCAACGATTACATCGTCAATGTGCAGAAGGCGATTGCGGCCAACGTCGGTTATCACGGCTTCCCGAAAACCGTCTGTGCCTCGGTCAACGATGTTGTGTGCCATGGCATTCCCTCGGGCACACCGTTGCAGGACGGCGACATCGTCAACCTCGACATCGCGGTGATCAAGGACGGCTGGTTCGGCGACACCAGTCGCATGTACGTGGTGGGTGAGACGACGCCTGAGGCGCAGCACCTGATCAAGACCACTTACGAGGCGATGTGCGCCGGCATTCGCATGGTGCGCCCGGGCGCGACGCTGGGTGACATCGGCCATGCGATCCAGAGCCTGGCGGAGAAGGAAGGTTTCAGCGTGGTGCGCGAGTACTGCGGCCATGGCATTGGCAAGGTCTATCACGATGAACCGCAGATACTGCATTACGGTTTTCCCAATCAGGGCATGAAGCTCAAGGCGGGGATGATCTTCACTGTCGAGCCGATGCTCAATGCCGGCAAACGCCATGTGAAGAACATGCCGGACGGCTGGACCGTGCTGACCAAGGACGGCTCGTTGTCGGCGCAGTGGGAGCACATGGTAGCGGTGACGGAGACGGGCTTCGAAGTGCTGACGGCATGGCCGGACGACATTGAAGGTTTCACCCCGATTAGCTGAGTGCCCCAAAGAACGGTGGGAGCGGGCTTGCTCGCGAAGGCGCCGGATCAGCCACCATCTTCACCAAATGACCCACCGCCTTCGTGAGCAAGCCCACTCCCATCCTTGATCCCGGTCAGCCCCGAATTCTTCATCCACCGCCTATCCCCCTGTGGGAGCGGGCTTGCTCGCGAAGGCGCCGGATCAGCCGACATCTTCAGCGGATGACACACCGCCTTCGTGAGCAAGCCCACTCCCACCCTTGATCCCGGATAGCCCCGAATTCTCCATCCACCGACGATCCCCCTGTGGGAGCGGGCTTGCTCGCGAAGGCGCCGGATCAGCCACCATCTTCACCAAATGACACACCGCCTTCGTGAGCAAGCCCACTCCCACCCTTGATCCCGGTCAGCCCCGAATTCTCCATCCACCCCTCTCACCCCAGAGTTTATTCCCTTAGCTAGACACAAGCGGGCTTGCTCGCGAATGCGGTGCGTCAGTCACTGTTGATGTCGAATGACACAGCGCATTCGCGAGCAAGCCCGCTCCCACAAGTGGGTTTTTGGTGTTATTGAGACCCTCAGTGAGCGCCGGCCGCTTTGTTGAGGTCGCTTTCAGTCCACTCGGTGTACACGCAGGCATCGGCGGTCGCCCAGCGCACCCGCACCGCATCTGCGGCCTTGAGCGGCATGCCCGCCGCCGACAGCGCCTTCACCGTCATCGAAGTCCCGCCCGAGGTGACCACGCTGCAAGTCTGGCTTTCTCCCAGGAACAGCACTTCCACGACCTTCGCCGACACTTCATTCCAACCCGCTGCCAACGGCTCATCATTTGCCTGTTGCACGCTCAGCGCCAGGGCCTTTTCCGGGCGCACCATCAGCAGCACATCCTGATTGGTGTGCAACCCGGCAGTCAGTCGAATCGACAGCGACTGTCCCTCAAAGCTCGCCGCTGCGTTGCCCTGTGCCTTGAGCTTGAGGAAGTTCGAGTTGCCGAGAAACGATGCGACAAACGCATTCGGCGGGTTCTGGTACAAGTCATAACCGCTGCCCAGACCGACAATCTTGCCGTGACTGAAAATCGCGATGCGCTGCGACAGACGCATGGCTTCTTCCTGATCGTGGGTCACGTAGACGATGGTGATGCCCAGGCGTCGGTGCAGCTGGCGCAGTTCGTCCTGCAGGTCTTCCCGCAGCTTTTTGTCCAACGCACCCAGCGGTTCGTCCATCAACAGAATGCGTGGCTCGTAAACCAGCGCCCGGGCAATGGCAACCCGTTGCTGCTGACCGCCAGAGAGTTGCGAAGGGCGGCGGTGAGCGAACTGTTCCAGTTGCACCAGTTTCAACATGGCGTCGACGCGCTTGTCCCGTTCGGCGGCGGCGAGTTTGCGGATCGCCAGCGGGAAGGCGATGTTGTCGCGCACCGACAGATGCGGAAACAGCGAGTAACGCTGGAACACCATGCCGATGTCGCGCTTGTGCGGTGGCACATTGACCAGCGACTGACCGTTGACCAGGATCTCGCCGCTGCTTGGTGTTTCGAATCCGGCGAGCATCGACAGCGTGGTGCTCTTGCCCGAGCCGCTGGAGCCGAGGAACGTCAGGAACTCGCCGTCCTTGATGTCCAGCGAGATATTGTCGACGGCGGCAAAGTCGCCGTAGTGCTTGTTCAGGTTGCGCAGGCTGACCAGGGGTTTGTCGTTCTGCTGGGATGCGTCTTTGATCACGGCACTCATGTCGTACTCCTGGCGCTCAAGCGCTGATTTCGTTGCGCCGGCGCAATGCGGCGGCGATCACCATGACCAAAACCGACAAGCCGATCAGCAGCGTCGAAGCGACGGCGATCACCGGTGTCAGGTCTTGGCGCAGGGTGGTCCACATTTTGACGGGAAGGGTTTGCAGGGTCGGGCTGGCCATCATCACGCTGAGCACCACTTCGTCCCACGAAACCAGAAAGGCGAAGAGGGCGCCGGCGACCATGCCCGGGCGAATCGCCGGGAAGGTCACCTTGAACACCGCTTGCAGGCGCGAGGCGCCGCAGATCACCGCCGCATCCTCAATCGACTGATCGAACAGTTTCAGCGAGTTGATGATCGAGATGATGGTGAACGGCAGCGCGACGATCACATGGCTGACGACGAAGGCGAACATCGTCCCGGTATAACCGAGCTTGAGGAACAGCGCGTACACCGCCACGGCGATGATCACCAGCGGCACGATCATCGGCAGGGTGAACAGGCCGTAGAGCATTTCCCGGCCGGGAAAACGGCCACGTACCAGGGCGAATGCGGTCGGCAAACCGAGGGCCACGGCGCAGATCGTGGTCAGTACGGCGACCTTGAGGCTGGCCGCTGCAGCGTTCATCCAGTCGGCATTGGAGAAGAACTGGCCGTACCATTTCAGCGTCCAGCCCGGCGGCGGGAACACCAGCCACTGGGATGAGCCGAACGACAGCAGGACGATGAACACGATCGGCAACAGCAGGAACAGACCGATCAGCCCGGTGGTGGCGTAGAGGCCGAAGCGCATCCGCCGGCTCATGGCATTGGGAGTCAGGAGCATCTCGGCTTACCTCGCGTTGCTGGCGCCAACCGGGGATTCCGGCTGAAGCTTCAGGTAGAAGTAGAACAGCACCAGCGTGATCGCGATCAGCAACGCGGCGCCGGCACTGGCCAGGCCCCAGTTGAGGAACGATTGCACCTGCTGAATGATGAACTCCGGCAGCATCATGTTCTGCGCTCCGCCCAGCAGCGCCGGGGTGACGTAGTAACCGAGCGACATCACGAACACCATCAACCCGCCGGACGCCAGACCCGGCCGGCACAGCGGCAGGAACACCCGGAAGAAGTTGGTCCACGGACTTGCGCCACAGATCGAGCCAGCCTGCAGGATCATCGGGTCGATGGCCTGCATCGTCGCCTGTAACGGCAGCACGATGAACGGGATCATGATGTAGCTCATGCCGATCACCACGCCGGTCAGGTTGTGCACCATTTCCAGCGGCTGATCGATAATGCCCAAGGCCATCAGCGCCTTGTTGATCACACCGGACGCTTGCAGCAATACCAGCCACGAATAGGTGCGGGCGAGCAGGCTGGTCCACATCGACAGCAACACGATGTTGAGGATCCAGCGTCCCCAGCCGCGTGGCACCAGCGTGATTGCCCAGGCCAGCGGAAAGCCCAGCAGCAGACTGAACAGCGTCACCAGCCCGGCCACCGAAAAGGTGTTGAGCAGGACGCGGGCATACGCTGAGTTGGCGAACAATTGTTCATAGTTGCCAAGGCCCGGGATCGGTTCCAGCACACCACGCAATAGCAAGCCAATCAACGGCGCGAGAAAGAACAGGCCGAGGAACAGCAGCGCCGGTGCGAGGTTGCCGGCGCCGCGCCAGCGTTGTCTGAGGGACGGGGCTTGCTGCATCGCAACCGCCTGTTTTGCGTGGGCTGAACCGGCAGCGCTGGTAGCGCTCCCGGCGACAGAGGAGGGACGGGACGCAGTGGCCGCCATTTTTATTTGACCAGCCATTCGTTCCACCGTGTCGCGATGGCTTGACCGTTCTTGGCCCAGTACGCGAAATCAAGAGTGATCTGATCCTTAGCGTAGGCAGTCGGCAGGTTCGGGGCCAGCACCGAGTCCAGGCGCGCCACACTGTCGACGTTGACCGGGGCGTAGGCGGTCAGGTTGGAGAAGTCGGCCTGGCCTTTGGCGCTGCTGGCATTGGCTAGGAACTTCATCGCCGCGTCCTTGTTTTTCGAGCCTTTTGGAATCACCAGAATGTCGGCCATGACCAGGTTCTGTTTCCAGCTCACGCCCACCGGTGCGCCGTCTTCCTGCAGGGCGTGAATCCGGCCGTTCCAGAACTGGCCCATGCTCGCTTCACCGGAGGCCAGCAGTTGCTGCGACTGCGCGCCGCCGCCCCACCAGACGATATCTTTCTTGATGGTGTCGAGTTTCTTGAAGGCGCGATCGAGGTCCAACGGGTAGAGCTTTTCGGCCGGCACACCGTCAGCCAGCAGCGCCAGTTCGAGCACGCCGGGGCTTGGCCATTTATACAGGGCGCGTTTGCCGGGGTAGGTCTTGGTGTCGAACAGCGCCGTCCAGTCTTGCGGCTTGGCTGCACCGAGTTTGCCTTCGTTATAGCCGAGAACGAAGGAGAAGAAGAATGAGCCGACGCCGTAGTCGCTGACGAAACGCGGGTCGATCTTGTCGCGCTGGATGACTTTGAAATCGAGGGGTTCGAGCAGGCCTTCGGCCGCGGCGCGCAGGGCGAAGTCGGCTTCGACATCAACCACGTCCCACTGCACGTTGCCGCTTTCGACCATGGCCTTGAGTTTGCCGTAGTCGGTCGGGCCGTCCTGCACCACGGTGATGCCGCTGGCCTTGCTGAATGGATCGGCCCAGGCCTGTTTCTGCGCATCCTGGGTGCTACCGCCCCAGCTGACAAAGTTCACACTCTCGGCGGCCATCGCGGCCTGGCCGGTCACGCTCAGCAGTCCCGCAAAAAGGATTGCGGTTGCAGCTTTGTTCAACACCATTTTTACGCCCTCATTGTTGTGTTTTTGAGCGGGCTTGCGTTGTTGCCCGCCTGTCGGGAGCAGTAGCTGGACGGTTTTTCAGGTCGCCCGGTCTATGGAATATCATATTATGGTATTCCAAGCTTTGTGCAAGCACTTTGCCTTACCGGCTATCTGGCGAATGTGCTTTTTTTGGGGGTGTGAGATGCCGATCTGAAATGCAAAACACTTGTGGGAGGGGGCTTGCTCCCGAATGCGCTCGATCATTCAACATTGATGTCGACTGATACGGAGCCTTCGGGAGCAAGCCCCCTCCCACAGTTGGAATTGTGTTTGGCTTCGGTTATTCAGTGAACGGGATGCTCTCGACCACTTCCAGGTCATACCCGGTCAACCCTGCATACTTGAGCGGCGGGCCGAGGTGCCGCAGCTTGCCTACCCCAAGGTTCTGCAGAATCTGCGCCCCGGTCCCGACCTCGGAATAGATCCGCGATTGCGAACGGCTGAACTGCCTTGGCGGCTGGGTCAGTTGCGGCACGCGTTCGAGCAACGCCTGCGATGACTCATGATTGGCCAGCACCACGACCACGCCATGCCCTTCGGCCGCGACCCGTTGCAATGCGGCCCACAACGTCCAGTTCGTCGGCCCGCTGTACTCGGCACCGACCAGATCGCGCAGCGGATCGATCACATGCACGCGCACCAGCGTCGGCTCTTCACGGCGCAGATCGCCCATGACCATCGCCATGTGCACGCCACCCTCAATGCGATCTTCGAAGGTGATCAGGCGGAAGGTGCCATGCACCGTCGGCAGCTCCCGCTCGCCGATGCGCTCGATGGTGTGTTCGGTGCTCAGGCGATAGTGGATCAGGTCGGCGATGGTGCCGATCTTGATCCCGTGCTTGCGCGCAAAGACTTCCAGGTCCGGGCGACGGGCCATGGTGCCGTCATCGTTCATCACTTCGACGATCACCGAGGCCGGCGTGAACCCGGCCAGGCGCGCCAGGTCGCAACCGGCCTCGGTATGGCCGGCGCGGGTCAACACGCCACCTTCCTTGGCGCGCAACGGAAAGATATGGCCGGGCTGCACCAGGTCTTCTGCGCGAGCATTGGGCGCCACAGCTGCAGCAACGGTGCAGGCACGATCGGCGGCGGAAATGCCGGTGGTCACGCCGACCGCCGCTTCGATGGAAACCGTGAATGCGGTGCTGAACACGCTGCCATTGCTCGGCACCATTTGCTCCAGCCCCAGTCGCTGGCAATGATCGTCAGTCAACGTCAGGCAAATCAGCCCCCGGGCCTCACGGGCCATGAAACTGATCGCCTCGGGCGTGCAACGGTCGGCGGCCAGTAACAGGTCGCCTTCGTTTTCCCGGTCTTCGTCATCGACCAGCAGCACCATTTTGCCGAGGCGATAATCTTCGATGATTTCTTCGATGCTGTTGAAGGCCATGCTGGACTCTCGATGTGGATGAAATTTGTGGTATACCATAATACAAATTCAACCAAGAGGTCACTATGAAGGCGTACTGGATTGCCCACGTGGACATCACCGATCCCGATCACTACAGCCAATACACCCAGCGCGCGCCGAAAGCGTTCGCCGAGTTCGGCGCGAAGTTTTTAGCCAGAGGCGGGCGCAGCGAAGCGATGGAAGGGCGGCAGACGCCACAGCGCAGCGTGGTGATTGAATTCGACAGCTACGAGCAGGCAGTGGCGTGCTACCACTCTGCGGCGTATCAAGAAGCGAAGAGCTACCGCGAGGAATGGGCGCGGGCGGAGATTGTCATCGTTGAAGGGATGGCGCCGTAAGCGCTTGTTTACGACTCCAGAGGAACTGGCGAATCGATGGTGGCTGCGATCTTTTGATGCTCTTTTTCGTAATCAGAAGATCGCAGCTATCAGCGGTTAAGGGCTGTGATTCTTTGCTCAGCCTTGTGCTTGAATCTGCCGCCCTAATACATCCACTACATCACAACCGTCACGAAGCAAAATCGCTGCTGCGTGGGCGAGTTGCTGCACATCGACACCCTTGGCAGCTGAAATATCCAGGCTGGCGAGGCTTTCCATCATCTGTGTAGCTGCCAAAAACCTGCTCGCCGCGCTGCTGTGCAAAACGTCCAGCGGCGCCTGTGTTGAGACCAGGAGCACTGGAATGCTGTCTTCGTTGTGGGTCATTGAAATGAGGGTATTCATACGCCAGCACCTGCCTGAAGATTGCCTGTGAAGGTTCTTCTCAGCGCTATCGACATATTGTCGACCAGGAATTGTCTGAGTCGATCGCGGCGAGTGTAGGGGATGAGTTCTATGGTCGATTCCGTTATGGGTGTAGCTCCGTAAGATCCAGTAGAGCTGCCACAAAAACGCCGTCAAACGAAATTGGGTGGCAACTGTGCGTGGGTTGACGGACCGGCTCTCACGGACACCGGCGCACCCGAAGATGCCCCGCGCACAGTCGCCATAAAGAATGCATCGGACACAGGAGTGCTCGAGCAGAGAAGGCTATGCACGTCGTGAGAAGATTACGGGCCGTCAAACCCGATCACGAATGAGTCGTGACAGGCGCGAGGATAGGGAGTGGGGCTAGGGCCGTCAACCAGCGCCACGCCGGAAAACGCAACCAGTCCCGTAAGCCGGTTCCGTTTCGTATTTTGCTCGTTCAGGAGTGATCAAGGATCGGTTACTATCCAGCCATTGTGACGTTCAAAGGAGAGAAACGATGGCAGGAAAGCCAGTCGCACGACTTGGAGACCCAGGAAGTCACGGCGGAAATATCACCACTGGATCGAGTCCTATTTTCGTTAACTCAATGCCTGTTGCTTTGGTAGGAGACACCTATTCCTGCCCGGTTCACGGCAGTAATCCCATAACGACGGGTGCTCCTCACGTGTTCGGTCTGGGAAAAGATGTAGCACACGTAGGCTCGCAGACAGCCTGAGGAGCGACGATCACTGCCGGGTCTCCCGATACCTTCGTGGGTGAATCCGGTGGAGGGGCGCCCACTAGCTTTTTCTCGCAGTTCCTGAAAGAAAAGACGTTTGTCGAGTTTCAGTTGCTGAACGATAGAGATGAGCCTGTCGCCAACGAGGCGTACGAACTGATGCTCCCCGATGGAACGTTGATGACAGGTGTCCTTGACGAAAACGGCTTCGTGCATGTTGCAAACATCCTTAGGGGAAGTTGCAGTATTAAATTCCCGAAACTTGAAGATACGGAACATCTTTAATGGTTCAGCCTACTAAAACTACCAGCACGACACAGGCAGCAAAAAGTACAGGCGCATCGGGGAAAACTACAAAAACCAACCAGGTAGTCGTGTCGGGTGCATATATGGAGATACTTGTGGGTGGCCCTTACACCCGTGACGAGGAAGAGCATCCTTTCGGACATGCTGCTTTACACGTAGTGGTTGGTTCTAAAGACATCACCTATGACTTTGGGCGCTATGGAAAAACCTGGGGGACGTTTGATAGCGAAGGGGAGGGAGTGCTGAACGTTTGGACATCCTTCAAAGCGTACATCTCGGGTGAGAACAGCTTGGGGCGCACAACAACTGGCTTTGTTTATTTTTTGGATAGTGCAACAGCTGAGGCCGTTATCGCTCACTTCGACGGTATTGTCGCCCAGAAAAAGGAACTGAGAAGAAAGACAGCAACGTCTGCGCGCTATGTATTGCCGTCCAATTATCATCCAACCACCAATAACTGCACGACTGTAACGATTGCAGCAGCCAAAATTTCGGGTAAGCCAATCGTGCAGAATCCGTCCAAATATAGCGAAATGCGTGGATTGTCATTCCTGGAAAGGCAAGCTGCGCGCACGCAGACCAAACCTCAGGACGGGATTTTCATGCCTGCGGATTTACAAGCCATGCTCGAAGGGAATACTGAGGCGCACTATGATAAAAAGAATGTTTACAAATAGGCGAATTGGCTTTTGGCTGACGGCGGCTTTGTTTGTAAATGCAGTCTTTATGGCTTTTCTGATTTTTGGCGATACTGCAAAGGGACACACTATGAAGATGATTAAAACCAAAGAACCACTGCTGATCGAAGGGCAAGGTGGCGATGACAATTACTATGTCCTGCCGATGGGTACAACGCTATATCACGATAAAAGCTTTCCTGAAGGGCACGATCGTTATGTTGTGTATCTGAATCACAAAGGTGCCATTGCCCACGAAGAAGTCCCAATGAAGCCTGAATATGGCGGTTCTTTTATTGATCCTCTTTGGCTCGCCAATATTGATGCCGATACCTTGAAGGACATTTTCAAGCGTTTCCCGCTCTCCAAGAAAGACATCTCCGCTGCTCTCAAAGCCAATGAAATCACCAAAGATGATTTGGCGGATATCATTCGTGCGATGCCGGATTGAGTGAACAGCTGTCGAGGACCCGGGCCCAGCTCTGCATCTCTGGCAAGTGATATTTAATCAACGCATGAAATGAATCTTGCCGCTGTCGTCATTGCCCATGTACATGCCATAGACCCCGGCCTGGCGTTCCTCGATGTAGCGTTCGAGGATTTGCCGGATCGCCGGGTAGTAGATCTGCTCCCACGGAATGTCCTCGGGGGCGAAGAACTTGTAGTCCAGGGTCTCGGGGCCGAACTGACCGGTGATCTCCAGCGCGAGGGCGCGGAAGATGATGTAGACCTCGCTGATCTTCGGCACGCTGAAGATCGAGTACGGCGAGACGATTTCCGCGCGTACGCCGCTTTCTTCCCAGACTTCGCGCAAGGCGGCCTGTTCGGTGGTTTCGCCGCTTTCCATGAAGCCGGCCGGCAAGGTCCAGGTGCCTGGGCGTGGGGGAATCGCCCGTTGGCACAAGAGGTATTTGCCGTCCTGCTCGATGATGCAGCCGGCGATGATCTTCGGGTTCACATAGTGGATGTAGCCGCAGCCGCGGCACATCAGGCGCTCGTGCGTATCGCCCGGCGGCACCTGCTGACCGAGGTCAGCGCCACCGCATTTCGGGCAAAAGCTCGGGCTGAACATGTCAGTGACCTATGCGTGGTTCTTTCAGCGCGATGGGCAGGGTGATCGGTGGCGTTGCTCCGGTCTCTTCCTGTTTGCGCTTGAGGTAATCGAGGGCCACGGCCGCGGCAGCGCGCACGTGATCGACACAGGCCTGATGCGCCGCCAGCGGATCGCCGCTCTTGATCGCCTCGACCATTTTTTCCATTTCCTGGTTGCTCGCGCCGCGACGGTTTTCCTGGGACACCGACGTCGCCCGCAGGTAGCTGATGCGCGCCTGCAACTGACGTAGTTGAGTCGCCGCGACATGGTTGCCGGAGCCTTCGAGCAGTACGTCGTAGAAACCCTGAACCGAATCGATCACCTGTTGCAGCTCGCCGTCCTTGAGCGCCTTGCGGTTCTCGTCGAGGGCTTTTTCCAGGGCCTTGATGTCTTTGGCCTTGGCGCGCAGGGTGAACAACTGGACGATCAGGCCTTCGAGTACGCAGCGCAGCTCATAGATGTCGACCGCGTCGGCGAGGGTGATGATCGCCACGCGCGGGCCCTTGGCGTCGGCGAACTCCACCAGGCCTTCGGATTCCAGGTGACGCAAGGCTTCGCGAACGGAAGTGCGGCTCACGCCCAGACGATCGCACAGATCGCGTTCGACCAGACGATCGCCTGGCAGAAGCTGGAAGTTCATGATGGCGCTTCGCAGTTTATCCAGCACGATTTCGCGCAGGGTAACGGGGTTGCGATTGACCTTGAAGCTGTCGTCGAGTGGCAGGCGTTTCATGGGGTCCGCTCTTTAAGTTGGCTGTCCATGCCAGACGGGCATTCAAACAGCCGAGGGGTTAACTGGAGGCCTCGGCGTCGGCTTCGGCGAAGGCTTCACGGGCGAGCCGGAAACTGTCCACGGCTGCCGGGACGCCGCAATAAATACCGACCTGAAGCAGAATTTCGCGTATTTGCTCACGACTCAGGCCGTTACGCAAGGCGCCGCGCACATGCAGCTTGAGTTCATGCGGACGGTTGAGCGCCGAGATCATCGCCAGGTTGATCATGCTGCGCTCCTTGAGCGACAGACCCTCACGCCCCCAGACATGGCCCCAGCAGTATTCGGTGACCATTTCCTGCAACGGACGGGTGAAGTCGTCGGCGTTCTCGATCGAGCGCTGCACATAGGCTTCGCCCAGCACCTGAGTGCGGATCTTCAGGCCCTTTTCGTACTTCTCGTTACTCATAAATCCTCCAGTCACCACAATTCCCTTGTGGGAGCGGGCTTGCTCGCGAATGCGGTAGCTCATTCAGCATATAGGTCGACTGACACGACGCCTTCGCGAGCAAGCCCGCTCCCACACTGGGATTTGTGTGAATCTTTCAGGCCAGGGTCGGCAACGGCCCGAGCTTGCCCTTGTGATAAATCATCGGCGTCACCGGTTGCGCCGGCAGAATCAGGTTCTTCACTGCGCCAACAATGATCGCGTGATCGCCGCCGTCATATTCGCGCCACAACTCACATTCGATGATCGCCGTGGCCTTGGCGAGGATCGGGTTACCGAGTTCGCTCAAATGCCACTCGATATTCCTGGCCTTGTCCTTGCCTTTACCAGCGAAGGCATAGGCCTCGGCGGTCTGGTCGGCGGACAGCAAATGGATCGCGAACTTCTTGCTGTCGCGCAGTACCGGGTAGGTGTCGGAGGCGTAGTTGGGGCAGAACAGCACCAGTGCCGGATCAATCGACAGCGCACTGAAGGCACTGGCCGTGATGCCGACAATGGCGCCTGCCGGGTCGAGGGTGGTGACCACCGTGACCCCGGACGGAAACGAGCTCATCACATCTTTGTAAATGCCGGGTTCGATCATGTCGCAGGACTCCTAGCGCATCACAAACGGATCAGGCATTGGCGCCTGGGAAAGGTTGATCCACACCGTTTTCAGTTCGGTGTAGGCCAGCACCGAGTCGATGCCGCTTTCGCGTCCATAGCCACTGTTCTTGAAGCCGCCGATCGGCGCCATGGCCGATACGGCGCGGTAGGTGTTGACCCAGATGATCCCCGAGCGTACGTCGCGCGCCAGGCGATGGGCACGGCCCAGGTCGCGGGTCCAGATGCCGGCGGCGAGGCCGAACTGCGAGTCGTTGGCGATGGCCAGCGCTTCGGCTTCATCTTTAAAGCGAATCACCGAGGCCACCGGGCCAAAGACTTCTTCCTGCATGATCTTCATCGAATTGCGGTCGCATTCGAACAGTGTCGGCTCGTAGAACCAGCCTTCACCAAGATCGCTCGGACGCTTGCCGCCGGTGCGCAACCGCGCTCCTTCGGCGATGGCATCGGCCACCAGTCCTTCGACCACCGCCAGTTGCTGCGCGGTGGCCATCGGGCCCATCTCGCTGCTGTCTTCCTGCGGGTTGCCGATGCGAATGCGTTGGGCGCGCACGACCAGTCGATTGACGAACTCGTCGTAGATGTCGTCCTGCACCAGCAGCCGTGAGCCGGACACGCAGCTCTGACCCGATGCTGCATAGATCCCGGCAATCGCACCGTTGATCGCGCTGTCCAGATCGGCGTCGGCAAAGATGATGTTCGGCGACTTGCCGCCCAGTTCCAGCGACAACTTGGCGAAGTTCTCGGCGCTGCTGCGCACCACATGCCGGGCCGTGGCCGCGCCACCGGTGAAGGCGATTTTACGGATCAGCGGATGGCGGGTGAGGGCGGCGCCGGTACTCGGGCCGTAACCGGTGACGACGTTGACCACGCCCGGCGGAATCCCGGCTTCGAGGGCCAGGCGCGCCAGCTCCAGAATGGTGGCCGAAGCGTGCTCGGACGGCTTGATCACGATGGTGTTGCCGGCGGCGAGGGCCGGGGCGAGTTTGATCGCGGTCAGGTACAGCGGGCTGTTCCACGGAATGATAGCGGCGACCACACCCATGGCTTCGTGCACGGTGTAGGCAAACAGGTCGGGTTTGTCCAGCGGCAGGGTGCCGCCTTCAAGCTTGTCGGCCAGGCCTGCGGTGTAGTGGAAGAATTCCGGCAGATAACCGACCTGACCACGGGTTTCGCGGATCAGCTTGCCGTTGTCGCGGCTTTCCAGCTGCGCCAATTGCTCCTTGTTTTCGGCGATCAGGTCACCAAGACGGCGCAGCAGTTTGCCGCGTGCGGTGGCGGTCAGGCCACGCCAGACCGGGCTGTCGAAGGCGGTTTGGGCCGCTTGCACGGCACGTTCGACGTCAGCTTCATCGGCGTCAGGCAGTTCGGCCCAGGCTTGTGCGCAAGCCGGGTTGAGGCTTTCGAAGGTCTTGCCGGAGAGGGCGTCGACCCATTCTCCGCCGATGCACATCTGGAAGCGTGCGAGTGTCATGCAACGATCCCCTTTATAGAGTTTTGTCGGGAGTGTGCGAATTCGAGAAATTCCAGCAGCGTCTGGTTGACCAGGCGCGGCGACTCTACCGGCATCATATGCCGTTGCTCGGGCAGCACCGCAACCTTCGCACCGGGGATGCGCCGAGCCAGTTGCTCGGCCATTTGCGGAGTGGAACCGGGGTCGAGCTCGCCAGTGGCGATCAGCGTCGGCGCCTGAATGCTGCTCAGGTCGTCTGCGCGGTACATGTCCTGGGTGGCGAACAATTCATAGGTCGTCAGATAGCCTTGCGGATCATTGCCGGCCAGGGTCTGGCGAATCGCGGCGATCTGCGCCGGATTGGCTGCCTGATACTCGCGGCTGAACCAGCGTGACAAAGCCGCTTCGGCGTTGGCGTCCGGGCCGTGTTCGGCCGCTTGCGCGGTACGAGCGATGACCCCGGCGCGCTGTTCTTCGCTGCGGTTGAACACGCTGTTCAACACCACCAGGCTTTGCAGGCGCTCCGGGTAATGCAGGGCAAACGCTCGTGCGACCAGACCGCCCATGGAGAAACCGATCACCGCTGCCTGCGGCAGTTTCAGGTGGTCGAGCAGCTCCAGCAACTGATCGGCGTAACCGAGCAGGTCGGTGCCGTTGGCCGGTCGCGGGCTGGCGCCATGGCCGAGCATGTCGTAGGCGATCACCCGGTATTGGCTGGCGAGGCCGACAATCTGCCCGCCCCACATTTCTTTATTCAGGCCCACGCCGTGGATCAAGACCACGGGCTGGCCTTGGCCGGTCGCCAGGTAACTGGTGCCAGCCGGGGTGAGTTCAGCGGTGAGCCGAATCATGGAGCGCTCCTGCAATGCCTTTTTATTGTGATTACTGGGCTTTTTCGGCGGCCAGTTCTTCCAGATCGATGTAACGGTTACCGATGCGCGGGTGCAGGCGACCACCGTCGGCGCAACCGAGCACCACGACGATTTCGTCGGCACGCGGCGCGTCTTCGATCTGCATTTCCAGGGTGATGTAGTGCGAACGCTGACCTTCGTCGTCCTTGTGCATCATCGGGATCTGAATCGAGGTGCCCGGGCCGCCGCGCTTGTTGGTGAAGCTCAGGTAGCTCTTGGCCTTGACCGCTTCGCGGTAGTGGTTGCCAAAGCGCAGGGTGTGGATCACCGCCGAGGCGTGTTCGATTTCGCCGTCGGCACCGACCACTGCTGCCTTGCCGTAGGCCTCGATCTTCTCGGCGCCGCCGATGATGCCCACCAGACGCTCGACCATCATCGCGCCGAGGTCGGAGCAGTTGGCGCGGATCTGCGGTTTCAGGTCCTCGACAAAGCCGTTGCCTACCCAAGGGTTCTTCATCACCACGGCCAGGCCGACCATGGTCACTGGCTTGTCAGTGGCCTTGCCGCCTTCGATGAAGGTTTCTTCGACATAGCTGACGATCTTGCGAATTTCGAAACTCATGAGCTGCTCCGTAGGGGAATTGAGAGTGTCTTTGCGTCTGATGGTATACCATAATACCGATCGTGCAAGTCCCCCTTGCAAGATTTGCCCATCGACCCGGCGAATGGCGGTGTATTGATCCGCCACCACAAATCCCACAGACACCACTACACCCTGTGGGAGGGGGCTTGCTCCCGAAAGCGGCGCATCAGTCGACATTTATGCTGGCTGACACGACGCCTTCGCGAGCAGGCTCGCTCCCACATTGGAATTCAGCGGCTACACAGGCTTCTTCCGGTTAACAAATGTGGGAGGTGGCTTGCTCCCGAAAGCGTTGGGTCAGTTGACATATAGGGTGGCTGACACAGCGCCTTCGCGAGCAGGCTCGCTCCCACATTGGAATTCAGCGGCTACACAGGCTTCATCCGGTTAACAAATGTGGGAGGGGGCTTGCTCCCGAAAGCGGTGGGTCAGTTGACATATAGGGTGGCTGACACAGCGCCTTCGCGAGCAGGCTCGCTCCCACAATGGAATTCAGCGGCTACACAGGCTTCTTCCGGTTAACAAATGTGGGAGGGGGCTTGCTCCCGAAAGCGGTGGGTCAGTTGACATATAGGGTGGCTGACACAGCGCCTTCGCGAGCAGGCTCGCTCCCACATTGGAATTCAGCGGCTACACAGGCTTCTTCCGGTTAACAAAAGATAACGTGGCGCCGATTGTCAGACGTTTCCAAAGCCCGATAGGATGAGTCAGCTTCCCAAGGCGCTCTGGACTGCGGGTTTCACGGCTATGCTTGTGACCCATCAGTCACCACGAGCACCCTTGCGGCGCCCTAAGGCCGAACGGCCTAACAATAATAAATAGGGGAAGGTCTATGAGTCGTTGCCGCCCGCCGGCGTTACGCAACACCGCGTTGCTGGCCACAGCACTCACTCTGCTGGGCTGTGCTGCCTTGTCGGCACCCGTACTGGCCGCCGAAGCGCCAGCCGACGGGGTGTACTCCACCGAATCGGCCAAAGCCGCAAAAAGCCTGATGCTCGATGTCGTCCACGCCGGCACCCGGTTGGTGGCGGTCGGTGATCGTGGGCACATTCTCTATTCCGACGACCAGGGAAAGACCTGGACCCAGGCCAAGGTGCCAACCCGGCAACTGCTGACGGCGGTGTACTTTGTCGATGACAAGCACGGCTGGGCAGTGGGGCACGACGCGCAGGTGCTTGCGAGCGAAGATGGCGGCCTGACCTGGAGCAAACAATTCGAAGACCTCAAACGCGAAGCACCGCTGCTCGATGTCTGGTTCCAGGACGTCAATCATGGCGTTGCCGTGGGCGCCTACGGGGCTTTGCTGGAAACCACCGATGGCGGCAAAAACTGGCAGGACGTCAGCGACCGCCTCGACAACCAGGACCAGTTCCACCTCAACGCCATCGCTGCGGTCAAGGACGCTGGCCTGTTCATCGTCGGCGAGCAGGGCAGCATGTTCCGCTCTCCCGACTGGGGCCAGACCTGGGAAAAACTCCAGGGCCCGTATCAGGGCTCGCTGTTCGGCGTGATCGGCACCGCGCAAGCACACACCCTGTTGGCCTACGGCCTGCGCGGCAACCTCTATCGCTCCACCGACTTTGGCAGTACTTGGCAGCAGGTCGAACTGAAGGCCGCGCGCGGCGCGCTGGAGTTCGGCCTGTCCGGGGCAACACTGCTCGCGGACGGCTCGATCGTGATCGTTGGCAACGGCGGTTCGGTGATCAGCAGCAGCGACAACGGCGAAACCTTCAGCGTCTTCAATCGCCCGGACCGCATTTCGCTGTCTTCGGTGACGGCCGCCGGCGACGGCAATCTGATTCTGACCGGGCAGGGTGGCGTTCACACCACGCAGCCAAACGGCGCCGAGATCAATAATAAGAAGGCGGGGCTATGACTTCCTTGAGCACTCATCATCAGGACAAGGCGACGTTTCTTGAACGTCTGATTTTCAACAATCGCCCGGCAGTGATCCTGATCTGCCTGGTGGTCAGCGTCTTCCTGTTCTGGCAGGCCACGCTGATCCGGCCGTCCACCAGTTTCGAAAAAATGATCCCGCTCAAGCATCCGTTCATCGAGAAGATGATGGAGCACCGCAACGATCTGGCGAACCTGGGCAACACCGTGCGCATTTCGGTGGAAGCCAAAGACGGCGACATCTTCTCCAAGGAGTACATGGAGACCCTGCGTCAGATCAACGACGAGGTGTTCTACATCTCCGGCGTCGACCGCTCCGGGCTGAAGTCGCTGTGGAGTCCGAGCGTGCGCTGGACCGAAGTGACCGAGGAAGGCTTCGCCGGCGGTGAAGTGATCCCGCAGAGCTACGACGGCTCGCCGGACAGCCTCGACATGCTGCGCAACAACGTCCTCAAATCCGGGCAGGTCGGGCGGCTGGTGTCCAACGATTTCAAGTCGAGCATCGTCGACATCCCGCTGCTGGAGTCCTACCCGGACCCCCAGGACCAGGGCAAGCTGCTGGCGCTGGACTATCGTCAGTTCTCCCACGAACTGGAAGACAAGATCCGCAACAAATTCGAAGCGCAGAACCCTAACGTCAAGATCCACATCGTCGGCTTCGCCAAGAAGGTCGGTGACCTGATCGATGGTCTGGTAATGGTGGTGATGTTCTTCGGCATCGCTTTCGTCATCACCCTGATCCTGCTGCTGTGGTTCACCAACTGCCTGCGCAGCACCATCGCGGTGTTGAGCACCACGCTGGTAGCGGTGGTCTGGCAACTCGGGCTGATGCACTTCTTCGGCTTCGGGCTGGATCCGTATTCGATGCTGGTGCCGTTCCTGATCTTCGCCATCGGCATTTCCCACGGTGTGCAAAAGATCAACGGTATCGCCCTGCAATCGAGTGAGGCGGACAACGCCCTCACCGCCGCGCGGCGCACGTTCCGGCAATTGTTCCTGCCGGGGATGATCGCGATTCTCGCCGACGCCGTGGGCTTCATCACTCTGCTGATCATCGACATCGGGGTGATCCGCGAACTGGCGATTGGCGCGTCCATCGGCGTGGCGGTGATCGTGTTCACCAACCTGATCCTGCTGCCGGTGGCGATTTCCTATGTCGGTATCAGCAAGCGTGCGATTGCCAAGAGCAAGAAGGACGCGAATCGCGAACACCCGTTCTGGCGCATGCTGTCGAACTTCGCCAGCCCGAAAGTCGCACCAATCTCGATTGCTCTGGCGCTGATCGCTTTCGGCGGCGGCCTCTGGTACAGCCAGAACCTGAAAATCGGCGACCTCGACCAGGGCGCGCCGGAGCTGCGTCCGGACTCGCGCTACAACAAGGACAACAACTTCATCATCAACAACTATTCCACCAGCTCCGACGTGCTGGTAGTGATGGTCAAGACCGCCACCGAAGGTTGCTCGCGCTACGAAGCGATGGCGCCGATCGATGAGCTGATGTGGAAGATGCAGAACACCGAGGGCGTGCAGTCGGCGATCTCGCTGGTGACCGTGTCCAAGCAGATGATCAAGGGCATGAACGAGGGCAACCTGAAATGGGAAACCCTGTCGCGCAACCCGGATGTGCTGAACAACTCGATCGCCCGCGCCGACGGCCTGTACAACAACAGCTGTTCGCTGGCGCCGGTGCTGATCTTCCTCAACGACCACAAGGCCGAAACCCTCGACCGGGCAGTGCATGCGGTGCAGGAATTCGCCAAGGCCAACAACAAGGACGGTCTGGAATTCATCCTCGCTGCCGGTAACGCCGGGATCGAGGCAGCCACCAACGAGGTGATCAAGCAGGCCGAACTGACCATCCTGATCCTGGTGTACATCTGTGTTGCGGTGATGTGCATGATCACCTTCCGCTCGTGGGCGGCGACCCTGTGCATCGTCCTGCCACTGGTGCTGACCTCGGTGCTGGGCAACGCGCTGATGGCGTTCATGGGCATCGGCGTCAAAGTCGCGACCCTGCCGGTGGTGGCGCTGGGCGTGGGGATCGGCGTGGACTACGGCATCTACATCTACAGCCGCCTGGAAAGTTTCCTGCGCGCGGGGCTGCCGTTGCAGGAGGCCTATTACCAGACCTTGAAGTCCACCGGTAAAGCGGTGCTGTTCACCGGTCTGTGCCTGGCCATCGGCGTGTGCACGTGGATCTTCTCGGCGATCAAGTTCCAGGCCGACATGGGCCTGATGCTGACCTTCATGCTGCTGTGGAACATGTTCGGTGCGCTGTGGCTGTTGCCAGCGCTGGCCAAGTTCTTGATCAAGCCGGAGAAACTGGCGGGGCAGAAGGGCAATTCGCTGTTTGCCCACTGATCGGCAGGCCTGAAACGACAAAGCCGCAACCCTCGGGTTGCGGCTTTTTTTATCCCGCGAACTTCACACAATCCATTGTAGGAGTGAGCCTGCTCGCGATAGCGGTGTGTCAGTCAGTGATTCTCTACCTGATAGACCGCTATCGCGAGCAGGCTCACTCCTACAAGGGGAATTGCGGTGTGTCAGGAGAGTTCAGTACCAAGCACAACACTCAAAGCACTCCGCGCATCATCCAGCTGCACCAACGTCGCATGCCGCGCGCCCAACGCATCCCGATTCTCGATAGCGGTGAGAATCGCCTTGTGCCGTGGCAGCGCCAGCTCATGCAGGTTCGGTCGCTGGTTCGAATGCTTCAACGCCTCGGCGATCGCCACCGAGAGCATGTTGCACAGGTTCGCCAGCAAATCGTTGTGGGTCGCATCGGCGATGCGGCTGTGGAAATCCAGATCCGGCTGCAGCAAGGCTTCCGGGGTCGGAGCTGCTTCCATGCGTTGATAGGCTTCGCCGATGGCCGCAATATCGGCCTCGGTCGCATGCTGGGCGGCGAGGGCGGCAGCGGCCGGTTCGATGATGCTGCGCACGCTGGTCAGCACATTGAAGAATTCATTCTGCGGGCTGCTTTGCATCAGCCAGTGCAGCACGTCCGGATCGAGCATGTGCCATTCCCGGCGCGGTTTGACCACCGTGCCGACCCGTGGCCTGGAATACACCAACCCCTTGGCCACCAGCACCCGCGTGGCTTCGCGCAACACCGGCCGGCTGACCGCGTACTCCTCGCACAACAAGGCTTCGGCGGGCAGCTTGTCGTCGGGCAGAAAGCGTCCGGAGACGATCTGCATGCCCAGTTCCTGGACGATGCGCGAGTGCATGCTTTTGCGGTCGGAAGGTTTGCGGTAATCCATGGGGAACGGCGCGATCCTGAGCGATGGAGATGCCGCGCATCATAGCAGGCACGGCACAATCTTGAGGCAGATACACACGCCAAATGTGGGAGCGGGCTTACTCGCGAATTCGGTGTGTCAGTCATGCATATTTCGACTGGCACACCGCATTCGCGAGCAAGCCCGCTCCCACAGGGGGAATGGCGATTAGTGGGAATGGCGCGGGACTTCAGCGCCTCGGCAACCGACCAGGAAGTCAAAGTCACAGCCCTGATCCGCCTGCAGCACATGGTCGATGTACAGCTGACGATAGCCACCCACCAGCAACTGTTGCGGTGGCTGCAGATCCGCCATGCGCGCCGCCAGTTCGGCCTCCGGAATATCCAGATGCAGCCGCCCACTGGCGCAGTCGAGTTCGATCCAGTCGCCTTCCTGCACCGCCGCCAAAGGCCCGCCGGCAGCGGCTTCCGGCGCCACGTGCAAAACGACGGTGCCGTACGCGGTGCCGCTCATCCGCGCATCGGAAATGCGCACCATGTCGGTCACCCCCTGCGCCAGCAGTTTGGCCGGCAAGCCCATGTTGCCTACCTCGGCCATGCCCGGATACCCCTTCGGCCCGCAGTTCTTCATCACCAGAATCGAGTTGGCATCCACCTCCAGCTCCGGATCGTTGATCCGCGCCTTGTACATGTCGAAGTTCTCGAACACCACCGCACGCCCACGATGCTGCATCAGTTCCGGGGTCGCAGCGGACGGCTTGAGCACAGCACCGAGCGGCGCCAGATTGCCGCGCAATACGCAGATGCCGCCGTCCGCGCGGATCGGGTTATCGAGGGTGCGGATCACCTCATCTTCGCCATAGATCGGCGCGTCCCTGGTGTTCTCGCCCAGTGTTTTGCCGTTCACCGTCAGCGCATTCGGATTGGGAAGCAGATTGGCCTCGCCGAGACGGCGCAGCACCGCCGGCAAACCACCGGCGTAATAGAACTCTTCCATCAGAAAACGCCCGGACGGTTGCAGGTCGACGATGGTCGGCATGCCGCGCCCGATGCGCGTCCAGTCATCCAGATCCAGTTCGACGCCGATGCGACCGGCGATGGCTTTCAAGTGAATCACCGCGTTGGTCGAACCGCCGATGGCGGCGTTCACCCGGATAGCGTTCTCGAAGGCTGCTTTGGTCAAAATTTTCGACAGTTTCAAATCCTCGCGAACCATCTCCACCGCACGCATGCCGGACATGTGTGCCAGCACATAACGCCGCGCATCCACCGCCGGAATCGCCGCGTTGTGCGGCAAGGACGCGCCCAGTGCTTCAGCCATGCAGGCCATGGTCGACGCGGTGCCCATGGTGTTGCAGGTGCCCGCCGAGCGCGACATGCCGCCCTCGGCCGCGAGGAAGTCGTCGAGGGTGATGGTGCCAGCCTTGACCTGCTCGCTGAGCTGCCAGACCACCGTGCCGGAACCGATGTCCTTGCCCTTGTGCTTGCCGTTAAGCATCGGCCCGCCGGTGACGACGATCGCTGGCACATCGCAACTGGCCGCGCCCATCAGCAGCGCCGGAGTGGTTTTGTCGCAACCGGTGAGCAAGACCACGCCGTCAATCGGGTTGCCACGAATCGCCTCTTCAACGTCCATGCTCGCCAGGTTGCGGGTGAGCATGGCGGTGGGGCGCAGGTTCGATTCGCCATTGGAGAACACCGGGAATTCCACCGGGAAGCCACCGGCCTCGATCACCCCGCGTTTGACGTGCTCCGCGATCTGGCGGAAATGCGCGTTGCATGGGGTCAGTTCCGACCAGGTGTTGCAGATGCCGATGATCGGCTTGCCGCGGAACTGGTGGTCGGCGATGCCCTGATTCTTCATCCAGCTGCGGTACATAAAGCCGTTTTTGTCGGCAGTGCCAAACCATTGGGCCGAGCGCAGAGTGGGTTTCTTCTCAGACATGATCGATTCTCTTATTGTAAGACTATTGTTTGCGAGTCACGGCTAAACATAAGCTCAAAATCGGCGATTTGGAAGTGTTGTTGGGTAATTAGTATTACTATATAGTCGTTTTCGACGGAGGGATCGGCCCTGGCGGTTTCCGCGAGAGGCGTCCCCCGAGGTTCTATAAAAACAACAATCGGAGACCGATCCCATGAGCCAGGAACTGCGGCTTATTCGCCGCATCACGCTGAAACTGATTCCTTTCCTGATCCTGCTGTACCTGATCGCCTATGTGGATCGCTCCGCCGTCGGCTTCGCCAAACTGCACATGGGCGCCGACATCGGCATCGGTGATGCGGCCTATGGCCTCGGTGCCGGGCTGTTTTTCATCGGCTATTTTCTGCTGGAAATCCCCAGCAACCTGATGCTTGAACGCTTCGGCGCGCGGCGCTGGTTCGCTCGGATCATGATCACCTGGGGCGCGATCACCATCGGCATGGCGTTCGTCCAGGGCCCGCACAGTTTCTATGTGATGCGCTTTCTGCTCGGCGCGGCGGAGGCGGGGTTCTTTCCCGGTGTTCTGTACTACATCACTCAATGGTTCCCGGTGCGCCATCGCGGCAAGATCCTCGGCCTGTTCATCCTCTCCCAACCGATCGCGATGATGATCACCGGTCCCGTGTCCGGCGGCTTGCTGGGCATGGACGGGATCCTTGGCCTGCACGGCTGGCAGTGGCTGTTCATCGTCATCGGCACCCCGGCGATCCTGTTGACCTGGCCGGTGTTGCGCTGGCTGCCGGACGGCCCGCAGCAAGTAAAGTGGATGGATCAGAGCGAGAAAGACTGGCTGACCGGCGAGCTGAAAAAAGACTTGCAGGAATACGGCCAGACCCGTCACGGCAACCCGTTGCATGCACTCAAGGACAAACGTGTGTTGCTGCTGGCGCTGTTTTATCTGCCGGTGACCCTGAGCATTTATGGCCTCGGCCTGTGGCTGCCGACGCTGATCAAACAGTTCGGCGGCAGTGATCTGGTCACCGGTTTCGTCTCGTCGGTGCCGTATGTCTTCGGCATCGTCGGCCTGCTGATCGTGCCGCGCAGTTCCGATCGCATGAATGATCGTTATGGGCACCTGGCGGTGCTGTATGTGCTGGGCGCGATTGGCCTGTTCATGAGTGCCTGGCTGTCGTTGCCGGTGGCGCAGTTGGCGGCGCTGTGCCTGGTGGCGTTCGCGCTGTTTTCCTGCACGGCGGTGTTCTGGACCTTGCCCGGGCGGTTCTTTGCCGGTGCCAGTGCGGCGGCGGGGATCGCCTTGATCAACTCGGTGGGCAACCTCGGCGGCTACATCGGGCCGTTCGTGATTGGTGCGCTGAAGGAGTACACCGGGAATCTGGCTTCGGGCTTGTATTTCCTCAGCGGGGTGATGGTGTTCGGGCTGGTGTTGACCGGCGTGGTTTACCGCGTGCTTGAGCGCAAGCATGTGCTGCCGGTAGACCAATTTGCCGCCAGTGCACGCTAATCCAATGTGGGAGCGCGCCTGCTCGCGAAGAGGCCGGCACATTCAATTTTTTCGCTGACTGACACACCGCTTTCGCGAGCAGGCTCGCTCCCACAGGGGAACGGCGGTGTTTTGAAGGAATAGGAGAAAAACATGCATCTGGTTCAATTCGAATTGATTAACGGCGAGCGCCGCGTCGGCGTGGTCGACCACGGTCTGGTGCGCGAAGTGCAGGACGCTCGCAGCGTGCGTGACCTGGCCCTGGCCGCCATCGAAGCCGGTGGCACTCTGGAGCAGCAAGTGCAAACCCTCGGCCTCGGCATCAGCCATGACTACGCCGAACTGCTGGGCACGCGACGCATCCTGCCGCCATTGGATCATCCGGACCCGGCGCACCTGCTGGTCAGCGGCACCGGCCTGACGCACTTGGGCAGTGCCTCGGCTCGCGACAAAATGCACCAGCACGCCGCTGACGAAGCACAAATGACTGACACCATGCGCATCTTCAAATGGGGCGTGGAGGGCGGCAAACCGGCAGCCGGGCAGGCGGGTGTGCAGCCGGAATGGTTCTACAAGGGCGACGGCAGCATCGTCGTACGCCCGGGCGAGGCGTTTGCGCTGCCACCGTTCGCCGAAGACGCCGGTGAGGAACCGGAAATGGCCGGCCTCTACGTCATCGGCCGTGACGGCAAACCGTATCGCCTCGGTTTCGCGGTGGGCAACGAGTTCTCTGACCACGTCATGGAGCGCAAGAACTACCTGTATCTGGCCCACTCGAAACTGCGCAGTTGCAGCTACGGCCCGGAGCTGCGCACCGGTGATCTGCCGCAACATTTGGCCGGCAGCAGCCGCATCCTGCGCAACGGCGAAGTGCTGTGGCAGAACGAATTCCTCAGCGGCGAAGCCAACATGTGCCACAGCCTCGCCAACCTCGAATATCACCACTTCAAGTACAGCCAGTTCCTGCGTCCGGGCGACGTGCACATTCACTTCTTCGGCACCGCGACCCTGTCGTTCGCCGATGGCATCCGCACGCAACCGGGCGATGTGTTTGAAATCACCCAGGCCGAATTCGGCGCACCTCTGGTCAACGGCATCGCCCCCGCAGTAGCGGCTTTTCAGCCCGACAGCATCGGCACCCTTTAAGGAGCTCCCATGACTCAGATTCTCGGCCACAACTACATCGGCGGTCAGCGCGGTGCAGCGGGCGACGTCAAACTGCAGAGCGTCGACGCGACCACTGGCGAACACCTGCCTTACGATTTCATCCAGGCCACAGCTGAAGAAGTCGACGCTGCCGCCAAGGCAGCTGCTACCGCGTACCCGGCGTATCGCAGCCTCAGCGCCGAACGCCGCGCGCAGTTTCTCGACGCAATTGCCGATGAACTGGATGCGCTGGGCGACGACTTCATTGCCGTGGTTTGCCGTGAGACTGCGTTGCCCGCGGCGCGAATTCAGGGTGAGCGCGGTCGTACCAGCGGCCAGATGCGCCTGTTCGCCAAAGTCCTGCGTCGCGGTGATTTCTACGGCGCACGAATCGACCTGCCGCTGCCGGATCGCCAGCCGTTTCCGCGCCCGGACCTGCGCCAGTACCGCATCGGCCTCGGCCCGGTGGCGGTGTTCGGTGCGAGCAACTTTCCGCTGGCGTTTTCCACCGCTGGCGGCGATACGGCGGCGGCGCTGGCGGCTGGCTGCCCGGTGGTGTTCAAGGCCCACAGCGGCCACATGGCTACAGCAGAACGGGTCGCTGATGCACTGATTCGCGCGGCGGAAAAAACCGCGATGCCGGCCGGGGTGTTCAACATGATCTACGGCGGGGGCGTCGGCGAATGGCTGGTCAAACATCCGGCGATTCAGGCGGTGGGCTTTACCGGTTCGCTCAAAGGCGGTCGGGCGTTGTGCGATATGGCGGCGGCGCGACCGCAACCGATTCCGGTGTTCGCCGAGATGTCGAGCATCAACCCGGTGATCGTCCTGCCGCAGGCGCTGGCCGCGCGTTCGGAATCGATCGCCCGCGATTTGACCGCGTCGGTGGTGCAAGGCTGCGGTCAGTTCTGCACCAATCCCGGTCTGGTGATCGGTATCCGCTCAGCGCAATTCAGCGCCTTCGTGCAGCAAGTCGCCGGGCTGATCGGCGATCAACCGTCGCAAACCATGCTCAACGCCGGCACACTCGGCAGCTACGGCAACGGCTTGCACACGCTCTTGGCGCATTCCGGGATTGAACATCTGGCAGGCAACCCGCAGCAGGGCAATCAAGCACAGCCGCAATTGTTCAAAGCGGATGTCAGCCTGTTGATCGGGGGCGATGAAGTGCTGCAGGAAGAAGTATTCGGCCCGACCACGGTGATCGTCGAAGTGGCGGACAAGGCCCAGCTCAGCGCGGCGTTGCAAGGGCTGCATGGACAACTCACCGCAACGATCATCGGCGAACAGGCGGACTTCGAACGCTTCCCGGAACTGACGCCATTGCTGGAGCAGAAAGTCGGGCGGATCTTGCTCAATGGATATCCAACCGGGGTCGAAGTGTGTGATTCGATGGTCCACGGCGGGCCGTATCCGGCAACGTCGGATGCACGCGGCACATCGGTCGGGACCCTGGCGATCGACCGTTTCCTGCGCCCGGTGTGCTTCCAGAACTACCCGGACTTCTTGCTCCCCGAACCGCTGAAAAACGCCAACCCGTTGCGCATCCAGCGTCTGGTCGACGGCAAACCCTCACGCGACGCGTTGTAACTGATAGCCAGCATTCCATGTGGGAGCGAGCCTGCACGCGAATGCATTCTGCCAGTCAGCCTTTCATGGTCTGACACACCGCATTCGCGAGCAGGTTCGCTCCCACAGGGGTTCCAGCAAGGCCTCTGGATCACATTGAGCTATCATTGGCCCTTTCCCCCTAAGAAAGACTGTTTGCCATGACTGCCCAAACCCTTCTCGACGTCCTTGAACACTGCGATATGGTCGAAATCGATGGCTTGCACGCCTTCGAATTCGCCCTCGACGAAGATGACAACCTGCACATCGAATGCATGGATGGCCGAGCGGCCAAGCATTGGGAGTTCACGCCGGCGCAGGTTGCAGCAGCAACTTTTGATAATGACCTGCAGAGCTGGTTGATCATTGGTTATGCCAGCGATACCAAAACCACCGGCGAGCACCGCCTGGTCTGCAGCGAGGCCTTCGGCGGCAGCGATGACGAGGACGAAACCGATGAACATGCGTAAATTCTGGCCGCTGCTGATGGCCGGCAGCGTCGGCGCGATGGGCCTGTCCAGTGCCAGCGCCGAGAACTATCAATTGCTGGTCGGCTCGTACACCGCCGGCACCAGCCAAGGCATCTATCGAATGAATTTCGACAGTGCCACCGGCCAGATCGCCGCCAAGCCGCTGCAAGTGGTGAAGAGCGAAAATCCGTCGTGGCTGACCCTGTCCAAGGACCAGCATCGGCTGTTCGTGGTCAATGAAAACGGCCCCGGCCAGAAAGACCCGGTTGGCCGCGTCAGCAGCTATTCGATCGACCCCAAGACCCACGTCCTGAGCCTGATCAATCAGGTGCAGAGCCTGGGCAATGAGCCGACCCATTCGAGCCTGAGCGGCGATGCCAGCCACCTGTTCGTCAGCAACTACTCGGTGATGGAAGATCCGGGCGGCACCCTCGCGGTGTTGCCGGTCGGCGCTGACGGCAAGCTCAAACCGGTGGTGCAGATGAGCGCGCACCCGGCGAGCCGGGTCAACCCGGAGCGTCAGGCGTCCAACCACGTGCATTCGACGGTGTCCTCGCCGGATGGCCGCTACGTGTTCTCCAACGACCTGGGCGCGGACAAGGTCTTCATCTACAAATTCGACCCGAAAGCCAACCCGGACCTGCCGCTGACTCCGGCGAAAACCGCTTCGGTGTCCATGCCTGCCGGCAGCGGCCCGCGTCATCTGCTGTTCAGCGCGGACGGCAAGCACGCCTGGCTGACCATGGAAATGAGCGCGCAGGTCGCGGTGTTCGACTACAACGACGGCGTGCTGACGCAAACTCAACTGGTCGATCTGGCCGCCGGTCAGCCGACTTCGGACAAGGCCGGTGCAGCGCTGCACGCCTCGGCCGATGGCAAGTTCCTCTACGTCAGCAATCGCGGCACCGCCAATCAACTGGTGGTATTCAGCATTGACCCGGCGACCGCTCAGCTCAAAGAACTGCAAAAGCGTTCGGTGGAAGGTGATCACCCGCGCGAATTCAGCCTCGATCCGAGTGGCAAATTCCTGCTGATCGCCAACCAGAAGAGCAACGAAATTGTCGTCGTCGAACGCGATGCCAAGACCGGTCTGCTCGGCAAAACCGTGCAGAAACTGCCAATGGACGCCCCGAGCGACCTCAAGTTCCTGGTGCGACAATAAGCCACAGGCCCCGGTTTACGGGGCCTGTCTCTTTGTATTAATCGCGCTGATATCCGGTAATGCTACAAAGCATTTCAAGCGATCAGCCCTCGAGCGTTAAGTTTGCTTCACGGCCCAACCGGGCAAGCAAGCCAACCGAACACGAGGGTTACCGCCATGAACTTCAATCTCTTCTCTGTCATCGCCGCTTCCGCCATCTCCGCTACCGTTGCGCTGCCAGCCAGTGCCAACGTGGAAATCAACAGCAAAAAAGCTCACACCCAGAGCTACACCCAGAAATACCTGCAACAGAGCGCCAACTTCTACGCTGCTCTGGATCACAAAATCCAACACTGAACGTCCCGCGCTGCATCCGATATGCAGGAGCGAAGTCACTTGTGTCGATGATCGTTGTCACGATCGGCGGCCAGAGAAGTGATGTCGCTCCTGCATATCGCATTTTCGGTTCCCATAAATATTCTGTAATACCCCTATAGATCGGCTTAATGATCAACGAAGCTGATATTTACTATGGCAAACCCTGAGTGGTTGCTACGGCTTTTTTGATTGATCCTGACGGCACTGAAACATGCCCACGGAGAACATCATGGCCAGTTCAATCATCACCTCAGCCAAGCTCGGCGCCTACCTGGCCATCGGTCTTTACCTGGTCCTGGTGCTGTTCGTCAGCGTCGCCTCGCACACTCAACACAGCTTCGACGCACCGATCGAGGTCGCACACCCCGGCATCCAGTTCGAACACCGCGCGCAAGGCGTGCTGGTCGATCGGGCGGAACTCGCAGGAGTGGGCGCAGCATGAAAGGCTACAGACTCTGGGTCATCGCCGCCCTGGCACTGATGACCAATGGTGCGGCATTACTGGGCTTCGGTCAGGGCTCGGTCGGCGCGCTGGCACGGGCCATAGAGGCCAATCACACCATCGCGCACAACATCGAACGGGCCAACTCGCAGGGGCTGCTGGCCGGTAACCCGCCGATCAAGGCCGAAGTCGATTTTCTTGGGCCGTTTGAAGTGGATTGCTCGGCACTGGGGATGTGTGACGCACTGGCTTAGACTGAGCGAACACCTTGTGGCGAGGGAATGAATCCCCTCGCCACAAAGTGTTCGGTAGCAGAAATTCGGGGTTACTTCTTCATGATCGCCGTAAACAGCCCGGATTCGAGCAAACGCTGCAACCACGCCTGCAAACGCACGTAAGGCGTTTGCGCAAACCACTCGCGATCGACATGCGCGAACTGCCGCACGAACGGCAGCAGCGCCACATCCGCCAGGCTCAAGTGCTCGGCCAGCAAGTAATCGCGATCCGTCAGCAACTCATCCAGCCTCTGCAAGAACAAGGCGCCCTCAGCCCGATAAACCTCCATCGGCTGCTCGGGGTAGCGCTCGGCGTACTTGTAGCGATTCAACTGCACCTTGAACCCTTGATCGTTGGCTGCGATCAACTCGGCAATCCGTGCGTCACCCCCCATTAACCAGCCCTGCGGATCATGCTGCGCCAAGGCCCAATGCATGATCTCCAGGCTCTCGTCGATCACCCGGCCATCGGCGTCCAGCACCGGCACCGTGCCCTTGGGCGAGATCGCCAGCATCGCGGCCGGTTTGGCCTTGAGGCTGACTTCGATGATGTCTACCGGCACGCCCGAGTAACGCAGAGCCATCCGCGCGCGCATCGCGTACGGGCAGCGGCGGAACGAGTACAGCGTGTTCATTTCACCTCCAGGGTGCTCAGGCCATTGCCTTGGCGCTGTACCTGAATCTGCACCGGAATCCGTTCGTGCATTTCCTGCACGTGGGAAATCACCGCGACTTTGCGCCCCTGGGCCTGCAAGCCGTCGAGGGCGTCCATCGCCAGTTGCAGGGATTCCGGGTCGAGGCTGCCGAAGCCCTCGTCGATAAACAGCGATTCGATCTTCAGCGTGCTTGAGGCCATCGACGCCAAGCCCAGCGCCAGGGCCAGCGACACCAGGAACGTCTCGCCACCGGACAGCGAATGCACCGAGCGCAATTCATCGCCCATCTCGGTGTCCATCACCAGCAGACCGAGCATGCTGCCGCCGCGTTTCAGGCGATAGCGCTTGACCAGTTGGCGCAGCTGCACGTTGGCGTGATGCACCAGCAGGTCGAGGTTGTAGGCCTGGGCGATCTTGCGGAAGGTGTCGCCGGTGGCCGAGCCGATCAACGCATTGAGCCGCGCCCAACGCTGATACTCGGCGTAGGCGTCAGCGATCTGCTGCGCCAGTGCTTGATTGGCGTTTTGCCGGCGCTGATCCTCGACCTGTTCGGCACGCAATTCGGCGCATTGCTGTTCGCTGGCGGTGAACTGGTCTTGCAGGTCGGCGAGGGCGGTGGCGAGTTGTTCGGCATCGAGGTTGCCGTTGTGTTGCGCCTGATGATCGAGCAACAAGCGATCACGCTCCTGCAGCAGCACCTTGGCCTGCTCGATGGCTTTTTCGTTGTGCTGCAAGTGCTGGCGCAGTTCGCTGACCTCAGCATCATCGACGCGCAGCAGGTCTTCGAGACCGCCGTCATCCAGCTCCGGATGACGTGCGCGCCAGTCGGCGATTTTGCCGGCCAGATCCTGATCTTCGCTGTGCAGCGCTTGCAAACGCTCTTGCTGCGCCTTGAGTTCGGCGGCGATCTGCACGAGTTGCGTGCGCAGGTTTTGCAGGTCCTGTGCGGTGCCGGTTTCGGCCTTGCGCGCCTGTTCAACCGCGTGCTCGAGTTGCTGTTGCCAGTGCTCGGCGCTGCTGTGCTCGCCGAGCAGTTGCGCGAGTTTTTCCTGGCAGGTGCGTTGCTGTTCGGTCAGCGCAGTGAATTGCTGTTCGGCGCTGAGCAACTGCTGTGCACGGGTCTGCTGACGATCCTGTTCTTTCTCCAGCGTCTGCTGACGCTGTTGCTGTTCGGCCTGTTCTTCCTTCTGCTGATCGACCTGCGCCAGGCGCTCGGCGATCTGCCGGTCGAGCTGCATGAACGTCGCTGCGGGCTCCTGACGCAAAGCATCCAGGGTGTCCGCTGGCAGCAGATTGCCGAACGCTGTGAGTTCTTCATCGAGACGCTGACGGTCGCTGCTCAGCTCTCGCTGCTGATTGCTCAGGTGCTGCGTCGCTTGTTGATGCGCAGTTTCGGTCTGACGCAATTGCTGGGTCAGACGCGCGGCATCCTGTTGCAGGGTGAGCAGGGCGCTCTGGCGTTGTTCGTCCTGAGTGATGCTCTGGTTCAACTGGTCGTTTTGTCGGGCAAGCCAGGCATCGCGTTTGTCAGCGTCCTGATTGAGCAGCTGCGCGGCCAGCGGATGCGCGTCGAGGCTCGGCGCCAGCGCTTGTTGCTGGGTGGCCAGGTGTTCCTGTTGTTGCAGCAGTTCTTTTTGCTGAGCAATGACGCCACCGACTTCGGCGCGCAACTCGATGAGCTTTTCCTTGAGCTGATCGACCACCTGCTGGGCGTTGGCCTGCTCGCTTTCATCGTGGCGACCGAGACTTTGCAGCAGCGCTTCCGGTTGGTGATACGGATGCTCGTTGCTGCCGCAGACCGGGCACGGCTGATCGTCCTGCAACTGCGCGCGCAACTCTTCGACACTGGCACTGCGCGCCAGACGCTGGCGTTCAAGCAGTTCGCGGGTGACGTTGAGAGTCTGCTCGGCGACGGTCAGCCCGGCTTTGGTTTTTACCCCGTCCTGAGTCAGGCGTTCGCGTTCCTGATGGGCGCTGAGCTGGCGTTGTTGCAGCTCGCTGCTGCGCTTGTCGAGATCCTGTTGCGTGGCCCACAAGCGTGACAGGTCTTCGAAGGCGCGCAGTTGTTTGCGGTTGTCCTGCAGCAGCGTGCCGAGGATGCCGATCTGTTCGGCGACGGCATCGGGTTCGGCGCCGGCCTCTTTGAACAGCACTTCAAGTTGCTGCTTCTGCGAGGTCAGCTCGGCGGCGCTGCGGGTGGCGTTTTCTTCGAGGCTTGCCAGTTCCGCCTGGCCTTTGTTCAAGCGGTTGCCGATCAGCATCAGCTGTTGCAGGCGATCGCGATAGGCATTCCACGCATCACTCAGCGGCGCCAGATGAGCGCTCTGCTCAAGTTCGGCGGCGATGCGTTGCAGGCGCTCGGCGACTTGGGTCTGTTTTTCCAGCAAGGCGTGAAGGGCGTTCTGGCCCTCGGTGCACGCCTGTTGCGCATTGAGTCTGGCGTCGGCGCTGTGGGCGACATCCTTGACCAGACGGGCGAGGGTGCTTTGTTCTTCAAACGCCTGACGCAACAGCGGCGCGTTTGCGGTTTGCCGATGCTGCGCTTCGCTCAAAGCGACTTTCGCTTCTTCGAGGTCCTGCTCCAGTTGTGTCTGGCGCTCGCTCAGCTCGGCGTGTTGCTGCGTGTGCGCGGCTATTTGCGCGGCCAGTGGCGTCAGCAGGGCATCGAGTTCGGTTTTACGCGCGAACTGATGCCGTTGCGGGCCGAGCTGTTCCAGACGCGTCAACTTCATGCGTTCGCCGGCCAGACCTTCCGACGTCTGCTGGGCGCTGTGCAGTTGTTCGGCGGCGGCTTGCTGCGCGTCCCGCAACACACGCAAATCCTTGAGCCAGCTGTGCTGTTGCTCGAGCTGCTTGAGCTGCGCCTGCTGCAACTTCATCTGTTGTTGGGCGGCGTTGAAACGCTCGTCCAGCTGCGCTCGAGCCTCAGGCGCCAGCGGGGTGACGCCGGTGGCCTGATCTTGCAGCAGCTTGTGCGCTTCGCGGGCTTCTTTGGTCTTGTCGAACGCGCGACGGCCGAGGCGGGTGTAAAGCGCGGTGTCGGTGAGCTTTTCCAGCAGTTCGCTGCGGTCGTTGTCGTCGGCCTTGAGGAACGCGCTGAACTCGCTCTGCGCCAGCAGCACGGCGCGGGTGAACTGTTCGAAGTTGAGGCCGAGCGCGGCTTCCAGCTGGGTCTTGTATTCGCCTTTCTGGCTGGCGAGCAGTTGATCCTGATCGATGTCGCGCAGGCTCTGACGGCTGGCCTGCAGCTTGCCGCCAGCCTTCTCGCGAGCCCGGTTGGCTTCCCAGCGGGCGCGATAGCGGCGGCCATCGACGCCGACAAAATCCACTTCGGCATAACCTTCACCGGTGCCGCGCCGCAGCAAGGTGCGCGGGTCGCCGGTGGCGATTTCACCGTCGGCATCCGGGACTTTGGCGTCACGGCCAGTGTTGTTCAGGCGCGGCACGGCGCCGAACAGCGCCAGGCACAGGGCATCGAGCAGGGTACTTTTGCCGGCACCGGTCGGCCCGGTGATCGCGAACAGCCCGGCACTGGCCAGCGGTTCGGCGGTGAAATCGATTTCGAACGGCCCGGCCAGCGAGGCGAGGTTCTTCAAGCGAATGGCGAGAATCTTCATGGCTGCTCGCCCTCCAGTTGTACGTCCTGCAGCAGTTCGGCGAAGTCCTTGAGGGTCTGTTCATCGACCTCGTTGCCGTAGTTGTCGAGCCAGGCGCGGCTGAACAGTTCCTGCGGGGTGAGCTGATCGAGTTCGATCAATGCGCTGCCGTCTTCGGCACCGTCTGCACCGCGGTTGCCGGCATATTCGGCAGCGATCCGCACCAAACGCACGGCTTTGCCTTGCAGGGCGCTTTCCACCTGATGGCGCAGATCCGGCTGCGGCTCGTCGAGGGTCACGCGCACTTCGAGCCACGGTTGGCGCTGGGTTTCGGCGAGCAGATCAATGTTCGGCAGGTCTGCCAGTTGCAGCAGGATCTCCGCCAGCGGCGCCGGGCCTATGCGTTGCAGGTTGACCGATCTTGGGATCAGTTTCGGTTCAACGCTGACCAGGGTTTCGCCGTCGAGGGTGATGTCGAGAATCTGGTGCTGATAGCCGATCTCCGAGAACGACAGCGGAATCGGCGAACCGCTGTAGCGAATGCGTTCTTCACCGTTCACTTTCTGCGGCTTGTGCAAATGGCCGAGGGCGACGTAGCTGATGCTCGGCCCGAACAGGCTGGCGGGCAGCGCTTCTGCGTTGCCGATGATCAGGCTGCGCTCGGAGTCTTCCGAGACCGAGCCGCCGGCCATGTGCGCGTGGCTGATCGCGACCAGCGCCTGACCCGGTTGGCGCTTGGCGTTGGCCGCTTCGATCAGCCATTCATGCACCTGACCGATGCCGCGCAAATAGTTGTCGCCCAGATGCGCGCCGGTCACTTCCGCCGGGCGCAGAAACGGCAGCGCCAGGCACCACGCGGCGATTTCGCCTTGGGCATTCGGCAGCGGCAGCAACAGCCGTTCGGCATCGAGCTGACCGTCATCCAGCCACAACACCCGCCCCAGCGCATGGGTGCGCAAACGGCGCATCAGCGGCGCCGGCAGTTCGATGCGCGAGCCGGAGTCGTGGTTGCCGGCGATCATCACAATGGTTAGCAGCGGTTGCTGCTCGTGGGCGCTGACGATGAAATCGTAGAGGCGTTCCTGGGCTTTGACCGGCGGATTGACAGTGTCGAAGATGTCACCGGCAATCAGCAGCACATCCGGCTGCGCCAGTTGCAGTTGGCGCAGCAGCCATTCGAGAAAGCACGCATGCTCGAAATCGCGCTCCTGGCCGTGCAGGTTTTGCCCAAGGTGCCAGTCGGAGGTGTGAAACAGACGCAAGGCGGACTCCGCAACAGTTAAAGAGGTGATGGCCGCAGGGAAATGAGAGGGCGGCGAAAGAGGGGGAGAGTTTACTGGCAAATGCGTGGGCGTGCCCAAAGCCTTGATGAATCGCGCGATATCAACCGCTCACTTTACGGTCGGTATGCCGGCGCTGTACTTCAGCAAATATCGCGGTGATCGCCCGGTGTGGCAGGCGTTTTTGTAGTGTCCTGACCTGTGCGCTCATTCGCAGCAGTTCTTCACTCGGCTTGGCCCACTGGTCTTTTGGCAGCGGCTCTGACCACTGGCGCATGACCTCGGGCAACACGTGTTGGCCCATGGCCTTGATGCGGCGGATTTCCCATTCGACCAAATAGTTGGGCAGCGTCCAGAAGGTCATGACGTGATACAGGTACCAGAAGAACCCCGACACCCGGCCGCGCTCGCCATCACGGATCTGCTGATGCATGCGCGCGCGGGCGTTATGGAACGTGTGCAGGCCTTCGTGGGGCGGATCGTCGGGGCCTTGCAGGTCTTGCTGGTACTGAATCGATTTGAGGTCGTTGACCTCGAACTCCATGTAGCCGCGGATGGCTTCCCAATGACTGATGGCGATGGGCAGGCCGGTGCAAGGGAATTCGACGCTGGTGAGGACTTCGCCATGCTGGAAGCCGATGCCCATGCCGTATTGGCGGCGGATGCCGTACTGGGTGGCGCTTTGGGCTTCGATGACCCAGGCCGAGAG